>NZ_CP172888.1:872500-2107500 GCF_050530965.1 Enterococcus sp. DIV1089c
GTGGTTCGAATCCACTCTCCTCCATTACATAGGGGCATAGTTTAAAGGTAGAACAGCGGTCTCCAAAACCGTTAGTGTGGGTTCAATTCCTGCTGCCCCTGCCATGGCGAATGTGGCGAAGTGGTTAACGCACCGGATTGTGGCTCCGGCATTCGTGGGTTCGATTCCCATCATTCGCCCTTCTTTATTGGGGTATAGCCAAGCGGTAAGGCAAGGGACTTTGACTCCCTCATGCGTTGGTTCGAATCCAGCTACCCCAGTTCTATAATTTCATTTATAGATTGAAAATAGTATAATGGCGGTATAGCCAAGTGGTAAGGCAGAGGTCTGCAAAACCTTCATCACCGGTTCAAATCCGGTTACCGCCTTAGTACTAATAAATTAAACTTGCCGGCGTGGCGGAATTGGCAGACGCGCTGGACTCAAAATCCAGTGCCCGTTGAGGGCGTGCCGGTTCGACCCCGGCCGCCGGTATTGACTAAGATGTACTCATCTTAGTTTTTTATTGAGAAATAAAATAACATTGTTTATAATGGCGAATGTGGCGAAGTGGTTAACGCACCGGATTGTGGCTCCGGCATTCGTGGGTTCGATTCCCATCATTCGCCCTTTCTTATTGGGGTATAGCCAAGCGGTAAGGCAAGGGACTTTGACTCCCTCATGCGTTGGTTCGAATCCAGCTACCCCAGTTTTTTTACGCCGGCGTGGCGGAATTGGCAGACGCGCTGGACTCAAAATCCAGTGCCCGTTAAGGGCGTGCCGGTTCGACCCCGGCCGCCGGTATCATAATGAACCCCTAATGTGTCTTACATTAGGGCTTTTCTTTGGCTCTTTGTCAATAAGAACTGATGCGTGGTGTAAAAAAAATCTGAGACAGAATGAGGTTCATTCTGTCTCAGATTTTTTTGTTATAGAGCCATTTTTTTTTTGAAGCGGACTATTGTCCTACTCTCTATACAGAAAATCATTCCACATCATGAAAAGAACCGTACCTACTGCCGTATAAGAAGCTAAAATGAATAGAGGTAATGAAGATGAAGAAAACGTTTTTCTATCTGATGATTTTTATGAGTTGCTATCGCTACTGCAAAGAGCAGAAAATGGTCATTATCATGGGTGAGGGTTCTACAGGGATTGAAACGTTAGATAACCTATGATTTTTCTGGCTTCTAGGTATAGTGAAAGTCGTTTTTACCCACTCATCTGTGTTTGAAATAATTCATCTAATCAAACTGAGCCAAGAAAATACAATAATGGTAATCATCTAATTTTAAAAAAATAGGGATCTATCTATTGTTTTTTTGAATACCTCAATAGTTTAAAATTGCTCCCGCTCTATACAATTATGAATTAAATGAATTGGACTTTAGTCTAATGTTTTTTACATTAATCAATACTATAATTAATATAGTATTGTGGATTTAAGAAATTAAAGAGGAAAGAGAAAATATAGATGTTAGAGTTAATTATCTCCAATTTTTTTTTGGTACATATTCTATTTTTATTTCTAGCCTATTAAAGTCAAATTTGCTTGTTGGAGGGATTATGGATAATAAGAATCAAAAACTATTTATTGCTCAGTTTATTGCAACAATTTGTGTTGTTGTTATTCATTGTGGAACCATTACTAATCACCCGATAGTGCATTTTTTTCTAAAAAGTATGGTTTGTCGTATTGCTGTTCCATTCTTTTTTGTAAATAATGCATATTTCTTTCGGATAAATAGTAAGAGGGAAGGCTATTCGAAGATGTGGCTAAGAAGAATAGTACGTCTATATACTATAGTGTTTTTGTTGTACATTCCGTTTGGTGTTCAACTGTTACAAGATACAGTTGATATTTAGTGGAATTTATGGTCAATATTATTGGCATTGGTAGTTAGTTTCCTATATACTGGAAGCTTCTATCACTTATGGTATTTTCCTGCTTTGATAAGTTCATTAGCTATAGTTAAATATATGTTTCAAAGATTTAGATATAAATGGGTTTTTCTGGTTTGTTTTTTATTTTTTTCTGTTGGTTCCCTTGAAACGTATTCCTTATTTATATCAAATCCAATGGTCATATCAGTTATGGAAAAATACTTTAATATTTTTTTTACTACAAGAAATGGGTTATTCTTTAGTCCACTCTTTATTTCCATAGGATTTGTTTTGGCTGATAATGTACATAATTTAGAAAAGCATCGAAAGTTATTAATATATGGACTAGTCGCTGCGTGTTTTTTAGGAGGAGTCGAAGGGATAATCACATTTTATAATCAAGGAATCGATAAGAATTTTATGTATTTCACAATCCCTTTTATTTTTAGTTTGTATGGACTGCTGGTTATTTCTAAAAGTAAAATCAAGAGTTTTGAAAATTTAAACTCCTATAGTAAGAATATATTCTTGTTTCATATGATACCTATTCAAATCTTTAATATGAGACATGGCGAAATAACACCTATAAATGGATTATTCCGCTTGATGTTAGGGGTGTTTGTTCCAATAAGTATTGTTTTGTTTTACAATAAAATTGTGAAACAAATATCAATTTTTTACAAAATTAAAATGTGAGATGAATTGATGCAGCATATTTGTTTGATTATGCTGAATTAGGGTCAAGTCAGCAATGTTGTTTTGAAATTAATCACTTAGTCAAACTGAACTAAGAAGATACGAGATGGGTAATCATCTAATTAAAATAATCAGGGTTCTAGCTAAACCTCAGCTTTGGGGTATCATAGAACTCCTAATGGATCTTACATTTTTGGTCTCTTTGTCAAATGATGTTGGTGAAGAGAAACATCAGAATCATTTGGACAGAAAGAAGAAAATTTCTTTCTGTTCTTTTTATTTGGTTAAAATAGTATTACCAGGACAGATAATGATTCGTCGTTTGAAATGATAAAAATTTCGAAAACCATAAACTATGGTATGAAATAATGAGGGAGAAGTAAGAAGTAGTTAGTCTCTAAGGATAAGCGATCGCCTGTGATAGCTGGGTTATTAATAGGTAGTATGATAAAGTATGAGTAACATATAAAGGATGGTGAATCATATGAAAGTTTTTAAGTTTCTCGTTAAAATGTTCTTAGCTGTAGTAATTCCTGCTTATGCCACTTATGGTTTGTTATCTGATAGGAATAAGTCAGACAGTAAGAAATCAAAACGCACTTAGATTGATTTGATGATTTTATTCGTTGTACCCTGATCCATGGGAATCGAAAAGCTAAAAAGGAGCAAACATCAATTTTTCATACTGCAAATCAGTCTATCTTCATTTTTCTTTTAGCTTTTTTCCTAAAATCATCTGAGCTGATAGGTGAAAGCTTAAAGGAGCAAAACTATCAGAGGATGGAATGATTGTCGAACTTTATTTTTGACCTTATTAATATATAATAATGTAAAGGCATTCATTGGAAGGTGAGTTAAAATGAAGAATATTATTGAGTATAAGATACCCTTTAGTTCTAAAAATATTGAAATACAAGTCAGAGAATTTTTGAATTATTATGGAAAAGATAAAACCGTCTTTCACTCGTATGAAGTAGCCAACAAGGCGAAAGAACTTGCAGAAAAATTTAACGTACCAAAAGATAAAGCCTATCTTGCTGGTTTGTTACATGATATTAGCGTAGTCATTCCTGATGATGAAAGGATAGAACTACAAAAGAGTTTAGGGGAGGAAGTTCTAAAAGAAGAAGAGAAACTACCTATGATTCTCCACCAAAAACAATCAGTATGTATAGCAAAAGAACTATACAATATCAAGGATAGAGAAATATTATCAGCTATTGAATGTCATACAACGCTTAAAAAAAATGCTTCTAGTTTAGATAAAGTTGTTTTCATTGCAGATAAGATTAAATGGGATAGAGACCATAGTGCTCCTTATTTAAAACAATTGAACAAAGCTTTAGACATCTCCTTAGATCAAGGGTGTAAAACCTATATTGAATGGGCTTTAACGGATATTTTCGTTTTACATCCTTGGTTAAAAGACGCAATGTGTGACTTAGGAATGTGAGTTTATGAGAAAATTCTATTTGGTTCAATAAAGAATTTGTGCTTTTTTATGATTATATTTTCGTCAGTTAATTTTATAGAGAGATTACTATTTTTTATGCCGAATGAGTGCAATCACCGATGAGGACTAGACAAACGGTCATTCTCAAAGCAGTAAAAGACATACACAATTTTACTTAGTAGTTTGGCGTGATCAAATAAGTTCTTTCAGAATGATGGGTTGAATAACTTCATCTTAGCGGTAGTGTGGTAGTTTTTTATAAAAAATCAGGACCGATAGAATACTCTATCAGTCCTACAATGATTGAGTTTTCGTCTGGTATAGAGACTAAAAGGAGAGTGTCCTAGACTTAACATGTTTTACTAGATCTGCTTTAAACGAAAGCAGAAGAAGTTGTCTACTGAGATCACTATACAATTTATTCTGATAATGGAATCAGATTCATTTCTTCATGATAAGACATTTCCCAAAAAAGATACTCAAATTCCAAACTGGAAATAAAAATTTGTTTTGTTTTTTGTTGGTCCTTCGCACTTTTCATTTCGACTAATTCATCCAACAGGTCAAACATCCACTCAAATGATTTTTCAAAACTAGGATCTGCATATAAATCAATCCAGGAGCGATAGGGGTTCTTTTCTAAACTCGATTGATATCGTTTTTTTAAACGACTCGCATAATCGTAATAGGTCCAAGCACAGGGAAGGATAGCTGCGATGATTTCAGCTACACCTCCACTATGGCCGATTGCTAGCATATTTGTTGTATAAGAGCGATTGTAAAAAGAAGGTTGTACGGTGTTAAATTCTTCTTTTTCAATAGCATAATCCAACATATATTGGCGATGTAAGTCAAGTTCTGTTGCTAGAATACTGTATTGTGCTTCCACAAAATGAAACAATTGATGTTCGTTGTCTGATTTGGCAGCAGCTAATGCGAATACTTTAGCATATTCAAATAAATACAAGTAATCTTGTAGTAAATAAAATTGAAATGTCTTTTTAGCAAGAATACCTTTTCCTAATTCTTGAATAAATGGATGATTAAATACTTTTTCCCGGCTGTCATAAGCTTCGATTTTTAAATTTTTTGAAAATGACATTGATTTACCTCCCAATCGTCTGATCAATCAATCCTAAAAGTTCCTGACTGGCTTTTTTGATATCTTTTTTTGACAAAATAGCAGATACGACAGCAAAACCTTGAATGGGAAGTGAGTGAAAAGCTGGGATTGTTTGCTGATTGATTCCACCGATCACAATGATTGGAAGCGAGATTTGCGCACAGATTTTTTCTAATTCTTCAGTTGTGACATGTATTGCATCTGGTTTGGTATCTGTAGGAAACATTGCACCGACTCCTAGATAATCCGCACCATTTTTTTCTGCTTCGATGGCTTCTTCAACCGTTTGTACTGAAACACCGATTAGTTTATCTGGTCCAAGATGCTTACGAGCTATATTTATAGGTAAGTCATTTTGACCTATATGGAGACCGTCTGCATCACATGCCAGAGCAATATCAAGGCGGTCATTGATGATCAAGGGAACGTTATATCTTTTGGTTAATCGTTTTATCTGTATGGCTTCTTCGTAAAACTTTCTAGAATCTAACTGTTTTTCTCGGAGTTGAACAGCAGTAACGCCTCCTTCAAGTGCTTGTGAGACAGCTTCTAGCAGTGTATTGGTAGTGAACAAGAGTGGATCTGTTACTAGGTAGAGCCGGTAATCAATCATCGAATGCAATATAGTCACCTCGTTCTGATAAGGTTTGATCCGTTAGTTTACTTATTTCATCTATTAAATGGGTGCGTAAACTACCTGTTCCTTTGTTTTTTGCCTTTTCAAAAGCTAATTCACCAGCAACTCCCATGGCAATCACGCTACTTACGGCTGCTTCAAAAAAATCATCGGAATAACCACCACAAAAACTAGCAATTAGAGAATCTAACATACAACCAGTACCAGTAACATGGCGCATTGCAGCACAACCATTTTTTACCTGCATCGTTCGAACACCATCTGAAACGATATCGATTGCGCCGGTTATGACGATGATACAGTGAAAAGAAGAAGCTAGTGTTCGTGCAATATTTATGACTTCAGTTTCTTTTTTTTGATTCACAAGCGAAGTGTCTACTCCTTTAGCTGAAGTTTGAATACCTGCTAGACAAAGGATTTCTGAATAATTTCCACGAATGACTGTAAAATGGATACTGTTTAATAACTTTTTAGTCACATCCATACGAAATTGAGAAATACCCACACCGACTGGATCGAATATGACCGGAATTCCATGCTTGTTCGCTTCTTTGCCAGCAAGAATCATCGAATCGACGGTTTGTTCATTCAAGGTTCCTATATTGAGAACGAGTGCATCCGTTTTAGCTGTTATTTCTGCTACTTCTTGAATCGCATCAGCCATTATCGGAGAACCACCAATAGCTAAAGTAATATTGGCACAATCATTGACTGTTACATAGTTCGTTAGGTGGTGAACCAACGGATTGCATGCACGAATCTGTTGGATAATCGTTTCGAATGATGACATAAAATTACTCCTCTTCAACGGTATTTTGGTAAAGCGAGTAGAAATGATTCGTAGGACCATGTCCTTGACCGATCGCCAACGAATGTTGGATTGCAAGTGTAACGTATTTCTTTGCTTCACAGACAGCTTGATCTAAGGATTTCCCTAGAGCTAATTCAGAAGCAATAGCAGAAGATAACGTACACCCTGTCCCATGAGTATTTTTGGTTTCGATTCGTTCTGCAGTAAAGTGATAGAATTTATTTCCATCAAAGAGCACATCGGTAGCTTCTCCAGATTTATGCCCACCTTTGATTAAAACAGCTGTTCCACTATTTTCGTAGATGGTTCGTCCGACTTTTTCCATATCTGCTATTGATGAGATCGTACATTGAGCAATTTTTTCTGCTTCTGGGATATTAGGTGTAATCAAGTTAGCTAAGGGAAGAACCGTCTGAATCAGTGTATCAATCGCAGTTGGCTCCATCAACGCATTGCCGTTTTTAGCGTACATCACTGGGTCTAAAACAATATTTTGTGGTTGCCATTTTTTTAAACTTTCAGTCACTGCAAGCATTGTTTCTTGGCTAGAAAGCATCCCAATTTTTACGGCATCGGGGAAAATGTCTTCAAAAACCGCATCCATTTGATCTTTGATGATTTGAGGGGAAATATCTTGGTAGGTCAATACACGAACCGTATTTTCAGCTACGACTGAGGTGATAACCGACATTCCATACACTCGATGAGCAGAAAAAGTCTTTAAATCGGCTTGTATACCAGCACCACCACTACAATCTGATCCTGCAATACTAAGCACTTTTTTCATCTGTAATCCTCCTTAAAATAGAAAAAGACATCCCCCTAGAAAGAAGAATGTCTCGTTTGTTTTGATTTCGCATCAACAAAAAGGACATTTGCTCCCTACGCTGGTATCAACCAAACAGGTTCAAAGGGTCAGGTTTTACCTTCTCAACGCAACAGCGTCCCCCTGCAAACAAAATCATATTTTATTACTTTTTAATCATAGCGGAAATAGTTAGGAGATTCAAGAGCAGATAAAGGAAATAGGTGAGAAGCGGAACTGCTCTTACGTAACTTCCGTTTTTGTTATTGCTAAATATCCATATGAATCAAGTGATCCGCAATGGTGTCGGTAGTAATGATGGAGTCAATCAGTTGATTTTTACAAGCATAATAGATTCCTTGCCATTTCGCATCATCATAAGCAATAGCGATGGTTTCAGGAATCGCTTTAAGCTCTTCAAGACTTAAACCAACCACATGCTTATTGATTGGATGATTTACTTCTTGACCATCTTTATCATAAAAACGGGAGTTGATGTCCCCAACTGCACCAATCCCTCTTAATTGTGCCATTTCTTTTTTATTAGTATACCCGATTTCTTCCATCGTGTTGAAATGATCAGGGGAGGAGATACCGACAAGTGCTAATTCGACTTTTTTGGCTTCAGAGAGAATTTTATCAATGTAGATATTACCTTCAAATTCTTGACGGATTATCTCATTAGAAACCAGTGCTGGAGTGTAAAGATATTTTGAAGAACCACGCGTCTTTCGAGCAAATTCATGGCAAAGTTGATTGGAGTGGATATCAAAATGATTATATCCCATGCCGCCGATTAATGGAATGAATGTTGTATCAGGATAATTCTCAAATGGAAATTGAGTAACTAAGCTTTTGATTGACTTTCCCCATGAAATCCCGATTGTTTTCGCAGCTGCAATCTTATCTTTTAAAGAGATTGATGCAATTTGTCCAACCATTTTCTC
Source organism: Enterococcus sp. DIV1089c (assembly GCF_050530965.1). Classification (NCBI taxonomy): domain Bacteria; kingdom Bacillati; phylum Bacillota; class Bacilli; order Lactobacillales; family Enterococcaceae; genus Enterococcus; species Enterococcus sp. DIV1089c. Next base: position 880,836 of record NZ_CP172888.1, read on the forward strand.
GATTTCTGGATAAGATAGATTAGTTGTGTCCACCACTTTAACAAAAGATAAGGCAAATTTTTTCTCTAGTTCGGTTTCTAATTCAATGGCATAGATATTTTCACTATTAATAAAAAATTCAATGAAACCTGCTTTTCGAGCATCAATTAACCATTTAGAAATGAGTGAACGAGAGACTCCCATTTTCTTAGCAATCTGTGCTTGTGTCAGACCTTCTTTATAATATAAAGTTGCTACTTTCACCATGTTTCTTTCTTCAGACTTACTCATTTTTTCCTCCAATTGATCGTTTCACTCCAGTTATTCATAACTGTCATACATTTAATAAAAAACATTTCCATTTTTAGTGTACTTTATTTTTTCAAAAAAATCAATTGACATTAATTTTGTCAAATGATATATTCTTGGTATGGTATCATATGACAAATGAATTGTCTTTTGATAAAAGCGCGCAATTTGATCTTAAAAGGAGGAATGGGATTTGAATTTTCTGGTGAAGTTGTCAGATGGCTTTATGGGAATGTTTCAAGCTGGAGCAGATACTTTTGTTGGATTTTTAACGACGATCGTTCCGCTGTTGATTTCTTTGATTCTTTTTGTAAACGCTCTAATAAAAATTATCGGAGAAAAAAGAGTATTTGGATTCATGCAACGATGTACGAAATTCACGTTATTACGCTATACATTGATTCCGTTTTTAGCGTGTTTCTTTTTAACAAATCCAATGTGTTATACATTTGGACGATTTTTAAAAGAAGAACACAAGGCAGCTTACTATGATGCAACGGTTTCAATGCTTCATCCCATCGTGGGATTATTTCCTCATGCAAATTCAGCTGAACTATTTGTTTATCTTGGTGTGGCAGCTGGCTTTGGTAAAGTGGGAAATCAAAGTGAATTAGGACTAAGGTATTTATTAGCTGCTTTTATGATTATCTTAGTACGAGGAATCATTACAGAAAAAATTGCTCGTTTCTTAACACAAAGAGAAGCAAAAAAAACAACAGAAGCATAGATGAAACTGAGAATGGAGGTAGAGATGGAAGCAAAAAAACTAATTATCCATAAAGGAAATGGTGGCTGGGGAGGACCATTAACCATTCCGTTAAATGATGAACGTAAAAAGTACGTTATCAGCGTAACCGGTGGGGGCATTCATCCCGTCGCTGAAAAGATTGCGGAATTAGCTGGGGTAACAGCGGTTGATGCATTTAAAAATCCAGTGGAAAAAGAAGAAACCTTGTGTGCAGTCATTGATTGTGGCGGAACAGCACGCTGTGGAACGTATCCAAGAATGAAGATCCCAACAATCAACGTAAAATTGCAAGCGCCTTCTGGGCCGTTGGCGAAATTTATGACAGAAGATATTTTTGTTTCAGGAACAACAATTACAAACATAGAAATTATTAGTGAGAGCGAAGCTGCACAAGTACATAATAAAGAAGATAAGAATGAAAAAACATCAAATATCAACACAAATAAACCGGAAACAACTACAGAAATAACAAAAGAAACCACTGAAAAGAAAAATCATAGCAATAAAAAAGGTGGGATTTTTGGCTTGATCGATACCATCGGACGTGGTGCGGGGAGCTTTATCAATATCATGTATCAAGCAGGGCGTGAAACGATCGATACCGTGCTAACAAATATTATTCCATTTATGGCTTTTGTTGCAACTTTGATTGGTATTATCAACTATACAGGAATTGGGGATATTATTGCGAAGTTTTTGTCACCTTTAGGCGGTAGCTTACTTGGCTTAGTTCTATTAGGTGCTATTACTAGTTTGCCGTTTTTATCTCCTTTATTAGCACCAGGGGCGGTGATTGCTTCGGTGATTGGTTTATTGATCGGAACAGAGATCGCTAATGGTACAATCCCGCCACATTACGCTCTACCAGCACTGTTTGCTATCAATTCACAAGTTGGCTGTGATTTTGCACCTGTAGGAATGACTTTGGGAGAAGCAAAACCAGAAACGATTTCTAATGGTGTGCCAGCTGTGTTGTTTTCGCGAATTTTAACTGGTCCGATCGCAGTTATCATTGCGTATGCCTTTTCAATTGGATTATAGAATAGGAGTGAAAAAATGCAACCTAAAAACATAACATTTGGCTATTTAGCTGAGAAGAAGAATGCAAAGATCAAGGAAATACCGATGCCTGAATTGGCAGAAGATGAATTGTTAGTAAAACAAGAAGCTTGTAACATTTGTACAACTGACTATCAACAATGGTTAGGACTTAGAGAACATCAAGGCTATCCTATGGCTGGCGGACATGAATGTTCAGGAATTGTCATAGCAAAAGGCAAAGCTGTCGGCGATACCTACCAGATCGGCGATCGAGTCAGTGTACTTTATGATTATTGTGGTTACTGTGATGAGTGTAAATTTGGTGAAATTACGAATTGTGAAAACAAACGGCAATTTGGAAAGAATTATTCAAAAGAGTTTTATGGGATTTTTGGATTTGCGAATTATTTTGTTCGTAAAGCCAAGAGCTTCGTCAAGATGAGACCAACTTTATCTGCCTCAGAAGCTGCTTTTGTCGAACCCTTATCCTCCGTCGTTCAAAATATGAAAAAATTACGAATAGTGCCTGGGAAAGAAACGATCGTGATCATCGGTGGAGGAACAATGGGACTTCTTAATGGACTAACAGCACGAGCAATGGGCGCAAGGGTCATTATTTCTGAGGTCATGCCTAAAAAGTTAGCTCTAATCAAGGAATTAGGGTTTGAAGCGATTGATGCAAGTCAAACCGATCCAGTCCAAAAAGTCAAAGAACTCACAAATGGGAGAGGGGCTGACAGCGTTATTGTCGCAGTTGGATCAACTTTGGCGATGAATCAATCCCTTGAGATGGTTCTGTTGCAAAGTTTTAAATCTACTATCAGATAAGGTAGAATAATAGAAAAAGATAGCAGGAGGAATGACGATGAGTCATTTTAAAGGAAAGCAATTTCAGCAGGATGTGATTATTGTAGCCGTGGGCTACTATCTTCGTTATAACCTTAGCTATCGTGAAGTTCAAGAAATCTTATATGATCGTGGCATTAACGTTTCTCATACGACGATTTATCGTTGGGTGCAAGAATATGGCAAACTACTCTATCAAATTTGGAAAAAGAAAAATAAAAAATCCTTTTATTCATGGAAAATGGATGAAACGTACATCAAAATTAAAGGAAAATGGCATTATTTGTATCGAGCCATCGATGCAGATGGTTTAACCTTGGATATTTGGTTACGTAAAAAACGGGACACACAAGCAGCCTATGCTTTTCTTAAGCGGTTAGTGAAGCAGTTTGATGAACCGAAGGTTGTAGTCACAGATAAAGCCCCCTCTATTACAAGTGCCTTTAAGAAACTAAAAGAATACGGCTTTTATCAAGGGACAGAACATCGTACCATTAAATACCTGAATAATTTGATTGAACAAGACCATCGTCCAGTAAAGAGACGCAATAAATTCTATCGAAGTTTACGCACTGCCTCTACCACGATTAAAGGCATGGAAGCCATTCGAGGATTATATAAGAAAACCCGAAAAGAAGGCACTCTCTTCGGGTTTTCGGTCTGTACTGAAATCAAGGTATTATTGGGAATCCCAGCTTAAATCATAGATACCGTAAGGGATTTTATTCTTTATTTAAAACTTTGCAACAGAACCGACAAGAAGTATCATTTTTTAAAATAGTAATACACATTCTTTTATAAGATGGAACTAAACGAAATTGTTTGATTGGTATGTCGTCTGGATAATCATAAAATTTGATACAATTATATTCTGTTTTGTATTTACGATTATTTTTTTGCTTTCCGAGATCTAAAAATGAAATACCACTTTCTTTTAATTCTTTCACAACTTCTAATGGTAACGCGCCTCCCTTATTTAACCAATAATTTTTAGAAGAATTAAATTTTTTTAGATAAATTTTTCTAGTTTTTTTAGGTAACGTTTGCAATAAGAAGTTAACATATTGTTTCCAAGTTTGTCCTTTAGGTAAAGAAATATTCCGATACCCAATTGCCTTAGATTTACCATAGATTGAAGAAAAGTTTACGCCATTTACTCGTCCAACCATTTTTCCCCATGTATTAGGCTCGATTGCTCGATATAAATTTAGGGCGTGTACACCACAATCATGGAATGGATTCGCTACTCTCATTTCTCCTAATGGAACTCCTGCTTGATAATATAAATCATATAATTTATTGTAATCCAATTTAAACTTACCATAAGCTGTCCAAATATCTTCTACTTTCCAATCATATAAAGGATAAAAATTAAAAATATTATGATAGATTCTATTACTATAGCGAATAGAACCAAACATCGTCATCGTGTTATTTCTGGTCACAGTTGCATACCGGTTTAAACTTTCTTGCGCACGTATCCCTATTAATACAGCTGTTCGATGAGCATTTATATTTTGATGTAACCACCGATTTAATTTTTGTTGAAACAAGTAATCTTTCATACCAATTTAAAAAAATCAAATGTATGATTCTCTAAAGTTATAGCATTTTCAGTAGGGGGATTTAACCAAAGCTCTTTTTTTCTGGATCCCAAGGTAACCATGTTGATTGATACATTGAAATGCCACAGGAAGCAGAAATCGGTAGACAAATATGGTAGTAATCAAATTCAGGATACTTACCCATTGTACGATTAATATATTGTGTTGTATGTTCATAACCACCTTCATAATCTAAATGATAAGCTGAAATAATCACAATAATTTCTTGGAACAATAGCCAGATTATTTCAAGTTAGAAAAGAATCAGTTTAGTGGTATTTGTTCTTAAAATAAAAACATAGACAACATGTTTGCTAAACATCTAATCTTCTATATAATAATCGAGAGTGTAAAATATTTTGTGTAAATAGAAAAAAGGAAGTCCCTTCTGTAGAATAGAGTTACCACAACACATTCACAGAAAAGAGGACTTCCATATGAACGATTTTACTACAGAAATTCTAAAGACTCTAGCGAACAAAGGCGATTTGAATGAATTATTCCGTGTCCATTTGGAAAAAGCTGTCAATACGCTTCTCAAAACGGAGTTAACGGCTTTCCTCGATTACGAAAAGTACGATCGCATTGGTTTTAACACGGGTAATTCTCGTAACGGCTCCTATGACCGTACGGTCAAGACCGAGTACGGGGAACTTCATCTCCAGATTCCGCGCGACCGCAACGGCGAGTTCAAGCAACAGACTGTTCCTGCTTATAGACGGACGAATGATACCTTAGAGGAGACCGTCATTCACCTCTTCCGAAAAGGTATTACCATGTCGGAAATCGCAGACTTGATTGAGAAAATGTATGGGCATCACTACACGCCCCAAACCATGTCCAACATGACTAAAGTGCTGACTGAAGAAGTAAATGCATTTAAAGTTAGAACTCTAAATGATAAGTATGTCGCTATTTTCATGGATGCTACTTATATTCCTTTAAAAAGACAAACTGTTTCAAAAGAAGCAGTTTATATTGTAATTGGCATTCGATTAGATGGAACCAAAGAGGTTCTTGGGTTTAGTCTTGCTCCAACTGAATCTGCTTATGTTTGGAAAGAGATTCTTCAAGACCTAAAAGACCGTGGTTTAAAAGAGGTTTTATTAGTCGTAACTGATGGTTTAAGTGGCATTAACGATAGTATTCATAGTGTTTATCCAAATGCTCAATTTCAACAATGTTGTGTCCATATATCTAGAAATATCGCTCATAAGGTTCGTGTTAGTGATCGACAAGAAATCTGTAGCGATTTCAAATTAGTTTATCAAGCAAGTTCAAAAGAAGAAGCAAATAATCAAATAAGGTTTATGATAGATAAATGGAAAAAGCAGTATCCACGAGTGGTTAAATTGCTCATGAATCCTGCTATATTAACCTTTTATAATTTCCCTCCGTCAATCAGAAGAACTATTTATTCAACTAATTTGATTGAAGGTTTTAACAAACAATTAAAGAAATATACCAAAAAAAAAGAGCAATTTCCTAATGAAGAATCTCTGGAGAGATTTCTAGTATCTCAATTCAACAACTATAATCAAAAGTTTCTATGCCGAGTTCATAAAGGTTTTAAAGAAATACATGATACATTAGAATCAATGTTTTAACTTAATCAACAGAATGGGCTTTTCCATTTACACATAATTCTTGACGCAACCTAATAATCATATTATTTATATAGTATTAGTTATAGCAAGATACTTTTGTCCTTTATTGCTAGAGTGTCTTGTGACCAGCCAACCTTATCAGTCTTTAAAAAATTTTTATAATCTATTAATTTCATGTGATATGTGGACATATACAAAAAACTTTTTATAATCTTTTAATAGGTATAAAAAATGAAGGAAAGGAAGAAAATTTGTAGATGAAGAAAACAGGTAAACTATTGTCTGCTTTGTTGTTATAAAGAGGGCTTAACAGGAAATAGACACTTTTACGATGGCGTTTGGAAAACGAATACGAAAACCTATCACGAAGCAACGAAATTTTTGACAGGACGTTACGCGACAGATACTAGCTACGATAAAAAATTAAATGTTCTAATCGTGACCTATGATTTTACTATGTATGATAAAGAAGTAGCAGGGCCACAACTAAATAAAGAAGGGTATCTCGTACCAGTCAAAAACTATACGATTTCTAGTCCATTTGGTAATCGTGGAGGAGAATTTCATCGAGGATTAGATTTAGCAGCAGCACAAGGCGATCCAATCTACGCTAGCAAGGCAGGAAGGGTTATTAAAGCAGAGTTTCACCCCTAATGTGGCAATTATGTAGCCATCGAACATGAAGATGGTACAACGACTTTATATGCGCATCAACAAGAATATCAAGTCAAAGTTGGCGACAAAGTAAAACAAGGACAAATTATTGGTTATGTTGGCTCGACAGGAAACAGTACAGGTAGTCACTTACATTTTGAATTATGCTTAGATCACAGTTTAAACCAATCACAATTGATTGATCCAGAAACAATCTTATTCTAAGAAATATTCTAATATTGATTTTCTGAATAAGTTGAGTACAAAAATTATAAAAAGTTATGTTGAACAATTAAAAATTAGCAAAAGAAGTATAACGTATAGTAGTTTTGTTTGGTTGATAAGAGAGATTTACGTAAGTGAAAAATTAATTATATAAGTATTCTCTATTTCCCAAAAAACTCTTACTTCAAGTATTTATAACTGCTAGATTTAGTTAAATAATTAGCAGTATTAGTAAGGAGGTAGAGAAAATGACTTTTTATCAATTACTACAATTAGATCCTTTAATACTTAAGCAAAAAATAAAAAGTACAAAATCCAAGTATGATCGTAGAAAATATATTTTATCCCTAGTTCTACGTTCATTTTTGATTGTTGGTTTTGCTATCTGTGTGATTGTTTTGTCTACGAAGTTTTTTGGTGAATCCAATAAGCCATATGCTATTGTCTTTTTCTGTATGATGCTTAGTCTAAGATTCGTTGACTTTGGGTATAAATACGCTCAATCAATTTTAGGATTGAGTGTTGTCTTTGGTGCATTGTTTGTCGCACCATTTGTCCATTTATTACCAAATTTTACTTTGCAAGTATTGTCGCACTTCCTTTTACTAGGAGGAATACTAATTGCTACTTTAAGTGATTCCAAAATGGGAAATCCGTCATTATATGGATTTTCTTATATATTTGTTGTTTATTCGACAATAACAGACCAAATAACGAAAAAATTATTGAATGATCGTCTTCTTTTCTTTGGTCTCTTTTTTCTTATATTTTGGTGGATAATTTATCACAATCATCGCAATAAGCACAAAAAAAAGACAATGTTCAAGGCTTTAAAAGAAAAGAGTGTTTCATTGAAAATTTGGTTGTTTTCCTATGTATTTTTCATTAGCTTATTATTGTCTGTTAGTCAGTATCTATCTTTTGAACGATTCATGTGGGTTGGGTTTGCCTTTTCCTCTTTATTTGCGAGCTATGGATTTTCAATAATTGATTTGAAAACACGTGCAACCGACCGTTTGCTAGGCACAATTATTGGTATATTTTCTTTTATTCTATTAAGTATGTATTTACCAATTGAGATACTTAGTTTATTAGGTGGTATTTGTTTAGGATTTTGTTCTAGTTACCGTTATAAAACGGTTTTTAATTGTATTGGTGCGTTGACGATAGCTAGTCAGATGTATGGAATTCCTCAAACATTAGCAATGCGGTTTACTTATAACTTGTTAGGTGTAAGCTTAGCTATTTTGGGAATTTGGTTTGTAAAAATGTTGTTAAAGCAAAAAAACATTGTGAAATAGGCTAATTGATAAAAGAGCTTGCTCATATCATATAGTAAGTATAATAATTATTCTAATAAAAATAAGGATAGAAAATAAATTTACATTATTATCTTTTTATATAATTTATTTTTCAATCGCGATTGCTTGATCCAGAAACAGTCTTATTCTAATGAATAGGGCTGTTTTTCGTTCTCCATATTATTTAATTGATATTTAAGAAAATAAATAATTTGAAGTGAAAGAGCAGTTATACCTATAGCCACACATTCAAGTAACCATGATTTTCTTCTAACTGTGTTAAAAGGCTTGTGCCATCAAAAGATAACATATCAGTAAATTGTAGAAGTAATGTGAAAAACAGCAATACATGAGTAAAAAAGTCTTTCGAAATATCAAGTATCTTATAGACTGAAATAATATTTATTTTACTTAAATGTACTAAAGTGAGCCTGATAGCGTGAGCAATTATGGATAAAATAAAACTAATAATTATTATTGTGATAATTGTTAGCGATTCAGATTTTATAGGAAATATAAGAGTAATATAAATGCTTGAGATTATGCTTATCAACGAACAAATGTAATTTATACAAATAGAAAAAATAAGACTGACATAGACAAATAGATATTTTTTAGAAAATAAATTAGAAAGTTGTGACAACATGTGTATGAGAATAGAATAATTTTTTTTCATTTTATACTCCTTTATTTGTAATATATAGTGTATGGCTTAGTTAAATTATTTTATTGTTCACTCAGTATAGTTCTAAAATAGATATAAAATAATTGACAATCTAACTTGTTTCATTGTTTAAATTTGTTGATTGTTGATTTTTCGGTTGTAACTCTTATATTCTCTAATATGGAAAAACATAGTATCATATCATTAATATAGTATCTCTCGTAGTAAGTGGATTTGTAAATGTGATTGTGGTCAATGGTGTCTCGTTCAATATGGAAATTTAATCTGTGGACATACAAAAAGTTGTAGTTGTTTAAAAAAGCAAGATTCTAGAGTAAAAATCGATGGAACCTTTGTAGAGTCTTTGATAGCAAAACGTTCAAAAAATAATCAAAGTGGAATAAAAGGTGTTTGCCATTTAAATAATAAATGGGTTGCATATATTAATTTAGCTGGGAAAAAATATAATTTGAGTTTGTATAAGAGTCTAGAAGATGCAAAAAAGGCAAGAGAAAAAGCGGAAACAGAGTTATTTTTACCTATTATAGAAAAATCATATAAACAAAAAAATTATGATATTAAATATAAAAAGAACATCCATTAAAAGATGTTCTTTTTATATTTTACTGGTATAGATCTTAGGCTTATTCAATTCTTTTATCAATAATGGAGCGTAAAACTTTTTCTCTCAATTCAACAGAATCAATATTATATTTTTGTTCATATCTTTGCACTAATAAATCACAAATATAAAGTTGTGAAATTTTTCCAGCTAAAGAACCACCATTTAAAAATTCTTCAATTGCTGTTTGTAAAACCAAATCAGCAGATTGACCAATTGGTGAATGGATATAATTGGTTATTGCAATTATTTTTGAATCATTTTTTTTTGCAATTTTCAATGAATCGTAGGTATCTTTCGTTTTTCCAGATAAAGAGAAAATAATTACTAGATCCTGATCTGTTAATAAGGAAGCAACTTGAGCTTGAAAGTGTGGATCTAATACTGCTTTTGCTTGCACACCTACTCGTAAAAACATACTTTCTAGATCGAGACTTGTATTTCCACTGGAGCCTACTCCAAATAAATATAAATTCTTTGCTTGTTTAATCATTTGAACTGCGTTATCCAGTTTATTTTCATCTAACAAACGAATAGTTAAATGTAAAGCATCTATTAAAGTATTAGCAATTTCATCATAATATTTCTTACTACTAGGTTGTTCTTTTTGATGACTAAAATCTTCTTTTGCAATTTCAATTTTCAAATCAGAAAATCCAGAAAAACCAATTTTTTGACAAAAACGAATAATCGTTGCATCACCTACTTTAGTATTTTTCTTAATATCATTCATTGTACTATAAATAATAGTTTTACCAGAATTCAAAATAAAATCTGCGACTTTTTTTTCAGATCTCGTTAGTAAGGGGTAGTGCTCTCTGATTAAATAGATATAATTCATACAAACTCCTTTGCAGTTAAAATGTTTTCTCCATTATACTCCATTTTTCTTTAAAAAAACTCCGGATTTATCCTTTTTTAACTTTACATTTTTGAAAGCGGATGCTATATTGTTTTTTGGAGGTATTATCCAAAAATATAATAAAAATGGAGTGTTTAGGATAATGAATAAACAAGAGTTTTTAGAAGCGATCTCAGATGGTTTAATCGTTTCTTGTCAGGCATTACCTGGTGAAATATTTTATAAAGAAGAAAAGAGTCTTATGCCTTATTTCGCTCTAGCCGCACAAAGAGCAGGAGCTGTTGGTATACGTGCAAATTCTGTTCGTGATATTTTAGCAATCAAAAAACAAGTTGAATTACCAATGATTGGAATTATAAAAAGAGATTATCCACCAGAAGCTCCTTTTATTACAGCAACTATGCGAGAAGTGGACGAGTTGGTTGCTACTGGTGTAGAAGTGATTGCTCTCGATTGCACATTAAGAAAAAGACATGATGGTCTATCTATCAATGATTTTATAAAAAAAATAAAAGAAAAATATCCTCATCAGTTATTGATGGCAGATATATCTAACTTCGAAGAAGGTAAAAATGCTTATGAAGCGGGGGTGGATTTTGTTGGAACTACTTTAAGTGGTTATACCGAAGAAAGTAAAAAGCTATATGGACCAAATTTTGAACTTATTAAACAATTAGTTGAAGCTAATATTTGTGTAATAGCTGAAGGTAGAATTCATACTCCAGAGCAAGCAAAAGAAATAAAAGAATTAGGAGTTGCAGGTATTGTTGTGGGTGGGGCTATTACCCGACCACAAGAAATTACTTCAAGATTTATTAAAGCATTAAGTTAGGGGGAAAAGGAAATGTTTAAAAAATTCTCACAATTAGGTCGTGCATTTATGTTACCGATCGCTATATTACCAGTGGCCGGGCTACTATTAGGTCTTGGAGGAGCGTTGACAAATGAGAGCGCTATAAATGCTTATCCAATTTTAGATCAAACTTGGTTGCATACTATTTTAAGCATCATGAGCTATGCTGGAAATGCAGTTTTTGCAAATCTAGCTTTAATTTTCGCAATCGGAATTGCAGTGGGACTTGCAAATGGAGACAAAGGAACAGCTGGGTTAGCTGGAGGTGTAGCTTATTTAGTCTATACTGCAACAATTAGTGGATTTCTTGAACTATTTTCAGCAAAAGGGGCAACACTTGATACAGGAGTTGTTGGGTCAATTGTTGTGGGGGGAACGGTTGCATTCTTACACAACCGATATAGAAAAATAGAACTTCCGCAATTTTTAGGGTTCTTTGGAGGTTCAAGATTTATCCCTATTGTATCTAGTTTAGCTGCAATTGTTATTGGATCTTTTTTCTATTTAATTTGGCCACCAATTCAAAATGGTTTAGTGGTTGCTGGAGAACAAATTGCACAGATGGGTAGCATAGGTACTTTCCTTTATGGATTCTTACTTCGGTTAACTGGAGCTGTCGGGCTACATCACACAATTTATCCTTTGTTTTGGTACACTTCTTTGGGGGGCACAGAAAATGTTGCTGGTGCAACAATTGCGGGGGCACAAAATATTTTCTTTGCACAATTAGCTGATCCAAATCATACAGGCTTATTTACTTATGGTACTCGCTTTTTTGCAGGAAGATTCGCAACAATGATGTTTGGATTACCGGCAGCTTGCTATGCAATGTATCGTGCGATTCCCAAAAATAATCGTAAGAAAAATGGTGGACTTTATTTTAGTGGTGCTCTTACTTCTTTTTTAACAGGAATTACTGAACCTGTAGAGTATATGTTCTTATTTGTAGCTCCTTGGCTTTATGTGATTCATGCATTCTTAGATGGGCTATCTTTTTATTTTGCGGATATCTTAAATATTCGTGTAGGGAATTCTTTTTCAGGCGGTTTGATCGACTTTTTATTATTTGGTGTACTTCAGGGGAACGACAAAACTAATTGGTTAAAACTTATTCCTTTTGGTATTGCATGGGCGCTTATATATTTCTTTGTTTTTACATTTTTCATCAAAAAATTCAAGGTGGCTATTCCTGGAATGGAAGAAGAATCGGAAGTTCATCCTAAAAAAGCAGTAAATAAAAATACATCATTACGTGAAGAATCTCTTACAATTATTGATGCCCTTGGTGGGAAAGATAATATTGAGTCTGTTGAAGCTTGTGCAACTCGTTTACGTGTTGCTGTTACGAACGGGAAAATTGTTCAAAAACAAACAATAAAAGCCATTGGTGCGACTGCTGTCTTCGAAGTAAAGGGCGGTATACAAGCTGTTTTTGGAGGGAAAGCTGACTTATTAAGTCAAGAAATCAATCAAATATTAGGAAAAGATAAGTAGGAGGTATTTTATATGTTTGAGATTTTCAAAAAGAAAAAACAAGAAGAATTTTATGCACCTTGTTCTGGAAAAATCATTTCCATCACAGAAGTAAATGATCCTGTTTTTTCACAAAAATTATTGGGTGATGGGTTTGCTATCATACCTGATAATACAAAAATTTATGCTCCGTTAGCTGGTCGCGTAACAAATATATTTCCTACTAAACATGCTATTAATATAAAAAGTAACTTAGGAATTGATTATTTGATCCATATTGGAATTGATACAGTCGAATTACAAGGAGAGCCTTTTTCAATTTGTGTGAAAGAAAATGATGTAGTTACTTCTGAAACTTTACTAGTTGATGTAGATTTTGAAAAAATAATAAAATCTGGAAGAGACACTTCTGTTATAGTTGTTTTTCCGGAGAAAAATCAGTTTAGTGATTTAATAATAGATAATGGTCGAATAGATAATGGAAATCTATGTGGAAAAATCACGCGTATATAAAAAGCTGTCTGTCAAATTTGGCTAGTAAGAGTTTAGATAAAATAAGGTTGAGGATGAAATTAATGGTTCTGTTGCAAAGTTTTAAATCTACTATCAGATAAGGTAGAATAATAGAAAAAGATAGCAGGAGGAATGACGATGAGTCATTTTAAAGGAAAGCAATTTCAGCAGGATGTGATTATTGTAGCCGTGGGCTACTATCTTCGTTATAACCTTAGCTATCGTGAAGTTCAAGAAATCTTATATGATCGTGGCATTAACGTTTCTCATACGACGATTTATCGTTGGGTGCAAGAATATGGCAAACTACTCTATCAAATTTGGAAAAAGAAAAATAAAAAATCCTTTTATTCATGGAAAATGGATGAAACGTACATCAAAATTAAAGGAAAATGGCATTATTTGTATCGAGCCATCGATGCAGATGGTTTAACCTTGGATATTTGGTTACGTAAAAAACGGGACACACAAGCAGCCTATGCTTTTCTTAAGCGGTTAGTGAAGCAGTTTGATGAATCGAAGGTTGTAAGTCACAGATAAAGCCCCCTCTATTACAAGTGCCTTTAAGAAACTAAAAGAATACGGCTTTTATCAAGGGACAGAACATCGTACCATTAAATACCTGAATAATTTGATTGAACAAGACCATCGTCCAGTAAAGAGACGCAATAAATTCTATCGAAGTTTACGCACTGCCTCTACCACGATTAAAGGCATGGAAGCCATTCGAGGATTATATAAGAAAACCCGAAAAGAAGGCACTCTCTTCGGGTTTTCGGTCTGTACTGAAATCAAGGTATTATTGGGAATCCCAGCTTAAATCATAGATACCGTAAGGGATTTTATTCTTTATTTAAAACTTTGCAACAGAACCCTTGAAAGATTTAGCCACAAAAGGAATTTCTGTAGACATCAAAGAATGGCGACATTCTGATTTAGATAGTCTGCAAAAAGATAATATCAAGGTTGAAAAACAAGGGTGTGATGCAGTCGAATTACCAGAGTATCTCTTAGAAAATATTGAAGAGTATCAGTGGATCATTACTCAATTTGCACCGATTGGTAAAAAAGTGATCGACCGAGCAGAAAATCTGGAATTAGTTGGCGTACTGCGAGCAGGTACTGAAAATATCGCTGTTAGCTATGCCGAAGAAAAAGGCATTGCTGTTTATAATACTCCTGGCAGAAGTAAGACCAGTGTGTCGGAATTTACTGTCGGTCTGATTTTAACAGAAATACGCAATATCGCACGGGGAAATCAAAAATTAAGAGAGCATCAGTGGCAAAAGTACTATCCTAACGGGCTATTAGCACCAGAATTAAAAGAGTCAACGATTGGGTTAATTGGTTATGGCGAAATTGGCCAACGAGTTGCTCATTTGTTACGACCTTTTGGATGTAACATTCTTTTCTTTGATGATTATTTTGATGGTACGTCCCCTGACACCCAAGTTAGTTTAGAGGAACTGGTGGAAAAAGCAGATATCTTTTCGATGCATTATCGTTTGACCCCTCAAACAAAACACATGATCAATGAATCGCATTTCAAAAAAATGAAACCTTCTGCTATTTTCATCAATAGTGCCCGTGCTGGATTAGTCAATGAACAAGATTTGATCCAAGCATTAAGAAACAAAGAAATTACTGGAGCAGCAGTGGATGTTTTTGAACAGGAACCATTACCTGCAGATCATCCTTATCTAAGTTTAGAGAATGTCACGATCACTCCGCATATTGCGGGCTCGACAATTGGTAATTTTGCCAATTCGCCTAAAATATTAGTGAACCGAATCTTTAGAGAATATTTATAAAAAACACATAAAAAATTGAATGAGTGGAGGAAATACATAAGATGACTTTATATGGTGAATTACAATTAAGAGAAAAAACAGGTAATCCAATCAAAGTGGGAGTAATTGGTGCAGGACAAATGGGCAGGGGAATGATTGCACAAATAGCGTCAATTCCAAGGATGATCGTAACAGGGATCAGTGACTTGTCCCTTGATTATGCACAAAAAGCGAAAGAAACGTATCTAGCTTCGGCAAAAGTTAAAAATGATGTCCTTATTTCAACAGATGCTAAAGAAATTATTCACTCTGATTGGAATGAAGTAATCGTAGATGCTACTGGTGTACCTGAAGCAGGATCAAAAATTGCGCTTGAAGCGTTATTAGCAAAAAAACATCTTGTCTTATTAAATGTTGAAATCGATATCACTATTGGACCTTTGATGCATAAACTCTATGATTCAGCAGGGTTGATCTATACAGGATCAGATGGCGATGAACCTGCAGCAACCACCGAATTATTTGAATTTGCTTCGTCTATGGGGATGGAAGTCTTAGTTGCGGGAAAAGGGAAGAATAATCAATTGAATATTTCCGCAAATCCGGCAACTGCTGAAAAAGAAGCTCAGAAAAAACAAATGGCTCCTCATATGCTAGCTGCTTTCCAAGATGGAACAAAAACAATGGCTGAAATGAATCTTTTATCAAATGCGATTGGCTATATCCCTGACAAGGTAGGTATGCATGGTTTGAAAGGGGATCTAGATTCTGTCATTACTTCGTTAGATTTAAAAGAAAATGGTGGGGTCTTATCTCAATTTGGTGTAGTGGAATATGTGGATGGTTTAGCGCCAGGCGTCTTTGTTATCGTTAAGGGGCAAAATAGCGAAGTAGCTGAAGAAATGAATTACTTGATGAAGAAAGGGGAACGGGATCATCATATCTTATATCGCCCGTATCATTTAGCAAGTTTAGAAACACCAATTACGATTGCAAAAGCTGTCTTACAAAAAGATCATGCCATTGTTCCATTAGGCGCCCCAATTTCAGAAACCGTTGCGGTAGCGAAAAAAGATATTCAACCTGGAGATCATTTAGATGGAATCGGTGGTTTTTGTGTCCGAGGAGTACTTGAGACCCACGAAGAAATGAAGCGAGAGGGACATATCCCGATCGGACTGATCTCTGGAGAAGTAGTAGCAAAACGTTTTATACGGGCGGGTTCTTTCTTAACTGAAGATGACGTTGAACTAGATGCCAGTACCACTGTTTGGCAGTTACGTCATTTACAAGATACGACGTTATCATAGAAGGAGGAGAAAACCATGCACACAACAAAGATTGTTGAGGTTGGTTCTTTAGTGGAAGAATTTGCGGCAGAGTACTTAATGATTCTTTTCGGACAACAGGTACCACCTGAATTAAAAGACATCTGTGTGGTCCATGACAATCGTGAAACGGCTAAAAATGTCATCAAAACAGGGGATATACTGACCATCGGCAACCAAGAATATCAAATCAAAGAAGTTGGCAGTGAAGCCAATCATAACTTTGAAACCCTCGGTCATATCTCCATTTATTTCCGCACAGGAGAAAACGAAGTCTTGCCAGGAGCAATCGTTGTAGAGCCTCAAATCTTTCCAGAGTTTGCGATTGGAGATACCATTCGATTTGGAGAATCACAATAAGTAGTCGCTAGTTGTTGAAGAACGGCTGGGATTGTTCCTGATCGTAGTAAAGAACTAATGTGTTTGATAGTATATCGATAACTGCTAGATCAGAAGAAAAAAACTAACTCTGCCTCGTGAAAATCTAGGTAGGGTTAGTTTTTGTTTGATAACAGTCATCGTTTTTTCTTTCTCATCAGATACAGTAAAAAGACAATAATGAGGACGAGAGCGAAAATAATACCTCCAGCTAGCCAAAGGAGCCAATTGTTTTGCGGCTCATCCTTTGTAGTAGATATATTTTGTTCATTATAAGTTGCAGCTGTTTTTTGCGAAATAGTAAAATTTATCTTTTGCTGCCAATTGATTTCCTTGTTTTTGACATTCGTCATTAGCTGATAGGTTCCTGGTTCGAATTCTTTTCCTTCTAAAAAAATCAAATAATCCGTGCCGCTGTTAGGGGCGAACGAAATGGGCTGGGTCCCAGTTAGTACTGGGGTTTGTTGTTGTTCTTTTTTGATCTCATAGTGTATACGAGCACTAGATAGATAAGCAACATTAGTATTTTCCAAAGTTGCTTTGATGGCATTTCTCTGGTTGATTTGGGTAGGTGCTGCTTTTTTTAGTTCTAAGTTCGGTTGGATTTTGTTTAGTTGTGTTTTAAGTAAGACAGCAATCTCCCGAGAAAAGACATGTTGAATATTTCCTTGTATATCTTTTTTTGGTTCTTCTTGGAGATAGAGCCCACCCGTAATTACTCCATCAAAATCTTTTTCTGGCATTTTGATGGTTAAAGGAATCTTTTTTTGTTCATGTCCCGCAAGAGTAAACTTTTGCTTATCAACAGAAACAATTTTCTCGATATCAATGGGCAAATTATTAGGACGATCTTGATTTCTACCAGAATATTCAACAACACCTAGTTGATTAGTCTTTGCACGATTAAAGGACGGAATGATCGTGATCTCAGTTTCTTTTAGATTCGTGACTAAGACATTCAAAGTCGATTCCTGTCCAGGTTTTAGTTGTAGATCAAAATAATTGTCGTTTGTTGATGGTGTTGATTCATTGCCTTGCATTTGTGCATCAAAACTTTGTAAGGATTCGCCGTAGATGTTAAGATTTCCCATCAGTAGAAAGAAGAAGGGTAGTATCCAAAACCACTTTTTCACGATCATTCCTCCTTTCTTAGTTGGTTGGACTGGATGAGAAAGTCCAATTTAATGTAGTAGTATATTGTTCGGCTACTTTATTTGTATTCGCTGGAACAGATAAGCTGAATTGATTAATCGCTAGTGCAGTATCGCCCGAGTTTTGACCTGCGGTTGCATCTAAAATCGTAACATCTTGATTGAATACTTGGATCGCTAATTCATCGTTTTCATAGGCACTGGTAGGGGCTAACCCTAAGTTATTTGTAAGTGCGCCAAAAGATAAATTGAGCTGTGCACCTGATAGCTCAACATCATCCGCTGTTTTGAACTGGTCAGTTTGAGATAACTTGACTGTCCATATAGCTGCAGGATTTCCTCGGTTGTCTCGAACAGCTACGGTTCCAGTAGTAGGTGTAGAGCCGGTTTGTTCACCTGTAGCAGTAGCAATCCAGTTTTCAGCAGCTGCAGTTTGCAGGGGATGATCCCCAAAGTCTAAATTAGTTGGTATACCGCCAGCATAGTCAAATTCAAGTGCGCCTTCCACATAGGCCACTTCTCCTTGGGTTTGTGAATCAGCAAAAACGAGAGAACTTGAAAACAAGCTGATCCCCAAGACAAAAAAAGATAACGTTTTCTTTTTCATTTCTTCTTCCTCCTAAATAAATTACGGTGTATCCGATAAGAGCCATTCCACCATTGTTTGGTAGGTTCCCTTTGTTTTCAGACTTTCTTTGGGAACCGCTAATGAGAACTGATTGATTGCTAATTGGACTTGACCAGGATCAGTTACACCATTTAATTTGAGTAATGTTTGTTGCGTGCCTATAGATAGAGGGACCATTTGATTAGCAGTACTTGTGATCCCAGTGATAGGAAAGGTAGTTGTTAAATCTGCTGTTGAGATTTGTAATTGGGACGTTAATTGATTGGTTCCGTTTTGCCAAGGACTAAGTTGTTGGACTTTTATTTGCCAATTTTTTACAACTGTCCGTGTATCAGTAATCGAAATCGATCCGGTAGTTACTTGATTGTTATTGGTGGCTACTAAGTGCTCATCCTGTTGGGTCTGGATCAAGTGCTGACCAAAGTTCAAGTGAGTCGGCAAGCTTGTGGTCTGCCAGGTGAGTGCTCCGGCTGAAAAATAAACAGGTGTTGTACCAGTAGTAGTTCCTAACTGAATCGTCGACTGATCTGTTTGAATAAAACCGCCCTTAAAATTAGCTGTTAGATCTTGGGTCAATTTGGGCGAAGATAAAAGAAATGGTAGCGAAACACTCGTATTACCTAAAATCGAAGCAGCAACCAAATTTTTACTATTATCAGAAGTTGGTGAATTTAAACTCGTAATAAATTGAGACAAAGCTGTGACAAAAGGGGACAATAACGTTCCTAAAACAGTCCCAATCAGCGGTAAAGCTTGGACGATCGTTAATAAATTTTGAATCCGATTTTTTAATGTCGTTGTCAGGATGGGTAATAGCCCTTGACTAATCGCTACGCCATATTGAGTGCTTGAGCGTGGGACGATAGCTAGAGTAAGATTCTGGGCACCAAAAGTTTCCGAACGTAATTCTGACAATGCCTGATTAACCGCTGTTTTATTTTGTGTGGAAACTAAAGGTGAGTTGACGATCAACGAAATCACAGAGGTTATGGTCGGCAAAATCAATTGTAAAGGGGACTGACTAAGTGGCACAGTAACAGTAGTTTGAACAGTCGCATTCCCATTAGGTTGGATATACCCGACCATTTCAGTCGGTGCTTCTAAAATGGCATATTTATCGCCAGTTGTGATAACCCCAGCGCTGATGCCATTTTTTCCTTCAATGAGAAAAGTGACAGGGACATTTACTCGGTTTAAAAAAGGCGCATTTGGACTGGTTTGACTGTTATTAGTTGCGGTAGTCGTACCAAATAAATTTAACGAAACTGCTTGAACAACATTTGTTTGTGCAAGCACTGACAGAAGTGTCAATAACAGAAAGATTACTTGTTGAATCTGTTTTCTTTTTTTGTGAAGCATCGTGCCCCCTCCCTAATGAGTGAACCATATTAACTCGACAAAAAAATGGCGAACGCTAAAATGATTGCAACTCTGATTAATTAAACTATAGCAATTTTTTGGAAATCTAGCTAATCAAAAACTCATTTTTTTCTAATTTTTATAATAGAAATCCATATTCTACAGTTTTTTCAAATGAGGAATGTTTCTATTTATCTTTAATATGATGCGTTTAAAATGAGGGGGAGCCAAGAAGGATTTTCCAAAATGAAAATTAAAAGAGATGATTTGAGAAAAATGGATAGTTGGATCTAGCACTTACATTCATTTTTCTGTTTCGTGCGTAAAGGTCGAAACAAAAAAATACGCCCTAAAAATTGTCGTTTTCACGTACAACTTTTGGAGCGTACCTCATTATAGAGTCTTTGAAAAAGAGACTTTGAAAAAATAATCCGATGCATCACAACTTTCGTCCAATATTAGTTAACCGAAAGCGAAGAAAGCCAACTTTTTGCGGCAATTAAT
Organism: Enterococcus sp. DIV1089c; assembly: GCF_050530965.1. Lineage (NCBI taxonomy): Bacteria > Bacillati > Bacillota > Bacilli > Lactobacillales > Enterococcaceae > Enterococcus > Enterococcus sp. DIV1089c. The sequence continues at coordinate 901,275 of NZ_CP172888.1, forward strand.
TCAGCCTTTGTTAATTGATGACCAGTAAACGTTTCTTGGAATGTGAGGTGAGCTTTTTGCATTTCAAAATCTTTGATCAGATTCGTAATCGCTATAGAGGAGACGATTGGATCGGTCTTGCTGTAAGAAAGCCAGATCTGAGTATCAGTCATTACTTTTGCTGGATAATTGACGTTTAAAGACATTGGATGAAAAAGGATTCCTTTTCGCAGCTCAGTATTTCTTGATAATAGCAAGTGAGCAGCGATATTCGCTCCATTGGAATAGCCTACGATCACCCAGTCATGTAACGAGATGTTTTCTTTTTGGCTAACTGCTGAGATTTCATGGTATAGAAGCGCTGTTTCTTCTGCTAAACTCTGGTAATCGAATTGATTCAACCCATTCCGTCGAAAGAAGCGATTCATTCCGTCTTCTTTGATTGAACCACGAAAAGAAAGAATCGTAGCATCCGGTTCAAGAAACTGGGCGGTTTCAAGTAAAGAATATTCATCGCCACCTGTACCATGAAGAAGGAGTAAATTTCTACTTGTTTGTTTTCCCGCTTGAAAAAAATATTCCATGATTTGACCTCTTTTTCTTGAAAGTTATGTTTCTTGAAAACGACTGTCTGGATAGAAAGAAGATCATTCTCGTTGTTGGTTGGCATCCTGAGTATCGAAGGGACGAATGTACGCTTCGATTTCTTCTCTTTTACTTTCGAGTTGTGGTGGGAGTGATAGTTTTTCGCCAGCTGTATCTGCTGATTCATCGCCAAAAAAACCAGGTCCATCTGTTGCTAATTCAAAGAGAACGTGGGTGGCAGCTAAGAAGTATTCTGATTGGAAGTAGAAGCGATCCACAAACCCTGAACTTGGTACGTTTATCTGATTGATCACATGGATCCAGTGACGTAAGGCTTCTTCATCAGCGACACGCAAGGCAAGGTGATGGATATTGCCGAATCCTTCGATTTCTTTTGGTAAATCTGCTCGCTGTTCAACAATGATGCTTGCTCCATTACCGCCTTGACCGACTTCAAAGAGCGAAAAAGCTCCTGTTTGATCAGTAAGTTTAAACTCTAAAGTCTGTTCTAATAGTAACTGTAATGGTTCCATTTGACTCACTCGGACAAAAACTGGTCCCAAGCCTGTAATTGCATATTCTGATGGAATATTGCTGTTCTTCCAAGGAGTACCACCAGCAACACCTGTATTGTTTTCATCAGAAATCAATTGATAGAATTGATGGTCAAAGTCTTCAAACTCCAGATATTTTTTTGAAAAACGTTCCTTGATCGCAGAGTGAAGAACATTCTTTTCTTCAAAGCGTTTGAACCAATAAGTCAATGCTTCATCAGTTGGTACTCGAAAGGACACTCTAGAAATCGTATCCGTTCCTTTACTTCCTTGAGGTTGATTAGGAAAAGCGAAAAAAGTCATGTCAGTTCCAGGGGAGCCGTATTCATCTGTAAAATAAAGGTGATACATTTCGATATCATCTTGGTTGATCGTTTTTTTTACTAAGCGCATTCCTAAAATATCCGTAAAAAAACGATAAATTTTAGTGGGACTTGAAGTCATAGCGGTAACATGGTGGATGCCTTTGATTTGAGTATCCATGAGAGTTCCTCCTTTGCACTTACAAAAAGTAAGCGTTGTGTTAATTACAGTATAGTGAGTGGGAACGTTTCTGGCAATTATTCTGTTTGACTCCGCTCTTTTGTAAACATCAAAAAATCCGTTTCACAATAGTTTCCTATTTTTGAAACGGATTTTTTTAGTTTGAACGGACATCAAGTAAGGAATAGTTGCGGACATCAAACCGATTTCTACTAGATGAATATTCGATGGGCTGACCATCTTTTAGATAAACGACTTGTTGCACATCCAAAACAGGATCTATTTCCGAACAATTCAAGTATTCCTGATCAAAGTGCGTACTTTTATCTGCTGAAATTGCTCGATAGGCGCCTGCAAAATGAAGATTTAGATCTTGGTGCAAGTAATCATAGATAGAAGAAAGCAGATGTTCTTTTTTTAGCCCTGGAACTAAATGTACAGGCATAAATGTATGTTCCAAAATATAAGGTTCGTTGTCTAAAATTCGTAAACGGTGAATATTATAAACAGGTTGTTCGGCACCAATCATTAATTTTTCTTGAATAAATGGGTTCGGAAACTCGACATCAAATTGAATGATTTGACTCGTCAGTGAACGATGACGACGTTTCATTTGATGACTGAGTCCCTCATACTCATTGGCAGGGGAGGTATCTTTCTCGATAAAAGGATGATCTAAAATTTTGGTTCCAGCCCCTCTTTGCGAATAAACTAATCCTTCCATAGCCAGAATATTGATGGCTTTTTTGATGGTCATTCGACTTGCGCCAAATTCTTCGACTAAAGTGATCTGATTAGGTAAAAAGCTGTTTGGTGGATATTCTTTTGAACGGATTCTTTCCCTTAAAACATTTGCGATTTCTTCATATTTTGGCACGTTATTCACCTCGTATTGAGTATAACGAAAGTTATTTCGTTCGACAAGAAAGAAATAACGAAGTTTAGTTGTTGAATTACTCATTTCAATGAAACAAGCATGAACAAATCAATTCACATCATTCCATGTTTATGACTGTTCATGCTAGATTATAAAATTTGCTTAATCTCTATTAGAAAGAAGATGATTTGCTTCACAGGTGAGTAGATAAGGCTTTACACAACGTCTAAATCAGGTTGTTTATCTAATACTTTTAAGAATGGGTACCAAATAAAAGCGACGATCACAAAATCGACTACTTGTAAGAGACCGCCTAGCCATGAATTGGTAGCTAAAACACCACTAGCAATGATCGGCACAGTCCACGGAACTGAAACACCAGTAGGCGGAGGAACGATTCCAGCTGCCATCATCAAGTAGTTGAACGTTGTCACGACCAAAGGAGCAACGACCCAAGGAATCAAAATGGTGGCATTCAATACGATTGGAAGACCAAAAATTGCAGGTTCATTGACATTGAAGATTCCAGGTGCTAGCGCTAAACGACCAACATCACGGTATTGTTTTTTCTTCAAGACAAAAGCCATCAATAATACTACTGCCAACGTCATTCCAGAGCCACCGATACCAACGGTAAAGGTTTCCATAAATGGTTTTGTGATGATATGTGGTAGTTCTTTCCCATGCTGATAAGCTTCTAAATTATCAAGCATCAATGTATTCCAGATAGGGTCCATAACAGAATTAACAATAATTTGACCGTGAAGACCAAAGAACCACAAAAATTGAACAAAGAATAAGGCAATCAACGTAGCAGGTAAACTACTACCTAAACCAGTTAGAGGTTTTTGGATAACTTCATAGACTAAGTCATGAAGGTTCGCATTGAATACGCCAGTCATGACAGCGTTGATGATCAAGAAAACAGTCAATGTGACTACAGCTGGAATCAAAGCGGCAAAAGATTTCGTTACTGCAGGTGGTACGCCATCAGGCATTTTAATTTGCCAACCACGTTTGGTGATTCGACAGTAGATTTCCGCAGCTAAAAAGGCAGCAATCATTCCAATGAACATTCCTTTAGCACCTAGACGATCAAGTGATAGGACACCCGAAACTTCTTCACCACCAGCTGTTGTCATCACAAAAGGTGTGAGAATCAAAAAGCTTGCGAATGAAACAGCGCCACCAAAAATACCTTCTACATCATATGATTTTGATAAATAATAGCCGATACCAAATGTAACAAAAACGGACATGATACTCATCGTCGCATTTTGACCATTGCCAAAAAGGGTGCTTAACGTGCCTTTGGTACCATCACTGAAGAACGGTAGATTATTCACAACGACCACAATTGATCCAAACATTGTTAGCGGAAATGACAACATAAATGCATCCCGTAGCACAGTTAAGTAACGGTTTTGCCCTAAAAGATTGGCTAAGGGCATAATTTTTTGAGAAAGTTTATCCATAAAACCATTCATTTTTTTCACCTCAAATTTATTTTGCAATCGATTACAAACGTAGTATAACGTCTGTCTGTTTAAATGTCTAGTCATTTTTATCAAAAGTATTGATTTATTTTCAGTGATTGTTTATGATTACGGTAATTACTAAAAGAATTGAGGGATTATGAAATGAAACACTACGATTTTCCAAAGAATTTTTGGTGGGGAACCGCCGCAAGTGGACCACAAACAGAAGGCAGAATCGACGGAGATGGGAAAGGAGAAAACATTTGGGACTATTGGTATGATCTAGAGCCAGAAAAATTTTTCAATCAAGTTGGTCCTGAGAAAACCTCTCAAGTTTACACGAAATATCGAGAAGACGTTCAATTGATGAAAGAGACAGGTCATAATACTTTCCGAACATCCATTCAATGGAGTCGTCTATTCCCTAAAGGAAAAGGAGAAGTGAATCAACAGGCTGTATCATTTTACCGCTCATATTTTACAGAATTACTGGAGCAGGGAATTGAACCATTTGTCAATTTATATCATTTTGATATGCCTTTAGAATTACAACAAACAGGTGGCTGGTTGTCTCGTGATACGGTTGACGCCTATGTGGCCTATGCAAAAACCTGTTTTGAGTTATTTGGGGATTTAGTAAAGAAATGGTTTACCCATAATGAACCGATTGTTCCAGTAGAAGGCGGTTATCTCTATCAGTTTCATTATCCTAACCATATCAATCTAAAAGAGGCTATTCAAGTTGGTTTCCACGAAAATTTGGCAAGTGCCAAAGCAATTGAAGCCTATCATAAGATGGGACAAAAAGGAGAAATTGGAATCATTTTGAATTTAACTCCTAGCTACCCGCGAGACGAAACAAACCCTGAGGATGTCAAGGCTGCTAGAATCGCTGATGCTTTTTTCAATCGTTCTTTTCTTGATCCTGCAGTAAAAGGAGAGTTTCCATCAGAGTTGGTTGCTATTGTGAAAGAATTAGCGATAATGCCAGAGATGGGGCCCGATGACTTAACGATTATCAAAGAAAATACGATTGATCTATTAGGAATCAATTATTATCAACCTCGGAGAATCAAGGCAAAAGAAACACCGATTGATCATCAGAATGGACCAATGCCAGAAGATTATTTTGATTATTATGATATGCCTAATAAAAAAATGAATATCTATCGTGGTTGGGAAATTTATGAAAAAGGGATCTATGATATCTTGACGAATACGAGAGAGAACTATGGCAATATCAAATGTTATATCTCTGAAAATGGTATGGGTGTAGAAGGGGAAGAACGTTTCGTTAACTCGGAAGGCGTGATTGAAGATGATTATCGGATCACTTTTGTCACAGACCATCTGAAATATGTGCATCAGGCAATCCAAGAAGGAACGAATTGTGTGGGTTACCACATGTGGACTTGCATGGATAACTGGTCTTGGACGAACGCTTATAAAAACCGTTATGGACTGATTGCTGTCGATCTAAACAAAGACGGTAAACGGACGATTAAAAAGTCGGGCCATTGGTTTAAAACCGTAGCCATGAAAAATGGGTTTGAAGCCTAAAAATTTTTGTAAATAGTTTTTAGAATAAAAACGAATGAAACTGGGACAAAAAGTTGTGAGGTACAAAGGTCATAATCGCAATAAACGATTTTATTATTTTTACCAATCTTCAGAAATTTCGGCTTATCGGCTCATTTCTTGAGAATAAAAACTTCTTGTCTCAATTTCATTGGTTTATTACATAAAAAATGGTAGAAAACAATACTAAAAAGCAGTGTGAACCGACACAGTTATCCATACTAGTAAGAACAAGGATACGAGTGATTAAAATTTGTTGCAATTTACAAAAACGGACGATAAAGAAAAGGAGATCGAATGGAAAAAAATGAAGGTTTATTTAATGTATATTTTAAAGCAGATCGAGTGGACTATGGAAAAAATGGCTATGAATCTATCAATTTAAAGAATAACCCGAATTTGATGTCAGATAGTATTTATTTATATAATCTTTTATTCATGAATAAGCCGGCATTTGTTCCAAGGGATTGGGAACAACACCAAGTTAACTTTGAAAGATATGTTATGCCGCGTTTAACTGTGAACGAACAAGCAATAGTTAGAGAATGGATAAATACTCTTCATAAAAATGAATTGTTACAGTACAGATCTTTAGAGGGAATGGCGAAAACTTACGTTACTTTTCATAAGCTGTTAAAAAAATAACTAATGAAGCGGACCAAGCTTTTGAAGATCAGTTTAAAGATGTTCAGTCATTAGATCAGCAATCACGAAAGAAAACAATCGATATCTATAGTTTTTATCATAAGATTTCTAATGAAAAAACAGCAGAATCAACTAAAAGACTAGAAGCGCAGGTCAGTGATTTGTTGATCAAACCAGTGGTAAATAAAGGTGAAAATAGTCCTAATTGGTTTAATGATTTAGTGAGAACAGTTATGGTTCTGGAACGAGGGATAGAGTCAGAGAAACTAAAAACAAAAATATTTACTGAAATAAAAAAATCCGGTAATCAACCCGTTCTTGAAGAAAAATGGGATTCATTCATTAAAAACCATGCGATTCCATGCCTGAAAAAAAATACCGGTTTGGATGAAGTCTATTATGAATTATCTCAAACAATCAATGTTTTGAACAAGAAAATTAAGGTATCTGTAGAAGAAGCACAGTCTGTTTCTTCTGTTTTTTATAATAAAATATTTCCCAATTTACTCCGTTTGCCTGACATGTCTCATCTGGAAAAAATAGCAATTTATGAAATTTATATCGATGAAAGTAACTTATTACCGAAAACCAAAAATAAAATAAAAAAAACTTTGGAGAAAAATTTATTAAAAAAAGAAAAAAAGAAACTTGAAGAAGTCAAGCTTTTAAAAAAACAAAATATTCAGATGATAGAAGAGATAGAACCGCATGATTTATTAGCCCTTGAAGAAATACAGCGAGGAAAGCAAAAAGCAACAGTAGATTTTTTTACAGCTATTTATAAAAAGTATGAAGCATTAAATAGAACAACAATGACTAGAGAAAAATATTTAAGTGAAGAAGTACAGCGAGGAAAGCAAAAAGCAACGGGAGATCTTTTTACAGTTATTTATGAAAAGAATGGTGCATTGAATAGAACAGCAATTTCTAGAGAAGCGAAGAAATATTTAAGCAAAGTAGGCTATTTAGAATTTGAATTTATAGTACATAATAGTGAACAAAAAAATCATATAATAAAACAAGAATCCACTTCTTTAAGTGTACTTAAATCTATGCTTAAACGGAAAGATTTATCTCCTTATTCAGTGAAAGCTTATTGTTTAGCCTATTTAGAAGAGCGACAACTGGAAAGCAATATCAAAAAACTTTGGAGAAAACCTTTTTTGAAAGATTTAACACCAGAAGAGATTAAAGTAGTGGAGAATCTAGTTTCTGAAAAAAGATTATGTCTACAATTGGGGAAGGAAGTAGGGCCAGAACTTGCAGTCAGATATGAAAGAAGCAATCAAGATAATCAAGTAGAACGACTGAAATTGTTCAATGAGATGAATCAAAAGGTTTTTTCAGTGACTTGTCGCCAATTCATCAAAGAGCAAGCTAAAAAATGTTTGAGTGCAACGAATTATACTCGATTTGAAGTAACTCAAATGATACGAAATATAGAGAGAAAAAAACAATTTTTTTGATCCGATTATTAATAGTCAAGATTTATCTTCTAACGAAATTAGAGCCTATTGTCTAGCCTATTTAGAAGAGCAACAAATGGAGAGCAACATCAAAAAAAATTTGAGAAAACTTTTTTTGAAAGAGTTGAAACCAGAAGAAATATTGAAAGTGAAGAATCTATTTTCAGAAAAAAGATTATATTTACAATTAGGAAAAGAAGTAGGTCCAGAACTTGCAACTAAGCTTGACAATAGCAAGGAAAGCGACCAAGTAGTCCTATCTCAGTTGTTCAAAGAGATGGATCAAAAAGCTTTTTCGGTAACTTGTCGCCAATTCATCAAAGAGCAAGCTAAAAAACATTTAAGTGAAGCAAACTATGTGAGATTTGAAATAGGTCACGTGATACGAGAGGGAGAGAGTAAAAAAAATTTACAGGAATAGGAAAAAACAGATTTTCTTAATCCATTTCTAAGTCGCGAAAATTTATCTCCTAACGAAATTAGAGCTTATGAGTTAGCTTATCTAGAAATGAAATACGAACCACTTAGCCGAATGAATAGTTGGAAAAAGAGTTTACAACAATATTTTGAGAAAAACTTAACAAATGAAGAAAGAAATGAAGTGCAAGCCTTAGTTCCTCAAAAAAGAGTTCTTATCCAATTGTCAAAAGAGCTAGATTTAAAAAACGTATTTCAGCTTGAAGAAATACAGCAAGGAAAACAAGAAGGAAGGCTTGGTTTTTTCACAGATATTTATGAAAAATCCTTTTCAACGACTAACCAAGAATACATCAAAACACAAGCAAAAATATATTTAAGTCCTGCTAACCATGCTGAATTTGCAGTGAAAAGTCAGATGCAAGATGCATTGAGAGAAAAAGGATTAAAGCTAGCGAATATTAAGTTTAGGGAAGATAAAATTCGGGTGTTTCTTGACCAGAAAATACAATCACCACTTGAAATTAGAGCGTATCACTTAGCCTGTATAGAAGAACAAGTGATACCAATGGATATCAAAAAAGTTTGATACACGCTTTGAAAAAAGATTTAACTGTAGACGAAAATCTGAAATTGTCAGAACTCATTTCAGAACAACAAAATAATTAAACAATTCATTTTATTACCCGAATGGCAATCTGTAGCTGAAATTGATCCTTTATTTATCGCTGTAAAGAAGAGAATAGAGAAAAAATTAGAACGATTTAGCCAAGAGGTGGAAGCAAGTCAACTGAAAACGGATGAAGAAATTTTAGCGATCGCAGAAAAAGACCCTAAAGTCAAAGAACTACTTACATACTATCAAAACATTGCTCCAGCAGTTCCGTTGAAAGATTTTGCAAAGGCGACGCCAACCGTCGTTACTCATTTTAAAAATTCAGCACATCAACTTGCAAGAGAATACTTTGGAAAAGATGCGGAATTATCTCAACAAATTTATGAATTGGGAAAGCGAGACCTACCGTTTTGTGTAGATGTAATTAGGTATCTGCTATCAACTGACAAAAATGAGAAAGCGAAAGGTATTCCGAAATCTTTTGATAAGGAAAGTCAAGACAGAGCCGAGTATATAATAGAAAATTATCATCAAAAGTTCATAAAGCTACGGCAAACTAAGCAATCAAAAAAAGTTCTACAAAAGGAAAGGAAAGAAAAGCAGATTGCAAATGACACCCAACTGAAAGAATTAGTAAGACATGGCGTTTATAATTATCAAATGGGTGAGGGGAAAGAAATACATATAGGACAGGCTAATATTTGTTCTGTTTCGGGCAACACTCGATTACAGCAATTTATAAAAGAACTAGCTGAAAAGTTAGATACAGATATGCAAAGAGAAGCAGCGATTCAAACAGTAATGAAACCAAATTTAAGTTTAGAAGAAAGGGAAGAGTTTTACGATTATCTAAAAAAAGATCCTTATCTTTCAATATTTTTGCAGAAGGATAACTTATCAAAGCTTGAATTAAAAGCTTATGTAGACGTTTGTCTTAAAAAAACAGACTTATCTTTTAAAGGGAAAATCTCTGGCAATTTGAGGGCTTGTTTAACGATAACTGAAAAAAAAGAATTAAATAAATTGATTACTGAAAAAGAAGTTATCCGTGCAGTTGCAGAAGAAATCGATCATCAAACAGCTTTAGAATTGGAGCGAGTAGTAAACCAAAACAAACAAGAGATTGATCCACTCGTAACTGTTTATCGTCAAACAACCTTTACAGCGATTAAAGAGTTTGTCCTACAACAAGTTGATTCATCACTAACTGAAAAAAATCGCTCTGAATTTTATCAGAAAATTGGTTCTGCAGCTTCTATAAAGCATCTAGATCAGACTAATTTTGGGGCACACTTAACAAATAAAGAGGAATTAGGACAAGAAACTAAAATAGGCTTTCTTTCACTAATTAATGAAATGAAAGAAACATTAGAACAACAAAAAATCGCCTATTACTTTCCTGAAATAGTCGGAGAATTTAATTCTCATCAAGTAACGAGAGAAAGTTTGGAAAAATTAGGTATCCATTTTACAGACGATCAAATGAAAAATTGGGAAGCTACATATAAAAAAGGCCCGATAGTAACCGATAATATTCAAATATCCATACTTCAAACAATCGCAAAAGTAATTGAAAAACATATGGAACGAAAAGGAACTCTAATAGAAAATATCCCCACCGAAAAAGAAGAAAAAAATAGCATAAAAGAAAGACTGAAAAAAGAAATCGAACAATCAGTAGCTAAGATTAATAAGAATGACCCTAGGATCAGTATAGAAGAGCAGTTTATAAATCATCTTTCGACTCAGCCAATCTTCAACCATTTAGTAAGGAAAGAACCCGAAATAGGGGAAAAATTATTGAAAAAATGTCAGAACAGACTTCCTTTTATTTCGCTACCTTCTTCAAAAGAATTTCTTCAGATGATGAATAGAGAGTTCCTCAAAAAACATACCGGGATTAGACGTTTTGCATTAGAATATGCGAGAGAAAAAAGAGCACGATTGTTTGAAGAAAGAAAAATTTATAAGTTGTATCAAGAAAATCCATTCTGGTGTTGTGAAAATTTACGAGTGATCCTCGTCAATTATGCTGGGTTTAAGAAGATAAAGTTAAACCCAATATATAGACCTGAATTATACTCTTTTCAAGTGGATAGGAGTTTTAGTCAGCAGAGATTACTAAATAAAGCCAAAAAAATAACCGATTTTTATATAGATATCGCTTTAGATTTAAAAAAAGTATTGCCTAAGGAACTTCAAAAAAAAGAATCAACGAATAAGGAAAGCCAAACTGAAATATCATTAGAGGTAATAGTAAGCGACCAAGAGAAGTTAAATAATGATATGGCTTTAACAGAGGCGAGAGAAAAGAAGAGGTTATTTCCTGCCACAAATCATTTTGAACCGAAAAGTAATTTAGGACAAATGGAGCCGTTAGACAAAAAACTGCGTTTGACTCAGATAAAAGAATCAGTGGATAAGGAAAGCCAGACTGAAATATTAACAGAATCAACAGTGAGCGAGCATAAGAAGTTAAATAATAATATGATGGATTTAACAGAGACAGACGGAAAGAAGAGGTTATTTCCTACCACGGATCATTTTGAACCGAAAAGTAATTTAGGACAAATGAAGCCGCTAGAAAAAAAACTGCGTATGACTCAGATAAAAGAAAAAGCAAGCCAAGAAGGTCACAGCTCTAATGAAAGAAAACCGCATGAACAAGTTCAAAGACAAGCGAATCGCTAAGTTTGGTCAGTGCTAGTAAATTAGTTGTTCCCTTAAAATAATCGTGCTACACTGATTGTAAAGGAGGCGGTTTCAATGGCAGACACCTATAAAAATATATTAGTAGCAATTGATGGATCAGAAAAAGCAGAAAAAGCCTTTTCTGAAGCAGTTACAATTGCAAAAAGAAATCAGGCAAAGCTACACATTTTGTACGTAAACGAAGTAACGGGTAACTATTTCGGTGATTTTGCATTTGTTACAACGAACTTACAAGAGGAATTAGATGAAGTTGCAGAAAACCAAATGAAAGAGCATCGCAACTTAGCAATTGAAAAGGGACTAACAGATATCGAGACGTATATTTTGTATGGATATCCGAAAACATTGATTGCAAATTTCAATGAATCAAAGGAAAAAATTGATTTGATTGTTATGGGGGCTACAGGATTGAATGCCGTGGAACGTGTCTTAGTTGGTTCAACTACTTCTTATGTAGTCACACATGCACCGTGCAATGTGTTGGTAGTAAAATAACGTCACTCGCTAGTTAGTGAGAGGATGCTAGAACTGAGCAGTACACTGAAGAAGCAAATAAAAAAGTAAGCCGAAGAAGCTGAGCATCATCTCTTTTATGTCAGTATTCTTCGGTTTTTTGTCATGCTTTTTTCTTTTTGCTTTCCCTTTTTTACTAATCAGCAAATGATTAGTGGATGGAAATGCCTATTTATATACGATTTGATTCCTTAAAGTAAGAAGTGGTATAGTTGTGTAGAATAGGGAATGAGTTGGAAAAATAAAAAAGGGAATGAAGCGTATGAACGACCAATATGTACAAGTCATGACGATCGCGGGATCAGACAGTGATGGAAGTGCAGGAATGCAAGCAGATATGCATACTTTCTTTACCCGTGGCGTCTATGGTGTATCAGTTATGACGGCTTGTGTGGCAGGAAATTCTTATGGGATCGGAGCAAGTGTGACCTTACCAAGTGAGTTCATTGATAAAGAATTTTCCTTGATCGCTGAAGACTATCAAATAAGAGCGGCTAAAACAGGTATGCTAGCTGATGCAGAATTGATTGAAACAGTAGTTAAAAATTATCAACAGTATAACTTTGGTCCATTAGTGGTCGACCCGGTAATCGTGACGAAGCATGGAAATCTATTATTAGAAGAGGCTGCTTTAAGTAGTCTGAAAGAAAAACTAGTACCGTTAGCGACTGTCTTGACGCCGAATTTCTATGAAGCAGAGAAATTAACTGGAAGAACCTTAACGACAGATGAAGATTATGTTCAGGCCGCTGTTGACTTACAAGCAATGGGTGCCAAAAATGTGATGATCAAAGGATTTCATACGAAAGAAAGTAATCAAGAAGAAGTAAGAGATTATGTGTTGCTGGAATCTGGACGATCATTTTGGTTAAGTGCAGTCTTTTACCCAACAGATCGAATCAACGGTACAGGGGACACATTGTCAGCTTGCATCGCTGCAGAATTAGCGAAAGGAAAAACAGTAGAAGAAGCAATCCGAACGGCAAAAGACTATGTCAATATTGCAATTGGTGAAGAAATCATTGTCGGTCACAAGTATGGTCCCATCAATCACTGGGCAGCAGAAAAGCAACTCTCAGCAAAAAACTGTTCTTCAAAGAAGAATCAATAGCTATCTAAAAGAATGGTTTTTTTTGCTTTTATAATTTTTCAAAAAAGTATAAGTGAATCATAATGTTTTTAATAGTAAAAATGAAAATGGGACTGAAAAAATCAATTCTGATTCTTCAGTCCCATAAATTATAGAGCCTTTTTTGTGGATCAAGCAAAAAACTCATTTTAAATTTGAATGTTTATGATTTATAAGATAGGTGAAAACAAACGAGAAATTTGTTGTTTGAATAACAACCAGCCAGACATTTCTTTGACTGTTTCCGTGGTCATCGGTGTACATTGTTTTTCATCTTGTAAAAATTGATCTGCTAACTGGGTTAAAAAGGCTGGATCATAAATGACAGCACTGGTTTCGAAGTTCAACCGATAACTTCGAACATCTTGATTGGCAGAGCCGACCATACAAATTTCATCATCCATGATCAATGTTTTCGCATGTAAAAACCCATTCTCATAAACCAAGATTTGAACGTTTTCTTTGATTAATTGACGTGCATAATATTGGGTTGCTCGGTAAATAAACGGATGATCAGGTTTATTAGGAATCATGATCTTGACTTCTACGCCAGAAGAAGCGGCAATTTTTAAGGCAGCGATCACACTTTCATCTGGAACCAGGTAAGGTGTTTGAATCCATACCCGTTTTTTAGCAGCTGTGATCAATTTAATAAAGGATAATTTAATTTGTTCACGTTCGTTGTTAGGACCGCTTGATACTAGTTGAATCGAAGTATTTTCATGCTTGTCGTCTTTCCCAAGTTCTTTTTGAAAAAAGTAATCAAGATGATAGGCAACCTTCTTTTGTTCGGGTACTGAAACATTCCAATCCGTTAGAAAACGTAGCTGTAATAATGAAGCAGCAGCGCCATAGATTCGAATATGAGTATCACGCCAATAACCAAACTTTTTGGTTGGATTGACATATTGATTGGCGATGTTAAAGCCACCGGTATAGCCGATTTTACCATCGATCACGACGATTTTACGATGGTCGTGATAATTCAATCGGAATCGAAGTAACGCTCTTTGTGACGTGACGAATGTGTGGACGTGACCACCATTTTGGATCAAACGGTTAAAGTCTTTCGGTTTAGTGCCGTGTGAGCCAAACGCATCATATAATAAGCGGACTTCAACCCCTTCAGCAGCTTTTTCTTCAAGTAATGTCAAGATTTGTTGTCCGATGTTGTCCGTGACGAATGCATAATATTCGATATGAATCGAATGCTTTGCCTGCCGAATATCACTTAATAGAGAAGTTAATTTTTGTTGACCATCTGTTAATAAAGTGACAGAATTACGTCGGGTTAATGGCATGCGATTCAAAGAAGAGAAGAAGTCAACGAATTGTTGATGCTCTTCATTATCCATGACGGGATCATAGTGATCGATCGTATCTCCTTTGAAATCTTGAAAATTTTCTAGTTCTTTCAAGTCGCTTTGTCTCAAATAAAATTTTTTCTTATCAGTCAATCCGCGACCGAAGAAGAGATATAAGATAAATCCAAGACCTGGAAGAGCAAATAGTACGAGCAACCACGCCCAGATTGCAGCTACGTCACGAGGTTTGATTAAAATAGTTACTAAAGCAATTAGTGCATTGATGAAATAAAGGATCGTGAGTATAGTAATAACCAAAATAGCTTCCTCCTTATTTAGAATAACAAACAGTATTATATCATGAGAATCCTTAGAATCCTAAATTTGAAGTTGCAGAGATTATAAAGTGGTTTGAAAAAATAAAGAACCACAAGGCAAAGTGGTTGCAATTTTCTATTCATTCATGTAGGATAAGAATATAGTTGAATATCTCCTTAGGGGAGTAACCGACAACGTTTGTTGTGATAATATCAACAGTAAGTTAACCATTTGGTTTTCTGGTATTGTATGAAATGGTGAGACCTAAGACAAATCCGCATTTGTCTTAGGTCTCTTTTTTTTCAGTCAGAAAACTTTTTGGTAACGAAAAACAAAATGGGGGATGGAATTTGGAAAACAAAGAACAGGCTCAGCAAGTTGTCTATAAAGAACCAATTGACTCGCTGATGCAAAAAACACAGAGCTCAATCGATGGTTTGAGTACATCACAAGCAAAAGAAAAGTTAGAAAAAGACGGATTGAATCAGTTAAAAGAAGCACCTAAGAAGCCAACGTGGAAATTGTTTTTAGAAACTTTTAAAGATGCAATGGTTATTGTCTTATTGATTGTCGCTTTGATTCAAATGGTCATGGGAGATTATATCGAATTTTTCGTTATTTTTGCCGTATTGATGTTGAACTCCGTGATTAGTGTGATCCAAACGAAGAAAGCAGAAGGTTCTTTAGAGGCATTGAAAAATCTTTCTGCACCTGATGCACGTGTGATTCGTGATGGAAAAGAAAAAACGATCCCTGCGAATGAACTGGTTGTAGGAGATATCGTTTTATTGGAAGCGGGAGATTATGTCCCTGCCGATGGTCGGTTGTTAGAAGCTGGATCATTGAAAGTAGATGAAGGGATGCTAACTGGTGAATCGACAGCATCGGAAAAAGAAGTAACTGATATTAGTCAGACAGTGCCAATTGGTGATCGTATCAACATGGTATTTAGTGGAACAATCATTACTTATGGTCGTGGGAAATTCTTAGTTACCGCTACTGGAAATAACACAGAAATCGGTGAGGTGGCAGGGTTACTTGAATCAACAACTGAACAAGTAACACCACTACAGCGTGGATTAGATAAATTTAGTAAGAAGTTAAGTTTAGCGATTTTAGCTTTATCGTTAGTTATTTTAGGTATCCAATTGTTCCGAATCTATCTTGGCGGCGGCACAGGTGATTTAACTGCTGATATCGTTAGTGCAGTAATGTTTGCAGTCGCTGTTGCGGTTGCTGCCATCCCAGAAGCATTACAATCAATCGTAACGATCGTTTTATCCTTGGGAACCAATAAAATGGCGAAGCGACATGCTATTATCCGAAAATTACCAGCAGTGGAAACACTGGGTTCGACTAGTATTATTTGTACAGATAAAACTGGGACATTGACCCAAAATAAGATGACGGTAGTTGATTATTATCTAGCGAATGGTTCGACAGGTGATTTTACCGATGATCCAAAAAAATGGACAGACGATGAAAGACGTTTGATTGAAATCAGTGTATTAGCCAATGATGCTTCCATCAGTGAAGATGGTACGAAACTTGGAGATCCGACAGAGGTAGCGTTTATTGATTTTAGTGAAAAATTGAATCAACCGTATCAAGAAATCCGTAACAACTATCCAAGAAAAGCTGAATTACCATTTGATTCTGACCGAAAATTAATGTCGACTGCTCATAACATTGATCAGGGACACTATCTTTTTGTTAAAGGTGGACCAGATATCGTGTTTGCTCGCAGTAAAAAGGTCTTGCTAAATGGTGAAGTTGTACCAATGACAGAGGAATTGATGAAACAATTCAAAGAACAAAATGAAGCTTTCTCAAACAAGGCATTGCGTGTTTTAGCCTTTGCTTATCGCCCAATTGAAAGTCCAGAGTTGTCATTTGAAGATGAAAATGACTTGATTCTAGTTGGATTACTTGCCATGATCGATCCTCCAAGAGCAGAAGTCACACAAGCAGTTAAAGAAGCTCGAAGCGCTGGAATTAAAACGATTATGATCACTGGAGACCACAAAACGACTGCTGTTGCGATCGCGAAAGAAATTGGGATCTTTGCAGAAGGAGATCAAGCACTTACAGGGACAGAGTTAGATGAATTGACCGAAGATCAATTAAACGAAGTCTTGGAAAAAGTGACTGTATACGCACGTGTATCTCCTGAAAACAAGATCCGAATCGTACGTGCATGGCAAACAAAAGGACACATTTCTGCGATGACAGGCGATGGAGTTAATGATGCTCCGGCCTTGAAACAAGCGGATATTGGTATTGCCATGGGTACGGGTACGGATGTATCGAAAGATGCGGCAGCGATGGTCTTGACCGATGATAACTTTGCTTCAATCGTTAGTGCCGTAGAAGTAGGACGTAATGTTTTTGATAATATCAAAAAGGCGATTGCCTATTTATTCTCTGGAAACTTAGGTGCGATCATTGCGATTGTCTTCGCTTTAGTTGCTGATTGGTCCAATCCATTTACAGCATTACAATTATTGTTTATCAACTTAGTCAACGACTCATTACCAGCGATTGCTTTAGGAACAGAAAAAGCCGAACCAGCTACAATGAAACGTCCACCAAGAGATCCAAATTCAGGAATCTTTACCGATAAAACATTGATTTCGGTTACTTATCGAGGCGTACTAATCGGTATCGCAGTCATTTTTGCGCAGTGGTTAGGAATGCAACATTCACCAGAATTTGGCGTAGCAATGTCGTTTTCTACATTGATCTGGTGTCGAACATTACAAACATTCCCTGCGCGTTCTAACACACAAACAGCGATCCAAGCAGGTTTCTTCGCAAATCGAAGCGTATTGTTAGCTGTTGTAGTATGTAGTGCATTGTATTGCTTGACGATGATCCCAGGCTTGAAAGAAGTCTTTTCAATTCCAGCAGCATTTGGTTTGACAGAAGTCTTTACGTCAATCGGGATTGCCTTAGTAACGATCATTTTAATGGAAATCACAAAACTGATCCTTGTACACGTACAAAAAGAGAAATAAAAAGGAATACCTAGGATAATTTTTTGATGTGCTATTCAAAAGTTAATAGCAGAGTATTTCACCAACTGGCTGGTATGGCTTCGGGATTCAACCGAATGTATACCAGCCAGTTTTTTGTTCAATGACATCTTTATTCTTTACTTGATGATAGCTGTCTAATATACATAGTGAAGAACTATATCGGCAATTTAAAAATTTGGCTCTGATGAGATAGAAAGAAAGGAAAACACATGTGAATCATGTATAATGAAAGGACAGAAATTTTAAAAATAATTATTTCGATAAGCCTAAGAGCAGGTAGGTTTTGGTTATGAATTAGTCAGTATATTATTTATTCCGAAAAGTGAAAAAGCGATATAAAAATAGAGAAATAGAGGAATGAAAATGAACGAAGAAGAATGGGATGCCTTTGCAAGCGATTACTACATGAATCAAAAAGAATCAGACAAAACAATTGTCCGAGATGTCATTGAGTATCTAAAAAAAGAAGCTGCATTACCAACTGAGAAAATAGTGGATGTAGCAGGTGGCGCTGGACGCTATCTAGCGATGTCAAAAGAAGCAACTACATATGAATTGATAGATTTTTCGGATGAAATGTTGAAGTTTGCTACTGAAGAAGCAGCTAGATTGGGGAGGGAAAACATTCATCTAACGAAACAGACTTTTTCTGAATTTCTGGAAAATGGAAAAACGTATGATTTTATTTTCTCTGCTTCTAATCCGGCTTTAGACGATTCCGTAAAGTTAAGTAGAATGTTAACAAAGATGAAAAAATATTGTGTCATCCTAAGAGTTGTCTCTTCTAAAGAAGATCTGTTTACATCGTTGGAAAAAAAATTAGGAATTTTCGAAGAAGATGCTGTGACTTCACCAGTAATAATGGATCAATTGGAAACTTATTTAAAAGATGAAGAATGGTCCTATAAAAGAAAAGAATTTACGTATACGTTTAAAGAAGAAATTACGGAAGATTTTATGAGAGCTTATTATCAAGAATATCTAGAAGAAATAATTTTTAAAGAGTATATTCAAAAATATCTTGACCCAAAAGAAAAAATTGTTAGTACAACGATGTTGACCTATCGGCTACTACTAATCAAGAAGGAGTGACCCAAAATGAGCATGACTAGTTTTGTTTACTCTAAGAATATAGAAAAAAACGATTTATCTCTTAGGACGGATTGACGAGGAATGACTTTTTGAACACCGTTTATCCGTCTTTAGAGATATGATGAGAAGAGACTGAGACATGTTTTGATTGATTGGCTCAGTCTTTTTTTGTTGTGGCTAATGGAGTAATCGAAAATTAACGTAAAAGAAAAAACACTTATATTTGCTTGTGTCCTAACAATTCACTCTAAGAAATCGGCCTAAAACTATTTTTTGACTGTTGGTTATCTTTCTAAAATAATAAACGGAGAAAAATGAGTTGTCAGATATATTGGTATTGTGTTTTCTTAACTGTTTTAAATCATTTTTATTATTTTATAAAATAACAAACCATTGAAATGTTTGTTTTGGAAAATTATAGCTTGCATCTTAATTATTTCTTTAAAAAAATAGTTTAATTGAAGTGAAAGTATAATTTTTATTGTGGTTGTTGACTATTTTATTTATACTTAAATGTATACGATTGCTTTGTTTGATTAAATGGCAATTTGTATAAAATTACATAACAGGAGGTTTTTTGTTTGAAAAAGATTTTTTTTGATAGGGTTATCAGTGTTATTTTTTTGGTTGTTTGTTTTCTACGAATGTTCAGGCGCAAGAGGTAATTAAAAAAGAGATTTTTAGTATTCCTGAACCAACTTGGATCTTCAATGCAGGGATGAATAAAGGAAAAAATCATGATCGCCAGGATTTAGGATTTATCTTGCCAGAAAATGTTGAATTGAGGATTAGACAAACAAATAAACAATTCAAAAATAAATTAAGATTGAGATTGTTAGGTAATGCCTCAAGTATCGAAAAAAGTATCTTAGTTGATTCAGAATGGGTAAGTATAAGTGCAGACGATCCTTTGGTTCCGTTTATTGATACGCCATATGGAGAAGAAGCTGCTCAGATTGAATATGAAATCGTCACTTCTGAACGTATTAAACCATTACCAGTTTATAATTATCATGGAGATGATACTATGTTTCTTTCAATGTGGGACAAGTTCGATGCTGAATATGCTTTGATTAAAGGACCAGATTTTCAATTACTTGTTCCTAAAAATGATAAAGAAAAAGTAAGAAACTTGAAAGATTACCGTTCCTTAGATGAATTGATCGAACACTACATCGAATTGTTTGGTTATTATAATCAAATCGCTGGTTTTGATAACTCATCTAAAGAAAATCAAAATGGAGTGAATCGCTTTTTCTTGAAAGCAGATAAAAACGGAGGTGTCGGTGCTTATTATTCTTCAGAATGGGCAGCAAATAGCTATAGCACAGTCGAGTGCTGGTTAACTGAAGACAGTTGGAAAGTGTTGCATGAAATTGCACATGGCTATCAAGCTGGCTTCGATAACATAGGGATGTATACAGGAGAAGTCTCGAATAACTTATTTGGTGTGCAGTATCAATATCTTATCTATGGAAAAGAAGCAGATGAAAAAGGTTGGCTATTTAATTATGGTAAAAAAGAAGAGGTAGAAAACGCACTATACGAAAAGCTAATCAATCAGAATGGAACTTATGCTGATGCTGATCTGCGCGAAAAATTAATTTTATTAACAATGTTAAAACAAAAAGCAAATGATGATTCGTTTACAAAGATGTATCAGGAATATCGTAAAATAGCTAATCAACCAGATTTTAATCGCAACGATTACCCATTACCTGATTTAATGAATCGTATCTATAGTGAAAATAGTCAACTAGATTTTTCAGGTGTTTTAGAGAAATGGGGATTGACGCTTGATCAAGTACAAGTTCAAAAAAATCGTGAGCATGGTTATCCGGCAGTCGCTTCTTTAGCTGATGTCGTACCAGAAAGTGAGTTGGCACGTGCGCGTGAATTAGTCGACCCATCTTATTTGATCAATTCTAATTTTGAAATGGTGAAAAATAAGGAGATTGCTGCGCTAAATCTAAAAGGTGATCTTACGATTGAATTAAGTTTGAAAGATTTAAACCTATTAAAAGGTACCAAAATAACTTTAAAAGATGGAGCGAAAGAAATAGCTACTCAAGAAATCACTGGAGGAGTAGTCACTTTTAAAAACATTCCTAATGGCATCTATTGTGCAGAATTCTCTGGAAATCGAATGATGTATTTCATCCCACAGAATAGTTATGTTTACGTGAAAGAAGCAACAAATCATGCGGTTATTACGTTGGACGAAGTAAAAGATAGCCAAGTCATTGATTTTCATGGAGTGAATGACAGGAAGTTTGGCTCATTTACATTTAGAACAAACAAGAACAGTGATACTCGAGAAGCAATTGTTTCAGTTACGCACTCGAGACCTCATTATCGTTATGAGAATGAAACTTATGTAAAAGTAATGGTCAAAAGTAGTACAGGAGAACTGAAATACGAAAAAACGATCGAAGGCATAGAGTCTGTTACTGGTGAAGAAAATGTATCATTGAAAATAGGTGATATCGTTGAAATTTATCATGCAGAACCTAAAAACCGCTTCATTTCTTCTGAAGGGATCGTTGATACTACGCAATCGACCAATCGTTGGGTAGTAACCCAATTTGGATTAGAAAACCTAGCTTTGAAAAATGATGCCAAAGAGGATCTCAAAAAAAGAATTACGTCATTAGCCACTCAACTTTGGGATAAAGAGTTAGTCAATCCGGTTCCAAGTGACCGATCACCTGAAAAAAAATTGTTATGGGTGATGATTGATCAAACATCATTAAGAGAAAAATCAGAATATCAAACTTTATATTATATACTATTCAAAAAATGGTTCTAAACATTAAGAAGCATCATATAGTTTATGAAATAGGATAGAAAATCAAATAGCGACTTACAGTTATTTATTGTCACAACAATGTTGACAAAAGTAATTGCAAGCCGCTATTTTTTGTTTTACTGCTTTTTGTAGCTATATGTCAAAAGTTGCTTTTTTGCAAACATTTTTGATTACCTATTAAATCAATCAGGCAGTTGTCTTATATGGTTACTTGTAGTAACGAATATCATTTTCAACTTTATAGATTGAAAATGGTACATCGGAAGAATATTCGGCTGTTTCCCCATGTTCAGGTAATTTTTCCTTGAAGATTGTTTCATATTGATCGACTGTGACAGCTTCTCTACCTTCTAACATTTCTTGATGTAGTTCAGTCAATAGGAAATCTTGATAGCCGTCTTGTAAGTAACCTGTGAAAAATTCACTGACAGCACCCGAACCATAGCTGAATAAGCCAATTCGATCACCTGATTTTAACACTTGTGAGTTTTCTAAAAGAGAAATCAATCCTAGATAAAGAGAACCAGTATAAAGGTTACCAATTCGCCGACTATAACGAATACTTTCTTCATAGCGAGTCAATAAGCGATTTTGTGTTTCTTCATCTGTCTGATCCAAGACACTTTGTAAGGCTTTTTTCCCCATTTTTGTGTAAGGAATGTGAAAACTTAGCGCATCATAGTCTTCTAAAGTAAATCCTGTTACCTCTTTATGTCGATTCCAAACTTTTTGAAAAGATTCGATATAAGTGGAGTTGGATAAAGGACCATCAACCACTGGGTATTGCGCATAATCAGGACGCCAAAAATCATAAATATCTTCGGTTAAGAAAGTACTATCGTCTTCGATAGTGATGATTCGTGGATCTTTGGTAACCATCATAGCGACAGCACCCACACCTTGTGTCACTTCTCCACCACTAGCTAGACCATAACGGGCGATGTCACTAGCGATCACTAAAACTTTTCGATCTGGATGATTTTTTACATATTCTTTTGCCATGTGGAGAGCAGCAGTTCCACCATAACAAGCTTCTTTTACTTCAAACGAACGAGCAAAAGGTTGGACTTTCAATAAATGATGGATAATTACAGCACTCGCCTTTGAATGATCGATGCCAGATTCCGTTCCTACGATAACCATATCAATCAGCTCGCGATCTTCATTTGTGACGATCCTAGTAGCTGCATTTGCTCCTAAAGTCACGATATCTTCTGACACTCGGTTGATGGCCATTTGATCTTGGCCAATACCGATATGGTATTTAGCAGGATCATCTCCCCGACGTTCAGCTAACTCTGTCATATCTAAATATAAATTTGGAATAAAAAAGGAAAGACGATCAATCCCTACTTTCATTTCAACACCTCTTTACTCATGATAAAAAAACTTACTTTACTAAAGTATCATAAAAAGATTAAAAGAAATATAAAAAAGCGAATATTTAAGGATTTGTAAAATTTATTCCTAGATTTTTTTGAAGCTGTAGTGAGGTATTTGTTTTTAGCATAAACAATGGTATATTTTTCTAGGAGGTGACTGACTTGAAGGAAGTCGTTATTATAGATGCTGCGAGAACGCCAATTGGAAAGTATCGTGGCAGTTTAAGCAGTTTTTCTGCTGTAGAATTAGGAACAATCATTACAAAAGAACTGTTAGAAAAAACAGGTATCCATAAAGAAAACATCGATCAAGTAATATTTGGAAATGTATTACAGGCGGGGAATGGTCAGAATGTTGCCAGACAAATTTCTGTCAATAGTGATATCCCTGTTCAGGTTCCTGCCATGACAGTCAACGAAGTATGTGGCTCAGGAATGAAGGCGGTTATTTTGGCTCGCCAATTGATTCAGTTAGGTGAAGCTGATCTAGTAGTCGCAGGAGGCACTGAAAGCATGTCACGTGCGCCACTGCTTCAGCAATATGAAGCAGAAAATGCAACTTATGAAGAGCCGATCTCAAGTATGGTCAATGATGGGCTGACAGATGCGTTCTCAAATGCACATATGGGCTTAACTGCTGAAAAAGTAGCGAACGAATTTTCCGTTACGAGAACAGAACAAGATCAATATGCGCTCAACTCACAAAAAAAAGCAGCTCAAGCTAGTGAAAACGGGGTATTTGAAGCAGAAATTATTCCCGTTACTTTACCTAATCAAAGAATCATGGATAAAGACGAAGCCATCCGAGGGAATAGTACACTGGAAAAATTAGGGACTTTGAAAACTGTTTTTTCCGAAAATGGGACTGTGACAGCAGGGAATGCTTCTCCGTTAAATGATGGAGCATCGGTATTGATTTTAGCTTCAAAAGAATATGCGATCAAACATGGGCTTCCTTATCTTGCAACAATCAAGGCTGTTTCTGAAATTGGGATTGATCCGAGCATCATGGGAATTGCACCTATCTCAGCAATCCAAACATTATTGAAAAAAGCAGAAATTTCTATTGATCAAATCGATCGTTTTGAGATCAACGAAGCATTTGCGGCTTCATCGATCGTGGTCAATCGCAACTTAAAACTAGCTGAAGAAAAAGTCAATGTAGATGGTGGTGCCATCGCACTCGGTCATCCGATTGGTGCAAGTGGTGCTCGTATTTTGACAACATTAAGTTATGGCTTGAAACGAATGAACCAACAATATGGTGTGGCTTCTTTATGTATTGGTGGAGGCTTAGGACTAGCCATGTTACTTGAAGCAAATCTAGAAACGGAACAATCAAGTGACCAAAAAAAAAAGTTTTATCAACTGACGCCTGAACAACGTCGGAGTCAGTTGGTTAGTGAAGGAATCATCAGTCAATCACAAGCTGATGAATTAAAAGTAGGAACACTCTCTGAAGAAGTAGCCAATCATTTGATTGAAAATCAAATCAGTCAAGTTGAGATTCCTCTAGGGATTGCACCTAATTTTCAAATCAATGGAATCAAAAGGCAAGTACCGATGGCGACAGAAGAACCGTCTGTAATTGCTGCAGCCAGTAACGGTGCAAAAATATGTGGAGACATTATAGCAATTACACCACAACGCCTGATGCGTGGTCAGATTGTACTATCAGGGGAACTGGATAATCGAGGTATAACTGATGCTGTCATCGCCAGACAAGATGAACTACTAGCATGTGCGAATGCAAGTTATCCCTCGATCGTGAGACGTGGTGGTGGAGTGCAGGAAATCGCAACAAGAAACTTTAAGGGCAATAATTTGGATTACTTATCGATCGATTTCTTGGTTGATGTAAAAGATGCGATGGGAGCAAATATCATCAACGCTATCTTAGAAGGTGTTGCCCAGAAAATACGTTCCTGGTTTCCTAAAGAAGAGATTTTATTTAGTATTTTAAGTAATTTCGCAACAGAATCATTAGTAACAGCTAGTTGTGAGATTCCCTTCGAGCGATTGGGAAAAACGATTGAAGCAGGAAAGAGAATTGCTGAAAAAATCCAACAAGCTTCCGAGTATGCTAAATTAGATGTTTATCGGGCAGCAACACATAATAAAGGGATCATGAATGGCATCGAAGCTGTCATTCTTGCTACTGGAAACGATACGAGAGCTTGTGCAGCTGCCGTTCATGCGTATGCTGCGAAAGATGGTGCTTACCAAGGCCTGTCAGACTGGCAAATGATTGGAGATAAGTTAGTTGGACAATTAACGGTACCTTTGGCAGTGGCAACAGTTGGAGGGGCTTCTAGGATTCTTCCAAAAGCAAAGATTGCACTAGACATGTTGAAGATTGAATCAGCAAAAGAATTAGCTCAAATCATTGCTGCCGTCGGTTTAGCACAAAATTTAGCTGCTTTGCGGGCATTAGTGACAGACGGTATCCAAAAGGGGCATATGTCGCTTCAAGCTAGAGCCTTAGCGATCACAGTCGGGGCACAAGGAACTGAAATTGAACAAGTCGCTGAATTTCTAAGAAAAGCCGAAGGAATGAATCAGGACGTAGCTAGAAAATTTTTGATGCAATTACGTAAAAAATAAGTATTTATAAAAAAGAGAGACTGATTGGGATAACAGCAGAATGGATAAAAAGCTACTATTGTTTATTTATATGTTTATTCATATTATTCCTAGTCAAAAGCTCTCTTTTTTTGCTAATTGTCGGTAAAATTAAGGAAAAGGTTAAATATGACTAAATTTTTGCGAACTTTCTACGGGATGCTATTGTGAAATTGTTCGTTAAAGGATATACTTTTTTCAAATTTAATACTTGTTAGGCGAGGCTCCTAAACAAACATAGGCTATTGCGCAGAAACGTCGAAAGACGCCAATGTGTAAAACAGGAATTGTCGAATTAAGGCTCTTCATAAGATAGCTAAGAGAAATCTTTACGTTGTTTAGTGTCAAAACTCACACGATGAGATAGTTGTTGATGTACGCAACTTTAACAAATAAGCCGAAACTTCTAAAAATCTTTGCTGATTTTTGTGAATTTTCGGCTTATTTTTTGGAGTTGGATATTTACACCACTTACTTGAAAATAAATCACAGCACATTTTGATCACGCTACTTTTATTTTTCCTCATGTGAAAGTGACTCCTTTTGCATAATAGAAAGGATGGCAAAATGGATACTAGTTGATAACGGATGTTTTGATAAGAAGATTAGAGAAATTCTGGTTACGAAAACTTTCGTTTAAGAGGTGTTGTGTGTGAAATCAAAATCATTTGAGTTTAATTATGCGTTATTTTTGCCGATTTTTCTCTTTTATTTATTAAGTATCGGTGTGCAATATGGAGCAGCAGTCTACGACCAAGTGCCTTATAAAACTATTGTTTTAAAACAAGTGATCTTTTGCATTGCTTCATTAGGACTTTTGTTACTGGCACAAAAAATCAAGACAGCGTTATTGTTACGATTGTCTCCTTATTTTTATGCCATTTCATTAGCAATTATGAGTTTGCTCTACAAATTTTCTGATCCGGTGATGTACCAATTAACCGATACGAAACGTTGGCTGAGGATTGGTAGTTTTACTTTTCAACCTTCTGAATTGGTCAAATTGACTTTTGCATTAGTTCTCGTTTATTTCACCTTGCTTTATGAAAAGAAAGTCAGTGAACGTACCGTGAAAACGGATCTGATCTATGTCTTTCAAGTTCTGTTGATCAGTTTACCAACTTTCTTGTTGATGTATATGCAAAAAGATTTTGGGACAAGTTTGGTATTTATTATTTGTTTGGGGGCCCTATTCATGATTGCAGGGGTCCATTGGAAGATCTTGGCCGTATGTGCTAGTTTTTTATTTATTATTGGGGTCATATTGATTTGTCTAGTTTTTACGAAATACGGTAATGAGATCCTTTATAGTCTGAACTTTAAGACGTATCAATTAGACCGGGTGAGAGCTTGGATCGATCCTTTTGCTTATAGTCAATCGATCGGATACCAACAATCATAAAGCTTATTGTCTGTTAGTGCAGGTGGATTTAGTGGACGACGACCAGCTGAAATACCACCAATCTATGTACCAGTACGTGAATCAGATATGGTATTTACTGTAATTGCCGAAACGTTTGGTTTTTTAGGTAGCGTGACCGTCGTTTTTCTATATTTCTATCTTTTCTACCAAGTTATTTACACTGCGATACAGACAAACAATAAAGGAAATCTATATCTAGCGGTAGTACTCGTATTTGGACTATTATTTCAAATCGTAGAAAATATCGGCGCTTCGATTGGTTTACTGCCTTTAACAGGAATTCCTTTGCCTTTTCTAAGTCAAGGAGGAACCTCCTTGTTGATCATGGGAGGCGGATTAGGTATGATCTTAGGTTTTAAAAAAGTAGAATAAGTCATTTGTTTAGTCAGATGAAGTTAGAAAGTAAGTGAAAGTTTTATGAGTGATTATCAACAAAAAGCACTGAAATTATCAATCGTTCCATTATGTCTTTTGATTGGATTGATTTTATGCGTAAAAATCAATCCTCCATGGTTCGAAACACTAGATTTAGCGGTTTATACAAAGATCGATTTACCTAATTTTCCAAAACTAACAGCGATTGTTCGTTTGTTTGCTAAGTTAGCAACGATTGGTCCGACCTTATGTTTCGCCTTTCTTTTTGCTTTTTATATTTGGAAAAAGAATTACCATTTGTTAGCGATTTGGAATATCTGTAATATCTTTGCGGTTAGTTTTTTTGGGTATATTCTAAAAAAGCTCATTGCACGAATCAGACCTGCCGTTTCACAATTGGAAATACGTACGAGTTACTCGTTTCCTAGTGGACATTCTTTATTATCCTTTGCGCTTTTCCTAACAATTATCTTATCGTTAAGTATTATTTGGAGTCGTCAGGATACCAGAAGAGTTGCTTGGTATCTTATCAGCCATCCATTGCTGATTGCAGCAACTCGATTATATCTAAGAGTCCATTATCCAAGTGATATTTTAGCTGGATTTTCGTTAAGTGCAGTAGTAGTTTTATTGTCTTATGTTGTTTGTTTCTCTTTTATCTCCACAGATTCAATATTGAAAACAAGGCAACTAGAGAAGAAAAAAACGCTTTTTTCTAAAAATCAAAAAGTAGTTTTAGGTCTTTTAGTCCTTTTACTAGCAGTAATTATTACTGGTGTCGCTTATGAACTGAATGTCTTTTATCATGCGCATGGGTAAGCTGGAAAAACATAACCAATAAACTAAGGGAAAGAGACCGCTTGGTTTTTTGGTTCTATCTTTTTTAAGATTGGTGAAGATTATTGACAACTTTTGGTGATTCAAAGTAATAGAAAAAATATTTTACTATAAAAAAATGAGCAGAGGGCAATTGCCTTTCTGCTCATTTAACATTTTATGATTTCTCATTACCGGCATCATTTGACAAAAAGCCGTTTTTGGATGCAGTGGATAGATTTGTGAAACTGGTTATCTTTCTGAAATAGCTGTTGCAGCAAACTGTTCGATCAATGGGATCAATGTCAGTTTCACTTTGTATTTGCGTTCTAACGCTTTTTCAATTGTAAATTGGTTTTCTGCTGTCATTGAAATTTCAGCTAATTTACGTGGTTCATCTGAGGTTTTCTCATAGATGACTGCTGCATCAGCTTCTTTTTCTACATAAAATTTTGGATATTCCGCTACTGCGCTTGAAAAATCAGCGAAATTCAAAGCGGCAGTTTCAGTTGAGCGTTGTTTTTCAGTTGTTTCCGCTTTTGATACTTCAGCTGTTTTAGGTGATTCCACAGGTTTTGAGTCAGCAACTTTTGTTTCAGCAACAGGTGTAGAAACCTCTTGAGCAGTTGGTTCATCATTTTTAAGACGTTGATCATTCCAATAAGAAACGATTTCAATCAATAAGTTGTCACGGAAGCGTTCAAAAATGTCTTTTTCTCCTG
Source organism: Enterococcus sp. DIV1089c (assembly GCF_050530965.1). Classification (NCBI taxonomy): domain Bacteria; kingdom Bacillati; phylum Bacillota; class Bacilli; order Lactobacillales; family Enterococcaceae; genus Enterococcus; species Enterococcus sp. DIV1089c. The sequence goes on from NZ_CP172888.1 coordinate 930,208, forward strand.
AACGGATTCGTTTTAAGACAGTTGTGAAATTATCATCAATCGGTACATTGATGCGAGTATCTTCATTTGTTTTTCCTGCAAGTCCAATCGTTAAGATGTGGCGGTCTTTCGGATCAAGCATGACTTGTAAAGGTAAGCCGTAACGACGTAGACTTTCATCCTCTAAAGAATGAAATAATTGACTTCTGATTCCATCTAAAGAAGGACGGAATTGATTGAGTAATTTTTGTTTTTGTTTTTTCTTCATATGTTCTCTCCTTCGCTCATACCCTTTCGATTATAAGAAAAAAAAGATGAAATGAAAAGGATTATACGAAAAAAACTTAGATATGTATGTATTTATACGCATTTTTTTAGGAAAATATTTGTTTTTATCAGAAATGTTTCCTCTTTTTAAGTGTATATCAAAAGATAAGCCGATACGACACCGGCAAGAAAAACTCAGTGTGTATCGGCTTATCATGATCATTGAAGTCAGCTACGTTGTTTTGGAACAAGGAATCAAAGCAAAGACAGACAGTTCAGGTGAATAGATCACTTCATGTCCTTGCCAAGTCGTAACCATTAGCGAATGATCGAAACGGTTGGTTAGCTCTTGAATTTTTTGATCATGGGACCAGTTACGTGCTGGGAAGTGTTGGATCTTGTCTGGTCCGATCAAAAAGATAAAATCAGGATGAAAAGTACGAGTGATTTCTTCTGAGAGCCTTTCTAAACGTTCAATCGGAGTCATTGTTATCAAACATCCTTAAATTAAAATTGGGTAGTATCTGGATCTTTTGCTTTACCAACTACGCCATCTAATTGATCGATTTGTTGCATTTTTTCTTCTGACAGTTCAAAGTCAAAAAGTTCAGCATTTTCTTTGATCCGACTAGGAGTTACGGATTTTGGCAGAGGCAAGAAACCATGTTGTAAGGACCAGCGTAAAGCAACCTGAGCAATACTCTTTTGATGGGCTTTGGCAATTTCCTGCATCTCTGGTACATCGAAAATTTTCCCTGTGCCAAGTGGACTGTAAGCTTCCAGGATCATTTCGTGTTTTTTAGCATAGTCAACGACTGCTGGTTGTAATTCACCAGGAGCTAAGAAAATTTGGTTGACCATTGGCATGATCTTGGCTGTTTTTTGTAACGCATCCAGATGATGGGGCAAGAAGTTGCTGACGCCAATGGCTTTGATTTTTCCAGCTTCATACAGCTCTTCAAAAGCTCGCCAAGTTTGGGCGTTTGCTTCTTCCCAATTGTCACGGAAAGCCACAGGATTAGGCCAGTGGATCAAGAAAAGATCAATATAATCTGTTTGTAATTTTTGTAGTGATTCTTCAAACGAAGACATCACTAAGTCATAACTGTGATTGGCATTCCAAAGTTTTGTTGTTAGAAAAATCTCTTCTCTGGGAATCCCACTTTCTTTGATCGCTTGACCGACGCTTTCCTCATTTTTGTAACCTTGTGCTGTATCAATGTGGCGATAACCAGCAGCCAGCGCTTCTTTGACTGAAGAAACAGCGACATCGCCATCCGGTGTTTGCCAAGTACCAAAACCAACAATCGGAATTTCATAACCATTTGATAAACGATACGTATTTGTTAATGAATCCATATTCTCAACTCCTTAATTTTTAGTTCACTTTTAAGTGTAGCGCATTTTCTCAAAAAAGGAATCCATTTTGTTTAGGAGACAATTATTTTTTTCAAAAAAAGGAAAATAATGATTTTCGTTCTGGTATTTTGTATTGATTTTCCGTAAACTAAACCAGAAGGGAATGAGAACATGGATATTTATTTAAAAAAAGCAATTATGCATATTATTGATCGTGAAACGGGATCACCCGTATTTTCTCAACAAGAATTGGATCTGACTAAAGAGTTTATTCGAGATTTTTTACAAAAGAAAATCCAAAAAATTTCTTCTGCACAAACTAAAACAGGACAGCTGTCACCTGAAAGTATGATGGCGAAACAAGTCCAGGACTGTCAAGAAAACTTTGTAGCAGCAAGTGAAGGGATCGTTCAACGCTGGTTCGAGATCTATCAAGAAAGCGAAGAAGCACCAAGCGCTGATGTCTTTGTTGTTTTGTATGAAGTAGATACGGTGATGTATGTGGCTTTGTTAAAAGTCAATTACCGAGAATCCTATACACATTTTGTAGAGGCAGACGAAACAGGAATCGCCAATCAATTGATTTTGAATCGAGCGATATTGGGGGCAAAATCCCAAAAGGCAGATGAGGCGTTTGCGGTGGCATTAACTGATTTAAACTATGAATTGATTGAAAAAAAATATGAGTTTTCTGGAAAAAAAGAACTCTATTTTTCGGGGAGAGTCATCGAAAGTGTTCCTGCGCCTTCATTAGAAGAGAATGTCAAAGTGATCCAAAAAGTAGCTAAAAGTTTAGGGAAAAAATTTGAAACTGAAGAATTTGATCTAGTGGCTGATTTAAAAGAGGCTGTTTATGATACGATCGAGGAAAAGGGCAGACTAGACCATGAAATGATTGCGGAAAAAGTCTTCAAAGAAAATATCACAGCGAAATTAGCTTTTCAAGAAGAAGTCCAAGAACAGGGATTTGTTGCTGAAGCTTTGCCAGTCAGAGAAGTCCAAGAAATTTCTGAGAAAAAATTTGGTAAACAAAAATTCAAGTTATCCAATGGAATCGAATTGATCGTCCCTGTAGACGTCTACCGAAATCCAGATTTGATCGAATTTGTTAATAACCCAGATGGAACAATCTCAGTCATGATCAAAAATGTAGACGAAGTATTAAATCGTTTATAATTATTAAAAGAATGCTTATTCAGAGAATACAATAAAATGTAGCAGACAAGAAAAGAGCCAAGAGAAACTATAGTGAACGTTAAAAGTTGGATTAAAAAGTTAACTTTTTTCGGTCAGTATAAAGTTTTCCTTGGTTTTTTTGCAGGTGTAAACTATAGTAAGTAGTGCATATCTTTAGATGTTTCAGAACGACAGCTTTCTTTTTACCAGATAACACCATTTCTTTTGTGAACTGATCACTAAGAGCAAAAGCCAAAATAATCACATCATTCTTTATCAAATAAAGAGAAAATGGTATAAAGGATAGGAAGAGATAACGAAAATATAAAGGAGTGTTACAAAATGAAAGTTGAACATATTGCTATTTGGGTTAATGATTTAGAAAAAATGAGAGCGTTTTATGAGAACTATTTTGCTGCAGAAAGTTCAGAGAAATACACGAATCCTAAAACCCGGTTTCAATCTTACTTCCTGAATTTCACCTCAGGAAGTCGGATTGAATTGATTACAAAGCCTTTTTTATCAGATCGTGCAGTCGATACTTTTGGTTATGCTCATTTAGCAATTTCAGTGGGAACAAAAACAGAGGTGGATTCATTTGCTGAAACATTTGTAAAAGATGGCTATCCATTGATCAGTGGTCCAAGAACTACGGGCGACGGTTATTATGAAGCGGTTATCCAAGATCCTGAAGGAAATCTGATTGAGTTAACGACAGATTGAGACAGATTACATCATACAAAAATATAGCAAAGGATAGGAAGCACATGGAATTCAGCGAAGAGAAAAAAATTGACCTTGATGCCTTGTTCGCGCTCTATACAGCTGTAGGATGGTCAGCCTATACGAAGGACATCCAACAATTAGCTATGGGAATCCAACAATCTCTCAAAGTGATAACGGTATGGGACGAACAACAATTGATCGGATTGATCCGTAGTGTCGGGGATGGCGAAACAATTCTTTACATTCAAGATTTGCTTGTTCATCCAGCTTATCAAAACATGGGGATTGGGACACAATTAATCGAAAAAATGGTACAAGCTTATCCAAAAGTCAGACAAAAAGTTTTATTGACAGAAAATGAACAACGAACCCGTCGATTTTATGAAAAATGCCAATTTAAATCGGTAGCGACACAAGAAATGATTTGTTTTTATCGCGAATACTGATAGTTACGAGAGAGGCCATTGTAGTGAAAACAAGGAGATAGTCACAACAATTACGCATGGTTGGCTGATGAAAAATTAGTCATTAATCAGCATAAGTGTTCTTGGTTGACTTTGACCAAGTTTGACGTATAATACAAATTGTTCGATACTTACAAAAAGTAAGGCGGACAGATTCTTTTTGGATTTTTCCAAAGAAGTCTATAATGGACAACAGATGAGAGCAAAACTTTAAAGCTCTAAATTAATTAGGAGGTTTGTTAATTATGGCAAAAGAACATTATGATAGAAGTAAACCACACGTAAATATTGGAACCATTGGACACGTCGACCATGGGAAAACTACTTTAACTGCTGCGATCACTACAGTACTAGGTAAAAAAGGCTTAGCAAATCCTCAAGACTATGCTAGTATCGACGCAGCACCAGAAGAACGTGAACGTGGAATCACGATCAATACTGCTCATGTGGAATACGAAACAGACAAACGCCACTATGCACATATCGATGCACCAGGGCATGCGGATTACGTGAAAAACATGATCACTGGGGCAGCTCAAATGGACGGAGCAATCTTGGTTGTTTCTGCTACGGATGGCCCAATGCCTCAAACTCGTGAACACATTTTACTTTCTCGCCAAGTAGGCGTGAAATATTTGATTGTTTTCTTGAACAAAACAGATTTAGTCGATGATGAAGAATTAATTGACCTAGTAGAAATGGAAGTTCGTGAACTATTAAGCGAATATGGATTTCCAGGTGATGATACACCTGTTATCAAAGGATCAGCATTAAAAGCATTACAAGGTGATCCTGATGCAGAAGCAGCTATCATGGAATTGATGGACACAGTCGATGAATACATCCCAACACCAGAACGTGATACGGACAAACCATTATTGTTACCCGTCGAAGATGTATTTTCAATTACTGGACGTGGAACAGTAGCATCTGGTCGGATTGACCGTGGGGCTGTTAGAGTCGGTGACGAAATCGAAATCGTAGGGATCAAACCAGAAACGCAAAAAGCCGTAGTAACAGGAGTTGAAATGTTCCGCAAAACGCTTGATTACGGTGAAGCAGGGGATAACGTAGGTGTGTTATTACGTGGGATTCAAAGAGAAGACATCGAACGTGGCCAAGTGATTGCCAAACCTGGTTCAATTACACCTCATACTAAATTCAAAGCAGAAGTTTATGTTTTGACTAAAGAAGAAGGCGGACGTCATACACCATTCTTCAATAATTATCGACCACAATTTTATTTCCGCACAACTGACGTAACAGGAACAATTGTTTTGCCAGAAGGAACGGAAATGGTCATGCCTGGCGACAACGTAACGATCGATGTAGAATTGATTCATCCTGTTGCTATTGAAAACGGGACGACTTTCTCCATTCGTGAAGGTGGTCGTACAGTAGGTTCAGGTATCGTAACAGAAATCGAAGCTTAAGAACAAAGGATAGATAAATAAAAAAGACGCACGATTCAACAAGTCAGATGACTTTTAGAATCATGCGTCTTTTTTTCTTCCATCATTAGATATAAGTTGTCATATTCAGCGTTTTTGTAACCATTTTTTTAAACCTACTAATCGCTTTTTATGGTCAACTGGTGCATTATCAATGATCAATAATGCGATCATGACATAGGCAATCCAACTGTCACGTGAATAGGAAGTATAGCGGGAAGTCCAATGAGTCGCATATTTATCTTTATACTCACGCAAGCCGTGGAAAGAGTAAAAAAGTGAACCAAATTCATAAACTAAGTAAGCAATTCGTTCTTGAATAAAACTTTTTCTTGAGGTTCCAACGTTGGATAATGGCGCCATCCCCAAGTTGAAAAATTCAATCTGTTCCTCTTTCATATACTCAAATAAATGAAGGAAAAGATAATCCATACTTCCAGCTGGTGCTTTCTCAGGATCATAACGCATCAAATCAATCGTGCCGATTTTGTTATCTGTGTAGGTTGGCATGATCGAAGCAAATGCTACTAAGTCTTGTTGTGGGTCTTTTAAAACAGCGATCGGTGCCCGCTGTAGATAATCTTCTGAGAAGAACCCCAGTGAAAAACCCTTTTCTTTTCGGCTTCCTAACCATTGATCAGAAATTTGTTTGAGTTCAGTCATCTGTGTCGCAGAAAAAGGTGGGTGAATAATCTCAAAAGTAAAACCTTCTCGGTCAATCCGATTCAAGATCGCACGTGACCCTTTCATTTTCTTTCCAGAAGTAGTGAAATTGGCTAATTCAACATGTGCTTCTTCGCCCATTTTGATGAAATCATAGCCAAATTCATGTAAAATCATCACGATTTCTTCACTCGTTTCATAAAAGACGGGTAGGTAACACAAACGATCAGTTTCTTCAATAAACGCTTCGATAGCAGCAGGAAAATCTTCTTTTTTACCCGAAGGATCGCCCATCACGATACATTTATTATTGTAACAAGCAAACTGTAATAAAACCGTTCCAACTTGGTCTTTTTCGTAAATAAACATGCGCTTGTCTTTTAAGAAAATCAATTGACTGTCAGAATTTCCGCCAAAGGTATGGAGGATATTTAACGCTTTTTCTTCATCCAACGGTTCGCCGACTTGCTGTTTCTTTCCTTGTAGGAAGTGGACGAAAAGAATGATGATAAAGCTTACTGCAATAATAGCAAATAATCCAGATAACCAAATCTTTTCTGACGGGAACAAAAAGAACGAAATAAAATGATGCTTACGATGAGGAAATGTTGGCAGATTATAAACGCCAATAATGATGTAAAGCAACGCTAAGGCACCAATAATCACACCATCAATCGTCAACCATTCCCATGAATAAATGATTTGTTCTCTAAATAATTCATTTTTCGAAGCAATTACGATCAACAACAGTAACAATAGGAAAATAGCTGCAGTAAAGCTAAAGTCAATAATCGTCACATAAGATGCTGCTAAAAAGATCAGTGCAATAGTTGGCCAATAGGCTCTTTTGACTCTTGCAGCAATCCCACGCCCCATGATGACAAAGAGAAATCCTAACAACATACTTGGGAATTGAATAATAAAATGCAACCTTAACGGATTGATACTATGCAGCCAACGAAACTCGGTAAAAGCTTGTGGGATCGTTGCTGAAAGAACCATCATGATACCAGAAAAATATAAAAGGACGACGACGGCTTTATGAGCAATCTCTGTTGCCAGCTGCTTAGGAATACCAGAATAACGTTGATCAAAAGTTGAGCCAATATTCTTAAAGAAAAAGACGATCCCGATCAAAAAAGGAATAATGTAATAAAAAATTCGGTACAGTAAGATCCAAACGACTACAGTTGCCTTTGGCACACCTATGGCAGAAAGACCGATAATCATCATGATATCAAAACTACCGATTTCACCAGGAATCATCGAGACGATTCCGATAACTGAAGCTGCGATAAAGAGCGGTATCGTTTGCCACAAATCGACTTTGATATCCATAAGTGCCCCAACTGCTAGAAAGGTGAACAAGACACCAGACCACTCTAAGATCGAGACAAGCAGCAATTGTCCTTGTGTTTTTAATGAGAGTCCTCCGAGGTAGCCCTCTTTTTTTAAGGTAGTGACTACAAAAACAAGTGGGAAGTATAACCCACCACCGATCAACCAAATCCAATACTGCTTAATAAAAGGCGCAACCGGTGCAAAAAAGACCATAAAAAAAGAAATCAAACTATAAATAGACAGTCCAGCCATTAGAAATAAAAAGATCTTCGACAAAGCTTGCATCAACTGCTTACTGTCTTTTTTATGACCGTATAATTCGGAGCGTAATCCGATGCTGACAAAGCCGCCAAAACCGGCAACATTGTTGATGGTATTAATCAACCAACTTGTTTCAAATAAATAACTCTTTTTTAATTTTTGTCCCAACAAGCGGTTAAGGATGATGTCATACCCAATCATCGGTGCAACAGATAGTAATCCAACAATGAGCATCAACCCCGTCTTCCAAAGTGGGATCGTTGCAAATGTTTCGGCTAATTGAGCGATCGATAGTGTTTTGCCAATATTGATCAATTCACTAACGATAATGACAACCACAGAAATTAAAAAGATTGTTTTAAAGAGACCTAAATGGTTTTTGAACCATTGTAAGGCTTGTTTTAACAAAAAAATCACCTACTATTCTTATTATTCAGACAAAAAATCTAATACTTCTTGATTGAAACGTTGAGGATCTTTTCTAGCTAACTGATGTCCTTGTTCGTTCACTAAAACAAAAGAAGCATTTGGGATCGTTTTTGCTAGGTAAAGGGAGTGTTGCAGTTTGATCACATCTTTTTTTCCAACAATAATCAATGTTTTACATTTAATTTTCTCTAAATCTGCTGTTGAAAGACCGATATCTTTTAACAACAATTTGATCACCAACAAATTTTTTCTAAGCGATGGGCAAACTAAAGAAAGCAACCACATACCAATATAATGACAGTAGCTAAGCAGTCTCGCTGAGAATAAAACCCCTTTAACTAAAGTATTTCCTGAATTTAATATTAATCGATGTACTTTCTCTGGATAATAACTTGAAAAGACCAATCCAAGATTAGCTCCATCACTAAAACCTAGTATATTTGCTTTTGTAATTCCTTCAAGTAGCATGATGGTATAAAGATCTTCTGCCATCAAACGAAAAGACAAGGTATTTGCTTGATTCGTTGAACGTCCGTGACCTCGACTATCGATGAGATAAACGGTATAAAACTGACTAAAGACAGGAACTTGCTCTGAGAAGAAACGACCACTGCCATCATTACCATGGAGTAAAAACAGAGGCATGCCATTTCCGCTTTTCTCATAATAGATCTCTGTTCCATCAGTCATTTTTGCATATTTCTTTTCTTTTTTCACATAATCACCTACTGGTTAAAGTATAACGACAATTCTCCTATAAGAGCAATTGTTTTCCTAAAAAAACAACGATCATTTTCGTAAGATAGTAAAAAATTCCGAAAATTTCAGTTTTTATTAAGGAAAGGAACAAATGATTAGTAAGAAATAGCCAAGAACGATAATAAATAGTAAGATAAAAAAAGATGTCAAAATAACTAGGTGAATGTTTATGAAAAAAAAGAAAAAATCAATCTTTCGAAGAATCGTCTCTTTTTTACTGATTGTCTTGGTCATAGGAGTATTGATCATCTTAGGAAAAACCTATCAATCGATTAAAAGAGTAGAAAAGTACGAACCAGAAATAACAACAGCAATTAAAAAGTACCATATGGAAGAGTACGAGTCTTTGGTCAAGGGGATCATTTTAACAGAATCAAAAGGCAAGGGGATTGATTTGATGCAAAGTTCGGAAAGCGCCTATGGTAAATCCAATGTGATCGATAATCAAAAAGAAAGTATCGATCAAGGAGTCAGCTACTTAGCAGAAATGATCAATGAGGCAAAAAAACAAGGATGTGATCTTGATACAGCTATACAAGCCTATAACTTCGGTAAGGATTATATTGTCTACGTAAAAAACCGAGGTGGGGAAAATACTATGGAGATAGCAGAAGAATATTCCAAAAATGTCTTGAGTCCACTTTTAGGTAATGAGAAAAAAACCAAGTATCGCTATTGGCGAGTCCCCTCATTGCTTTACAATGGCGGTTATCTTTATCATAATGGAGGGAACATGTTTTACACAAAAGTTGTCAAGATGAATGAAGACCTCATTGAGTTATATGACAAAGTTTTTAACTAATTGAGTGTAATGCTGAGATTTTTTGCTAGATCTTTATCTTATCAGAAAGAAGGAGTGCTCAAAAAAGTGGAAAAAGAACAAATCATAACAGAAAAGGTAGCGAAAGATTCAGGGAAAGACTGGCTATTGCGCTTTGTAAAGGGAATGTTTATCGGTTCGGGTTTTATTTTACCGGGGGTAAGCGGAGGCGCTTTAGCAGCTGTTTTTGGGATGTACGAACGATTGATCTCTTTTTAAGCTCATCTAACCAGAAATTTTAAAGAAAACGTGCTTTTCTTTTTGCCTGTCGGATTAGGAGGCATCAGCGGAGTCTTTTTGCTTTCCTTTTTGGTGAGTTTCTTATTAGGGACATATGAAACGACGATTTTATGGTTTTTTGTTGGGTGTATTGTAGGTACTGTTCCAGCGTTGTGGAAAGAAGCTGGAAAGAAAGGGCGGCAATCAGGTGATATCATCTTGATGATCGTCACATTGATCGTGGCTTATTTCTTTTTACTTTACGGATCACAACTATTTGATGGTCAAGTTGAACAAAACACAGTAACTTGGATCATCGCTGGCGGTCTAATCGGCTTAGGGATGATTGTTCCTGGACTGAGTCCCTCGAATTTTTTAGTCTATATGGGGTTATATAAGGCGATGGCTGATGGTTTCAAAGAAGCTCGCTTAGACGTGATCTTACCGATCGGTTTAGGTGCGGTAGTCTGCGTGTTGACGTTATCAAAGTTATTTGATTTTATCTTTTCTAAGGCATATAGTAAATTGTTCCATTTTATTTTAGGAGTTGTTTTTGCTTCGACGGTAATGATTGTTCCTACAGATTACACAAATTTAAGTTTACTAGGAATCATCTTTTGTCCCATTTTATTTTTTGCTGGTATCGCATTAGGTTGGTGGATGAGTCGTTTAGAAGAACAATATAAATAAAGGTTGAATGGCACATGATTTTTGCTGGGATTTCTCAGCGGCATAGAATCATGTGTTCTTATTTTGTATAAATTTGTAAAAAATAAGTTGTTTTTAATAATAGAACAAGCTAGACTTAAATATATTGATTATTTTTTGAAAGTTGGCGAAAAATGGAAACGAAAGAAATGAATGGTCTTACTCAGGAAGAAGTGAGACAAAAAATTTCCTCTGGGCAGCAAAATGATTACCAAGAGGATGCATCAAAAAGTACTAAGCAGATTCTTAGTGACAATATACTAACGCTGTTCAACTTTTTAAATTTTGGTATTGGGATTTGCTTACTATTGGTCGGTGCCTATTCCAATATGGCTTACCTGGCAATCATTGTGGTGAATATCATTATTGGTATCTATCAAGAAATCCATGCTAGAAATCTAGTAAGAAAGTTATCGATTGTTTCGCAATCAGAGGTACGAGTTGTCCGCGAAGGAAAAGAGCAGTCGATTTCAACGAAAGAATTAGTTTTAGGAGATGTCGTAAAGATTGGTGCAGGGGAACAGATCCCTTCTGATTTAAGAGTGATCTCAGGACGCGCAGAAGCCAATGAGGCACTATTGACAGGGGAGTCAGACCTGATTGTCAAAACCGAAGGAGATGAATTGCTTTCAGGTAGTTTCTTAACCAGTGGTTCTGTTTTAGCTCAAACGATTCGTGTTGGCGCAGACAACTATGCAGTTCGCCTAACGAGTGAAGCAAAAACCCATAAAGCGATTCATTCTGAACTTGTCGATTCTATTCGAAAAGTATCGAAATTTACTAGCTTCATTATCATTCCATTAGGTATTATTTTATTTTTAGAAGCGTTATTTATCCGTGATGCTTCCATTAAGATTTCTGTTATTGCTTCGGCAGCAGCATTACTAGGGATGTTGCCTAAAGGCTTAGTCCTTTTGATTAGTATTGCACTGACTACTGGTGTAACGAAATTAGCAAAGAAAAGAATCTTAGTCCAAGATATGTATTCGATTGAAACACTTGCTCATGTAGATACGCTTTGCTTGGATAAAACAGGGACGATCACTGAAGGAAAAATGAGTATCCAACGGGTCGAAGCCCTAAATCCTAAGTACGAAAAAGCGATTCCTGAAATCATGGGAACCTATCTAGCTGAAAGCAGTGACAATAATCTTACCATGCGGGCACTTAGAGATTACTTTCAAGTAGCTAATCGCTATACTGTGACTGAAAAGTTAGCTTTCTCTTCTGACCGAAAATGGGGAGCGATGGAGTTTCCTGAATTAGGTGTGATCTATGTAGGAGCTCCTGAACGTTTGGTTGAAAAATCACAACTGCCAGAAAGTTTGGTGGATGCTCAAGCAAATGGCTACCGTGTATTGATGTTGGGTGTCGCTCCTGAACAACATTTGACTGAAGGAGAGCCAAAAGGCGTTGAACCAATCGCGCTGTTTGAGATTGACGATCCAATACGTAAAAATGCAGAAGAAACATTAGCTTATTTACATGCTGAAGGTGTGAATCTAAAGGTTATTTCAGGTGATAATCCGTTCACAGTTTCAAATATTGCCCGCCGTGCAGGCTTACCAAATTATGATTCGTATGTTGATCTTTCTACGATGACAGAAGAAAAAGCTGTCCGGGAAGCCGCTCATGAATACACGGTCTTTGGTCGTGTGAGTCCACAACAAAAGAAAACATTAGTGAATGAATTAAAACAAAGTGGTGGAACTGTGGCTATGACTGGGGATGGAGTCAATGACGTGTTGGCACTGCGTGAAGCAGACTGCAGTATCGCCATGGCTGAAGGAGACGGTGCAACAAGACAAATTGCTAATCTCGTTTTACTTGATTCTGATTTTACGACTTTACCAGAAGTCTTATTCGAAGGGCGTCGTGTCGTGAACAATGTGACCAAAGTTTCAGGTATTTTCTTTATCAAGACGATCTATTCGTTTATTCTTTCTATCTTATGCGCAATTACTGCAATCGGGTTTCCATTCATCCCAATCCAGATCACATTGATTGACTTAGCTATTGAAGGTTATCCTTCTTTCTTCTTATCGTTTGAACAAGATAAACGAAAGATTACCTATCGTTATTTACCAACAGCATTGATCAATGCATTGCCAAATGCATTGCTAGTCGTATTGAATATTATTGTGGTTTATATTTTAGGAAAAGTTTTGCCATTTACCCAGTTGCAAACGACCACTTTAATGTATTATCTATTGATCGGAATCAGCTGTATGGCAGTAGTCAAAGCGTGTTATCCATTTAATCCGTTGCGAATTTTCTTAGCGGTAACTACTGTTGTGGGGATTTATGTAGCAGCGATGCTTTTCCATCATCTGTTAGAAGTTGATCTAGGGTTAGGAACGGCTTGGCCATATTTCATTGGTTTTATGATCGTTAATATCATTTTGAGACTGATTTATGGAAAGACCAATATCCGTGACTACTTATTGAATAAATTAGCAACAACGAAATAAACCGTTGCTTGTTCTTAGAATGACAAGTATTATACTTGAAAAAGTTTAGAATTGTGATAGAATGAAACATGTATAATTGTGTCCTTTAAAATCGCACTGATTTTCGTTAGTGCGATTTTTTACCGGTTATTCTCCTGAGGTATCTCTTTGACAGATGCCAATTAGCTATTTACAGGGGGTGAAAGCATGGCTCAACGGATTCCTCAAGAAGTCATTGAAACGATTCGTGGACAAACGAATATTGTTGAGGTGATTGGTCAATACGTCCAATTAAAAAAATCTGGAAAGAATTATTTAGGTTTGTGTCCTTTTCATGAAGAACGAACACCATCTTTCTCGGTGGCTGAAGATAAACAGATTTTTCATTGCTTTGGTTGCGGAAAAGGAGGAAACGTCTTTACTTTTCTTCAAGAACTAGAAGGACTTAGTTTCCCAGAAGCAGTCGTCAAAGTTGCTGATTTTGAACAAATTCAGTTAGAAGATCAATGGCGCAAACAAACACTTCCCTTCGAAAATAGCGATTCAATTACAGGAAAATTGATTTTAGCGCATGAAAAAGCCGCAGAAGTATATCATCATATGTTGCTACACACGAAAGTAGGCGAGCAAGCTTTAGATTACTTACTACAACGTGGTTTGACACTAGAATTGATTGAAGAATTTGCGATCGGATTTGCACCGAATGAACGTTCATTTTTGAAACAAGTATTTAAAACTGAAGCATACGATCAAGAAGTGTTGGAACGTTCTGGTTTGTTTATCTCTCATGAGGATGGAGGAATATCTGATCGGTTTTACCAACGTATCATGTTTCCTATCAGAAACCCTCAAGGGCGCACGATTGGTTTTTCTGGACGCTGGCTTGCACCAGAAAAAGGACAAGAAAAAGATCAACCCAAATATTTGAATAGTCCAGAAACAGAATTATTCAATAAAAGACAAGTGTTGTTCAACTTGGATAAAGCACGTAGTGATATCCGAAAAAGCGGTGAAGTTCTTTTATTTGAAGGTTTCATGGATGTCATTGCTTCTTGGCAAGCAGGTGTAAAAAATGGGATAGCTTCCATGGGAACGAGTTTAACGAATCAACAGATCCAGCAGATCGAACGAGTAACCAAAGAACTAGTTTTTTGTTACGATGGAGATAAGGCAGGATTCGAGGCAACGAATCGAGGGATCGAATTGTTACGACAAAATAGTCGATTGCAATTATCAATCGTTGTGATTCCGGAAAAACTTGATCCCGATGAATATTTACGTAAATATGGAAATGACTCCTTTAATGAACTGATCTTTCATGGTCGTGAAACGGTCTTTACTTTCAAGTCACGTTATTTGAAGCAAGACAAGAACCTGGAGAATGAAAAAGATAAAATCCAGTACTTAGAAGAGGTATCGAGAGAACTTAGTCAAGTTGTCTCGCCAATCGAACAAGATATGTATTTGTCGCAACTAGCGACCGAATTTCAACTTAGTCGTGAAACCCTGCAAAAGCAAATACGGGATTTTCGCAGGGAAAATCAAACGAATCGAACCAACCAACCAACGACATTGCCAGAACCAGCTATTTCACGGACGGCAATAACGAAAAAGAGACCGCTGACTCAAGTAGAAAAAGCGGAACAAATGCTCTTGTACAGAGTGTTCAAAGAGATATCTGTCCGTAATCTTTTGAAAGAACAGCAATTTCAGTTTATTCATGACATTTATGCAGAAGTATATTTTTTATTCGATGCATTTGTGTCACAACATGATGAATTCAACCTTGCGGAGTTTTTGGACTTTTTGCAAGATGAAAATTTAAGGCGTTTAGTGGTGGAAATCGAGTATTTGCGTGTAGCCGAAGAAAGCACACCAAGAGAAATCCAAGACTTATTGCGTGTAATCAGAAAGTCTAGTTTAGCTGATGAAATAACTTTAAAAAAACAAATGCAGCAAGAGGCTAGAAGAACTGGAAACAAGCGATTAGAATTGGAATTAACGATTGAGATCATTAATTTAACAAAACAGTTAAAACAAGCCGAATAGCTACTCAAGGGGGGCCTTCTTTTATGGCAAATGTAACAGAGAATAAAAAGTATGAAGCAGCAGTAGCAGCTTTTATCAAAGAAAACAAACCAAAAAGACAAGTCGTGTATGATGATCTTTCAAATAAACTTGCAACGCCATTCACATTGAATGCGGATGAGATGGATAAATTGATCCAAAAAGTCGAGGATGCTGGAATCAGCGTTGTTGATGAAAATGGAGATCCATCGATCCATAGCTTGAAGAGTGCAGAGAAAAAAGCGGAACAAGCAAAAACAGAAGATCTGTCAGCACCTACTGGTGTAAAAATCAACGATCCAGTTCGTATGTATTTAAAAGAGATTGGTCGTGTTTCCCTATTAACTGCGGAAGAAGAAGTAGCTCTTGCTTTAAAAATCGAAGAAGGTGATCAAGAAGCAAAACAGCGTTTAGCTGAAGCAAACCTTCGTTTGGTCGTAAGTATTGCTAAGAGATATGTTGGACGTGGCATGCAATTTCTTGATTTGATCCAAGAAGGAAATATGGGCTTGATGAAAGCTGTTGAAAAATTTGACTATCGTAAAGGATTCAAATTTTCAACTTATGCTACATGGTGGATCAGACAAGCAATCACTCGTGCCATCGCTGACCAAGCACGTACGATCCGTATCCCAGTGCATATGGTAGAAACCATCAATAAATTGATCCGTATCCAACGTCAATTACTTCAAGATTTAGGAAGAGAACCGACGCCAGAAGAAATTGGTGCAGAAATGGACCTTCCTACAGAAAAAGTACGTGAAATATTGAAAATCGCGCAAGAGCCAGTTTCTTTAGAAACACCAATTGGTGAAGAAGATGATTCTCATTTAGGAGACTTCATTGAAGACCAAGAAGCTACTAGTCCTGCAGAACATGCGGCTTATGAATTGTTAAAAGAACAATTAGAAGATGTTTTAGATACATTGACTGACCGCGAAGAAAATGTTCTCCGCCTACGTTTTGGTTTAGACGATGGTCGTACCAGAACACTCGAAGAAGTTGGGAAAGTATTCGGAGTAACACGTGAACGTATTCGACAAATCGAAGCGAAAGCGTTACGTAAATTACGCCATCCATCACGTTCAAAACAATTGAAAGATTTCTTAGAGTAAAAATAGGATTCAAATTTTGAATCTTATAGACAATGACTGTCTTTTAAAATAGCGAGTAGCCTTTAGTGAAAACAAAGTAGCACGGGATCAGAATAGATGATGCCGTGCTATTTTTGTTAGTCAATAGCTGAGTCAAAAGCTTGAATCTGATCATAATAAACAAATAATTGATGCGCTATTAACATTATGATGATGAAAACATAAATAAATGCGTATCTATGCGTAATTATAAGAAACTTTTTATAAATTATTTGTTTTATTTTTACGAGTTATACTATTTGACATCCGTTTGATCAAAATAGGCTCTTGGCGAAACTTTCAGAATATGGTAGATTAAATGGTAGCGTAAACCTAACAAAAGGAGCCGATCGCTCAGTGATAAAAAAATGCCCAACGTGTGGATCAAAGAAAATCAAAGGAAAGTTGATTTGTCCTGATTGTGGTTACCAAATAAAAGAGCAAGACCAACACACGAATGAAGAAAAGAACAACAGTCAATTACCAATAGATTCTTCAGAAGAACATTTTCCTGACACGGAATTAAATGATCCAATCGAATGGTCAGAATTAACAGAGTTACCATTAGAATCGGTCATGGCCTTGTTTAAAGAAGAATCATCTGAAGAAACGAATCTAGCAGAAACTAATGATGCTGAAGATGTAGTCACTAAAAAGGCAAATACAAAGCCGTCAACAAGTGAAGAAGGAACTGATTCGAAAAAACAAGTTAACGGCGATGAAATGACGGATGAACTCGAAGCAGAACAACAAAAAAGAGTAGCTGAATTAAAAGAATTTGTTGATCATGAAAAAGAAAATTCGATTTTATCTGCTTATATCAAAGCTCATAGAGAAGATACAACAGAAGAACATGCAGAAGAATTGATGCGAATGATCCAAGAGGAACTCGCAGCTAAAAATGCCAAAGAGACTGATTCAAAACAAGAAAGTACAGTGCCAGGAACTAACGAACGTGAAACGAAAGAAAAGGAAACAGTTGATACGAAGGATAGCGTTGTTCAGCCACCTGACCATCAAGCGATTGATCAAGAAGAAACGTTCGAAACGGCAACAGAAAAAAATCATGAACGCTTAACGGCACCCCAAACTTCAGAAGAAAATCAACTGCTTTCTTCTAAGGAACAAACTGAAGAACCAGTGCCCGCTTCAAAAACGACTCACGTCCAATCATCGTCAGAAAAACTTTTGATAGGAAAAAAAGAAGTCGAAGAAAAAACGAGTGCGGAAGATGTCGATAAAAACTCAACCCATGAGGACGAAGCGTTAAACGAAAATTTGAAACCTGAAGTTTCAGAAAAAGATATTCCGAAAGCAGCTCCATCACAAGAGAATCAATCAAACGGAGAAGTTCTAAAAGAAGAAATACCGAAAGAAGAATCGGTAAAAGAAGAAGAACCAAAAGAAGAAGAACCAAAAGAAGAAATTCGTAAGAAAGATTCTTCAAAACCAGAAGCTATAGAAAAAACAGAATTATCAAATGAAATCGATCAAAGGACAGAAACGGAACAAAAAGAACCAGTTACATCAGCAAAGACTGATGAGGGGAAACGAAAAAGATCGAAAAAAGGACCGTATCTGGCTTTAGCAGCAATCGTCTTGCTCGGAGTCGGTGGTTGGGCTTATTATGACCATCAGCAAGATGTTCAGGCACAAATCGCTGCACAAGAAGAAAGACAAAAACAAAAGGTGGCAGATCTACAAACAGCCTTGAATGCTTTTTATACAGATCCGTCTCACCAGTTTATCCGTACTTCAATGATCAATCAAGACTTAGCTAAACTAAAGACTGATCTGAATGACGTAAAAAAAGAGAAAGAATACCCTGAATTAGAAAAAACATTCCAGGATATCCAAACCAAAATCAAAGATATTCAACGTGTCAACCAGTTATTTACTTCGGTAGTGATTGACGATGATCATTTAGCAGCTGATCCCAAACTAAAAGAGGATCAAGCCATTCAACCAATGACTACAAATGAAACTGCTTTTGGACGTCTGATCAAGCAAGCGCAAACCGAAGCAGAGGACCAATACAAACAATTGCAGACGGCTAAAGATAAAGTGAACGTTGTCTATCATGATAATCAAGTCGTAGACAGTGCGAACAGAGAGCAGTATGACGAAGCAAAAAATGCTGTAGAGCAAATCAAAAATGAAGAGCTAGCTGTCGCTTTAAAAGATCAACTAAAAAAAGTAGATGAAACCTTGACTGCGAAAGAGCAGAAAGAAGCACAAGAAAAAGAAGAAGCAAAAAAAGCTGAAGAAGCAAAAAAAGCAGCTGAAGCAGCCAAACAAGCTGCAGCTCTGGCTGCACAACAAGCAAAATCTAGTTCAACTACCAATAAGACTAATTCAGCCAATCAACCCATCATGTCAACTCGACAAAGTGATGTGGCTGATGCATCTAATCCAGCATGGAATTGGGCACCAGGAGTCCAACAAAGTGTTATTGCTACTTGTATTCAACGAGGCTACATTGTGGCAGGTGGATATAAACTAGAAAAAGCGAGAATCGAAAATGGTGAAGGTTACTATAATCTTTATGCTACTTCAACCCAATCTAATTTGATGCGTGGAATCGGTGAAAGTGCATTACCATTTTATATTGTGACGATCAATTGTAAAACAGGCTGGTTTGGCGGAAATGGCAGCCATTAATCTGCTAGATAGACAATGATCAAATACTACTCAGATATCGTAGATCGTATGGAACTAAGTGGATGACCATATAGGATCAGATACACGATGTCTGAGTTTTTTTGCGACGACTAAGACCAAACCAACTACTAATCATGGGAACATTATGTTATGATAGCTAAGAAAAGATGGCTGAATCTTTTATAAATAAGGAGAAATAAGATGAATGAATTATTGGCAACAATATTTACCGGAATGGTAATTGATGAAAATGAAAAAAATTACTTTGTCCAGAAAAATGGACAAACTTTTGGATTAAGTAAAACCGAAGGGACCTATCGTATCGGTGAAGCAGTCGAAGGGTTTGGTTATCAAAATCAAAAACATGAAAATCGTTTTACTACGTTGATTCCTAAAAGTCGAATTGGTCATTATGCTTTTGGTACAGTGACTGCTTCACGAAAAGATTTAGGAGTATTCGTCGATATTGGATTACCCGACAAAGATTTTGTAGTCTCATTAGATGAACTACCAACGATGACAGAACTTTGGCCTAAAAAAGGCGATTGTTTAATGGTTGCTTTAAGAGTCGATAGCAAAGACCGAATTTGGGGTAGTTTAGCCGATGAAAAGATTTTTAAATCATTGAGTAAACGTGGAACAGAAGAAATCAAAAATAAAGACATTACAGGCGTTGCTTACCGCTTGAAACTGACCGGAACGTACGTCTTAACAGATGATTATTATATCGGATTTATCCACCCATCTGAACGCTATAATGAGCCGCGCTTAGGTGAACAAGTCAAAGGACGAGTAATTGGCGTGAGACCTGATGGAGTATTGAATCTTTCATTAAAACCAAGAGCATATGAAGCAATCTCTGATGATGCACAAATGATTTTAACGATCATCGAACGATCAGCAGATGAGCAAATCTATTTTACTGACAAATCTGATCCGGAAGATATCATGAAAACTTTTGGTATAAGCAAGGGAGCTTTTAAACGAGCAATCGGCAATCTATTAAAACAAGGACTAGTCAAACAAGAAGCAGGCGTAACGAAACGAATTAGAAAATCTAATTGAGAATACCTTGCATGTTTTTCTTAACTAGCTTATAATTATTTTAATTTAGAAAGAGATTCCTTTTGTTTGATTATAATTATTATAAATTGTCGGGGTTGAATACATGGTTATGAATGCGATGTCAGTAATGAAAAAAACGAAACAACAATTGCACGAGTCGGGGTTCAAATTAACCCCACAAAGAGAAGCAACTTTACAAGTACTTTTAGAAAATGAGAAAGAACATTTATCGGCAGAAGAAGTCTTTTTTCTAGTGAAAAAAAAGAGTCCAGAAATTGGGTTAGCTACTGTCTATCGGACGTTAGAGATTTTGACCGATTTGAAAGTCATTGATAAAGTCAGCTTCAATGATGGTGTTGCTCGCTATGACTTGAGAAAAGAAGGAGCAAAACATTTCCATCATCATTTATTGTGTTTACGATGTGGCACGATTGAAGAGGTTGAAGAAGATTTATTGTGTGAAGTGGAAGAAATTGTGGAGCAACGGTATCACTTTTTGGTAAAAGATCATCGCTTAACATTTCATGGTATTTGTCAAAAATGTTACACTAAAGAAAAAGAAAGCAAAACCGTCTGATTGCTAGACGGCTTTTTCTTTGCCTAGCTGTAAAATAGACTATCGAAAATGAAGGGTATCTGATATGATAGAAGAGCACGAGGTGGATTATTATGAATGAAGAAATTAATGATTATCTCCACTATTTGACGATTGAACGTGGCTTGTCATTAAATACGAGAAAAAGTTATGAACGAGATTTGTTACAGTATCTTCACTATTTAGAAGATGAGCAAATCACTTCCTGGCAAGATGTCGATCGCTACGTCGTGATCAATTATCTGGAAAAGATGCATGATGAAAAGAAAGCTCCAGCAACCGTGACCAGAATGATTACTAGCTTGAGAAGATTTCATCAATTCTTACGTCAAGAACGATTGACTGATCATGACCCGATGCAACACATTGATACGCCTAAAAAGGTTCAAAAGTTACCTAGTACCTTATCCTTGACTGAGGTTGAACGATTGATCGAAACACCTGATACAACCAAAAATCTAGGGATCAGAGATCGAGCAATTCTAGAAGTCATGTATGCAACAGGTATGCGTGTCAGTGAACTCGTTGGTTTAAAGCTAAGTGATCTTCACTTGTCGCTCGGCTTGGTCCAAACACTTGGTAAAGGGGACAAAGAACGGATCATACCACTAGGTGATTATGCGATCCAATGGTTGGAGCGGTATCTAGACGAAGCACGCCCCCTCCTTGTAGCGAATCCTTCTGAAACGCATGTATTTGTCAATCATCATGGTACAGGGTTATCACGGCAAGGTATCTGGAAAAACCTTAAACAATTAGTGCGTGAAGCAGGAATCAATAAAGAGGTGACCCCTCATACTTTAAGGCATAGTTTTGCGACACATTTGCTGGAAAATGGTGCAGATCTTCGAACGGTACAGGAGTTGTTAGGACATGCTGATATCTCAACAACACAAATTTATACACATATCACAAAGAAAAGAATGACGGATGTTTATAAGCAGCATTTTCCAAGGGCTTAGTCATAGGAAGGTGAAAAAATGTTAACACATTACCGAAAAGAAAATCGTAAAATTGCTATGGGACTGTTAAGTTTTCATAAGAAACTAACGGATAAATCGAATTTACTCAAAGAAATCAATACCTATGAAACAGAAGAAGGATATGAACTTTTTTTCTTCACACCAGAAGGTTCAACGAATATTCAAGGGATTATTGGTGTTTATTGGGGTGAAAATCAGGAATTGATTATTCACGATGTTTCATTGAATCCATCTTATCGGGGAGATCAGATGGGCTTTCAAATGCTTGATGAACTTCAAGAAAAATACCCAGACTTTTCCATACGACCAACAGAGATTACCCGTCCTTATCTCGCAAAATGGGTCGATCGAAACAAGAAGAAAGAGTGAATATGGTGACAGAAATCAATATCAAATTAGATATATTTGAAGGACCCTTAGATTTACTCCTTCATTTGATCCAGCAAATGGAGATCGATATTTATGATATCCCGATTGCAACGATCACTGAGCAATACATGAGTTATATCCATACGATGAAAACTCTTGAACTTGCTGTTGCTGGAGAATATCTAGTGATGGCTGCCACGTTGATGGCGATCAAAAGCAAAACTTTGTTACCTGTTCAAGAAGCAATCATTGAAGATGAGTATTGGGAAGAGGACCCGCGTGACGAATTAGTCAATCAATTATTGGAATATCGAAAGTATAAGTATGCTGCAGAGCAGTTAACCGAAAAAGCCCAAGAGAGAAGCTTATATTATACGAAAGAACCAGTTGCAGTAGACGATCTCATTGGACAAGAGAAACCATTGAAACGTGGACAAGTCAAAAAGATTGATTTGTTTCATGCGATGGAAAAAATCTTAGAGCGAAAGAAATTCTCAGAGAAAGTTGAAAAAACGATTACTCCTGATGATACAACAATTGAAGAACGTATCATCTTTATTGAAGAGCGTCTTAAGCAACATCATAAGGGATGCTCTTTTGAGTCTTTTTTTGAAACGCCTTCGAAAACAGAAGTAGTCACTACATTTATGGCTTTATTAGAAATGATGAAAAATGGTCAGATCGTTGCGCAACAAGAAGGAAATTATGAAACAATCATGCTTTATCTAGCAGTAGGAGATACCAAAGATGACAAAATTAAGTGAACTTGAAGCCATTTTATTTATTGTTGGCGAGGAAGGAATCGGGTTAGAAGAAATCAGCTATCTGTTAACTATTACGAAAGAAGAGACAGTGGCTTTATTAACGGAATTAAAAACAAGATATGAAAATGATCCAGCTAGTGCTTTGCATATTTTGGAAACAGAGGCACATGTCGTTTTAACAACCAAAAAAGAGTTAGCGCCATTGTTGAAACGCTATGCCCAAGGGACGTCTAATACTCTCTCACAAGCAGCTGTCGAAACGTTGGCGATCATTGCATATAAACAACCGATTACCAGAGTAGAAATCGAACAAATTCGTGGGGTTCAAGTCTCAGGTGCCATTCAACGGCTAGCTGCTCATCAGTTGATTGAAGAAAAAGGACGCGTGGAAGGACCTGGACGACCTATTTTGTATGGGACGACTCCTTATTTTTTAGATTATTTTGGTCTCAACTCATTAAAAGACTTACCAGATATACAAGCAATGGAGCATTCATTAAACGAAGAGTCTTCACTCGACTTATTCTTTGATGAAATGGATGAAGGAGAACAGATATAATGGAAAGACTACAAAAAGTAATTGCGCATGCAGGGATCACTTCCAGACGTAAAGCGGAAGAATATATTTTGGCTGGACGAGTAAAAGTCAACGGCAAAGTAGTAAAAGAACTGGGAGTAAAAGTTAGCAAACGTGATTTGATCGAAGTAGATGAAGTGCCGATTTATCAAGAAGAATACGGGTACTATTTACTATATAAACCAAAAGGCGTGATTTCCGCTGTTGCTGATGACAAGGGGCGAAAAGTCGTAACTGATTTGCTTCCAATGGTGAAAGAACGAATTTATCCAGTAGGACGATTAGATTATGATACTTCGGGTATATTGCTCTTGACTAATGACGGTGATTTTGCGCAACGTTTGACCCACCCGAAACATGAAGTAGACAAAGTATATGTGGCAAAAGTCAAAGGGATTGCTACTAAAACGATGTTATCTCCCTTGACGAAAGGGATAAAAATCGAAGGGAAACGAACTTCACCAGCACGTTACCAAATATTATCTGTGGATCCTAAGACAAATCATAGTATCGTTGAATTGACTATCCATGAAGGTAGAAATCATCAGGTAAAAAATATGCTTCAAGCAGTTGGCTTACCTGTTCAAAAATTAAAACGAGAAAAATACGGCGATTTGACGCTTCAAGGCTTACGCCCTGGCGACTATCGTGAGTTGAACAAAAAAGAAGTCAGCAGTTTATTGAATCAATCAAAATGATTACTTACTTATTATAAGAATAAATGATTGCATTTTTTCTCAAGCGATGTATAATGTAAAGGTAAACAAAATTATAAATGGTTCGTCTTCAGGGGCAGGGTGAAATTCCCGACCGGTGGTTATAGTCCACGACCTACTTTACCTAAGTAGCTGAATCGGTGAAATTCCGATACCGACAGTATAGTCTGGATAAAGAAGATAGAGCTTATTTGACGTAGTTTGTTGCCAAATAACTCTAACTCTCCCTGTTATTAGAGAGTTTTTTTATTTGCAAAAAGTTCGTCGAAAAGTTCGCTGAAGAGGAGTCCTAACAGGAGGATTTCAAATGAAGAACACCCGTGTACAAAAAATGGTCGCTGTGGCATTATTTGCTGCGATCGGATTGGTTTTGCAATATATCGCATTTCCGATCATGCCAGCCTTTAGTTTTTTAAAGATCGATTTTAGTGATATCCCAGTACTGATCAGTATGTTTTTATTTGGTCCAGTTGCTGGATTGGTTACAGCTTTCTTGCGATCGATCTTACACTTGATCACTACTGGCTTTTCACCAGATAATTTGGTAGGAGATACAGCCAGCTTTTTAGCAACAGCTATCTTTACCTTACCTATTTTCTACTTCTTCCGTAAGAAGACTCAAGTAGGGAAAAATAAGTTTTTAGGTGTGATTTCTGGTACGATCGCAATGACGATCTTCATGAGTATCGCAAACTATTTTGTGATTACCCCATTGTACCTTATGTTTTTAGGTTTAAATGCTAATCAAATGTTAGGGATGCCGTTAGCTAATTATGTCCTGATCGGAATCGTACCATTTAATATCATTAAAGGATTTATCGTCAGTGCTGCCTTTTTGGTTTTACACGCAAAATTATTGCCATGGTTAAGTCGGAAACAACACCAGTTGGCACAAAGACATACAGTGACGAACAACAAATAAATAGTACAGCAGCTCATGCTCGTTTATCCATTTTTAGAGGGAAGCATGAATTGATGCCACTTTCTTAATTATTTTATCATTAAAAAAATCAGTCAAGGCTCCTTAACTTTTACAATATAAAAAGTTAAGGAGCCGTTTTTGTCAGTACTAGTATTTCTGAAAAAGTAGTCCAACTATTAGAAAAAAAAGGGGATGAGAAAATAAAAATTGTTTTTTCTAAAAAGAATTCAAGAAAATAAAAAAATATCGGAAATTTTAATGAAAAAAAATTCAGTAACCTACGTTGTGTAAGCGTTTTATAAACGGTGTTTGAGTATTTCTTTTGTTTATGCATAAAAATGTATTTTATGATACAAAATGTGAAATTAATCACTTTTTGAATGATAAATAGTTTTGTTATAATGGAAGTGGAAAACGCTATAATTGTATTGAAAAAGCTTTACCTTAAATTCTATAGAGAAAGGAGTGAAAGCAGGATTTTTGAATAAAATTTGCCAAATCAATAGGTTATTGTTTTGGTTATCGTATTCTTTTTGATAAAATAACTGATGGAATCACTCTTATAAGATTCTAATGTTACAAGAAAGGGAGAAGAACATGGAACAAACAAAGAAGAAACAATTTCAAATGCCTTCAGCGTATACGGTCTTATTTATTATTATTGCGATTATCGCTGTACTAACTTGGTTCATACCAGCTGGACATTATAGTGTCAATGATGCAGGCAACATCATTGCTGGATCATATGAACGAGTAGAGCAAAATCCTCAGGGGCTATGGGATATCTTTATGGCACCGATTAATGGGATGCTAGGTGTACCTGCTGGGGAATTAACGAAAGAAACACCGGCTGCTATTCCAATTTCATTCTTTATTTTAGTTGTGGGTGGTTTCTTAGGTATTATCAATAAAACTGGTGCTTTGGATGCAGGGATTGCTTCCGTTGTAAAACGCTTTAAAGGAAAAGAAAAAATGTTGATCCCTGTGTTGATGATCTTATTTGCATTAGGTGGTTCAACTTATGGTATGGCGGAAGAAACTATTCCGTTCTATGCTTTATTGATTCCTGTTATGATGGCTGTTGGGTTTGATACAGTTGTTGCAGTAGCTATCGTTTTAGTAGGGTCACAAGTTGGTTGTTTAGCTTCAACCGTTAATCCATTTGCTACTGGGGTCGCTTCTCAAGCAGTTGGTATCTCAATGGGTGAAGGAATCGGGTTACGTTTCTTGATGTTCGTGGTACTATTGGCTATCTCAATTGCTTATGTCTACCGTTACGCATCTAAAGTGGAAAAAGACCCAACGAAATCACTTGTATATAAACAACGTGAAGAAGACATCAAACATTTTGATATCGATTCAATTGGTCGTCAAGAATCAATTACTAAAAGACAAAAACATGTAAATATCCTATTTTTCATTACCTTTGGTATTATGATCATTAGTTTAATTCCTTGGACAACATTGAATAAAAACTTTACGATTTTTGAATCATTAACTAACTGGTTAACAGGGTTACCTGTAGTCGGAACTGTTTTAGGTAAAAACATGCTTCCTTTAGGAGAATGGTATTTCCCAGAAATTACCATGTTGTTCTTAGTGATGGCTATTGTAGTGGCAATCACTTACGGAATGAAAGAATCAGTCTTTATTTCTGAATTCTTAGCAGGAGCTTCAGATTTGATCGGTGTTGCGATCGTGGTAGCTGTTGCACGTGGTATCCAAGTTGTGATGAATAATGGTTTAATTACTGATACGATCTTACATTGGGGTGAACAAGGATTAAGTTCATTGTCATCTAGTGTCTTCTTGATCTTAACGTTTATCTTCTATATCCCTATGTCATTCTTGATCCCATCAACTTCTGGACTAGCAGCAGCTACTATGGGAATCATGGGACCAATGGGTGAATTTGCAGGCGTTGGTAAAGATTTAGTTATCACTGCTTATCAATCAGCATCTGGTTTGGTCAACTTGATCACACCAACATCAGCAATCGTTATGGGGGCTGTTGCGATCGCTCGTTTTGATATTTCCGTTTGGTGGAAATTCACAGGAAAATTGATTGCTATCCTATTTGTAGCCATTTGTGTTATCTTAGGTGTAGCGGCAATGTTATAACAAAGTAGACAAAACCGTGACTTAGAGTGTACATGGTTTTCTACTTGATGTGAATGGACAAGATCCAAGCTCAACTATTTATTGTTTGAAAAAAGAGGTTGTGTCTGTTGTTTTGACATAACCTTTTTATTATATTAGGAGGCTAGTAACATGAAACAATTTGTAACAAAACAACATCATGAACAAGCATTGGAATCTTTAAATGAATTGATTCGAATCCCTTCAGTTCTGGACGAATCAGATACTGGTGAAGGGCATCCTTTTGGGACAAAAGTGATCGAAGCATTGGATAAAGTGTTAGAAATCAGTGAAAATCTAGGATTCAAGACATTTAAAGATCCAGAAGGATATTATGGTTATGCGGAAGTCGGATCTGGCGATGAGCTATTTGGTATCTTGTGTCATATGGATGTCGTTCCAGCTGGCGATGAAAACAATTGGGATTCTAAACCATTTGAATCAACTGTCAAAGATGGTTGGTTGATTGGACGAGGATCACAAGATGACAAGGGACCTTCCATCGCTGCAATGTATGCTGTCAAAGCTTTGATGGATGCAGGCGTTGAATTTAATACACGTATCCGATTTATTTTTGGAACCGATGAAGAAAACTTGTGGCGTTGTTTAGATAAATACAATGAAAAAGAAGAAGGTATTACGCAAGGATTCGCACCAGATGCAGAGTTTCCATTGATTTATGCTGAAAAAGGATTACTACAAGCTTACCTAACTGGACCGGGAACATCTGAATTTTCAGTTAAAGCTGGTGGCGCACTGAATGTCGTTCCAGATGCAGCTCCTTATGCTGGTGAAAAATTAGCTGAAGTCAAAGAAGCATTGAAAAAACATGGATTTGACTTTGAAGATCAAGGAGAATCAATTGTCGTTCTTGGAAAAAGTATCCATGCCAAAGATGCAGCAGAAGGTGTCAATGCAATCTCTCGTTTAGCGATTGCTCTTTCTGAAGTATTTGATTTTGCTCCAATCAACTTCTTAGGTCAATTAGTTCAAGAAAATGCTACTGGTGAAAACGTGGTAGGAAAAACGGTGGATGAACAATCTGGCGAATTGACAATGAACTTTGCTAGTCTGGAAATCACTCCTGAACAAACTAAAATCGGGGTCGACATGCGTATCCCAGTAACTTTCAAAAAAGATGAACTCGTAGAAAAACTAACAGAAACTGCTAAAAAGTATGACTTGACTTATGAAGAATTTGACTTCTTAGATTCCCTTTATGTTCCATTAGACAGTGAATTGATCAAAAATCTTTTAGGAACTTACCGTGATATTACTGGTGATATGACTGAACCATTTGTATCTGGCGGTGCAACTTTTGCGCGGACGATGAACCAATGTGTAGCATTTGGTGCAATGTTCCCAGATACCCCTGATTTTATGCATCAGGCAAATGAACGTTGGGAACTAAGCAGCATGTACAAAGCAATGGAAATCTATGCAGAAGCTGTTTACCGTTTGTGTGGAAAATAATCATTTGAAATGCTCAACTAAATACACTTTAGTTCAATAGAGAACGAAACTGCTCTCCTACTGTTAAAGGCTGATGAAGGTCAATGTACATTCATCAGCCTTTTTTTTGTTATAGTGGGTCTTGTTGAGGGGAAGAGTCAGGTCTAAGAAAGATCGTATTTAGTGCCACTGGCTAAACAAATTTATTCTTTTTCAAGAAAAAAGAGTTGCAATTTATTCGTATTTTATTTAGTGTGAATTTATAATCGATCAATAGGTACGATAAAAGGAGAATAGGTGAGAGATGTGAAGATATTTAAGCGAGTATTAATTGGTATAATTATTTTTTTGGGGCTAGCAGGAGGCGCTGGGTACTACTATTTACAACAAAATACCTATGAACCATCTAGTCAAGCAAGTCAAATAGCCCAAAATGGAAAGGATAAAAAAGATTATTTATTTTTTGAGACGAAAGAAAAAAGTCAAAAACCACTGGTTATTTTTTATCCAGGTGCTTTGGTTGAACCAGCTAGTTATAGTGTCTGGGCTGAACAATTAGCAAAAAGTGGGTACTCCGTAGCAATCGCTAAGATGCCTCTTGACTTAGCCATACTTAGTGGGAATAAGGCAGATAAGATCAAAGAAGACTTTTCAAATCGAAATTATGTGATTGGTGGACACTCATTGGGGGGCGTCATGGCGAGTCGTTATGCTAATCAGCATTCTTCTGACAAACACTTAAAAGGAATCTTTTTCTTAGCAAGCTATCCTGATGAAAAAGGTACATTGGCGAAAACGACATTACCTGTATTAAGCCTGACTGCGTCTAATGATAAAGTCTTGAATCAAAAAGCCTATGAATCAGCTAAAGAATATTTACCTGAGCAAACAGAATATGTTTCGATTAATGGAGGAAATCATGGCGGATTTGGCAGCTATGGGGAACAAAAGGGAGACGGTAAAGCTAAGATTACAAACGAAGACCAACAAACAGCGATTATTAATACGTTAATCAATTGGTTAGGAGAGTAGAGTTCCAGACCTAAATCTTACAGCTCACTTTAAAAATGAGTAAAAAGTGTGTATCAGCTCTTTGAAAAAAGCTTGGATTTTTTATAACATGAGAAACTGTTAAAAAAAATTCAAGCTTATTGTTATCGTAGCTTCCCGCTTCTTTCATGACTTTATCTAAGGCAGTTCAGAAGTCCATTTATCAGAAACTTTGCCGAAGAGCTACATAAGTCACAATCTTTATATAAATAGACTAGAGATAAATCAACTCAAACTTTCACTTGAACATAGAAAGAAATTTGTTCAGACACCATTTCCAGGTCAACTGCCTACTTTTCAAATCATCATTGTTAGAAACACTTACATTGATCTATATTCATTTGGTTAACTAGTTTTCATGATTTCTCTAATAAAATAGCTCTTACTGGACATTTTTGATAAGCTTTTCTGACGGCTTCCTCGTCAGTTTGAGAAACAAATTGCTGATGAGCTTCTGGTTCTTGCGCAAATAAAACGATTCCTTCTTCATCATAATCAAAGATATCTGGGGCTTCGATTTGACAAAGACCACAAGCGATACAGCGCTCAGGTACTAATTTACATAGTAATGACATTTTGACCATCCTATTCTTAAGGGGAGTAATATGACTTCATTTATTTTAGCTTTATTTTCAACAAGAAACAAGTTAAGGATCAGCTCCTTATACCAAGTTATCACAGGAAAACGAACGAGTTCGGTATTGATTTATAGTTTTTTAAACCATTTATTATTTATACATGGTAGTTTTCCTAAAATGAATCAAGAAGAATTTACACGTATCATTGACCAATTAGTTGACCAAAAGTTCCTTATTCAGCTAGAAGATGACGTGATGATCACTCATTTAGGTGAAAAAACTTTAGCAGAAAAAAAGATTGATCTAGAAGGGCTCCATTATGATCGTTATGGCAGAACCGCTGAGAATTGTTGGCGGTTGATCAAGTTTGCTGTTCAAGTTGTCTCTCATCTGGTAAATAATAAAAAGGAATACTTACCGATTGAAACTAGTCCCTATTATACTATCCAAGTAAAAAAATGGTTAGCTGACACACAACTAGATCGACAAACCCTAGCAAAAAAATTAAGCCAAGAACTGAGTGAAATCTTTTCAACGATGACATCTGAATCGGCTAACTTTCTGGCCAATCAATTTTCAGGTATCCAGTCACCTGGTTTATTAACTTATCAATTAACAGAAATAACCAATGAAGTACAACGTGAATTGTATGAAGCAAAGCAAGTACACCTGCTGCTAAAAACAATCGAAGAAAAAAAAGATTCGTTGCTTTTTCAATTGGTTTCACCACTACTTATGCAAAACTTCAATCAAAGTATGTTAACGACGAGAAAACTGATTTTATCTGGATGCTCAATTGATGAAGTAATGAAGATACGTCATTTAAAAAGAGGAACAGTAACCGATCATTTGATCGAATGGCAACTTTATTTAACTGATTTTCCTTATCAAAAAATGATCACCAAGCAGACATTTAAGCGACTAAGTCAACTATCGAACATCAAAGAATGGAATTATCGAGAATTAAATGAAGTCGCACCACTAGACTATGGAGAGTTTCGTTTTTATCAAATTGGTGTATTGAAAGGGGAACTGAAGAATGTCGCTGAAGGATGAACTACAAAAACGTTTTGGATTTCCTTCGTTTCGTTCAGGACAAGAAGAAATCATCCAGTCTTTATTGAATGATCAAGATGTCCTCGCAGTGTTACCGACAGGAAATGGAAAAAGTCTATGCTACCAACTGACCGGTTATCTGCGTGAAGGAATGGTTATCATTGTTTCACCTTTGCTTTCATTGATGGAGGATCAGGTGATGCAACTACAGAAACAAGGAGAAAAGCGAGTTGTTGCTTTCAATAGTTTACTATCTAGAACGGAACGATATTATGTGTTAAATCATTTGTCCAATTATAAATTTTTATTTTTAAGTCCAGAAATGTTGACGCAAAAAGATGTGATAGAACAATTACAAAAACAAAAAATTGGGTTATATGTGATCGATGAGGCGCATTGCGTTTCTCAGTGGGGGGTAGATTTCCGTCCAGAATACCAACAACTAGGAGAAATTGCTCAGAAATTAGGCTCTCCAGTAACGCTTGCCTTGACAGCAACCGCTACTAAAGCCGTGCAACATGATATTGAAACTGTCTTGTTTCAAGAAGTGCCAGTTCGAATTATCCATTCGGTTAATCGACAAAATATTGCTTTATATGTCAAAAAGACTTCCCAAAAAGAAGCTGATCTAGAGGACCTGATGAAACAAGCAAAAGGCTCGATGATTATTTATTGTGCGACAAAGAAAGAGGTAGAGCGTTTGTATCAGCTATTTCGCTCACGTTTTACTATCGGCTATTATCATGGTGGATTAGAAGCATCACAAAGGCGACAGTTGCAACAACAATTTAGTCAAAATAAACTTCAATTTTTGATTGCGACGAATGCTTTTGGTATGGGCATCGATAAGCCAGATATCCGTTATGTTGTCCATTACGATTTACCAGATAGTTTAGAAAATTATGTTCAAGAAATCGGGCGTGCGGGAAGAGACCAACAGGCGAGTGAAGCGATTCTTTTATACAAAGAAAATGACGAACGCATTCATTATTTTTTTAATCAACTTTCTAGAGAACAACGACAAAGTTTTGAAATTTATCTGCAATATCATAGCAATGAACAAGAACAATTCGATGAGATTCAACAAAAATGGTTAGAAATAATTGCACAAACGAGCAATCCGCAAGAGTGGTTAAATCGGCTAAAACGTCAAGAAAAAGAAAAGGAATATCGACTACAACAAATGCTTCATTATGTCAATGCAAAGACTTGTCGAAGAGCGCTGATTCTTGAATACTTTGGGGAGAAACTGATAAAAAAACCAGAAAAATGTTGTGATATTGATGGAGCGGTCCTTACGAGTCAGGAAAATAGAGAAGTCAGCCCATCTGTAGAGCTAAAACAGTGGCAAGATATTTTACTAAATTTATTTTAAAAAAACATTGGATAGAAAATTTATAAGACAATCGCGTTCTGGCTATGGTATAATATTCACGATAGAAATTAGGAGGTTAATAAGTTGAGCAGAAAAGATAGACATCATTCATCAGAAAATAATGAAACACAAGAGCCATGGGAACAACCGATTTATGACACTGAAGACGAAGTTTCTTCAAGAAGTTCTCAACGACAACAAAAGAAAGGCAACACGCTGTTTTTGTCTCTCTTCTTAGTATTATTAGTATTGTGTATTGCAATTCCAGCGGGAGCTTACTTCTGGATTAGAAATGGGTCTTCCAATGCTTCAAGTGCATCATCAACTACAACAACGTCTTCTGTAGTGGAAAGTACGACCTCATCAGAAGTATCATCAACAAAAGAATCAAGTACGGAGCCTGAAAGCACTACTCAGACAGAATCAGTAGTAGCAAGTACACCACAAAGTACTACTGTACCAGAGGAAACAACGCCTTCGACAACGTCTACTTACCAACAAGAAACACAACCAACTAGCACGGTAGAAGAAGCGACAACACCATCCTCTTCGGCTGCTGCAGATGGATCAACAGTGACTGTTCAACCAGGTGACGGACCTAAACAAGTAGCTGAACGTGCCGGGATCACTATTGATCAATTATTTGCATTAAATGGTTTAGATCCAAATAATTATATGATTTATCCTGGACAACAATTAAAAGTTAAATAATCTTAGCCGCGATCTGCGGCTTTTTTTTTGAAAAGGGAGTTATAGCATGACACAAATCAGTATTGCAATAGATGGACCTGCTTCGTCAGGTAAAAGTACTGTTGCAAAAATTTTGGCAAAAGAATACAACTATATTTATACCGATACAGGCGCCATGTATCGTGCCATTACGTATCTAGCGATAAAACATCAAGTACCTTTTGGAGATGAAGAGCAACTCGTAAAGCTGATCCAAGCCTATCCAATCTCTTTTATCCAAGAGACAGACGGTCAACACGTTTTGGTGGCAGACCAAGATGTAACTACAGAAATTCGTCAGCCAGATGTGACCAAGGCAGTTTCTGAAGTTTCTGCTCATCAAAAAGTACGTGAAGCACTGGTTTCGATCCAACGTAAAATTGGTGAACATGGTGGGGTTGTAATGGACGGCCGAGATATTGGTACTTCTGTTTTACCTCAGGCAGAAGTGAAAATATTTTTAGTAGCAAGTGTAACAGAACGGGCACAAAGACGCTATAAAGAAAATATTGAAAAAGGGATACCAACAGAGTTGGAAACTCTTACGAAGGAAATCCAAGAGAGAGATCATTATGATTCTACAAGAAAAGTATCCCCTTTAAGACAAGCGGATGATGCCATTCGAATCGACACTACTGGAAAATCGATTACGGAAGTTGTCCAATCCATCAAAAAAGTGGTCACAGAAAAAGGATATCTTTTGTAAAAAGGGAAAAACTCAGGATTTTTAGGGTAAACCAAACGAAATCGCTTTATTTTTTTTTAATAATCAATTAAACTAAAATTAGTACCGTTGTTACGGCAGAATGTTGGTTAGGAGGACAAATGTTATGACAGAATTTGAACAAAATCAAACAGAAAACAGTCAATCAATGGAAGATGCAATGAATAGTGTCCAAGAAGTAAACGTTGGAGACGTTGTATCCGGCGAAGTTTTAGTAATCGAAGATAAACAAGTTGTGGTAGGGATCGAAGGTGCCGGAGTTGAAGGCGTCGTTCCTGCTAAAGAATTGTCTACTTCACCTGTTGAAGATATCAACGAGGTAGTAAAAGTAGGAGATACTCTAGAACTTGTAGTTATCAGTACTATCGGAAAAGATAAAGAAAACGGTAGCTATTTGCTTTCAAAACGCCGTTTGGATGCCAAAAAAGTTTGGGAAGATATCGAAAAAGATTTCCAAGCAGGTAATATCATCGAAGCACCTGTGACGAATGTCGTAAAAGGCGGCTTAGTCGTTGATGTAGGTGTTCGTGGTTTTGTACCAGCTTCAATGGTGGAAGATCATTTTGTTGCTGATTTTTCAGAATACAAAGGTCAAACATTGGCGTTCAAGATCGTTGAGATCGAACCTTCAGAAAACCGTTTAATTCTTTCACACAAAGCAGTTGTGGAAACGGAAAAAGAAGAAAAGAAAAAAGAAATTCTAGCCAATATTCACGAGGGAGACGTTATCGACGGACGAGTAGCTCGTATTACTGATTTTGGTGCTTTCGTTGATTTAGGTGGAATTGATGGATTGGTCCATGTTTCTGAGATCTCACATAGCCATGTGGCGAAGCCTAGTGATGCTTTAGCAGTTGGGGATGAAGTTAAAGTAAAAGTTCTTTCGATTAATCCTGAACAAGAACGTGTTTCTCTTTCAATTAAAGACACGTTGCCTGGGCCTTGGACTGATATTGAAGAAAAAGCCACTGTTGGTTCAGTTTTAGATGGAAAAGTGAAACGTTTGACAAGCTTTGGTGCATTTGTAGAAGTATTCCCAGGGGTAGAAGGTCTGGTTCATATTTCTCAAATCTCTCACAAGCACATCGCTACACCTCATGAAGTACTTCATGAAGGGGATGAAGTGCAAGTAAAAGTTTTAGAAGTACATCCTGAAGAACATCGTATTGCCCTTAGCATCAAGGCTTTAGAAGAAAAACCAGCATCGGAAGAAGAACCAAAAGATGTTGAAACCTATGAATTACCAGAAGAAAATACTGGTTTCACAATGGGTGATCTTTTAGGTGATGCTTTGAAAGAAGAAGTCGAAGAAACAACTACTGATGATTCAGAAAAATAAAATTTTTGAGTGTTCATTTTAAAAAGACTGAAATGAGACAAAAAGATCAATCAATGTTTACAACATTGATTGATCTTTTTCTGTTATTATCATTAGAACTAGTTAAACTCACAAATCGAGTGAAAGATAAAACCAACTGCTGTGAGAAGGGCTAAGGAATACCTAATAAAGTACATCGTTTAGACCATACCCAATGGCTGTGCAAATGCCATATTGTATTCACAATTGGAGATATTAGATAGATGATTTGCTTAAACTATTTATCAGAGCTGGAGATTTCTGTCAAACTACTATCAAAACTCTATCATTGTTTAATTAGAAGCTATTTTTTGGGCTAGCCCTAAACAACCGATAATTCCAGCTTGATCTCCTAATTTTGGAAAAACAATATATTCTTCTATTTTCGGATGAGCAACATAATTCTGATTAAGTTTTGAAAATTCACGATGAATTTTCTCTTGTAAGTGTACTTGTTTCATTACACCGCCACCTAGAATGATAATATCCGGTGAAAACATCATTGTAGTATTATGAATGCATTGGGCAATGTAAAAAGCTTCCATGTCCCAAAAAGGATGATCTTCCTTTAAATCTTGACCTTTAATTCCTATTCTCTTTTCGATAGCAGGTCCTGCTGCCATACCTTCTAAACAATTTTGATGATAAGGGCAGTTACCCTTAAAGTGATCGTCAGGGTGATTACGTACAATCATATGTCCCATTTCCGGATGACTGAATCCCTCGATAAATCTTCCATTTTGCAGTGCACCACCACCTATACCTGTGCCAACTGTATAATAAACAACTAATGAATGGCCTTGACCATGTCCAGCTATATATTCTCCATAAGCTGCAGCATTGACATCAGTTGTCCAATAAAAAGGAATTTTCTCAAAATTTCTTTTTAGATAACCAATAAAATCAAAATTTCTCCACGGTATTTTAGGTGTTGAGGTTATATATCCATATGTTTTCGATTCAGGATGGATATCAATAGGTCCGAAAGAACCAACAGCAATGCTGGACAATTCTGTTTCATATTTTTTGAAAAAAGAAACAACTTG
Source organism: Enterococcus sp. DIV1089c (assembly GCF_050530965.1). Taxonomy (NCBI): domain Bacteria; kingdom Bacillati; phylum Bacillota; class Bacilli; order Lactobacillales; family Enterococcaceae; genus Enterococcus; species Enterococcus sp. DIV1089c. The sequence continues at coordinate 966,638 of NZ_CP172888.1, forward strand.
TGGCATTGTTTCTCCTGGATTCAAAGTTTCAAAACTCACTCTCTCAATAACCTCTAATTGTGCATTACCAACTGCACAGACAAATTTTGTTCCTCCTGCTTCAATTGCACCGTATAGCATAAAACATTTCTCCTTATAGTTAAAGATGATTTCATGGGCAGTTATGCATTTAACCAATTTATTGTTCAGATTTTTAAAGAATTTAACTCGTTTATTTGTTATTTTCTTTTGAAAAATCGCTATTATTCCAGTTAATACATACATCAGATCGCGCATTGCCCTTTAAATTATCCGTTTATTGATGTTTTGGTTAGAAAGAATAATCAGTACTATTGACTATTCCATTATTCAACTTCAAGTAAATCAGTAGTAGCGGTAACTGTTCCTTTAATAAGTGGTGTCACTTTTGAATAATCTGCGGTATTTGTCACAATAACCATTGTTGTATCATCAAGTCCTGCTTCTTTAATTAGCGTACGATCAAACGTTCCAAGGATATCTCCTTTTTTTACTTTTTGATTAGCAGTAACTTTTTGTATAAATCCTTTACCGCCCATCGATACGGTGTCAATACCAATATGAATCAGTATTTCAGCGCCGTCATTCGATTTAAGACCGTAAGCATGTCCAGTCTCAAATGTAACTTGAATAGTACCGTCTACTGGAGAATAAACAGTGTCCCCAGTTGGTTTAATCGCAATACCTTTTCCCATAGTCTCTGAAGAAAATACTGGATCATTTACTGAATCAAGTCCAATCACTTCACCAGCAAGGGGACTAACGATTGTTTCTGAAGAATGATTTGTTTTAGTAGGTTCGCCAGAAGTAACTGTGGATTGTTGGGTGTTTTCTGAATGATTCGTTACTGTTTGATCCGTAAGAGCTTCTGCTGCAAAGATGCCTGAAGCTTTTGTTTTTCCATAAAAGTAAGTAATTGCAAAAGCAATCGCAAAGCTAATTAATTCACATAGTAAATAAAATGGGATAGAGGTTGCATTAATTGAAAGAAATCCAAGAAAACCTGCTGAACCAAGTGATACAGCAACTACTTTCAGTAGACCTGCTACTGCAGCGGCAACTCCGGAACCAATTAAAGCACAGAAAAATGGGAAACGATATTTTAAATTGACACCAAACAGAGCTGGTTCAGTAATTCCAAGAAGAGCTGATACCCCTGCAGAGGAAGCAAGACTTTTTGTTTTAGCATTTTTAGTCAAGAACCAGATAGCAAATGTTGCAGCACCTTGGGCAACGTTCGCCATAGAAGCAACTACAAATATAAAGTCTCCATGTCCAATACCATTAGTCCATGCTGAAAGTAACTGCGTTTCAATTGCAGGAAATGATTGATGAAGACCGGTCATAACGATTAACGAGTAAGTTCCACCAAAAATACCCATTCCAATAAATCCGGTTGCATTATATAGCCAAACGATCGCATCTGTAATCCCGTTAGAAAGCAATAACATGACAGGGCCGATGACTGTGAAGGTTAGAAAGCCGGTAATGATTACAGATAATAAGGGGGTAAATGTAAAGTCAACGGATGATGGAAGTTTTTTGTGAAAAAACTTTTCCAGTACTGATAATAGCCAAACAGCTGCTAACACAGGAATGACTTGATAAGCATAGTTAGTTTGTGAGACATGATAACCAAATATATTCCAATATTCCATAGAACCACCAAGTTGTGGTGTTGTCATAATCATTCCAATTGCAGCACCAAGGAACTGGTTGGCTCCAAAACGTTTAGCAGCGGAAATACCAACTAGAATAGGCAAAAACATAAATGGTGCAGCGGACATCAGTTGGATCATTGAGGAAATACCTTCAATCGCAGGATACATTTCTTCAATTGATTTTGGTCCAAAAAGTCCAGCAGCTGTTAAAAAGTTCTGTAATGCCATTAATAAACCACCTGCAACAAGGGCAGGTATAATTGGAACAAAAATATCTGATAATAATTTAATTAATGCCATAATGGGGTTGAATTTTTTATCTTTACTAGCAATTTGTTTTAAATCATCTGTTGAAATTTCCGAAAGTCCAGTTTTTTTGATAAGTTCGTCATAAACGAAATTAACATCACCTGCACCGATAATCACTTGATATTGCCCATCAATTTTAAATGTGCCTTTCACATCTGGATTTTCGTCTAAAGCTTTTTGATTCACTTTCGTGTCATCTTTTAGTACGAGACGAAGACGTGTAGCGCAGTGTGCAGCTGCAATAAGGTTATCTTTTCCGACCGCTTGTATTACGTCGGAAGCTACTTTACTGTAATTCATTCGAATCACTCCTTTTTTATTTTTACGTGAAAACGGTTCACTGAAATGCAAATTTATTTTAGCATATCTTAAAAATATGTCAAACGTTTGTCATATAATTTGTTTTTTTAAATGAAATGATTGATTTTTCAACGGAAAACGTTTACCATACTAGTTGTAAAAAGATAAATTGAAGGAGTAAAATATGAACTTACCTCGAGAAATACGATATCGTGCTTATTCTGATTGGACTAAAGATGAGATGGATAAAGTTAAGGATAATGTAAAACGATCACCTTGGCGTGCTAGCTATCATATCGAACCTAAAACAGGATTGTTAAACGATCCTAATGGTTTTTCTTTTTTTAACGGAAAATATACGCTTTTTTATCAAAATTGGCCATTTGGAGCTGCTCATGGGTTGAAAGAATGGGTGCACACTGAATCAGATGACTTAGTTCATTTTCATGTAACAGGAGCAGAACTTCTTCCAGACACAAAACGAGATAGCCACGGTGCTTATTCCGGTTCTGCATATGAAATAGAGGGGAATCTATTCTTACTCTATACAGGGAACGTTCGAAATGAAAATTGGGAACGTGATACACTTCAAATCGGAGCATGGATGGATAAAGACTACAACATTACGAAAGGTGAGAATGTTCTTATTCATCCACCTGCTGATGTAACTGATCATTTTCGTGATCCACAAATGTTTAATTATGAAGGACAATTGTATGCGATTGTTGGAGCACAAAATTTAGAAAAATCAGGCTTTATTAAACTTTACAAAGCGACTGACAATAACGTGGAAACATGGGAGGAAGTTGGAAACCTTGATTTTGGCGGCACTGGTTCAGAATACATGATTGAGTGTCCAAACCTGGTATTTGTAGACAAAAAACCTGTTCTCATTTATTGTCCTCAAGGGTTGGATAAATCTGAGCTTAATTATGGGAATATCTATCCGAATACTTTTAAGATCTGTCAATCGCTTGACATAGAAAAAGTGAAACTTGTGGACGCTTCAGAAATTCAAAATCTTGATTATGGATTTGAAGCGTATGCGACTCAAGGATTCAATACTCCTGATGGTCGTGCTCTGATTGTCAGTTGGATTGGACTACCTGATATCGATTATCCAACTGATAAGTATGATTATCAGGGAGCAATGAGTCTTGTAAAAGAACTTTCAATAAAAGATGGTAAACTTTACCAATATCCAGTAGAAGCTATTACATCATTACGTGCTAGTTCTGAACAATTTACAGCAAAAGCAGAAACAAATAATACTTATGAACTTGAACTAACGTTTCCTCCAAATCAGAAATCGGAGTTACTTCTTTTCTCTGATAGTAAAGGAAATGGACTTAGCTTGATTGTAGATACCAAAGAAGGAAAAATTATTTTAGATCGCAGCAAAGCAGGCATTCAATATGCCACTGACTTTGGTACGATTCGTGAGTGCTCAATTGATACTAAAGAAACAATTGCTAACATTTTTGTAGATAATTCAATCATTGAGATTTTTATTAATAAAGGAGAAAAAGTATTTACTAGTCGCGTATTCCCTGAGAAACACCAAAATGGTATTCAACTTAAATCAGGTGAACCGACTGGAAAATACTTTGAATTAAAATATTAATATGGTAGCAAAATTATCTGATGTCGCTGAACTAGCTGGAGTTAGCCCAACTACCGTTTCACGTGTCATTAACAATAAGGGATATCTATCGGAAAAAACAAAACAAAAAGTTCATGAAGCTATGAAAACTCTTGGTTACAAACCTAATAATCTAGCACGTGGACTTCAAGGAAAGTCACCCCAACTTATTGGGCTTATTTTTCCTAATATCAGTAATATCTTTTACTCTGAACTGATTGAGTATCTGGAAATCGAATTATTCAAACATGGCTATAAAACAATTATTTGCAATAGTCAGAACGATCCTGCTAAAGAGCGGGAATATATTGAAATGCTTGAAGCGAATCAAGTTGATGGGATTATCTCATCTAGTCATAATCTTGGAATTGCTGATTATGAGCGTGTGGGAGCACCTATTGTAGCTTTTGATAGAAACTTAGCTCCCAATGTTTCCATTGTTTCTTCAGACAACTTTGAAGGTGGAAAACTGGCTGCTAAAACGTTACAAAAAAATGGTTGTCAAAATAGTATTATGATTACAGGAAATGACAATACGGATTCTCCAACAGGGTTACGTGCGCTTGGTTTTTCTTTTCAAAATCCAAATGGCAAAGTTTTTAAAATTCCTAATAATCTCTCTACGATTCGTCGAGAAATGGAAATCAAGTCGACGATCCTAAGTCACAAACCAGATGGTATTTTTGTTTCTGATGATCTAACAGCCATTCTTACTATGAAAATTGCTCATCAGCTTAAACTTAATATCCCAGAAGATCTAAAAATTATTGGCTATGATGGAACATCTTTTGTTGAGAAATTTTTCCCACAATTGACCACAATCAGACAACCAATTGATGAAATCGCAAGTCTGATTGTTGATGTTCTTCTGAAAAAAATGAAGAATGAAAAGACAAGCAAGGATTACATTTTGCCAATCTCATTACTTCCTGGAGGGAGCATTTAACGTCAAATTCTTTTCTTGATGTTTATCACATTCGTTCAAAAAAATTTGGAGCTGATCGCTTCTTTCATGACCTTATCCACATGGTTCAAGAAGTTGCTTTGACAAAAAATTGCCGAAGAATACCAAAAATAGGAGGAACTATTTTTGGATTCTTCGGCTTATTTCTCATAGCTAGATATGGCACAACCTTTCCGACTGTAGATTAATGAAATATGCATGTCCAGTTTTACAAGCTATTTAAAAGAAAAAGGACGTTAATAATTTCTAATAAGCATGGAAATGTTAATTTGAGTTTGAAAATCAACATTTTTGGGCATCAGGCTATAATGTAGGTACAGTGGGACTGAATGAAGTGACTATAAGAAAATACAGGCTAGAATAAGGAATTAGGATATTGCGCTAGATAAACTGAGAGTTCGAGAATATGAAGATTGTTGAAAGAATGAGAGAGATGAAAAGAGCTTTCACATATCAAGAAACAATAAAAAGAGTAGAAAATGAAAACGAGAGAAACAAATTATGCTATAATCAAATGTCACTGATCGATTTTAAGTTCAGTAGTGTGTGAATATTTAGGCTAACGCTCATCTAGCGGTTCTGAATATGGTTTTTAGGGTTATTTGAACAATGTAGTTCTTTAACCAAAGAAACAAGAATAAAAGATGGTTTCCTAGGGTTCAATATTCACTTTGATGTTTTATGAAAAAAAGTTGTCCAATGAATAAATACTTGCGTAATTTTAGCGAACAATGCTTGAAAGTTCGCAAAGCTTTCGTTACACTAAGTAAGATTGGAAACTTGTGAGGAGGAAAAAATATGGCAAATCCAACAATTGCAATCGTTGGCCGCCCGAACGTCGGTAAGTCTACGATTTTTAACCGCATCGCTGGCGAGCGTATCTCGATTGTCGAAGATACTCCAGGAGTAACTCGCGATCGTATTTATGCTAAAGGCGAATGGTTAGGTCGAGAATTCAGTGTGATCGATACAGGTGGGATTGATTTAGGTGACGAACCATTCATGGATCAAATCAAGCATCAAGCAGAAATCGCGATTGAAGAAGCAGATGTCATCATCTGTGTTGTCAGCGGACGTGAAGGGGTCACCGATGCAGATGAAGTAGTAGCAAAAATTTTATACCGCAGTAATAAACCTGTGATTTTAGCAGTTAACAAAGTGGATAATCCCGAAATGCGAAATGATATTTACGAATTTTATTCATTAGGATTGGGTGATCCATATCCAGTGTCAGGGAGTCACGGTTTAGGGATCGGTGACGTATTAGATGAAGCAATTAAACACTTTTCAAATGATGGGGAAGAAGAAGAGGATGATACGATCAAATTTAGTTTGATCGGCCGCCCAAATGTTGGGAAATCTTCATTGATTAATGCGATTCTAGGAGAAGAACGAGTGATCGTTTCGGATATAGAAGGAACAACTAGAGATGCTATCGATACTCACTTTGTATCTGATAACGGTCAGAAATTTTTAATGATCGATACTGCAGGAATGCGTAAGCGTGGAAAAGTATATGAAAATACCGAAAAATACAGTGTGATGCGTGCGATGCGTGCCATTGACCGTTCCGACATCGTTTTGATGGTTTTGAATGCTGAAGAAGGAATCCGTGAGCAAGACAAACGGGTAGCTGGATACGCACATGAAGCAGGACGTGGTGTGATCATCGTGGTAAACAAGTGGGATCTTGTCAAAAAAGAAACCAATACGATGCGTGATTTTGAGCAAGAAATTCGTGAAGAATTTCGTTATTTAGATTATGCGCCAATCGTCTTCGTATCAGCAGTCACAAAACAACGTTTAGAACGTTTACCTGAAATGATCGAAGAAGTAAGTATGAATCAAAACTTGCGTGTGCCGTCTGCTGTCTTGAATGATATCATCATGGATGCAGTAGCGATCAACCCGACTCCAACAGATAAAGGGAAGCGGTTGAAGATTTTCTATGCTACGCAAGTGGCTGTAAAACCACCAACCTTCGTCGTTTTTGTTAATGAAGAAGAGTTGATGCATTTTTCTTATGAACGTTTCTTAGAAAATCAAATTCGTAAAGCATTTACTTTCGAAGGAACTTCGATCCGAATCATTCCAAGAAGACGAAAATAGGCATTTTACCACATCGGCAGATTTTTTTCAAAAAAATTAGGTGGTTTTGTTTATTACGTTTTTATGACTAAAAAAAGCACGTGAAAAATGGTAAAAACCTTGCTATTAAGCGGTTTATATGATATCGTGATAACAGAATATTGAACTAGATCAATATTTCTTTTAAACTTCTGGACCACTCAGAATGTTTTTAACTAAACTGATGTTTTACATCATATCTCTTGTGGAGGAGGTGAATCTATCCATGGCAAACAAAGCAGAATTAATCGAAAAAGTTGCTTCAGCTACTGACTTAACTAAAAAAGATGCAACTGCAGCAGTCGATGCTGTATTTTCAACTATTCAAGATGCTTTAGCTAACGGCGAAAAAGTTCAATTAATCGGTTTTGGTAACTTTGAAGTTCGCGAACGTGCTGCACGTAAAGGACGTAATCCACAAACTGGTGAAGAAATCGAAATCCCAGCTAGCAAAGTACCTGCATTCAAACCAGGTAAAGCATTAAAAGACGCTGTTAAATAATACGGCTCATAAAAAAGCGCTTGTGGCTTTAAGCTGCAAGTGCTTTTTTATATTTCCTATTGTTTTGAGTTTTAGAGTGAAGAAATTAGGAGACGAAGGGTACTTTGCGTCTCCGTTATTTATGAATCTGAGATATAAATCTTATTTTTTAGTTTAAAATGAGTAATGGTCTACAAGAAGCAACTTCTCAGCAATAAGCGATGCTTTTCTAAACCAGGAGAAGCTATTTCAAAAAATCTTTTCTTATTGTCATTGAAGCTCCGATGCTTTCACAACCTTACTTTAAACGATAATAAAAAAATCTGAGGCAGAATACGGTTCATTCTGTCCCAGATTTTTAATACAAAACTTCTCAGTCATTATTGACGAAAAGCTATTTTTTCAAACTATCTTAATGAATAAGATAGTCGTTATTTTTACAACCTCTTATTTATTCAAAGTTGCTTGCTTCGCTCATTGCCTCATTTTTCTATCTGGCTGTTTAGAAAAAATCTTTTGCTCATCGGTTATTTCGTGCGTTTGTTTTTACTGAAAAATTTGCATCGTTTGCTCATATAGTAAGCAATGATGATAACCACTGTTAATATTCGGATATAAATAGCTGATCTGAATAGTTTACCTGGTTTATATCCTACAATAATTTCATTTGTACCAATCTTTGGAGAAATTCTTAGAGCGCCTATTGAAGTCAGTGAATATTGTGCTTCACTTCTAGATTTTCCATTGATTATGAGGGAACTATTGTGGTAAATGATTACTGGTAAAGTTATTTTATTTGTATCTTTAGCAGTGAAAGTTAGATGTATATTCCCTTGTTTGTCAATTGATCTTTTAAGAGGGATAGAATTGTGTAAAACGTCCTCTTTATAAGCTTTGTAAGGATCTTCCAATTGTCCACCACTAGCGGGTAAATAGTCAGCCATCGGTTTTCTGTGTATTTGTAAAGCAGCAGATAGATCAGCATTGCCTCCAAATAGGTGACGAATATTACTTGTATTACTTTCTAAGGTTTCAGCAGCACTGGTGTCTTTAGAAAGTGGGGCATCACTATTCCAGATAGCTGCTGTATCCGAAATTAAAGCATAGCCACCTGTTAAATTTAACAATGAAAAAGACAGTAATAGTGGCACACTGATTTTTAAAACCGATTGTTTCTCTAAAGTTACAAAGGCTTTTTGAATGGTAAAACCGAACCCTAGTATTAATAAGATACATGCGAGGCAACCCAGTCTTTGTGGAAATTGCATTTTGCGAACAAATGTAAAATAATTGCCGATATCATTCCAAGGAATGTATTTAGAAGAGACAAGTAAAAAGAATGCTCCGACTAAGTTGATTGTTTTTTCCAACACACTGAGTTTATTAAAGTGGACGATAGTAAACACAAGTTGAAAAACAAATATCATAGAAAGGATTATTCCAAAGTTTGTCCAGCCAATTGAACCAAACGAAAGTGAAGTACTATTCGATAATAGATCAGTTACTGCGTATGGTGGAATCAAGGTATCATTGGACAAATCCAGAAAAGCAGTAAACGTATTGAAAGAAAGACCGATAGCGATCACCACTGCTAGCAGAGCCTGTTTGATTATTACTAGTTTTTTGTTAGAGTAAAGCAAACCCACAAGGAAAAAGGGAATCAAAGCGGCTACGGCTAGTAAGGTTGAAAACATATGGACAGATAGCAATAATGAAATGGTTCCTCCTAGCACCACAGGTTGGATTGGGCTTTCCCGATTTCTTATCATTCTAACAGCTGGAATAAAAATAAGAGGTAAAAAGGCAGCACCCCAACCAGAAAAATTTTGGGCAAGAGTGTAGTAAAAAATGGTAGGTGTACCCATGTATAAAATAGCCATCCCAGTAGCAATTTTTTGCTCTAAATGGCAGTACCGTCCAAGGAAATACATCGATGTACCGGCAGTGAAGTAACACAGAAAAGTAGATACAAGTTGGAATCTGAACCAAGTTTTAAAAATTAAAAGTAACAGTCCATGTAAATAGGCAAAGTCGGTTCCATAAAGGGCATTGATGACTCTTCCCGATTGGCTAAAACCGTAGATGGATTGGAAATAATTAAACGTGCCATTTTTTAATTGCATAGCCGTGTCATAGAAACGGTTCATATGAAATACCCAGTCATTTGAAACAATGAGTGCATGTTTATAAATTTGAGGTGAAACCATAAAAAAAGCACATAGGGAGATAATTAAAATTGCTGTAACTGATTATTTATTTATTTTTGACAAAACTTATCCCTCATTTTTGATGAAATTTAGTTGAATAAAATTGCTTAATCCATTTCTCCGTTTTATAAAATGAAAAGCAAAGTCCTATATAATCTTTTACTTCGTATTACAGTATACCATGCCCGATTTATTACACAAGAATTCTTTAAATAGGTGCTCTTAAATGTAGGTGAATTACGAAGTTTTTCTATATTCTCCCAAGAATTTACCCTATTCTTTTCCGATTTTACTTACTAATGGTAAAATAAAGAAAAGGAGGGGTGCTTATGGAAATCGACTATCAAGGACAAGAAGAACAAACAAAAATCTATTATGGGGAAACGTTGGTCAGCCAGCTGAAAACAATAACGATTGATCAGCCTGTTTTATTTTTGACGAACCAACGGTATTACGATTTGTTTGTTGAGAAAATCAACCAACAGTTTCCTAACCCAAGTGAGATTGATTGGTATATCTGTGCCAATACTCAATGTAATCACTTAACAGAACTAAGTAATCTTGTAACATTTGCAAAACGATATCCTGAAAACCAATCCTTACTTATAATTGGGTTTGGGAATGAGGGGATCATGGATTTAGCAGGTTTTTTCCAGAAGCATACCTCACTTGCATCAACATTATGGCTAATTCCGGTATCGATTCGTTCAATGGCCCGAGCATTAACTCCTCAACGAAATATTTTACAATTGCCAAATCAAGTCGTCTTGCGAACGACCAACCTTCCAGAACGAATCGTTTACGATCAAACAATCAGTGAAAAACAAGGAGAAGGGAAACAAATAGATTTTTTGACTTTGATAACATGTGGTTTAGTTTGTGATTATCATTTTTTACAAAATCTCTATAAAAACTATCCGCAACCAAGGCAGTTATCTCAGCGGGCTTTTACGGGGATGCTGGAAGAAATGATTACTTTTTACCAAGTAGATGCGGAAAATCTCTCAAATTATGGTAAACTATTTGAACAAGCTTTTTACCTAACAGAAAATGGTCATTTGTTATCAGCTAGTATGAAAAAACTATTAGGAATGCTTTTTCATCTTACTTGGAATGTAGGACTAGCGGATATGTCCTTTCAATTGAAAAATTTTTTTATCTGGTTGAAACATCTGGGTTATCCTATCGATTGGCCAGAACAATTATCAAAAATTGATTATTTAGAAAATGTCTTACTTCTAGCGGAAAAAAGCAAAAAAATTCTTGTTTTGAAAAAAATTGGTATAATAGAGAAATATCAATCGCCAAAGGAACAAGAATTAATACAAACAATGAAATCTTATGACGAGATTATTAGTGAGATTAGAGGGATTTAAATGAATACAAATAGTGAAAAAATGTTACAAGCATTGTCAGAGGAAGATTTGGCGCAAGCTCAGTTATATCTGACACAAGCTTTGAAAGAAGATCCGGCCGATGTTTTGGCTGAATTAGGGGAAGAACTCTTAGCGATTGGTTTTTTAGAAGAAGCAAAGCAAATTTTTGAACAGTTAGTGAAACAGTACCCCGAAAATGATGAGTTGTTCATTCCATTGGCGGAAATTGCGATTGAAGATAATGAAATCGATCAAGCATTTGAATATCTGGAAAACATTTCAAAAGAAAGTGACTACTATCCTCAAGCTTTATTAGCAATTGCTGATTTATATCAAGTAATCGGTATTCCTGAAGTCAGTGAAGCGAAATTAAAGGAAGCAGCTGCGTTGTTGCCTGATGAACCATTGATCCAATTTGCTTTAGCCGAACTTTACTTTTCAGTCGATCGTTTTGCTGAAGCTGCAACGATCTATCAACTATTATTATCAAGTAATATTGATGAGATTTCTGGTATCTCTATGCAGGAACGTTTAGGACAATCTCTAAGCATGCAAGGAGAGTTCGAAGCAGCAATCGAACCATTGGAACAAGCATTGCAGGAAGAACGGACAGATGATCGCTTATTCCAGTTAGCTTTCACCAATCTGCAGCTAAAAGAAAATGAAAAAGCGATCAATTATTTACAAGAATTGAGAGAAGTAAATCCCCAATATCAATCTCTTTATCTTTATTTAGGTCAAGCATTGCAAGAAGAAGAATTGATTGAAGAAGCGCAGAAAGTTCTTGAAGATGGGATCAAAGAAAATCCTTATCAAGTAGAACTCTATCACTTAGCTTCTGAAAATGCGTATCGCCTACATGACAAAGAAAAAGCAGAAAAACTATTATTAAATGCGTTGGAATTAGGTGAAAAACAAGACGAAACATTATTAACATTAAGTAATTTGTATTTAGATGAAGAACGTTACGAAGATGTAATCAAGAGTATCAATCAAATGGAAGAAACTGCAAATCCATATGCGGAATGGAATTTAGCCCATGCCTATAATGAATTAGAGGACTTCACGCTAGCAGCTGTTCATTATGAACAAGCGTATCACGAATTGGAGCATGAACCTGATTTTCTAAAAGAATACGCCTTATTCTTACGAGAAGAAGGACAATTGACAAAAACAAAAGATCTACTTACTCATTATTTAGAATTGGAACCTGGAGATTTGGAGGCATTGTCAGTATTAGACGACCTAGCAGAGAGGTGAGTAAAATGCTAATAGATGTAAAGGAAAAAAAGAATTTCTTAACTTGGATGGTCAATCATGTTTCATTTAGTCGCAGAGAGGTTTTTTGGATTTTGAATTACTTGGCTAATCATGAAGCAATCTTAAGTAATGTTCATTTTGTTGAAGGAGCGAATCAAGCAAATCGGGGATTACAAATCAGTGACCTTTCTTTCGATGGAGAACCAATGAAATTATTTCTCGAGGGGAAAGAGTTTACCGATACTGATCAAATTTTTCATGAAATTCGATTAAATTGGAAAAGACCGCTATATGTAGAATGCCTTTTTGAAAATGCTTGGCAGACGAAAGAGTATTTAATGGTTTTAGAAGAGAACCCCTTTGCATCTTGGAACGACTCTATTAGTGAAGAAGATCTTGAACTAGTCGAGCAATATCTCAAAGAGAAAGAACAAGCAGCCCATCTCAAAATGCTTTACTTACAGATTGATCAAGCGCTTGAAAAAGGGGATAAAGATGCTTTCCTGGAATTGTCCGATGAAGTTAATCGTGAAATATTAAGCAAGAACCAAGTAAAAGGCGAACATGCAGGAAAGAATCCTAACTAAGGATACTTTTATTTAACCGTTTATTCGTTTTTAAAGATACTAAAAGAGACTGAGGCAAGTTGATATGCTCCCCCTATATAGGACACTGAAATATAAAAGTCCTGTATAGGGGGATTTTGTATGCCAAAAAGAAAGATGAAACTCACTCCAGAAAAACGAGTAGAACTAGGAGAGAGCTATATTCGCTTAAATAACTTAGACTGTGGTTTAAGATAAGTGAATCCTTCTCCTTCGACCTCATGGACATTGATAATCGATAGAAAGGCTTTTTCATCGATTTCATGGACGATTCGTTTCACTTCATTCAATTCACTCGAACTAACCACCATATAGATAATTTTTTAGAATGACCAGAAAACCCACCTTCACCACTTAAAAAAGTAACGCCACGTTCTAATCCAGTCATCAGCAGTGGGGCAATTTCTTCATTTTTGTTTGAGACGACTAAAATCCCTTTAGCTGAGTAACCGCCATCTAAGATTGAATCAATGACACGGCTGAAAACATAAGAAACAATTAACGTATACATCATGCGTTTCAAGTCAATGTAAGTCAATGAAGCCAACAAAACGATAACATCTAATACCAGTAAAGATCGACCCATTGAGATCCCATAATTCTTTTCTAATATACGAGCAATGATATCACTTCCACCGGTAGTTCCACCCATCCGATAGACCAGACCACTTCCAGTTCCGGCAATTAAGCCAGCCAATAATGAAACGATCAGTAAGTCATGTTGAAGATTGATTTGTAAAGGAACACGTTGCCAAATCCATAAAAATGCAGACAACGAAACTGTTCCTAAGACGGTATAAGCGAGTGAACGTTTTCCTAAAATTTTTCCCCCAATCAAAATCAAAGGTATATTGATCAAAAGTGTAGAGTAGGCAGGATCAATCCCAAAAAGTGCGCGTAAGATCAAAGTGATCCCTGAAACGCCACCTTCTGCTAAATGATTCGCAATATTTAAATAAACGAGTCCAAACGCATAAATACTTGTACCAACCATAATCATTACGACTTCTTTAACTGTTTTCATTGAGATCATCAAACCACTCCTTCGATAAACCGACTAATATTTTCGCAATATTTCATTCTTTTTACATCACAATACTCAATGTAGCACGTAATCTTTATTTTCTCAATCGCTCTTGCCTAGGATTTGGACGTAGTTTTTGGTAAGATAAATAGGAAAGGTGGAGAAGAAATGACAAAAGAACGTTCTTTAAGAAGTATGCAACAGGAAGTAGATGACTATATCCAACAGTTTAAAGTAGGCTATTTTTCTCCATTAGCTCAAATGGCACGCTTAACAGAAGAAGTCGGGGAGCTGGCTCGAGAAGTCAATCATACATACGGTGAAAAAGCGAAGAAAGAAACGGAGCCCAACAATTCTGTAGCAGAAGAATTAGGTGATGTTTTATTTGTCACTATGATCATGGCAAATTCCCTGGAAATCGATTTAACGGATGTATTTGAAAAAAATATGGAAAAATTTAATCGCAGAGATCACAATCGCTTTGAAAGAAAAGAAGCAAATAAGGATGATAAAAAAGCGTAAGCCATCAAGTTGGAAGAGGGAAAACAATGAAACTAAAACAATTACCAAGAGAATACCAAAAAGCGATTCCTGTCTTGAATAAATTGGAGCAAGCGGGTTTTGAAGCTTATTTTGTCGGGGGAAGCGTCAGAGATATCTTGTTGGATCAACCCATCCATGATGTAGATATCGCAACAAGTGCATTCCCAGAAGAAATCAAACAACTTTTTCCGAAAACCATTGATATCGGCATTGAACATGGCACCGTTTTGGTCTTGGCTGAAGAGGAACAATATGAAATCACGACCTTTCGGACAGAATCGACCTATCAAGATTATCGTCGTCCAGATCATGTCGAATTTGTCCGTTCACTTGAAGAGGATCTAAAAAGACGTGATTTTACGATCAATGCATTTGCATTAAAAGAAGATGGTCAAATCATTGATTTATTTGACGGGTTAGCTGATTTAGAAAACCAGATCCTTCGAGCAGTAGGCGATCCACAGGAACGGTTTCATGAAGATGCTTTGCGTATGATGCGTGGGATTCGATTTGTTAGTCAAATTGGGTTTACACTCGAGCAAGAAACGGCTGCGGCCATTCAGGCCAACCATTCATTATTAGGAAAAATTTCTGTCGAACGGATTAATGTGGAATTCATCAAAATGTTATTAGGGAAAGAGCGTTCTACAGGATTGAGAACATTCGTTGAGACGCAATGTTATATTTATTGTCCAGGTTTAAGAGACTATGGTGAAGCCTTGTTACGTTTTGCCGATTTACCAGATGAACCATTGCAAACTGAAAGTCAGGCGTGGGTATTGCTGATCGATCAGTTAGGGCTTCAAGAAAGTGAGATCCGACCTTTCTTAAAGGAATGGAAATGTTCCAACCAAATGATTCGAGAAGTTCAAATGATCGTTTATGGATTGACTCAACGCAAAAGACAGATGTTAGAACCATTGGTACTCTATCATTTGGGGAAAGAGAACGCTTTGAAGACAGAGGAACTTATGATTTATTTTGGTGAAACACCTCAACTAGATCAAGTAGCAAAGCGCTATGATCAATTACCGATCACATCCATGCGAGAATTAGCAATTGATGGGAAGAAACTTCTTAGTGTGAGTGACAAGAAACCAGGGAAATGGGTCAGTGATGCACTTCAAGCTGCAGAAAGAGCAGTGGTAGAGGGAAATTTAGCAAATGAAGCAAGTGCCCTTTTTGATTATCTCCAGCAAAATAACCATTTATAGATTTCGATGAATGTCGAAGTCGCGCTTTAATAGAGGTTCTGAAAGAAGCAATCAGCTCTGAGTAATAAGTGAGGAATTTAAAAACTTCTCCTATTTAGAAAATCCTCGCTTATTGCTGGGGAGTTGCTTCCGGATTTTTTTGTCAATAGTGGAACGCTTCTAAAGTTTCACATCTTTGAAAAAACTTTAGATGTGACCTTCGCGTGGGATGTGTGCTAAACTAAAAGGGAACCAGAATAAATGACGTCAAAAGGGGATTTTTTTATGAGTAAAGAAATGACAGCGCTAAAATTTTATTTCCGAAACGGCGAAACGTGGACGATCAATCGTCGCCATATTGGTGATTTGTGGATCAAACAAATAACAACGAGTTTTGGACGAATCAATGGTAGTGAATTTATGGAAATCCATCCTTGTGCTGGATTTAAGATCGAAATTTTTCACGAAGGTGATTCCGTAGCAACTCACGACATCAACTTAGGTGGATTAGAGATGGGTATGTTCAACCGTGCATTAAAATATGAAGATATTGAACGGATGGAGATTCTTTATCGCAATGGTACACCTGACCTAGTTTATTTCCCTTATCTTGATAAAGGAACAGAAGGATTGGATAATCAATACCAATCAACTAAAATCAGTGAAAAAACAGGTAATTTATACATCGTGATCAATCCGGATCAACGTGTTGAAGATATCTATGGCGAGTTTTTTGAATAAAACCAAAGTTTAATGGATAGCTGAGAAAGGAGCGGAAATGGTTTCCCAGCTCCTTTTTTGGTGTGTTTTCCGCACTTGATATTTTCTTCCATTTGGAATAGAATGAGTTTCTGAAATTCAAGCAAACTTATTCTTTGAATCCAGCTGAACTTGTCTAATAAAGGGGAATCCTTTTCCTTTTAACGTTCAGTGTTTCATGAAGATCAAGTTTGCATTTAGGAGATCTTAAAAATGAGGAAGAGGTTTGAAGAACAAAAGAAACTGTTGCATGATCGTTATGGTGCGTTTTCAATGGAAGATCGTCGGCAAATCCTTTGTAAGCTGCGAAAGAAAAATATCATCATGTATCGTCAGCTTGAGCGATTGAAACATGATTTGCTACGTTTAGAATCAAAGCGAGTACAGTGTGAATTAGAAGGAAACAATGTACAAGCAGAAGTGGTAGAAAACAAAATATTGAAGAAAAAAGAACAATTTCTAAAGGTACTCGCTCAAAATAAAAAATAAAGGGGACGGACCATGGAATTTGCTGAGTTAGTGATCGTATTTGCTGTAACGATCACCTTATCTAATATAGCTAGCCGCATTTTACCTATGATCCCAGCTCCACTGATCCAAATATTTCTTGGTATCATCTTAGGCTTAACAGAATGGGGCCAATCGATCAACTTTGAACCAGAACTCTTTCTAGTGATGATCATTGCGCCGTTGCTTTTTCGTGAAGGAGAAAAAGCCGATGTATCCTCGATCCTGAAAAACTTTGATACGATTTTATTTCTGGCTTTTGGAGGGGTAATCCTGACATTAGTCGGGGTTGGTTTCACGCTGTCGTTTTTATTACCCAGCGTGCCATTAGCTGCTTGTTTTGCTTTTGGAGCGGCTCTTGGACCAACCGATGCTGTCGCTGTCAGCTCGCTCTCTGGACGGGTGAATATCCCAAATAAAGCGATGCATATTTTAGAAGGCGAAGGATTATTAAATGATGCTTCAGGTGTTACCGCCTTTCAATTTGCATTAGCTGCATTGATCACGGGCTCTTTTTCTGCAGTCAACGCAGGATTTACACTTGTGTTTTCTAGTATAGGAGGAGCCGTCGTTGGCTTTTTACTTGTCTGGGTCAAACGAAAAGTGATTAATCTGATTGAGAAGGCTTCTGCCAGAGATGTGACAGGTTACTTGTTAATTGAATTGCTATTACCGTTTTTAGCGTATGTTTTAGCAGAAGTATTTGATGTTTCAGGGATTATTGCCGCAGTAGTAGCTGGGGTATTGCAAGCTTCGGGATTTAGAAAAATCTCGGTGTTTGATGCGGAGTTATCAAGTTTGTCCGATAGTACATGGACAACAATCACATTTACGCTGAATGCGTTAGTTTTTATCTTTTTAGGAATTGAATTAACCCAAGTATTTTCTCCAGTTTGGGGAGATGGGCTTTATTCAAACTGGTTGCTGTTAATCACGATTTTGTTGATCTCAATGATCTTATTTATGATTCGCTTTGTTTCGATCAGTCTTTTTTATTTATTTAAATATAAAGGAAAAGAATTCAAGGAACAATTGAATGAGATTTTGATTTTAACTTTTGGTGGTGTGAAAGGAACGGTTAGTTTAGCAACGATTTTCATCTTACCTTTTACGATTAACCAAATGATTTTTTATCAGCGCTCTTTATTATTATTTTTGACGGCAGGAGTTATTTTGGTAACACTGATCGTAGGAATCGTGGTTTTACCCCTGTTGACAGAAACGGAAGAGGTAGTGAAAACAGATTTGAATGCTTTAATGATCCTAGAAGAAGTCATTGAAGTATTGAAATCTGAAATCAAAACGTTAGATAAAGATTCAAAAGAATATTTAGCAACTGAAGCAGTGATCGAAAACTATCAAGAGCGTATCCGTGATCTTTATTTAAAAGATCTTTCTGATGATGAAAAGCAAGAAGTACAAGAAATTCAAGCATTGATTTTATCCATCGAACGTGATGGGTTAGATAAAAGTTATCGTTCTGGTAAGCTTTCCTCAAATGGCTATCGTTTTTATTCACGATTTCTTGCTAATTTTGAACACTCTATTACTAGTCAGGTACTGTCGTTTGTCGGCTTCTGGTTTATTTTTGTTCGACGGTTGATTCGGATCATCTTACATCCCAAAATGTTCTGGCAACGACAAAAATCAGATCGAAAGACACTGATTTCCGAAAAAGATATTCAAGAAATTCGGGAAACCTATCAAAAAAACACACAATTGATCATTGAGAGTTTAGAAAACCTAACCGATGTTTATGATGAAACAATGGTCAACTTTTTCATCCAACAACGAAAAATGGAAGGCATCAAAATGGCTTCAGGAAATTTGATCTCCTCTTGGATGATCCAACAAGACAGTCTTTATTCTAAAAAAATGTTGCGTGGCTATTACTTAGAGCGCAAAATCGTTGATGAGTATGAAGAAGCTGAGAAAATCACAACTTTTTCTGCTAATAGTTATCGGAAAAATATTAATTTACTGGAATCCTATACTATGAATAAGCCAGTTGATGATTTTTCATTTAAATTCGCATTGCGGGCAAGAAAACGTTCGCTTCCGGCTAAAAAAGTTGAGTAAGTGTTCAGCGTGATTATTCATGCACTTAATGCATTGCTTTGTCTAGCTTGAGCCGTATCATACACAAAAATGATTTGAGGTGGACAAACAGAAAACTGAGAATCGCTAACGAATGGATAATATGAATCATCAAAGAAGAAGAGACTGAGATAAAACGGCTCTTTGTCAATAAAGAGTGATGAGTGTCGTAAAATCAAATCTGGGTCAGAATGAACCTCATTCTGTCTCAGATTTTTTGTTATTTCACGTTGATTCATTGATGGTATGAATGATAACCCATGGTATAGTTTACTCTTGCAGCAAAAAGGCATACCAGTAAGTTTGTCCTTAGGTAGAGTCCAAACCCCAACAACATCTATGATCTATCAATTGCAAGAAAAGATCAGGAACGTCAAGAAAAACCTTACTTTGAAGGAAAAGCCCAGATAATCGCTTAAAACGGAGAGGTTTGTGCCAAGCTTGATCCGAATGAAACTCAAACCACACAAGAAGCATTTGAAGCGTATTTAAAAGAAAATGGCTTTCAATTAGCAAACAGCTTTAGTGATAGTAGAAGAGACTGAGACAAGTTTTGTCCCAGTCTCACAAATGACAATAGATTCTTCAATTTAATTAGCTAACTAGTTTTAGGCCAATCACAGAAAATAAAATAATAATCATGGAAGTAAATTGTAGCCAGTTCATTTTTTCTTTAAATAAAAATACTCCAAGGATCATTGAACCAATGGAACCAAAAGCTACCCAAATACTATAGCTAACCCCAGCTTCTAATGTATTCATTGAATGCGATAAAAGTAGTAAACTAGAGGCTGCAGAAATAATAGTTATAATACTCCAATTTATTTTTTTAAATCCGTGTGAATTTTTAAGAGAAAAGACCATTATGATCTCTGCTATTCCTGCTAGTATAAGATAAAGTATATCCACAGATTATTCCTCCTTTGTTGTGATTTTTAGACCCAAAATTCCTATAACTAATAATGCAGAAAACAATATTTTTTGCACAGATACACTTTCTTTCAGAAATAAAATACCAAAAATGATTGTTCCGACTGCACCTATTCCAGTAAACACTGTATATGCTGCTCCAGTAGGTAAGCTTTCCATACCTTTAGCAAATAAATAAAAGCTAATAACAACGAGCAAAATCGTCAAAATGGAATAGAAAAAATGATGGAAATTCTCTGATTTTTTTAAACAAAGTACCCAAAAAATTTCTAAAAAACCTCCGAAGATAACGTAAAACCAGTTCTTCTCCATTTCGTACCTCCTTAAGAAAAATTAGATATCAGAAGACAAAAAAGGGATTGGATAAGAGTAATCTTATCCAATCCCTTAGGATCCTCCGATATTCGAAAAAATTGTAATATATTTTTCTATTAATGTAAAGAAGATATTTCTTCTAGTCTCGAAAAATCAAGTAAAGTATACTATGTTGGACTTCCACATTATAAAATCAATAGGATAAATGACAGTTATTTTTCAAGATTTTCTTCACCTTTCTAATCGTTGTAAACTGATAGAAGCATCGTTCTTAACGTTTATCCTTTATTTAATGACATAATTCATTGATTGTCCATCAGACTATCACTATAAAAAATAAATTCAAAAATCATCAAAAAAAAGTAAAATAGAAAAATTTTTTTAGTTAATATTAAAACTTAGATAATCATTCAAGGAGTTGTTAGACATTGAAATTAGTTGACTTAAGTATCACTATAGAAAATGATTTGCCCAGTGATCCAGAGGAAATGATACCTAAAATTTCATACATTGATCATGAACAAAGCGTCAACGATATGCTTCGTTTCTTTGGAACAGCAAAAAAAGAACACTTGCCTGCTAGTTTAGCATGGGCGATCGAAAAAATTCACTTGACTACGCATTCAGGTACTCATTTAGATGCTCCTTATCACTACCATCCAACAATGGATAAAGGTAAGCCAGCTTGGACAATTGAGCAAATTCCTCTTGATTGGTGTTACGGTAATGGTGTTGTATTTGATTTTTCAAACAAACCAGACGGATATCGATTAGAAATCGAGGATTTTAAAGTAGCTTTAGATGCGATGGACTATCGATTAAAAGAAAAGGACATTGTTTTAATTCGGACTGGAGCGGATCAATATTGGGGAACATCAAATTACTTAATCAGTGGGTGCGGTGTAGGAAGAGAAGCAACTTTATGGCTACTCGAACAAGGAATAAAAGTGGTAGGTACCGATGCTTGGTCATGGGACAGACCTTTACCATTCATTGCAAAAGAATTTGATAAGACCGGAGACCCTTCACTTATTTGGGAAGGGCATTTTGCAGGAATCGAGAAATCTTATTGTCAGCTTGAAAAATTAACCAGTCTTGATCAATTACCTTCCACGGGGTTTAAAATCAGTTGTTATCCGATAAAAATTAAAAATGCTAGTGCTGGTTGGGTTAGAGCAGTAGCTATAATCGAATAATTAACATCTTTCTAATTATTTTTTATAATAGGAACGTTATAGATAGTCAAAACATAAAATTTTTTTTATTTTATAGATACAAAAAAGCACACTCCTTTGATTTTTGTTTAGGCACTTTAATCATACAAGGTTGTGTGCTTTTTGTGTACCTTAAAAAAATGAGGCAATAATCAGATTTTTTCTAACTATTATCCCACTCTAATGAAAAAATCAACACTATCTTATTTTCTCCCTTTATTTTGTCTAAGATGACAATAGAAAAATATCCGTAATTAAATTATTTTATGATACAATAACCAAGATGAGGAGGGAATGGATTGAAAGAATTAAAAGTAACTGACCTCAATAAAACGTATGGTGAAAAAGAACTATTTAACCAGATTTCTTTTTTGATCCACGAAAAAGACCGAATCGGTTTGATTGGAACTAATGGAACTGGAAAAACAAGTTTATTAAATATTTTAGCAGGTATCGACAGTGGGGATGGAGATCGACCAACAGTTTTTTATCCGAATGATTATCGAATTGGATATTTGTCACAGACAACCGAATTTTCTGATGAATTGACTGTACTTCAAGCGGTTTTTCAAGGAAATAGTCCATTAATCCGTACCGTGAGAGAATATGAGGAAGCTTTGCTTGTGTTAGCTGAGAATGGCGAGGACGAGAGCGTTCAGAGACGTTATGCCAAGGCAGAAGAACAAATGAACAAAGAAGATGCTTGGACCACAGATACAAATGCTAAGATTATCTTACAAAAATTAGGCATCAGTGAATTAGACAAAAAGATTGGCGCACTGTCAGGTGGACAAAAAAAACGTGTAAGTTTAGCACAAGTCCTAATCGATGAGCCTGATTTATTATTATTAGATGAACCCACGAACCACTTGGATTATGAAGCGATTGAATGGTTAGAAAATTACTTAAAACAGTATCGTGGATCGTTATTAATGGTCACCCATGATCGTTATTTCTTGGATCGAGTGACGAATCGCATTTTTGAACTATCATTTGGACAACTACACGAGTATCGAGGGAATTATGAAGCTTATATTTTAGAAAAAGCTGAAAGAGATCGTGTGGAAGTGGAACAAGAAGAAAAACGAAAGCGCCTGTACAAACAAGAATTAGCCTGGATGAGAGCTGGAGTTCAAGCACGCGGAACGAAGCAACAAGCACGCATCAATCGTTTTGAGGATCTTAAAGAAAACTTGTATCAAGTCAATCATGAAGCAGACCTCGAATTGAATATCGCAACGAAACGTTTAGGAAAAAAAGTATTAGAGATCAAAGATGGAACATATGCTATTGAAGGGAAATTGCTGATCAACCATTTAGATTTGTTGATTCAATCACGAGAACGTTTAGGGATCACTGGGAAAAATGGTGCCGGTAAATCAACCTTACTGAACATTTTAGCGGGACGTATTCCTTTAGATAATGGTACGTTTACGGTTGGTGAGACTGTTCGTATCGCCTACTATACACAAGAAAATGAAGAGATGAATCCCGAAAAACGCATGATTGCTTATTTGCAAGAAGCAGCTGAAGAAGCTCAAACGGCAGAAGGTATGCAAATTGGTGTGGCTGAATTATTGGAAAGATTTTTATTTCCTCGATTTATGCATGGCACATTGATCAAAAAATTATCTGGTGGCGAAAAACGTCGACTATATCTATTGAAATTGCTGATCCAACAACCTAATGTTTTACTCTTGGATGAACCAACGAATGATTTAGATATCGCCACACTGACCATTTTAGAAGATTATTTCAAGAGTTTCCCAGGTGCCGTGATTACTGTATCACATGACCGTTATTTCTTAGACAAAGTAGCAGAAAAATTATTAGTTTTTCAAGGAAATGCTAAGCAAGAATTATATTATGGGGATATGTCGAGTTATTTATTGACACAAAAAGATACAGCGCCTTTAGGTAAAGAAAAAATGAATGAACCAACGAAGCCGGCTGCTGACGGTAAAAAGGAAACAAAAAAGAAACTTTCTTATTTAGAGCAAAAAGAATGGGAAACGATCGAAGATGAAATTGCTGAATTAGAAGAACAGATTTCAGAGCTGCAAGAAGAAATGAATCATCAAGGAGATAACTTTACTCGTTTACAAGAATTACAAGCAAACGTTTCACAAGCAGAAAGCAAATTAGATGAGAAAATGGCTCGTTGGGAATACTTAAGCGAATGGGTAGAAGACTAGGAGGAAAAAAATGGAGCAAGCATATCTTGATTTAGGCAGGAAACTACTAGAAGAAGGACATGAAAAAGGCGACCGAACAGGTACCGGTACACGCAGCATTTTTGGCTATCAAATGCGTTTCGACCTACAAAAAGGATTTCCATTATTAACAACGAAACGGGTTCCTTTTGGGTTGATTAAGAGTGAATTGTTATGGTTTTTAAAAGGGGATACGAATATCCGTTATCTTTTACAAAATAACAATCATATCTGGGATGAATGGGCATTTGAACGATATATCAAAAGTGATGAATACCATGGGCCAGATATGACTGATTTTGGCCATCGAAGCATCTCTGATCCTGAGTTTAATAAACAATATCAAAAACAAAGTCAGCTATTTTGTGAAAGAATTTTAACTGATGACGCATTTGCTGAAAAATATGGCGATTTAGGTCACATCTATGGGTACCAGTGGCGCCATTGGGAAACGAAAGATGGTGGGTTTATCGATCAAATCAAGGAAGTGGTTGAAGCAATCAAAAAAACACCTGATTCAAGACGTTTGATCGTGTCTGCTTGGAATCCAGAAGATGTTCCTAGTATGGCGTTACCGCCTTGCCACACGATGTTTCAATTTTATGTTCATGATGGTCGTTTAAGTTGTCAATTGTATCAACGGAGTGGTGATGTATTTCTAGGTGTGCCTTTCAATATTGCCAGTTATGCTTTGTTAACCCATCTGATTGCGCATGAAACTGGATTAGAAGTTGGTGAATTTATCCATACTTTAGGTGATGCTCATCTCTATTCAAATCATGTGGAACAAATGAAAGAACAACTTTCAAGAGAAATGCGTGCGTTTCCTAAATTAGTTTTAAATACAGAAAAAAAATCTGTGTTTGATTTTGAAATGGATGATATCAAGGTTGAAGGCTATGAACCTCATCCAGCAATCAAAGCGCCAATCGCAGTATGAACACAGAAAGGATGATGAAATGTTAGCTGCTATCTGGGCACAAGATGAAAATGGGTTGATCGGTAAAGAAGACCAACTGCCTTGGCGATTACCCAATGATCTGAAGTTTTTTAAACAAATGACTGAAGCAAACACTTTAGTTATGGGAAGAAAAACATTTGAAGGTATGGGAAGTCGTCCGTTGCCTAACCGTCAAACAATCGTGATGACAAGAGATCGTGATTACCAAGCTGACAATGTCATGGTTATGCACGAGATTGAAGAAGTATTGGATTACGCAAAGGAAAACGATGGCATTTTGTTCGTTGCGGGAGGATCAGCTATTTATAAAGAATTTCTTCCTTTTTGTTCGGTGCTGTATCGTACAGTCATCCATCATTCTTTTATAGGGGATGCTTATTTTCCAGAAGTTGATTGGGATCAATGGTCATTAATCAATATCAGCCAAGGGGAGATGGACGAAAAAAATCCATATGCCCATCAATTTGAAACATATCAACGAAAAAGAAAATAAATAACCGATGAAAAAAGGTATTTCCTGAAAGCTTGTTTAGCACATTTTGGGAAATATCTTTTTTAATAAAATTGAAATGATCAATACCACATCTTTGGATGAAAACGGAATCGTTCGTAGAGGTATTTAATGAAAAAACGTCTGTTGTCTGTTATACTTAAAAAAGAAATTGCCTTTATTAGTACTTGTTGTAAACCAAAAGGCATCTTGTTAAAGGAAGAGTGAGATAGTATGACAAATGTAAAAATCGTAACAGATTCTTCTTGTACAATGGAAAAAAGTGTGCGAGATAACTTAAATATCCAGGTGATGCCGCTAGCTATCATGATCGATGGCGTGGTCTATCCTGATGACGATCAATTAGGTGGAGAAAAATTCATGGATATGATGGCTCAAGCTAAATCATTACCAAAAACGAGTCAACCGCCAATCGGTGAATTTATTTCAACCTATGATCAACTTGGCGAAGATGGCAGTGAAGTTATCTCGATCCATATGACTAAAGGATTGAGTGGAACGGTTGAAGCGGCCCGTCAGGCAAGCAATCTGACTAAAACGAAAGTGACTGTCATCGATAGTGATACAACCGATCAGGGGCTGTCCTTCCAAGTAATCCGCGCTGCTGAACTTGCACAAGCAGGAAAAAGTGCTGATGAGATTCTTGAAGAAATCAAAAAAGTACAAGAAAATACAAAATTATATATTGGGATCTCTACATTAGATAACTTAGTCAAAGGTGGGCGCATTAGCCGAGCGACTGGTTTATTGTCAAGTGTATTGAACATACGTGCTGTGATGAATTTCACTCATGGAGAGTTGATCCCAGTTGCTAAGGGTCGAGGAAAGAAAACCTTTGACAAATGGTTCAATAATTTGAAGAAAGAATTAAAAGAACTACCAAATGTTCGTCAAATTGGGATCTCTCATGCAGATGCTCAAGAGCTTGCTCAAGAATTTAAAGAAGGACTACAAGAATTATTTCCTGATATGACGATTCCTGTTCTACACACGAATCCAGTTATTGCAACACATACGGGGAAAAACGCCTTTGCAATCATGTATTACGTTGACTAAATCAAGAGGATAAATCATTGGTCAGTTAGCCATTGATTTTATCCTTTTTTTCTTTATAATAATTCTTATTTTTTTCAGAAACACTACCTTTTTATTTTAATTTTTGATAACATAAGAAACAATCGAATAATATGAGGTGAATGATATGAAATTAACAAAACGACAACTATTGCTCGTTTTGTTCCCATTACTTATCGCTATATTTGTATATTTAGGACTATCTTTATCGATTCCAAAAGCTAAACCGCTATTAAAACCAGCAGCGACAGTTAGTCAAAAGACGGATCAAAAAGAAAAAATCCATTATGTAGCTATCGGCGATTCGTTAACTGAAGGAATAGGAGATCAAACGAAACAAGGTGGTTTTGTTCCATTAGTAGCCAACGATTTAAAAGATCGCTATGATCTGACTGCTGTTGAAATTGAAAACTATGGGGTAAACGGTGAACGGAGCGATCAAATTTTAAAACGGCTCAAGAAAAATTCAGAGATTCAAACAAACATTAAATCAGCTGACTTTATTACTTTGACAGTGGGCGGAAATGACTTAATGAAAGTGATTCAAAACGATCTATTTGGGATTAGTATCCAATCATTTAAGCGACCATTACAAAAGTATCAGAAAAATGTTGAACAACTGATAGAAGAAATTAGGAAGTTAAATGGTCACGCACCGGTTTACATCTTAGGTATTTATAATCCATTTTATTTGAACTTCCCTGAGATTAAAGACATGCAGACGATTGTGAACAACTGGAATGCTGGGACTGAGTCTGTTGTCAAAAATGCGGACAACTGCTATTTTATCCCAATCAATGAGTTACTATATCAAGGGTTAAACCAAAAAGTTGGCGTAACTGAAGAAGGAACGAATCAGTCAAGTACTAGCGAAAGTACGTCAAATAGCAAAAATAATGTATTGTATGAAGAAGATCATTTTCATCCTAATAACTTAGGCTATCAATTGATGGCAAATGCTGTACGAGATGAATTAATTGAAACGCAAGACCAATGGTTGCCAAGGGAGGATCAGAAATAATGGAAAAACGCTCAAAAAAGGTTTCGACAGAAACGAATACTGAAATTCAAAAGAAAAATTATTGGAAATGGGCTTTTTTGATCCTTTTAGGAGTTGTTTTTGGATCAAGCATCTTTTTAGGTACTCGGATTTTTGCGAATCGAGAACCGGATTTTGCTAAGGTGCCAGCGATCACCCAAAGACAAGGAGATCCAGTCTTGACCATCAACACCAATAAAGAAAAGGTCAATCAAATGATCAGTTTTTTCTTGACAGATTATCAAAAAGACCAAGGTATTCAATATAAATTTTATCTTGAAAATGAAGCGATGTTGAATGGTACGTTTGAAGTATTAGGATTTCCAATCAACTTTTATCTGTACTTTGATCCATATGTGATGGAAAATGGAAATGTCCAATTAAAAGCGAAAAGTCTTTCGATCGGCACATTGAGTCTACCGATCAAAGATATCATGAATATGATCAAGCGAAATTATAAGTTGCCTGATTGGATTGAAATCAATACGGATGATTTGACGATCATGCTACGTTTAGATCGCTTCCGTATGCAAAATGGTATGTACATCAAAGCAGATAAAATTGATTTAGTGAATGATGACATTCGTTTTAGTCTATATCTACCTAAAGAAACTGGTGAAAAGACAACGAGCAATAAAACGACAAAGAATACTGATACCACCGACACGAGTGTAACGAAGTAAACAGTGGGTCATTGATGGGAGAGAGAAGGATGGAAAGAGCAATTTTTGCTGGAGGATGCTTTTGGTGTATGATTCAGCCCTTTGATACGCTACCAGGGATTCATACGATCATGTCTGGCTATACAGGTGGACATGTGCCATTTCCAACCTATGAACAAGTCAAATCTAAAACGACTGGTCATACAGAAGCGGTAGAGATCATCTATGATCCAGAGAAAATATCATATCAAGAATTAGTGGAAATTTATTGGCAGCAAACCGATCCAACGGATGCATTTGGACAATTTGAAGATCGTGGCGAGAATTATCGGCCGGTTATTTACTTTACGACAAATGAACAGAAGAGAATCGCGGAAGAAAGTAAAAATCGATTAGCGGCTAGTGGTCGGTTTACAAAACCGATCGTGACCACGATTGAAAAAGCACAACCATTTTATTTGGCTGAGCCAGAACATCAAGATTATTATAAAAAAAATCCTGAAAATTTTGAGCGAAACCATGCAAGAAGAGCGGCTTTCGTCAAAGAAAACTGGGAGGAAAGAATGTGAATCAAAGCTTCTATCATTATTTAATGACTCTTCGTGGCGGTAAACAAGCAGATCAACAGTCTGTTTTCGCCACAGAAGCAGGAAAAGATATCCAGTTTCCTAAACATAGTACGAGTTATGAAGAAATTTCCGATTATCTAGAATTGAATGTGGATTATTTGTCATCTATGGATATATTTGATGAGGTGTGGGAAAAATATTTAGAAAACAGCCATTGATTCTGCGTTTGTTTTCTTCATTTTTTAGAAAAGATCAAAAAGGAAACATCTAGTCGCATTTTTTGTTTTTTTTTTCTATAATAGAGAAAGAACGATAACCTTGAGAGTGGAATGATGGATATTGACAAAAAAACAACGCTATATCGACCGTTTTTGGCTTATAATCAAATATGTACTTTGCTCCATCTTGATCGCTTTTATTTTAAGAGGATTTCTTCTTATTCCAGTGCCAGTGGAAGGTAATTCGATGGAAAACGTCTTGAAACAAGGTGACATGGTTGTAATGGAAAAATTTTCTGAAATCAGACGGTTTGACGTAGTTGTTTTTCAATTGGCTGATGGAACGATTTATATCAAACGAGTGATCGGGTTGCCAGGAGAGACAATTAGCTATGAGAATGATCAGCTGAAAGTGAATGGAAAAGTGGTCGAAGAACCTTTTCTAACGAAAAATAGAAAGTCAGATCATGAAAGTAGTCCTTATACAACGGACTTTACTCTGGAAGAATTAACGAATAAGACAAAGCTGCCAGCCGACAGTTACTTTGTTTTAGGGGACAATCGACGTGTTTCGAAAGACAGTCGCTCCTTTGGAATGATTACAGGAAGCGAAATATTGGGTAAGGCTCGCTTTGTTTACTATCCTTTGAACGAGATAAAATGGATTGGGTAAAGAAAAGAGATCATTCAGGATGATTTCAAGACGCTAATGCCACCGCTAATTTGTTTTAGAGTGAAGAGGGAAGCGACCTCCAAAAGTTAGATTTTCTGTTTTAACTTTTGGAGGTCGCTTTTTTACTTGATTAAAATAGTACAATTAAGATATAAAATGAACTAATTTCTTGCCATTTTATGTTCTAAAAGAGATGATAGGAGAAAAAGTAAGAAGGGATAAAAGTGCGTTATCATATCATGGAAAGTTTAGATATTCGGAAAAATCTAGCAACAGAGGAATATCTTATGAACAGTTTTGACAGTGATGAACCTTTATTTTTACTATATATTCAAAAACCTTGTGTGATTATTGGACGAAACCAAAATAGTTATGAAGAAATCGATCTCAAGTATTTAAGGGAAAAAAACGTGACACTCACTCGGCGAACCTCAGGTGGAGGTGCTGTATATGATGACTTAGGAAATCTAAGCTTTAGCTTTGTGACCAGCAAAAATGCAATGAAATTTGGTGAATATGAATCCATTACCTCGCCTATTATCACAGCATTAAGAAAAATGGGCGCAACCAAAGCAGAAGTTGGTGGACGTAATGATATGTATATCGAAGGAATGAAATTTTCTGGTAATGCCATGTATACGAAAAAAAATCGGTTATACTCACATGGTACATTAATGTATGATGTTGATTTGTCCGTTCTTGATAAAATTTTGACGGTTTCCAAAGAGAAAATTGAGTCTAAAGCAACGAAATCAGTAAAAAAAAGTGTGACGAATCTGAAACCATTTTTAAAAGAAAAATATCAATTTGAAAAAACCGCTGACTTTAGAGATGCACTGATTTGTGAAGTCTATCAGGTCGATGATCTGCAAGAAATTGAAGATAAAAGGGTAGATTTGACGAAGAAAGATGAACAAAACATTGAACAAATCGTCCAGAATCGTTATGCTAATGATGATTGGGTCTATGGTGAAACACCAAGGTTTTCGGTGAAACGCAGAATCAGGCTCCCCAAAGTTGGAATTGTGGACGTCCGTTTGTCGACACTGCATGGGAGAATCAATGAGATTCGTTTTTATGGTGATTTTTTTGGACAAAAAGATGTAAGTATTCTTGAACAACAATTACTTGGTCAAAAATTTATTTATGAAGAAATAAAAAACGCATTAAATGATATGACTGTTTCAGATTATATCTTTCATTTTAATAACGAAGATCTACTAGCACTACTATTTTAGTCAAACAAGCCAAAATAAGTGCATAGGAGACCAAGATAATTTATCTAAAAAAGCCTTCCATCTGTTTTTCTAATGGAGGGCTTTAAAAAATTTACATTTTCATCCAGACAGGCTCTAATGTATTTCCATCTAAATCTTGGACTTCAAGTGAAAACATTTCTTCTTCAGACATGCCCATATCGACTTCATGATAGCTTCCGCCATTTTCTTTCGCCGTATTCGCAAACTTTTTAACTTCATCCGCATTTGCTACGCTAAAAGAAATCAAGGCGCCACTTGTTTTTTTATTATCTGCGATTTCTTTGTCTTTTAAGAATTTTTTGTAAAAACCGTGAGAGAGTAACATGATCCAAAATGTGTCGTCCCAAACCACAGCGCTTGCTTCGTCAGTTGAAAATTCTTCATTTTTCTTAAAGCCCAATTTTTCATAAAAAGCAACAGACTTGTCTACATCTTCAACGGGGAAATTAACAAAAACCATACTGTTCATTTGTACCTCTCCTTTCTTTTATCCTATCATCTATTAAAATGTAAACGTTGTCAAAAGATGCGTGCTGAAAGAATTCTTCTTTACAGTTTTATAAACGTTCATTGAATATATTTATCGGCAGAATACTAGAAAAAACGATTAAACCCAATCGAATGTCGTTCATCATTAAAGACAGGAACATTCTTCATTTGAAGAAGCAGGGTACACCTGAATAGGGAGGAAGTATTGAAGTGTTTCCTATCTCTTGCAATCTTCTTGCGAAAAAGTGCAACCTCATGGAAAGGAATTGAATATGGTATGCGTACGGCTTAAACTGAGAGTATCAAAGCAAGGAGGAGAAAATTTGAGAATAAAATTTGGAATTGATAATCACATTGCACAGGATACAGTGAAGGTAACTACCCATTCTTCTTGCGAAAAAACGTGGGGGAGAATAAAAGAAGCTATTCTGACTACGGAGCAAACAATCGTAGTAATTGATGCAAAAACAAATAAGAAAGTTTCCAGGCTATTAAGTGATGTCTCCTCAATCGAGTCAAAAGAACAGATGTGTCATGTCGTTTTTACATCAAATGAGAGGTATCTATTAGCTGTACGGTTAAAAATAGTTGAGAAGCAATTTACAAGTTACGGATTTGTGCGGATCAACATTAGTACGCTGGTTAATCGATCTTTTATTAAAGCTTTTCGTTCTACGGATAATGCACGGGTTGAAATTGAAATGAAAAATGGTTCTAAATTTATTGTGAATCGTCACTATGTAAAAAAATTTAAGGAGATGTGGGTATGAGTAAACAGATAAAACATAATTTTTTTCAAACGTTCTCGTTAAGCAGCATCTGGTTGATATTTATAATAACAAGCTTCTTTGCGAAAGGACAGATGATCCATGTTTATTTTCTTTGGCACGTAATGGGTGTTAGTCTAGTTTGTGCATTAGTCTTTGGTGTGATGTATGATGTGCTTTGGAATCATCTTACGCTGAAACCAGTCAGTAATATTTTGATTGCGACTGTTGGAAATACAGTTGCGGGTTTAGCGATTTTCAATTTGCTTTCATTCGAACTGCCTTTGGCAATTTCACCAATTAATCTTTTGGCAATTTATCTTATTTTAAATTTGATCTTACACACCATTGCTTTTTATCTATACGCAAAAAATGAGAGCAAAAAGCAAGCAAGAGCGTTAAATAAAAAAATAAATAACTCAATCGATTAAACCTTAGAAAGCAAGTTGGAAGTTTTCCACTCATTTTTAACTGAAAAAGGATAATCGATAGTTGATGATTCCAAAACTCAGAATCGATAATAAAGTGAAAAAATATCTCAAATTATATTGAGTAATGGATCACGAAGAAGTCTTAAAGGATGTGTTATCTCACCAATTTGTAGCATGGAGGAATCAAGAACCCAGAGAACGGAAAATGCCAAAATGAGAGTGCGATTAGTAGGGAAATATGATAAAATACGGAACAGGCGCCTTTTTGTTATTTATAATGATGTATTTTCTTTTTATTAATAGTAATAAAAGTACAAAACATGTTTGATAAAGAAAAATACCCTAAGGCGTTGAGATTTAGTATCATGATAGAAGGATTATTCTGCCGAACCACTGATGAATAAAAAGCGGTATCCACTTTAAAAAATTGTAAAGTCAGGATAAATGCATAAAAATAATCGCTGATCTTAGGTTCATGGTAGTATGGATAGTTGCAGAGCTGCTTTTGAAAGAGTCTACCCAATAATTGCTTTGAATAATATAAGGAAAATGAGCCTAATCAACTTACTTGATGGTAGTAGACTTGTATGCATAGATTTACTAAGGTTAAATATGATAATGTAAGAATAAGGTTTGAAATCCTTATATGAAAGGAATGAATTTATTCTATGACGATCCAATGGTTCCCAGGGCACATGGCAAAAGCCCGTCGTGAAGTTTCTGAGAAAATGAAATATGTCGATATCGTCTTTGAATTAGTCGATGCACGATTACCTTTGTCTTCACGTAATCCAATGCTTGATCAGATCATCCAACAAAAGCCAAGGTTGGTATTATTAAATAAAGCTGATCTAGCAGACCCCCAACAAACGAAGTTATGGCAAACGTATTTTCAACAACAAGGTCATCAAGCATTAGCGATTACCGCTCAAGAGAGTAAAGGGATCAAAGCGTTGATTCCAGCAGCCAAAGAAGCACTGAAAGAAAAAAGAGCACGTGATGCCGCTCGAGGGATCAAACCACGAGCAATCAGAGCCATGGTTTTAGGTATTCCAAATGTCGGGAAGTCAACATTGATGAACCGCTTAGTTGGAAAAAAAATTGCTCAAACAGGTAATAAACCTGGTGTGACAAAAGGACAACAATGGTTGCGCCTAGGTAGCGAATTAGAGTTATTAGATACGCCAGGAATCTTATGGCCTAAATTTGAAGATGAAGAGATCGGTAAAAAACTAGCACTAACCGGAGCCATTAAAGACCAGTTAGTTCATTTAGATGATCTCGCTATCTATGGCTTAGATTTTTTCGCTCGTTACTATCCAGGAAGAATTGCGGAGCGCTATCAGTTACCAGAAGAAGCAGAACAACAATTAGCACCTGAATTATTGATGACGATTACTGCAAAGCGTGGCTATAAAGATGATTATGATCGTGGTAGTGAAGTGGTAGTCTTCGATATCCGTCAAGGAAAACTTGGGCGCTACACGTTAGATCGATGTGAAGAAATGGGGAAAACAAGCGATGAGTGAATCGATCCAAAGTATCAAGGAACGATTAAAAACAGTGACGTCGTTAACTGATCCCTTCATTGCCGAACTAAAGCAAGATCAGCGAAAAGGGGTACAACAAGCGCTTCTATCCTTTGAGAAACAAGTAAAAAAAACGGCATTGATCCAAGAAAAATATTTGGAAATGTCATTATTTGAGAAGCAGGCATATGAACAAGGATATGAATGGATTGCGGGGATTGATGAAGTAGGGCGTGGACCTTTAGCAGGGCCAGTAGTAGCGGCCGCTGTCATCCTACCTAAAGACGAACCGATCCTTGGATTAAATGACTCGAAACAATTATCAGAAAAAAAACGAGAACTGCTTTATGACCAAATCCAACAAAAAGCACTTGCTATCGGTATCGGCATCATTGATGAAAAAAAGATTGATGAGGTCAATATTTATGAGGCAAGCAAACTAGCAATGATCCAAGCTGTAGAAAAGCTGGCGATACGTCCAAATTATCTCTTAATTGATGCCATGACACTGGATTTGCCAATCCAGCAAGAAAAATTGATCAAGGGAGATGCTCGTTCAGTTTCTATTGCGGCAGCAAGTATCATTGCAAAAGTTTATCGTGATGATTTAATGAAAAAATATGATGAACTATATCCAGGTTATGGTTTTGGCCATAATGCTGGTTATGGAACGAAAGAACATCTACAAGGCTTAGCAACACAAGGAATTACCCCTATTCATCGACGCTCTTTTGCACCGATAAAAAATTATTTATCTTAAGATGTTTGACCGTCTCTTGCGTATTTTATTTAAAAGTAACTTCGAGAGGCGGTTTTCGTTCATGGATCAGATTGAAGGATTTTTACTTAAATTAGCTTATGCGAAAGGAATTAGCAGTCAAGGAAAATGGGCGGTTGTCCAGGCTTTATTGGAAACTCAAACATGCGAGTTGTCTTCTTATGAAATCATTGAAATCGAAAAAATTGTTCGTCATCGAGAAAAATTTCAAGAAAGTTGGCGGCAAATCAATCAAAATTTTGCGAAGTTTAAAACAGCTCAGTCATTCATTACTTGTCTTGACCCGTGCTATCCCCCGCAACTTTTTCATCTTGCGACACCACCGATTCTTTTATTTTATTCTGGTGATCTTTCTCTACTAAAACAAAAGATGCTCAGTGTGGTTGGGGGCAGGAAAACCTCGGTCTTGGCAAAAAAAGTTGTACATGAACTTTTAACTCCGGTCATAGATGCTAACTATGTCATCGTTAGTGGCTGTGCCAAAGGAATCGATACATACGCACATTTGGCTGCGATTAAAAATACTGGAAAGACGATTGCGGTAATCGGTACAGGAATTAAAAAAGCCTACCCA
Organism: Enterococcus sp. DIV1089c; assembly: GCF_050530965.1. NCBI lineage: Bacteria > Bacillati > Bacillota > Bacilli > Lactobacillales > Enterococcaceae > Enterococcus > Enterococcus sp. DIV1089c. The sequence goes on from NZ_CP172888.1 coordinate 1,001,917, forward strand.
AAGGAAAACCAATTTCTTCAAGCAGAAATTGGAAAGAATCATCTTTTACTTAGTGAATATCCCCCATACGAAGGACCAAAACAATACCGCTTTCCCATGAGAAATCGAATCATTGCTGCTTTGTCACAAGGCACTTGTGTCATTGAAGCAAAGCAAAAGAGTGGTTCTTTGATAACAGCACAACAAGCGTTAGAAATCGGTCGAACTGTTTTTTCTGTACCTGGAAATATTTTGACACAATACTCAACTGGCTCCCATCAACTAATTCAAGATGGTGCTGTTTGTGTGATTTCTGGTGAAGATTTATTGTTCGAGTTGAAAGAATAACAGGAACTTCTCATTTGATTTTCTTGACAAACGTTTTCTGAATGGATATGATAAGCTACGATTTGTATGAGTCCGCTTAATATAGTAGGAACATGTCAATGGAAAGGAGTCCATTCAGTAATGGCATATAAATATTTAGTGATTGTGGAATCACCTGCAAAGGCCAAAACCATTGAAAAATATCTTGGTCGTAATTATAAAGTAATGGCCAGTGTCGGTCATATACGTGATTTACCTAAAAGTAAAATGGGAATTGATGTCGAAAACAACTATGAACCCCATTATATTTCAATTCGCGGAAAAGGCGATGTGATCAAAAGTTTAAAATCAGCAGCAAAAAAAGCGCAAAAAGTTTATCTTGCAAGTGACCCGGATAGAGAAGGGGAAGCAATTGCTTGGCATTTAGCCTATTTACTAGGTTTAGATTTATCAGAAAAAAATCGTGTGGTTTTTAACGAAATTACTAAGGAAGCGGTAAAAGCAGCTTTCAAGGAACCAAGAACGATCGACGTGGATTTAGTGGATGCCCAACAAGCAAGACGGGCGTTAGACCGCTTGGTGGGCTACTCCATCAGTCCAATCCTATGGCGCAAAGTCAAAAAAGGATTAAGTGCTGGAAGAGTACAGTCTATTGCATTAAAAATTATCATTGATCGTGAAAAAGAAATCCGTGATTTCATTCCAGAAGAATACTGGAGCATTGACGGTAATTTCAAAAAAACACGTAAAAAATTTAAAGCAAACTTTTGGGGAATTGATGGCAAGAAAAAGAAATTGCCTGATGCCCAATCTGTAAAAGAAGTTACTGATCGTATTGATGGACCAGATTTCACCGTTCAAAAAGTTGAAAAGAAAGAACGGAAACGAAATCCAGCAAACCCATTTACTACGAGTAGCCTACAACAAGAAGCTGCTAGAAAATTGAATTTTAGAACACGGAAAACGATGATGGTTGCGCAACAATTATATGAAGGAATCTCCTTAGGTAAGCAAGGGACTGTAGGTTTGATCACATATATGCGTACCGATTCAACACGGATCGCTGAGACTGCGAAAGCAGAAGCGGCTACCTTCATCGAAGAAACTTACGGGAAAGAATTTTCAAGTCATGCACAACGTAAAATTAAAAATGCGCAAGGTGCGCAAGACGCCCATGAAGCAGTTCGCCCGACAAGTGTCCTACGTACTCCTGAGGAAATCAAACAATATTTAGACAAGGACCAATTAAAACTCTACACCCTTATTTGGTCACGATTTGTTGCTAGTCAAATGACACCAGCGATATTAGATACCATGAAAGTTACCTTAGAACAAAATGGCGTACTTTTTATTGCGAATGGCTCTAAAGTTAAATTTAAAGGGTTCATGCAAGTCTATGTTGAAGGCAGAGATGATGGGAAAGAAGATAAAGAAAATATCTTACCAGAACTAGCACAAGGGGACATTGTTCAATCAGTGGACATTGAACCGAAGCAACATTTTACGCAACCGCCAGCAAGATTCAGTGAAGCAACTTTAATCCGTGCTTTGGAAGAAAATGGTGTGGGACGTCCTTCCACTTATGCGCCAACGCTGGATACGATCCAACGACGCTACTATGTCAAATTGACACAAAAACGCTTCGAACCAACTGAATTGGGTGAAATCGTCAATTCTTTGATTTGTGATTTCTTCCCCCAAATCGTCGATATCCATTTTACCGCTGAAATGGAAGGTGATTTGGATAAAATTGAAGAAGGAAAAGAAGCATGGATCGAAGTGGTGGATCGTTTCTACAAACCATTTGAAAAAGAATTGACCAATGCAGAAGAAAAAATCGAAAAAATTCAAATCAAAGATGAACCGGCTGGATTTGACTGTGATATTTGTGGGCATCCGATGGTTATAAAATTAGGAAAGTATGGTAAATTTTATGCATGTAGTAATTTTCCTGATTGTCGAAATACGAAACCAATCGTTAAAGAGATCGGTGTGACTTGTCCAGTTTGTCATGAGGGTCAGGTGATTGAACGTAAGTCTAAGAAAAACCGAATCTTTTACGGGTGTTCACGTTTTCCAGACTGTGACTTTACTTCTTGGGACAAACCAGTAGGTCGAAATTGTCCGAAATGTGACCAGTATTTAGTTGAAAAGAAAGTCAAAGGCGGAAAACAAGTCGTATGTATCAATGGCGACTATGAAGAAGACATTCAAAAATAAAATGAGAAGAGGTCTTTATTTGAAAACTGTTAATGTAATAGGTGCAGGATTAGCTGGAAGTGAAGCAGCTTGGCAAGTCGCTCAAGCAGGTGTTCCTGTTCGTTTATACGAGATGCGCCCAGTGAAATCAACAGAAGCACACCATACAAGTAATTTTGCAGAGTTAGTCTGTTCCAACTCCTTGAGAGGGAATAGTTTAGCAAATGCAGTAGGTTTATTAAAAGAAGAAATGCGACGGTTAAATTCAGTCGTGATCACTTCAGCTGATGAAACAGCTGTTCCAGCTGGCGGAGCCTTAGCAGTGGATCGGGATTCTTTTTCTGAGACGATCACACGTAAAGTCAAAGAACACCCGCTAGTAACAGTCATCAATGAAGAAATCACTGAAATTCCAGAAGGGATCACGATCATTGCTACTGGTCCCTTAACCTCTCACCCGTTAGCTGAAAGTATTAAAGCATTCAATGGTTCTGACGGATTCTATTTTTATGATGCAGCAGCACCGATCGTAGACAAAGCAACGATCGATATGGATAAAGTCTATTTAAAATCACGCTATGATAAAGGGGAAGCAGCTTATCTAAACTGTCCAATGACTGAAGAAGAGTTTAAAGCATTCCACGAAGCTTTAACAACAGCTGAAGTAGCTGAACTTAAATCATTTGAAAAAGAAAAATACTTTGAAGGCTGTATGCCGATCGAAGTGATGGCTCAGCGTGGCTTTAAAACAATGCTGTTTGGTCCAATGAAACCAGTTGGATTAGAAGATCCAAAAACCGGTAAACGCCCTTATGCGGTGATCCAGTTACGTCAGGACAATGCCGCTGCCTCATTGTATAACATCGTTGGTTTCCAAACGCACTTAAAATGGGGAGAACAAAAACGGGTTTTCCGTATGATCCCAGGTTTAGAAAACGCAGAATTTGTCCGTTATGGTGTGATGCACCGCAACAGTTTTATGAATTCACCAGAATTATTGAAACCAACTTATCAATCAACGAAGCGTGAAGACTTGTTCTTTGCAGGACAAATGACTGGTGTGGAAGGTTATGTTGAAAGTGCAGCTAGTGGTTTGCTTGCAGGGATCAATGCTGCTCGTTTAGCTAAAGAAAGTGAGCCGATTGAGTTTCCACGAGAAACAGCGATTGGGAGTATGGCGTATTATATTACACATGCTGAAGGAAAACATTTCCAACCAATGAATGCGAATTATGGTTTGTTCCCTGAATTACCAGAGCGCATTCGTGACAAAAAAACACGTTATGAAGCGATTGCTCAAAGAGCACTTCAGGCAAATGAACAAATAAAAAAAGAATTAATTGATGAAGTAACAGCTCAGTAACATGAAGTGAGCCCGGGACAAAGGTGTTCCGGGCTCTTTACTAGGCATAAAATAAATATACAACACATCTTTTATTTGCAGTGTTCCAAAAAAAATTTTTTCTTTTGGTAAAAAATGAGTAAATATCAGATTAAAAAAAGGTCGTAATCTAAGAATTTTGTCAAATTAATTGTTTCAATTGTGAACAAACTTAGAAATATTGATTAAATTCTGACAATTTATTTGTTTTTTTAATTTTGCTATGCTAAATTTATCTCTGGGATTAAAAGGAAGGTGATAAAATGCTAGAACAAACGTGGAAAGATAAGTTTTTACGTTATTTAATCGTGGAACGTGGTTACTCTGAAAAAACACGAGAAGCATACGAGGAAGACCTCACTAATTTTGAAAGATTTCTTACAGAATCAGGAGAGGATGATTTATTAAAAATCAATCACTTAGATGTTCGAGTGTATTTAAGTTACCTAACTGATGAAAGATATAGCAGAAATTCGATCAGTCGTAAGATTGCAAGTCTGCGCTCTTTTTATCAATACCTTTTAAAAGAAGAAGTGATCAAAGAAAATCCTTTTTCTTATGTCCACCTAAAAAAGAAAAATTTGAAACTACCTCGCTTTTTTTATGAGAATGAAATGCAAGCATTATTTGACAGTGTCAAAGGAGAAAAACCTTTAGATTTGAGGAACCAAGCGCTATTAGAAGTTCTTTACGGTTCGGGGATTCGATTAAGCGAGTGCAGTAATTTGAAACTAGCAGAAATCGATTTCGACTCCGAAGTCATGTTGATTCATGGTAAAGGGAATAAAGAACGGTATGCACCACTTGGTTCATTCGCACAAGATGCCTTACAAGAGTATTTTGAAAAAGGGCGAAAGGTGCTGATGGATAAATACCACAAGAGTCATGACTATGTTTTTGTGAACCATCATGGTGAACCAATTACGCCAACAGGGATCGAGTATGTATTGAATCAAGTGATTAAAAAGAGTAGTTTAGATAGTTCGATCCATCCACATATGCTGCGGCATACCTTTGCTACACACTTGCTGAATAATGGTGCAGATATGCGGACAGTTCAAGAGCTGTTGGGTCATGCTAATCTATCTACTACACAGATCTATGCTCACGTAACAAAAGAAAGTTTACAAAAAAATTATCGCTCGTTTCATCCAAGAGCGTAATAGAAAAGGATCAGTAATCTTAATTGGGAGGAAATAACTATGGTAGAATCACAATTTCATTCAACGACGATTTGTGCCGTTGAAAAAGATGGAAAATTTGCAATGGCAGGTGACGGTCAAGTTACAATGGGCGAATCCGTGGTGATGAAAGGAAGCGCAAGAAAAGTCCGTCGAATCTATAATGATGAAGTCATCGTAGGATTTGCTGGAAGTGTCGCAGACGCATTTACATTGGAAGAAAAATTTGAAGGCAAATTAAATGAATACAATGGTAATTTACAGCGAGCTGCAGTGGAATTAGCGCAAGAATGGCGGACACAACAGTCCATGCAAAAACTAGAAGCAATGTTGATCGTAATGAATGAAAAAGAAATGTTATTAGTTTCAGGTACTGGGGAAGTGATTGCACCAGATGATGGAATTTTGGCAATTGGTTCAGGAGGGAATTTTGCATTAGCTGCTGCTCGGGCAATGAAGAACTACGCACAAAATGACATGAGTGCCAAAGAAATCGCAGAAAATGCACTGAATATTGCAGCAGACATTTGTATCTTTACAAATCATAATATTATTGTGGAAGAATTATAGAGGTGAAGAAGAATGTATGAATTAAAACAAACACCAAGACAAATCGTTAATGAATTAGATCAATATATCATTGGACAACAAGCAGCTAAAAAATCAGTTGCGGTCGCTTTGCGCAATCGCTATCGCCGTTTACAATTAGATGAAAAAATGCAACAAGATATCACACCTAAAAATATGCTGATGATCGGACCAACAGGGGTAGGGAAAACAGAGATCGCTCGCCGATTGGCAAAAATCGTCAACGCTCCTTTCGTGAAAGTAGAAGCAACGAAATTTACAGAAGTAGGTTATGTTGGTCGAGATGTGGAGTCGATGGTTCGTGATCTAGTAGAAAATGCGATCCAGATCGTTGAAAAAGAACAATATAGCCGTGTATATACTGAAGCTAAGAAAAGAGCAGAAAAACGCCTAGTAAAAGTGCTGGTTCCTGGGATTAAAAAAGAACAAAAACAAACAGGAAATCAATTTGAACAAATGATGAATATGTTCAATGTTGCGCAACAAAATACAGCAGAACCGCAAGAAGAAGTGACTGAAGAAATCCGTGTCAATCGGAAAACGGTTCTAGAACAATTACAAAAAGGTTTACTTGATAACCGTCAAGTAACAATCGAAATAGAAGAACAAAAGAAACCAGCTCCGATGATGAACAATGGTTTGGAACAGATGGGCATTGATTTAAATGAAACATTAGGGGCGCTAACACCGAAGAAAAAGGTTGAGCGCACGTTAGCAGTAAAAGATGCACTTGAACTGTTGATCAAAGAAGAATCAAGTAAACTAGTCAAAGATGCTGACATCCATAGTGAAGCCATTCAATTAGCACAATCAAGCGGGATCATTTTTATTGATGAAATCGATAAAATCACTTCAAAATCACAACAATCTGGTGAAGTATCACGTGAAGGCGTCCAAAGAGATATCCTGCCAATCGTTGAAGGTTCACAAGTGAACACGAAGTATGGAGTTATCCAAACGGATCACGTCTTATTTATTGCTTCTGGTGCCTTCCATTTATCAAAACCAAGTGATTTGATTCCAGAATTGCAAGGACGGTTTCCAATACGTGTAGAATTAGATGATTTAACTGCAGATGACTTTATTAAGATCTTGACTGAACCAAACAATGCACTAATCAAACAATACGTAGCATTAATTGGTACAGAAAATGTTTCAGTTATCTTTACGAAAGAAGCAATTGAGAAAATCGCTCAAATCGCTTATGATGTGAACCGCGATACAGACAATATCGGAGCTAGACGTTTGCACACGATCTTAGAAAAATTGTTAGAAGACTTATTGTTTGAAGCACCTGACATGCAAATGGGAGAAATCACGATTACGGAAGCATATGTAGAAGAAAAATTAGGTTCGATTGTAGCAAATGAAGATTTAAGTCGTTTTATTTTATAAAATCGGAGGAAGAAAATGACGGATTTATTAACAAAAACCCGCAATATCAACAAATTATTACAACAAAAAAATACTTTCGATCTGCGAGCTGATTTACCTTATGATAAAATGGCTGTGACATTAGGTGCTATTTTAGATAGTAACGTCTATATCATCAGCAGTGAAGGAGTCTTATTAGGCTATGATGAACGTCATGATGTCAACAATGAACGGATAAAAATGATGTTTGTTGAAAAGCAATTTCCCGATTCTTATACTGACACAGTTGATCAATTGAACAAAACGGAAGCCAATATTCCGATCAGTAGTGAAATGACTGCTTTTCCTTTTGAAGCAAGAGAAAAATACCCATTTGGTTTGACGACAGTAGTCCCTATTTTTGGTGCTGGCGAGCGGTTAGGAACCATTATTTTATCAAGGATGGAACAAGCCTTTACCGATGAAGACCTAGTGTTAGCTGAATATGGTGCGACGGTAGTCGGTATGCAGATCCTTTATCAAAAATCACGTAGTATTGAAGCGGATGTCAGAAGTGCAACAGCTGTCCAAATGGCGATCAATACTTTGTCTTACAGCGAATTGAAGGCAGTTCAAGCGATTTTCGATGCTTTAGAAGGCGATGAAGGACGTTTAACAGCATCCAATATTGCGGATAAAATTGGGATCACTCGCTCAGTGATCGTCAATGCATTACGTAAATTAGAGTCAGCTGGGATCATTGAATCACGCTCCCTTGGGATGAAAGGGACGTATTTAAAAGTTCTAAATTCCAGATTCAAAGAGGAATTAACAAAACACAGTTACTAAAAATCTATGACCGATTGATTAGATGAATCTATTCAGTAGGAACGAAGTAAACAAAAAGAGTCTCCTTTAGGTTTTCTTTTCGCTGAAACACACGAGTAATGCCAAGGATGATTCGGATACTTCTTGTTGGAAAAAATAAGAATAGCTTAGGACCTGAGACTAGCTATCTCAGGTCCTAAGATTTAACGGTGGAGGAATTATAATGACTGTAATCATTCAAAATGATCAATTGATTGCTGAAATTGCTGAACATGGAGCAGAATTGGTCAGTTTAAAATCAAAGGATAATAATCTTGAGTATATTTGGCAAGCTGATCCAGCGTATTGGGGAAGAAATGCGCCCGTTTTATTTCCATTTGTTGGAAGATTAAAGGATGACCAATACACGTACCAAGGAAAGACTTATTCAATGGGGCAACATGGCTTTGCGAGAGATATGGATTTTGAAGTAATCGAACATGGTCAAGAATTAGCCAGCTTTTTGTTAAGAAGCACACCCGAGACCAAAAAAAATTATCCTTTTGATTTTGAATTAGTGATTTCTTATGAATTAGGTGGAGATGGGATCACCGTTCATTATCAAGTGGCTAATACTGGAGAAGAAGAAATGTTCTTTTCGATTGGGGGTCACCCAGCCTTTAATGTTCCTCTGGAAGAAGGATTAACTTTTGATGATTTTTATCTTGCGTTTTCACCTAAAAAATCACGTTTGCGTTTACCTTTAAGTGGGCCATATATCGATATGGAACAAAAAACACTTGGACAAACAAATACCAACCTTGCATTAGTACACGATCTTTTTGAAAATGATGCACTAGTATTTGAAACGAAAGGATTGAACGCTTATGCCATCCGTAGTGAAAAATCTAGCCACAGTGTGACATTGAGTTATAAAGATATGCCATATGTTGGGATTTGGTCACCTTATCCAAAAGAAGCGCCTTTTGTTTGTATCGAACCTTGGTGTGGTATTGCAGATACAGTAAACAGCTCGGGAGAATTGATGGAAAAAGCTGGAATCAATCAACTAGGCGCACATGAAATTTTTCAAACAAAATATTCGATTACGGTAAAATAGTGGTTATCCTAAAGTTGTTTGATTTCAATTAATCAGAGGAAATCAGGTATAATGATTCATGTTCCCTTTATTTTACTAATCGTTTCTTTTCGCTTCTTAACGAATCAATCATTTAAAAGCTAAAAAAACAGTTGGCTGATTAGTCAACTGTTTTTCTCTCAGGTCAATTTTTTTTCTTACTACTATTCAATCCGAAGGGGATACGACTTTCTGTATGGTTTTTGATTCGTAGGATATTCTCTTTATGGCGATAGAAAATAAAGGCAGAAACTAAAAATGCAATAATCGTCAATAGCCAGTTTTGCTTAGGCAAGATACCAGGTGCGATGTAAGGAAGGATAATCGTTGATAAAGTGATCAAAGTTGCACTGATCATACTTGTTAAACTTACCATACTAGTACAAAAGAGCGTAACAACGAAGATGATACTGGAATAGATAAAAAATAGAGGATTGAATCCAAGTAACATTCCAGCACTTGTTGCAACTGCTTTGCCTCCTTTGAAGCCAGCGAAAATAGGGAACGTATGACCTAAGATTGCACAAACACCAAACCATAGGGGATTAATGGTTGTAACGTGGAAAATAACTGGTAAGCAAGTTGCCAAGGTTCCTTTCAAGATATCCATGAACAACACAATTGTACCCGCTGTTTTTCCTAAAACTCTAAAAGTATTGGTGGTGCCAGTATTTCCGCTACCATGTTGGCGGATATCTTTTTTGAAAAATAATTTACCTATCCAAACCCCCGAAGGAATCGAGCCTAGAAGATAGGCAAGTACCAATAATAAAATTAATTTCATTGTTCTACCTCTTTCAATTTGAAACTAATGTTTATTTTAGCATGAATAAAGTACGTGAACAATTGGAAATACTTGAAAGAGTGAACGAAAGGGAGTATTATTTATGTCATTTGAAAATCCAACACAAGAAAAAATCTTCGATTATTTAAAAACAGCAAAAACGATTGCAATTGTTGGTTTGAGTAACAAGGAAGTACGAACAAGTTACCAAATTGCTCGATTTCTGCAAGAACGGGGATATCGTATCATTCCGGTGAACCCATTATTAGCAGGAGAGATCATTTTAGGCGAAAAGGTCTATGCGTCGCTACAGGAAATCCAAGAACCGATCGATATCGTGGATATTTTTCGGCGTAGTGAATTTTTGCCAGAGGTAGCTGCTGACTTTTTACAGACTCAAGCAAAAGTATTTTGGGCGCAATTAGGTATCGCAAATGAAGAAGCAGCAAACAAGCTTCAATCAGCAAATCGCAAAGACATCGTCATGGATCGTTGTATAAAAATCGAGTGGAACAATATGAACGAAAAAGATAACTAAATGTTTGCATTTTAAATAACATGAAATATTTAATCGACAAGACAAAAGCGAACAATAGGATAAAAAAGATGGTATTCTCAAAGGTTAGTTAGTAATTAAGTTTTAATTCTTTCCTAACCTCTTTTTTTTCATGCGTATTTCTAGTATGATTATCGTGATGCGGTTTTAACCGTAAAGTATTATTGAAGGAGCGTTTGCCTTGGCAAAAAAAGTAAAGAACGAATATAATGATGCATCGATCCAGGTTCTTGAAGGATTAGAGGCAGTTAGAAAACGACCAGGAATGTATATCGGGTCAACGGATAGCCGGGGCTTACATCATTTAGTCTATGAGATCGTTGACAATGCGGTTGATGAAGCTTTATCTGGATATGGAAATGAAATTGATGTAACCATTCATGAAGACAATAGTATCACTGTGACAGATAGCGGTCGTGGTATGCCAGTTGGGATGCATGCTTCTGGTATCCCCACAGTTGAAGTGATTTTTACTGTACTACATGCCGGCGGAAAGTTCGGTCAAGGAGGATACAAGACCTCAGGGGGACTACACGGTGTCGGAGCAAGTGTGGTCAATGCTTTATCAAAATGGTTGGTTGTTACAATCGTCCGTGATGGGATTGAATACCAACAAAAATTCAGCAATGGTGGTAAGCCTGATGGTACACTGAAAAAAATCGGGAAAACCAAGAAATCCAATGGAACGACAGTTCATTTCTTACCAGATGACACGATCTTTTCCACTACTAAATTTTCTTATGATATTTTATCTGAACGTTTGCGAGAATCAGCTTTTCTTTTAAGAGGAGTAAAAATCACACTTTCTGATCTGCGTGGTGAAGAGCCAGTCAAGGAAGTTTTTCACTATGAAGAAGGAATCAAAGAATTTGTTGATTACCTAAACGAAGAAAAAGATACGTTGACACCAGTTGTTTATTTTTCTGGTGAAAAAGACGGGATCGAAGTTGAAGTTTCGTATCAGTACAATGATGGATATTCAGAAAACGTGTTGTCATTTGTGAATAATGTCCGAACGAAAGATGGAGGCACCCATGAAGTCGGTATGAAGTCAGCAATGACAAAGGCCTATAATGAATATGCTCGAAAAGTGGGCTTACTGAAGGAACGAGATAAGAATCTCGAAGGTAGTGATTTTAGAGAAGGTTTAGCAGCTGTTCTCTCCATTCGAGTACCTGAGAATCTCTTACAATTTGAAGGGCAAACAAAAGAAAAATTGGGTACATCAATTGCCCGTACGGCAGTAGATAATGTCATTGGAGAACAAATGGGCTTTTATTTACAGGAAAACAGTGAAATGAGCCAAATGTTAGTGCGAAAAGCAATCAAAGCCCGAGAAGCTCGTGAAGCTGCCCGAAAAGCTCGAGAAGAAAGCCGTAATGGGAAAAAACGTAAAAAAGGTGAATCATTACTCTCAGGAAAACTGACACCTGCTCAATCACGAAATCCGAAAAAGAATGAATTATACCTCGTGGAGGGAGACTCTGCTGGTGGTTCAGCAAAACAAGGAAGAGACCGTAAATTCCAAGCCATCTTGCCTCTTCGTGGGAAAGTGATCAACACTGAAAAAGCAAAAATGCAAGACATCTTGAAAAACGAAGAAATCAATACGATGATCTATACGATCGGTTCAGGTGTTGGACCTGAGTTTTCAATTGAAGATTGCAATTATGACAAAATTATTATCATGACCGATGCGGATACCGATGGTGCACATATTCAAGTGCTATTACTGACGTTCTTTTATCGTTACATGAAACCATTGATTGAAGCAGGAAAAGTGTATATCGCATTACCACCGCTTTATAAGGTTTCTAAAGGTCAAGGAAAAAAACAAGTGGTCGAATATGCTTGGACAGATGATGAATTAGCAGCGACCATCAAAAAAATTGGTAAAGGCTATATGTTGCAACGCTATAAAGGTCTTGGAGAAATGAATGCAGAACAATTGTGGGAAACTACCATGGACCCGGCCTCTCGAACGTTGATTCGCGTGAGGATAGATGATGCTGCTCAAGCGGAACGGCGCGTGACGACATTAATGGGAGACAAAGTTGAACCTCGCCGAAAATGGATCGAAAATCATGTGCAATTCACGTTAGAAGAAGATGGTAGTATCTTAGATAAAAAAGAAGATATTGAAAATACAGCTACGTCCAATGAATTGTTCGATGAAGAGAAACAATCTGAATTAGTAGAAGAATAGGAGGTCACCTAATGGAAGAACGTCAAGAAGTCCAAGAACTAACCCTAGAAGAAGTGATGGGTGACCGCTTTGGACGTTACTCAAAATATATTATTCAAGAAAGAGCATTGCCAGACATCCGAGATGGATTGAAACCCGTTCAAAGACGAATTTTATTTGCGATGAATAAAGATGGCAATACTTTTGATAAAGGATTCCGTAAATCTGCCAAATCTGTCGGAAATATCATGGGGAATTATCATCCTCATGGGGACAGTAGTATTTATGAAGCCATGGTTCGGATGAGTCAGGATTGGAAGCTAAGAGAAGTACTTATAGAGATGCACGGAAATAACGGTAGTATGGATGGTGACCCACCAGCTGCTATGCGTTATACAGAAGCACGGCTCTCCCAATTGAGTGGTGAAATGTTGGCAGATATTGAAAAAAATACGGTTGATCTTGTATGGAACTTTGATGATACTGAAAAAGAACCAACTGTGTTGCCAGCGAGATATCCCAACCTATTAGTCAATGGTTCAACGGGAATTTCCGCTGGTTATGCTACGGAGATCCCTACCCATAACTTAGCAGAAGTCATTGATGGTACGATTTACCTCATTGATCATCCCCAAGCGAGTTTAGAGAAACTAATGGATTATATCCCTGGTCCTGATTTTCCTACTGGGGGAATCTTGCAAGGAAAAGCAGAGATCAAAAAAGCTTATGAAACTGGACGTGGAAAAGTCATTCTGCGATCAAAGACTAAAATTGAGGCGATTAAAGGGAACAAGCAGCAAATCGTGATTTCCGAGATCCCTTATGAAGTAAATAAAGCCACATTAGTGAAGAAAATGGATGAAATCCGTTTAAATAAAAAAATCGATGGCATTGCTGAAGTTAGAGATGAAAGTGACCGCACTGGATTACAGATCGTGGTTGAATTGAAAAAAGATGCTAACGCACAAGGTATCCTCAATTACCTGTTTAAAAATACTGAACTACAAATCAATTACAACTTCAATATGGTAGCTATTGATCATATGACACCGCATCAAGTGGGGTTAAAAGATATTTTAAGTAGTTATATTGATCATCGAAAACAAGTAATCACGAAACGAAGTCAATTTGATTTAGAAAAAGCACAAAAGCGCCAGCATATCGTAGAAGGTTTAATGAAAGCTTTGTCGATCTTGGATGAAGTCATTGCCACGATTCGAGAAAGTAAAGATAAGAAAAACGCGAAGCAAAATTTAGTCGAAGTTTTTCAGTTTACGGAAGAACAAGCTGAAGCAATCGTGACGTTGCAACTATATCGTCTAACAAATACGGATATTACAGAATTACGTAAAGAATCAGAAAGCTTAATAGCACAAATCACTGAATTGAACAAAATTCTATCTAATGATAAAGAATTATTCTCGGTCATGAAGAAAGAACTTCGTGAGGTCAAGAAAAAGTATGCTAATGCACGTTTAACGACAATTGAAGACGAAATCGAAGAAATCAAAATTGATACAAAAGTGTTAGTAGCACAAGAAGATGTGATTGTCAGCGTAACGAAGGAAGGTTATGTGAAACGGACTAGTCTACGTTCATATAGTGCTTCTAAACCAGAGGAAATCGGCATGAGAGAAGGGGACTATCTCTTGTATTCTGGTGAACTAAATACCTTGGATCATGTGTTGTTGATCACCAATAAGGCAAATGTCATTTATCGTCCTGTCCATGAATTGCCAGATTTAAAATGGAAAGATGCTGGAGAACATATTTCACAAACGATTGTCAATCTTTCGGTTGATGAATCGATTCTAGCTGTTTTTCCATACAAAAAAATCGAAGCAGAAAAAACATTGGTCTTCATCAGTAAAAATGGCTGGGTAAAACAAACTCGAATGACTGAATTTGAACCATGGCGTACTTATAAGAGTCGTCCGTTAAGTGGCATGAAACTCAAAAGTGACGATGATGAATTAGTGGCGTCTTACTTGGTAGAAGGTCAAACGGATTTAGATCTCTTTTTAGTCACCTACCAAGGGATGGGGTTACGATATCCATTAGAAGAAGTACCTGTGGTAGGAGCAAAAGCTGCTGGCGTTCGTTCAATCAACCTAAAAGACGAAGATACTGTCGTTAACGGGTTACTCGTTTTGACAGAAGGAGATACGCCAATCATCATCGTCACTCAACGTGGTGCGGTAAAACGGATGCTTGCGCAAGAAATTAGTCAAACCTCTCGAGCAAAACGTGGTGTTACGGTTCTACGTGAACTAAAGAAAAACCCACATCGAGTTATTCATATGTCTGAAGGAAACGCTAAACAAATAATGATCATCAATCAAAAAGGTCAAGAGCTAATGATTGACCCAACGGATTATCCGATTGGCGATCGAACGTCTAATGGCTCATTTGCAGTTGATGAGAAAAAAGGCGGCGAAGTGATCAAAGTCATTGAGCCACCTGAAGTAGCCATTACCGATTAACTGTTATAGTTTTTTTGAAAGAAGGTAGAGCTGTTTTAATACAGAACTACCTTCTTTTTTCTGATTATTAAAAAATTATAAATATTAAGATAAAAAAATATGAAAGTGTTCACAATTGCTAAAGCTTGGTATATTAGCGTTTGTTGATATAAGTGAATAAAAACGCCATCTTTTGTTAAATAAAAAACAAGAAAACCCTTGCAAAGATGCTTGTCTGTGTTATACTAATCACGTAAAAACTGTTACATAAAACAGATAACGGGAGGTCCATACAATGGAGCAATGGAATGGATTTAAAGGAACGAAATGGAAAGAAGGCGTAGATACAAGAGACTTCATCCAAAATAACTACACTGAATACCGTGGAGACGACAGCTTTTTAGAAAAACCAACTGAAGCAACAGAAAAGCTTTGGGCAGAATTACAAAAACTAAATGATATTCAATTTGAACGCAATGGCGTTTATGACATGGACACAGAAATCGTTTCAACGATTACCTCACATGATGCAGGTTATTTAGACAAAGATCTTGAAAAAATCGTTGGTTTACAAACAGATAAACCATTGAAACAAGCATTTATGCCATTTGGTGGTATCAATATGGCTAACAATGCATTAACAAGTAATGGTTACACACCTAATGATGAGCTGACACATATCTTTAGCGATTGGCGTAAAACACATAACCAAGGTGTATTTGATGCCTACACAGCTGAAATGCGTGCAGCACGTAAAAACAAAATCATTACAGGCCTTCCAGATGCTTATGGACGTGGACGAATCATCGGCGACTACCGTCGTATCGCATTGTATGGTATTGACTATTTGATGGAACAAAAGAAAAAAGACCATGATATGACAGGTTTCCATACAATGGATGAAGAAGTCATTCGTCTTCGTGAAGAAATCACAGAACAATATCGTGCTTTAGCACAAATGAAAGAAATGGCTGCAAAATATGGCTATGATATCTCTAAACCAGCTGCTAATGCAAAAGAAGCAGTACAATGGTTATACTTCGGTTATTTAGCAGCAATCAAATCACAAAATGGTGCAGCAATGTCAATCGGACGTATCTCTGCTTTCCTAGATATCTATATCCAACGTGACTTAGATAATGGCGTGATCACCGAACAAGAAGCACAAGAATTGATCGATCACTTAGTCATGAAATTACGTATGGTGAAATTTGCCCGTACACCAGAATACAATCAATTATTCTCAGGATTCCCAATCTGGGCGACTCTTTCAATCGCTGGAATGGGCTTAGATGGACGCTCATTAGTAACTAAGAATGATTTCCGTCTATTGCACACATTGACTAACATGGGTCCTTCTCCTGAACCAAACTTAACAGTTTTATATTCAGAACATTTACCAGAAGGATTCAGAACTTATGCAAGTAAAATTGCAATCGAAAGCTCATCTATCCAATTTGAAAATGACAATCTTCTACGTGAACAATGGGGTTCAGATGATTGCGCTATTGCATGTTGTGTATCTGGAACAGTTGTTGGAAAAGACATGCAGTTCTTCGGTGCTCGTGCGAACTTAGCAAAAGCATTATTATACGCAATCAACGGTGGGGTTGATGAAGTAACTGGTGCCCAAGTTGCTCCTGAGTATCGTCCAATCACAGCTGATGTATTAGACTTTGAAGAAGTAAAACACAAATTTATGAATGTGATGGACTGGTTAGCTGAGTTATATGTGAATACATTAAACATCATCCATTATATGCATGATAAATATTCTTATGAAGCAGCTCAACTGGCATTGATGGATTCAGATTTGAAACGTACATTTGCAACAGGGATTGCTGGAATCTCTCATGCAGCGGATAGCTTGTCAGCAATCAAATATGCAGATGTGAAACCAATCCGTAACGAAAAAGGAATTGCTGTTGATTTCGAAGTAACTGGCGACTTCCCTAAATACGGAAATGACGATGATGCAGCAGATGAGTTAGCAGAATGGATCTTAGAATACTTTATGACACAAATCAAACGTCATAAAACTTACCGTAACTCCACACCAACAACGTCATTATTAACAATCACATCAAACGTGGTTTATGGTAAAAACACTGGTAACACACCTGATGGACGTGAAGCAGGTAAACCTCTTGCTCCTGGGGCAAACCCAAGTTACAATGCAGAACAAAATGGATTATTGGCAAGTCTTAACTCAACTGCTAAAATCAATTATGGTTATGCACGTGACGGGATCTCTAATACGCAAACGATCAATCCTTCCGGTCTTGGAAAAGATGAAGAAACACGTATCGGCAACTTGCGTAATGTATTAGATGGTTACTTCTCTAAGGGAGCGTACCATTTGAACGTCAATGTATTTAGTAATGATCTATTACGTGACGCTATGGAAAATCCAATGAAATACCCTAACTTGACGATCCGTGTCTCAGGTTATGCTGTTAAATTCCGTGATCTAACGAGAGAACAACAACTAGACGTATTGATGAGAACATCACACGATAGAATGTAAATCGGAATAAATAATACGATCTATCATTAAAAAGAACGATTGAAAAAGGTTGAGGGCAAGGCGGTGGTCTTTGCCCTCGTCTTTTCCTAGCAATCGGATGATTCAAGTGTCTTTTGAAATAAAATGAAATCAAAGAAAAGAAGTGATCCTTATGGAAGAAAAAACAATTGGCTATGTTCATTCGATCGAAACGTTTGGTTCTGTAGATGGACCAGGCGTTAGATTCGTCGTTTTTATGCAAGGTTGTCGCATGCGTTGTGAATTTTGTCATAATCCTGATACATGGAATATAGGCGGAGGAAAAGAATATACGGCGGATGAACTATTAGACCAAGCAGAGCGCTATCGTTCCTATTGGGGTTCAGAAGGCGGTATCACTGTTAGTGGAGGCGAACCTTTATTACAGATCGATTTTTTGATCGAACTGTTCAAGAAAGCGAAAGAGCGTGGTATGCATACTACGCTAGATACTTGTGGGAAGCCTTTCACGCGTGACGAACCATTCTTTTCTCGTTTTCAAGAATTGATGAAGTATACTGAATTGTTACTGTTTGATATCAAACACATCGACAACGAAGAGCATAAAAAGTTAACACGTTGGGATAATGAAAATATTCTGGAGATGGCGCAATATCTTTCTGAAATCAATAAACCAGTGTGGATCAGACACGTATTAGTTCCTGAACGCAGTGACTATGATGAATACTTGATTCGGCTAGATGACTTTATCAAGACATTGAACAATGTAGCTAAAGTAGAGATTCTACCTTACCATACGATGGGGAAATATAAGTGGGAAACACTTGGCTTAGATTATCCACTAGAAGGTATTGAACCGCCAACAAAAGAAAGAGTTGAGAATGCCAAACGACTACTTCACACAGAAGACTATCGAGGATATCTCAGTAATAAGAACTGAGTAGCTGTGTAAAATCAAATCTGGGTCAGAATGAATCTCATTCTGTCTCAGATTTTTTTCATTTACTTTAATTAATTGATTTAAATCTGTAAGTTACTCGTTTGGTTGTCTTTTCATGAGGATTCTTCGCTTCTATTTTCCCATTAGAGTACGGAGAAATCAGCGCATTGGTGTTCCCATCTTCATAGTACAGAAGGTTTGAAGCTTCACTCGAAAGCTTTCATCTTGCGTTTCTGGAATTTCTTTTAACAATGAACAAAAAAGAAAAAAGAGACATCACGTATGAACAAGCTTTTACAGGATTCTTTGAGGTAAATTAGTTAAAATTACAAATAGTTAACTAATATATGGGTGTTTTATCCTATTTTTTGATTGGTTTTATCGTAAAAATAAATAACAAAATTTATATAGAATAAATATTGACAACCTTAAATTTTTCTATTATTCTAAAAACACAGAAAACGTTTTCTTAATCTATTATTACTGAGAGAGAACACCATGAAAAAGCAATTATTTAAAACAATGTTATTATCAACGTCCATTTTGACTTTAGGTTCTGCCATTATGCCTAGCGTTAGAGTATTAGCTAGTGAGCATAATATTTCTAATATAGCTGCTTATTCTGATGATGACTATTATTACGTATTAGATGAATCTACTATTCAAACGAGAACTTGGTCAAAACCTCAAAACTGGTCAATCAAGAAAGGAACTCGAACTTATTTAGGTGTAGAAACTCATACCCGTGGTACAAAATTATCCATTAGTGATAATATTTTTGGAATGAAAATCGAATTAAATAGAACTACTTCTGCAAGTGGAAAATTTAAAAAATATCGTCAAAATGCAACAGCAAACACACAGTATATTGATTATATTCCTATTGGATAGTGATTGAATGGTTATTTTGTAGTACGTACTTACTCCTAACTTTTATTATTCCTTCGCTTGGTGTACCCTCGAATATTTATTTTTTATTTGAGCATAGTAGTATCTTCTTTTTCATTTTGTCAGTCGTCTTATTTTATTCTACTTTAATCCAAGAATTGAAAAAAAAATGTCATTTTTTTCAATGATTCTATGATAAATCTTAGGCGGTTTTTTATTGGTAACAATCGCATCATAATCATAATAATCACCTATCTTGAAAAAATGAGTAGAGTCAAATTTCGTTTCGTCAGCCAATAAAACAATCTCTTGTGCTTTATTCATCATTTCTTTTTTGATTTGTGCTTGATTGAAGTTTGCTTCATAAATCCCTTCATGGTCGAGCCCCCGGCAAGATAAAAAGGCAGCATTGAAACGAAAGGAACTGGTAATGGGATCAAGTGTATTTGAAATAACTGTACTAGCATTAAGTTTGACTTCACCGCCAGTCAAATAAATTTTTAAAGATTCGTTCTGACATTCACTTAACTTTAAAGCTGTACGCAAACCATTGGTAATGATAATTAAGTTAGGTATCTTAACAAGTAGTGGAATAAGGTGTAGAACCGTACTGCTGGAATCTAAAAAAATACACATACCTGGTGCAATAAAATCTCGTGCTAATTCACTGATGATCTTTTTTTCCGGGATATTACTGGCTTCTCTTTGAAGATAAGTATATTCCATGTTTGTCGTTTCGTTCAAGATCGCTCCGCCCCAAGTTCTGCGGATTAATTTTCGTTTTTCTAGCTCAAGTAATTCTCTGCGAAGTGTACTTATACTACAGTGAAGGTGAGTACAAAGTTCTTTGGAAGTTGCTTGTTTCTTTTTTACCAAATAGCTTAAAAGATCGCTTGTACGTCTAGTCTCCATTTTTTTCTCCAAGTTTTTCTTTTATTATAGCGCTTTCTTTTTGCGAATAAAATGCTTTTGAATAAAAATGAATGAGTTGAACAAAAATCTTGCTAATTTTTGAACAATGATCAAAATTTTAAGCAAGGATTTCCTTTGTTTGGAAAGCGCTTTATAATCGAGGCATACATACGTTGGAATAAAAGGAAACGATGGAAGAATAACAGATAAAAATTAGATTTGTGATATATGTAAATAAAATGTGGCTGCAAAAAGCTGGGGTGTCAGGATAATGAAAATGGTTCTATGAAGTTGATGGATCAGCTTTTTTAGGTATTTTCATCGGGATCAGCAGCCTGTAGATATCTATTCATTGACCAGTAAGGATGGAATTGTGAGGAGTAATTATAGAAATGAAAAGTTGCTATTTGTAACTAAAGCCCTAGATACCACGACAGGATTAGCTAAAGAATCAAGGAGGGACATATGGTACGAGAAGTTGCTACTAACGGGAAAAATAAACAGCACAGACAGCTTTCTAAGTCGATTTTATCTTATCTTTTTGTCTTTCTAGTGCCAATTTTTATGGTATCGTTAATTTGGTTTCATACGGCTAAATAAAGCATTAATCAGCAAGTTGTTTTGACAGCCAAAAATCAGTTACTCCAATTGAAGTACTCATCTGAAAATAAGTTTTTGCAATTGGATAATATCACTCAACATATTCCTTATAACACTAATCTTTCACCTGGAAGGCTTTCCCATAGTTATTATGCTCGGGAAGGACAGCTTAGCTTGCAACAATATAAGCTAAGTAATGATTTTGTTGAGGAAATTTATCTTTACTACAAAGAAAACCCAAATACATTATTTTCATCTACCGGTAGCTTGACAGTGGACAATTTTTTGCAACGAAAAATCAATAATCATTCGCTTGATAAAAAAGAGCTGCTTTCACATCTAGATAACGATATTCCAACTGGGCTAACCCTGAAAAAAGGACCCAATTCCACACAACTTTTTTACATTGTTCCAATTAAAGATGCAGAAATGCATTTTTATGGCGCAGCAATCTATTCAATCAATCTTTCGATTTTGAATAAGCTGTTGAATCTTTCCAATAGTGATGGCATCAGTACCAACTATCTGATTGATGACTCGTATCGTATTCTAGCAGCAGATACCAGTAATAACAAACTAACGGCGCATTTGCATCAGCCGAAGCAAATTCAAATGATCTTGCAACAGGATGATTTTTACTACAACCATCGAAACTATCTTGTCCAGTCTTTGAATAGCAGGGATTTGAATATGTCATTTGTTTCTGTAATGGATCCATCACAAGCTTTGACAAAGATCAATACCATCCACCAAAAGTTTTTAAAACTTTTTTTTGTGATATTTGTGTTTGGTCTAGTGCTTGTAGTGATTATAGGTACTCGTTTTTCACAGCCGATCCGCAACATTGAAAAATTGATTGATCAATATTATCGAAATAAAATCGGTGTAGCTGTTTCCAACGGGAATGTCTATGAAACGTTGGCGCAATTTTTGAACGAACATGAAGAGCTACATAAAGAAATTAAACGACAGACTCCCCATGCGAGAGAACAGGTCCTTAGAAAAATTTTAGGAGGGAAATTTAAGTCTCCAGAAGATTCATTAGTTCTACTGAACTCTGTCCAAATACATTTTACCGGTACTTGCTATTTTGTCGTCGTAGTTGATTATCCTATCCAGAGCATTGACGACACAGCTAATGAGTTACCGCTGAAAGTAAGTGGAAAGAACTTTTCGGGATATGGTACAGAGATCCTATCTGCAGGAGTGACCGCCTATATCTTTAGTACCTATGAAAAAACTAGTCACAAGAAAGTTGTAATAGAGATGATTCAGCAACTAAAAAAAGCGTGTTACGGTACTTTTAGGATAGGAGTAGGAAATAGTACTGAAAACCTTACGAAGATCAATGCTTCTTATATTGAAGGTTTGGCCGCATTAGACTATTCAACAGTAGAAAATAACTTTGTTTTCTATAATGAAATTCCAAGTGAAGAGTCTTCAACTAGCATTAATTACCCAGATGGAGAAAAACTGAAATTGATTCAAAGTCTGCGTCAAGGAGACTTAACGATCGCTGCGGAAACGATTGAATCGTTGATTGAGCGGGGGATTAAAGAACACTTTTCTTATAGTGGACAAAAAATGTATGGTTTTTATCTATTAAATGCAGTTGCTAAAGTAAGTAGTAATTTGCAAAATAAAACAATTTTGAAAAAAGCAGAAAGAAGTGCCAAGTTTAGTAATTTACTCGAATTGAAGCAACAATTATTAATGCTCGCAAAAATGATCTGTGAGGTTATGCAAGTTAAGCCACAAAATCAAGAGTCTGTGCTGAAAAAAGAATTGTTCGAATATCTTCACAAAAACTATGCTTCTTCCCAATTATCTATGGAAAAGTTGGCAGATGAATTTCAACTTTCCGTTTCGTATCTTAGCCGTTTTATCAAAAAAGAAACAGGTACTACTTTTTCAAAATATCTGCAAGAATTGCGGCTAGAAAAAATCAAGCAAGAATTAATAGAAACTGATTTACCAATAAAAACGATTATTCAAAAGAATGGTTATTATGATGTTTCAAATTATACGAGAAAATTCAGGACGAACGTTGGTGTGACTCCAGGTCAATACCGAACAATGAATAGAGAAGGAACTTTATAAGCAATAAATAGGAGTAAACTAAGGGGGGCATCGAACTGGAGCAGGACGAAGAAGTCATTTTATTTCCAGTTTTGAGCTTCTTACAAAAAAACAAGAGCAAATAATTGTAAAAGACTGAAATAACTACCCAAATTGTTGCTTTTTCAGCATACAACTTGGGTAGTTATTCAAATGTTTTACGATATTTCTCACTAAAAGTATGTTTTTACAAGCTTTCGATGCCAGTATTTTTTGTGAATCGACGAAGGAAGTATCATCTGCTTTATATTTGCTCTTTAATCGTCTTTCAAGGTAATTTCAATTACTGGGATCAGCACATCAGGCTTGATGATTGGCAAGGTGATGACAAGATCTTCTGGAGCAATGACTGCTTCTGTAGAAGTAATCACTTCGTCCGGATCAAATCCTCGATAAAAAATTTCCGAGCCATCATTGAGCAGACGAATAAACTCAACTTTACCTGCTAATCCTTTAAGATGAAGGTTGCGGTAAGGATAAGAAAAGAGATGCAGATAAAGCTTGTTTCCATTTTGTGTATATCGGCAATCGTCAGGAGCTTCAAAGGCGCTATATGAACAGCCAATGACAGATGCTTTGTGAAGGGTCATCCAATCCCCGATAGCATGAAGCCGTTCCAACGTTTTCGTATCAATCATTCCTCGTGGATTAGGACCAATATTCATCAAGAAATTCCCATTTTTTGAAACGGTATCAATCAGCATTTTCAAAAGCATCTCACTACTTTTCCATTCCATATTGTCACGGTCATACCCCCAAGTGCCATACATTGTCTGACAGGCTTCCCAGATAACAGGCATGCCGTTTTTCTCTAATGGTTTATCAGGTTGAAACTGTTCTGGAGTAGTGATGCCATGGCCTAAATCAAGTCGATCATTCAATAGGAGATGAGGTTGCAGTTCTAAGCAGAGCTTTTCTAGTGCTTCGCTATCCCAATCAATGTGCCCTTTTCCTTTTGACCATCCCCAATCGCGGTGGCTGTAAGAAAAATCGAACCATAAATAATCGATTTTTCCATATTCTGTCAGTAATTCTTTGACTTGTTCACGTAGATAGCGTTGATAAATCTTGATATCTCTTTCGGAATTTTTTTCTCGCAGTTTCTGGTTCTCTCTTTCAGGATGCAGTCCGTCCAGTGGGAAATGTTCATGGCGCCAATCGATCAGTGAATGATATAACCCGATTTTGATCCCGACTTTGCGAAAAGCCGGGAGTAGCTCTGCCAGAAGATCTCGTCCAAAAGCAGTATTGGTGATTTTGTAATCAGTTTGTTTCGTATCCCATAAGGCAAAGCCTTCATGATGTTTTGTCGTGAATACCATGTATTTTACCCCACAGCGAGCGGCTTCTTTTGCCCAAGCATCTGCATCAAACAAATCAGGGTTAAAATGCTGAAAATATTTTTTTGAATATTCCTCTAAAGAGACTTGTTCTGTGGTCATAAACCATTCGTGTCTAGCTCCCACACTGAACAAGCCAAAATGGATAAACAAACCAAAACGATCATGGATAAACCAGTTAGGATCAGGATAGTCGGTGGGCCAATTATTGAATTTTTTCATATGAACACTCCTAATTTAAAAATTGTGTATTTGTCATTGTTGTTTCTTTGATTTTCCATTCATTCTCTTCCAAAATAAAGGTGTGACATGCCGTTGTGATATGATCTCGATACGCCTTCTTCCCATGATTCACTGTTTTTTGTTTTGCCGCTACTAACATCGATTGAGGTGTTTGTTTGATTACTTCGAAAGAAAGCAGTTCATGACTGACATCATAGTCTTTAAAAAATTGCTGCATTTCTTTTGTGGTCGCTTTATGTGCATCTTTGACTAGTGTTGCTAAATAGTCGTTCAGATTTTTATCCGTTGCAGCCTTTAAATTTTGTTGCAAAAGCTGATGGCAGATGTTCGCAGTTCTTTGATTATTGATTTTCCCAGTGATTTTAGTAGATGTCTGTTTTGCTTCGACACGAGGCACGTTTCTGACAAGCTGAGAAGCAGCAGTGACCAACAAAAAAATACTCAGAATGACCAAAAAAAGAGTTCTCTTTTTCATTTTTTATCCCTGCCTTTAGATATCTGATAGTTTACTAGCACTATAAATTCCATGGAACAAGTTTCGCCCGACACCGCTTGCTGTTTTGAAAGGAGCATCGAAGGGTAAAGGCGTTTGCTCAAGCTCAGGCAATTGCTTGATTTCTCCTGTTAAAAATTTATTCAGTCGCCAAACGGTTGTTTCTATCCGACTTTTTAAGGCACCGTAACGAAGATCGATAATTTCATAGCCAAAGGGTTTATTCCATTCAAACCATAGCTGGCGATGGAGGTGTTGCAACTCATTGATCTTTTTGGTGAGAACTTCCAGTTCGTGAAGGATTAGTTGTAACTGGTCATTCCTTTTTGATTGGTAGGCTCGATAAGAGCGACCGATCAAATTTGTTTTTATAAAAAGGACTTGTGCTAATTTCTGATAAAAAGTAAACATCGTTTGTGTGTCCTCATTAGCTGTTACGCTAGATAGTTTCTCACTTAAGTCCTTATAATGCGAAGGAAGTTCTAAATTTTGCAGATCAACATCGTAAAGACCGTATAATAGATCTTGATAAAGTGCCAACTTACTACTATTTGATCCATCAGGGTTATTTTTTTCTACACCTTTCGTCTGATCAAAAGCATCTAGCAGTAAAAAATCATCAGCCTCAAGATGGTGGAAGAGACGGAAACGCTCTTTAATCAGTTCCATGCTTACTTCAGGAGCAAATTGTTCCTCGCTGAATTGTTGTAATCCTAACAAACTTGCGATGATCGGTGTTTCAGCACTATCATCGCCCCATAAAGTAGCATAAACTTCGTTGATTTTTTCCTCTTTTGCGACAGAAAGACTAGCACTGGTCGTTTCAAACGATTTTCCATAATTTGGTGCAAGACCATTCCACGTCCAGATACCGCCCGCAAAAACGATCGGTCGTTGCAATTTTTTATGATTTGAAAAATGCAATTGGTATTCTTCTTTTGAATGATGGTAATAATCCCAATAAACCATACTAATTTCAGGAATCTTTGCAATCAAATCTTCTGGAAAATGTACGTCTTTATCGTAATAGTCTCCTGACTTTGAACCGATTCTAAAAAACATATCGCTCCACATCATGGGCTGTAACTGATAGTTTCTACAGATTTCCATTACTTTTTTCAGATGCTTTTCCATAATATCAAAGCGATCGATCAAACCATGCTGGGTTAAATAATGACCACGTCCCAGATCATGAGCTTCGTCCATCCCGATATGAATTTTTGACGTTTTAAAAGCGGCTGCGATCACAGAAATTGCACGATCTAAAAATTGATATGTTTTTCCTCTTCCACAAGGAGAATATCACTTGTATCTCTCATGCCATTGGCAAATCCCCATTTTAGCGGATTAGTTAAATGAGCCAGCGTTTGAATACAAGGAATCAGCTCGATCCCTACCGTCTCTGCAAAAGCATCCAACGCCTTTAATTCCTCAAGAGAATAGGCACCACGACAATAACCAAAATAAGGATAATCAGGGATTTGATACGTATCTTCCATATAAAGCATGCAGCTATTTAATCCCATCTTGCTACAAAGAACAAAAAAGTGTTTCAGCTGATCAACAGTCATCACAGCATTTCTAGAAAGATCTACCATGGGCCCAATTTTTTCAAATTGCGGAAACTCTTCATAAACAAATTCTTCTTCACAGCGATCTAACCAGAGTGACAGCGCTCGAAAAAGATGGGCTTTTTCCTGAAAATAGATAAACGTTTCGTTTTCTTTATTTTCAATTTTTAATGAACCGTTGCGCTGAATCAGTTGGAGTGGTTTTCCATTATCTGAAATAGTTAACGCTAATTCGTTTGTCGCAATTTCAAAAAAATCACGCATGACATCTGTAAGTTCGATTGAAACTTGCATAATAACCTCCTCGAAGTAATCGTTTTCATTTTCAGTATATAGCACTTGTAAAAAAAGAAAATAACTAGCTTGAAAGTACATAATCTGTTTATTTGACATAGTGAAAGTTGATGAATATACATAGCCAATCAGCTTCTGGAAAATAATAAATGAAAGAAAAAACGAAAGGGATAAGTAACAGGTAGTAGCCTTAGCAAAAATTGAAAAAAGGCTTGAGTCAACGATTGGCAGAAGGTTCCCTTTGATGGCGACAATTATGAATAAGGAGTGAAACAGACATTTGACTTTTACCTAAAGGGCTGACGAATCGCATTGTAGATTGTAAGTTAAAAAAAGAGCTATTATTGAGGTTTCCTTGTAAAATCTCCTCGCAGTTCTGTTACAGCTTTTAGCTGTTTGTTTGATTTAAGGTTTGTTTTTTGTTATTGCGGTAACGTACGATTTTTTTCTTCAATTTTAATCATTGATTGCAAAGAGAACCAACTTAATGGCAAACAGAATAAAGGCACAAAAGCCACGATTGTCAAAATTGGGAAAAAGGTAGAGACAGCCGTCACGACAAAGATCCCCAGAATAATCGCTACGGTTTCAATCAAGCTACACAAAGATAGAAATAATGCTTGTTTGAAATATTGTGTGAATGACAAATCATAACGTAAAAATACTGGGAATAAATAAAGAATGACTATGACAGTTGCGATAAATAATAATAAGATCCCCATATGAATGAAAGGGTTTTGTAAATACACAGCTGCAATTCTCAGATCCATCCATAGAAATCCTAGTAACATGCCAGCAGCATAGCCTAGTTGATTTGTTGAAATAAACAGATTATTGAAGCTTGTTTGAAAATCTGAATATAAGACTTGAGGAATTTGTTTTTCTTCAAATAAATGATAGAAAAATTTGAGAACGGTAACACTTGCGGGAAAAGTTCCTAGTAGAATACAACCTTTTAATACCGATAAAAACCAAAATACTTGGAGCTTGATGAGAAAAAGCAAGAATTTTCCTAAAGAATAGGTGAAATCAAAAATAGAATGTGGTGATCGTTTATGTTGATTCATAGCTAAAACCTCCTTGTATTAGTCATACAGCTCTTTTTATTATAGTAAGGTTTATTTATGTTTTCTATCAGTATGCGATTATTACATAGCTTTTTCTACTTTTACATAGTTACTTTCCGACTAAGAGATAAGATATAGATATCCTCTAAATAAGTTACGCTTTATGCTGTTTTTACATAGCTTATGCTTTTTACATATTGCTGTTGCCTTGCTTTTTTTGTAAATTTAAAGCACAAACATGGAAGGGGTTTCATAAATGGCGATACGCGGAGATATCGAAGTACCTAAAGAGGTTGAATTAGATCATAGGACTTATCCAGAAACAGAAATGCTAAAAGAACGATTAGAATGGTTTCAAGATTTAAAACTTGGCGTGATTTTTCACTACGGACTTTATGCTCAAGCAGGAATCGTAGAATCTTGGCAACTTTCTGAAAAAGACCTTTGGGCAAGAGAAGGGCGTGAGTTTCGGAAAGATTTTAAACAACTGCAACTAGACTACTTGAATTTGATTAAAGAGTTTAACCCAGAAAAATTACAGGCAAAGAAATGGGCAAGTATATGTAAAGAAGCAGGCTTTAAGTATTGTATTTTTACAACGAAACATCACGATGGGTTTAATATGTACAATACTCTTGAAACAGAATATAAGGTTGGTGGTAAACAAAGCCCGTTTAAAAGAGATATTTTAAAAGAAGTTTTTGAGGCTTTTCGTAAAGAAGAAATAGCAACAGGAGCCTACTATTCAAAAGCCGATTGGTATTCGTCGTTTTATTGGTTGGATGACGATACGATCAAGGGGCGTCATGCGAGCTATGATACGGAACGTTACCCAGAAATTTGGCAACGTTACGTAAGTTTTGTTCATAATCAGATTAAAGAAATCACGCATAACTATGTCATGTGGATCTTTTATGGTTAGATGCTGGTTGGTGTGGACAGAAAAAAGAAGACCTGGAAATGGATCGATTAGCAGAAATCGCTCGTGAGAAGCAACCGGAATTAATTATTGTGGATCGTATGATGGGGGGCAGACATGAGAACTATGTGACCCCTGAACGAAAGGTGCCAGAACTAGCTGAAATTCCCAAGAAAGTTTGGGAAAGTAATATCCCGATTGGTGATGATTGGGGCTATGTACCAAATGATCGCTTTAAGAGTTCCCAAGAACTATTGGAAACTTTTGTCGATGTGGTCAGCAAAGGTGGGAATTTGATCTTAGGAGTTGGGCCAAAACCAGATGGTACCTTTACTGATGAAGAAACCAAAATCTTACAGGAAATTGGGAATTGGCTAAATATCTATGGAGAAGGAATCTATGAAACTCGCTCACAACCTAAAGAATGGCAAAATCAGTGGAAATTAACATACAGCAAAGATCAAACCATACATTATGCCTTTCAAAGTATTCGCTTTGCACAAGAAAAAATATTTTTAGCTGACATTGAGGCCGAGAAACATCATGTGATTAAAGATTTATCTACAAAAAAAGAATTAGAAGTATATACGGAAGAAGATCAAATATATATCCTCAGCAGTGAATTAGAGAAACCAGCAATTGGGCTGATTGGTCTTGAAATTTTAAAAAAGCCACAAGAATAGAGATGAGTGAACTTCATAAAAGGAGGTTAAAAAATGGCTGATGCATTACTTGATGTCAATAAAGAGAAAGAGAAAACAAAATGGTCAGAGATCAAAAAAAAATTATATAAAAGCCGACAGCTGTATATTTTTGTCATTCCAGCATTGGTGGTGGTTGCTGTTTTTTCTTACGGTCCCATGTACGGCGTGATTATAGCATTCAAGGATTATATCCCATCATTAGGAATTTTTGGAAGTCCTTGGGTAGGATTTAAGCATTTCCAACGTTTTTTTGATTCCTACTATTTCTGGGATCTAATTAAAAACACGTTAGGTATCAGTATATATTCTTTGGTCGTAGGATTTCCGCTACCGATTATTTTAGCATTAGCACTAAATGAGTTGAAAGATGGAAAATTTAAAAAATTTACGCAGACAGTGACTTATGCACCTAATTTTATTTCAGTCGTTGTCGTATGCGGTATGTTAATTGCTTTTTTGACGCCTTCCACCGGTATTATTAACCATCTACTGGTTTTTCTAGGTTTTGAGCGAATTAGTTTCATGACAGATCCTCGTTGGTTTAAAACGATCTACGTATTATCTGGGGTTTAGCAAGGAACAGGATGGGGTTCAGTGATTTATTTAGCTGCATTATCTGGTGTTGATACACAGCTTCATGAAGCTGCAACTGTCGATGGTGCAACGAGATGGCAAAGAATCTGGTATATCAACTTACCGACTATCATTCCTACTATGGTTATTTTACTGATCATGAATGTAGGGAGTTTGATGTCATTAGGTTATGAAAAAATCCTGTTGATGCAAAATGCGTTGAATATGGATTCTTCAAATGTGATTGCCACGTTTGTTTACAAACAAGGGTTGCTTGACGCACAGTACAGCTATGCATCAGCTGTCGGACTGTTCAATGCAGCAATCAACGCATTTTTATTGATCACAGTAAATAAAATTTCGCGTAAAGTCAGCGAAACAAGTTTATGGTAATGGAGGGGAAATAATGTATTCAAAAGCGATCCGATCATCGAAAGGCGACAAATTTTTTATGTTTCTCATCTACTTGTTTATTGCCATTGCCCTTTTGTTGGTTATTTATCCGTTGATTTATGTTATAAGCGCATCTATATCAAGTCCGACCTCCGTCAATTCTGGAGAAATGTGGCTATTGCCAAAAAAGATCACTTGGGATGGTTACAAAACGATTTTTACGTATAAAAGTATCTGGCAAGGTTACCGGAACACGATTTATTACACATTACTAGGAACATTTATCAATTTATTATGTACACTTCCTTGTGCATATGCTCTAGGAAGAGCAGAATTTTATGGGAAAAATCTATTTATGAAATTTTTGATGGTTCCTATGTTTATCAGTGGCGGTTTGGTACCTACTTATTTATTGATTAAAAATCTAGGGATGAATGATTCGATTTGGGCGTTAGTTATTCCAGGGGCCGTTTCAGTTTATAATATCGCAATTACACGTACTTTCTTTCAATCTACCATTCCTAGAGAAATGGAGGAAGCGGCATTGATTGATGGATGTTCTGACTTTCAGATATTTATGAAGATTGTTTTACCTTTATCAATGCCAATTATTGCAGTAATGGGACTATTTTGCGGAGTGGCCCATTGGAATAGTTATTTTAGTGCGTTAATCTATTTAACAAACAAATCAATGTATCCGCTTCAATTAATCCTGCGAGAGATTTTAGTGAATCAAGATTTAACAAAAGGAACAACAGAGATGACAGCAGCGGCAGCAGAAGTAGCTTATAGTAAACAACAGCTTGCACAAGTCATTAAATATGGAGTAATGATCGTTTCGACATTACCAATCATTATGATCTATCCGTTTTTACAAAAGTACTTTGTTAAAGGTGTCATGGTTGGTTCTTTGAAAGGCTAACTAAAAAATAAATAAGAGAGTGAGTGAAATGAATGAAAAAATGTTATTTAGTAATTGCATCATTAGTGTTGACAACAACTCTTTTGGGTGCTTGTGGGAACAAGGGAAATACTGCTGGAAAAGAAGAAACTATTGCCGTTGAAAAAACCGGAATGCCAATCGTCAAAGAAAAAATCAACATGACGATGATGGCTCCTGGTGGAGAAGCAGAATGGGATGAGTTAGCTTCGGCTAAAGCGTTAGCGGAATTAACTGGAATCAATTTTGATTATATTACTCCGCCAAGTACAGATTTTGAAGCGAAATTGAATTTGGCTTTTGCTTCTGGTGAGTTACCAGATGTTATTTTTGGTGCAGGAAGTGGTCTTTCAAATGCCAAACAATCAGATTATGGATCACAAGGAATTTTAATTGCCTTGGAGGATTTGATTGATGACTATGCGCCAAATTTAAAGAAAATCCTTGATGAGAACCCAGAGTTCAAAAAATCAATTACTGCACCAGATGGACACATTTATTCTTTACCACGATTATATCCAGAAGATACCTCTAGCCCTCTTTATATCTCACCTTTATGGTATAACGGCGAGTGGCTAGAAAAATTAGGGGTAACCGAATTGCCAAAAAACACGGATGAGTTATATAAATTGTTGAAGCGATTCAAAGAAGAAGACCCCAACGGTAATGGCAAACAAGATGAGATTCCGTTATCAGACGGCAACAAGTTGGCAATTATTCGTACGTGGTTGCTACCTGCTTTTGGTATGAAATCTCTAGGAATCGAAGAAGTTAACGGAAAAGTGCGTTATGCTGCTGCATCGGCTAACTATAAGGAATATTTAACGTATATGAATAAACTTTATTCTGAAGGATTGCTGGACCCAGAAGTCTTCTCGCAGTCAGAAGAAAAGTATCAAGGAAACACACAAACAGATAAAGTCGGTTTATTTGGCGCGTATGCTTCATACATGGCTACTGGTAAAATGCCTGAGGAGTCTTTATCAGATCCAATGTTTTCACTAGTTACTTCAAGTATTCAAAATACACCTTTAGCACCGGGGCATCCTCGTGTAACAACTGGAACTTTTGCGATTACCAATAAATGTAAAAGTCCAGAGGCAGCCATGCGATGGGCGGACTATCTTTACACAGAAGAAGGACAAGATTTAATGACAAAAGGTCCAGAAGGGGCATTTTGGAAATATGAAACAAACGATTCTGGAGAAAAAGTTCGGGTATATACAGGCGAAAATAAACAAAAGATGGAAGAAGATCGTGGGAAAATTGCAATGGATTATGGCTTAGTCGTACCGGGATTAGAAGACGATTATGCCCAAAGTGTTTTAGCTAATGTCAATGATCCTGATCCTAGTGTATGGACGGAATTTCGCATGAAAGAAATCAACGAGAAAATCATGCCCAATACCGAGGTACCTTTCCCAATTGTTTATATGACGAAAGATGAAGCAGATCAAATTGCGATCAACGCGACGGACATTCGGACTTATGTAGAGCAAATGGAAGCTAAATTTATTACAGGTGTGGAAAGTTTGGCTAAATGGGATGAATATGTCAGTACATTAAAATCAATGGGATTAAATGATTTTGTCAGCACTTATCAAAAAGCATATGATCGTTGGGCTAAAACCGAATAATCATCTTTAACATCAAAGTGGACGTTTGGGATGTTCCTAGCGTCCAGCTTTATTTGAACAAAACATCAAGAGTTTGGAGAAACCAAAATGAGATTATTAGCAACTAGCATAGAGATGATGGTCAAACAAATGGTTTCATGATAAAGATCAAAGAGAACGGGTATCACACTGACTAACTAATTTTGCCAAATCATGGTAAATATAAATGAGAAAAAGAATGAACCAACATGAACGATGATTATTGGGTTCACTGACTGAAGGGAATCAGTGGATAAAACGATAGAAAAGGAAGGAAATTTTAAATGGATACATTTCCACAAAACTTTCTGTGGGGAGCAGCGGCTTCTGCCCCTCAGACAGAAGGAGCTGCTTTGGTTGATGGCAAGAGCCCATCAACTTGGGATAAGTGGTTTGAAATAGAACCAGAATTGTTTTATAACGGAACAGGACCAGAAAATACCTCTAATACGTATTATCAATACAAAGAAGATGTTGCCTGTATGAAGGCAATGAATTTAAATTCCTATAGGACCTCGATTGCTTGGACGCGTCTTTTACCGGATGGCAAGACATTAAATCCGCAAGCTGTTGATTTTTACCGAGCCTATTTTCAGGAAATGCTGGATAATGGCATTGAGCCGATCATCAATTTGTTCCATTTTGATATGCCTTGGTGGCTGATGGAAAAAGGTGGCTGGGAAGTTCGTGAATCAGCGGATCATTTTGCATTTTACGCAAAGACTGCGTTTGAAGCTTTTGGCGATTTAGTAAAAAAATGGGCGACGTTCAATGAGCCTCTTGTACACATCGAATGTGGGTATATGGGAGATGCACATTGGCCCAAGGTGCATGATTTTAAACGAGCTATACAAGTTGCCTATCACACACTACTAGCGCATGCGAAAGCTGTAAAGGAGTACCGGCGCTCTTCTTTTAATGACGGACAAATTTCTATCATTCTCAATTTAGCACCCGTTTACCCTAAAAGCGAAGAAGCTGAAGACGTGGCTGCTGCAAAGTGGGCAGACCTGTTTTATATTCGCAGCTTTCTGGACTGTGCGGTACGAGGTACTTTCCCAGAAGAGCTGGTAGAGGTATTACGAGAAAGTGATTTGCTTCCTAAAACAGAAACAGGTGATAAAGAAATTTTTGCGGAGAATACAGTAGACTTTATTGGTTGTAATTATTACCAGCCATTACGTGTTCAAGCACCTCAAGAAAAGAAACGACCAATCACAGGACTAAGAGATTTATTCCGAGGTTATGATTGGCCGGAGAAACGAATTAACCCACATCGTGGCTGGGAGATTTATCCGCGGGGAATCTATGATATTGCGATGCGGTTAAAAAACAGTTATAGCAATATTCCTTGGTATATTTCAGAAAACGGGATGGGTGTGTCGCAAGAAGAACGGTTCAACAATAAAGAGAATATGATTGACGACAACTACCGAATTGATTTTTTATTTGAACATTTGACGCAACTGCAGCAGGCAATCTCAGAAGGTTCTCCTTGCTTCGGGTATCATATGTGGACATTTGCTGACTGTTGGAGTTGGTTGAATGCCTATAAAAATAGATATGGTTTTTATCGTGTCAATCTGGACAATGGCTATAAACGGTTACCGAAACAATCAAGTTTATGGATGGCACAGGTAATCGCTGAAAACCGCTTAGTTGAACCGTTTGCTCAAAACTCAAGTAGTCATTAAAGGCTAGTAAAGAAAAAAAACGATAAATGATTTACTTTTCCCAACTCTTTCTTTCAGTACAAAGAGTTCTGCAATGAAATGAGTAATGGCATGGCCAACTTTTTAAATGACTGTTCCATGGTACTTCGCGCTATCAAAAATTTTGTTTGCGATTGTTTGATATAAAAGTAAGATGGATCGGAATTTCTTCCATCCTAGAAATTATAGCGTCAGTATTGCTTCTTTCGGTTTTTTTGCTATTATTAAGTAGGAGAAACCATAAAGGAGCGAGACAAATGTCAAAAATTTTAGTTTTTGGTCACCAAAATCCAGATACAGATGCAATCGGAGCGGCAATCGCCTTTTCGCACTTGCAAAATCAACTAGGAAAAGAAACTGAAGCTGTAGCTTTAGGTACACCTAACGAAGAAACACAATATGCATTAGATTACTTTAAGTTATCTGCCCCACGTGTCGTTCAATCAGCAAAAGAAGAAGCAACACAAGTGATGCTAGTGGACCATAATGAATTTCAACAAAGTATTTCTGATATTGCAGAAGTAGAAATTTTAGCGGTCGTTGATCATCATCGGATTGCAAATTTTGAAACAGCCAATCCACTTTATTACCGAGCTGAACCAGTAGGTTGTACAAGTACAATCATTTTGAAGTTATATAAAGAAAACCAAGTAGAACTTCCTAAAGAGATTGCTGGCATTATGCTTTCTGCAATTTTATCTGATACATTGCTATTCAAATCACCAACATGTACATCAGAAGATGAGGCAGCTGCAAAAGAACTTGCAACAATTGCAGGCGTTGATTTGACAAGCTATGGGTTAGATATGTTAAAGGCCGGTACAAATCTTAGCGATAAATCAGCTGCAACCTTACTTGATCTTGATGCCAAAAGCTTCCCAATGGGAGAAGCTAATGTTCGTATTGCACAAGTGAATACAGTCGATTTAAGCGAAGTAATGGCTCGTCAAACGGAACTGGAAGAAGCGATGACTGAAGAAATGGCTAAAAATGGATATGATCTCTTTGTCCTAGTGGTAACGAATATCCTAGATAGCGA
Organism: Enterococcus sp. DIV1089c; assembly: GCF_050530965.1. Classification (NCBI taxonomy): domain Bacteria; kingdom Bacillati; phylum Bacillota; class Bacilli; order Lactobacillales; family Enterococcaceae; genus Enterococcus; species Enterococcus sp. DIV1089c. The sequence continues at coordinate 1,037,764 of NZ_CP172888.1, forward strand.
TTCGGAATTATTAGTTGCAGGTCAAGGATTAGATAAAGTCGAAGAAGCTTTCCAAGTTAAATTAACGAACAATCGTGCCTTATTAAAAGGAGTTGTTTCTCGTAAGAAACAAGTCGTTCCTCAGCTAACAGCAGTTTTTAACTAAGCTAGCTAAGGGGTTGCTAACACCTTTTATTCGATAGTTATTAAAGAGCCTGACAGCTATTTGTTCCAGGCTCACAATGCCAGCCTAGCTTGTTCGATCAAAATGAGGTTGGAACAGAAGTGATCCAGCTTTAAAAAATAAGCCGAAGAATCCGGAAATAGTTGCTCGTATTTTTGGGATTCTTCGGCCTATTTCCAATTGAGCTAGGGAAAACGAGAAGGGGAAAAAATGAACTATTTTTATTCACAAAATCACCAGCAGTTGCTTAGCAAACTAGTAAACAATGCTGTTTTTCCAACTTTGATTGAGTATTTGCATCATCATCAAGAAGAAGACATTATTTTGAGAGAGTTGAAAAAAAATTTTGATCAACCGAAATTTGAAGCTTTTCTTGATCAGTTGATTGATGAAAATCTAATCAAGCGGGAAAATCGTCGTTATAAGTTGAATTTTCCAATATTTGAAGAAGAAACTTATCAAAAAGAAATTGAAGAAGCTGCAGCCAAGATTTTACAAGCTATTAGTCCTTTGTCGCAAACGGAAAAACAGTTGGTTATGGGAAATGAATGTTGGCAAGAATGTTTCGTGTCTAATTCAACCTATTTTTATGCAACCTTAGAAGATCTTATTCCTGTGACGAGACAGGTTGCTGGCAATGAGAATTATCGATTTGTTTCTTTAAATTATCATAACAAGTTATCTTATTCTCTTGCCAATTATTTTTATTTACAAAAGAAACAATTACCTGTGCCATCAGAATTTTTAAAACTTGTAGAACTGATCGGTGACGTCAACGAAACTTATTATTTTGATCAAGTTGAAGTAATCATTGAGCGTATCCAAGCTCAAAAATATAAGAATCGTCGTTCCAGTATCTTCTTTGATTCACTGATCTTGTCGAATACTGTTAAAGTTGTGAAAACTGATGATCAGCTCAACTATCAATTAGCATTGCCGTTGGATAAAACGGCAAACAGCAGAAGACAACTACCCAAAATCGCTGCTGGAAGAACCGTGGAAGAGCATGCTTATATTGCTAGAAAAGTCTATGATCGTCTTATCAAGGAACTAAATTTAGCAGATTTTTCTTATATAGAAAAAATCAACTGAAAAATTTTTAGACTCAACTGTTAATAATCCTCAGACATCAAAGTTATCAGAAATGACTAGCTTTGATGTTTTTTATGTAAAGTTCAATCATTTATGTCTATTGTAAAGGATTCTTTATTAGCAATATCATCCGAAAAATAAAAAAACAGTTCAAGGCACTTAGACTTACTTGTCCTGAACTGTTTTTCTTATTTGCCACATCATCATTCCTAAACACGAAATGAAGAGTAATTCAAGAAAATTACTAGTGATTTGAATATTTGCTGGATCAAAAGTTGGCGCTAACGCTAATACAAGAAAAGAAAAGACACTATAGACAAAGCAGAATAGTGGGATTAGTTGCATTAAAAGTGGCAAGCGTAACTTTTTGAATATTAGTGAAAAAATAAAGTAAGTAAAGATGGATAAAATGATAACCAGTCCATTCAGTATAAAAAAGAACAATGAATTTTGGTTAAAGGAATAGAATAAAACGGTCAGCAATGCGAGCAACCTAGATGCAACAAAAATTGTAGCAGCTTCATCCATCTTTTTGGGGAGTTGTTTTTTCACATATGTTCGAAAAGCCAATGAAAAAATAAAACCACACAAAGATGAAAGAATTAGCAAGAAGAGGCTCTCATCTACCTGACTTAAACCGGGGTGATCTAACAATAACCAGCCAAAGGCATTACATGGTATATCGGAAGATCTGAAATAGGAATAGCATAAGAACAAAAAAAGTGTCAATAGGGCGAAAAGCGTCCCTATGTGCAAAAATGTACTTGTCTGTCGTTTCGTTTTCATATATTCTCCTGATAAAAATAGTGTTAATCAGATATATGATAACAAAATGATGAGTATATGTCGATGCTTTTTAATGGAAATAAAAAATAAAGGCTTTTTTTATATGGTAAATTTCATTTTAACTTCAATTACAAGTTTTCAAACTAATTTAATTAAAGGTTTTACTAATGATGTGCCTCACTTAAATGTTTTTATTCACAAAGAAATTTAGTGACAACATTGATTATTACTTATGAGTTAATAATAGATCAGTTTGATGTAGATTTTCCCAAAAGTATATTTATTCTCTATTTTAAAAAGGAGAAGTTTGAACATGAAATGCCTGAAAAAAGAATTAAATTTTTTCAGAACTAGACAGACAAAATGAGGAGCATGACAAAAAAACAAGAGGTACTCATAGGTTGTTAGGTCATTTTGATTGTGAACGATTATTTGGAAAAAAGAAAAAATTAAAATTTAAGCCTTTTTTATTCTAAATGATGATAAAACGATTATAATAGAATTATAAAGAGAGTTGGTGATACGAATGAAAATAATAAACCGAGCCATAGGAGTCACTCATGTTCTCAGTGTTGCCTCTTGTGGGTATTTAGATTTATATTCACTTCAGCAGCCCATCGTAGCCAATAATTATATCTTTCAGATATCATTGACCGATAGCTTGCTTTTAAGTATTTTTTTATTTTCCGTGATCTTTATCGGAAATATTTTTGGCAGCTTTGCTAGTTTTTTTAATTTCACAATTTATCCACTGCTTACCTTAGGATTAGGACTAGCTGGTCTTTTAGCATTATTGCTCTTTTCAAGAACGATGAGCTTATTTTTGATTTTGTTTGGTACGATTTGTTTATTTCAAATTGTGGTTAGTGGATGGGAAATATTTCGTTCGACTATTTTGATGAAGATCGGAGACTAAAGAAGTGAATCCAATTATATTAAAACGTAAAGTAAATAATATTCCATTATTAGAAGTTGTCCTAACCGAATTAAGAGCTGAAAAAATTCCGATAATTATTTATTATCATGGTTGGCAAACGAGTAAAGAATTAGTTTTGACACAAGGAAGAAAGTTTGCTAAACAAGGATTTCGTGTCTTACTACCAGATGCAATGAACCATGGTGAAAGAAAGCAAGTAGTTTCTGCTATTCCTTCCTTTACCTTTTGGAATAGTATTTATGGAAACTTATTTGAATTTGAGACTTTATTGAAGCACTTAGAAAAACGAGATGTTCTTCATGAAAAAGTAGCTGTAGGTGGCGTTTCAATGGGGGGGATGACGACTTGTGCGTTGTTAACAAAACATCCGCATTTGGTTGGTGGTATTTGTCTGATGGGTTCCCCTGCGCCTGAACAGTATGCTAAAGAAATTTACAAAAGAGCTCATCAGTACCAATACATACTGCCGAACGATTATTTTGATTTAATTTCTTGGGTCGAAAAATATGATTTATCTTTGCAGCCAGAAAAACTAGCTGGGCGACCTTTATATTTTTGGCACGGTGAAAAAGACGAGAAAATTCCCTTTCAACAAACCAATGATTTTGTGAAAAATAATCAAAAAGAACGTTATGGTCAAGGAATTGTTTTTGATTATTCGCAAACCGAAAAGCATATGGTAAAAGTACCATTGATGGATAGAGCAACCAAATTTTTGGTGCAAATGATGAATGGATCCAAAGAATAGAAAAGACAGGTGTATGTTGAATTTTTAATAATAGAGGTATGAGAGAAGCAAACAATGCTATGAAATAAGCAAAGCTGAGGTTGAGAAATAAGCGTTTAGCATCAAGAAATACGAAAGAATATCCAAAAATTGACAAGAAACACAAACACTGGTTTTTGCTATTGATGGATACTTACTAGGTGTTTCTCAAATTTTTAGTCAATTTCGGCAAATTTTTTGAAGTTGTTGCTCCTTAAACACCGTTTATTCGTTTTAGAGATACTAGAAGAGGAGGCTATTTTTGGCTTAGTCTCATTCTTTGCTATTTTTCTAGTTCATATCTGAAACTAGAAAATAGATGGAGATAACGTACATTTTTCTAATAAAATGGAGTAACTGGCTTTCGATTCTAGTGAACTTTTATTAAAAAGATGCTGGCGTGCAGATGATTTTTACGATATTTCTACATTTTATCGCTTTCAAGTTTGCTATAATGATAGAAAACAGAAAAAAGTTTTCTATTGTGAAAGGAGCAACCTATGCCAACATTAGCTGATGTTGCTAAAAAAGCAAATGTATCCAAAATGACGGTGTCTCGTGTCATCAATCACCCGGAACAAGTAACGGATGAGTTAAAAGAATTAGTTTTTTCTGCGATGGCAGAATTAGATTATCGCCCCAATATTGCAGCAAAAGCACTCGTTTCTAATCGGTCACAAATCATCAAACTTTTCATCCTTGAAGAGATTGATACAACAGAACCGTATTATATGAATTTATTGATGGGAATTGCAAAATGTATTGGAAAAGCGCACTATTCTTTGCAGTTGGTAACCAATGATGCATTTGACGTAGGGTCTTGCGACGGCTACATCATTACAGGGGTGAGAGAAAAAGATTTTGACTGGATCGACCGATTGGAAAAACCAGTCGTCCTCTTTGGTGAAAATCGTTTTGGCTATGATTATGTAGATAGCGATAACCATTATGGCACAGCAAAGGCTTCACAATATGCTATGGAATGCGGTTACGAGACAATTATTTATATTGGGATTGACGAGGATGAGCCATTTGAGTTATCAAGAGAAGCAGGCTACCTTTCAGTTATGGAAACAGCCAACATGAAGCCGCAAATATTACGTTTCCCAAATCATTCGACAATGGCAGAGAAATATCTTGCCGATCATTGGTCAACTATTAAACCAAAGACTTGTTTTATTTGCAGCTCTGACCGACTAGCTTTAGGGATTGTAAGAGGTATTGCTAAAGAAAAGGGGAAAATTCCTGAAGATTTTGGAGTCATTGGCTTTGATGGTGTATTTTTAGACCAAATCAGTTCACCCAAATTAACTACGGTAAAACAAGATATCGTACGAATGGGTGAAGTTTGTGGTGAAATGTTGTTGAAAAAAATTACCGAAAAAGGAGAAAGTCAAGGATACCGTCGATTTTTCCCTGAATTGGTCATTCGAGAAACGACCAGATGACCGTCGAAAGAGGTTAAATTTAGTTATGGTTACTATGGAAAATGAAAAAATTATGCTATGATTGAGAAAAGTTCCATTTATGAGAAGGATGGTTTAAAATGAATGAAATTAGACGGAAACATTTTCGTTTTCCTGCCTATGATGACGAAATTGGCGTCAAACTAGCAAAAAACCAAAGGCGTGTTTTATTTGATGGACAGGATGATCTATTAACCGAAAACAATAATCAACCAATGTTTGAGCAAATGCAAGAATTTCACTTTGCTCAAGGCGATGCTAGAGAACAACGCAAACGTCGAAATTTGAGCAATTCAAAAAAATCAACAATTCCAAAAGAAAATTTAGTCAGACACAAAGAACAGCTTCCTGATTATCATACGCATCAAGCAAGTAATCGCCCATTGACTAATCAGCGGACGAGAAAAGCGGCTGATTCAATGAATAGTCAGAAGAGTCAAGAGCAGCACACAAGTACCAAATCCTATACATCGAACCAACAAAAAAATGGTCGTGGGCGTTCTTACTTTGTACCTAAGTATGTGCCAGCATCAATTATTCCTGATCCAAAAGTATCTAGTATTTCTGACGCAGAACTAGTTGATTCAATGAAAAAAATGAAAGATTCATATTTGTTATTTGATAATGAACCGGTACCTTACCAAACAAAAAAAGCCGGCTCTCCTTCTGTACAACCTTTTAACAAAGCTGAGAAAGAACCACTCAGTGCGACATCAAAAAGAAAAGATAAAAATCATGGTGTTTTAGAAAGATCATTAAAAGGATTGATAGAAGAACAAGGGAATTCTTTGGAAGAAAATAGCTATTTTAAATAATGGAAAGCCTGGATAACTCCTTTCGTGGATTGATCCAGGTCTTTTTGTATAAAGAAAGAAGGAAAGGTTTCTATGAAAAAACAAATGAAGCAAATTGGGTTTTATGAGGGATTACCATTGACTGACAAAAATAGTTTTTTAGAAAAGTTGGCAGAAACTCCAGTTCCTAAAAAAAGGGAGTTATTGGTGGAGATTTCAGCGGTTTCAGTGAATCCAGTGGATGTAAAATTTAGAATGCAGACGCCAAAACAAGAGTCTTTTACTGTTTTGGGATTTGATGCGGTAGGGAGAATAGTTGCAAAAGGTCCCCAATCTGAAAATTTTGAGATAGGAGACCGTATTTATTATGCTGGTTCAGCAAAACAACCAGGTAGTAACCAAGAATATCAGTTGGTAGATGAACGAATTGTGGCAAAAGCACCAGAAAATCTCACGGACGAAGCTAGTGCAGCATTACCGTTAACTGCGATCACCGCCTATGAACTCTTATTTGAGAAATTTCAATTGATTCCTAAAGAATCAGCGAATAAAGGTAAAAAAATATCGGTCATCAACGGTGCTGGAGGTGTCGGTTCGATTCTCACACAATTAGCAAAATGGAGTGGGTTAGAGGTGGTTGCGACAGCCAGCCCCAAAAACTTTCAATGGTTAAAAGAAAATGGGGTCGATCATCCAATTGATTACCATCAGGAGTTAAAGCCTCAACTAGAAAAGGTTGGGATAAGCACCGTCGATGTCGTAGCGGTTTTACATGATATCCGTCCCTATCTAACTGAGCTGGCAGAAATGATTCAACCTATGGGGAAAATTGGGATGATCGTAGGACTTGATGGACCAATCGATATTGCAAGTTTTAAAAATTTATCTGTTTCATTTGAATGGGAGTATATGTTTACTAAAACGGATTATGGTCAACTAATCGAGACACAAGGGGAAATATTAAAACATTTGACAGCATTGGTAGAAGAAGAAAAAATCCATACTACTTTAGGAAAAGTATACAGAGAAGGCATCAGCAAAGAGACTTTAAAGCAGGCAACGAAAGAAGTAGAGACTGGAAAAGTACATGGTAAAGTAGTGATTACTGGAGGTTTTGCTAGTAACGAAATAGCGACTGAAAAGTAGAAATATACTTTTCAGTCGCTAACCAATCATTTAAGAAGGTTATTCAAATTGTTCTGCAGAATCAAGAGTATCAAAAGGTTCTTTTGAACGATTTGCAGAAAAAGGATTGAGAGAACCTTTTACTTCGAGATATTTCACTTTGTTTAACGTATAAGATAAGATGGAGCAACTGAGTAAGGTATAAACAAAATGTGTTACATCCAGATATAATAAAGAAACAACCAAGATACCAAATGTAATCAAGAATAGACTTTTACCGATCTTGATATGGAAATATTTTTCAAAGGCTTGGTAAATGATGTCTGTTCCGCCAGTGCTTCCACCAAAGCGAAAGACCAGACCACAACCGATACCAGATAATACACCAGTCATCAGGCTATTGAGTAAAAGATTGTGGACAGCAAAATGGACGTTTAGTCCTTCCCACAAATGTAAAAAGAACACTAAGGCAAAGGTTCCGACAATCGTTCGCAGAAAAGCCTGCTTACCAAAAATGAATAATGAAACCAATAGCAATGGTAAATTGATAATAAGTGATGTAATGGAAGGAGCAAAACCGAATAAATTATTAAGTAAAAGGGCAATTCCTGTTACACCACCATCTGCTAATTTAGCAGGAATATTGATCCCGGTCACAGCTAAACCATAAAGTGCAGCGCCAAAACTGATACCAACCAGATCAATTAATAGATTTATTTTTTTCATTCTCAAACCTCTTTTCTTTTGAAAATTTTCAGCAACTTCTTTATTATACTTATTAGTTAAGAATCTTCAATAGATAATTTGAAAAATTTTTTCAACATTTAAAGGATGTCCAAGGAAAGGAGTAACTATGCGAGCAGCTGATCTATTAACACTCATCACAACTTCTCCAACGAAAAGAGAATATAAAGGCATCTATTGTGATCTTCATGATAATCTGCAGGCTTTGACGAGCATTCGAAGAAAAGGTGAGACTCAATGTGTGTTTTTATTTGAACCAAATAAACCCAATCTGCCGATGAAAGAGTTGCTTGTTTTCTTGATGAAAAATCGTGAAAAAGAAATTTTGTATCAAAAAGGTCAAGAATTTTACCCATTATACGGAGTGAAAGAAAGAGCAAACCAGCTAGTCATTTGAGAAAAAATAGGAATTTCGAGAAAAATTGAACGTTTATGACTCTAAAACGATCATTTATTACTTTTTTTTATCTTTGGACAAAACTTACAGTATAATAATTTATGAACAAGCCAGTAAAAATTATCTCCCCCACGAGGTTTCTGCTTTACTGGCTGTTTTTTTATATTCAAATAAATTAGACACATTTCTCGTTCAAATTCGTGAGATGTGTCTTTTTTTATATGAAAGAAATACATAGAGTTTGAAGAAATAAATTTCTTCTTTCTTTCCATTTATTGATTAAGGACTTTATCGCTAGTTTGAAGCATATTCAGAGAATTGCCGGGGTGTTGGATTTACAAATGATGAACTACGCATCTTTTTTGTTCTTTTCAGACAACTTAGTTGGGGATTTTTTCGTCTATGTTTATACTTAAATTAGAATGGAAAGGAAGATCCTATGAATAATTTTTTTCAAACGCTTGTTGAGCGAAAAGGAGAATTGATCTCCGCAACATTTCAGCACTTATCAATTTCATTAATTGCCTTATTGATTGCGATTGTTATTGCAATCCCATTAGCTATTTGGGCAGTGAACCATAAAAAAATGGCAGAAGTATTGTTGCAGATAACCAGTGTTTTACAGACGATCCCATCTTTAGCTTTATTAGGATTGTTGATCCCCTTCGTTGGAATCGGAACAGTGCCAGCGTTGATTGCATTAGTGATCTATGCGTTATTACCAATTTTTCAAAATACGTATATCGGACTTAGTGAAATTGATCCATCCATTGAAGAAGCAGCAGTTGCTTTTGGTATGTCACGCATGAGACGGTTGATCAAAGTGGAATTGCCAATCGCATTACCAGTGATTATTTCAGGTATTCGAACAGCCCTTGTCTTGATCATTGGAACAGCGACGTTAGCAGCATTGATCGGTGCCGGTGGCTTAGGAACGTTTATTTTATTAGGAATCGATCGCAATACGCCAGTTTTGACACTGATCGGTGCAATCAGTTCAGCTTTGTTAGCAATTATTTTCAGTAGTTTAATCAGACTTCTTCAACATTTGAAACCTCGATATACAGTTATCACTTTATTGCTTATCTTTTTGGGAATCGGTGGAATATCTTTGTATCAAAGCGGACTCTTTAAAGAAGATAAGGTGACAATTGCTGGGAAATTAGGTTCAGAACCAGATATTTTGATTCAAATGTATAAAGAATTAATTGAAGATAATTCAGATGTTGAAGTTGAATTAAAACCGAACTTCGGCAAAACCAGTTTTCTTTTTAGTGCATTGGAGAATCAACAGATCGATATTTATCCGGAATTTACAGGAACTGTTTTAGAAAGCTTAGTTAAAGTACCTGATGACTTAAAAAATAAAGAATTGAATGAAAAAGAAACCTATAATCAAGCGAATCGCTTATTAGGTGAACAATTTGAAATGACACTTCTTCAACCAATGGCGTATCAAAATACCTATGCTTTAGCGGTGAAGCGATCATTTGCCAAAGAAAATGGGCTAAAAACCATTTCTGATTTGGGAAAGATTGAAGATCAGATAAAAGCCGGTTTCACATTAGAATTTATTGATCGTTCGGATGGCTATAAAGGAATCCAAGAACTTTACAAACTTAATTTTCCAAGTGTACAAAGTATGGAACCAAGTTTACGCTATCAAGCCATCGATAACGGAGATGTCAATGTAGTAGATGCTTATTCGACGGATAGTGATCTAAAACAATATGACCTTGTCACCTTAGAAGATGATCAGGGATTATTTCCAGATTATCAAGGAGCTCCTTTGATGACCAAAGCCTTTGCGAAGGAACATCCAGAAATCGTTGCAGCTCTAAACAAGCTCGCTGACAAAGTAACAGAATCTCAAATGATTGAAATGAATTATCAAGTGAATGTAGAAAAACAACAACCTGCGGAAGTAGCGCATGCATTCTTGGAAAAAGAAGGACTACTGAAGGAGGGGAATAAATGAATAATCTGATAGAATTCAAGCAAGTCCAAAAGAAATTTGGCGAAAAATATGCAATTAAAGAACTAAACTTATCGATTGAACAAGGGGAAATCTTTGTTTTGGTGGGTCCCTCTGGTAGCGGGAAGACGACCTCGCTTAAAATGATCAATGGTCTATCTCAGCCGAGCGCAGGGGAGATATTCTTCAAGGGTAAATCGTTAAAAGACTATGATTTACAAAAAATGCGGTGGAAAATGGGCTATGTTTTACAACAAATTGCGTTGTTTCCAACTATGACTGTCCAACAAAATATCGAAGTTATTCCAGAAATGCTAGGATGGGAAAGAAGAAAAAGAGAAAAAATAGCTGACCAATTACTTGAGAAAGTCGGACTTGATCCTACAATCTATCGAAATAGAATGCCACAGGAATTATCCGGTGGAGAGCAACAACGGATCGGTATCGTCCGTGCTTTGGCAGCTAGCCCAGAAGTTATTTTGATGGACGAACCATTTAGTGCTTTAGATCCTTTGTCTCGAGCTTCTTTACAAGACCTTGTACTTTCCTTACATCGAGAATTAGGCACAACGATCGTCTTTGTGACGCATAATATGGATGAAGCCATAAAATTAGGAGATCGGATCGCTGTCATGAAAGAGGGCGAATTAATTCAATGTGACCAACCCGACCAGTTGTTGACTCAGCCTAAAAATGAATTTGTACGGAGCTTTTTTGATGAAACGATTCAACAAAAACAACAAACAGTAAAAGAGCTGATCGTAGCTGACGATTACAGCAAAGGACTTCATCAAGCGGATTTTCCAGATGTTTACTTAAGTACACCGCTGACTGAAGTATTCGAATTATTGATCCAACATGAAGCAGTAAATATTCGAGAAAATGAGGAAAATCTAGGGGAGATTACAAGAAAAGATATCTTCACTTATTTATCTAGAAAGGAAAGGGAAAATGAAAGAATATGATGAAGTTGTGATTGGTTCCGGCGTAGCTGGTATGAGCGTGGCTTATGGGTTAAAAAAAGCAGGGAAGAACGTCTTGATCATCGAAGAAAATCTTTGGGGTGGTACTTGTCCTAATCGAGGATGTGACCCTAAAAAAATTCTACTAAATAGTGTGGAAGCAAGAAAACGAATTGAACAGTTGTTGGGTAAAGGATTCAGCGAAGTACCAACTGTTGATTGGCAAGAACTACAAGCATTTAAGCGCAGTTTTACAGATCCAGTTTCAAAGAATCGTCAAAAAGAATTAGCAGCAGCTGACATTGATTATCTAGCTGGAACAGCACGCTTTATCAATGAAAATACGATCATGGTAGGAGAAGAAAAAATTTCAGCTGAACATTTCATTCTTGCTACTGGACAACGACCATCGATTTTACCTATTGATGGGAATGAATTTTTACAAACAAGTACTGACTTTTTATCATTAAGTGAATTGCCTCAGGACATTATTTTTATTGGTGCAGGCTATATTGCATTTGAATTAGCGATGATCGCTCATGCTTCAGGAAGCAATGTCACGATCGTTCACCATAATCAACGACCATTAAAAGCATTTGACGAACAATTGGTCAAACAATTAGTTAAACAAATGGAAGCAGCCGGGATTCGATTTGTTTTTGATTTTGAGTCACAGCGAATCATTCAAGAAGGAACGCACTATTCCTTGAAGTCAAACGATCAAGAACTACAGGCAGATGCGATTTTTTGTGCCACTGGAAGACAGCCAAATGTTGAGCGACTAGACCTGGAAAAGGCGAAGGTAGAAACAACGAAACATGGTGTTGTTGTTAATGACTATCTTCAAACGAGTAATCCAATGATTTTTGCTTGCGGGGATATCATCTCACGGACAGAGCCAAAATTAACGCCAGTTGCTACCTTTGAAGGAAATTATGTTGCAAACTATGTATTAGGAAATACTAAAGAAAAAATTAGTTACCCTTCCATCCCTACGATCGTTTTTACTAGTCCGAAATTGGCTCAGGTCGGGGTAACAAAAAAACAACTCACTGGACAAGAAGAAGTAGTAGAAATTGATATGACCAATTGGTTTACCTATCATCGTGTGAATGAACCACTTGCTAAATCCCAAATGATCTATGACAAAGCTGGGTATTTGATTGGTGCCAGTGTCCTTAGTGAACAGGCAGATGATTTAATCAATGATTTGAATTTATTGATCAGTCAACATACAAAAAAAGAAGAATTAGAGCAATGGATCATGGGTTATCCAACGGTAGCGAGTGATTTATCCTATTTATTGAAATAAAAAATACAGTGTATTGATTATGTAAAAAAACGATTAAATATAAAAAAATAAACGCTTAAATCTGTGGCTGAAAATGTCCTCGAATTTAGGCGTTTTTTCTATTGTAGTGAAAATGATAAAAAGATTATTTTAGTGAAAGGCTCTTTATGGAGTTCTCTAAAAGATCCGGTAGTAAATATTTTAATAATAGATATCTTGAGTGTTATTTTTATTAAAATATTACCTCGCAGAAAAGCACGAATCTTATAGGTTGATCACTACTTTTTTAATATTATTATACTTATATTTTAATGAAATGGTAGACATACTTATTTTCGTACATTAAAATTAATAATAGAGGAGAATAGAGAAAACAAAGCGTTTGTAAATTTTGAGGGATTAGGAGGGGAAAATGAAGCAATTACTAACGAAACAAAGTTTAAGACAGCTAGCACTCTTAGAGTTACTCTGGAGCAACGAATGGCTGACGATTGCAGAGATCGTCAAAAAAATAGGTGGGGTTGAAAAAACGATACGAACAGACATCAAACAACTGAATGAAATAATTGAACCTTTAAAAATAGAGACTTCGGTAAAATATGGCGTTTTTTTAAGTAAAGACTTAGGTGTTTCAAAATCATATGTTTATTCGCTTTTTTTACAAAAAAGTGTCGAATGTCAAATGTTGGAAATGATATTCATCAATCCCATGATGAAAAGAGGGGAACTATGCGATCAACTCTTTATTTCAGAAACACAACTCAATCGATTACATAATAAAATGAATATTTTAATGAAAAAATACGAAATAAAAATCACAAATGATTTGAAATTGATCGGTCACGAAAAAAATATCCGTAAACTTTTCTCTAGTTTGTTCTATGAAAAATACCTTTCACCCGATTTACTTTTTAAAACAGAAGAATTTCAACTGATTGATACAGTACTTGATATTTTTTATAAACAAAATAAAGAGAAGATGGTTATGGATGATCAACATCATTTTTTATTGAATAAAATGCGAATGAGATTATGGGTGGCTGCCTATCGTTGTAAATCTAGCTCATTCTTTAAACAAGAGGAAGATTATTTTAATTATTCTATGATTACTGGAGATCGAGAATTAAACAAAAGGTGGCAAGCTGTTTTTGGTATCGAACTATCAGAAGAAGTTTTGTTTAACCTGTTTGAGTATTTTCATGCTCCATTCAAATTAAATGAAAGATGCTTACAACTAGGGACTAGTCAATCGATCTTACAAACAAGACTGGAAAATCTGATTTTGGAAGTTAGCTATGAATTTAAGATTAAATGCCAGAACAAAACAGCTCTACTTCAGGCCGTTATGTGGCGGATATTTCGTACGATCGGTCCAACGCATATTTTAAATAACGTTGAAGAAGATTTTGTCTGCGAATTAATGAATGATCGACAAGATATCGTTTTAAATTTGAAAGCTAAATTCAGTGAAATTTATGACGATCTAACCGTTCATTCTCTAGATAAAAAAAATATGATTTATCAATCCATTTATACTTTAGTTTCACAATGGTCTGAATTTCGTTCGGAAATACGTAAGCCAACGATTAAAATCCACGCTGCATTGCTATTAGATGCACCAGCCGGGCATTTAAAAATGCTAAAAGAAGAAATCGAATATCATTTTAGAAATACATATGAAGTTGATATTTTATTGCCAATAGCACAAAATTCTGTGAATCAGCTAAAACACTATGATTGTGTCCTAACCAATGGCTTTAATACTGGCGATCTAGGAGATGTGAAAATTATTGGCGTCCCTAATTATTTTGGAGAAGAATTTGTCAAAAAACTACATCATTTTTTGATCAACAAAAAGGAAGAATTACACGTTTTTAGAAAGAATATACTCATCTAAAAGTAAAACAAGTTGAATATACATATTGAGAAAGAGGCTGAACGATACAGTAACAATCATAGTAGTATTTCCGAATGAACATCCAAAGAGCAGTTATCGTTACATTAACTATAAAAAAAGTGAGCGTGCTATTTAGTGAAAACGATTCTGTTTGTTGCATAGATCTACCTAGTAAAGGGACCCGAGATGAATGATTGTCTTTGGTCTCCTATTTTTTTACTTTGCATCACGAACAACTCAATGGATCGGTGGAAAAAATAAAAGATTATGAAAGATATTTTACCAAGGGCTCGGTATATTAAGGTTATTTTTAAAGATTGGGATATGCTAAAAATAAAACAAGGAGTATTTATCTGTTAGGAGAGGAGAGATGTAATAGAAATGAGAGAAATATTAGACGGGCGTTTGAGACGCCAATTGAATATTTTAGAAATCCTTTGGAATACGGAATGGATTACGACTGCGGAATTAGCTGAAAAAATTGATAGTTCAGAAAAAACCATTCGAAATGATCTATCTCAAGTCAACGAAATGATTGAGCCTCTATCAATTGAAACTTCTTTTAGAGCAGGAATCATTTTAAAGAAAGATATCACAACGCCTAAGTCATTTATCTATTCAAAAATTCTTGAAAAGAGTCTAGAATACACATTACTGGAAACGATTTTCCTAGGAAAAGTTACTTCTAAAGAAGAGCTTAGTGATTTGCTTTATATTTCAGAAACTCAGGTATCAAGGGTAATTAATCGAATCAATCAAGAAATCCGGTTTTTCGATTTTCAAATTACCAATCAAATCAAAATTATCGGAAACGAAGGGAATATCAGAGACTTCTTTTCAGTATATTTTTCTGAGAAATATCATTTGCCCGAAAAATTGATACAAAAAGAAGAAAGAAATTTGATTTCAGAGATCATTGATATATTCATCAAAGAAAATACGATATGGGCAATTGTGAACAATGACCATCATTTATTTTTGGGAAATTTAAAATTTCAATTGTATGTCTGTTTTACACGATTGAAGCAAGGCTATCAATTAGAAGTTAACGAGATACCTTTTCATTTTACACATCTAATGAACGAAAAAAAACTAGTAGAAAAAATACATAATGTCTTTGGCATCAAAAGTGTAAAAGAAAATCTTCAGCAATTATTTTATGAATTCCATCAGCCAATTAATCCAATCGCTCGCTTTCATTCAGAAGGAGTTGAAATCGATTCGGTCTCAATAAAGAAACAGATCGGCTATGTGATTACTTTGCTGGAAGAACGTTTTGGATTACTTTGCGAGAATCGAGATAAATTGATTTATGATATTTATTGGACGACCATGAGTTCGGTGCGACCTACTTATATTTTATACAATAAAAAAACGGATTTTTTTGAAAATACGTTGAAGGTAAGTCCTGAGTTAGTTACCGCATTAAGAGATGAATTTTTTGATATTTACTTTTCTCTTGGTAATCCATTTTTATCTTACTTAGATGAAATGATCCAGCAATCCATCTTCAAATTATTAACTTCTTGGTCTGAACTATGGGTACGCGTGAGAGAAAGTAAAACAAGTATCAATGTAGCACTATTATTGGATAGCTCTTACGATCATATGCGGATGCTCAAAGAGGAAATTCAATTTTATTTTAGACATAATATCAAAATTGAGATACTCGATCCTACTACTCAAATACAAAAGGGCTATTTACAAAAGTTCGATTGCCTTTTAACAGATGTATATTCGCCTGACCATTTCGGTATTCCAACGATTGGGATGTCTAGTTATTTTGATGAAGATATCATTAATAAATTAGTTGATTATTACCATATAAAAGTTAATTCCAGTATGGATAGTTAGTTTGCACTATGACTATAAATTTCGGAAAAGTTTCCGCTTATCAACTGATATGGCTAAAAATTAAGTATTATTTTTTAGATGTTCTAAGCTAATCATCTTTTTGTTACATAACAATTACTAATGGAAAAGGTATTTACCAATCTATCGGTAAAACTTGGTTTTCATTCTATTTTATTTTTACGGATAATATTATTGTGGAGGTTGCGTCGTTAAAGTATTGGAGGTGAAGAGCGAAATAAAAAGAGTGATGTATTATTTGATAGGTGTTTTAATGGTTAGTCTTTTCATTACAACAAACTGTCATGCACAAACCACAAATGAACAAACGATTCAAGTTGAAGCAATAATAGGAGTATGGGATGCGGACGCAGATGCCAGTACAATTGATAACGTAAGTGACGCAGGAACCAAAGAAAAAGCAACTATAACGATCACACCATCTGATTCAGGTTCTTCAAAAAAAGTGAGACTTCCACAAACTGGTGAACAATTGAGCGTTTATATGATGTTACTTGGAACAATTGTATCCCTTTTCTCAACGGTTATGTTGATTGAGCTCAATCGAGAAAAAAACTATATCATGTAATTTTATTTTTATGGAAATGTTGTGAGACGTTTTCAGCGAGGAGAGAGACAGAATAATGAAGAAGTTGACAAATGTGTTACTAGTATCATCTATTTTATTAGGTGGATTTGGGATTGGAACAATGAATGCAAGTGCAGAAACAGTTAAAGATAATGAATTAGGCTGGATTCCTGGATTAAGTGACCCTGAGGATGACAGCGTAACTATTCAAGGAGAAGATAATGCACAAATTAAAGTGGATGGCTGGATTGGTCCATGGGATCCGGTCGGACCGGAAGATGTATCTTATGTTGACATCACTGTACCTACAAAAGTACGTTATGCAAATGCGGTAACAGATGATGGCCAGCCACTTCCTAATATCTTATCACCTATTTATACCGTAACAAATAATTCTAGTGCACGTAGAGTCAAGATTGAAATATCAAAATTTGAAGAAAAAAGTCAATCGGGTGTAAGACAAGATTTATACTTTACGCCAACAAATGAAGCGGGCGTCCGTTTACAAAGTGTTGCGGGTCAATTTCTTAATAGCCCTACTTATTTAACAGAATTAGATAAATCTTCATCTAAAACGTTAAAATTCGAAGGAAAAATCGCTGAAGGATTTAAAGAAAATCAAGTGGTTAGACCAAGTTACGAAATAACGTTTAATTTCACTGCTTTAAAAGATACTGAATCATAAAAAAGCGTGATTTGTTTCATTTATATCATATATTATTGGAATCCCCAGCAGAATAAACAGGGGATTTCGCACATAGTAACATTGACATGACTGTCTTAGAATACCATTTAGCAGGATTCCAAATAGTTGGAGTTCTGCTAATCATTGAAAGTATAAACTGTTGGAACGAAAGAAACTAGTTGATCAACAAAAAAACTTGTGGATTGTTTGAAAAAAAATAAAAGTAAATGCTTAACGAATGATTTTTTTATCCATCTGGTTGAGACGATTTGTTTTTGATTTTATCAGAAAGGGAGATTTTTAAATGGCACATAAAGCAAAACAAAGAAAAAAAAGCACATATATCCTGATAACCTTCTCTGTAGTACTTTTGATATTGGGGATCAGTGGATACTTCTATTTTAATCAATCTCCCCCTCAAGTCGTTACAGGATTGCCAGATTTTGATGAGAACATCACTCAGTTGAATAATGGCGAATTATTAAAAAAGATGCAGGAAGAAGTCGATAAAGACAATGTTCGGATTGTATTGAAGCATGAAATCGAATTAAATAAAGAGGGAAAAGCCCACGTGGATGTACGTAATGTGGGTGTCAACTCCTATAATATACAAGTAGAATACTATTTAGCATCTAATCAAAAAAAATTATATGTTTCAGGATTGATTCCACCCAACAATGGGATTGAATCGGTTGCTTTCAAGAATATGCCTTCCTCGGGTACGCATGGCATAAAGATATATTATAAAGTATATGATGAAAAAGAACTAATCAATACAACAACCATTGATGGAACACTCCGTATTGATTAACGAATCATAGCTAGCATAATAAAAAATAGTTATTTAGAGGCGGGCCAAAGCTTGCTTTATTATCTTAGTTCACTCGAAAATTCACGAAGTAGGTTTTGTTTTAACTGGTTTACTTGGGATCCTTTAAAGAGGGTCCTTTTTTATTTCACTAAAAGTACATAATTACCAAGAAATAGGAATTTTTCGGTTTGTTTTTTCGGATAGAATTAACTAAACTTTAGATGAAAACGTTGTTTATTTACTTGTTTGAAAGATTCACATAGTAAGAAGAAAGTAAGGAGGCAGAACTATTAAATCAATCAAATTAGAAAAAACGGATTATCGATTTTATGAATTAGAACAAGTCCAAAGACATAATCAAAGAGAAATAGTTGAATCAAGTATTGTACAACCAGATAAAACATCTTTAAATTATGATGTTTTAAATAAGAAATTTATTGACTATAAAAAGATCATTAGAAAATATTTGACCCATTTATCTTCAACAAAATCGATTCATTCTAATTGGACGATATTAATTGAATGGCGAATCATCTTTAAAGAATCGGCATTAAAAAAATTATCAGTAAGAGAAACAAAACTATTTTTTTTACAAATTGTTCAAACCTTTCAAAAACTATACGGTCTATCGAATATCATTTATGCACATGTTCATTTTGATGAAGAGAAACCACACTTACATATTGGCCTAATACCCATGAAAGAAGGACGTCTCAATTCTGCTTATATTATGTCCAAATATAAAAACTGTGAAATAGAAACAAAATTACTCAAAAAGTTAGAAGCAGTTCTTCAACAAAATAAGACATCCATCTATCGAAAAAAATCGACAAATGATCATATGAAAGAACAATTGAATGCTGAGTATCAAGAATACAAAGAACTGTATACTAAATTACTTCACCACTCGTTGTTGCCTTCTGAGGTGGGGATGAAGAAACCAGGAAGAGAAACAGACAACTATTCAAATCATATGACAGACGAAAAGAGTAAAACAATAGACGAATTACATAAAGAAAACAATTATTTGAATTCATTAGTGAAACGATTGAAAGCAGAGAACAACTATTTATTGAACGTCATGAAAGAAACAAAAAATAATTTTGAGCAGTTAGACAAACACAACTGTTCAAAAAACACGATGAACGAACCACCATTTGCCAAACTGGAATTAGAAAATCGAAATTACCAAAAAAATTGACAGAAAGGATACCATTTCTGCCAATTTTTTTCATTTACGCTTTGCTTAGTAAAAAAAACGAAGATCCTAAAGAGGGACCTTCGCTTTTTAAACAAGCTATTTTATATTAGTACCAACCGTTTGCTTCCCAGAAAGATTTAGCTGCTTCCCATGAGCCGTAACGAGAAGATACGTATTGTTCAGCAACTCGTTCTTGGTTTGCTGCTGAATAGTCACCATTTAAGTAAGAAGAATCTAATTGGTAACGTCCGATGTAACGACCGTTTGTTGCTGTATAAGAACCGCTAGATTCTTTTTGAGCGATCCATTCTTTCGCTGAGCTTGTATTTGTTGTCGCTGGTGTTGCTTGTGCCGCTGTTTGAGTTGCTTGAGCAACTGGTTGGGCAGGTGCTGCTTGTTGAACTGGTTCTTGCTTCACTGGTTGTTCAGCCACTGTTTTTGTTTGAGCAGGCGCTTGATAAGCTGTTTGTGTTGTTGCTTGTTCGCCTGTTGGGATTGTTAATTGTTGACCTGAATAAATCAAGTTGATGTTTGAGATTGAATTTTTTTCTGCAATAGTTTGGATCAAGGAGTTATCACCAACGTATTTTTGAGAAATCGTTGATAGCGTATCACCTGATTGAACGGTATAAGCTTCGTCCGCATGTGCAGACGTTCCCATAAAGAATAGTGCGCCGGCAGTCAAAGTTGTTCCTAATAGTAATGTTTTAAGTGATTTCATGTAAAAGCTCCTTCGTAAATTTAAAAATAGTTTTGTTGTGACCAACGAGGAATACTTTACCACGGGGATATATTTCATAGGTAATAGCTTTATGACAAATCTACCTTTTTTGTAATATTTGAAGTAACATATGTAATCGAAAGCGATTTCTTTGTTGTGAAATCAAGCATAATGTCTCTGAAAAGAGTAGCTGTCTAGTTATTAAGAAAAGGTTAATCTCACGTTTTTTTGTAGAAAAAATCTCTCTTTTGTCTCGAATAACGCTTACATGAATATAAATAAAAACAGTCATGAGCATACAAACTAACGCTCATGACTGCTTTATTTATATTAGGAACAGAGGATAATTAAAAAATTATCGTTCTACTCTATTTGTAATAAGTGGAAAGAATTTCAAACAATAAATAGCACAAATTCCTACAATAATATAGATCGCTTTAGCTAGAATTGTCGTAGATCCACCTGCAATAGTAGCAACTAAATCAAATTCTAATAAACCAACCAATAACCAATTTAATCCACCAACGATCAACAATGTTAAAGCAATAATGTCTAAAGTTTTCATTTGTTATTTCTCCTCTCCATATTTGACATACTCTAATTATAAACTAATTTTTATATTAGTACTAAAATACTGCTTAAGCTTATAAAATAAGGTTATAAGCTGGTAATGTCATCTTTATTTATAAGAATACGAGTTTGATGATGAGAAAAAAATGAAATATATAAGTCAAGAAAGAGAAATGTCCAATGGAAAGCAAAAGGATTCAAGAACTGTAAACAAGCGTTATACTATTTAAAAGAATCGATTGAATAAGAGTTCAATTATGGTTCCTAATATTCATCGTTCTCATAATTCTTTTACAGTATAGGTCATAGGTTGTAAGTATAAAAAATGATCAAGATGGGCAAAATAGAAGGCATGCAGATAAAACAATACTGATTTCATTGCTTAATCGTAAAAAGGAGAAATAATCAAAAAAGCTATCTTATGAAACATAAGAAGGAACTGTCCATGGTAATCATTAGCAGTAAATTAACAGGAAGAGTAAAATAGAAAGAAGAATTAATGCGTAAAATTATCAGAAGTCAGGTCGTTTAGTATAACGAACAGTAAGTTTATTAATAAGACGTGAATAAGAAAACAAAAAAACGTAGAGCACGGAATGCTCTACGACTAGTCATTGATGCAGACGATGGGATTTGAACCCACACGAGCGTACGCTCACAAGACCCTCAATCTTGCATGTCTGCCGTTCCATCACGTCTGCGTATAATAACAATAAATTAATGATAGCGAGTATTTCCGCAGATGTCAAGATGAAAAGGGAGAGAAAAAGTGGAAAAATATGATGGGGAGTTTTCTATCTTAGGAATGAGTGTTGGGCTAATTCTTGGTATTGTATTGAAAGATTTGTCTGCCGGAATTTTTTTGGGTGTTATTTGCGGAATTGCTATGGACTGGGGTGCGAATTTATTCAATGAATATCGACGGAAATGAGTTTGAAAACTAACTAAAATTTCTTATGGTTTTACTTAAAATTGTGGTAAATTTTAGAGGGATAGAGTATGATATTGAAAATAAGTAAAAAATAAAAAATCAGAAATTTCTGTTTATTTTGAAATGAGGGATTGGATAGCGTTATGAGAGAATTTGAAAAATCCAATAAACTAGAAGGCGTAAGCTACGACGTACGTGGACCTGTGTTAGAAGAAGCCGAACGTATGCAAGAAGAAGGGATCAGTATTTTAAAGTTAAATACTGGAAATCCTGCCCCCTTTGGATTTGAAGCGCCAAATGAAGTGATACGTGATTTGATTATGAATGCACGAGATTCAGAAGGCTATTCTGATTCTAAAGGCATTTTTTCAGCAAGAAAAGCGATTGAACAATATTGTCAAATCAAAAAGTTCCCCAATGTGACGATCAACGACATTTATACAGGGAATGGAGTCAGCGAACTGATCACAATGTGTATGCAAGGTCTACTTGATAATGGGGATGAGGTTTTAGTTCCGATGCCTGATTATCCATTATGGACGGCTTCAGTATCACTGGCTGGTGGAAAACCTGTTCATTATATATGTGACGAACAAGCAGAATGGTATCCTGATATTGATGATATTAAATCAAAAATAACGAGTAGAACAAAAGCAATCGTGATCATCAACCCAAATAATCCGACTGGAGCATTGTATCCAAAAGAGATTTTAGAGCAAATCGTGGAGATTGCTCGTCAAAATCAATTGATTATTTATTCTGATGAAATTTATGATCGTTTAGTCATGGATGGTTTAGAACATATTCCAATCGCTACCTTGGCACCAGATTTATTTGTCGTGACGTTGAACGGTTTATCTAAATCCCATCGTGTTGCAGGATTTCGTGTTGGCTGGATGGTGTTGAGTGGAGATAAATCACATGTTAAAGGCTATATTGAAGGATTGAACATGCTTTCTTCGATGCGTCT
The DNA here is from genome assembly GCF_050530965.1 of Enterococcus sp. DIV1089c. Taxonomy (NCBI): domain Bacteria; kingdom Bacillati; phylum Bacillota; class Bacilli; order Lactobacillales; family Enterococcaceae; genus Enterococcus; species Enterococcus sp. DIV1089c. The sequence goes on from NZ_CP172888.1 coordinate 1,060,488, forward strand.
TTGTTCCAATGTATTGTCTCAGCAAATCATTCAGACGGCATTAGGTGGTTATCAAAGTGTGGATGAATTATTATTACCTGGTGGGCGTATTTATGAGCAACGAGAATTTATTTACAATGCCATTAATGACATTCCCGGCCTTTCTGCAGTAAAACCTAAAGCAGCGTTTTACATTTTTCCTAAGATTGATACGAAGCGTTTCAATATTTTAGATGACGAAAAGTTTGTTTTAGATTTCCTACATGAACATCATATCTTGCTGGTTCATGGTGGGGGATTTAATTGGCATCAACCGGATCATTTTAGAATCGTTTATTTACCAAAGATGGATGATCTGAAAACGACTGCTGTCAAAATGCGTGAATTTTTATCGACTTACCGACAAAAATAGCCTGTCATGGATGTTTTTACTCAAAAGAGCCGAACTCAAGTTTTGGCTCTTTTTGGTGTGAGAGATGAAATAATCACTAGCTAAATCAAAAATAAGGAAGGAAAAAAGTCGGACAAGTTTTTGATAGGACTTTTCTTGATGTTTCTTCTTCCGTAAAGTAAAATATTGGTATAATGCGAATACGCATATTTTGAAGGAGGATGCTTATGGAAACGTTGGTCGCTTCCTTTGGTACAATCATAAAAGAAATTCGAAAAGAACAGAAGATGACACAAAAAATGCTTTCGCAAGATATTTGTTCACAGAGTGTTTTAAGCAGAATTGAAAATAATGAAGAGCTACCAAATGTTGTTGTAATGGCACAAATTTGCCAACGTTTAGGCGTAACGATCGATCATGTCATGCGTTTATCTCATGGGAAAATTCGAGCGGTCTTAAAGAATTTTGAGTTAACAGACTTGTATTTTCAGCAACGAGATTATCGCAAGCTGGAACAAGTGTTAAAATCGCCAGAGGTTACAGAAAATTTGTACGAAGCTGCGGATTTTCAAAAATATTATTATTATTTAGGCGTCTGTGAATTTACATTACGAAAAAATATTACTCAAGCACTTAGTTATTTAAAAGAAGCGCTCTCCTATTCGACGTTAAAAGATCGAACACAAGTGACGGATGTTGAGATCCAGCTAGTCAGTTGCATTGGCAAAATCTATGGCGTAGCTGGCAAAACTGCGGAAGCGAGGTACTATTTAAGTCGTAGTATCCAACTCTTCCAAGAGACGATCCAAGATCGAACCAAAAGTGAGTTTACTCAAATTTTTTATAACTATGGAAGCTTTTTGTTGCACCAAGGAGAAATTGAACTATCTTTAGAACAAGTAAATCAAGGAATACGGTGGGCGCAAGATAAAAATAGTTATTATTACCTTAACGATTTATTTATTTTAAAGAGTTTGATTTATAAAAAGAAAGGTGAAATCAATAAAGCTCTCTTTTATGAAGAATTGGCACAATCAGTTAAAAAAATAGCAAAAAGTCTCTAAATGGTGTAGACCATTCTTGACTTATCTCCAAAATAAGAGTACCTTTAGGATAGAAAATCAAAGGAGAGAGAAGAATGAGAACTTTTATCTACGCAGACAAATTCTTTTTGTCATCCGGTGTCAAAAATGCAGGTTATCTTGAAATCACTGATGGTCTTTTTGGGGAGTATACCCAAAACACACCTGAAGGAGAAGTCAATATCATTGATCAAAGCGGAAAATGGATCGCTCCTGGTCTAGTTGATACGCATATTCATGGCTATATGAACCATGATGTGATGGATAATGATGCAGAAGGTGTGAAAGCAATGTCAGAAGGATTGCTTTCTTGTGGAGTAACATCGTTTTTACCAACTACTTTAACATCAAGTAAAGAACGTTTAAAAGATGTAGCTGAAACAATTGGAAAAATGTACCAAGAAGCTCCTGGAGCAAAAATTAAAGGAATCTATTTTGAAGGACCATTCTTTACGGAAGAACATAAAGGGGCGCAAAATCCAAGTTATTTTGGAGACCCTGATCTTGATACTTTCCATGAATGGCAAGAAGCTTCTGGCGGACTGATCAAAAAAATTGCCCTAGCCCCAGAACGAAAAGGCGTTGAAGAGTTTGTCAAACAAGTGACAGATGAAGGCGTGGTTGTTTCATTGGGTCATAGTAATGCGACGATCGATGAAGCACAAAAGGCAGTAGAAGCAGGTGCCAGTGTCTTTGTCCATGCGTATAATGGCATGCGTGGATTAAATCATCGTGAACCTGGAATGGTTGGTGCGCTACTATCGCTAGAACATGTTTTTTCAGAATTGATTTGTGATGGGCACCATGTTCATCCAAATGCTGCTCAAATTTTAATGGAAAAAGCAGGTCATGACCATGTGGCATTGATCACTGATTGCATGATGGCTGGTGGAATGCCTGATGGCAATTATAATTTAGGAGAATTTCCAGTGGTCGTGAAAGATGGAACTGCTCGCTTAGAATCAGGTAATTTAGCAGGAAGTATCTTGAAATTAAAAGAAGCAATCAAAAATGTAGTAGACTGGGGATTAGCTACACCTGAACAAGCTGTGATGATGGGAAGCTTAGTACCAGCAATCAGCTGCAAGATCGATGATACTTGTGGCAAGATCGCAAAAGGACGGGACGCTGATTTTATCGTATTGAATCCAGATATGACTTTAGAAGCAACATACCTAGATGGTGTAGAACGTTATCACGCTTAATAAAAAGACTGTTATTAAGTAAGTAAGAGCGAACCATCGCTGAAAGGCTGATTTGAAGAGCTTTGACTTAATGGATCAGGTCATTTTATTTGAACATCATTCGTAAATAAGCAAAAGCCGATGTGGTTGGGACAGAACCTTGTTCCATTCACACCGGCTTTTTTTTAACTGATTTGGATGACTTTCACCCCAACATTTTTGATTTCAGCAATTACTTTTTCAGAACAAAACTTGTCAGTAATCAAATAATCAAAAACAGAAATATCTGCAATTTTAAATTTTGATGTTAAACCAATTTTACGATGATCAGCAACTAGAATTTTACATTTAAACGTTTGACGAATCATCATTTCATTGATCGTTGATTCATTGAGAATTTTAGTTGTTACGCCATTATCGAGCGACACACCACTGCAACCAATGATACAGACATCAGCATTCATTGAAGAAATGGTATTTAATGCGATATCACCCACTAATGCTTCTTTTGGAAAGCGCATCTCACCTCCAGTCAAGATATAATTGCAGTTTTCTTTATGAGGGGAGTAAGTGATTTTTACGTTATTTGTGACAATTGTCAGGTGATTGGCACGTACATATTCAACCACTTTAAGTGCAGTAGAACTAGAATTGATGAATACGGTATCATAATCATTGATGTATTTACAAGCTTCACGAGCGATTGATTGTTTTAGTCGTTCTGGTCCAGATTGATCAAAGTCTGTACGATTATCATAATTATAAGAACAGAACCCGTAATGACGAATGATCTCATTTTTTTCTTCTAATAAATTTAGGTCTCTGCGTATTGTACTAATAGAGACTTTTAAAGATTCAGCTAACTCATATGTTGTCATTTGCTCTTTTTGTTGTAATCGCTCCAAAATATCCTTTTGACGCTTCTCAATATTGACAATGGAATTTTTCATTATTTACCCTCCTATTTGTTGCCTATGTATATGATTTTTATCGCTTCAAAGATTCATATAAAGTTTATTAACTATATATATCATACTAAAAAAATCAATTAACTTACAAAAACGATCATATAAATAACAAACAGTCATATAAAAGGGTTTTCATGTTTGTCGTTGCATATTATGATTTAGATATCAACAAAAGAAAGTTCTTGAGAGGAGAATTACAATGAGCAAACATGTCAATGATGTCACAAAAGAAAATTGGGTTTTAGAAACATTTCCTGAATGGGGTACCTACTTGAATGAAGAGATCGAAACAGAAGAAGTAAAAGAAGGAACGGTTGCGATGTGGTGGTTAGGTTGTACCGGGATTTGGTTAAAGACGCATAAAGGGACAAATATTTTGTGTGATTTATGGTGTGGGACAGGTAAACGTAGTCATGGAAATGGGATGATGAAAAAAGGGCATCAGATGATGCGAATGAGTGGGGTTCAAAAAATGCAACCGAACTTGCGGACGCAACCTTTTGTGATTGACCCTTTTGAAATGAAAAGTGTAAACGCTTTAGTTATCACGCATATCCATTCGGATCATTTGGATATCAATACAGCAGCTGCTGTTCATCAAAATTGTCCGAATGCAAAATTCATTGGTCCTCAAGAAGTAGTAAATACTTGGTTGAACTGGGGAATTCCAAAAGAGAAAACGATAATCGTCAAACCAGGAGATGAAGTCAAAATTGAGGATGTAACTATCGTTGCTTTAGAAGCATTTGACCGTACAGCATTAGTCACTTGTGAAGATCCAGAGGAAACTTTAAAAGGGAAAATACCTCAAGAAATGGATGAGATCGCTGTGAATTATCTATTTGAAACATCGGGTGGAAATATTTATCATGCTGGAGACTCTCATTATTCTAATATGTTTGCGAAACATGGGAACGAACATACTATTGATGTTTGCCTAGGTGCATATGGTGAAAATCCACGAGGTATCACGGATAAAGTGACTTCTGTCGATATGTTGCGAATGGCTGAGTCATTAAAGGCTAAAGTAGTCATCCCTGTTCATTATGATATCTGGGCAAATTTTATGGCTGATCCAAAAGAAATTACCGAAATATGGAAGTTTAAAAAGGATCGCTTGAAGTACGATTTTAAACCATATATCTGGCAGGTAGGAGGCAAGTTTACCTATCCAACGAACAAAGACGACCTGGAATTTAATTTCTACCGTGGTTTTGAGGATGTATTTTCTGTAGAAAACGATACACCATTCCCGTCATTCTTATAGAAAAGAGGCTAACAACATGTTGAAATATTTTTTGGATCAAGGCTTGGTGAAATATTCCGATAAAGAAATTACTGATTGGAAGGAAGCTGTTGCTGAAAGCTGTCAACTATTATTAGATAAAAAGTTGATTGATCAAAGTTACGTAGATGAAATCATCCAATGTGTAGAAGAACATGGTCCTTATATCGTGATTGTTCCCAAAGTGGCAATGCCACATTCTTCAGCAGATAGTGAAGGAGTTTATGGAACAGCTATATCATTCACTAAAATGAAAAGACCCATTCAATTCGACCAAGAAGAAAAATCAGCAAGTTTATTCTTTACTTTAGCAGCCAAAAATGTAGATCAGCATATGGAAAATATTCAAAAATTGTCTGAGTTGTTGATGATAGATGGGCTAATTGATCGTTTGGCAGATACCGATTCGATTGAAGACTATCGAGTGGTGATGCAAGAGTATAACTTATAGGAGGAAAAAAGAATGGCTGATTTTTTATTGAGCATTTGGACTTATTTCGCTACAAACATCTTAACTCAACCAGCTTATCTGATTGGTTTTATTGTACTGCTAGGGTACATTCTCTTGAAACGTCCATTTTATGAGTGTATTGCTGGTTTCTTGAAACAACAGTCGGTTACTTCATTTTGACGGTTGGTTCAGGAGGATTAGTAAACAACTTCCGCCCCATTTTAGTAGGTTTAAAAGAACGGTTTAATCTGGATGCGATGGTCACCGATCCATATTTTGGACAAAATGCCGTTGACTCTGGATTAGAGGAAACATTTGGTCGTACATTTGGGGATGTCATGATTTTACTTTTGATTGCTTTTGTTATGAATATCTTACTCGTTCGTTTTCAAAAATATACAAAATTACGTTCGGTTTTTACAACTGGAAATGTTCAGATTCAACAATCTGCAACTGCTTTTTGGATATTATTATTTTGTTTTCCCTCTTTAGGAAGAATTCAAGTTCTGATTTTTATGGGACTGATTTTAGGCTGTTATTGGGCAGTAGCTTCTAATTTAACAGTTGGTATCACCCAGGAGTTAACCGAGGGCGCTGGTTTTTCTGTGGCACATCAGCAAATGTTTGGTATCTATATATTTGCGAAGTTAGCCGAGTTTTTAAAGAAACGTGATCAAAAAAAAGAACACTCTAAAAAAGTGGATAAAAAATTGGAAGATATTGAATTACCAGGTTTTTTATCTATATTTAATGAAAATATGGTAGCAACTTCTTTATTAATGCTTTTATTTTTTGGAATTATTTTGTTAGTGCTAGGAAAAGATTATTTGATTCAAGCACAGTTTATGCAAGAAGGACAAAGTTTCTTGTTCTATATTATGACAACATCATTGAATTTTGCTGTCTACCTAGCCATTTTACAATTAGGAGTCCGTACTTTCGTGGATGAGCTAACACAATCTTTTCAAGGGATCTCAAATACAATCCTACCAGGTGCGGTTCCTGGGATTGACGTAGCTGCTACTTTTGGTTTTGGTTCACCTAACGCCGTAACCATTGGCTTCTTGTTTGGTGCCTTAGGACAATTTTTGATGATTGCCTTACTCATTTTGTTCAAATCACCAACCATCGTGATTGCTGGTTTTATTCCACTGTTCTTTGACAATGCAGTTATCGCAGTTTTTGCCAACAATCGAGGTGGTTTCAAAGCCGCCTGTCTGTTCCCATTTCTTTCTGGAATCATTCAAGTTGGTGGATCGGCCGTTTTTGCAACTTGGATCGGCATGTCAAAATATGGTGGCTATCTCGGTATGTTTGACTGGGCCACTGCTTGGCCATTATTTACTGTAATGATGAAGTTTTTGGGGTATGTTGGTATCGCATTAGTCGTGGTTGGGCTATTGATTATTCCACAATTACAATACCGTAAAAATCCAGACGGGTACTTTTTGATCGTCGATGATTATGAGCAATATGCAGAAAAATATCACAACGAGAATTAAATACAACAATAAAATTAAAATGAACACATAGGAGGAAAACATAATGAGAATTTTAGTATCTTGCGCAAACGGGTCGGGAACAAGTTTGATGATGATGAGAAGCGTCGAAAAGGCAATGAAAGAACTAGGTGTGTCAATTACCAAAATCCATCATTGTGCAATTTCTGAAGGAAAAAGTTCTGCGACTCAGTATGATGTCGTTTTTACACCAGTCAATTTTTTGAATATGTTTATCCAAGCAGAGAAAAAAGGAATTACAGTGATTGGCATTAAAAATGTCATGTCAGCCAAAGAAATTGGTGAAAAATTTGCTGAATCAGCGTTGTATCAAAAATCTAAATAAAAGAGGAAGACAAAATGAGCAGACCAAAATTACAGATTGCTTTGGATCATAATGATTTAGAACAAGCATTAGCAGATGTATTTCAAGTAGGGGATATTGTCGATATTATTGAAATTGGAACCATTTTATGTCTGCAAGAGGGGCGCAAAGCCATCAGCTGTATTCGTAGCATGTTTCCAAGGAAAACAATTGTTGCTGATACAAAATGTGCGGATGCCGGGGGAACGGTAGCCAAAAATGTAACTGATGCCGGTACGGATTTTATGACTGTTATCTGCTGTGCTACTCTGCCAACCATGGAAGCAGCTCAAAAAGAAGTGAAGGCATTGCAAGTCGAACTGTATGGGGATTGGACCTATGAACAAGCAGCTGAATGGCGGAGGATCGGTATCCAACAGGTGATCTATCATCAAAGTCGAGATGCATTACTTTCTGGTGAAACTTGGGGAGAACGGGATCTGACAAAAGTAAAGAAATTAATAGAAATGGGCTTTGCAGTTTCTGTGACAGGTGGATTAAACGTGGAAACATTGAAATTATTCGCAGGGATTGAAGTGGAAACTTTTATAGCTGGAAGAGGGATTTCTAGTGCGGACGATCCTGCAAAAGCAGCCAATGATTTTAAACAAGAAATGATTCGCATTTGGGGGGAATAGACTTGGCTCAAATCGAAATTTATGAGAAGGCACTACCAAAAGATATCTCTTGGAAAGAGCGCTTTTTATTAGCAAAGGAACTTGGTTTTTCCTTTATTGAGATGTCGATTGACGAGACAGATGAACGCCTAGCTCGACTCAATTGGTCTGACGAGATGATCAATCAAATACGCAAAGACATGAAAGAGACGGGTATACGGATCAATTCCATTTGTCTGAGTGGTCATCGCAGGTTTCCTTTTGGCTCTTCAAATGAAGCGTATCGGATAAAAGCCAAAGAATTGATGGTCAAAGCGATCCGACTTGCTCAGCGCTTAAGTATCAAAATTATCCAAGTAGCCGGATACGATGTCTATTATGAAAAAAAACAAGGCTATCACGAAAATTATTTATTGAAGGACTTGAAGAAAGCGTCAAAATAGCTTCTGAATATGGAATAATCTTGTCAATTGAAATTATGGATGATCCATTTATGAATTCAATCACTAAATTTTTAGAAATCAAACGCCAGATTGATTCACCATATCTTCAAGTTTATCCAGATCTTGGTAACCTTTCGGCTTGGCAAGAAAACGATCCAGAACGTGAACTAGAAAAAGGGATCAATTGGATTTCTTCCATCCACTTAAAGGATACCTATCCAGTAACAACTGAATCATCAGGTCAATTTCGTGATGTTCCTTTTGGCGCAGGCTGTGTTGACTTTGAGGGTTTGTTAAAGAAACTTAAACAGATGAATTATAATGGGTCATTTTTAATTGAAATGTGGAGTGAAAAAAATCCGGATTTTAAAAAAGAAATCGCAGCAGCAAAGAGCTATCTTTATCCGAAGCTAAAGGAGGCAGGTTATGAGTTTGCGTAATCCGATCATTAAAGAAATGAAACAACGTGTTTATGAAGCAAATTTGGCACTACCTCAATATGGACTAGTTAAGTTGACTTGGGGCAATGTCAGTGAGATTGATCGAGTGCTTGGGGTGATCGTGATCAAGCCAAGTGGTGTAAAGTATGAACAGATGGCTCTCGAACAAATGGTAGTGACTGATCTAGCTGGAAATCCGCTAGAAGAAGATGGGATGAAGCCCTCTTCTGATTTATCGACTCATGTGATTTTGTATCAAGCTTTTGAAAAAATCAATGCTATAGTCCACACGCACTCCACACATTCAGTCATGTGGGCGCAGGCTGGTCGAGACTTGCCTGCCTATGGAACAACTCATGCGGATGCTTTTTATGGAACGATTCCTTGCACACGGCAATTAACTGAAGAAGAAGTTAAAAGTGCTTATGAAAGAAACACTGGTCATGTGATTGTTGAAACGTTTCAAGAGAGACAATTAGCTCCCACTGAAGTTCCTGGTGTATTCGTTTATGGACATGGCCCATTTACTTGGGGTGAAACCCCTGCAAAGGCGGTAGAGAATAGCTTGATTTTAGACGAAATATGCTTAATGGCTAAAGAAAATGAAAAAATTAATCCTGCTATGCAATCTATTCCACAATATCTTTTAGATAAGCACTACTATCGAAAACATGGGATGCATGCATATTACGGTCAAAAATGACGAAGCTTGCGGGGGCTTACTTGAAGTCTTCACATTTATTGATTCGTAGCACTTAGTAGCAAATTTTTATTCTTGATTCATAAAAGAGTTACTATGTCTGAGTTTGATGTCTGATGTCAAACTCAGACGTAGTTTTTTCTTGTATAAATACTTAGTTATCCAAAGCTACGATTCAACTAAAATTTCTAAACGCGTCACATATTCTTCTGGCTTATTCGTTTCGTGAAAATCAATCAGATAAGATTCATAAAATGGACTGGCTCTATGAAGCGAATGGGTAGTCAGGTAGTTCATGATGGTAGCAATTCCTTTCTTCCTTTGTTCATAGTCACCTTTAAAACTATAACTAAGATAATTTCCAGCAGGGAGTATCTCAGCATCTTCATTTTTAATCGTAAGGTCAGGACAAAAATAAAATACTTGATAGGTAAAAGGATCTTCTTCTAAATGGATGATACTACCAAAAAGATTTTGATTATTAGTGCTTAATAAAGGTTCGTATTTTTTATGAAGTTCTTTTAACGAAAAGTCGATTTGTTCATCCGTTGCAACCGTAGAAGCTTTAAGAATCAGTCTTTTCGGTTGCTGCACTAATAGCACTTCTTGATAGTCTATGCTTTCTGCTTCTTCAATTAACTGGACACGTTCGATTAATAGTTCGATTTTTTTTTGTGAGTCACTGATGAGTTGATCTAGTGCCTCGATTTCAAAAGCTAATAATTCTTTTGTCTTGCTGATTTCTTTTTGCTTCAAATAATCGGCGATCTCAGTAATGGAGACGTCAAAATAACGTAGGTCACGGATGGTATTCAGTTGTTCAATGTGTTCGTAAGAATAATTTCGATAGCCATTTTCATCATAATCCGGTGTAATCAAACCTAATTTTTCATAATAGCGTAAAGTATGGGCTGTAATATCATAGAGCTTTGCTAATTCATTGATTTTCAAATCATCACTTCCATTGATCAGTCATTTTAAGTAAGGTTATTTTACTACGAAACGTGGGGGAAATGTGAATGGAATTGATTTTTTTATTCTACATAGATAGATTTGCTTAAATTTTTCTTGACCTTAGAGTCACTCTAACCTTTATGATTTGATCAGTAAGAATTATTGGAGGAAAAAAATGAAAGAATGGTACACCTTATCAATCATAGAAATCAAAGAAAAATTAATGGTAAAAAAAGCAATGAACGAACAAGAAAGGAACGAACGACAACTTAAGTATGGAAGAAACGTCTTAGAAAATGGTATTAAAGTTCCAGAATGGAAAAAATTTCTTTCTTACTTTCATGATGCACTGATGTACATTTTACTAGGAGCTGCGATCGTTAAGCTTTTTACAGGCGCATATATTGAAGGCAGTATGATTTTTTTAGTTGTTTTCTTAAATGCGCTGATCGGCTATTTACAAGAACGAAAGGCAGCTTCATCTTTAGACAGCATTGCGGAATTACTTAGTGAAAAAGCAGTCATCATCGAAAAGGGACAGCAAAAAGAGATTGCACCAGCTGATTTAGTGGTGGGGGATCAACTCGTATTGGCTGCTGGAGATATCGTTTCTGCAGATGTTCGTTTGAGTGAAACGTTCAATTTACAAATCGATGAAGCAATTCTTACTGGAGAAACCCATGCGATCCAAAAGACGACCGACCCATTACCGCTTGAGACACCTTTAGCGGAACAAACGAATATGGCTTTTTCTGGGACTAAAGTGGAATCAGGCAGAGGAGTAGGGATCGTAGTCGCGGTTGGAACTGCTACAGAAATTGGAAAAATCAGCACTTCATTAGGGTCGATCACAGAACAAGAAACACCGTTATTGAAGAAAATCAAAGAAATGAATACTAGTATATTTAAAGGAATCGCTGCGTTGATTTTATTGCTAGCTACCGTATCCTACTTTTATTATGGCATGACTTGGGGCTATATAGCGACAGCTGTCATTGCCTTGATCGTGTCTTCTATCCCAGAAGGACTTCCTTCGATCTTAACGATTATTTTATCTTCGGGTGTCAATCGAATGGCAAAGAAACAAGCAATCGTCAAAAATCTACCCACAGTTGAAACGTTAGGGGCAATGACAGTAATTTGTTCAGATAAAACAGGAACACTGACTAAAAATGAAATGACATTGGTTAGCTTAGCGACTAGAGAAGCGAACCATGGGGTGGAAATACTTGAAGAAAAAAACTGGACCAAAAATGAGACTTGGCTTGTTGAAGCGATGCATAATTGTCAAGAAACCCAACTAACTCAAGGAGTATGTCCAACTTCAGGTAATGCCACGGAATTAGCTTTATTAAAATGGACCAATCAACAACCGATCGAACTTTATCCAGTCGTTGATAAAATTCCTTTCGACTCAGCTTACAAATATATGGCGACCGTCCATGAGATTGCAGGAAAAAGGATCTTATTTGTGAAAGGTGCGCCAGATGTTTTACTGAATAAAGTACAATATGAACTGGGATCAGATGGAAGACAACAACAGATAGATCATGCTATGTGGTTACAAAAAAACGAACAATTAGCGCAAACAGGCCAACGTGTCTTAGCGTTTGCAATGAAAGAGTTAAAGGATCGTGAATTGTCACATGAAGAATTAACGAATGAGCTAGTGATGATTGGACTTAGTGGCATCATTGATCCGCCAAAGGAATCAGCTATTGCTTCAGTCAAGGAAATGCAACAAGCAGGGATCAGAGTAAAAATGATCACTGGCGATCATCAAGCAACAGCAAAAGCGATTGCTGAGGAATTAGGTTTAAAAAATGCTAAATCGGCGATTACGGGAACGGAACTAGATCAATTGACAGAAGAAGAATGGAAAATCGCTGTCCGTGAGAATGATGTTTTTGCCAGGACGACACCTGAACATAAATTGGCTATTGTGACCTATCTCCAAGAACAAGATGAAATTGTTGGAATGACTGGGGACGGCGTTAATGATGCGCCAGCTTTGAAAAAAGCCGATGTCGGGATCGCTATGGGAATCAAAGGGAGCGATGTTAGCAAACAGGCAGCAGACATGGTGTTGGTAGATGATAATTTTGAGACCATAGCAAAAGCCGTGAAAGAAGGAAGACGTATTTTTGATAATTTGAAAAAGACGATTCTCTTTTATTTGCCAACTTGTTTAGCCCAAGGATTACTATTGCTCTTTTCATTGGTAGGAAATTTCCCATTACCTTTAACTACTGTACAAATCTTGTGGTTAAATCTAGTCGCTTCGATCACCCTTTCATACGCGTTGGGTTTTGAAAAAGCAGATCAAGATGTTATGAATCGTCCACCGAGACCAATTAACGAAAAAATCCTATCAAAATATGCACTTTTGCGTATTTTATATGTTGGGATCATCATGACTATTTTAGGGTTCGTTGCAATGGATTTTGTTCCTGCTGAAGCGAAACAAACCGTTCTGATCAATGCGATGGTTTTTGGACAAGCCTTCTACATGGTTAATTGTCGAAGAGTGACTGAATTTAGTCTGACAAAAGATCTTTTTGAAAATCGGGCATTACTCTATTCGATTGGAGCGATGATCCTCTTACAAGGATTGATGTTAGTGTTCCCACCATTAAAAATTGCGATTGGGACAGTTTCGTTGACTGTCCAAGAAGCAAGCATCAGTTTACTACCTGGATTGGTTTTATTCCTTCTTGTTGAATTAGAGAAAGCTTTTGTAGGGATGACGGTAAAATCAACTCACAAACTAGATGCATGAGCCATTTTCTTTTTAAAGAATAGAAGCGAACAAAAATAATAAACGATCGCATCAAAGTTCTTTTATTGCCGGTGGGGTGTCCGCCCCACTGGCTAAATCGTCATTGGGAAATTGGTAAAACAAAATTATCGATCAAACTATACAGAAAGTTATTCTATTGGTATGATAGAACAAAACAGAGGAGGAGGCGATTACATGATTGGAGGGGTGGCATTAGAGACGATTTATTGGTATACACTTTTAACTTGTGCGGGGATTGCAGTTTTTCTGCTAGTCTTTGGAGATATTTTTGATTTCGATGGTCCAATTGACCCGATACTCATTGTCCCTTGGCTAACTTTTACCAGCCTGTTTGGGTATTTAGGAGAGCGCTTAACAGAATTAGATTCGCTGTTTCTATTGATTTCAAGTGGGGCGATTGCAACTGTTTTAGTGTTTTTGCTCAATTTTTATGTCCGAATGCCGATGAAAAATGCTGAAAGTACGTTGTCTGCATCAGAAAAAACTCTTGAAGGACAGATGGCGATCGTAGTTACACCCATACCATTAAAAGGGATGGGAGAGATCCAATTAAAAAGTGTGACTGGTTCGATTACGCGACCTGCATGCTTTTATGCCCCACAAAGTTCACCAGCTAAGCAAGGGGAACAGGTCTTGATCATTGAAGTAAAAGAAAGAGTTTGTTATGTAACGCCTTATGAAGGCATGCTAAAAATATGAAGGAGTGTATAAGAAATGGAAATATCAGGAGTTTATATCGCAATTGCTATTGCAGTATTGATCATTTTAATGTTACTGATCGTCTTTGTAGCAAAATATCAAACTGCCAAACCAGATGAAGCATTAATTATTAGCGGGAGTTATTTAGGCAGTAAAAATGTCCACGCAGATGAAAGTAATAATAAAATCAAAATCGTTCGTGGTGGCGGGGCATTTGTTTTACCAGTTTTCCAACGCTCGAATCGGATCAGTCTCTTGTCAAGCAAGTTAGATGTTTCGACGCCAGAAGTCTATACTGAACAAGGGGTACCAGTGATGTGTGATGGCACCTCGATCATCAAGATTGGTTCTTCAGTGGAAGAAATTGCGACTGCTGCAGAACAGTTTCTAGGTAAAACACGTGAGGAACTTGAAAATGAAGCAAGAGAAGTTTTGGAAGGGCATCTTCGTTCCATTTTGGGTTCGATGACTGTAGAAGAAATTTATCAAAACCGCGACAAATTTAGTCAAAGCGTTCAAGAAGTAGCATCTGTTGATTTAGCGAAAATGGGATTGATCATTGTTTCGTTTACGATCAAAGAAGTCCGTGATAAAAACGGTTACTTAGATTCTTTAGGGAAACCACGGATCGCCCAAGTGAAACGTGACGCAGATATTGCGGAAGCAGAAGCGTTAAAAGAAACACGTATTAAAAAAGCAGAAGCTGAAAAAGATTCTCAAGCAGCGGAACTACAAAGACAGACGGAAATTGCAGAATCCATCAAAGAAAAAGAATTAAAACTAGCTTCTTACAAGCAAGAACAAGATATTGCAAAAGCCAAAGCAGACCAGGCCTATAACTTGGAAAGCGCTCGGGCGCAACAACATGTTGTTGAACAAGAAATGGAAGTAAAAGTCATTGAACGACAAAAACAAATTGAATTAGAAGAAAAAGAAATCATTCGTCGTGAGAAACAATACGATTCAGAAGTGAAGAAAAAAGCCGATGCGGATCGTTATGCCAAAGAACAAGAAGCACAAGCTCAAAAGGTAAAAGAAGTAACTGAAGCCGAAGCTGAACAATTCCGCGTTGAAGCACTGGCACAAGCCGAAGCCAATAAAACCCGGTTAGCTGGTCAAGCGGAAGCGGAAGCGACTTTAGCCAAAGGAGCGGCCGAAGCTGAAGCCAAAGCCAAAATCGCAGATGCGTTCAAAGAATATGGTGAAGCAGCGGTCTTGAGTATGGTAATCGAGATGTTACCACAATTAATGAAAGAAGCAGCACAGCCATTAGGAAACATTGAGAAAATCTCAGTGGTTGATACCAGTAACGGGTCAAGCGAAAACGGCGGAGCAAACCGGGTGACTAACTATGCTACCAATCTCTTAGCTTCCACTCAAGAAACGTTGAAAGAAACAACAGGATTAGATATCAAAGACATTATCGAAAATCTCTCTAATCGTGGAACGATGAAACAAGTTAATCTCTATGAAAACGGGGAACAACCCGATCAAGCAGAATAATTATCGCTAAATTAGTTAGAAAAATAAACAAACCAGTTTCTTTCATGTTGAAGAGACTGGTTTGTTTATTTATGTATTAGCTATTTTTGTGTTTTTTGATCTGTTCTTCGACTTCTGCCAAATTTTCTCTAAGCAACGCTTCTTTTTTTTGCAGCTCAACTAAGTCTTCTACAAGCTCTTCTTTCTTTTCTGTCTCAGGTGGACGGAGAAAGAAATTGATTCCGATGGCGATAAAGGTTCCAATGAATGTGTCTAAGACTCGTTGGATCGCATATAAAGAGGATTCGCCTTGAGGAACGCTCAGGGCAATCAACAACAAAGTGGCGATTGCTGAGATGATCCCAGAATTATTATTGATTCCGTCAGATACCACGATGACGATGACCACTAGAACCGGCAGCAGAAATAATTCCACTAAAAAATCATTGTGAAAATAGTTCTTTACTAAAAAATAGATGATTCCGAGAAAGCCGCCGATTGAATTGCCAATGATTCTTGAACGACCAAAGGAAACAGTAGTGGTTAAATCTTGGCGCAAGGAAAAAACAGCTGACAATGCAGCAATCATCGGTAGTCCTCGATCAGTGACGTGGAAAAATAAAATACATAAAAAAACTGCTAATGCGCTTTTTATTGTTCGCATTCCTAAACGAAAACGGCCAAATTCCATCGCTTATTCTCCTTTTAGTCCTTTTTAATAGGATAACGAACTTTTAAAGAGATTGCTAGTTTTTAGCTAAGTCTTTTAGTATAATTCTAAGAAAAGAGAGGGGTTGCTTATGCGTATCGGAATGAGGACCGTGAAAACAGTGGTTAGTAGTATGTTGTCCATGGTTACCGCCCAAATGTTTTCATTATTGTTTTGGCCTTCAGCAGGAATCATTGCTTTGTTAAGTGTGGGCAACACGAAACGTTCAACTTTAAGAACTGGGATGTTAAGGATTGCGGCATTTATTTTAGCGACTGTGATTGCTTTTATTAGTTTTTTTATTTTTGATTATACGATCTTGGGGTTTGGCTTGTTCCTACTACTGTTTATTCCTCTGACTGTTGGGTTAAAATTGACGGATGGAATTGTCGTAAATTCTGTGCTAGTCACACACTATTTAAGTGAAAAAAATATGAGTTGGTCGTTGATCGGTAATGCAGCAAGTTTAATGGCTATCGGTGTTTTTTTTGCACTAGTAGCGAATATCTATATGCCGGATATCAAAAAACAGCTACAAAAAAATCAACAATTGATCGAAGAAGAGTTTCGTATCATTTTAAACAACATGGCTGATTTCCTACTGACTGGAAGAAATACTAGCAATCAACTGCTTTGTGATAAATTGTTGGCTTTCGTAAGAGAAAGTCAGAGCGATGCTAGGAAGTACCAAGAGAATTACTGGGTGAAACAAACGCAATACTATGAAACGTATTTTTCTATGCGTCGAACCCAAATCAACGTGATCAAAGATATGCAGGGAAATCTGGATCGAATCCAAGACCCGGTTCCTTATGGCAAGCATATTTACGGCTTGTTGGTTTATACTGCAGAAACTTTTTCTGAAAAGAATGATGGGAAAGAATTATTGAAGCGGATTGAAGAAGTCTACGAACTATATCGGGACATGGCTATGCCCAAAGAACGTTTAGAATTTGAAGATCGAGCAGAATTGTTTCAATTTTTGCAATCCTTTAAGAGCTTTATTGAAATCAAAGCGGAATTTTCGCAACAATCGATTGGTTAAATTATTCAGTTCAATGAATGAAATAAAGAGAAGCTGTTTAAGCATTGGGGATGTCTCCGTTGCTTAAACAGCTTTTCATGTTTTTGAAAAATTCCAGCTTATTTCAAGGAGCTTATTTTTGCCAAAGTTTTTGCATCCCATCGAGGATCTCGATGACATCGTGGGTCAGAAACAACGAACGGTTAGGGAGTTCGCCTTTAATAGTTTTGACCATATTTTCGATTTCATAATTCATGGCTTGCGCGGTGCTGCCGCTTTCGATCCATTCTTTTGTCCCGTCATTGAAGATGATCTCCGCACGATCCGCACGAGGGTAATCGGTGATGGTGATATAGCCTTCTTCAAAGGCAACGATTCCCACTTTAGGCATTTTGGCTTGGAAAGTCAGACTGATCGTTGCTAACTCATTTTCTTTATTCCTTAAAATAGTCACTGACTGTTCATCCACACCTGTTTCAAATGGTACCATTGTTGATGCAATAACTTCTGGTTGAGAGCTCAAAAAGAAACGAGCAAACGAGACGGCATATGTCCCAATATCTAATAAAGCACCACCAGCTAATTCAGGATTGAAAAAGCGATTGGTTGGGTCGGGATCTTTATAGCTGCCAAATGGTGCTTGAATCATTTTTAATGCCCCAAGCTTGTTTGTATCGATCAAAGAACGTAACTGTTGATACAATGGCATATTGAAAATCGTCATCGCTTCTGCTAACACTAGATTCTTTTCTTCTGCTAATTTCATTGCTTCGGTCAGTTCTTTTTTATTCATGGTGATCGCTTTTTCACATAAAACATGCTTATTCGCTGCTAATGCTTCCATGATATGTTGACTATGTTGACGATTGGGAACGGCAATATAAATAATATCGATTTCTTGGTCATTAAGCATTTCTTGATAACTACCATATGCTTTAGGAATATGATAGCGTTGTGCAAATGCTTCTGCTTTATCTATTGTTCGTGAAGCAACTGCTGCCAACTCGCTTGTTTCTTGGTCAAAATGTTCCGCAAACTCATGTGCAATATTTCCTAAGCCAATGATTCCCCATTGATACTTTTTCATACTTCAAAACTCCTTCTCGTGTTATATTTAATATAGTGAATGAAATGAAAAAATGCCATTGTCCTTGTTTAATTATACCAAATGAATCGTTAAAATTTGTGTTAGAGTACTTTAATAAGAAAAAGTAAAGTCGTAGTGAATTTTTTTGAAATTCAAGTAAAATGAGTAGAGGGGGAAACTTTTATGCATCAAGTTTATGTTGATTTAATTCTTAGTGTATTACTGGAACAGTACGCAACAGAAAAGAATTTTTTAGAGGACTATTTAGTAATTGACGAAGCGCAGTGGGAAGGCTGGAAACGAGGAGAGAAGAACCTTCCATCTGAAACCATGCAGAAAATCAAAAACCTGTTTACTGATTATGAATGGATGCTTACGCAAAAGATTTTACGACAAACGATCATTTTCCCTGAAAAAAGGACGACTGCAGTGGCAGAGTATAAACAAATCAAAACGAGAATCGCTCAAAAATGGTTAACGGATGGTCCTGCCAAAGTCGAATTGATTCCATTAAAAAACGATCAATATCTTACAGGGTTCCTTGACTTGAAGGTAAGTATTAATTATGATGAATGGGGTTATGACGACATCTTGAACTTTCGATTACCTGCAGACGTTCAAAGACAGATCGAAGGCGAGAAATTGGAACTGTTGGATTGGGTAAACGAGAATTTAGAAGAAACCTATGTTCATGAAAAAAATGAACATAAAAAGGAATGAGAGGATTTTTAAGAGTGAATAAAGTTTTAGGGTTTGGAGCAGTTGTGATCATGGTTGCCGCAATGGGGTACATCTTTGTAAGCGAGCAACACATGAAATCTGACGTCCAAGCAGAAAATCAAACAACTGAACAAGTAACCAAACAGACAACAAAGAGTTCCAAAGAAACTAAAGTGAAGGATTCTACCAAAAAAAGTGAAGATTTACCAAAGGTTCAACCGACCGATTGGGATCTTGTCTTGGTAGGACCTGATCATAAAATCGAAAAAGAAATCAATGAAGACACGCAGCTGGCATCACTGCCCAATGGTTATTTGATCGATAAACGTATCGAATCCCATTATGAAGATTTTGCGAAAGCAGCACAATCTGCAGGTTTTCCTTTAGTGATGGTCTCCGCATATCGTTCGGTTGCAGCACAGCAACAGGTGTTTACACAAAATGTCCAAGAAGTGATGAGTAGTCAACATGTTTCAGAGGAAGAGGCGACAGCAATCACGAAACAAACAATCACCGTCCCTGGACATAGCGAACATCATACAGGCTTAGCGGTCGATGTAGTGGATGAAAATTGGTATAATAATTATCCTTCACAGCTTTTAGAGGCAAGTTATGGAGATCAACCAGGGGCAAAATGGATTGCTGAGAATGCGCCTAAATATGGATTTATCATACGTTATCCTAAAGATCGTCAAGATATTACAAAAATCACGTATGAACCATGGCACCTGCGTTATGTTGGAGAAGAAAGTGCGGCCTATATTTCGAAACATGATATCACATTAGAAGAATACTTAGAACAATTACAAAAGAAATAGGAGTAGTGAATGGCCAAAAAAAAATGGAAGAAACAAAAACGTAATTCATTACGCTTGATTGCTGTGATTTTTGGTGGAATATTGTTGATGATAGCTTTTGTTCTCTCTTTACGAGGCTTGTCAGCGCCTCTTGTTGGGCAAGAACAGAATAACAATGAGGCACAAACGCATCAACAATTTATTGATCGATTAGCTCCTCATGCG
The DNA here is from genome assembly GCF_050530965.1 of Enterococcus sp. DIV1089c. NCBI lineage: Bacteria > Bacillati > Bacillota > Bacilli > Lactobacillales > Enterococcaceae > Enterococcus > Enterococcus sp. DIV1089c. The sequence continues at coordinate 1,080,388 of NZ_CP172888.1, forward strand.
AAAGAATTACAAACCGGCTATGGCGTTCTCCCAAGTATCATTTTAGGTCAGGCAATTCTTGAATCAAACTGGGGCGAGAGTACGTTAGCCAGTCAATACAATAATCTTTTTGGAATTAAAGCATATGGTGATCAAAAAAAAGTTAATTTAGAAACAAAGGAATTTGTGAATGAAGAATGGGTCACGATCCAAGGAGATTTTCGTGTGTATGATTCATGGGAACAATCGATGGACTCTCACACACAACTTTTTGTGAATGGGGTAGATTGGAATCCAGCATTATATGAAAAAGTGATCACGGCTACGAACTATCGTGAAGCTGCCCAAGCACTGCAAGACGCAGGCTACGCAACTGACCCTTCCTACGCACAAAAAATTATCCAAGTCATTGAAACCTATCACTTGGATCAATATGATCAATAACTATGAAAAAGGGAGTGGCAAGATGGCAGAGCAATTTACCCCTGAAATTATGACCGAGCTACGAAAAGATATCGTTAGAGTACCTGAGGTCATTATGGAGGCAAGTGGTATTAAGATTTTTGGAAAACTGATCCGATCGATTATTTTTACTACTGATATAGCAATTGTCCGGAATACAAATGCAAATGCCGTGATTGCTGTGTACCCATTTACTCCGCATCCTGCAATCACTAAAAGTATTATCGAAGCAGCAGACATTCCAGTATTTTCAGGTGTTGGCGGAGGTCTAACGCAAGGCACGCGCTCTTCTTACATGAGCTTATTCGCTGAAGCGCAAGGATCGTTAGGGGTCGTTTTAAATGCACCCACACCACTTGAAACAGTTCAAGAAGTTTGTCGTGCAGTGGATATCCCAGTGATTAGTACAGTGACATCGAAATATACACAAATCGATGAAAAATTGGCAGCAGGTATTACGATCATCAATATCAGTGCAGGGAAAGAAACAACTGAAACGGTAAAATTTTTCCGAGAAAAGTATCCGGAACTACCGATTATTGCTACTGGTGGTCCAACAGATCAAAGCATCTTGGATACGATCAAAGCTGGAGCGAACGCTATTACCTATACTCCTCCAAGTAACGGGGAATTATTTAGTCGTAAAATGGAAAAGTATCGACAACTTGAAAAGCAAGAGGAATCATAAAAATCAAAAGCAAGTCAAAAAAGAGAAAAAATCGTGGCACTCACGTAAATTCTCTTTTTTCTCTTTATTTCTGTCAGAAATACCGAACAACCTTGCTGAATGAGATCAAAAATATTAGATTTTAGAAAAAAATAGTGAAAGTTGGTTGTCACTTTCTGAAACAGATGTTAAACTGTTTTCATCGTTTGGAACAAAAGCTAACATTAAAAGTGCCAAACAACGATTATGAATGCTTGAACCAATCAACATATTTTATTAAAGCTACTTCTAGACTACTTGAGCAAAATAGATCACTATTTTGTTTCTTAAGAGGATCGAAGGAACGTAGTGATATAGCCCACTTATATATCGTCATGATAAGGATGACAGTTTCTAGCCAGCACCGTAAATGCTGGACTATAAGTGAAAGAGTGTCTTGCACCCTTTTTACTTATTTAGTAAAAGGGTTTTTTTGTTTAAAAAGCAGGCATTTTTGCGTATTTCGCACGAGCTTGAAACCTTGAAAGGGTGATCCATGAGGTCGAATAGTGGTTAGCTTTGATATCAATAAATGAAAAAGGGGAAAATAAAGTGAAAGAATTAGTGGAACGTATTCAAAAAGATGGCCGTGTGCTAGGTGAAGGCGTCTTAAAAGTAGATAGCTTTGTGACGCATCAAGTGGATCCGGTATTAATGGAACAAATAGGCCAACGATTTGCGGAAGTTTTCAAAGATCAAGGAATCACTAAAGTGGTAACGATTGAAGCTTCTGGGATTGCACCAGCTTTATTTGTGGCGCAGACATTAAATGTACCAATGATTTTTGCCAGAAAAGCCAAAAGCTTGACGATGGATGAAGAATTGTTGACTACTTCTGTTTATTCCTTTACAAAACAAGTGACTAGTACGATTTCTATCTCTCGTAAATTTTTATCTGCAGAGGACAAGGTTTTAATCATTGATGATTTCTTAGCGAACGGCCAAGCGGCGAAAGGGTTGGTTGAATTGTGCCGCCAAGCAGGTGCAGGAGTCGAAGGGATCGGCATCCTGATTGAAAAATCGTTCCAAGATGGCCGTCAGCTATTAGAAGAAATGGGCTTGAAAGTTGTTTCATTGGCACGAATTGCGGCGTTATCCAACGGACAAGTTGAATTTCTTGAGGAGGATGCATAAAGGTGGAGAAAGAAACAAAAAATGGCCAAGCCGCAGTATTAGGTTTACAACATCTCTTAGCAATGTATGCTGGGGCAGTTGCTGTTCCTTTGCTGATCGGTACGGGACTAGGGTTTAATCAAGAGCAAATGACGTACTTGATCTCGATTGATATTTTTATGTGTGGCTTAGCAACATTATTACAATTGACGGTTAATCGTTTTTTTGGTATTGGGTTGCCAGTTGTTTTAGGTTGTGCCATTCAAGCAGTTGCACCACTGATTCTAATTGGGAGCGACCAAGGTGTTGGGGCAATTTATGGTTCGATTATCGCTTCTGGTATTTTTGTTGTTTTAGTGTCTGGATTTTTCTCAAAGATCAAACGATTATTTCCGCCGATCGTGACTGGGACGGTCATTACCGTGATTGGGTTGACGTTGATTCCAGTTGCAATCGAAAAAATGGGCGGTGGCGATTCATCTGCGACTAATTTTGGAAATCAAACCAATTTATTGCTAGCTTTCGTTACAATTGCACTGATCGTCGGAGTACAAATGTTAGCTAAAGGGTTTGTTCGCTCGATTGCTGTACTGATCGGTTTAGTTGGCGGGAGTATTTTAGCTGCTGTACTGGGAATGGTGGATTTAAGTGCGATTGGTCAAGCACCTGTTTTTCACGTGCCTCAACCTTTTTATTTTGGAAAACCAACTTTTGATGTCTGGTCGATCTTGTTGATGATCATTATTTCTATTGTGAGTATGGTAGAGTCAACAGGTGTTTACTTTGCGCTAGGGGATATCACTGGACAAAAAGTGGGCGAAGAAGAATTGAAAAAAGGCTATCGTGCCGAAGGTCTGGCGGTTATTTTAGGTGGGATTTTCAATACATTCCCTTACACTGGTTTTTCTCAAAATGTTGGGCTAGTCCAACTTTCTGGTATCAAGACAAGAAAACCAATTTATTTCTCTGCAATTTTTTTGATTATTCTTGGATTATTTCCTAAAATAGGTGCTTTAGCACAAATCATTCCAGAGCCAGTTCTAGGTGGCGGCATGTTAGTCATGTTTGGGATGGTTGCTGTTCAAGGTATTCGGATGTTGATGGAAGTTGATTTTACGAATGACAAAAATCTCTTGATTACTGCTGTTTCGATTGGTTTTGGCTTAGGATTCAATATTATGCCGACTTTATTTAGCCAATTACCCCCAACAGTTCAAATGTTTACGGGGAATGGGATCGTCATGAGTAGCGTGACAGCGATCGTTTTGAATCTTGTTTTTAACGGGTTGAAAAAAGATGAAGAGATTATTGAAGAAGCATTAGCAAAAAAATAACTTGAATCGTCCTAAAAATGAGACTGAGACAAAAGTAACATCTTCGAAAAATAAGCAGGGATTGACCAAAAAGTTGAAAAGCAAATTTTGGAAATTCCTGCTTATTTCTTGACGCTAAATACCTTTGTCTCAACTTCGTTCTAGTTTATTTCTTTATGTATACGCTAAAATCAATATTCTATACTTATTATATGCTATGCAAAAGAGGAACCCCGCTCTGATTTATCTGGTTGTTTACTTTTTTCAGGTTGTTTCCCTTGACTTAAAATTTCACTTTGTTTTTCCTTCGCATTATCTTTTAGATCAATAAATGTACTTTGCCCCCTCATTGTTGCAAATTCCTTTTTTTGGTCAGCTAAATTTTGAACTATTTTTATTGAATTATTAATTTTTTCCGAAAGTATTTTATTCGAATTTTCTAAGTTTGTCAAATCATCCTTGAATTTGGGATCAATTTGTTGGGTTACTTGTGTATTTTTAGATAAATGATTCACCTCATTCCTCAAAGTTTTGAGATTCGTTTTTAAAGCATTAAGCTCAGCCTGTTTTTCTTGACTTATGGGTAACATTTTATCTATTGCTGCTTCACTCTCCATTATATATGCTGCTTCACTCTCCATTATATATGCTGCTTTATCTTTTGATATCGTACTCAATTGTTTAGTATACATTGCTATGTTTTGATCTTTTGTGTTTAACTTTTTCGTTAAATCTCTCTTCTCGCCTGTAAAATACACTATAATTTTATTGAAAAATGACGAATTATCTATTTCATTTATTTGATTTTTTATGTTCTCTCGTCTCTCTTTTTCATTACTTAATTTATCTTGGATGCTAGTCACTTTTTTATCTAACTGGGACATTTTATGTTTATTATCTTTAACATACTTCACAGTGTTTGTGATTTCCTCAAATTGGTTTTCTTTGAGTTTTTCATTTTTATCAGGACTGTTAGTCGTTAAGTTATTGTATTTTGCTTCTAACTGGTTGTTTGACTTTTTAAAATTGTCCATATACACCTTAATTTTTTTATCATCAGGTTCTCCTCTTTGTTCTCTCTTTGCTTGTAACATGCCCAAATTAGCCGTTGCTTGTTCTGCCTCTTTCGCTTGTTGCTGTCGTTGTATTTTGGGTTTATTTATGTTTTCCATATGATTGTATCTGTTTTTGGCATATTTAAGTTTTTCTGATATTTTTAATGCTTCATTGCCAAAAGGATCGGATATCCGAGCATGCTGCATTTCCAATTTATACACTTGTACTTTTGCTTCATCTATTTCTTTTGCGCTAAATGCTGGTTGATCCTTTTCTTCCTGATGATGACTTTTCATATATTCCAAGCATTTATTTTCTTTTTCGTAGTTTTCTTTCGCCACTTTGCTCGCTGATGAATATTCATGTTTCACATTAAGGGCGTGTTTTGCTTTTTCAGTTATTTTTCTTTGACTGTTAATCTCATCTTTTGTAAAGTAAAACCCTTCATACCATTCTTCCATATCTTCACTCCTCTATTTTTATTCATAGTTCAATCTTAACACGTTAAGATTATTGTTATATTCTAATAATTTCTTTTGTTAGGAAAAGATGAAAAACTACTCTTTTCTTCTACTTGTATAATGGATAATTACATAAATCTATACAAAGAATATGATAGTTCCCACGAAATTTATTGTTTCCATTTACAAAAACATACTAAGATTAGAGAGTGGGACAATAGTCAGAAAAAATCTGATTATTGTCCCATTTTTTTTATTTTAGGGCACACAAAAAGCACACAACCTTGTATGATTAAAGTGTTTAAACAAAAATCAAAGGAGTGTGCTTTATGTTTAAAAATAATACCATCAACCAAATAACTTTACCACTAGATGTAGAACATTTACTGATGCCGCCTTTATGCGGATGAAAGACGATTATATGCGAAATGGACAGCGCAAACTAGGTTATCATTTACAAATCGCCACCGAAAATCAGTATGTTTTGAGCTATGAATTATTTCCGAATCCCACAGACACCAAAACATTGAATCCATTTTTAGATAGTTTTTAGACCAACATAAGGAGTTGCCGGAGTACATTGTGGCAGATGCAGGGTATGGTAGCGAAGAAATTTACATGTATATCAACGATGTTCTACATAAAACTCCCTTGATTACCTATGGCAGTTATTACAAAAAAAATAAAAAGAAGGACAAGGAGAATCCGTTTAACGTGGAGAATAGGCGTTATCTTGAAGAACAAGACACCTATATTTGCCCAGCGAATCGTCCGGTACCGTTCAAAAATTATAGTCGCAGAATAGATAAAGGTGGCTTTATTCGAGATTTCAAAATCTATGAATGTGAGGATTGTCGGAACTGTCCAGTTCGTCGTCAATGTACGCGTGTGAAAAGTGAACAAAAGCGAAAAATTCAAGTAAATAATAATTGGCGCTATTTCACAGCAGAATGCAGAAAAAAGCTTCTAGAGGAGAAAACTGGTTCGATTTATCGGAAACGAAAAATGGATGTCGAACCCGCATTCGGATATCTGAAGGCTCACTTGGCGTTCCATCGTTTCCATTTACGTGGAAAACATGGAGCAACGATTGGTATTGGTTTGGCACTGATGGCATTAAATTTAAGAAAATAAGGAAAATATATGGAGAGGAAAGTGCGCATAACAGAAAAAATAAGTTCGATTTTGACAATAAACATCAAAATCGAACTTATTTTTTTTGAGAAAGAACTATTGTCTCACTCTCGTTTTTTTGCTGATATAAATACCGAACATTAAAGATGAAAATCTTTATAATATTCGAAAATTCTTTGACATCAAAAAAATCGATTGCTAAAATATGAATGTGAAAGTAGAGAAAGGAGAAATGTATGACAATCAAGGTTGCGGTAATTATGGGGAGTACATCTGATTGGGAAACGATGAAAAATACTTGCGAGATTCTAGAAGAGTTTGAGGTGGCTTATGAAAAGAAAGTCGTCTCTGCGCATCGTACACCTGATTTGATGTTTCAGTATGCCAAAGAAGCACGAGCAAGGGGAATCAAAGTGATCATTGCTGGAGCAGGTGGAGCCGCTCATCTACCAGGAATGGTGGCTTCTCAAACAACCTTACCAGTAATTGGCGTTCCGGTACAAACACGAACATTGAACGGATTAGATTCGCTATTATCTATTGTCCAGATGCCTGGTGGTGTTCCTGTGGCAACGACGGCGATTGGAAAAGCGGGGGCAATTAACGCTGGACTACTTGCGGTTGAGATGCTTTCAATGTATGATTTAAAGTTGGAGGCTAAGTTAGCGAAAAGACGGTTAATGTTAGCTGAAACTGTGATAGAAAGTAGTGATCAACTTGGTTAAACCTTTGTTGCCTGGATCAACGATCGGAATTGTCGGTGGCGGACAATTAGGACGGATGATGGCGATCAGTGCAAAAGAAATGGGCTTTAAAGTCGGGGTTCTTGATCCTGTAACGAATTGTCCAGCAGCTCAAGTAGCTGATTGGTATATTCAAGGAACATACGATGATACTTTTGCATTGGAAGAGCTTGCTAGACGAACAGATGTTATCACGTATGAATTTGAAAACGTCAGTGTGGAAGCATTAAATGCCATTTCCTCTATGTCGTTTATTCCTCAAGGAACTGATTTATTAGCGATCACCCAAGATCGTCTTTTAGAAAAATCTTTTTTAGAAACGAATAATATCGTTATTGCTCCTTATGCGACAATTGTAAGTCCAACCGATATTCAAGATGCCATTGATGGTATTGGTTATCCTTGTGTGTTGAAAACGACACGAGGTGGATATGACGGCAAGGGACAATACGTCTTGAAAAGTCGGGCAGACCTTGCGCCAGCAATGGATTTACTAAGGGAAGGGACCTGTGTATTGGAAGCATGGATTCCCTTTGAAAAAGAAATCTCAATCTTAGTTGCTGGAAACGGACAAGGGGATTATAGTACATTTCCAGTGGTCGAAAATATCCACCGTAACAACATTTTACATGAAACGATTGCACCAGCAGCAATCGCTGATGAGGTTGTTGAAGAAGCAGAGCGGATCGCTAGAGTCATCGCTGAAGGAATGAGCTTATCTGGCGTACTTTGCATTGAAATGTTTTTAACAAAAACTGGTGGTTTATATGTGAATGAATTAGCACCACGACCTCACAACTCGGGACATTACTCCATTGAAGCATGCTCGATGAGTCAATTTGATGCCCATATTCGGGGAATATGTGGTTGGCCATTAAGTAAAAAAGTCCGTTTATTGAGTGAGGCAGTGATGGTCAATGTATTGGGCGAGCAGTTATTAGAAAGCTATCATTTGATCGATAAAAAACCAGATTGGCAATTTCATTTTTATGGGAAAGCACAAGCGAAAAAGGGTCGTAAAATGGGGCATATTACTATCGTAACTGAAGACATTCAACAAACTTTGGATGAAATAAAGAAAACCAATATTTGGGATTAAAGGAGAAAAATTGATGTTAGAACGTTATACACGACCTGAAATGGGCAATATCTGGACAGAACAAAACAAATACCAAGCTTGGCTGGAGGTAGAAATTTTAGCTGACGAAGCATGGGCAGAATTAGGAGAAATTCCTAAAGAAGATGTCAAAAAAATTCGTGAACATGCATCTTTTGATATTGAACGTATTTTGGAAATTGAAAAGGAAACACGTCACGACGTTGTTGCCTTTACTCGAGCAGTTTCTGAAACATTAGGCGAAGAACGTAAGTGGGTCCACTACGGCTTAACGAGTACTGATGTCGTGGATACAGCTTATGGCTATCAAATCAAACAAGCAAATGATCTTTTACGAGATGATTTGAAACGTTTTACGGCAATTATTGGTGAAAAAGCTAAAGAACATAAGTACACAGTGATGATGGGAAGAACGCATGGCGTTCATGCTGAACCAACGACATTTGGCTTGAAATTAGCTACTTGGTATTCAGAAATGAAACGAAATATTGAACGTTTTGAGCATGCAGCCAAAGGTGTTGAAGCAGGTAAGATATCAGGAGCGGTAGGAACATTTGCGAACATTCCGCCATTTATTGAAGAATATGTGTGTGAAAAATTAGGGATTCGTCCGCAAGAGATCTCTACGCAAGTGCTCCCACGTGATCTCCACGCAGAGTACTTTGCGACTATGGCATTGATTGCTACCAGCATCGAACGTTTTGCAACAGAAATCCGTGGTTTGCAAAAATCAGAAACGAGAGAAGTAGAAGAGTTCTTCGCTAAAGGACAAAAAGGGTCTTCAGCAATGCCTCATAAACGAAACCCAATCGGTTCAGAAAACATGGCTGGACTTGCTCGAGTGATTCGTGGTCATATGGTCACAGCCTATGAAAATGTTTCGTTGTGGCATGAAAGAGATATCTCTCATTCGTCAGCAGAACGAATCATTTTACCTGATACAACGATTTTGTTGGACTATATGTTGAATCGTTTTGGAAATATCGTAAAAAATCTGACGGTCTTTCCTGAGAATATGAAACGTAACATGGAAGCTACTTTTGGCTTGATCTATAGTCAACGTGTGATGTTGAAACTGATTGACAAAGGTATGACAAGAGAAGAAGCTTACGACTTGGTTCAACCTAAAACAGCTTATGCATGGGATCATCAAGTTCAATTTAGACCTTTACTTGAAGAGGATCCAACGGTTACTTCTGTTTTAACAAAAGAAGAGATCAATGACGCATTTGACTACCATCATCACTTGAAAAATGTGGATGTGATCTTTGACCGTGTTGGTTTAGGAGAAAAAGACAAATAATCAAAATGAGTGGCTTGCTTCGGATTGCTAGAAGCAGCCACTCTTTTACTGAAATGTAATAAAAAAGAACCTTGACACAAATAACTCAACTGGTCGGGGTTCTTTTTAGCTGTTTTGATTCATTTCATGATGTTGCTTGATAATAGCATGAGAAAACTATCCGTAAAGGGCTTGAGCGGAATAGTTAAAATGTTTAGTATGAAGCAAACTCAATAATTCTTCGATAAAAGTATAATCAAATTCTTGCTGATCATAAGTGACTTGGATACGATAATGATTTTTGAATAATTTTTGTTCGTGTATCTGACTGATCACGAGTTGATGTTCAGAAAATGTTTGATATTCAAATGTGCGCTTTCGACACTCAGTATGGCGTTTTGCCGCACGACGGATTTTTCTGAAGGTATAAAAACTCGTATCTTTATTACATAAGTAGACATCTTTGATAGACAACAGGTCATTATATAAACGTGACGTTTCCTCGGGCGATAAATCCATTAAAAAACATTGGGCACAAACTGCGGCCTCTTCCATTTCGCTACCTCCTTGAATTCCTTGAATAAATATCCAGAATCATTCTAATCCTACTATAGCATCAATTATTATAGGTGTAAACGCTTATTATTTTTCCAGGGAAGAATTTTTGGATTAAACACGAACATTAGACAATTTTAATGCTATAAATGTACATTTTTTTGTTGAACAGGATAAAAACACTTGTTAAAATTTAAAGTGAAAAGACGAACAAAAAAATGATGTTTGTTGTGATCGTCAAGAATTTAAGGAGATGTCGAAATGGAACAGAAAGATTTGCTGTATGAAGGAAAAGCTAAAAAAATGTACCATACTTCAGATGAACAGGTGATTTGGGTGGAATACTTGGACCAAGCTACGGCTTTAAATGGCTTGATGAAAGACCAAGTAAATGGAAAAGGGGAACTGAACAATCAAATCACAAGTAAAGTCTTCCATTATTTATCCGAACAAGGGATTGCCAATCACTTTATCCAACAAATCGGAAAAGACGAACAATTAGTGAAAAAATTAAATATTCTTCCCTTAGAAGTGGTAGTCAGAAATAGTGCAGCTGGTAGTTTTTCAAAACGGTTGGCAATTCCTGAAGGACAAAAATTACCCACACCAATTGTCGAATTTTATTACAAAGACGATCAATTAGATGATCCATTTATCAATGATGAACATGTGCTGTTTTTACAAATTGCAGATGAAGATGAAATTACTGAATTAAAGACACAGGCTAGAAAAATCAATCATTTGTTAATCCAACTATTTGAGAAAATCGATTTACAGTTAATTGATTTCAAACTGGAATTTGGGAAAACAGCTACGGGCGAAATCGTATTAGGAGATGAAATTTCGCCTGACACTTGTCGGTTATGGGATTTGAAAACAAACGAACACATGGACAAAGATGTTTATCGACGAAAAATTGGGGAAATTGTCCCAGTATATCAAGAAGTTTTGACACGTTTAACACAAGTTGGTTTATGAGAGGAGAAAATGAAATGTATTTTGTAAAAGTTTATGTCACCTATAAAGATTCTGTATTAGATCCTCAAGGAGAAGCAGTGAAAAATGCGGTCCATCGTTTGGGATATGAAACTGTTGAAGATATCCGAATCGGTAAATATTTTGAGATCCAAGTTTCAGCAGAAGCTAGCGCAGTAGAGGAAACGATTGAAGGGATTTGTGACAAACTATTAGCTAACGTCAACATGGAAACCTATCGTTATGAAATTGAACAATTGGAGGGAATCTAGCATGAAATTTGCCGTGATTGTCTTTCCTGGTTCGAACTGTGATGCGGATATGCTGTGGGCAATTCGTGACATTATGGGAGTAGAAGCTGAGTATGTTCGTTACGATGAAACCTCTCTACAAGGCTATGACGGCGTATTGCTCCCTGGTGGTTTTTCCTATGGCGATTACTTGCGGTGTGGAGCTATTGCGCGTTTTTCAGCTATCATGAATGAAGTCGTTCGTTTTGCGGAGGAAGGAAAACCAGTCTTTGGTACATGTAATGGGTTTCAAATACTTACAGAAGCGGGTCTTCTTCCAGGCGTGTTAAGAAAAAATGATTCTTTGCGCTTCATTTGCAAAACTGTTCCTTTGAAAGTTAACAACCAGACAGCCTTTACTTCGGAGTATGAAACCGATGAGATCATTCAGCTGCCTGTCGCTCATGGCGAAGGAAATTATTTTTGCGATGAGCAAACATTGCAAGAGTTAAAAGCCAATAATCAAATCGTTTTTACTTACGCTGAGAATATCAATGGTAGTGTCGCAAATATTGCAGGGATCACCAATAAAGCAGGAAATGTGTTGGGAATGATGCCTCATCCAGAACGTGCGATGGAGGCGTTACTAGGATCAGAAGACGGAAAACGATTTTTTGCCTCGATGTTAAAAAATTTTGGAAAGGTGACTGCCTAAGATGAAAACACGGAATGAACCAAGTCCCTTAGAGATCAAAGAAAAGAAAATTTATGCTGAATGGGGATTGACAGACGAAGAATATCGAATGATCGAAGAAGATATTTTGGGGAGAATGCCCAATTACACCGAAACAGGTTTGTTTTCAGTCATGTGGAGCGAGCATTGTTCTTACAAAAATTCTAAACCGATTTTACGAAAGTTCCCAACAAGTGGACCGCATGTTCTTCAAGGTCCAGGAGAAGGCGCTGGTATCGTGGATATCGGTGATGGTCAAGCAGTTGTGTTTAAAGCGGAAAGTCATAATCACCCTTCAGCAGTAGAACCTTATGAAGGAGCGGCAACCGGTGTTGGTGGGATCATCCGTGATATTTTCAGTATGGGTGCACGTCCGATTGCTTTACTTGACTCCTTACGTTTTGGCGAGTTAGACCAACCACGAACCAAGTACTTATTGGAAGAAGTAGTCGCAGGGATTTCTGGGTATGGTAATTGTATCGGAATACCGACGGTTGGAGGAGAAGTAGCGTTTGATCCTTGTTATGAAGGGAATCCGTTAGTTAATGCCATGTGCGTAGGGTTGATCGATCACAAAGACATTCAAAAAGGGCAAGCTTCTGGTGTGGGTAATTCGATCATGTATGTTGGTGCGAAAACAGGACGCGACGGCATTCACGGTGCGACTTTTGCTTCAGAAGAGTTCAGTCAAGAAGAAGAACAGCAACGTTCCGCAGTCCAAGTAGGCGATCCTTTTATGGAAAAACTATTACTTGAAGCTTGCTTAGAATTGATCCTGGAACATGCGGACATTTTAGTAGGAATCCAAGACATGGGCGCTGCCGGATTGGTTTCTTCAAGTTCGGAAATGGCATCAAAAGCTGGATCTGGTTTGATTTTGACATTAGATGATGTGCCGCAACGAGAAACAAATATGACTCCTTACGAAATGATGCTTTCAGAATCACAGGAACGAATGTTGATTTGTGTAAAAGCTGGGGCAGAGGAAAGAGTCAAAGAATTGTTTAAAAAATATGATTTGGATGCTGTTACGATTGGAGAAGTCACCGATGATGGCTTGTATCGCTTGTACCATCATGGGGAAGAAGTGGCTAACTTACCAGTTGATGCCTTAGCCGAAGATGCACCTGTTTATGAAAAGGTAGTGCAAGAACCCGCTCGAATCGAAAAATTTAAACAGTTAGGGCAATATCAACCAATCATTGAAGATGCGAATCAATTATTGCTAGATTTATTGAAACAACCGACAATAGCTTCAAAACATGCGATTTATGAAACCTATGATTCTCAAGTACAAACCAATACAGTAGTTTCCCCTGGAAGTGATGCTGCCGTATTGCGTATTCGTGGAACTGAAAAAGCAATTGCTATGACGACTGACTGTAATGCCCGCTACCTTTACTTAAACCCCGAGATAGGTGGCCAAATTGCTGTTGCAGAGGCTGCCAGAAACATTGTAGCTAGTGGCGGACGTCCATTGGCGATCACAGACTGCTTGAATTATGGTTCTCCTGATAAACCAGAAGTATTTTGGGAACTGGTCAAATCAGCAGACGGGATTGCCAAAGCATGTGAAGTCTTTGCGACACCTGTGATCTCCGGGAATGTTTCTTTATACAATGAAACGGATGGCAAAGCGATTTATCCTACCCCGATGATCGGCATGGTCGGATTGATCGAGGACCACCAACACATCACCACTCAATCTTTCAAAATGGCGGATGATTTGATTTATCTTGTTGGTGAAACTTATGACGATTTCAATGGTAGTGAATTGCAAAAAATGCAATTAGGAAAAATTGAAGGGGACATCGAGCATTTTGATCTATTGACGGAACAACAAAACCAAGAAAGTCTACTGGCGGCTATTCAAGCAGGAGTGGTAACCAGTGCGCATGATTGTTCGGAAGGCGGTTTGGCTGTGGCGTTGGCTGAAGCAACTTTTGGTACCCAATTGGGATTAGATGTCACAGTAAATCTGACGACAGCACAACTTTTTTCAGAGACACAATCAAGATTTGTGGTCACCATCCTTCCAGAAGATTGTGAGGAATTTGAACGTTTGATGGGCGAAAAAGCAAGTTGTATCGGTAAAGTGACTGAGTCAAGTAATATCGTGATCCAAGCAAGTGATGGGGAAATCCATCTAGCTGTTACAACAGCTAAAAAATGCTGGGAGGACGCAATCGAATGTCTTATGAAGTAAAAAGTTTAAATGAAGAATGTGGGGTGTTTGGTGTCTGGGGACATCAAGAAGCATCTAGCGTAACGTATTTTGGGCTTCATAGTCTTCAGCACCGTGGTCAAGAAGGTGCTGGGATCGTTTCAAATGATCAAGGGAAACTATTAGGACACCGGGATCTAGGTTTACTCTCAGAAGTTTTCAAAGATCAAAGAAAGCTAGCTGCACTCTCTGGACAAGCAGCGATTGGACATGTGCGTTATGCTACAGCAGGTAATGGTAGTGTGGACAATATCCAACCCTTTTTATTTAAATTTTATGACCAGTCAATCGGTCTAGCTCACAATGGTAATCTTACGAATGCCCGATCGTTGAGAACGTCGTTAGAAAAAGACGGTGCGATTTTCCATTCCAATTCAGATACAGAGATTTTGATGCATTTGATTCGTCGAAGTAAAAAAACAACATTGCTCGATCGTTTAAAAGAAGCATTAAATGAAGTGAAAGGCGGTTTTGCCTATTTGCTTTTAACAGAAGATGCCATGATCGCCGCTCTTGATCCGAATGGTTTTCGACCTTTGGCAATCGGACAAATGAAAAATGGTGCATATGTGATTGCTTCTGAAACTTGTGCACTGGAAGTCATCGGTGCGCGGTTTATTCGAGATGTTCGTCCAGGGGAAGTAGTGATCATTGATGACTCGGGCTATACGATCGATACTTATACGACCGAAACCCAGTTAGCGATTTGTTCCATGGAATATATCTACTTTGCACGACCAGATTCAAATATCGCTGGTGTCAATGTACACACTGCTCGTAAAAATATGGGGAGAAATTTAGCACAGGAAGCGCCAATTGATGCTGACATGGTTGTAGGTGTTCCAAATTCTTCGCTATCAGCAGCCAGTGGCTATGCCGAAGCTAGTGGCATCCCTTATGAGATTGGACTAGTAAAAAATCAATACATTGCCAGAACCTTTATTCAACCTACACCAGCATTAAGGGAACAGGGTGTCAGGATGAAACTTTCGGCTGTCAGAGGAGTTGTTGAAGGCAAACGAATCGTGATGGTGGATGATTCGATCGTTAGAGGAACAACGAGCCGGCGAATCGTACGTCTATTAAAAGAAGCAGGAGCAAAAGAGGTTCATGTACGAATTGCTTCACCACCGTTAAAATATCCTTGTTTTTACGGCATTGATATTCAAACGAGAAAAGAACTAATTGCAGCGAATCATAGTATCGAAGAAATCAGACAATGTATTGAAGCAGATTCATTGGAATTTTTAAGTGAGGATGGGTTGATCCAAGCAATCGGATTAAAAGAAGCAGCTCCTTATTCTGGGTTATGTATGGCTTATTTTAATGGTGATTATCCGACGCCTTTATACGACTATGAAGAAAAATACCGTGAATCATTGAAAGAAAAAGTATCTTTTTTTCAATAAAGGAGGAAGTAACATGAGCAATGCCTATGCGAATGCTGGTGTGGATGTAGAAGCTGGCTATGAAGTAGTAGAACGAATCAAGAAACACGTGAAAAAAACAGAGCGACTAGGGGTAATGGGTGCTTTAGGCGGTTTTGGTGGCTGTTTTGATTTAAGTTCTTACCAATTAAAAGAACCAGTTTTGGTATCAGGGACAGATGGGGTAGGAACAAAATTGTTAGTAGCCATCGAAGCGGATCAACATGAAACAATCGGAATCGATTGTGTGGCGATGTGTGTCAATGATATTTTAGCTCAAGGTGCGGAACCTTTATATTTCTTAGACTATTTAGCTACTGGAAAAAATGATCCACAAAAATTAGAAAAAGTCGTCGCTGGCGTGGCGGATGGTTGTGTAGCAGGTAATCTTGCGTTGATCGGTGGCGAAACCGCAGAGATGCCAGGGATGTACGCGGAAAATGAGTATGATCTTGCTGGTTTTGCAGTTGGGGTTGCAGAAAAGTCGCAATTGATCACAGGAAGTGAAATCGAAGTTGGTGATGTTCTGTTAGGCTTACCTTCTAGCGGGATTCATTCAAACGGCTATTCATTGGTTCGGAAAGTGTTTTTTGAACAAAATAGTTACACATTAACCGATCAGATAGAGGGTCTGTCTGAAACACTGGACCGAGAATTGTTAAAGCCGACAAAAATCTATGTATCAGCTTTGCTGCCAATCATAAAAGAACAAAAGATCAAAGGTGCGGCACATATCACTGGTGGTGGATTCGTAGAAAATATTCCTCGGATGTTGCCGGAAGGAACGGCCGCGCAAATTCAATTAGGTTCATGGCCTAGCTTGCCGATTTTTGATTGTCTCCAACGTTTAGGTGAAATCCCTGAACAAGAGATGTTTGAGATTTTTAATATGGGTATTGGAATGGTTGTAGCAGTAGCAGCTTCTCAAGTCGATGAAGTCATTGAAAAAATCAATGAGCAAGGAGAAGCGGTTTATCGAATCGGTGAAGTAGTTCCCTTAAAAAATAAAACAGTGTTGTTTGATGAGGAAGAAAAATGAAGATTGCCGTATTTGCTTCAGGAAATGGCAGCAACTTTCAAGCTTTAGTTGACTATTTTCGGGAAAATAAGTTGCCAGATACCTTTGAATGGCTTTTTTGTGACCAGCCGAATGCTTTTGTCTTAGAACGGGCAGAAAAGTTACATGTACCATTTCATTTTTTTTCACCAAAAGAATTTTCATCTAAAAGAGAATATGAAGAAAAAATTTTAGAGATCCTAGTGGAAAAAGAAATTGAACTCATTGTATTAGCAGGATACATGCGGATTATTGGTCCGACTTTATTGAATGCTTATGAGTCAAGGATCATTAATATCCACCCCTCTCTTTTACCTGATTTTCCTGGCTTACATGGGATTCGTGATGCGTTTGCTGCGGAAGTCAAAGAAACAGGTATAACGATTCATTACATTGATAAAGGGATAGATACAGGACCAATCATTCACCAAGAAACCATAGAGATTACGAAAGAAGACACATTGGATAGCTTAGAAGCAAAGATTCATCAAATCGAACATCAGACCTATCCTAAAATAATCGAAGCAGTCATCAAAGAAATGCAAAAAGTGGAGGAAGAAAAAAATGACTAGAGCATTGTTAAGTGTATCGGATAAAAAAGGAATTGTTGAATTTGCCAAGGGATTACAAGCTTTGGAAATTGAGATCATTTCAACTGGGGGCACCAAAAAAGCACTTGATGAAGCGGGAATCTTAACCATCGCAATCGAAGATGTCACTGGCTTTCCTGAGATGATGGACGGACGTGTCAAAACTTTGCATCCTAAGATTCATGGGGGATTATTAGCACGTCGTGATCTTGCTAGTCACAGAGATGCAATGGCAGCTTCTGAGATTTTGCCGATTGATTTTGTTTGCGTCAATTTGTATCCTTTCAAAGAAACAATCATGAAACCGGATGTTAGTGAAAAAGAAGCCATTGAAAATATTGATATTGGTGGACCAAGTATGTTGCGTAGTGCTGCCAAAAACCATGAATTTGTCACGGCGATCGTTGATCCGAACGATTATCCAATTGTTTTAGATGAACTGAGAAATCAAGGGACTACTTCTCTAGCGACACGTCAGAAACTGGCAGCGAAAGTATTTCGTCACACAGCAGCCTATGATGCATTGATTGCTCAATATTTAACGGAGCAAGTGAAGGAAGAAAAGACGGAAAAATTGACTCTTACTTTTGAACGCAAGCAAGACCTCCGCTATGGCGAGAATAGTCATCAGCAAGCTGTCTTTTATCAATCTGCTCTACCAGAACGTTATTCGATTGCTCAAGCAAAACAGCTTCATGGAAAAGAACTATCTTTTAATAATATTCGTGATGCAGATGCTGCTTTGCGGATCATGAGTGAATACCAAGAACCAACAGTCGTAGCACTCAAACACATGAATCCTTGTGGTATTGGCTCAGCTCACACGATTTTCGATGCTTGGCTAGCAGCTTATGAAGCAGATCCTGTTTCGATTTTTGGTGGGATTGTGGTATTGAATCGGGAAGTCGATTTAGCAACAGCTCAAGAAATGCATAAACTCTTTTTAGAAATTATCATTGCACCGTCTTATACACCAGAAAGTCTAGAAGTTTTAAAAGCCAAGAAGAATTTACGATTATTAACGGTTGACTTTAACTCGCAATTAACAAAAGCATCTAATGAAATTGTTTCAGTTCTTGGAGGGTTACTCGTCCAAGAAAAAGATACAGCAATGGAAGAACCAACTACGTGGCAAGTAGTAACCGATCGTCAGCCAACATCTGATGAAATGGCTGCATTAGCATTTGCTTGGAAAGCTGTTAAGCACGTCAAATCAAATGCGATCGTTGTAAGTAATCGGTATCAGACACTAGGGATTGGTGCAGGACAAATGAATCGTGTCGGTTCTGTCAAACTTGCGATTGAACAAGCTGGAGAAAAAGCACAAGCAGCTGTTTTGGCAAGCGATGCTTATTTCCCAATGGATGATTCGGTGGAATATGCAGCTAAACACGGAATCAAGGCGATCATTCAGCCTGGTGGAAGTATCAAGGACCAAGCGTCGATTGATATGGCTAATAAACATGGAATTGCCATGGTCTTTACGAACGTCCGTCATTTTAGACATTAAGATAGAAGGAGTAAGAAATGAATATATTGATCATAGGATCTGGTGGGCGTGAACATGCGATTGCGAGTAAAATCTTACAAAGTCCGCTAGTCGAAAACGTTTATTGTGCACCGGGGAATCCTGGCATGACACGTGATGGGGTCAAAATCGTTGATATTAAAGAAACTGATCATCAAGGATTGATCGAGTTTGCTAAGAAAGCGTCGATTACTTGGAGTTTTGTTGGCCCAGAAATTCCATTACTAAATGGGATCGTAGATGATTTTAAAAAAGCGGAATTAAAAATATTTGGTCCGACGAAAGCTGCTGCATTGATTGAAGGATCTAAGAGTTTCGCCAAAGAATTGATGGAGCGTTGTCAGATTCCAACTGCTGAATCTAAAACTTTTACCAGCTATCTTGAAGCCAAGCGATATATCGAAGAGAAGGGCACCCCAATTGTGATCAAAGCGGACGGTTTAGCTGCTGGCAAAGGCGTGGTCGTAGCGATGACAAAAGCCGAAGCGTTACAGGCAGCCAGCGATATGCTGGAAAAACATCGTTTTGGACAAAGTGGACATCAAATCGTTGTGGAAGAATTTTTAGAAGGAGAAGAGTTCTCTTTGTTAGCGTTTGTGGATGGCGAAGCAGTTTATCCAATGGAAATCTCACAAGATCATAAACGAGCGTATGATGGAGATCAAGGGCCGAATACTGGAGGGATGGGTGCCTATTCTCCAGTACCTCACATTTCTGAAGCAATCATTGAAGCGGGAATCGAAAAAGTAATAAAACCTGCAGCTAAAGGGATGAGCGAAATTGGTCGTCCGTTTATCGGTGTATTGTATGCAGGATTGATCGCCACTTCAGATGGACCGAAAGTGATTGAATTTAATGCGAGATTTGGCGATCCTGAGACACAAGTCATTTTACCTCGATTGAAGAGTGACTTGGCGCAAGTGATCACTGATTTGTTAGATCATAAGCCGGTTCATTTAATTTGGGAGGAAACTGGATATCGTTTAGGGGTTGTAGTTGCAGCAGAAGGTTATCCTAATCAGTATTTAACTGCTATGGATTTGCCCGATTTTCCTGAAGAGGAGGCAACTGTCTATTATGCAGGTGTTCAAGAGGAAAAAGGAAATTTAAAAGGTTCAGGTGGTCGAATCTACTTAGTGGAGTCCTATGGGGAAACAATTGAAGAAGCGAGGGAAAAAATATACAACGTGTTAGAATCAAAAGATACAAAGGGGACATTTTATCGGAAAGATATTGGAATGAAAGCAATCAACGTTTTTTCTAAGAATCACTAGCGCAACAAAAAGGGGGATAACATTTTTTTCTTTTTTGAGAAAAAAGTGGCATGCCTCTTTTTGCCCCCTTTTTGAAGTAAATGTGTTAAAATCTAATGGGAAAGAAAGGAATGATTTTAATGAAACAGATTCAATTGGGAACTTCAAATCAAAAGGTGTCGTCGGTCATTCTCGGATGTATGAGGATTAATGGCGCTGAACATCCAGAACGTATTATTGAAACTGCTTTTGATAACGGTATCAATTTTTTTGACCATGCGGATATCTATGGTGGTGGAGAATGTGAAACCATCTTTGCTAGTGCGTTAGCAAAAACTTCAATAAAGAGAGAAGAGCTATTTATTCAAACAAAATGTGGGATTGTTCCCGGTGTGATGTTTGACTTTTCCAAAAAGCACATCATTGAATCAGTAGAAGGTAGCCTCAAACGGTTAAAAATGGATTATGTTGATGCGTTGCTATTACATCGTCCCGATACCTTAGTTGAACCTGAGGAAGTGGCAGAGGTATTCGATGAATTAGAAAAGTCAGGTAAAGTACGTTATTTCGGTGTAAGTAATCAGAAACCAATGCAAGTCGAATTGCTAAAGAAATACGTCAAACAACCTTTGTTGATCAACCAATTGCAATTTGGATTGAAACATTCTGGAATGATTGATCAAGGGATCCATGTGAATATGACAGATGAAGCTAGCGTTGACCACGATGGTAGTGTCTTGGATTATTCACGTTTGAATGAAATGACGATCCAAGCATGGTCGCCTTATCAATATGGTTTTTTTGAAGGGGTATTTATCGGTAACGAAAAGTTTCCTAAATTGAATCAAAAATTAGCAGAACTTGCTGAAAAATATCATACAACGCCAACAGGTTTAGCTTCAGCTTGGATTTTACGCCATCCTGCGAATATCCAAGTGATTGCAGGAACGATGAATGTAGGGCGAATCAAGGAAATTGCACAAGCCTCAGACGTTGAACTGAGTCGTGAAGACTGGTATGCGCTGTATCGCGAAGCTGGCAATATCCTACCATAGACATGAAAAAACATTGAATGAAACAGTCATTAGTTGCTTGTTCGCTAATGACTTCTACATATATTGATGCGAGGAACGTCACTAAGAATCTACGAAAAGGGGAGTAAAATGGGATATCTAAATAAATGGGACAATAATTCGTCAATGCCAGAAAGTGAGCTAAACGCTCATAGAGCAGCGTATGAAAATGTCAGTGATGGTAAAGAAGCGAAAGGCAATCTAAAACTAGACCCCCAACGCTATAGTCTTGGAGTAATGACACACGCAATAAATAAAACGAAATCTGCAAAATCAAATAAACCTAATAGAGCTCTACTTGGAATGATCCAAGAAATAGCGCAAAGCTATTTTAGCCCTAAAGTACTTGCTGGTATGGAGAAATTCAAAAAGGATAGAGAAAAAGAGCTAGAAAAAAGTTCGAACATTTCGCAAACAAAGTTATCTAAAGATAAAGAAAACCCTAACGGTCAAAAACGGGTTTATAACAGATTGACTAATATTATTTCTGACGCTAAAAAAGCAATCGTTCAACCCGGAACTCTGAATGAAAACAATCAAGAGAAAACAAACCAATCAAAAGAAGCTGGAAATCAACAAAAGAATGAACCACCTGGTAGAGATTGAGTAGCTATAAGCGACAAACAGCTGATTGTTTATTTGTCGAAAAGTTTGATGGCTAGACAGTGTTATTTCAGATTAAGGAGTTTTTATTTTTTTGTTTATATTCCCCTTGATTTTTTAGTTTAAATACGGTAAATTACATAAGGTGCTAAAAATAAACACCCAAAAAGCAAATAATGTTCGTGTTTTACTGAATTCGAACATCAGGAGGATCATGTCCATGAAAGTGTTTGATTACGAAGATATTCAACTCATTCCTAATAAATGTATTGTAAGTAGCCGTTCAGAATGTAACACGACAGTGACACTAGGAAAGCATATTTTTAAAATGCCTGTTGTCCCTGCGAATATGCAAACGATCATCGATGAGTCAATTGCACAATTTTTAGCAGAAAATGGTTACTTCTATATTATGCATCGATTTGATGAAGCAGCAAGAATCCCCTTTGTGCAAAAAATGAAGGAGCAACAATTGATTACTTCAATCAGTGTTGGCGTAAAACAAGAAGAATATTCATTTGTTGAAGAATTAGCACAGTTAAATTTAGTTCCTGATTATATCACGATTGATATTGCGCACGGTCATTCAAATGCGGTGATTGAAATGATCCAACATATCAAAAAACATTTACCAGAAACGTTCGTTATTGCAGGAAACGTTGGTACACCAGAAGCTGTTCGGGAATTAGAAAATGCCGGAGCTGATGCAACAAAGGTTGGAATTGGACCTGGTAAAGTTTGTATCACAAAAATCAAAACCGGTTTTGGTACCGGTGGTTGGCAACTTGCTGCCTTAAGATGGTGTGCGAAAGCTGCCAGAAAACCGATTATTGCTGATGGGGGTATTCGTACCCATGGCGATATTGCAAAATCCGTTCGTTTTGGCGCAACAATGGTTATGATCGGTTCGCTATTTGCCGGACATGAAGAATCGCCTGGTGAAACAATGGTGGAAAATGGCGTAGTGTACAAAGAATACTTCGGCTCTGCCTCCGAGTTTCAAAAAGGTGAAAAGAAAAATGTAGAAGGTAAGAAAATTTGGATCCAACATAAAGGGTCTTTGAAAGACACGTTGGTTGAAATGCAACAAGATTTACAATCTTCTATTTCTTACGCGGGTGGGAAAGATATTGAAGCTATTCGCAAAGTTGATTATGTGATTGTTAAAAACTCCATTTTTAACGGAGATACGATTTAATAGCTATTAAAAAGCAAAGTAGATGCTCTCGTGTCATACTTTGCTTTTTCTTTGCTTTTCGACCCCTTTTTTATAAGGTAAAATAGGCAGTAGAAGAAAGAGGAATGGAGAAGAACATGTGGGAAGTCATAGATAAGAAACAAAGACCAATTTATCGACAAATTATGGATCAGGTGATGAAAAATATTGAAAATGGGAATTTAGATCCCAATGTACCCTTGCCCTCTGAAAGGAAATTGGCAGTTATTTTTCAAACAAATCGCACAACTGTGGTTCGAGCGTTGGATGAATTACGAGATCTTGGCGTTCTTATCAGTCGCCGAGGCAGTGGACGCTTTGTGAATCAAACCGAATGGGGGCGGTATTCTGTCCCGAGAGTGAATTGGCGCGAATTATTTTCCCAACGCTATGAACAAATCGATGATAGTTATGAAAAAATGATCGAAGTAGGAAAACTGAACCCTTATTTTCTCGATTTATTTTCGAGCGAGATGCCTACAGACTTATTACCAAACGTTCAATTTCCAGCATACTCAATGAATGAGATTATTGAAAAAGAGCAACAAATCACCTGTCTAGGTTATCTTCCATTAGTAGCAAAAATAAAAAATTACTTGATCGAAAAATTTTATTTTGATTTTACTAAAACGCAATTATTAGTTACGAGTGGGGGTCAACAGGCTATTTTTCTAATTTTACAGACGATTTTATCTAGTGGTGATGCTATTGCGGTAGAAGCGCCTTCGTTTTTTTATCGTTTGTCCTTATTTAAAGCGACAGGGATTCGTCTATTTGGTGTACCCATGGATAGCGAAGGTATTGAGCTGGATAAGCTAGAAGTGTTGATCAAGAAAAATAAATTGAAAGCTGTCTTAGTCAATCCAAACTTTCAAAATCCAACAGGGAAAGTGATGTCCCAAAAACGTCGCGAAGCATTAGTGAACCTTTGTCGCAACTATCAATTACCGATCATTGAAGACGACGTTTTTAGTGACTTATCCTTTCATGATAGTGAAAAGCATAAACCAACTGCGATTCATTCGATTGATCCGGAAAACGTCTTATATGTCGGATCATTATCTAGGGTATTAGGACAAACGACCAAGATAGGTTGGATCGTTGGGCTGCGTTCCTTTATCGACCGCTTAGCGAAAGCGCAGGAAATGATGGAATTTTCGATGAGCATCTTTCCCCAAAATGTGGCGATGACTGTATTTGAAGAAAGTTATAGCACAAAGATCGCCATTGTGAGGGAAGAATTATACAAAAGAAGTTTGACACTGGTTGAATGGGAAAAAACGCAAAACTTTTTTGAAGTCTGGCCCATTTATGGTGGGTACTATGCGTGGATTACGTGGAAAGGACAGCAATTGACAAGAGATATTGCGGAAGAATTGATCCGCTCAGGGTTAGGCATTGCACCAAATTTTTTGTTTGGAGAAGAGACCAACGGGTTGCGTATCAATTTTAGTCGTTTAACTGAAGAAAGGCTGCCATTTTTTCAAGCGGAAATGGCAAAATTAGCAAAACGTTTATCCGTTTAATTCATGATCAAAAGAACAGGTTCATGTGCAACAGTTAAGGAGATTCCTTGCTGTTGCTTTTTAATTGAAAAAAATACACATATAGTAGAAAATTAAAAGAGGGATGATTGTAAAGAAAATCACTAATTAATAAAAAAATTTTTCTGTTTGTTGGAATAAGGTATAACAATGTGCGGATTCAATGATAACAGTAGAGAGGAGTAGATAGAAAATCAGGACTAATTTTGTACAAAAGATGTAAACCGCTTTCTTGATTGTGATGTTGTTCACTATTTGCGTGGTTAAGCGGATTATTACAAATTTTTAAAAACGTGAATTTTTTTGCTTTTAGCTTGTATTTCTTAATGATCCATGATAATTTATAAAAGAAGACGGTTGGATATTGATACAGTTTATATATCTGTTTCAATCGCAGAAAGATGAGATTTTCTTATATGATGAGAGAGGAATGTGTACAAATGGCAAAAAAGAAATTACCACTAGACTTTAATGCGTTATTAGATGAAGTCAATTCAGATTTTCCAGTATACCAAGCGCTTGACCAAAATGGTAAAGTAGTAAACCCTGATCTTGTTCCTGATTTATCAGATGAACAATTAGTAGAATTAATGACTAGCATGGTTTGGTCTCGTGTATTAGACCAACGCTCAACAGCTTTAAACCGTCAAGGACGTCTAGGATTCTTTGCACCGACAGCTGGTCAAGAAGCTAGCCAACTTGCAAGTGCATTTGCTTTTGAAAAAGAAGACGTATTACTTCCTGGTTACCGTGATGTTCCCCAATTAGTAAAACATGGATTGCCTTTAGCACAAGCTTTCTTATGGTCACGAGGACATGCGGCAGGGAATTTTTATCCAGAAGAATTGAAAGCTCTACCACCACAAATCATTATTGGTGCGCAGTACATCCAAGCAGCTGGTGTGGCTTTAGGATTGAAAAAACGAAACAAAAAAAATGTGGTCTTCACTTATACAGGTGACGGCGGCTCTTCTCAAGGTGATTTCTATGAAGCAATCAACTTTGCTGGAGCTTATCATGCAAATGCTGTATTTTATATCCAAAACAATGGCTTTGCGATCTCAACACCTCGTGAAAAACAAACAGCTGCTAAAACATTAGCGCAAAAAGCTGTGGCAGCCGGGATTCCAGGGATCCAAGTAGATGGTATGGATCCATTAGCAGTTTATACAGTATCTAAAATGGCACGTGATTGGGCAATCAACGGGAATGGTCCAGTCTTGATTGAGACATTGACTTACCGTTATGGTCCGCATACTTTATCAGGAGATGACCCAACTCGTTACCGTTCAAAAGAAACAGATGACGAATGGCAGAAAAAAGATCCATTGATCCGTTTCCGTAACTACCTAACAGAAAAAGGTCTATGGTCAGAAGAAAAAGAAGAACAAGTAATTGAACAAACAAAAGAGGAAATCAAAGCAGCGATTGCTGAAGCAGATAAGATTCCAAAACAAAAAGTTTCTGATTTCTTAAAAAATATGTTTGAAGTGGCACCACAATCAATTAAAGAACAAATTGCAATCTATGAAGCGAAGGAGTCGAAATAATCATGGCACAAAAAACAATGATTCAAGCAATCACAGATGCCCTAGCACTTGAACTTGAAAATGATGAGAACGTAATCGTTTTTGGTGAAGATGTTGGGAAAAACGGTGGAGTTTTCCGTGCAACGGAAGGATTGCAAGAAAAATTTGGCGAAGAACGCGTTTTCGATACCCCATTAGCTGAATCAGGGATTGCTGGTATGAGTTTTGGGTTAGCTTTAGAAGGTTTTCGTCCAGTACCTGAAATTCAGTTCTTTGGATTTATTTTTGAAGCCATGGATGAAGTAGTCGCACAAATGGCACGTACAAGATATCGAATGGGTGGGACTAGAAATCTACCGATTACGATTCGTTCACCATTTGGTGGTGGGGTTCACACACCAGAACTTCATTCAGATAACTTAGAAGGATTGATTGCTCAATCTCCAGGAATTCGCGTAGTCATTCCATCAAATCCTTATGATGCAAAAGGATTATTGATCTCTTCTATCCGCAGCAATGACCCAGTTGTATTTTTGGAACATATGAAACTTTATCGTTCATTCCGTGAAGAAGTTCCAGATGAAGCTTATGAAGTACCATTGGACAAAGCGGCAATTACTCGTGAAGGAACAGACGTTTCAATCATTACCTATGGCGCAATGGTTCGTGAAGCGATCAAAGCAGCTGACAATCTTGCGAAAGAGGATATTTCAGTAGAAGTCGTTGACCTAAGAACAGTCGCACCGCTAGATATTGACACAATCATTCAATCAGTTGAGAAAACTGGTCGTGTGGTAGTCGTTCAAGAAGCGCAACGACAAGCAGGTGTAAGTGCCCAAGTGATTGCTGAAATCTCAGAACGTGCGATCCTTTCATTAGAAGCACCAATTGGACGTGTAGCAGCACCAGATACTGTTTTTCCATTTGGACAAGCTGAAAACATCTGGTTACCAAATGCGGCTGATATTGAAGCAAAAGTCAAAGAAATTGCAGAATTCTAAGAAATAAGAAGGGACGTAAGTAAATCATGGCATACCAATTTAAATTACCTGACATTGGTGAAGGAATCGCAGAAGGCGAAATCGTCAAATGGTTTGTCAAGCCAGGCGATACCATCAATGAGGATGATACGTTATTAGAAATTCAAAATGATAAATCAGTAGAAGAAATTCCATCCCCAGTTACTGGGACAGTGAAAAACGTCATCGTACCTGAAGGAACAGTCGCGAATGTTGGCGATGTACTGGTAGAAATCGATGCACCAGGACATGAAGACAATGAAACAAGTGGCGATGCTGGAGTAGCAGCGAAAGAGCAAACACCTGAACATCCAGCTGCTGAACCAACTGAAGCTAGTGCCGATGGTGGGGTCTTTGAATTTAAATTACCCGATATTGGTGAAGGAATCGCAGAAGGTGAAATCGTTAAATGGTTTGTGAAACCAGGCGATACCATCAATGAAGATGACACATTGTTAGAAGTACAAAACGATAAATCGGTAGAAGAAATCCCGTCACCAGTGACTGGAACGGTTAAAAACATCTTGGTATCAGAAGGAACAGTTGCAACTGTTGGTGATGTATTAGTAGAAATCGATGCACCAGGACATAATAGTACGCCTTCTACTACATCAGAAAAAACAGCTGAATCAACTGATGCTAAAGTAGAAACTTCTGGTTCAGCATCAGTAGCTGAGGCAGCTGATCCTAACAAACGTGTTTTGGCTATGCCATCAGTTCGACAATTTGCTCGTGAAAAAGACGTGGATATCACACAAGTCACTGCAACTGGTAAAGGTGGACGTGTGACAAAAGAAGATATTGAAAGCTATCTATCAGGTGGGCATGCGAGTCAAACAGCATCAGCTGAACCAGTTGCACCTGCGACAGAAAAAGCGGTTGAAGCGAAAGCTGAAAGCAAGCCAGCAGCACCAGCAAAAGCGTTCAAATCTAATTTAGGTGAATTGGAAGAACGTGTAGCAATGACACCGACACGTAAAGCGATTGCTAAAGCAATGGTCAATAGTAAGCAAACAGCGCCACATGTTACTTTACATGACGAAGTAGAGGTTTCTAAACTTTGGGATAATCGTAAGAGATTTAAAGAAGTGGCAGCTGCGAATGGGACAAAATTGACTTTCTTGCCATACGTGGTAAAAGCATTAACTGCTACTGTGAAGAAATTCCATATTTTGAATGCGTCAATTGATGATGCGAACCAAGAAATCGTTTATAAAAATTACTATAACATCGGAATCGCAACTGATACAGATCATGGCTTGTATGTACCAAATGTAAAAGATGCAGACCGTAAAGGGATGTTTGCGATTGCGGATGAAATCAATGAAAAAGCAAAACTAGCTCATGAAGGTAAATTAGCAGCTGAAGATATGCGAAATGGCACTATTACGATCAGTAATATTGGTTCTGTAGGTGGTGGCTGGTTTACACCAGTAATCAACTACCCTGAAGTAGCAATTTTAGGTGTGGGAACAATTGCACAACAACCGATCGTTAATGGTGAAGGTGAAATCGTTGTTGGACGAGTGATGAAACTTTCCTTAAGCTTTGATCACCGTATCGTAGACGGAGCAACAGCTCAACAAGCAATGAACAATATCAAACGACTTTTAGCTGATCCTGAGTTATTGATGATGGAAGGATGATAAACAAATGGTAGTTGGAGATTTTGCTGTAGAATTAGACACAGTTGTAATCGGTGCGGGACCTGGTGGCTATGTTGCTGCCATCCGTGCTGCTGAAATGGGACAAAAAGTGGCAATCATTGAAAGAGAATACATCGGTGGTGTTTGTTTAAACGTTGGTTGTATTCCTTCAAAAGCGCTGATTGCTGCAGGACATCATTATCAAGAATCTCTTGATTCAACTTTATTCGGTGTCACAAGTGAAAATGTCACACTTGATTTTGCAAAAACACAAGACTGGAAAGAAAATAAAGTAGTGAAAACACTGACTTCTGGTGTTGGCTTCTTATTGAAAAAACACAAGGTAGAAACAATCGAAGGCGAAGCATTCTTCGTCGATGATCATACATTGCGTGTGATCCATCCCGATTCTGCTCAAACGTATTCTTTCAATAATGCAATCATTGCTACTGGTTCCCGTCCGATCGAAATCCCAGGCTTCAAGTTTGGCGGACGTGTACTTGACTCAACAGGCGGCTTAGCTTTAAAAGAAGTACCAAAAAAATTCGTTATCATTGGTGGCGGAGTTATTGGAGCAGAATTAGGTGGAGCCTATGCTAACTTAGGTGCTGAGGTAACGATTCTTGAAGGTTCTCCTCAAATTTTACCTACCTATGAAAAAGATATGGTGAAATTAGTGGAAGACGACTTCAAGAAAAAAGGTGTGACAATCGTAACCAATGCAATGGCGAAAGAAGCTGTTGATAATGGGGACAGTGTGACAGTCAAATATACTGTTGACGGTAAAGAAGAAACAGTGACAGCAGATTATGTCATGGTAACAGTTGGTCGTCGTCCAAATACTGACGATATGGGATTAGAACAAGCGGGTGTCGAAGTCGGTGAACGTGGATTGATTCCAGTGGATCAACAAGGGCGTACGAACGTGCCAAACATTTTTGCAATTGGGGATATCGTACCAGGTGCTGCTTTAGCGCATAAAGCAAGTTATGAAGCAAAAATTGCTGCAGAAGCTATCTCAGGTAAGAAAGTAGCAGTTGACTATAAAGCAATGCCTGCGGTTGCCTTTACAGATCCAGAATTAGCTTCTGTTGGGATGACGATCAAAGAAGCAAAAGAAGCTGGTATTGAAGCTACTGCATATAAATTTCCGTTTTCAGGAAATGGACGGGCGTTATCGCTTGCAAAAACAGAAGGTTTTATCCGTTTAGTGACGACCAATGAAGACAATGTCATCATTGGAGCGCAAATCGGTGGTGTAGGTGCTAGTGATATGGTTTCTGAGCTTGCTTTAGCCATTGAATCAGGAATGAATGCCGAAGATATTGCGTTAACGATCCATCCACATCCATCGCTAGGTGAAATTACGATGGATGCTGCTGAACTCGCTTTAGGTTTACCAATCCATATTTAATTTAGCAATTGGGATATTTTATCCGAACTGTTTCAAAAAAAGTATGGATGCTGGCGATAGTTGCCAGGTTAAAAACATCTTTTTGACAAATTGAATTGATACATGATCGATGAAACATCAAAGTTAGCAAAAACTGCTAGCTTTGATGTTTTTTTGTGGTCTTTTCAAAACCTCTTTTTCTGAAAAAAGAAAAAAGAAAGTCAAGCTTTTTGAAAGAGGGTGTTAGAATAAATGTGGTAAAAGCAATCAGGTCAGCATATTTCTATATCAATGATTTAACTAGCGGAACTAGTTGTTTACTAATTAATTTTTAATCACTTTAAAGGAGATTGACTTTGTGAGAAAAGAAACGATTAAAACACTTCAAGGAGACTGTCATGAGAATGAAAAGAATAATGAAATTGGCGGTCCTAACAATTCAATTAAAAAGAGAAATGAAAGGATTATAGAAGCATACAAAACAGAAAATACATCGATAGCAGGACTTGCTGAGCGATTTGGAGTATCAAAGAGAACCATTGGAAATGTAACACATAGTCTAAAAGAGCAAAGGATTCAATAAAATTCTAGCCAGTAAATCACAAGTAAAATTAGAATGAAAGTTAGATACAATAAAAATAAACCGACAAATTATGTTGACCAAGACCAATGGATTAATCTTGGTCGAACATTTTTTTCTAAAAAGAAGAAAAAGTAAACTATTTGTTAGAACATTCGATGTTAAAATAGATAAATAATAAATGAATAAAAAAGGAAATGATTATGGAAAAGAAGTCAAATTCCTTAGATTGAATTATATGAACGTTTGTAAGTCCCTGATAGTATTTTTAGCGGCTGGACAAAAGCTATGGTTAAGTTGTTATTAAACAGAAACTCACAAAAACGGTAAACTTGTTTTATAAATATTGAATACAACAAAGATTTAGCAGCAAAAATAATAAATGGAGCTCTATAGTCAACGGGAATGACTTAATTTTATTTTTTGGAAAAAATCTATATACAATGAATCAAGTCAGATACGTTAGAAAGAAAGGTCGGGAATGATGAGTAAAAGAGAAGAAGGGGTTTATGTTGACCCTCATACAAAAGATGTCAGGTGCCATTCTCAATGGGACGATATTAGAAAAATCATCAACTAGTTTGAATGATAAGATCTCGGTTACAACACAGAAAATTCAAATCAATCAGATGAGTGATGCTCTACAAACCACAAATAAAAAATGATATAAAAGTAAAAAGTATTGAGAGGGACGTTAGAGAGTTATGTAAAAAAAGAAATGGGGTAAAAAGATGAAGTTTACTCAAATACAAAAAATTCATGTAAATCCAAATGTTGGCAATGTGAATCGACATAATGACTATCGAACAATCCAACGTATATTTGAGAAAAGTGCATACAATTATTATGTTCATTTAACAGATTTATTTGAGAGAGAACCATTGAGGTATGCTGAAATTGAAAATATTATATATGAAAAATATAAAATCGAAGGTCCTTCTTTATTAGATGCGCTAAAAAGAGAAGGAAAAGGGTTCCAACGCAGTGAATTATTATGTGCAAATGAAGGTTTTAGAAAAAGTGTCATCAGTGCGTTGTTTATAGAATGCCAAAAAGAATCTAGAATGGAAATTATTGCCAATTATTATAAAAATGGGAATGATATTGTAGAAACGACATTCCCTGATTTTAGTCGTCTAATAGGCGAAAATAATAGCAGAGAAAAAGAAGCATTCGAACAAAGAGAAAAAAAAGAATAGAAGTAAAGCGATTGAACGCGATACATAAAGGTTTATCTCATAATAAGAAAATAAATGTAATTGATACTCGGAGCATCTCTCAGTCTATACTTAATGTAGAACTAAATAGATAGCAATTATTAATATTTTGTAGGAGGTAGTCAACAGATGAATAAAGAAGATAATAAACTAACAAAATCTTTTTTACTTAGGCCAGACAAAGATCTTCAAACTTTTGCACATTCAAATAAGATTAGTACCAAAAGTATGAAACAAATATTAGAAGAAAAGCTAAAATTTCCATGGGAAAAATTAAACGATTATTTACCAGAGCTATTAGAAAAATCAAGCTATCATTGTATCGTTGAAAAAATTTTGAGTGAACATTCAGAGTTTGGTAAAGTTGTTCCTCTCAGTGAAGAGGCCAATAGGGAAATAAGCATTATTATGAATAAAATAGGAATTTCTGAACAATCTCAGTTCAGTGAAATTTTACCCAAAGCAATTTTAGAAAATCCAATAAGTTTGGAGAGTTTTTCTGAAAATTTAGAAAAATATGTTTCTTCGTCTGAATTTACGATGTATATTAATGCAGCAGAGATTCCAAGTACTATATCATCAGAAGAGATACTTAGCGATAATATAATAAATTTTGAACTAAACAAAACGATTCAAAAATACAATGAACTAGCTGTTAATGGAGGAAATATCATTACTAAACGAGATGTTAAAAGCACCTTACTTCATTATTTAAGTAGAAAGGATAATGAATCATATAGGCCTAAGGTCGATACAGAAGTACTTATTGAAGTTGTTGTCAAAGCATTGCCACATTATCATTATATTAAAAATTCGTCTTTATCCTCTCAAAATTGGTTCTATAAGATTTTTTTAGAAAATGAAGGGAATTCTAAATTTGCTGAACTACAGAAGGGGATGTTTAAATTAATTTCAAAAGATGAAACATACACTGCCACTAAAATAAATGAACAATATCGGATAAATCATAGTTTTGCTAATGAAGCGTCTATGAGCTCGTTAAACATACCTGAACATGAAGGACGTTAGTTTCATATGAAATCCCTTAGGAAAAGTAAAAATGTTAGATCTTTTCCTCTTATCTTAATAAATAAACCTACGTCACCGACAGAATTTATTTTCTCTATTTTGTTAGTGACGGTTCTTTGTATGAACGTGTGAATTTTTATAGACTATTACTTATTTTTCTTAGCTAGCGATATAAAATAGTTATTCAACTATAAATTAATTATGTAAACTAGAAAATCGAAACTATTTGGTTATGTACTTATTCTTATGATACACTGATTTTGACTATAGGAAATAGGAGAATGAAGTATGCAAGATTATCAATACCCGCTTGATTTAGACTGGACCACCGAGGAAATGGTCATTGTGATGAAGATGTGGGAGGATTTAGAGTTAGCGAATGAAAAGGGCATCGATAATGCTCGGTTTCTAAAATCATACCAACAATTCAAAACGGTTATTCCATCTATTGGAGAAGAAAAAAAATTAGGAAAAGAATTTGAAAAAGTATCAGGTTATTCATTGTATCGAACAGTTCAAGCAGCAAAAAAGAATCAGAAAAAAATCCTAAAAATGAATGGGTGAGAACATGAATAAACAAGAACTGATCCCTCAGATCAAAATCTGGCTTGAAGAAGCAGCTGAGAAAATTCGTGCGGTACAAATCAAGACGCTTAAAGTTGATCAAAAAACCAATCGAAAAGATCTGGTTACCAATATGGATCGTGAAGTCCAAGCTTTTTTGATTGAAAAGATTCAGGCGTATAATCCAGAAGCAAAGATTCTCGCAGAAGAAGAAGGTTACAGTGAGTTAGAAAGCTTTGAAGGGCAAGTATTTGTTATTGATCCAATTGATGGAACCATGAACTTCGTACTTGAACAAGAGAATTTTTGTATTATGTTAGGCGTTTATCAAGATGGTGTTGGACAACTTGGTTTTATTTATGACGTGATGAAAGAAGCGCTGTATTGGGGTGGAAAAGATTTAGGTGTTTATATGAATGACCATCCGTTAACTAAGCCAGAAGACCTTCGTTTAAAAGATGGACTTATTGGTTTGAACGGTTATCTTTTTAGTCATAATCGGTGGAATGTCCGAACAATTGGTGAACAAAGTATGGGTGTTCGTATTTATGGATGTGCAGGACTAGAAATGATTGCACTTTTAAAAGGGAAACATATTGGTTATATTGCAAATTTGAGCCCGTGGGACTATGGCGCAGGGAATGTTTTGCTCGATGGATTTGGAATGAAATATAGCGGTATCTCAGGAGAAAAGCTAAAATTTCGAGGAAGAGAATATTATATTGCGGCTACACCTCAAGCCTATGATGAAATTCGGGCACTTATTGCTGCGGCTGATTCGCTAAATAAGTAAAAAAAAACCGCATAATTAAGAAAAATATGGCTAAAATATTAATTTTCTCGAAAAAATGAAAACATTTTACTATATTTCATGAAAAAAGTTTGCTATAATAAACAGTCGAGTAAAATTGCACTGTCATAAAGAACCGAGAAGGAGTTAGTTACATTGAACTATAGAAATGATATCCGTAACGTAGCGATCATCGCCCACGTTGACCACGGAAAAACCACATTGGTTGATGAATTATTGAAACAATCAGATACATTAGACGCACACACACAATTACAAGAACGTGCGATGGATTCAAATGCTTTAGAAAAAGAACGTGGAATCACGATTTTAGCAAAAAATACCGCAGTTGATTATAAAGGGATTCGTGTCAATATCATGGATACACCTGGGCATGCGGACTTTGGTGGCGAAGTTGAACGAATCATGAAAATGGTTGACGGCGTTGTCTTAGTAGTTGATGCTTATGAAGGAACGATGCCACAAACTCGTTTTGTTTTGAAAAAAGCGCTAGAACAACATATTACACCGATCGTAGTTGTGAATAAAATTGATAAACCTTCTGCACGACCTGAGTTTGTTGTTGATGAAGTATTAGAATTATTTATTGAACTAGGTGCAGATGATGATCAATTAGATTTCCCAGTTATCTATGCTTCAGCATTAAACGGAACATCTAGCTTGTCTGATGATCCAGCTGATCAAGAACCAACAATGGCACCGATCTTTGATACAATTGTTGAAAAAATCCCTGCGCCAGTAGACAATAGCGATGAACCATTACAATTCCAAGTATCATTGCTTGATTATAACGACTATGTTGGACGTATCGGGATTGGTCGTGTCTTCCGTGGAACGATCAAAGTAGGGGACCAAGTTGCCTTACTAAAATTAGACGGTTCAGTTAAAAAATTCCGTGTAACTAAATTATTTGGTTTCTTCGGCTTGAAACGTTTAGAAATTGACGAAGCAAAAGCTGGAGATCTAATTGCCGTATCAGGAATGGAAGATATTTTCGTTGGGGAAACAGTGACACCTGTGGACCACCAAGATGCTCTGCCAATTCTACACATTGACGAACCAACACTGCAAATGACTTTCTTAGTGAATAATTCACCATTTGCTGGCCGTGAAGGAAAATATGTCACTGCTCGTAAAATTGAAGAACGCTTGATGGCTGAGTTGCAAACGGATGTTTCATTACGTGTTGAACCAACAAATTCTCCAGATGCTTGGACTGTTTCTGGTCGTGGAGAACTTCATTTGTCAATCTTGATCGAAAACATGCGTCGTGAAGGTTATGAACTACAAGTATCTCGTCCTGAAGTTATCGAAAAAGAAATTGATGGCGTGAAATGTGAACCTTTTGAACGTGTTCAAATTGATACACCTGAAGAATACATGGGTAGCGTAATCGAATCATTGAGCTTACGTAAAGGTGAAATGCAAGACATGATCCATACTGGTAATGGACAAATCCGTTTGACATTTTTAACACCAGCTCGTGGCTTGATCGGTTATTCAACTGAATTCCTTTCAATGACTCGTGGCTACGGCATCATGAACCACACATTTGATCAATACCTACCAATGTTACCAGGTCAAATCGGTGGACGACACCAAGGTGCGTTAGTATCGATTGATACTGGAAAAGCAACAACTTATTCAATCATGAGTATCGAAGAACGTGGAACTGTTTTTGTTGAACCAGGTACAGAAGTTTATGAAGGCATGATCATTGGTGAAAATAGTCGTGACAATGACTTGACTGTTAACATTACGAAAGCAAAACAAATGACTAACGTTCGTTCTGCTACCAAGGACCAAACATCTGTTATCAAAAAACCAAAACAATTGACGTTAGAAGAATCGTTAGAATTCTTGAATGACGATGAATATTGTGAAGTAACACCGGAAAGTATCCGTTTAAGAAAACAAATCTTAAACAAAAATGCACGTGAAAAAGCTTCTAAAAAGAAAAAATAATCATCTGTTCAACTTGTTGATACAGTGATGTTTAGCTTTGAGAAATAAACCGAAGAAGTCCAAAAATAGGAGTAACTATTTTCGGGCATCTTCGGTTTATTTTTGTTCAGATGACTGGTAAATCAGCATTAAAGTGGATGAAAAGAAAAATACTGTCGGCAAATTTTGCTTCTCAATTTTTTAGAACGTATTCAATTGTTTGAAATTAAAAGGAGAGAATTGTTTTTCCTTTTTCTAAAATTGTTATCTGTGGAGAAGTTAATAAAAATTAAAAGAAAAATTCAATAAGTACGCTAAAAGTTTATTAAAAGTCTTTTTAAAATCTTTAATTACCTCGGTTTTTGTTTCACGAAAAGCAGAAGTTTCACAAAAAGAATGTTGTACTTGATTGCTTGGAGAAGTAAAATATAATTGACGTATTATAGTTATAGAGGGGCGATAGAAGAGTCAATAATAAAAGATTGCTCTAGGCTTTTTATAAATAAAAAAAAACTAAACCGTGGACGAGCGACAGTTTTTTGACATAAAGCTGAATTTCGTAAAACATGGGGAGCTGTTTCGAGATTTTCATCCTTAATGCTCCTTCGATTACTCGGCGCAGTTTTTACTTGGTGAGCGCTCAGGTCAAAGCGCTCTTTTCACAACCTCTGATTCACGGTGTTCAAGCATCAGCTCCTTGAAATAAGCCTGAATTTTTCAAAACATGAGAAGCTGTTTTAAAAAATTCTTTCTTATTGTCATCGGAGCTGATCGCTTCTTTCACAACCTCTTAAATCAACTAAAAAGTAGGGATAAAATGAATGATATATTAAAACAATACTTTGGTTATGAAGTATTTCGCCCTGGACAAAAAGAAATTATCCAAAAGGTACTTGGTCATGAAGACGTCCTAGGGATCATGCCTACAGGAAGTGGGAAGTCCATTTGTTATCAATTGCCAGCCTTAATGCTGGATGGCTTGACTGTGGTCATTTCTCCTTTGATCTCTCTGATGAAAGATCAAGTAGATGCTGCCAATCAGTTAGGCATTTCAGCGACATTTATCAATAGTTCATTGGATAGTTATGAGACTGCTTCTCGGTTTCGATTACTCGAACAGCAACAAATCCAATTATTATATGTTGCGCCAGAACGGTTTATCATGCCAGATTTTATCCAATCAATGAAACGTTGGCACGTGCAACTGATAGCAATTGATGAAGCGCATTGTATCTCACAATGGGGACATGATTTTCGTCCAAGCTATCTTCATATGGCAGAAACATTAAGCACGTTTGATCAACGACCGGTCATTGTGGCATTGACTGCTACTGCAACAAAGCAAGTAGCAGAAGATATTAAAAGACTTTTAAAGATACCAATGGATAATCATATTCAAACGGGTTTTGCACGAGAAAATCTACGTTTACAAGTAGTAAAAGATCAAAAAAAAGAGCAGTACTTAATTGAGTATCTGCGTATCAATAAAAAGCAATCAGGGATCATTTATGCCGCTACCCGCAAAGAAGTTGATCGAATCTATCATTTGTTAAATAAATTTGATTTCAGTGTTGGCAGATATCATGGTGGGATGAGTGAAAGCCAACGAACAGAAATCCAAGAGGACTTTTTATATGACCGTATAGAATTATTAGTTGCAACGAATGCTTTTGGCATGGGGATCAATAAGAGTAACATCCGCTTCGTCATTCATTATCAGATTCCTGGTTCTTTAGAATCTTACTATCAGGAGGCGGGAAGAGCAGGTCGTGATGGGCTCTTAAGTGAGGCTGTCTTGTTGTTTGCTCCCCAAGATATACAGGTCCAAAAATTTTTTATCCAACAATCCCAACGAGAAGAGTCACAAAAACAAAAAGAATACGAAAAATTAAAAGCAATGACGGAATACGTCTACATCGAATCCTGTCTGCAACAATATATTCTTACTTATTTTGGCGAAAAAAGTATCCCATGTGGAAGATGTGGTAACTGTTTAGATGAACGTGAACTAGTCGATGTAACGACTGAAACACAGATGGTGTTGTCTTGCTTGAAACGCATGGGTGAAAATTATGGGAAACAATTGTTGATGAAGGTATTAGCTGGTTCGAAAGAACAAAAAGTCAAGATGCTAGGTTTTCAAGCGTTATCAACTTATGGCTTATTAAAAAAATGGGCACAAAAAGATATTCTTCAGTTGATCGAGTATCTTATTTCTGGTGGTTATCTGTATTCAATGAACGGTGAATACCCCACGTTGAAAGTAACGGAACTAGGAATCGAAGTGTTAAAAGGGAAACAAAAAGTATTTAAAAAAGAAGCTGAAAAAGTCCAACAACTTTCTGATGAAGAAGCTGACACCTTATTTGAAACGCTAAGAGAGTTACGAACTGACTTAGCTTCTGAAGCAGGCGTGCCGCCTTATGTGGTTTTTTCAGATGCGACTTTAAAAGAAATGAGTCGACAACGTCCAAAAGATCGACTTTCTTTATTGCAGATAAAAGGAGTAGGACAAAGCAAGTTAGACAAATACGGGGACGCTTTTTTAGCACTGATACTTTCTAGTTAAGTAGTGTATTGTTTGTAAAATTAGTGCATCTATTGTTTTTGCTCATGATGGGCTAGCAAATAGTAAAAAAAGAAGAAAATCCCTGAGCGAAAACTGGGATTTTTCCCCGTTAGAATTTTAAGTATGTTATAATAAATAAACTTAGAATGGGGGTAGGCTTAGATGGATTCTCTATCAAATGAATTTGCAGTTCAAGTGCTTAAAGATGAATCAGAACGAATCAAACGCTTGATCAAAAATCAAAAAAATAGCCTGTGTATCTCACAATGTAAGGCATTTGAAGAAGTAGTAGATACGCAAATGTATGGCTTCTCACAACAAGTCGGATTTGCCGTTCGTGTAGGCATCATCGATAAAACGCAAGGTCAATTGTTGCTGAGTGAGCTAGAGCGTGAACTGAACCGATTATATAGTGAGGTTTACCAAGAAAATTACGATAAAAAAGAAATTGGCAAGGAGGAGTAAACTTGCCTAAGAAAGTAAAAAAAAGGCATTTATTAAACTATAGTATTTTGATTCCTTACTTGATTCTATGTATTTTAGGTTTAATCATGGTCTATAGTTCATCATCTTATTTATTGCTAGAAAATGGAAGCAGTCCTTCCGCCTCTTTTTTTAACCAAAGTTTGTTTTGGGGCGTTAGCTTAGTAGCTATTGGACTTTTATATAAAATGAAAACATCCGTATTAAAAAATCAACGACTGATTATGGCAGCTATTGCTGTACTGACGATCTTGCTATTGATCGTTTTATTCTTCGGGAAAGAGATCAATGGAGCGAAAGGATGGCTTCAAATCGCTGGATTCTCTCTCCAGCCAGCTGAATACTTAAAGATCATTGTGATTTGGTACTTAGCATTAATGTTATCTAAAAGACAAAGAAGCGTTCAAAAAGATTTTGTTTCTACTGTTAAAAGACCGTTACTGTTAGTGTTGGCACTAACAGCGCTAGTTGCTATTTTACCCGATTTTGGTAATGCAACTGTCATTTTTTTAATTATCTTAGTCTTACTTTTGGCTAGTGGTATCAACTACGTTTATACGTTGATCGTTGGGGTCGGTGGGGTTGGCTTGAGTGCTTTAGCAATCTGGTTGATCAATATCACCCACGGGAAAATATTTCCCGGACGTTTACAATATATCTATAACCGATTTGCCATTTATCAAAATCCTTTTTCTGACGAGTTGAACAAAGGTCATCAATTAGCTAATGGTTATTATGCGATGTTCAATGGAGGGCTTTTTGGTCGAGGTCTTGGAAATAGTATCCAGAAAAAAGGTTTTTTAAATGAAGCGCAGACGGACTTTATTTATGCCATTGTGGTAGAAGAGTTAGGCGTGATCATGGGGATCTTGATTCTTGCTTTACTGTTTTTTATGATTGTTCGGATCTTTTTGGTGGGGATTCGCTCAAAAGATCCATTTAATTCTCTATTATGTATTGGGATTGGTGCCATGTTCATGATCCAAATATTTATCAATTTGGGAGGGATAACCGGCGTTATTCCGTTAACTGGGATCACTTTCCCATTTTTGAGTCAGGGAGGATCTAGTTTATTGATGTTATCCATTTGTGTTGGCTTCGTCTTGAATATCAGTGCAGATGAAAAACGAAAAAGTTTAGGTTTATACTAAAAAGATGTAGGAGTGGTTTGATGGAAAAAGTTTTAGTTGCTAACAGAGGAGAAATTGCTGTACGAGTGTTTCGAGCATGTACAGAATTAGGAATTAAAACTGTAGGTATCTACGCAAAAGAAGATGAGTATTCCGTGCACCGGTTTAAAGCAGATGAAGCATATCTAGTTGGCGAAGGGAAAAAACCGATTGACGCTTACTTAGATATTGAAGGGATTATTGCCATTGCGAAAGCCTGTGGAGCGGATGCAATCCATCCAGGCTATGGGTTGTTATCTGAAAATCTAAGTTTTGCAAAACGATGCAAGGAAGAAGGCATCACTTTTGTAGGACCAGACTTACATCATTTGGATATCTTTGGTGACAAGATCAAAGCAAAAGCGGCAGCTATCGCAGCTGGAATTGCTTCGATTCCTGGGACTGATGGACCGATTGAAAAGGTCGAAGATGCTTTGTCTTTTGCTGAAACGTACGGTTATCCGATCATGATTAAAGCCGCTCTAGGTGGTGGGGGACGAGGAATGCGTGTCGCCCATGATGAAAAAAGCGCTCGAGAAGGCTATGATCGTGCGAAAAGTGAAGCAAAAGCGGCTTTTGGCAGCGATGAAGTGTATGTTGAAAAATATATTGCAAATCCTAAACACATCGAAGTCCAAATTTTGGGCGATAAACATGGAAATGTGATCCATTTATTTGAAAGAGACTGCTCTGTACAAAGACGTCACCAAAAGGTAGTAGAGGTAGCCCCTTGTGTCTCCATGTCGACTGAACAACGCGAACGCATCTGTCAAGCAGCCGTTCAATTAATGAAACACGTTGGTTATGTCAATGCTGGGACGGTTGAATTTTTAGTTGAAGGAAATGACTTTTATTTTATCGAAGTCAACCCTCGAGTCCAAGTGGAACATACGATTACAGAGATGATTACCGATGTGGACATCGTGACTACTCAATTATTGATTGCCCAAGGGAAAGATTTACACAGTGAAATTGGTCTGCCGCAACAAGCAGATATCAAACTAAATGGTTCTGCGATTCAATGTCGGATCACTACAGAAGACCCGTTGAATCATTTTCTTCCTGATACAGGGAAAATCGATACTTACCGTTCACCTGGTGGTTTCGGAGTGCGTTTAGATGTCGGTAATGCTTATGCAGGATATGTGGTTACCCCATACTTTGATTCACTTTTAGTCAAAGTTTGTACGCATGCGGCAGATTTTGATACGGCAATCCAAAAAATGGAACGTTGCTTAAAAGAATTTCGGATTCGTGGAGTCAAAACCAATATCCCATTTATGTTGAATGTGATTTCCCATCCTGAATTTCAATCAGGAAATGCTAAAACGACATTTATCGATAATACAAAAGAACTGTTTGAGTTCCCTCGTTTACGCGACCGTGGGAATAAAACAATGAAATACATCGGTGAAATTACCGTGAATGGCTTCCCGGGAATCAAAAATGGTGAAAAACCATTTTATGAATCTCCTCGGGTACCGAAAGATTTGATTAAACGCCCAGATTATCTGACAGCAAAAAATGTTTTAGATTCTGATGGTTCGGATGCGTTAGTCCAATGGATCAAATCGCAAGAAAACTTGTTATTGACTGATACGACATTTAGAGATGCTCATCAAAGTTTATTAGCAACTCGTGTTCGTACGAAAGACTTTAAAGAGATTGCTCAATTGACCGGTGAAGGATTACCTGAACTATTCTCAAGTGA
This sequence comes from Enterococcus sp. DIV1089c, assembly GCF_050530965.1. Taxonomy (NCBI): domain Bacteria; kingdom Bacillati; phylum Bacillota; class Bacilli; order Lactobacillales; family Enterococcaceae; genus Enterococcus; species Enterococcus sp. DIV1089c. The sequence goes on from NZ_CP172888.1 coordinate 1,122,426, forward strand.
GATGTGGGGAGGAGCAACCTTTGACGTCGCTTATCGCTTCTTGAATGAAGATCCTTGGCAAAGATTAAGAAAGATCCGAGCATTGATGCCAAATACGCTGTTACAAATGTTGTTCAGAGGTTCAAATGCAGTCGGTTATTCCAATTATCCGGATAACGTCTTAGTAGAATTTGTGAAAGAAGCAGCGGCTCAAGGAATTGATGTGTTTCGAATCTTTGACAGTTTGAACTGGGTACCGCAAATGGAAAAAAGTATCCAAGCGGTTCGAGACACAGGTAAGATTGCAGAAGCTGCGATCTGCTATACCGGAGATATCAATGATCCTAGTCGTGCAAAATATAATGTCCAATATTACAAGGACATGGCGAAAGAACTAGAACAACTTGGGGCGCATATCATTGCGATCAAAGATATGGCTGGCTTGCTGAAACCACAAGCTGCTTATCGCTTGATTAGTGAATTAAAAGAGACTACTGATTTGCCAATCCACCTTCATACACATGATACGAGTGGAAATGGAATCATTACCTATTCTGCAGCTTCAAAGGCTGGGGTAGATATCGTTGATGTGGCGATGAGTGCGATGAGTGGGAATACAAGTCAACCAAGTATGAGCAGTTTGTATTATGCTTTGGTCAACGGTCCACGGTTGCCAGAGATCAATATTCAAAATGCACAACAATTGAATCATTACTGGGAAGATGTCCGTATGTATTACAAACCATTTGAGAACGGTTTGAATGCACCAGAAACAGAAGTATATATGCATGAAATGCCTGGTGGACAATACTCTAATCTCCAACAACAAGCCAAAGCAGTTGGTTTAGGAAATAAATGGGATGACATCAAACAGATGTACCATACAGTGAACCTAATGTTTGGTGATATCGTGAAAGTTACCCCTTCATCAAAAGTTGTAGGAGACATGGCCTTGTTCATGGTTCAAAATGATTTAACGGAGGAAGATATCTATGAAAAAGGTGAAACATTGAGTTTCCCAGAGTCTGTGATTACTTTCTTCCAAGGAGAGCTAGGACAACCGGTTGGAGGATTCCCGGAAAAATTACAAAAGATCATCCTTAAAGGACGAGAAGCGATTACTGAACGTCCTGGAGCTTTAGCTAAACCAGTTGATTTCCAACAAGTCAAAGCAGAATTAGCTGAAAAAATCGGCTATGAACCTAAACAAGAAGAAGTGCTGAGCTACTTGATGTATCCGCAAGTCTTTTTAGATTATCAAGCGGCCTATAATCAATTTGGTGATGTGACATTACTTGATACACCAACATTCTTCCAAGGGATTCGCTTAGGAGAAACGGTGAATGTTCAAATTGAAAAAGGCAAGATTTTGATTATTCGCTTGGATGAAATCGGTGAACCAGATATTGAAGGAAATCGTGTCTTATTCTTTAATTTGAATGGGCAACGTCGTGAAATCACAGTGAACGACCATTCGATCATCAGTACTGTACAAACACGTGTGAAAGCTGAACCAACAAATCGTGAACATATCGGTGCAACGATGTCTGGTTCTGTATTAGATGTATTAGTCAAAAAAGGCGATCATGTCAAAAAAGGCGATACATTGATGATCACGGAAGCAATGAAAATGGAAACAGCAATTGAAGCTCGTTTTGATGGTGAAATTGCGCATGTCTATGTAACAGATGGCGATGCGATCGCTTCTGGTGATTTATTGATTGAAGTAACTGAAAAATAAAGGTGGGAAAAAGATGAAACGGCTAGGGTTATTTGGTGCGATATTGTTATCAGTGATCATTGCATTTTACATGCAGCCGGTGTTGTTTCCTCCTAAACTTGAAGTAAAAAAAAGCTCAGAGCAAATCACTCAAAATCAAATGACTACGTGGAAATACCAGAAGTTGGAAACATCTGGCTTTTCCACGTATGTTGGTCAATCAGTTGATGAATTAGAGCAACGTTTTGGCGATCCCTATGAACGCTTGACGAGTGGGTTTGGTTTTGAAACAAGATATTACCATGATCAAATCAATCACTTATCCTTTGAAGCGAATATCACAAAAGATAAAGTTTCCACGATTAAAGTATTAAATACGGACAACTCAACGATTGCTCCTTTTTACTTAGGGATGACAATGCAAGATCTAACAGAGATCACCACGATCTATACGAATTTTAATTTTCAATACAATGGAACAGATGTCGGGATCGAATTGATGGAAGAAGATATGAATTATCGACCGTTGATTGCGTTTGATAATGATACGTTTGCTATTTTATTCTTCGACCAAAGTAGTAATGGACTGTTTTCGATCGTTTATTTGGATAAAGCTAGTTTGTTGAAACTTCATCCCTATCAAGTATTTGGTTCAGACTTACCGCAATATAAAATAGACGATCAAGTAGATTGGGCTGAAATCAATCAAGCAAAAGAAGGTCATAGTGTTCAATTGTTGAATCAGTTAAGGCAATTGGATCGCTTACCACTTTATAAGCAGACGACCGGTTTTTCTACTCAAACGAAACTGCTTTTAAGTGATTACCTTAATAGACCAGAAGATATTTTGACGAAAGAACGATTAGCAGAATGGCAACAAATAGCGGGTAGTACAAACGCAACTGCTAAGTTTTCATTGACTACTGATGAAATTGATTCGTTAGTCGCAAAAAGAAAGCTTCCCCAATCGACCGGTGTCTTTACCCATCCAGTGATTGATCCAACGTTTACATTTTTATTTTTGTATAGTGATCCGTACTATCACGACCGCTTTTTAGTTAACACTTCCGATCTATTAGGAATTGCTTTTTCAAAAGAAAATATGTTAGTCTTAATGCAAGAAGAAGGTAAGGAGAGTACCGATAGCAGTGATAATCAATGAGGAATTATTTGCCTTAGAAGATCAATGTCAGAGCTTATCCAATTGTATCAAAAAAAGCGAGACGATGAAAAAATATTTAAAAGCTAAAAAAGTGATGGAACAATCAGCGGATGTCAATTTATTGATTAATGATTTCTCAATAAAAAAAGAACAGTTTGAAAAAGTTGTTCCTTATCAAAAATATGCACCAGAATTTCGAGAGAAGCAAAGAGCTGTTCGGTTAGCCAAACGCCAACTTGATTTGCATGAAAAAGTAGCGGATTTTCGTTGTATGGAAACACAATTGCAAGATCTATTGGATAAAATTAGCCAACAGTTAGCAGAAACGGTATCGTTGACGATTAAAATTGATGCGGGAAATCCTTTTTTTGAACAAGAGGGGCGTAGTGGATGTGGAGGTAACTGTCATGAATGATGAAAAAAATGAATTTCAACTAACGAAACGACGTGGGTTGATTGTCTGGGTATACAGTTTGAAACAATTAAAAAATTTGAAGAAATTTGGATTGCTTCATTACGTTTCACGTAAAATGAAATATGTCGTATTGTATTTGAATGAAGACACATTTGAGCAAACTGCAGAACGAATCAACAAACTTCATTTTGTTCGCAAAGTTGAACGCTCTTATCGTCCAGACGTCGAAATGAACTTTGCTGATAAGATTGGTACGAAGCAACCAGTCAAAGAAGAAGGTTTTGAGATTGAGGAGATCAATACTAAGATTCGTTTAGCAGACCATGTCTTTTAAACCTGTTTTGTGTAAATCATTCATCTCTTAAATAAAAAAGATAAAAATAACTTGAGAAAGCATGAAATTAATGGCTATCCAAGTTTTTTTATCTTTTTTTTTGGTATACTAGTAACAGCACGATTTTTAAAAGGAGTGAGTCAATGCGAGTCATATCAGGAACATATGGTGGACGACGCTTAAAGAGTTTAGCAGGGGCTAATACACGTCCCACCACAGATAAAGTGAAAGAATCGATCTTCAATATGATCGGTCCTTACTTCGACGGAGAAACAGTCTTAGACCTATTTTCTGGTAGTGGCGGGTTAGCTATCGAAGCAGTTTCTCGTGGCTGTGGGCATGCCTTTTGTGTAGACAAAAATTACCAAGCGCTAAAAATAATCCAAGAAAACATTAAAGTAACGAAAGAGCCAGAAAAATTCACCACGTTAAAACTTGATGCGGACAAAGCCATCGAAAAGCTGGCAAATGATCAGCAAAAATTTGATTATTTATTTCTTGACCCACCATATGCCAAACAAAAAATTCTTGACCAAATAATCAAAATGACGGAGCTGGACCTTTTTAATGATTCGGCAGTTATTGTATGTGAAACTGATAAAACAGTGGAATTACCAGAAAAGATTGCTGATTTTACGCAAATCAGAAAACAAACGTATGGTATTTCAACTGTGACTATCTACAGAAAAGAGGAAGACCTATGAAAAAAGCCTTGTTTCCAGGCAGCTTTGATCCGTTCACGAATGGGCATTTAGATATGGTCGAACGAGCAGCAAAAATGTTTGATGAGGTCATCATTGGGGTATTTGTGAATACGTCAAAAAAACATCTATTTACCGTTGATGAAAAAGTTACATTGATTACTCAAGCTGTTCGTCATCTTCCGAATGTTAAAGTGTACCACCAGGAAAATCAATTAACAGTCGAGATTGCGAATGAATTAGCTGTTCAAACCATCATTCGTGGTATCCGTAGTGTAAAGGATTTTGAATATGAACGGGATATTGCTCAAATGAATCATCATTTAAATCAAGAAATCGAGACGGTCTTTTTATTGGCTAAACAAGAATATAGTCACGTTAGTTCTAGTTTATTAAAAGAAGTCTTATACTTTGGGGGAGATGTCAGTGACTATCTTCCACCAGTAATCAACGAAGCGTTAGCTGGAAAGCGTGAAAATGATGGACTTTAAAAGATGGTTAAAGACAATTCTTGTCATTTTTTTAGGGATATTTATTATTGGGTTCGTGGTAATTCCACTTCCTTTTTATGTGGAAGCACCAGGAGTAACCATCAATTTGAAAGAGCTGATTACCGTCAATGGGAAAAAGGACAAAGATTCAGGTTCCTTTTCATTAACTTCAGTGGGCATCCGTCGAGCAACTGGTTTTACAGCAGTCAAAGCCAAGCTAGCACCGTTTGAAGATTTGATTAGCGCTGAGGAGTTGACTGGCGGGGCGACTAGCGAAGAATACAATCAAATCCAACAATATTATATGGAGTCTTCCCAAAATGCAGCGATTGAGCAAGCACTAAAATTGGCAGGGCGCTCTTACCAGATGGAATTTAAAGGTGTCTATGTCATGAGTGTCGAGAAGAATTCCAATTTCTATGGAAAATTAGCAGTTGGTGATACAGTCACAAAAGTTGATGGACAAACCTTTAAAAGTGCAGAAGCATTTATGAAGTATGTCAAAAGTAAAAAAGTCGGCGATACGGTCACGATCACCTATCTCCGAGATGGCAAAGAAAACGAAACTTCAGGTAAATTGATCGAACTGCCAACGGATAATAAAGCAGGGATTGGGATTACTTTAACCGATCATACGAGTATCAAGTCGGATACAGATGTAATGATTAATTCAGGATCAATCGGAGGGCCGTCTGCTGGTTTGATGTTTACCCTGGAAATCTATGAACAATTGACCGGTAAAAATCTTCGTCATGGGAAAGAAATTGCTGGTACTGGAACGATTAATAGCGACGGTGAAGTTGGGCGAATTGGTGGTATTGATAAAAAAGTGGCTAGTGCAGACAAAGCTGGCGTTGAAATATTCTTTGCACCGGATGATCCAATCTCAGATGAAATCAAGAAGAAACATCCAGAAATCAAAACCAATTACGAAGAAGCCAAAGCTGCTGCGAAAGAATTGAACTCTTCAATGAAAATTGTACCAGTGAAAACCGTCCAAGATGCCCTTGATTATTTAGAAAAGATGAACTAAAGATTCATTATAAATCGTTTTGTTTCAACAACATTTTTTTATCGTTGTTCATGAAACGGTTTTTGAACGAATAAATAGACAGACAAAATTTCCTTTAAGATTGATGTTTTCAATGACTCAGCCTTAACAGAAAGCTTGTCTGTCTCTTTTTTATAGAGAAACTAAAATGAATAGAAACTAGCCATGAGGGGATCTATGTGTATGAGGTAAGCTTTTTTATTCGTTTGATCAGTAAAATAAAAGTTATTTTTAACTGCGTCAGTTGATAAAGAGTTTAAACTTATAATGGAAAAATTTTCGGTTAAATGAAAAAATAGGAAATAAAGTGAAGATGTATGATATAATCGAAGGACAAAAAAATGAATACAGTAAGATGATCAGATCGTTCTAAGTCAGTGTTTTTTTACTGATTCCCTAGTAAAAACTACGTTGGCACACAGCTTTTGATTTTTACATTTATCCGATTCATTGGGTATTCTGAAAATAGAGGAAAGAGCTGGAGAATTTTATTCTTGAAATCTATTTAAAACCAACTACCACTTTTATTTTGTGATCAAGTCCTGTTTGTTTTTCTAAATTTACTTGGAGAGGATTAATGATGAGAAAAAAAGCGATTGTAATTATAATGATTCAAATGGTGATTTATGTTAGCTCAATCATAGGTGCGTTTATGAATAGAGGAGTTATTACAAATTGGCCTTTTTTACTTTTGTTATTCGGAATATGTATCGGTAATTTTGTGCCAATCGAGTATCGGACTAGTTTCAATTCTACTGATCCTGGGATTATTCTAAAAAATCATACAAGACGCTTAGAAAACATTATTTACATGATCGTTACATGTCTCGTAATCGTACTAGTTACCTATCTGGATATGGTATAACGACTAGTTTAGACAATGGAATATTTTGTCCGTAAAAAAATATCTTATAAAATCTATGTAAACTAGCTCACGATTATTCATGAGGAAAAGCGAGTCTTTGACTTATTTAGGAGATTTGAACACTTGGAAAGTTGATGTAGTTGAGGCATTGCTCTTTGGCATAGTGAGAATAATTGTACATAGCCGCTAGAGAGACAGTGGCAAAGATATCGTATTTAGGATTGCTTAGGTAAGTCGGGTACATGCTCAAAAAAATCAAGGAAGAGCTTCGCTAAGAGTGTGAACTTGAAACTATTTTTCAAAAACGAATAGAAAAATAGATAAACATTAAAGTCAGTAAAAGTGATTTTGATGTTTTTTGCTAGTTAATGAAAAGAGGAGTATAGACCCTATGTCAACGCCTATTCCTGAAATGTTTAAAGGTATGAAAGATTCATTCTTCATAAAAATAATTGTCCCAAAAGTAGGTTTATTTTCATGTAGAAAAATGATTTGACGTATTTAATCATGAAGAGAAAAAACTTCTTCATAATTTAATGAAAGGAAACCAATCGGAAAATTGTCACAATGAGCGAAGAATGGAAAAACAAACGAAAGCGTTTCTACACTAGCAACTTTTCTTCACCAAAATTTGTGATCGGAGGGATCTTTGGCATCATAGGGGTCATCATCCTTGGTGGAATGATGGTTCATTTTTTCAGTCAATCAAGTAAAAAGGATCAACTATTTTTGACAAACCAATCGATTGAGGCTCCGGAAAAGAACAGTTCTGAAACGAAGCCAATTGATGAAACGGTGAGTACATCGACTAGGTCAGTGATTTATGTCGATGTGAAAGGAGCGGTAAAACGACCTGGAATGTACGCTTTTGTGGCAGAAGATCGGGTCTTTGATGTCATTCAAAAAGCAGGTGGGCTGACGGAATCAGCTGACGAGAAACAGATCAACTTTGCAGCAAAAATAACGGATCAACAAATGCTGTACGTTCCTGAAGTAGGCGAAGAAATTCCAGAAAGCTCAAATGCTAGTCTAGCGACGGTAGATTCAGCGGACACAAACCCAGATCGAGTGCATCTTAATACCGCTGATCTTTCGCAATTGCAACAAATACCGGGGATCGGTGAAAAAAAAGCCCGAGAAATTATTCAGTATAGACAAGATAATGGATCGTTCAAAAGTATTGACGAGCTTCAAGAAATAGACGGAATTGGTCAGAAGACAGTTGAAAAAATCAAAAACTTCGTTACAATTACTATAGAATAAACGATAGAGGTGGCTAATATGAGCAATGAACGGATTCCTTGGGACCAATATTTTATGGCTCAAGCAGTATTATTATCATTGAGAAGTACTTGTACACGATTAGAAGTCGGCGCAACTTTAGTAAGAGAAAAACGGATCATTGCTGGAGGCTACAATGGCGCTGTTAGTGGGGATGTTCATTGCATTGATGAAGGCTGTTATATCGTCGATGGTCATTGCTTGCGAACGATCCATGCGGAAATGAATGCTTTATTACAATGTGCAAAACTAGGCATACCTACGGAGGGCGCAGAGATTTACGTGACTCATTTCCCTTGTTTAGCTTGTACAAAAGCCTTATTACAAGCAGGAATCAAAAAAATCAACTATTTACATGATTATCGAAATGATCCGTATGCACAATCATTGATCGAACAATTAGGTGCAACTGTTCATCAAGTATCATTGGATTCTACTCACTTTTCTAAACTCCAAAAAGAATTATCAGGAGAACATGTTTAGTAGATTTTGTGATCAAACACAGAATCGATTCATTTTTCCAGCGATTTCTTCGATTTTTATTTGTTTGTTTTATTATACAGACAGATGGCATTATCGTTTGATTTTCGCTGGATTTTTTTTGTTTTTTTTACGGAAAGAAAATAAACAAATTATTGGTTTAAGTCTCATTTGTAGTACGCTGGTTTTATTTTCTTGCTGGTTTAAAGAAACAAAACCAATCGATGATCAAAGGACGTTGGAACGTATCATGGTCGCCTCAGACACAGTGAAAATGAATGGAGATTTAGTGACTTTTATTGGGCACACAACGGACAAGCAAAAGATTTCTTGCAGCTATTATGCCAAATCTGAACAAGAAAGAAATTCTTTTCTTGTTCTTAGACATGAAGCGATTGAATTAATTGTAGTCGGGGATTACCAAGAAACTTCCAAACAAAGGAATCCTTATGGGTTTGATCAAAAAAAAGTATGACCAAATACATCGGATCAAAGGACGATTTCAGATACGCCAGATCAAAGAACATTTGAATCGTAATGCTTGGCAGAATATGCTGAGCAGAACACGAGGAAGGTCTATTACGTTTATTCAAGAACACTTTAGTCACAAGGTGAGTATCTATATGAATGCTTTGATCTTTGGCTATAAAGATAGTCAGTTTTTAGCATCAGAAGACACATATAAAGAAACTGGCTTACTTCATTTATTCAGTTTGTCAGGCATGCACATCCAAACTTACTTAGGTTGGCTCTATTATCTGTTTCGCAGAGGAGGGATGACATTAACTGCTAGTTATCTCCCACTAGTTGGGGGGACTTTGGGGTATTTTAGCTTATCTGGGGGCTCTGTGTCAGTGAAAAGAGCGGGGCTGTCATTCTTATTGAAATTAGGGCTAAAACTCCTCAATGTCAAATTTTCTTCTTTCGATCATTATTCGATTATTTTATGGATACTTTTGCTGATCGAGCCACTTTGTCTTTTCCAAGTAGAGGGCCAGCTAAGTTTAGGAATGAGCTTCTTCTTTCTTTTGTTGTCTCACCCAACCACTAAGTTTCAAAAGTTCACTACTATCGTGTTATTTAGTATCGGCATCATGCCACTGACAGTTTGGCATTTTTATGAGTGGCCACTATTAGGGAGTATGTTGACTCTTCTTTTTGCTCCTGTTTTTAAGAAAGTATTTCTTCCTTGTTTGACGTTTTTATTTGTTTTTGGCAGGGTATTACCTCCAAGTGTTAGCGAGTTGCTTGATTCTTTTTTAGTCCATTTCGAGAGATTACTAGATTCGTTGAGATTTGCCAATCTAGTGATTAGGCGACCGAATGGCTGGTTGTTAATATTTAGTTTAGGCTTTCTTTTATGGCTTATAGAGAAAAAGCAACATGAACCATTTCAATGCGTGACCGCTGCACTCCTTGTACCCATTATTCTCATTTTTGGTCGTTTTCTTCAATTCGGAAGTAGCATCACTTTCACCGATGTAGGGCAAGGAGACAGTATTTTTTTTAAAGCGCCGTTTTTAAAAGAAATCGTTATAATTGATACTGGTGGAAAATTGAGTTTTCAAAAAGAAGCTTGGCAAGAGCGAAGGGTTAGACCACCTGCAGAGTTCAATCTTGTCCCATTTTTAAAAGGAAATGGCATCCGACACATCAATAAACTGATATTGACGCATGACGATATCGATCATGTGGGAGAAGTCACGACATTAGCAAAACATTTCAAGATCGATACGATTTATATTGGTTGGGGAGCTGGCAAAAGCACCTGGCTCCATACGCAGTTGCAGAAATTGGAAAAAGCAGGAACCACTATTTGTGAAGTCAGGCAGGGTGATTGGATCAAAGGTTATTTTGATTTTTTTGTGTTGTCTCCGATTACCCAGGGGAAGGGCGAAAATGAAGATTCGATTGGCTTGTCAATGACTCATCAGTCCTGTCGTTTTCTCTTTTTAGGTGATTTAGATCAGCACGCAGAAGATAAGATCGGAAACGCTTATCCAGATTTAAAAGCGGATGTGATCAAATTAGGACATCATGGCAGCCGCACATCTAGTTATCCACAGTTCATTTCGCAATTAGAAGCAACCTATGGTGTTTTATCCTGTGGCGTGAATAATTTATTTGGTCATCCTCATGAAGACGTACTAGCGACGTTAAAGCAGAATAAAGTCACTCCTTTGCGTACCGACCGTCAAGGCGCAATTACTTTTAAATGGCATCCCTTTTGGTATCCAAACGGAAAGATCCACACAATGATGGACTAGCAATTCCCAGCTACTCATGGTAGGATAAATTTGAAAGTGGTGAACGAAATGAGTATTCAAGCAGATTTACAAAAAATCCGTAAAGAAAAGCTTGCGCCTTGTTATTTGATTCTAGGTACTGAAAAATATTTACAGGATCAGGTAAGAGCAGAAATCCAGAAAAAAATTCAAATCGATAGTCAAGATGACTTGAATTTCTTAAGTTTTGATATGGGGAATGCTAGTATTGATGAGGTGGTTGCTGAGGCAGAGACTTTGCCATTTTTTGGTGATCAACGCCTAGTATTTGTAGAAAATCCCTACTTTTTAACAGCTGAAAAAGTGAATAATGGGATTGAACAAAATACGGATCTACTGATTGATTATTTAAAAGAACCTTTAGAATCAACAGTTTTAGTGTTTTTTGCTCCCTATGAGAAATTAGATGAGCGGAAAAAAGTAACGAAACAATTAAAAAAAGCTGCTGTGACCATCAATGTTCAGCAATTGAATGAAAAAGAAGTACGTCAGTATTTATTGAATACACTGGAAAATGCACCGTTTCAAATGGACCGTAAAGCGATTGATCTGTTTTTAAGGTTAACGGATCTCGATCTATCAAAAATGATGAGGGAATTGAATAAATTACTATTGTATGGGCAACAACAAGAACTGATCACTGTTAAAGAAGTGGAACAGTTAGTCCCTAAAACCTTGGAACATAATCTTTTTGATATGACACAATATATTCTTTCCGGGAAAACAGAACAAGCGCTGCGGTTGTTTGAAGACTTAATTATCCAAGGAGAAGAAACCATTAAGATCAATGCCATCTTGCTTTCACAAATACGTTTGTTTTTACAGACCAAGTTTTTGATGAAAATCGGTTATCAGCAGGCTAATATTGCTGAGACTTTAAAGATACATCCTTACCGTGTAAAATTGGCGATGCAAGAGGTACGTAAATTTGATGAAAAGATCCTAAGGCGTTTATTTGACGATCTGGTTGAAATGGATTACCAAATCAAAAGTGGTAAAATCGAAAAAGAATTAAGCTTTCAATTATTTGTCTTACGAACAGGTCAGCTTTTGAAGAGTTAAAAAGAAGAGAAAAACAATCGAAATAAATCCAAAAAGAACGCTTGAAACGATGATGTTTTGAGCGTTTTTTAGACATCAATTGTTTTAGAGTAGGAAGTGCTGAGTCAGCCGCAGCTGGTTTACTAATAAAAAGAATGGAAAGAAACCCAACAGAAGGGTGATCGAATAGACTGTTTGAGACAAAATAAAAAAACCGGCCGTAGCCGATTTCCTTATTTAGCGATTTTTTTGCTTAAACGAGATTTGTCGCGGTTAGCTTTGTTTTTATGAATTAGACCTTTTGTTTCAGCCATATCAATAGCTTTAACAGCTTCTTTATATAACGCATCTACGTTTTCAGCACCTGAAGCTACAGCATCTTCAAATTTTTTGATTGCAGTACGCATAGCGCTTGTTTGAGATGAATTTTTAACGTTCGCATTTTCGCTTGTACGAACACGTTTGATTGCAGATTCAATGTTTGGCATTAGTTTCACCTCCGATAAATTAAGTTCTTACGCGTGTTACCGCATAATTCAACATTCATTATTATACCTAAATGAAGTAATCTTTGCAATATGAACATGACAAGTTTTTTTCCTTAACACTAAAAGAAACTTAATTCTAGGCTCTACTAGCGTTGAAAGAGAAGGGAAAAGGACAAATAAAAAACGCTATTGTGGGAGACAATAGCGTTCAACCAAAGCAGATAAATTTATCTTTTTAAACAAAATTTGAATGGGACTGTTTGGTACTCGAACATTATATAACAAAGCGAACCGTTTGCAAAGCTTTTTTTGAAAAGGGATACGTTCCTTGTAGACTAAGCAATCATAACGATACCATTCTTTAGTTATTTTATAACCGTTAACCGTTGGTGTAGCTAAATTTATTCCGGAGTCCCAATAATTTTAATGTATTCATCAATATTTTTGATTATCATTTTTTTGATGACTAATTGATTGCGGCGGTTCCATTTTCCACTGACTTCTAATACATATTTATTTAAAGGGAGCCGAAGAATATATTTTGCCAAGTAACGATCTTTCAACAGACCGTTAATGACACGATCTTCCAGTTGAAGATTTAAGCCAGTCAACATCATAGGTTGTTCTTGTAAGACATACGTATCAATTAAAAGACCTTCAAAGGTTTCCATGAGCGTTTTCCTTTCTATATATAAAGCATAATAGCGAATGATTAAAAATATAAGTGATGCTATCTTGTGTTCTAGTATAACAAAAAATGAAAGGAGGAGCCAAAAAGAAATGAGGATTATTTAATAATATTTTAGGAAACATAAAAGGGTGTAAGTGGCGTAGGGGTAAGAGGAAGAGGTTAGAACATTAAAAAAATACTTGATAAAAACCACGCAACTTTTATCAAATAGATTTCAGGAGTAAAGGTACATGGAAAAACAATAAACCCGATAGATAAAGTTTGTTCCCTTCATCTATCGGGTTTACTTTTTTCACGATCAATTAAAGTAGGTATTGAACACATTTTGGATCAGATCTGGAAATAAAAGATAAGCTAGTCCTAAAATCAATACGATCGCTAATAAAAACCAACCAACCGTGCCGATAAAGTATTTTAATTTTTCTAACATGTGATCACCTCGGAATAAGTATATCACGAACGATTCGATTCAGAGGACTCAAAACACTTTATCTGTGATCGTTTTTTTCATTTACTTAAAGAAAATAATTGCAAGAGACAATAGGTAATACCAGAAGCAATCACCGGACCAGCAGCGATCCCTTTTAAGAAAACGACTCCGAGAATTGTTCCAAAAACCAATGCAACAGTAATCTGCGGGTCTGAAGCAATCAAACCGACTCCTTTGGAAGAAAGGACGGCTACTAGACCACCACAAAACACAGCAATCCAACCGATGGGTGATTTAAAGGCATCTAGTAAATCTTTTAAGCCAATCTCGCCAGTAGCGATTGGAACTAAAATAGCAGCTGTGATGATGGTGACTCCTAGATTAATTCCTTTGCCTTGAAGCCAAGTAAGAAACACTTTCGATGTCGGTATCAATTTGACTAGTAATATAAAACCTGTAGCGATGATCAAGCTTTGATTTTTAGCAAGCAGGGCAACAAGCATGATCAATCCAAGAAAAATCCAACTTTCCATAAAAAAAGAACCTCACTTTCCTGCCATCAATCATATCATTTTTTCAACGGTTACAAAAGTGAGGTTCATCAGAGTGGAAAAACTAGATAGAGTGGTGATTCGGCTGTAAGGGACAGCCAGTGCAACGTGATTTTTTGGAAGTATCTTCAGGTAAGGGTTTCAATAAACGTAACCCATTTAAGATAACCAAGATCGTGCTTCCTTCATGACCAATCACGCCAAGAGGTAAATTTAAAAATTGCAGAAAGTTAGAAAGGATCAGTAAACAAATCACTGTAAGAGAAAAAATAATATTTTGCTTAATGATTTTCTTCATTCTTAGTGAAAGACGGTGGGCATAACTTAATTTTTGCAAGTCATTTTTTACCAAGACGATATCAGCGATTTCCATAGCGACATCCGTTCCTTGTCCCATGGCTACTCCTAGTGAAGCAGTTGCAAGAGCTGGGGCATCATTGACACCATCACCAACCATTGCTGTGACAGTATACTTTTCTTTTTGCTGTTGTGCATAGTGTGTTTTATCCGATGGTGTGCAGTTAGCCAGTAAGTGTTGAACGCCAATTTTCTCTGCAATAGCTGCAGCAGTCCCTTGGTTATCTCCAGTGATCATGCTGGTATCAATTTGCTGGTTATTGAAATAGTCAATGACTTGTTGGGCATTTTCTTTCGGTACATCTAATAAGCCGATGAGTGCTATCAATTGATTGTCTTTGGTTAAAACAATCACTGTCTTTCCCTGTTGTTCGAGTAAATGAATTTTATCAAGAAGTTCTTTTTCAGCTATCGACGTTTTTTCTGGTTCCCATTTACCTACAATCCACTGAGCTTCTTGGTAAACTGTTCGTAAACCAAACCCCGTGATTTCTTCGATTGGTAATTTTTGGATGTCTTTTGGTATAGCAATGTCAAAATGTGTTACGATTGCTTGAGCTAAGGGGTGCGTTGTTTTTTGTTCCATTGAAACTAAGATTTGTTGCGCCAGATTCTGATCTTTTACAAAATAGCTATCAGTTACTATCGGTTTACCTTTCGTTAAAGTTCCGGTTTTATCAAAGGCAATTGCTTTTAAATCAGCTAATTGTTCTAAATGGAGTCCACCTTTGATCAGCACACCGTTGCGGGCAGCGTTAGAAAGGGCTGCTAGTGTTGCAGGTGTCGCAGAGGCAACCAACGCACAAGGAGAGGCGACAACCAGTAAAACCATTCCCCGATAAAAACTTTCTTGAAAACTCCAGCCAAAAATGAAATATGAAACAAGAATCATTAATGGAACAACGACTAACACACCTTTAACGTAGGTATTTTCAATACGAGAGATAAAAGAAGCGGTCTTTGTAGGGGTGCTTTGTGCTTTTTCAACCAGCTGGATGATTTTAGCAAAAACGGTCTCATCACTTTTTTTAGTCACCTGTAGGATCAAAGGATTTCCTCGATTGATCGTTCCTGCAAATAACTCATCATGAGGGACTTTTTCAACTGGTACAGATTCACCACTCAATGTTGCTTCATCAACCGTTGCTTGTTGACTTTCTAAATAGCCGTCGATTGGGATCGTTCCACCTTTTGGGACAAATACCCGATCATTGATCTTAAGATCAGTTACAGCTATTTCTTCTAATTCTTCGTTTGCAGTTAAATGTTGTGCTTTTTGTGGCTGTAGATTCATTAAAGCGGTAATTTCTTGCTGACTTTTACTGGTCGTATATTCTTCGAGAGCGCCACTTAAACAGAAAATAAACGTAAGCATCGCACCTTCTAAAAAATCACCGATCAAACAAGCGCCAATTGCTGCTAAGGCCATCAATAAGTCAACATTCAATGTGTTTTCCTGCCAAAGTTCGGTCAACCCTTCGCGAGTCTGCTTGAAACCGCCGAATGAGATGGCGCCTAAATAAAAGATGATACTTAGAAAAGGCACAAAAGATTGAGTAGCCAAACCTAAGATTATAAGTAATAAACAACCGATTGTCGGGATAAATGTCTGTATTAAACGAGTCATATTTGTTTCCTCCTTTACAAAATCAATATACCACACCAAAATTCTAATTGATAATAAAAATCGCTAAATGAGAACGATAATAGTTATCATTTAGAATAACGCTTTTTTGGAAAGGAGATAATTAGAATAAATATAAAAAAGCACCGTAATCATACGGTGCTTTGACTTCGTTTTATTCAGTTACATTGCGATAAACCAGTAACCAATCAAAATGACCCCTAAAATGATCCGATACCAACCAAAAATTGTAAAGTCGTTTTTCTTCAAATAACTTAACAAGAATTTGATGGCTAAAACGGAGACAATAAATGATACGAGGGTTCCAACGAGTAAAATAATCGTTTCTTCCATTTTAAAGGAGTTTCCTTCAGCTAGATACTTCACGATTTTTAAACCACTGGCACCAAACATCACTGGGATACCAAGGAAAAATGAAAATTCTGTTGCTACAAATCGAGAAGCACCAATCAAAATGGCTCCGAGGATCGTAGCTCCTGAACGAGAAGTTCCAGGAACTAACGCTAATACTTGGAATAATCCAACCAGTAACGCCGCTTGATAAGTAAAATCGTTTAAGGTTGTCCAACGTGGTGTTTTTGTCTTGTTTCTTTTTTCCACAACAATGAATGCAATCCCATAAACGATTAAGACGATCGCAACTGGTAGAAATTTATGAAAATGTTCTTCTAACCAATCATCTAAAGGTAATCCAATAATAATTGCTGGAATACAAGCGACTACGACTTTAAACCATAATGTCCAAGTATCTTTTTTCTCAATAGTGGTTTTGCTTGGAGAAAAGGGATTTAATTTATGAAAATATAAAACGACGACTGCTAAAATAGCACCTAATTGAATAACGACGTTGAACATCGACATAAACTGTGTGCTAGCGTCTAGCTTGATGAACTGATCTGCTAGGATCAAGTGACCAGTACTACTGATCGGCAACCACTCGGTAATCCCTTCGATAATTCCTAAGATAGCTGCTTTGATGATATTTGCAAAAAACATACGGACCTTCCTTCCCAAATAAAATACAGTATTAAGTATACCGTTCTTTCTAAGGAAAACCAAATGCTTTCTTGATGTTAAGAAAAACTTGAGAAATAGAAAGAGGGCATAAGAAAGCGAGTACTCAAGTGAGTACTCGCAAACCAGTGTTTGATAACAGAACGATTATAAAAAAGAATCCCGCGAGTGTTTTTTTCCCTGCTCTATATAACTAATATCGTTGATTCCTTCAATTGAAAAATTGCCTTTTTCATATGTCACTTTTGTCACGCTGCCATTTAATAAGCCTGCTCGAACAGGTTGATGTACGTCAATTAAGCTGAGTAAAAAGCCAATTGTCAACCCATGAGAAACAACTAGGACGTTGCCACCACCATTTTTTTCGCAATGGTGCGCAATGTCTTCAAATCCTGACCATACACGATTTTTTAAAGTATCGTAGGTCTCAGCCCAGCCAGCAGTATCCAAGTTATAAATAGCATTAGCAATTTGTTCAAAAGTTACGTCCGTCGTGAACATCTCATCATAAGTTTTGAAGTTTAATACTCGGGGGATAACTCCCCACATCTCCATGTCATAGCCACCTTCTAAAGAGCCAAAACACCATTCACGAATTCTTTGATCGATAAAATAAGGGATATCTTTTCCTTTGGCATGTTCACTGAGGATGATACGTGCCGTTTCAATAGCACGACCACTATCGCTAGAATAAGCAAAAGAAAAATCAACGTCTTTCAATCCTTTTCCAAGATAGTGGATTCCTTCTTGGCCTTGTTTGGTGAGTGGTGTGTCACACCAACCTTGAACACGTTCAATCGTATTGAACATCGTTTTTCCGTGTCTGACGATGTAAAGAGTGGTTTTAGTCATATTTACAGCCTCCAATCGATTTGTTAGTTAAGCATTAAAGAAAGGGTTGGTTCTTTTTTCATGTTCAATGGTCGTAGCATCTCCATGCCCAGGATAAACGGCAAATTCATCTGGCAACACAAACAACT
This sequence comes from Enterococcus sp. DIV1089c, assembly GCF_050530965.1. Taxonomy (NCBI): domain Bacteria; kingdom Bacillati; phylum Bacillota; class Bacilli; order Lactobacillales; family Enterococcaceae; genus Enterococcus; species Enterococcus sp. DIV1089c. Next base: position 1,140,387 of record NZ_CP172888.1, read on the forward strand.
GGGTTTGAATACTGTGTAGCAGCTGTTCCAGATTCCCAGTATATAGATCGGTTCGACCGATACTGCCTTTAAATAGTGCATCACCTGATACGACAAAATCATCAAAGATAAAGCTGACACTTCCAATCGAATGACCAGGTGTAGGGACGACCCGAAATGTCATATTCCCTAGACGATAGGGTTTCATTTCAAATTCATATTCAGCAGGTGAAACAATGATATTCGCAATGTCACCATGTCTTCCCAAACCAGAAAGATTCAATATCGGATCGCCTAACCAACTTTGTTCTAATGGACTAACATATACAGGGATCTGATAAAACTGACGAAGTTCTTCGACGGATCCGATATGGTCATAGTGGGTATGTGTTAGTAAAATCGCTACGGGTTGTTGTTGCGTTTTTTCGATTTGTGTTTTGATTTTTGCTGCATCTTCACCAGGATCAATAATCAGTAAAGCTTCATCGTTATAAACCAAATAACAATTTTCTTCGATCATCCCAGTTTTGATTTGTTCAATATGCATAAAGAGTTCCTCCTGATCGCTTACTTAATTCTAGTATAACTCAATTGATAAGATGAAACAAAAGACCCTACTTGAGGAATGGTCCACGGTGAATCTAAATCGAATTGAATGAATAATAAATGAATTAATTGAATTAATTGAATTAATTGAATATAGTAGAGCTGAGTCATGTTTTTTTGTAGACAAGTTCTCTCGCTTCCTAAATAAACAACTTATTTCAATGACAAGATGAAAAATAAAAGTATTGAGAGATTTTAAACAAGAGAACAGAAAATTCTCACTTCTTTTTAATAAGTTGGTGTTAGAGTGAGCTCATCCAAAAATCCTAATTCTATATCCTATTCGAGCTTGCGACAGTGATGTCCAACTCTGAAAAACAAAGGAAAGCATCCGAAAATGCAAAAAGCTATTTTCGGATGTTTTACTTTACTTTCAAGTGAACGATGATGAATGTAAAGGGAGAGAGATATCTGAATAATGTAAACAAATCTATAGCTTTGTGATCCTACTTGTGAAAGGAAGAAGTGACTAAATAGCTGTAATACTTTCATCTGTTGAGGCGTATAAATCGGCAAATTGATAAGCTTGATTTTAGTATTTTGCGATTCTTTTCTTTTTCAGGTAAGCTTATAGTCAAAGGAGTGGGAGTGGTGAAGCAATCAAAAATATCGGTACGTAACCTTGTTGAATTTATCTTAAGGCGTGGCAGTATCGACAATCGTAAAAAAAGTAACCATACCGCACTGGAAGGTGCCAAGATCCATCGGAAGCTTCAAAAAGATGCTGGAGAAGACTATGAAAAAGAAGTCTTTTTAAAGACGACTGTCCACTTCGAGGAATACCAGCTAATCATAGAAGGGCGAGCAGATGGCGTGTTCCAAAAAGAAGGCATCTATTATATTGATGAAATAAAAACTTCGGAACCGAGGTATGAAGACTTAGAAAAAGAACAAATTGAATTATTTTTCCATCAAGCAAGAACCTATGCTTATATTTATTGTCATGAACATGATTTAAAAGAAATTAATTTGCAACTAACTTATTATCAAACTACTGAAGGAATCATTACCCGAAAAGTTGAGCATCAAACCATCGAACAATTAAATGAGTTTTTTAAAAAACTTACAGATGACTATAAAGAATGGCTGATTTTTCAAGAGAATTGGCGTACCGTTCGAAATGCTTCTTTGATGGCTTTGAAATTCCCCTATGACAACTACCGTAAAGGTCAAAGAGAGTTAGCAGTCGCTGCCTATAAAACGATTCGTACAAAACAAAAATTATTCGTCGAAGCACCGACAGGAACTGGAAAAACAGTTTCTACACTGTTCCCCGCTTTGAAAGCAATAGGGGAAGAAGAGGGAGAACGCATTTTTTATTTAACGGCTAAAACAATCACGAGACAAGTCGCTGAAGATGCTTTGGAGGCGTTAAAAGATGTGGGTGCTGAGACCAAAAGTGTGACTTTGACAGCCAAAGATAAGATTTGTTTTTTAGACGAAACAACATGTAATCCAGATCAATGTCCATATGCCAACGGTTATTACAACCGGATCAATGAAGGATTATGGGATTTATTGAATCATGAAAATCAAATCACCAGAGAAGTTATTGAAACTTATGCGAAGAAACATACGTTATGTCCTTTTGAGTTGTCGCTAGATGTGAGTTTATGGTGTGATGTGATTATTGGGGATTATAATTATTTGTTTGATCCGACTGTTTATTTACGACGTTTTTTTGAAGGCGAAAAAAATGAGGATCATCTTTTTCTGATTGATGAAGCCCATAATTTGGTCAGTCGTTCCCGAGAGATGTACTCCGCAAAACTTTCATATCGAAGCGCTAGAAACGTCTATGCACTCATTCCAAAAGAATTTAAAAAGTTAAGACGACGTTTTAATAAGTTACTTAAAGCGTTCGATCAGATCCAGGAAATTTCAAATGAAGATGGGTGGACCTACCACCATCAAAAAGCACCCGCGGACACATTGGTTAATGCTGGTTATCAATTGAGTGAGCACATCCAAGAGTGGTTGGCAGAGTATCCTGAACATGCCATTCAAGAGACGTTACTCCCCTTTTATTTTGACTTACTTCACTTTTTGAAAATCAGTGAATTTTACGATGATCATTATGAAACAACTGTAGAGAAAACTTATCAAGATTTCATCATCAAAGCATTTTGCATCGATCCTAGTGATTTTTTAGAACAATCGTTAGCTAAGGGGAGAAGTAGTATCTTATTTTCCGCTAGTTTTTCGCCATTATCTTATTACCAAGAAACGCTAGGAGGAAAAGAGAGCTTAGCTTATCGCTTGCCAAGTCCTTTTCCAGAAGAAAACCAAAAAATGCTGATCACAAATTATTTAGAAACAACCTATCGTAAACGAGAAGAGAACATGCCTCGATTAATTGAAACGATCCAACATTTTACAAAAGAAAAAATCGGAAATTACTTGATATTTTTCCCCTCTTACCAATATTTGGATCAGGCAGTGACAGCCTTTCAAGAAAAACATCCAGATGTTAAGGTGCTGATTCAAGATACCATGATGAGTGAAACTGAGAGAGAAACATTTTTGAAGCAGTTTCAAATTGATCCAGACGAAACCTTACTAGCTTTTTGTGTGTTAGGCGGAATCTTTTCAGAAGGGATCGATTTAAAAGGAACCCGATTAATTGGCAGTATGATCGTTGGCGTTGGATTACCACAAATGAACCATGAGCAGGAGTTGATCAAAGAATATTATGACGAAAAAGATCAGCTGGGATTTGCTTATGCGTACCAATTACCTGGTATGAATAAAGTCTTACAAGCAGCGGGGCGTGTCATTAGAGATGCCAGTGATCAGGGAATCGTTTTGTTAGCAGATCAGCGTTTTACTCGGTTGGATTATCGCCAATTGTTTCCAAGACATTGGCAGTCAGCGACCACTGTCAGAAACCTTTCTGAACTCACAAAAGAAATCACCGATTTTTGGCACAAAAGTAAATCATTAGAGATGTGAAATTACTCTAGCGCTAGTAGTTTAAAATTAAAAACACCTGAATCAACCATAAACGACTGGTAGATTCAGGTGTCTTATCTGTTCAAGCGCGTATTTGATCAATTGTTTCATTGTCTGACAAGTAAAGCTATCTGTTAACGATAGTTAGTAAACTGAAGTTCGATTGGCAGATCTAATTTTCGCAATAAAGCAATCACCGCTTGAAGGTCATCACGGTTTTTTCCAGTTACACGAATTTGATCTTCTTGAATCTGGGTTTTTACTTTAATCTTTGAATTTTTGATCTCAGTTGTGATTTTCTTGGCATTTTCCCGATCAATGCCATTGATAAGTTCAGCGGATTGGCGTGCTTTTCCTCCAAGGGCATGCTCTGATTCAGAGAAATGGATATTTTTGATTGGAACATTTCGTTTGTTTAATTTACTTAACAAGACATCTTTGATTTGTTCGATCTTGAAATCATCGTCACTGAGAATGGTTAATTTATTGTTATCAAATTTGATATCAATAGTCGAATCTTTAAAATCAAAACGGTTGGTTAATTCTTTTATTGTTTGCTGGATCGCATTTCTGACTTCCTCGATTGTGACCTCTGAAACAATGTCAAAACTTGCATCTTTTGCCATAGTGATCCTCCTGATTTGTTTTTATTTTATTGTATCATAGTCAAATGATTGTGTTGAAGCTTTACTAAAATTATTCTCATTTATGATTCAAGTATTTTAATTTAATTCATAACCTGTTATTCTTACAATTGGAATAACTTTGAAAGGAAGAGGTGCTTGTGAGTAAGATTATGACAGTGTATCAAAGAAATGAAATATTAAAAAAGATTGTGGTTATCTTAGTCACCGGATTGACCGCAGCGGTTGCCTTAAATTATTTTTTGATTCCAGCAAACGTCTTTTCCGCAGGGATGAATGGGATTGCCCAAATCATTGCCTCGTTATTATCTGACTGGCTCCACGTAAAAGTGGACACAGGTGCCTTTATCTTTATTTTGAATATCCCTGTCTTTATTCTAGGGTTCTTGAAAGTAGGCAGACGAGCAACGATTTTAAGTTTTGTCAATGTAGTAGCCGTATCGGTAGCAACTACCTTACTTCCCACTGGGCAGGTGACGGACAATATTTTAATGAATGCCTTAGTCGGCGGTGTTTTGTTAGGTGTTGGTGTAGGGATCTCACTTAAAATGGGGTTTACAACTGGAGGAATGGATATTATTTCTTTAGTCCTTTCACAAACTACAGGGAAAACCGTTGGAAATTATATGTTGATGTTAAATGGTTTGATCGTGGTGATTGCGGGCTTTCTTTTTAACTGGGAGAGTGCGCTCTATACGATTATCTCTATCTATGCCATGACCCAAGTGATTGATGCGATTCATACGAGTCATCAAAAAGTGACCGCCATGATTGTGACGGTCAAACCAGATGAAGTGACCGCAGCGATCGCTCAAAATATGGTTCGAGGAATGACCCTCTTACCATCAATCGGTGGCTATTCTAAAAAAGAAGGTAAAACGATCATGATGGTGATCACTCGTTATGAAATGTATGATTTAGATCAAATCGTCCATGAAATCGACGAAGATGCTTTTATCAATATTTTACCAACACATTCGGTATTTGGCCGTTTTGCTAATGAAAGCGAACAAAATCTTTACCGTTCTACGGGTGTCTTTCCCGAAATAAAGAAAACTCCTTCAAAAACTAAAAAACAATAATTGATTTAAATAAGTCAGAAGAATTTTCTGTTTTCAACCTGCTAAATGAGAATAGAACCTCTCGATTCTCATTTACAAATGAGCAAAAAAAGAGTATGATAAATGAAAATTGCATGAAGGAGTGCTGCAAGATGAGCGAAGCAAACCAAAAATGGTCTGCAGAAGAAGTCAATGAAATCAAGGAACGAATCTTAGCTGCCTTAGAAATGGTCATCGACCCTGAACTAGGGATCGATATCGTCAACCTAGGCTTGATCTATGAAATCGAGTTTGATCCAGAAAACGGAGAAACAGTCATTAAAATGACCTTAACAACCATGGGTTGCCCGTTAGCTGATATCCTAACTGAATCAATCCACGACGCCTTAAAAGAAGTGCCAGAAGTAACTAAGGCAGAAGTAAAATTAGTTTGGTATCCAGCATGGACGACGGATAAGATGAGTCGCTATGCACGAATTGCACTTGGTATCAGATAATTTTGACACGGGTTTCATATTCAACGAGTAAACAATTTTTAAACTCCTTTATCAACTTTTAGAAAAAGTTGATAAAGGAGTTTTTGTTTTGTAAAAATTGATGCTTGATGAAGTAAAATTGTCAAAATATGAATATATTATAAAATTGTTGATAAAAATTGTTATTAATGATGGTGGTATAGAAAGCATTCAGTAAGTTAAAATAAGTATGTAGATAATAAAAAATGAAAAGGGGTTTGTACAATGGAAGAAAAATTGAATTATAAAGAATTGGAAAATTTGTGCGATAAAGAATTGCAGGATGAACTGATGAAACTGAGAAGTAAGTTCGGCGATAATTTTGTAAAAGGTATAGACGAAGTTGGAAACAGACAAGGCCTGAAAAGTTATTTAGAAGAGTGGATAGAAGTTTACAAACATTCTGGTGAAGAAAATAAATTGAATCCACATGTTTCTAAAACTATTAGAAATAACAAGATAAAAGATTTACAAAGATATATAAAGATTATTGAAATACAAGAATCTAGAGTTGACTAATAAACAAGATAAAAATAGGAACTAACTATAACATGTTTATTCCTATTTTTTTTATATCTGATTCTATTAGAAGAAACTAAAAAATAAGTTTAGTACTTTTAGTAACTTTGATTGCAATAGCTGATTTAATTTTTAACTATATATAGAGGAGGGGAAAAACATGAAAGAACAATCAATGGAAATACTTATAGGTAAAAAAATAAGAGATTTATCTAAAAAGAAACAAGATGAATTACTTAAAGTGATTAAACCGCTTACTGAAACTAAATCATTATTTTTTATTTATGAAGAAATAATTAATAACATAGAACATATCATGTCTAATCTAGCTGAAACTTTTGAAAAGGTTGGAGGACTAGAAAAGTATTATTTGGAAAGAGCGGATAAAATAAAAGAGTCAGGATGGGCCTTGTCTTCATTATTAATGGAAGAAGAAATTATTGAAGATGATAAAACTATGTCGGATGAGTTTATATACCAACTTTATAAAGGTAATAAGTATGAAAATTTGTTCAACGAGTTAGAGACTGTGAAATTTCACTGTAAAAAAGATTTTGAAGATACCTTAAATTTGATAATTGAATTACTTCACGTAGACATGAAATATTATCCAATATGTGTGGGAACATTGTTTTCGATTATAGACTATTCTTTTGTTTATCAGTTACTAGAAGGTAATATGAAAAATGATAAATATTTTAATAATAAAGAAAAAGAAAAATATTTAAAAAAAATAGAAATAGATAGGACAGTTTTAAATAAAAAAAGAAGAGAAATGTGTTTCCAATTAGTAATAGAAAAATACTTTAGATATGCTAATTTTGATGTGAATAAGTTAACAAGACACTCGGTACAGGTTGCGTCAAGAATTATGTGTAAATGGAAAAGCCCATTCTGTTGATTAAGTTAAAACATTGATTCTAATGTATCATGTATTTCTTTAAAACCTTTATGAACTCGGCATAGAAACTTTTGATTATAGTTGTTGAATTGAGATACTAGAAATCTCTCCAGAGATTCTTCATTAGGAAATTGCTCTTTTCTTTTGGTATATTTCTTTAATTGTTTGTTAAAACCTTCAATCAAATTAGTTGAATAAATAGTTCTTCTGATTGACGGAGGGAAATTATAAAAGGTTAATATAGCAGGATTCATGAGCAATTTAACCACTCGTGGATACTGCTTTTTCCATTTATCTATCATAAACCTTATTTGATTATTTGCTTCTTCTTTTGAACTTGCTTGATAAACTAATTTGAAATCGCTACAGATTTCTTGTCGATCACTAACACGAACCTTATGAGCGATATTTCTAGATATATGGACACAACATTGTTGAAATTGAGCATTTGGATAAACACTATGAATACTATCGTTAATGCCACTTAAACCATCAGTTACGACTAATAAAACCTCTTTTAAACCACGGTCTTTTAGGTCTTGAAGAATCTCTTTCCAAACATAAGCAGATTCAGTTGGAGCAAGACTAAACCCAAGAACCTCTTTGGTTCCATCTAATCGAATGCCAATTACAATATAAACTGCTTCTTTTGAAACAGTTTGTCTTTTTAAAGGAATATAAGTAGCATCCATGAAAATAGCGACATACTTATCATTTAGAGTTCTAACTTTAAATGCATTTACTTCTTCAGTCAGCACTTTAGTCATGTTGGACATGGTTTGGGGCGTGTAGTGATGCCCATACATTTTCTCAATCAAGTCTGCGATTTCCGACATGGTAATACCTTTTCGGAAGAGGTGAATGACGGTCTCCTCTAAGGTATCATTCGTCCGTCTATAAGCAGGAACAGTCTGTTGCTTGAACTCGCCGTTGCGGTCGCGCGGAATCTGGAGATGAAGTTCCCCGTACTCGGTCTTGACCGTACGGTCATAGGAGCCGTTACGAGAATTACCCGTGTTAAAACCAATGCGATCGTACTTTTCGTAATCGAGGAAAGCCGTTAACTCCGTTTTGAGAAGCGTATTGACAGCTTTTTCCAAATGGACACGGAATAATTCATTCAAATCGCCTTTGTTCGCTAGAGTCTTTAGAATTTCTGTAGTAAAATCGTTCATATGGAAGTCCTCTTTTCTGTGAATGTGTTGTGGTAACTCTATTCTACAGAAGGGACTTCCTTTTTTCTATTTACACAAAATATTTTACACTCTCTCGGTACAACATGGAAGATACAATGTAACTAATATTAATGAAAAAGATTTTATTAAAATTGTAAACATATGTAGTGCTTTTGTGGAGTTCAATAAGCCTAATGAAAGTATTAGCTTTTTAACTGAGTAGAAATAATAATAAAGATGAAATTGTGAGTATGGTGAATGTCGCAGATTAGTCTCCATAAATAATAGATATTTTGGGAACACAAAACGCAAAGAAACAAATATTATAACAAACTAGTAAGAAACAACTAAGCAGCTCTGCTAATGGTTGCATGAATAAGGAAATAGCCCAATTTTACGAAAGCAAAGAGTGGCGGACTGTAAAGGCATTGTCTAAGAGGGTAGATTAGACGTGGATGATGTAGAGGCATTCAACAGACTTTGATAAATTAAGTATAGACACTATTGCAGTTAACAGCGGGGAAGAGATCAAACAGTGGAAGGTGCTACTGTTTATGAACTATTAAGAACGCCGTTAATATTCGAAGAAAAGGTAAAGGCTATTGCATTTTATAGAAACAGACTAAAAGAATGATTTTTAAGATCATTTCACATAACTGTACTTATCTTTATTAAGGTGATTTATTTGGCAATTTAAATACTTTACATACATTTATTGTACTTAAAAAAATCCTACAATAACGAAAAAACTCCGTTAAGAGTATGTTAATCAATAAATTATTTGTTTAGAAGTACCATGAAAAAATATTAGATAAAATATATTTTACGAGGACGGAAGAATTGTGTAAAATCAGTCTTACAGCATAGCGTTCTCTCAGTTGTTTGTTTTGTGTTGAGTTATTCATACTAGAGAACGATATGTTTTTTATAACTAAAATGAAAATGGGACTTAAGAATCAATTTTGCTTCATCAGTTCCATGAATTATAGAAATTTTTAACCCTCTCTCTTTATCTACTCAAATCGCATCTCAAATTTTTTGTAAATCAAGTTGTGTTTTATTTTTAACAATATTAAACTTTGTTTAATTATATTTATGTTTTGTTGGGAGGTTAATGAATGGAATGGTTTTTTAATTTAGAACCTGAGGAACAAGTATTTATTAAGAAATTTTTGTTGGCATCAGGTTCCTTAAAGCAGTTAGCAAAAGAGTATGAAGTTAGTTACCCAACAGTAAGATTAAGGTTAGATAGATTAATTGAAAAAATAAAACTTTTTGATATAAAGCAAGAAGATTCTTTTGAAGTATCAATGATGCAACTCGTGATTAACGAAAAAATAAGTTTAGACATAGCAAAAGAAATTATAAAAAAACATAGGGAGAGTATAGATGAATAATATAATACAATTTTTACTTATTGCAGGTATTATTGGGTTTCAAACCCTAAGTGGTTATATAGGGAATAAATATATGGGAGCGATCTTACCAGTGATTTTCAGTGGTTTAGTTGTTTTTATCGTTTTGACAGGTCATTTAAATCTAACATTTAGAAATATATTAATGCCTATTGTTGGTTTGATTACATTGATCTGTATTTATGAAGGCGGAAAAGAATCAAAGAAAAAAAAGACAATAAAAGAAATGGATAAAATGAAAGTAAAGGACATTTTGAATCAATAATGAGTTATTGGCTGATACACTAACTTAAACTCTTTTAACAGCTTTTAGTAAATGCTGATAGAAGAGTTTTTTTTCTATGTAAAATATTCGGATAGCTGATGTACTGAAAGATTGTACAGTATAGGAAAATAATTGCGAAAGAGGTTGTTGAAAATCAAAAAATTTATAGCTTCCAAATTATCTAACAATCTAAGCAAACGCACGAAACAGTTTTTTAGTAAGCGTTTTCTGTTCCTGGTTTTCATGATATACTGTTTTTAAGTCAATCAAAAGGAGAATGAACATGAGAAAACAACGAGGTAGCTACTCGATATAGTGGAATGGATAGACCTATATCGAGTATGCTTTATCCAATCGACTATATCGCCGTCAACGATTATAAAATCATAATGACTGGAGCGATAAAAGATGATGGACCAATTAAAAAAAGAGTGGCTTAAAAGTGAGGAACAACAGAAAAATTTTACTGGCTGGGATTTTTCCTATTTAGATGGGAAATGGTCGTGTGAAGAGCCTCCGTGGGATTACCGAGAGCTTGTTTTAAATTATTTAACTCCAACTATGTCTCTATTAGATATGGGAACAGGTGGAGGTGAATTGTTACAAACATTTAACCATCCTTATGAACAGACAGCAGTAACGGAAGGGTATCCGCCTAATTACCAGCTATTATTACAAACACTTGACCCTCAAGGTGTAACAGTAAAATTTGTGGGGGAAGAGGACATATTGGATTTTCCAGATGATTCATTTGATCTAGTGATCAATTCTCATGAATCTTTTGCAGTAACTGAAGTGAAGCGTGTCTTGAAACCAGATGGGTTATTTATTTCTCAACAAGTAGGAGATTTCAACGGGTTGAATTTGGCTTCTCGTTTGATGCCAGAAGTAAGGAAAGAATGTTTTGATTTTCATCTTTCCTTAGTGAAAGCAGAACTAGAACAGCATCATTTTGATCTTTTGTTTTGTGACGAAGCCTATTTGAATCAACAATTCTTTGATATGGATAGTTTGATCTTTTATGTACGGACGATTGAATGGGAATACCCAGGATTTACAGTTGAGAAAAATTTCAAAGAGTTATTGGGACTTTATGAAGAGTTGAAACGACATGGTACGATTTATAATTTGCAGCATCGTTTTGCTTTTGTTGCTCGTAACACAAAATAATGTACACATAAAAGTTACTACAAATCATTTTGAAACCCCTTGTGGTGAGCAGGTGATTTAGCAAAAAAGAGTGGAGTGTCATATGCGACCAAAATCAAAAGATGAATTGCTTGAAAAAGCAAACAGCCAATTCGATGATTTATGGAAATTAATTAACGGTATGAGTGAGGAAGATCGCAAGCAATCCTTTCAATTTAGTGAAGAGTTTTTGGCGAAAAAAAAGGAAGCACATTGGCGACGAGACAAAGACTTAAAAGATGTATTGATCCATTTATACGAATGGCATCAACTATTGTTACGATGGCTTGAAAGCAACTTTAACGGAGAAGAAAGAAATTTCTTGCCTGAACCGTATAATTGGCGAACCTACGGGAAGATGAATGAAGAGTTTGTAGAAAAGCATCAAACAACTTCTTTAGTGGAAGCTGAAAACTATTTGAAAAAAAGCCATGAGCAAGTAATGAAAAAATTAGACGCCTTGAGTAATGAAGAGTTATTCCAAAAAAAGCAATTTGCATGGGTGGGGAATACCACATTAGGTAGTTATTTCATTTCTGCAACTGCCAGTCACTACGAATGGGCAATCAAGAAGTTAAAACAATCTCAAAAAAATAGATGAATAGAATCAATAAAAAAGCGAAGATCGTAAAGAGGGACCTTCGCTTTTTAAACAAGCTATTTTATATTAGTACCAACCGTTTGCTTCCCAGAAAGATTTAGCTGCTTCCCATGAGCCATAACGAGAAGATACGTATTGTTCAGCAACTCGTTCTTGGTTTGCTGCTGAATAGTCACCATTTAAGTAAGAAGAATCTAATTGGTAACGTCCGATGTAACGACCGTTTGTTGCTGTATAAGAACCGCTAGATTCTTTTTGAGCGATCCATTCTTTCGCTGAGCTTGTGTTTGTTGTCGCTGGTGTTGCTTGTGCCGCTGTTTGCGTTGCTTGAGCAACTGGTTGAGCAGGTGCTGCTTGTTGAACTGATTCTTGCTTCACTGGTTGTTCAGCCACTGTTTTTGTTTGAGCAGGCGCTTGGTAAGCTGTTTGTGTTGTTGCTTGTTCGCCTGTTGGGATTGTTAATTGTTGACCTGAATAAATCAAGTTGATGTTTGAGATTGAATTTTTTTCTGCAATAGTTTGGATCAAGGAGTTATCACCAACGTATTTTTGAGAAATCGTTGATAGCGTATCACCTGATTGAACGGTATAAGCTTCGTCCGCATGTGCAGATGTTCCCATAAAGAATAGTGCGCCGGCAGTCAAAGTTGTTCCTAATAGTAATGTTTTAAGTGATTTCATGTAAGATCTCCTTCATAAATTTAAAAATAGTTTTGTTGTGTCCAACGAGGAATACTTTACCATGGGAAAATATTTCATAGGTAAAAGCTCTATGACACTTTGTAACAAAGATACGTTTTTTGTAACAAACAGATTATCATAAAATGTGAAAAACAATGAGAAAACCGTCATAAACGTTTAAAATAAACCACTAACAAGGACAATTGATGAGAAAAATAAACACTAGAAACAAGTAAAAAAAAGCTACATTTTTTTGAAAATAAATACGAAATAATTGAAAACAGCGTAATTTTTTTTAAATTTAGCATGTGATGTTACAATAATAGAAACAAGGAGGCGATAACATGAGTAAGAGATATCAAAAAATAATGGTAGCTGTCGATGGGTCTAAGCAATCAGAACAAGCTTTTTTGGAAGCGCTAGATTTAGCGAAAGATAATGAAGCCGAATTATTTATCGTTTCGATCATCAATAAAGTAGAGTTGACACATAGCGCCTACGCATTTTCAAAAATCTATGCAGAAGAAAAACAGAAGATAGAAGTCGAAATGTTAAAAAAGATCCATGATGCGAAAGAATATGGGATCAATGACATCCATGCTATTGTTGAAACGGGTGACCCACGTAACTTGATTGGGACGGTGTTTCCACAACAAGAAGCGATCGATTTGATTGTCATGGGGGCTACTGGTAAAGGAGCAATCCAACAAGCTTTAGTCGGCTCTACAGCATCTTATGTTGTTACTCATGCGCCCTGCAGTGTGTTAGTGGTCAAATAAGGAGGGGAAAGAATGGTACGTCCACAAGAGGTTACAGCTCCTAAAGAAAAAATAGAAATCCTCAAAATTTTAGAAGATGGTACGCAGACGAAAAAAGGTTATTCTGTTGCTTTAGTGAAATGGTCAGGCAAAACAGCGATTGCCTTACGCTGGGATGGTGATAGTCTGCAAGAGAAAGGATTTCCTGTCACTGTAAATGGGTACCATCCAGCTTGGTTCGTTTTGCCAGATCGATTAACAGATCTTTATAGTAGAGACTATCGGGAATACCAAGAGTCGATCCGGTTTATCACGTCAAGTGATCAAAAAGAATAGCTTTTGTGCTGCGGAAGAAAGTTCATTGTGTGAAAGAATCGTAAACATTCAACATTGAGACAACCTTTAATATCAACAGGTTCCTAATAACTGAAGTAGGTGAAAAGATGAGTGCTGGTGATGTATTGAATGAAGTCAAGCAACTATGTAAAGAAAAGAAGTACGAAGAAGCAAAAATTTTGATTGAATCAAATAAAGAATTGCTAGAGGACAAATTTTCTGTTGCCCAACAGTTTATTGATTTAAAACAAGCATCAATCCTTGAACGGTTCAAATCTTTCTTTGGTGTAAATGAATGATCAAAAATGAGTGTGAAAAAGTGGTTGCTCACTTTTTTCACACTCATTTTTTGTTCGTTTATTCACAATCTATACACACACTAATCTTGTTTATTTAATAAATAAAATATCCAAAGTATCAGTAGAATGACTGAAATAACTAAACTAATGACATGTCTAATTAAGACAGAAGGGATTTCCCAATGGCGGAAAGAAAAGATTTGATAAGTAAAATAGATGCTTGGAAGAGAAACAAGTAAAACAGATAGTTTCTTTTTTGTCCAATTTATGTAATAGAAAAGAATACTTAGCATGATGAAAAATGGAATGTAAAAAACAAGCTGACCAATCGCAATCACGAAAGTGCCTCCCAGAATAATAATGATATCTGATACAAAATAACATTTTGTATCAAATGATGCAAGTATTTCTTTAATTGATAACCAAGAAGGACATACAAAGGTTTTTGATTAACAAGAAGTTTCTTGCTATAATTGATCCGAAAGAAAGGATGAAATTTTCATGGATCAAGTAATGTTAGAAGTCGATTTACATTTAGTAAACAATATACGTGTGATTTACTATGTGGTCAGTAATAGTGTAGAAAAAAGAGTACTGATGAATAAAATCAATGGTATTCTGACGAAAAAAGGTGTACACCAATTCAGCAGTAGCGAAGACAATTATTATAGTATACCTGTTGAAAAAGTTTTATATACAACGGTAAATGTCAGAACAGACCTAGATACAAAAGTAGATCATGAACCAATTTTTACTACGTATTGATTGTGACGGAGGAGAACAATGAATCCATACGAAGCACTTATCCAAGAATTGATTGACGGAAAAATTGAAAAAATTGAGGTCAAAAGAGAAGAGGTCATGCTTTTTCGTGAAGCGTGGCTAAAATTAGAGAATCGTAAATATGTCGTAGGTAAGGCATTATTGAACGGGAATGTAGTTTATCATTATGATCCAACTAGGCTGTATTAATTACAAGAAATTAATCATATGGCAAAATTGTTGCTCATGATTTTATCATTAAAAAAAAACGCTTGAAATGGTTTTAGCCGTTTTGAGCGTTTTTTAATATTGAGCATTATTTAGAACAAGGGTGAGCAAAAGCTTTTGTGCCAAAGTCGGAGAAAAATCTCCAACTAGAGGCGGATGATGCCGTTTATTTTTATGGATATAATGAAATAAAAATAGGAGGTAGAAAAATGAAAGTAGTAAAAGTAGTTATTGGAACGGTATTATTTGCAGGAGTCGCATTAGTTGGCTTGAAGTTTTATACGCAAAACGCCCACGATGAGATGGCAGGTGTGGTAGACCAGTTAAATCCGTTGGTAACAAAAGGAGAGGTATACGTCAAGACGAAAAAACCAGATGAAGTCAATTCATATGGAACAGCGACTTATATCCAAAAAGCTGCCGATCAGGAGGGACATAAACGAACGATTGAATTTACAGGTTTATCTATTTTAAAAGAAGGACATTATTTAAAGATTATTAATAAGGGCGCTCACGTCGAGTCATATGAAGAAGTTGACAAAAAAGAAGTACCTAAAAAAGCATTAGCTATCATTGGATAATTATAATTTTATTATGTAAACTTAAAGAAGATATAAAAAAAACAATCAGAAAACTGAATTTCTGATTGGTTTTTTTATTGGGATGGTAGGGTTCGAACCTGCAATTGCTTGATTCAGAGTCAAGTGCCTTACCAGTTTGGCTACATCCCAATCAAACAATTTGATCATAGCACGACACAAAGAAAATGCAAGAGATTACTCTTTATCCAGCATTTTTTTGACAGTGATCATTCGTCTTTCTAACTTCTTGATTAAACCAGATGGAAGTGGGATCAAATTGGCAATTGATAATGTATTAGAAAGTAACTGAAATTCTTTTAGTGGAGCATCGATGATTCGATAGATCGTTGCCAAACGTTCGATGTATTCAAAATGTGTATAGTTTGTTTGTGAGATTAAAAATTTCAATAAATCAATCGCTTTTGCATAATCTTTCTCAGAATAATAGGCTAATGCTTGACGATAAAGTTTGATCTGTAACTCATTGAGTGAAACTGGGCTATAGCGATCCGTCCATTCCTTGACGGAAACTTTGGTTGGTGTATGACCATTTACATCACGAACGAAAATAATCGGAATTTCATTAGGATCTATTTTTTTATGAATTTTTTCCATTTCCCTCAATCCTTTCCATCATATTTAGCTAGAGTATAATGTATTTTTTATAAAAATACTAGCTTTTCTCTAAAGTCAACATTTGACCACCCATTGAGGTGAAAATTGCCTCAAAATCTTTGATTGCTACGGGTCTATTTTTTTCTCCATAAGGATCATTTACATAAATATTGTCATTGTCATAACCAGTAACTACACAGGCATGGTTTAATGGTGTCACTTTTACTTGCCCATTGTTTGTTTGCCAAGTAACGAAATCAGTATCAGTAGGCACTTGGAAATCTAAAGTAACGGAGGCCCACACAGGCTTTCCTTGTTGTAAAGCTTTCTTAATGTCATTGATTGTTGCATCGGTTTTTGGAAGAGTATGATAATCTGTTTTTACGATTGTCTGCGCCAACGACGCGATAGGCGGGACATAGACGCCCATTGCCCAATCTCCACCGCTGATGTCCCCAACAAACCCTTCATTAGGATCGCCATGTGTACCATCAGCATTAAAAACAGGAACGTAATTCAATTGTTGAGCTAACTGATTTTTAGAAGTCTCGTAACCATAATAAGAAAGCAGCATGGACAGTGAAGTAACTTCACAGCCATTTCCTAACGCTGGCTCGGTGAATTGGCTTTCCAAGGGGACATCAAGTAAAACTTGTTTTTTAGCATAACTACTCACTTTTTCAGTATCCTTTCCAACATTGTGTGAATGGTGAAAATAAGTGGTGGCAGAAAAAATAACGAATAATAGGACTGCCACGAATAATATTTTTTTACCAATGAATCTTTTCATAATAATTCCCCTTTTTTCTAATATTTACATATTATAATGCTTTTTTTTAAAAATAAAATAAAAAATTTGACATGTTGTTTTCCAAATTTAAAATAAGAAGACAAAAGTCCTGAAAAATCACAGGATCAATAGCCGAATAATTTTTTTAAAATTGAAAAAAATGTTTCGATTTATTGATAGTTTTTAATTGTGAAAACGAAAACAGTACGCTATAATGCCAGTAAGGTCGAAATAAATCGCAGGTCAAATAACAAATGTTTTTAGATGATGTTTATTTGAAAGAGCAATTACTGTTTGAAAAAAACAGTTACCTTATAAAAGAGCTTGGTAGTTTAGGAGGATTTTGATGACGGAAGAAATGATTAATTTAGGAGAGCAATATTCATGTAAACCGATTGGGTTTACAAAAGCAGTTATCGGAGAAGTTGTTTCAAAAATGACGAATTGTGCCGTAGTCAAAGTTGCTCAATGCGCAATGGAAGATCAAGAGTTATTAGAAGAAAAAGCAAGTATGGTTGTTGCAAAATACGAAACATTTGAATAAGAAGAAATGATTTTGGACGTACAGTAACGAAATCGGCACTGTATGTCCTTTTGCTTGTAATTTTTATTTCTTTTTCGAGTATTTGGAAAGAGAAAAGAGGTGTAGTTAGATGATTAGTATATTTACTTTACTATTATTTTTATTTGTCTTTGTTATGTGTTTGTTTTTATGGTTGGTACGTCGAGAAATCGTCTATCGAACGGTTAGAAATCGCTGGGTTTACTTAGTCGTGCCTTTTCTGGCAATCTTAGTTCTTTGGTTTACGCTGATTAGTCAACCAACTGCAGATGAATTGGCTAAAGGGGTCTTGTCAGCGCTAATTTTCATCAGCTTTTTACTAGATAGTCGTGGTATAACAGAAGATGGGCTTGTTCTAAATAGCTTTGATAAAAAAGGTGTTCCTTTTTCTGAGATCAATAAAATCGTTTTGTATCAACCGGAAGGATCTTCCATCATAAAAATGAATTTCTTTCGTAACGGTTGGCGTGGACCCATGCTGAAATTTTCTGTATCAATGGAAGAGTTGGTCACTTTTTTAGCACAGCATTTAAATGATGATGCCGAAATTGATATTATAATCGATTCTGATCAAGAGTAAGTTACTTTAGAATAAGAACAAAGAACGATAGTGAGCGATATATGGGATGAACCTATTTCGGAGTCGCATATATAATAAGAGACTGAGGCAAGTATTAGCTCGGTCTCTTTTTTCTTTGCCTTGCAGACGCTAGATTACACAGCATTTCAAAATGATTCTTCGTATGAGAAAGAGTTTGTTTATTTATTTTTGAATCGTTGCGATCACTTTTATAATAACATTAAAAAAATTGTTTCACTAATTTGATATATATTAGCTCTATTATAATGAAAGGACTTTTAATTTTAATGAAGAGGATGAAACTCAATTTTTTCAAAATTATATTCTCACTATTCATTTTTTCGATCTCTGTTTTAAAAATAAATAGTGAACTTTCTACCATTAGGTTAAGCAAAGTGTTACAAACAATTAGTAATGAATCTATCTTAAAAATTTTCAGTTTGTTTTTAGTAGGTGCTTTAGGCATTTTCATTCTTTGTCTCTACGACTTTGCATTGATCCGAAAATTGAAGACGATGAAAATTTCTAAAATAAAACTATTAAAAATCAGCTGGATTGCCAATTCATTCAATGCAGTTTTGGGATTTGGTGGAATTTTTGGTGCCAGCGTACGTTATAATTTCTATAAAAACTATATTGACCAAAGCAGAGTAAACCAACTAAAAAAAGCGATTTCGCTATTATTGATCTCATCTATTTCTGGTGTGGGCGTATTATCTGCAATGGTGCTGCTAAATGTTTTTCCAGAAAGTCATTTATTAGAGGGAAATGATACGATCAAGATTGGTTTAATTGTCAGTGCTTGTTTGTTGCCTCTATATATCGGCTACATTAGTATCAAACCGCCACTTCCAGCTGCGAGATGGTTAGGTTTACAATTCACGATCGTATCAACGATTGATTATCTCACTTCTGGTATTGTGATGTACGTCGCGTTTCGTTTTCTTAACTTGCAGGTTCAATTCGTTGATATGGAAAGTATTTTTATTTTAGCAACGATTGCTGGAATTATTAGTATGGTACCAGGTGGTTTTGGTGCGTTTGATGTCATTTTCCTTTTAGGCGCTACACAGGAGCTGCAGATAGATAAAGAAGCAGTATTGATGGCGCTGATTCTGTATCGTTTAGCGTATTACTTCATTCCACTATTGTTTGGTTTATTGTTCAGTGTGAGTGAAGTTCAAATGCTGATTAGTCAAAAAATCAGCAATAATCAATTTACGATTCTTACGAAGGAATTTACGACAGTAGTATTTTCGATTACGCAAGCACAGATGAAGCAAATTGGAAGAACGCTCAGCACAGCCATTTTTCTATTTTGTTCATTAACATTTTTATTTGATTCATGCATTTTATTTTTTGAATATGCATATATGGGAATGAAGTCGGCTTTTTTTATTGCGCCAATTTACGTATGTCTGAGCATTTTATTACTGACAGATGTTGTAGGGATTTATAAAGGGGCGATCGATACTTGGGAAATGTTGCGTTTCAAACTGATGTTATTAGCACTTTGTCAGTTTTATCTTTTTTGGGAAGACCAAAGTTTGACAGCCCTCTTATTAACAACGGTATTATTTGTAGATACTCTATTTTATAGGAGATGGTTAGAGGTCGAAGTCATCAAACAAAGTGTTTTAGAAAAATTGATTTGGACTTTAGCATGTCTCTATGTATTTGATAGTCTAACTGAAATTTTTCCGATATTGCCTAGACAATCATTCTTTATTCTGAGTGGAACGACACTATTATTGCTTTTACTTTCTGGGCTTTGGTCAGTTATACACCGAAGAAGAAAAAGGAAATCATTAAAGCTTGATTTAAAGCTATTAGATGATGCTGAATATCGAAATTTCTTAGAACAAAATGGTGGAAATCACTTAGCTCATTTAGGTTTTTTAAAGGAAAACCGAGTTGCGTGGTGGGAAGATGTTGCAGTGATTTATCAAGAAAATAACCATTATCTCTTTATTTTAGGTGATCCAGTTGGTAAACAAGAAGCCATTTTTCCTTTTTTGAAAACTTTGGTGTCTAAAGCGAATCAATTAGGCAAACGAATTGTTTTTTATCAAGCTTCCACACAGTACCTTAGTTTTTATAATGATCTAAATTGCGAATTTTTCAAGTTAGAGAAGAAGCAGTCATTGATTTATCTGAGTTTTCACTATCAGGGAAGAAGAAGAGAGGGTTTAGAGCAACATTAAACCAAATGGAAAAACTAGGGTATACGTTTGAAATCATCGAACCGACAATTGTTTCAGAGTCATCAGAAAGCGTGGGCTCAATTTCTTCGGAATTTTCACCAACATCACAGTTATCCCATGATCGTGAACTGTTGTCAGAATTGAAAGAAGTATCTGATCAATGGTTAAGGTCAAAAAATGAGATGACTTTTTCTGTCGGACGATTTGAGAAGGAATATTTAAATTGTGCAGCAGTTGGTATTATAAGAAATCAAGAACAAAAAATTGTTGGCTTTGTTTCCATGATGCCAACTTATACTAATGAGACCATTTCAGTCGACTTGATCCGTTGGTCTATCAGTGAAGAAGTGGCAATGATGGATGCTCTTTATTTATATTCCATCCTATGGGCTAAGGAACAAGGTTATCAAAAATTCAATTTAGGAATGGCTCCGTTCTCTTCTACTTATAAAAACACAATTAATTTAGAGAATACGTTTATTTACAGCGTCTATAATAATACTCAGTATTTGTATTCATTCAAAGGGTTAAGGAAATACAAAGAAAAATACAAGCCTCAGTGGGCTGCAAAATATCTCGTTTACGAAAATAAAACCTGGGTGTTGAAAAACTTATATGCTTGTTATAAATTAATTCATTCAAAATAATAGAAAAAGATGATAGTCGTAACAAAGCCATCAGGAAGAGGTTGAGACAAAAGTGTTTAGTATCTAATTTTTTAAGATCATTAAAGGTATCTCTAAATTTTTTAGTGAAATTTGATAGAATTTATTAATAGGCAAGTCTAATAGAACGCATGAATAGACTATTTTAAGATTTTTATGTAATTAATGTAACAAATCCTTCTGGTTAAAGGTAGGATAAAAGAAAATTGATAAAGAGCTCAGGGCGACCTTCGCCCCGAGCTCTTTATCTTTAGTAGTTTAATATAGACAGAAATGGTATCACAGAGTGAACATTAAACCATAAGCAGACACTTTTAAGGAGTTGAAAAGCTATTTTAAAAATGTGCACTTATTGTTCAAGTTAAAGCACGCTATTCACAACCATTAAAGTATTGGGCTAAAAGTTGGTTATTACATAGAGGTTTTAGTTAAATACACGGAAACGATCTTCGTCGTTCATATATTCTTTTTGTCCAGCTGGTGTTTCTGGTGAGCCAAACACTAATTGAGAACGTAGTTTCCAATTAGATGGGATGTTCCATTCTTTAGCGACAGCTTCGTCAATTACTGGATTATAATGTTGCAAGTTAGCTCCTAAACCTTGTTCTGTTAAGGCTACCCATGTATTTGCTGTAGCAATCCCATTTGATTGTTCTGACCAATCTGGGAAGTTGTCAGCATATAATGTAAATTGTTCTTGGAGATTTTTGATGATATCTGTATCTTTAAAGAACAAGACTGTTCCATAGCCTTTTTTGAAGCCAGCTAATTTATTTTGCGTATTTGGAAAAGCTTCAGCAGGTGTCAATGGGCGAAGAGCTTCTTCGGTCATTTCCCATAATTTTTCGTGAGCATCTCCAAAAAGAATGACTGCTCGTGTTGATTGTGCATTAAATGCAGTTGGACTTTCTTTGATTGCTTCTTTGATCAAAGCTGTTAATTCTTCATTTGATAGTGTTACGTTACGTCCTAAATCATAGATAGAACGACGGTTTTGCAAAGTTGTTGTAAATGTTGTCATGGTGAAATCTCCTTTAGTTGCGATCTGCATATTTTATGAGTACAAACGAAGTATATCACCTTACAAAAAGTAAGTGAAATAATATGCTCACAAAAAATAAGTAAATTTTTTAATGAATATTAAAATAATAGAGGTTATTTTAGTTAACGTTTCCATTGTTGTTAAACTAAGTAAAACTCGATCATTTTAAAATAGCAATATATAATTATTAAATATATGTTTATTTTTTATTATCATTTTCCCATTAAATTTTATTCGTTTTTATAGAAAATAAGTATATATTTCTTAAATAAGTTTTTTAGTTAAATTTTTCAGTGAATATTTATAGTATTTTCTGAAAATTTAAAGAATTGGGGTATGGATTATGGAAAATCAACAAGACAAGGGCTTCTTCGGTCAGCCGAAGGGGTTGTCAACATTATTCTTCACAGAGATGTGGGAACGATTTAGTTATTATGGTATGCGTGCGCTGTTGCTTTACTACATGTACGATACTGTAGCAAACGGTGGACTTGGATTACCTACCGCAACAGCATTAGCAATTATGTCAATTTATGGTTCACTGATTTATATGTCTAGTATCATCGGTGGTTGGGTTTCAGACCGGGTACTAGGTGCAAAAAGAACTGTTTTCTTCGGTGGAATATTTATTATGCTTGGACATATCGTCTTAGCATTACCATTTGGTGTTTCCACTTTATTCGTCTCAATGGCTTTGATTATCTTTGGGACAGCCTTTTTGAAACCAAATGTTTCCGGAATGGTTGGACATCTTTATTCAAAAACTGATTTAAGACGAGATGCCGGCTTCTCTATTTTTTATATGGGAATCAACTTAGGTGCGATGTTAGCACCGATCATCGTAGGAACGATCGGACAAGAATACAACTACCATCTTGGCTTCTCATTAGCTGCAATCGGAATGTTCTTTGGACTGTTACAATACGTGATCCAAGGACGTAAAACGTTGGATGGTATAGGAACAGTTGCTCCAAACCCATTAACAGCAGCAGAGCGTAAAAAATTCATTCGTAACTTAGTCATTGCTTTAGTTGTGATTGTAGCAATCTTTGGTGGCGCACAAGTCACTGGACATTTAACCATTGATTTCTTTGTCAATTCAATTAGTGTTTTAGGTATTCTTTTACCGTTATACTATTTTGTTAAAATGTTAACAGCTAAAAATGTTACAGCAGAGGAAAAACCAAAAGTATGGGCGTATATCCCATTATTTTTAGCAGCGATCATTTTCTGGTCGTTACAAGAACAAGGATCTTCCATCTTGGCTCTGTTTGCACAAGAACGGACACAATCAACATTGTTCGGTATGAATATTCCAGCTAGTTGGTACCAATCATTGAATCCGATTTTCATCTTCGTCTTGACACCAGTATTTGTTACATTGTGGACGAGATTAGGAAAACGACAACCATCAACCGTAGTGAAATTCTCACTAGGATTATTATTTGCTGGGTTATCTTTCTTATTAATGATGTTACCAGGCATGCTTTATGGCACAGATAGTAAAGTAAGTCCAATGTGGTTGATTGGCAGCTTCTTCATTGTCGTAATCGCTGAATTATGTTTATCACCAGTTGGCTTGTCTGCGACAACAAAATTAGCACCTAAAGCTTTTGAATCACAAACCATTGCTATCTGGTTCTTGGCAGATGCTTCTTCACAAGCGATCAATGCACAAATCGCGCGTTTCTATACACCAGGTACTGAATCTGCTTATTTCGGGATTGTCGGTGTCGTAGCAATCGTCGGAGCAGTTGTATTGTTTATGATTAAAGAACCAATCAAAAAATTGATGGGTTCCATTCATTAAACCAAATGAAGTTATAAAAGAAAGTATCAAAGTTAGTGGAAATAACTAGCTTTGGTGCTTTTTTTATATGGATAAGTATAAGAAATAAGTAAAGGATAGCGATTGATGGATGTGAATCGCAAGAAGTAGTCTTAAACTTTTTTTGAGAGGATTTGGTAAAATAATCTCTATAAGCGCAAACAATTAATTTCTAAAAAAAATAGGAGAAAGAACAAATGTTCAGTTGTTTTTGGTATAATGAATGAGGAATGAATCTAAGGAATAAGGAGAGGGAAAATGTCTTTACAATTTATTCTCGGGACAGCCCGAAAAGACCACCGTACAGCGTTGATTGATGAATCAGTCGAATGGTTAGCAAAAGATAGCATGCACCAGGTATTTTTCCTTGTACCTAACTATAATAAATTTGAACAAGAACAAGAAATCTTGACAGAGCTGCGTCAAAGAAGTGGCAAAACGTCATTTAGTACAACGAATGTCCAAGTATTTAGTTTTTATCGTTTAGCGTGGTATTTGTTGCAGCAAACAACGTTATTGTCTGGTAATGAACTTTCAGAATCTGGTTCGGCAATGATCTTGCGACAGATCCTAGAAAAAAATGAAGAAAATTTAACGATTTTTCGGGGAGAAATCAATAAAAAAGGGTTTATTCGCCAGTTGCAAGAATTGCACAATGAATTACGTGTTGGAAATATTTCACCTGAAGATCTTGTCTTTTCAGAACTAGCGGATACGGTAAAAGCTGAAAATCAACAGTTGAAAATGAAAGATCTTCAATTGATTTTTACAGCTTTTGAAGAAGAATTAGTCCAACGTGCGCTGCAATCTGAAGATGCTTTGACCATTTTGGCAAATTATTTACAAACGCAAGACATGTCTAAGGTGAAATTTATCGTTAGTGGTTTCACTCGAGTCAATGCGCAAGAATATCAATTGTTACAGGTCATGATGGAAAAGGGACAGCTAGTGATTGATTTGCTTCTTGATCGTCCTTATATCACGGATATGCCTGAAGTGTTGACATTGTTTCATGAAACAGGAAAGCTCTATTTCCAACTAATCAACAGTGCCAAAGAACGAAGAGTGCCGGTTTTAGTGGAAAAATTTGCCCCAGAACATGAAAGACCGCTTGCACTCATGCACTTGCAAAAAATGTGGGAAGAAACTTCTAGCAACAAAAAAAGCCAGCCGCTGAAGGTTGGGCAACAAGAGGCGTTGAGAATTTGGGAAGCAGAGAACGCCACCGAAGAAGTCAGACAACTAGCTGTGGAGATCCGTCGTTTGGTCAGCGAGGAAAATTATCGCTATCGTGACATTCAAGTGTTAACGAAAGATATGGCGTTTTATGGTAACTTGCTACAACCCGTTTTCAAAGAAATGGCGATTCCTTTTTATATTGATGAAGAGCAGTTGATGGAGAATCATCCATTGATCGAATGGATCAATAGTTTATTCGCTTTAGATCGGTATGCCTATCGTTTGAATGATATCATGCGTTTTTTCAAAACTGAATTATTCATTTGTGAAGCGGATGATACACTAGACTTAGCCAGTTGGCGTGAGCAAAGAAATCAGTTCCGAGCAAAATTAGATGTCACAGAAAATGTAGCACTTGCTTATAACTATCAAGGTTCATACTGGACGAGAGAAAAAGATTGGCAGTTCGTGTCTTACGATTTTGAAGCAGAACAACTGGAAGATGTTCAAGAATTAGAAAAACGCTCGAATGATATTCGGCACTTCTTCAAAGAGAAAGTCCCAACATTTTTTGACAAGATAAAAAAATGTAAAAATGGACAAGAAGGCGCGACGGTCTTTTATCGTTTTTTGGTGAACAGTGGCGTACAACAACAATTAGTTTTTTGGCGAAATCAAGAAATTGAACGAGGCAATTTAGCATCAGCCCGAAACCATGAGCAAACATGGGGGGCGTTGATTGATTTACTGGACGAGTATTCGCTCATTTATGGGGAATCTGAATTTGACTGGCATTTGTTTCAGGAAATCATTACCAGCGGGTTAGAAAATTTAAGTTATGGGAAGATTCCTACAGCAATCGACCAAGTACGCATCAACCGCTTGGAACTGGTACGATCAAACCAGGCGAAAGTCACGTTTGCCATTGGCTTGAATGATCAAGTATTTCCTGATCGTCACGAAACGAAAGGCTTGCTTTCTAGTGAGGAAAGGGAAACGTTGAATGCTCGTTTAGCGGAAGAGAAATTTTTATTTGATCCCGCAAAAGAGAACTTGTCTTTTGAACCATTGCAAGCCTACTTGGTGTTTGCTTCAGCCACTCAGCGTCTATACCTCAGTTACGCTCAAAGTTATGATACAAACACGTTGAAAATCTCTCCTTATTTGAAACGAATCATGGAATACTTGATGATCCCAGCTGAAAGAAAAGAGCATTTGGTTTTAGACAGCGATCCGAGTTGTTATATCGGTACGTATCGTAGTGGGATCAATACAATCAATCATATCTATCGTTTAGCAAAGGAAGAGAAGAAAAAAGTTCCGGTGTATTGGCGCCAACTAAGAGAGCAGATCTTGCAATCACAATGGCGAAATTTTGCATTGCGCATTTTTGAAAGTCAAGAACATCTGAATGTCCCGGTGTCATTACCTAAAAAGATGGCAGAGGAACTCTATGGTAAAGATATTTATACCTCTATTTCCAGATTAGAAAATTTCTATAATTGCGAATATAAATATTTTGTCCAATTTGGTTTGAAACTGAAAGAACGAATGGTCTATGGTTTAACGCCGGCTGCTACAGGTGATTTTTATCATGAATCATTAGACCGTTTCTTTAAATTACTATTTTCAAATCAGATATCGCTAGTAGAAATGACCGATACACAACGTAAAGAGTTTACTGAAAAAGTCTTGCAAGAAGTCTTTGGCGAGTTACGCTTTGAAATTTTAGATAGTTCAGCTCGAATGAACTATATTCGTTATCAGTTAGGACAAACGATCCAAAAAGTAGCTTGGGCATTACAAAAGCAAAGTAAAAATACAGGGATGAAGCCCCTTCAAACAGAAATATTGTTTGGCCAAATTGCTGGCGCTCAAGGTATCCCAGGGTTGGAATTACCACTGAATAATGGTGGGAAATTACATGTTCGTGGGAAGATTGATCGTGTGGATGTTGCTGTTGAACAAGCGGATACCTGGCTTAGTGTTGTCGATTATAAATCAAGTGGACGTTCCTTTGATGTCACTGAAGCTTACTACGGGATGGCTATGCAACTGTTGACCTATCTAGACGTGGCGTTGATGGATGCTGTCAAATTGACTGGAAAAGCATTGGTTCGACCAGCTGGTTCCTATTATTTACATGTCCATAATCCGATTTTGTCTGAAGCAAATGAAATTGAAAAAGAGACATTGAAAAAATTCAGTTATGACGGCATCTTTGTCGATGAACCTGAGTTATTGGAAGTATTAGATCATTCACTGGAAGCAAAAGAGAACTCTTTGATTTATCCGATCAAGAAAAATGCGAAAGATGTCTATCAAAAGGGAAGTTTTAGTAAAGAAAAATTCTATACAGAACAGGAACTCCAACTTTTTATGGCGCATAATCGTGCGAATATGCGTTTAGCAGGGGATAAAATCACGTCAGGGGAGATCAAACTTAATCCAGCATACAAAGACAAGGAGCGGCTTGCTTGTCAAATGTGTCCTTTTAGAAGTGTTTGTACGTTTGATGTGATGTTGCAAGAAAACAATTATCACCGTTTAGAAAAATTAAACAAGGAAGAAGCCCTGCGAAGAATAGAAAAAAGGAGTGAGGAAGAATGACCAAAATTCCTTTGAGACCAGAAAACGAACGATTCACTGACGAACAATGGCAAGCCATTTTTGATCAGGGAGATAACTTGCTGGTATCAGCTTCCGCTGGTTCTGGAAAAACCACAGTGCTTGTCCGTCGAGTAATCGAAAAACTAAAAATGGGGTTCAATATTGATGAACTTTTGATCGTGACGTTTACAGAAGCGGCAGCGAAAGAAATGAAAGAACGGATCCAAGAAGCTTTACAAGAAGCAGTCAATAGTGAAAGCGATCCGGCACGCCAACAACATTTCACGAAACAGCTGATTTTATTGCCGAGTGCTAATATTTCTACTTTACATGCTTTTTGTTTAACGGTCATCCGCCGATTCTACTACTTGATCGATATTGATCCAGTTTTTCGGATGTTAACGGATGAGACAGAAACGATCTTAATGAAAGAAGATGTTTGGGATGAATTACGCGAGGCTTGTTATAGCGAAGATCGGGAAGAGTTTTTCCAATTAACAATGAATTTTTCAAATGATCGTTCAGATGATGGATTGACCAATCTGGTTTTCTCTCTTTATGAATTTGCGCGAGCGAATCCTGATCCCAAACATTGGTTAGATCAATTAGTGGATAACTATCGTTTAGATGATGGATTAGCTCATTCACCATTGTACCAAGAACAATTGCAACCACTTCTACTTACAGATATG
Source organism: Enterococcus sp. DIV1089c (assembly GCF_050530965.1). NCBI lineage: Bacteria > Bacillati > Bacillota > Bacilli > Lactobacillales > Enterococcaceae > Enterococcus > Enterococcus sp. DIV1089c. The sequence continues at coordinate 1,168,620 of NZ_CP172888.1, forward strand.
GCACAAAGTGTGCAACTTTATGAAGAAATGGTTGGATTAGCGCAAGAAGAAGGTCTGGAAAAAATGTTGGAACAAGTTGCAGGAGAAAAAGAACAAGTCCAACGCATTTATGATCACTTATTACAAGATCAATTGCCGGAAGCCTATACGGTTTTAGAAACATTGACTTTTACTACTTTTAAAAGCAGTCGCAAAGCAGAGCTGAAAGAACGTTCAGCCGAAGTTAAAAATTTAAGAGATCAGGCGAAAAAAATCATTCAGAAAATTGGAAAAACATATTTTCCGATTTCTCCTGAACAATTGACCGAACGGACGAAAAAAGCTGCTGTCCTAGTGGAAGAGTTGACGAATGTCACCAAACGTTTCATGGATGGCTTTAGCCAACGAAAAAGAGAAAAGGGAGTAGTAGATTTCAATGATTTAGAACATCTTGCCTTGCGAATCTTGACGACTCAAACAGAAGAGTCATGGCTTCCAAGTGAAGCATCAAAGCTTTATCGTAAGCAATTTAAAGAAGTAATGATCGATGAATACCAAGATATCAACCAGTTGCAAGAAGCTATCCTTTACTGGCTTAGACAACCTGATCCAACAAACGGCAATTTATTCATGGTTGGGGATGTTAAACAGTCGATTTATTCTTTTCGACTAGCTGATCCTAGTTTGTTTATTGAAAAGTATGAAGCATTTTCAACAGCTGACGGTGGAAGACGGATCATTTTGGCAGAAAACTTTCGTTCCCGAAAGGAAGTCCTGTCATTTACCAATCTAGTGTTCCAACAATTGATGGACCCTGTTGTGGGGCAAATCGCTTATGATGATGCTGCACAATTACGATTAGGATTTCCTGATTTCCCCGAAGTCGATCGCTTTGAACCGGAACTATTGATTTACGAAAAAGAAGAAGAGCCAAACAGCGACCTTCCAATTGATGAGAGTTTAGAGGACAAAACAGAAGGCGAACTTTTTATGACGGGCTTAAAAATCCGTGAACTGATTGATGAAAAATTTTTGATCTATGATAAAAAAATGAAACAGAATCGTCCGGTCGAATATAAAGATATCGTACTTTTGACACCTACAAAGAAGAATAATCTGACGATATTAGAGATCTTTAAAACATTAGATATTCCTTTAGAAATGAACGATGCCCAAAATTATTTTCAATCTACGGAGTTGCGTACGATGATTTCTTTACTCCAATTGATTGATAATCCATATCAAGATATTCCATTGGCAGCCGTTTTACGTTCACCGATCGTGGGACTGATTGAACCAGAACTGGCACAGATCCGTTTAGCTGATCGTACCCATACCTATTATGATGCGGTGCTGGCTTACCAAACAGCAAATCAGAATGAATTAGCTGATAAATTGCGCCATTTCAATGACCAACTCGAATTGTGGCGGGAACTGGCTCGGCGGTCTTCAATCACTGACTTGCTGTGGGAGATCTATTTACAAACCGGTTATTTAGAATATGTAGCAGGTTTACCAGCTGGTGCCCAAAGACAAGCAAATCTTTATGCCTTGGCTGATCGTGCAAAAGCGTATGAACAAAGTTCGTTTAGAGGGTTGTATCAATTCGTTCGCTTCATCGAAAAGATGCAGGAAAAAGACAAAGATTTAGCGGAGCCGGTGATTTCATCCGCCGATAATGCCGTCCGAGTCATGACGATTCATGCAAGTAAAGGGTTAGAATTTCCTATTGTCTTTTTATTAGATATGACCAAACAATTCAATTTGCAAGATTTAAAAAAGCGATATGCTTTTGAAGAAAAACTAGGTGCGGGGATTCGTTATATGGACCCTGATACTCGGGTGTTGTATGATACCTTGCCTTACCAAGCAATCAAATCAGCCAAACAAAATAAGTTATTGTCAGAGGAGATGCGTAAACTCTACGTTGGTTTGACCCGTGCGGAACAAAAATTATTTATTATCGGCTCGTATAAAAATAAAGAAGATACCTTGAAGAATTGGTCAGAAGCTTCTGAACAAACCAAATTAGTCTTAGAACCAACGACTCGATTAAAAGGGAAGAACAGCTTGATGAGCTGGATCGGTCTTAGTTTGATGCGTCATCCATTGATGCAAAACTATTTTGCCGAAGCAACCATTCTTTCAGAATTAAAAAACTCTGATAGCCAATTTGCCATTACTTGGATGAATCAACAATCTCTGCTTGAAAAAAGGCAACGTTTAATAGCGCAAGAAAACGATGCTGCTGAAAATAATGACGTGGATCAAACACCATTATCGCCTGCTTTGAAAGCACGACTCGATTATCGTTATCCTTTCAAAGAGTCGACACAAACCACAAGTTATCAATCAGTTTCTGAAATTAAACGTTTATTTGAAGATCCAGATGATACGCTTGATGCTAAACTTGTCTGGGAAAGTAATGAAACAAGAGGGTTAAACCGCCAATTCCGTTATACGCAAGATACATTGGCTGAACCACGTTTCTTACAAAAAACGCAACAGGTTTCAGCTGCGGCAATCGGAACTGCAACACACTATTTATTGCAATTGCTGCCATTAGAAATGCCGACTACTGAGTCGATCCAAGCATTGCTAGATGAATTAGTCAAAAAGCGTTTAGTGGATCAAAAGGTAGCCAAAAAAATTGATTTTTCTGCTATTCTTTGGTTTTTTGAAACCGAGCTAGGAAAAGAATTGATCAAGCAAAAAGAGCATGTCAAACGGGAACAACCGTTTTCGATGCTATTACCTGCAGAACGGGTCTTTGAACAATACCCAAATGAAGAAGATGAATTGCTGATCCATGGGATTGTTGATGGTTATATCGATTTACCCACGACGATTCAATTATATGACTTTAAGACGGATTTCATTTTAGATCGCAACGATGAAACAGCGATTGATGCTGTCATTCAAAAATATCGTGGGCAATTGAATCTCTATCAACAGGCGTTGACAGAATCTTTAGAAAAGCCTGTCACAGATGTCTTTCTTGTCTTATTAAGCGCAAAGAAAATAATAAATATTAATAAATAATAATAATTGAGCAACTAGGACTTACACTTTGTAAGTAATATGCTATACTCTTAGCAAAGAGGTGAGTAAAATGGAGCTAACACAGACAGAGTTCACTTTATGTCCTAAATTTGAAAAGACCTTTTCGATTTTAGGTAAAAAATGGAATGGGCTGATTATTGATGTATTGCTTGAAAATGGTCCGCAACGCTTTGTTGATCTCGCAGCTAAAATACCTATGGTGAGTGATCGGGTTTTAGTTGAACGATTAAAAGAACTTGAAAAAGAAAAAATCATCGCCAGAAACTTCTCATGTAAAGAGTCCAGCCGTTCAGAATATATGTTAACTGAAAAAGGAGCGGATCTTCAAAAGGCCATTGTTCAGTTACAGGTTTGGAGTGAAAAATGGGTGACAGAAGAAGAATGCAGTTGATTTTGGAAGTGAAATCTTGTAAACTGGCATTAGATGAATAGCTAAAGAACGTTGACGAAAAAGAGTAGTTTGGCTAAACCAGTCCAGGGAGATCTGTCATAGACTGTAAGCAGATCCTGAGTTTGAAAAATGAAGTTCACTTTCTGAGTTCGTCTGATTTTAGTCAGACCGGCAAATGTCGTTAAAAAAGTAAGTGTACGGTTTTGACCGTAAATTAGGATGGTAACGCGAAGACCTCGTTCCTTTGTAGGAATGAGGTCTTTTTTGTATTTGAATTTGAAGGAGGAAATAGGGAATGTCTCTACAAGCCCAATTAGAAAGCTTGAAAGAAGCCACAATTGTTAAAATAGCGACAGCACGCGATTTAAAAGAATTAAATCAAATTCGTGTAGAAACTTTAGGAAAAAAAGGACCAATCACCGAAGTTTTACGGGGAATGAAGGATCTAAGTCCTGAAGAACGTCCGAAAGTTGGTAGTTTTGCCAATGAGATTCGTGATCTGTTGACAGCAGAAATTGAACGTAAAAAGCAAGCGTTAGAAGAAGCGGCACTTGCAACAGCTTTAAGCAAAGAAACAATTGATGTGACCTTGCCAGGACGTCAAGTCAAACAAGGAAACCGCCACATCTTGACACAAATCATGGAAGAAATCGAAGACATCTTTGTCGGAATGGGCTACCAAATTGTTGAAGGGTATGAGGTGGAGTCTGATCATTATAATTTTGAGCGAATGAACTTACCAAAAGACCACCCAGCTCGTGATATGCAAGATACTTTTTATATTTCAGAAGAGATCTTGATTCGTACGCATACCTCACCAGTACAAGCACGTACGATGGAAAAACATGACTTTTCAAAAGGTGCACTTCGAATGATCTCACCTGGGAAAGTATTCCGTCGTGATACAGATGATGCTACTCATAGTCACCAATTCCATCAAATTGAAGGATTAGTGATCGATGAAAATATTACGATGGGTGACTTAAAAGGCACTTTAGAAGTCGTAATGAAGAAAATGTTTGGTGAAGAACGTGAAATTCGACTACGTCCTAGTTATTTCCCGTTTACTGAACCTTCTGTTGAAGTGGATGTCAGCTGTTTCAAATGTGGTGGCGCTGGCTGTAATGTCTGCAAGCACACCGGTTGGATTGAAATCTTAGGAGCTGGAATGGTTCATCCAAATGTATTGAAAATGTCAGGTATCGATCCGGAAAAATACTCTGGTTTTGCTTTTGGCCTTGGCCCAGATCGAGTAGCAATGCTACGTTACGGTGTCAATGATATTCGTAATTTCTATCAAAATGACTTGCGTTTCTTAAGTCAGTTCAAAGGGGAGTAAAAAGCATGTTAGTTTCTTATAAATGGTTAAATAAATATCTTGATTTGTCAGCAGTTACGCCAAAAGAACTAGCTGATAAAATGTCAGTGACTGGGATCGAAGTGGAAGGAATCACGGTTCCTGAAGAAGGCTTAAAAAAAATCGTAGTCGGCGAAGTCAAGGAATGCGTACCACATCCTGATTCCGATCATTTATCGATTTGCCAAGTGGATATCGGTGAAGAAGAACTTTCACAGATCGTCTGTGGCGCACCTAACGTGAAGGCAGGGATCAAAGTCATCGTTGCTTTACCTAATTCACGGATCGCAGGGAATGTAAAAATCAAAAAAGGGAAAATGCGTGGTCAAGTTTCTAATGGGATGATTTGTGCCTTACAAGAAATTGGCTATCCAGATAGTGTTGTTCCCAAAGAATATGCTGAAGGAATCTACTATCTTCCACAAGAGGCAGTCAATGGAGAGCCCGTCTTTTCTTATTTAGACATGGACGATTCAATTATCGAGTTATCGATTACACCGAACCGCGCAGATGCTTTATCTATGCGAGGAGTAGCATATGAAGTGGGGGCGATTTATCGTCAAACACCTCATTTTGCAGAGGAAGAATTAGTAGAAGCAGCACGTCCGGCAAAAGACAAAATCAAGGTGACAGTCGAAGATCCAGAAGCTGTGCCTGCTTATCAAATTCGAATCATTGAGGGCGTAAAAATCCAATCTAGTCCACAATGGTTACAAAATATCTTGATGAATGAAGGGATTCGACCAATCAACAACGTAGTAGATATCACAAACTACATCTTACTGTTGTTTGGACAACCATTACATGCGTTTGATTATGATCGGCTAGGATCACAAGAAATCGTCGTCCGTCAGGCAAAAGCAACAGAAAAAATCGTTACGTTAGATGGCGAAACACGTGAGTTAACACCCGAAAATCTCGTGATCACTAATGGAGAACAACCAGTCGCTTTAGCAGGTGTGATGGGCGGCTTGGATTCTGAAATCACTGAGACAACGACTACGGTTGCTCTAGAAGCAGCTTTGTTTGATCCAATTTCGATCCGTCGAACAGCGAAACAATTCAATTTAAGAAGTGAATCTTCTGCTCGTTTTGAAAAAGGAATCAATCAAGCAACAGTTGCTGAAGCATGTGACGTTGCTGCTGCAATGATCGTTTCGTTAGCAGGCGGTGAGGTTCTTCAAGGTGCGGTTGCTGGTTCGACTTATCAAGTAGAAGACGTAACAGTAACGATCACTCTCTCACGAATCAATCATTATCTAGGAACTGACTTAACAGTTAAGGAAGTAAATGAGATTTTTGAAGCACTTGGCTTTGGCTATCAAAGTGAAGGGGAAACGTTCACCGTTACTGTTCCTCCTCGTCGCTGGGATATCAGGATTGAAGCGGATATTATTGAAGAAGTCGCTCGTATCTATGGTTATGATCGCTTGCCTTCCACATTACCAAGTGGAGAGACTGTTGCAGGAAGTTTGACCCAAGAGCAAGCAACAACACGCAAGATCCGTACATTACTTGAAGACAGTGGTTTACATGAAGCCATCAGCTATGCTTTGACAACGGAAGAAAAATCTCGTCAATTTACAATCAAAGATTCCTTAGTTACACGTCTTGATTGGCCAATGAGCGAAGACCGTTCTGTCTTACGAATGAACTTGATCAGTGGGTTACTGGATGATGTGAACTATAACGTAGCTAGAAAAAATAGTGATGTCGCTTTTTATGAAGTCGGAAGAGTCTTCTATCAAGAAAACGATCCATTGACTCATTTGCCGCAGGAAGTGAAACATGTTGCTCTTGCATTGACAGGTACTTGGCAGGATAAAAGTTGGCAAACTCAAGCAGAAGTAGTTGACTTCTATACGATCAAAGGTCTTTTAGAAAACTTGTTTGAACAATTAGGAATAGCAACAGAAATTTCTTATCAAGCGACTGATAGTTTGAAAGACATGCATCCAGGAAGAACAGCGGAAATCTATTTAGGTGAAACAGTGATTGGATTTGTTGGACAGGTTCATCCGAATACAGCTAAAGAATACGATGTTCCAGAAACCTATGTTGCAGAATTTGACTTGAGCTCAGTGATCGAAGCTGCTCAAAAAGGGATGACTTTCCATGCGGTGACAAAATTCCCTTCCGTTTCTCGTGACATTGCGATGTTAGTTGCAGAAACAGTAACCAATCAAGAAATCGTAACGGTTATCCAGTCTGCTGCAGGTAAGTTCTTAACAGACATCCAACTGTTTGATGTGTATCAAGGAAAAAATATCGAGGAAGGACATAAGTCAATGGCTTACAGTCTGACATTCGAGAATCCTGAAGCAACAATGACAGATGAAGAAATTAACCGATCAATGACTAAGATCGAAAAAGCACTAAGTGAAACAGTTGGTGCAAATATTCGTTAAACTGTAAAAAAAGACGCCCTCATAAAGAATGAGGACGTCTTTTTTATTCATTAACAAGCCAATCAGTTAAAATAATTGATTCCCATTGCAGTTTTGACTTCTGCTAGAGTTTGAGCAGCGACTTTCGCAGCTGCTTCACTACCGTCTCTTAGGATCGCCATCACAGCGGCTGGATCTTTCGCTAATTCTTCTCTTCTAGCACGAATTGGAGCAAACTCTTCTTCCAAAACATCAATCAAATAGCGTTTGATTTTCACATCACCTAGACCACCACGACGATAATGAGCTTTCATTTCTTCAATTGCGTTTTTGTCTTTTCCAAACACATCAAGATAAGTGAACACCATATTGCCTTCGACTTGACCTGGATCTTCCACGTGGATGTGATTTGGGTCTGTGTACATACTCATTACTTTTTTCTTGACCACATCAGCAGGATCAGAAATATAGATGCCATTACCCAATGACTTGCTCATTTTTCCATTCCCATCGATGCCAGGCAAACGGCCCATTCCTTTTGGTGGGAAAACGCCTTTTGGTTCCACTAAGACGTCGCCATACGTGTGGTTGAAACTTTGAACTATTTCTTGCGTTTGTTCAAGCATTGGTTTTTGATCTTCACCAACAGGAACTAAATTCGCTTTGAAAGCTGTGATATCAGCAGCTTGCGATACAGGATAAATAAAGAATCCAGTTGGGACACCTTCACCAAATTTTTTCTGTTCGATTTCTGTTTTAACTGTAGGATTACGACGGACACGCCCGACGCTGACTAGGTTTAGATAGTACATAGTCAATTCAGCTAATTCTGGTATTTGCGATTGGATAAAAAGCGTTGATTTCGTAGGATCTAATCCAACAGCTAAATAGTCTAAAGCAACTTCAAGTACATTTGAAGAAACCTTCTCAGGGTTTTTAGCGTTATCGGTTAGGGCTTGCATATCTGCAATCATTACAAAAAGTTGATTGTTTTCATCTTTTTGCATTTCTACCCGTGTTTTGAGTGATCCTACATAATGCCCTAAATGTAACTTGCCAGTCGGGCGATCACCTGTTAGAATAATATTTTTCAAAAAAAACACCTCTTTACGATTTGTAAGACTAAGCACTTAATATCTTACCGTTTTTTGGAGGAAGAAACAACCGTTCTAAATCAAAAGACGAACAAAATGCAGAAAAATAGCAGATGTAAGAAGCAAAGGAGAAAAATAACGAAAGAAAGTTTCAAAGAAACTTTACAAAATACGTAAGTTTCAGATATAATATGTTCTATTATATATCTTTAAATGTTTTCTTACTAAATAATAATGGGAGTGTAATGATATGGCAATGATTAAATTTGATAACGTGGAAAAATACTACGGCAAATTCCATGCTTTGAAAAACATAAACCTCGAGTTTGAGAAAGGGGAAGTCGTCGTTGTCATTGGTCCTTCAGGTTCAGGTAAAAGTACAATGTTACGATGTATCAATGGATTAGAAACGATCTCTTCTGGAAGATTGTTAATCAATGATATCGACCTTCAGGACAAAAAAACAAAATTGACTGAAGTCAGAAAAAATGTTGGAATGGTTTTTCAGCATTTTAATCTATATCCTAATAAAACCGTTTTAGAAAACATTACACTTGCACCGATTAAAGTATTAAAGCAAGATCAAGCAAGTGCAGTGAAAAACGCGGAAAAATTCTTAGAAAAAGTCAACATGCTCGACAAAAAAGATTCTTATCCATCTATGTTATCTGGAGGACAACAACAGCGTGTGGCAATTGCCAGAGGTTTGGCGATGAATCCGGAAATGCTGTTATTTGACGAGCCTACATCTGCTTTAGATCCGGAAATGATCGGGGATGTACTTGATGTAATGAAAAAATTAGCTCGTGATGGGATGTCAATGATCGTCGTGACCCATGAAATGGGATTTGCAAAAGAAGTAGCAGATCGGGTTATTTTCATGGCGGATGGTCAAGTATTAGAAGATAGCCGCAATGTAAAAGACTTCTTTGAGAACCCTAAAGAACCTCGGGCACAACAATTTATTAGTAAAGTAATCAATCATTGATAGGAGGAATAAGATGCGTAAGAAAACAATGATTCGTTTGCTTTTCCTTTTGGGTCTGGTCTTTTTGATATTAGCAGGCTGCAAAGGAAAAAGTGTCGCTGAAGAAAATATTCTGGAACGAAGTAAGCAAAACAACACCATAACGTGGGGTGTAAAATACGATACTCGCTTATTTGGGATGATGGATATCAAAAGTAGTAGGGTTCAAGGATTTGATATCGATATCGCTAAAGCGATTACGCAAGAGATTCTTGGAAAAGATGGGAAAGCAGAATTTGTGGAAGTTACCTCTAAAACACGGATTCCTCTATTAAAAAATGGAAATATTGATGCGATTATTGCGACAATGACCATTACAGATGAACGAAAAAAGCAAGTTGATTTTTCTGATGTTTATTTTGATGCCGGACAATCTTTATTAGTCAAAAAAGGAAGCCCGATTAAAAGCGTAGATGACTTAAATGCTGAAACAACTGTGCTCGCAGTCAAAGGATCAACTTCTGCAGTAAATATCCGAGAACATGCTCCAGATGCAAAAATTCTTGAACTAGAAAACTATGCCGAAGCGTTTACTGCTTTACAATCAGGACAAGGAGATGCTATGACGACCGATAATGCCATTTTGTTGGGAATGGCTGACGAGAACCCTGACTATATTTTAGCAGGTGGGACGTTTACCAATGAACCTTATGGCATTGCGATCAATAAAGGACAAACAGAATTTTTGGATGCCGTAAATCAAGCGTTAAAAGAACTCATTGCTAACGGCACATATGATCAGATTTACCAAAAATGGTTCCCAGATACCACCCAAGGAAAAGTGAATTAAGGAGGGGAAAGAATGGCTGAGTTGCTGCAAACATATGGATCAACCTTCTTAGAAGGGTTTAAAATCACTATCTATTCAAGTGTGTTAGCTTTATTATTTAGTTTGATTATTGGAACACTGATGGCAATTTTTCAATTGTCAACGAACAAAGTGATCAGTGGACTAGCTAAAGCGTACGTGGAATTTTTTCGAAATATCCCGTTGTTGATTATTGTGATGTTCTTTTATGTCGTCCTTCCGATCTATTGGATTAGTTTTGACGGCTTTCAAGCAGGGACGATCGGTTTGACGATCTATACTTCGGCATTTATTGCAGAAACCGTTCGTTCAGGAATTCAAACAGTGCCAAAAGGGCAAACAGAAGCGGGTTTATCAGCTGGTTTGACCTATGCGCAAACGATGCGGTTTATTATTTTGCCGCAGGCTTTCAAGATCGTCGTACCACCATTAGGAAACCAATTCATTAATCTAGTCAAAAATTCATCGATTTTAGCTATCGTTGCTGGGTTAGATTTAATGTATCAAGGGGACTTAATTGCCAGTGAAACTTTCAACACTTTTGATACCTATATCATCGTGGGTCTTTTTTACTTAGTAATTACATTACCTTTGTCTTACTTGATGACATATTTAGAGAAAAAATGGGCAGTTCGTTCATAGGAAGGGGAGAACAAAATGGATTTTAGTGGTGCTTTTTCATGGATGAATATCCGCTTCTTATTAGAAGGATTAAAAGTGACTGTGGAGGTTTCATTATTTTCAATCATCTTTAGTTTTTTGATTGGCGGGATTTGTGGTGTGGTTCGTTTTGCTAATATACCTTATTTTTCAAAAATACTAGGAATACTAATTGATATTATCAGAAATCTTCCATTGCTATTGATCATTTTCTTTACGTATTTTGCCTTACCACAAATCGGTATCCAAATGAATATTTTTTGGTCAGCCGTAGCAGCATTGACGATTTTTGAATCGGCTATGTTATCAGAAATTTTTCGAGCAGGGTTGAATGCCGTTCCTAAAGGACAAATGGAGGCTGGTCTTTCCACAGGATTGTCTTATGTAGAAACGATGAGAATCGTCGTTTTACCCCAAGCATTTAAATCAATGATCCCAGCAATCGTGAGTCAGCTGATTTCATTGATCAAGGATACATCATTAGCAGTGATCATTTCCTTACCTGAATTGACTCACCAAGCACGAATTGTTTACGGCCAAAATACCAATTATGTATTGCCAATGTTTGTGGCAATGACATTGATGTATTTTGCTGTCTGCTATGCTTTATCCTTACTTTCTTCCTATTTAGAAAAAAGAAAGTACAGCTATTAGTCAAAAACTTAGCATGCTCGTTGTTCAATGAAAATTGTTCAGCGAGTATTTTTATTTGATTCGTCAATGTAAAACTTAGATCGTTTTTCTCTTCAACGATATTGTGAGAGAAAGTAGTCGTAGACAAAGATCAGCTTAAAAACATAGCTTACAGTTTTGTTCGTTCAGGTCATTTAAAAATATGGACTGTCTTGACAGTAGGAAGTATACTAAGTGTCGTTAGGTAAACGTATTGAAATGAGAGGATGCCTAACAGAGTTTGTGGTAACTATAATGGATAGAGAAAGAGATGTTGTTAGATGGAAGAGATTATGAATGCTTTTCAAGCAAACCCGATATTTTCTACGGGATGTATTATTTTTATCATAGGTGTGTTAATTTTTTGTTTTGGAAGAAAATTATTTTTCGTTCGTTGGCTATTGGGAGATACCAGTATGTTCGGACAACTATTTTGGGGACTGATTTTATCAGGTATCGGACTAGCAATCATTGTCTATTATCGAATGTAATTGACTAATTGTATACGAATGATCCATTGCTTGCGACAAACAGGAAATGGTAAAAAGAAAGAAGTTTCTGTAAGATTTTCTAGAAATTTAGTACATTTTTTGTGTAAGAGTTCGTTAATTTAGGAAAATGTCAAAAATGAATGAACAAATTGGTCGGTTAGAAAACCAGCTGTTCCCAACGACTACTCAGGCAAAAAAGGGGAGCTTGCGTGAAGTAGAAGTACGATGTTCTAGTGGTCGATAGATCATTCAATCAACGATTTGTGACAAACAGAAGTGGCTAAATTAAGAATTTTCAATTTTAATCTAGTATAGGCAGTCATCATCCATTCTCTATAAGTGGGTGATGACTGCCTATTCGATAGAATGGTTATCGGATAGTAACTCGAAAAACAACATGTTTAGTGATATCAGATGCCAAAAAATTCTTTCTGCAGAAATAAAAGTTACTTAGATACTCCTTTTTTCTGATAGTTTAACAAGGTAGTATATAACTTTTAAAGGAGAGAATAACATGCCAAATGATAAACAAAAAATAGCAGTAATACGGACAGGAAGTCAATATGCTATTGCTCTTCAACTAATCAAGGATCATAAGCTTGTGAGGGGAGAAGCTAATAGTTCGGAAAAGTTAGCAACATTAGGTAAAATTCTTTCTAACTATAAGAGAGATTCTGCAGAAGGGATTATCTTTTATCTTCCGCTTCTTCCAGAAGAGAAAAAACTGTTACGACAAAGGAACATCCAAATGAATAGTGAAGATAGAATAGTGGTGGATAATAAAAATAAAACCTTTTATATTAACTACCTTAATCAAAGGTATGATTTAAGCAAAGAAGCAGTTTTGTCGAAAGAAACAAAACATGCACTAATTCAAGACCTTGATAAATTCTATTTCAATTCTTTGGACCTTAACAGGTTTACTTCCTTTATTTATGATTTAGCTGTGATCGCTAGAAGAGATGTTCAGACACTTTTGAAGAAGCAAACGCCCAAGATAGAAAAATTAATAAAAAAGGCTAGAGAAGATAAAGCGGTTGATCAAGTGAAACAAAGATTTAAGATGAACAGACACTATCCTGAAATTCCCCCAACACTAATGGTGCAATTTCAAGACGAGTTGAAAAAATCTGAATACATAAGCAAAAAGAGGCAAAAAATAGAAATTGAGAAATTAAAAAATGAATATAAGAATCCAAGTAAACCAAATGAAAGACAAGAATATTTCAAGATGAGTGTGAAAGAATTTCTTAAAAAAGGAAGCTCAGAACAAAGAAGCCTTACGAAAAAAAGAATTGAGCAATTAAAAACATCTGTACTACCAAAGTCACAGGCATATCTAAACAAAAAGGATCAATTTCAAAGATAGTGATCAATAAACTCTAAAAATAATTACATAATAAATGAGTGTGGGATATTGATCTGATTAATATCCCACTTTTTATGGCTAAATTAAAACTGGGATTAAAAAATCAATGAAATATTATGAAAGGAATTGTTATGTATAGGAATACTCAAATATAATTTCATGATGCATAATTCTTTGAAAATACTATTCTTGACCTTGTATTCTCAGAAATTAAAAGTAATAACCTAGAATTTTAATCAATTAAATGGTATTAAATTGCAAAATTTTCTTTTCTTGGAAATAAAAGTTTTTTATGTATTCTTTTTTTCTGATAAATTGATGAAGCAGTATATAAAATTTTAAAGGAGAGAATAACATGCCAAACATGGAACAGAAAAAAGAAACAAATCAAAAAATTGCAAATAATGAAAGCGAACGACCTCGAAATACTTTGTATAATCATGCTACTATAGCTTTTCAACTAATCGAAGAGTGTAAGCTTGAGGAGGGTGAACCTGTTAGTTCGGAAACATTAGCAGCAATAGGTGAATTTCTTTCTGAACTTAAAGATGATGTAGCAGAAGGGGTCATCAAACGACTTCCACTTCATCCAGATGAGAGCAAACTCATACAACCAAACAACCTAATAGAGACCCAAAATACAATAGAAGTAACTAGCCAAAATAAAACTTTTTATATTGACTACCTTAAGACAAGGCATAAGATTCACTCAGATACACGTTTGCCGAAGGAAACAAAAGATGCACTAATTGGAGACCTTAATAAATTTAAGTTTAATCCCTTGACTCCTGATACGTGTATAGCATTTATTCATGATCTAAAAATAATCGCTGAACAGGACGTTAAGGAACTTATAGGAAATCAAACGTCAAGAGTGGAAAAATTAATTGAAGAAAGAAAAGAAAATGAAGCGGTTAAGCAAGCGATAGCAAGTTTTATGAAGAATAGACACTTTACTAAACTTAACCCCACCATATTAAAGCAATTCATAGATGAGTTGGAGAATAGACCAAGAATAAGCCGAGAGAGACGAGAAAAAGAAATTGAGAAGTTTAAGAGTGAATATAACTATGATGAAAAAGAATATTTTAAGGTAAAAGCAACAGATCAAGTTTCATTAAGTGAAAGACTAAATAATTCAGATTTAAAACCAAAAAATCTACTAAATCAAAATGTACAACAAAAGACTCCACCACCGATTCCACCAAAACCAAAAGTATCTGTTCAAAGTAATTCAATAAATGCTACGGCACAGGATAAGCTAGTATCCATGTTGGCTGAATCAGCAAAAAGACATTATCAACTTTCAAAGAGTCAATTTACAGCTCCAAAGGTTTTACATGAAATAGCCGTTACCATTGAGAATAGTGTACTTGATCAAAATTATATGAAAAAAGTTCCTGAAGCTCTTGGCATGAGAAGAGAAGATGAAAAAACACTTCGAGATATGATCAGCGAAAGCCTGAAACAGCAACCCAAAAAATTACAAGAAAATAAGACAGACACTAAAATAAATGGGAAGACTATAGATCAAGTACAGACTGAAAACATGATATTGTTATGTGAGGCAATGGACACAGCATTGGGACTTAAAGCGAACAAAAAGGTAGACCCAGAAACGCTATCTATGATGGCCGAATTTATTGTTAACAGTAGCCTTGATAAACTCTCTCAACGCAATTTAGTTGAGGAGATTTTGATTACTAAAGAAGATAAAAAGGACCTTATCAAAATAATGAAAGAAAAAACAGCGTTGCTGAACAGGGCGCACGGAACTTCACAAGAACCAGCTAAAACAAACCTAAACTCAACAAATCAAGTTTCATTGAGTGGAAGACTAAATAATTCAGATTTAAAACCAAAAACTCTACTAAACCAAAATGTACAACAAAATAATCATTTACCTAAAAAGTCAGATGGATTTAGTCGATGAACAATAATTGCTGGCTCTTTGTCAAATGATGTTGGTAAAGAGAAATCTTAGAATAATTTGGACGAGATTGGGACAATAATACTTTTCAAAAAGAAAATCAGGCTGATTTTTCTTATTTTAGACACTTTTTCCTTCATATATTTCCCCAATTTTCTCAAATTAAGTGCCATGAGTGCCAAGCCAATATCAATCGTTGCTCCTTGTTTCCCACGTAAGTGAAAACGGCCAAGTGAGCCTTTAGATGC
The DNA here is from genome assembly GCF_050530965.1 of Enterococcus sp. DIV1089c. Classification (NCBI taxonomy): domain Bacteria; kingdom Bacillati; phylum Bacillota; class Bacilli; order Lactobacillales; family Enterococcaceae; genus Enterococcus; species Enterococcus sp. DIV1089c. Next base: position 1,184,096 of record NZ_CP172888.1, read on the forward strand.
TCGAACACTGGTTCGACATCAATTTTTCGTTTCCGATAAATTGAACCGGTTTTCTCCTCTAAAAGCTTTTTCCTGCATTCTGCTTTGAAATAGCACCAATTATTATTTAAAGGCAACATCCGTTTCTGGAATATATTATTGTTCTACATCTAGTGGTAAAGTTGTTTGATTGATGGTATAATTTTTAAACATAAAAGCATGCTCCTTTTTGATTGGGTTGGGTTACTTTAATCTCACAAGGTTGCGTGCTTTTTGTGTACCTTAAAATCAAAAAAATGGGCAATAATCAGATTTTTTTCTGACTATTGTCCCAGTTCTGTTCTTTTTATTTAATTAAAATAGTTTTACCGTGACGGATTACGATCTGTCGTTTGAAATAATAAAAATTTCGAAAACCATAAGCATTGTGTTTTAATACTTTAATATGGTTGTTTAAACATTCTAGTAGTCCGTTTGAATAACTGTAGCGGAGGGCATTTTGGATCTGTAGCAGAAACTTTTTAAAAGTTCGAAAAGTTGTCGCATAGGTTTCAGGTAGATAGCTGATTTCTTTGGTTAAACAGTCCTCAAAGAGCGACTGATCTCTTTTCTTTATCATATCTTGGTATAATTGATAGCCTAGTCACAGATTGGGACAAGTAGCTAACAGTCGGTTGGCAATCTCACTTTCAGTCAAATAATCTTTGAAACTGGAACACCAAACCCGTTTTTCATAGTTCAACTTTGCTTCTTCTTTTTGTAGGAGTTTCCAATAACGTTTCATTTTTCTACCAAGCCCACGTTGGTATTGAGAAGTACTTTTAAGCCGTGCATTGGTTTCCTTCACTCGGTGGTTTAAAAAAGTTCTTCCTATATGTTGAATAATGTGGACACTCTTCGGGCGTGTATTGAAGAGTACCTTTGTAAATCAAGCAAAATTTCTCTTTATATCTTTCTTTGGTTTAACAATTTACCTCAAAATAGATAGTTAGGTCTAGAATATTTAGGGGATCTTTGATAAGCTGAGTACAAGACATCTTGAATTATCCTATGAATTGGTTCGTCAAATTAATTCTAAAGGATTTCAGGGTGTCTTTTCTATGTTTTTACATCATGAAAAAGATGTTGGTAAATTTCACCAACATCAAAAAATATAGAGCCCAAATTACATAGTATATGAGCTCGGGTCGTTAATCAGAAAAAATTGGATGAACGACCCGATTTTTATAGCTAAATCAAAAATAGGATTAAAGAATCAATGAAATATTATGAAAGGAACTGTTATGTATAGGACTACTCAAATACAATTTTTTGATGCATAATTCTTTGAAAATACTATACTTGACCTTGTATTCTCAGAAATTAAAAGTAATAACCTAGAATTTTAATCAATTAAATGCTATTAAATTGCAAAATTTTCTTTTCTTGGAAATAAAAGTTTTCTTATGTATTCTTTTTTCTGATAAATTGATGAAGCAGTACATAAAATTTTAAAGGAGAAGATAATATGCCAAACAAGGAACAGGAAAAGACAAAAACTATTCAACAGGAACCAACTGAATTAAATCCGAGTACAACTAAAGAAAAAGAGAATAGTCCATTCATAAGTAAAAAGAGAGCAAAAGAATTGAAGAAGTTTGAGAGTAAAGTTAGGAAAAAAGAGAATAAAGCGGTTAAACAAGAGATAAAAACAGTTATGAAGGATGCAGGCAGAACTCAAGATCATTCCCAAATATTTAAGTATCTCACATATGGATTTGAGCATAATCCATTCATAAGTAAAGAGAGAGCAGAAGAAGAATTGAAGAAGTTTAAGGGTAAATATAGAAAAAAAGAGGATAAAGCGGTTGAGCAAGTAATAGCAAAAGTTATGAAGAATAGAGTCATCCCTCGAAGTAGTGTATTGAGGTATCTTAAAAATGAGTTGAAAAAAAGTCCACACATAAGCCGACAGAGAGTAGAAGAAGAAATGGGGAAGTATGAGGGAGGGAATAATGTTAGAAATAGTTCTGAAGTTCCAGTGAACAAAGGTAGAGGAGAAGATCTTAAAGAAAAATTAAATAGAGTATCTAAAGAAGAAAACTCATCCCCAGAAAGAGCATCTGTATCTCAAGACCTACAGCATAACCCGTTACATAGATAACAATCAATAAACTCTAAAAATGATTACATAATAAATGAGTGTGGGATATTAATCAGAAAAAATTTGATTAATATCCCACTTTTTATGGCTAAATGAAAACTGGGACAGAAGAATCACTTCTGATTCTATACCCTAAAAAAAGTTAGACAAAAATGATCAGACGACTGATAAAATAAGGATTCTCACGTCATTTATTTTTTATATCTGTCATCAAGCGTCTTACTGTATAGCGGAAATAGTATTCGTTGGAATACGGGAAAGAGAATTAAATAAAAAAAGAAATTACCTATACCATGGGCGAGATCAAAAGGAAGTCCTTGAAAATAGTAAGCCCAAAAAGAGGGAAGTTGATAGATGAAAGTTTCAATTCGTGAAACAATCAAACCGTAAATTAATCCACAAATAAAGCTCAAAATTGCTTGAATAGTCACATGCTTAGCGACTATAGGTAACTGATTCATCCAATGAAAAAACAAAACAATCCCGCTGAAGGCGAGCATTTGACTGATTGTCCAAGTCCCTAATCCTAAATATAGATTAGTGATGAATAAGCTCAATATGGAGACGATTAAAGCATCTGTTAAAGAACCAAATGCCGCAAGTAGTAAAAAAATTGCTGTCATAGGTTGAATATTTGGTAACCAAGCAAAAAAAAGTCTGCCTACGACACAGGCAGCAATTAATAATGACAAATAAGCAAATTTGTGAATCGTAAAGTAAGGTTTTTGTTTAAATGTGTTCATCTTTTGAGGCTGCTCCTTCACTGATAATAGTTCTCATTATATCATAAATTTTTTTTATTACAAGATTGAAAAACACATGATGTAGTGTGATAATAATTAACAGACACTATATATAGTGTTTTTTTATGATAAGGTGGCGATGGAATGGGAATTTATTCAAAAAAATATATAGAAAAACTTAAGCAGGATATACGGAATTATCCAGAGGTCAAACCTATTGATCCACAAATGAAACTGACATTTGAAGGTATTTCACGCTTGGTCATGTTGGATCGATATACTTACAAAGATCCACATAATCAGACGTTAACCATAGGTGATCTAGTCGTCTTGACGGTACATGCGGATCCACAATACCCGGCTCGTGGAATTGGAACGATCATTCAGCACTCTGGAGACGATTTAACGATCGAAGTGGAAGAGGAATTTCGCTCCTCTTTGACTGATCCTGAAGAAATAGCTCGTGGATTCGTTAAAAGAAACAAAAGTGAAGTTGAAAAACCTTTAGAGCTGTATTATGAACAAATTGCTGCTCGAGTTGCTTTCGGAATTAGTCAAGTCGAGGGCGATAGAAAAGCTGAATTTTTTGAAGATTTTTACAAACAATTGACTGAACAAAATTTGATTCCTGCAGGAAGGGTGGTATATGGTGCTGGTACGCAATCAGAAGTCACATACTTTAATTGTTTTGTCATGCCATTTATTCAAGATTCTCGTTCTGGTTTAGCAAAACACCGAGAAGAAGTCATGGAAATCATGAGTCGTGGTGGTGGAGTAGGAACGAATGGCTCAACCTTGAGACCAAAATCAGCTGTCGTACATGGCGTAAATGGAAAATCTTCTGGTGCTGTTTCTTGGCTCAATGATTTAGCTAATCTCACCCATTTAGTCGAGCAAGGAGGAAGTCGCAGAGGGGCGCAAATGATCATGCTCAATGATTGGCACCCAGATATTTTTGAATTTATTATTTCAAAAATCCAGAATCCGTTGATCCTGCAACATTTGATAACTACAAGTCAAAATCCCCTAATCAAACAATCAGCAAGCGAGAAACTAGCTTTTTCTCCTTTAACTCAAGAAGAAAGGGAGCTATTTGAAGTCTTGGTTAAGGAAGAGGGGCTTTTGCAATTTGCAGAACATGCTTTCATCAAAGAGGCTAAGCAAAAATTAAAAATGGGTGGAAGTTATAGTGTCAAAGATCCTGACTTCTTAACAGGGGCGAATATTTCAATCTGTCTGACAAAGGAATTCATGGCAGCTGTCGCACAAGATAAGACCTATGATTTGCGTTTTCCTGCTATTGACGAGTATACAGAAGTAGAAATGGCTGATTATGATCAACATTGGGCTGAAATCGGTGATGTTCGTGAGTGGGAAGCGACAGGACGTAAAGTGAAAGTTCATCAAACAATTCGAGCCAGAGAGCTTTGGGAATTGATCACTTACTGTGCTACTTATTCTGCGGAACCAGGGATCTTTTTTATTGATAACGCCAATGAGATGACTAATGCTGCTGCCTATGGTCAAAAAGTCGTTGCAACAAATCCTTGTGGAGAACAGCCATTGACACCGTATGCGGTATGTAATCTTGCGGCTATCAATTTAGCGAATATGGTAGATGAGCACCAAGAAATCGATTTTCAAAAAGTTGCAGAAGTGGTTAGAACCAGTGTACGTTTCCAAGATAATGTTATTGATGCGACCCCTTATTTTTTTGACAAGAATGAGCAACAAGCAAAAGGGGAACGTCGTATTGGTTTAGGGGTGATGGGCTTAGCCGACTTATTGATCTATTGCGGCAAAACGTATGGCTCTAAAGAAGGAAATGCGTTAGTCGATCAATTGTTTGAAACGATTGCCGTTACAGCTTATCAAACGTCGATCGAATTGGCAAAAGAAAAAGGAAGTTTTCCTTATTTAGTTGGTAAGAACGAAGAAGAAACACGACAATTACGTGAGCGTTTTATCCATTCTGGGTATATGAAAAAGATGCCAGAACATATTAGGCAAGGTGTCTTAACTTATGGAATCCGTAATTCACACTTATTAACCGTTGCACCAACTGGCTCGACAGGTACGATGACTGGTGTTTCCACGGGATTGGAACCTTATTTCTCTTTTTCCTACTTTAGAAGCGGTCGCTTAGGAAAATTCATTGAAGTACACGCTGAAATCGTTGACGAATATCTAGCGAAACATTCAGAGGCAGATGCCTCAGAGTTACCGGAATACTTTGTCTCAGCAATGGAGCTTTCACCAGAAGCTCACGTGGATGTCCAATGTACGATCCAACGATGGGTTGATAGCTCCATTTCCAAAACAGTCAACGCACCTAAGGGATATCGTGTTAAAGAAGTAGCTGATATTTACGAACGACTTTATCAAGGTGGGGCAAAAGGCGGTACGGTGTATGTTGACGGTAGCCGAGATTCACAAGTCCTGACTTTATCAGCGGAAGAAAATAGTTTTACCGATGAGCTAGTAACATCAGAGGTACACCCAGATGTTTTGCTAACAGAAGCTTCAAACGACTCAGCAACGAGTGAAGAGCGCTGTCCGATTTGTCATGAAGGTACAATTGAAGAAATCGGAGGTTGCAGTACTTGCACCCATTGTAAAGTACAACTAAAGTGTGGATTATAAGGTTAAAAAGGAGCATAGTACCATGAAAATCTATACTAAAAGTGGTGATGCTGGGATGACTAGTATTATCGGAGGGCAACGGCTAGCTAAGTCAGCTTCTCGTGTTAGAGCTTATGGAAGTGTGGATGAAATCAATTCTTGGGTAGGAACGATCGTTGCAGAATTAGATCCTGATAAATTTGCGCTTTTGATCGAACAATTAATCCAACTTCAACGATTACTATTTGATATCGGAACAGATTTTGCCACACCAACGGAAGTCAAAGAACGGATCGTGACTAAAAAAGATTTGGAGAAAATGGAAGAAATGATTGATTTTTATCAAGAAAAACTACCGGTGATCGACAAATTTATCTTGCCTGGTGGACATCCAGTAGCAGGGCATTTCCATCTTGCCCGAACAGTGACCCGAAGAGCGGAACGTGAAATCACTGAATTGATTTTGGAAGAAACAGAAACGAATCAAATGAGCTATAAACTGATTAATCGGTTATCGGATCTCTTTTTTGTCTTGGCACGTTATGTCAATGTGGTTTATCATATTAAAGAACCATTCTATGAGCGAGCTGGGAAAGTATTCCATTAATTATTATCAGACCTTACTGTTTGAATTAAAATCTAACTGTCTAAGAATCATATCTATAATGTTTAAAGTGATAACTTAAGTTAATTCTTTTTACAAATTAATAAATAGGAGTGTTTTTTTTGAAGAAATTCATAGTATTATTAGCTGCTTTATCAAGTATGATCGTTATGACTGGTTGTCAATCACCTACCACGACAGAACAATCAAGCGCTCAATCACAAGCCACTACAAAAAAAGTGACCATCACTTTGCAAGAAGAGGGAAAAGAACTATCGGCAAAAAACGTTACTTACCAACCAAATCAGACCTTGCTGGAATTACTAAAAAAACAGTTTTCAGTGAAAGAAGACAATGGTTTTGTGACGGCAATTGATGGGCATGCACAAGACAAAGATAAAGGATTATATTGGACGTTCACAATCAACGGCAAAATGGCGGAAAAAGGAGCAAATGATATTAAATTATCACCTAACGATCAGATAGTGTTCAATTTAGCAACATTCAAGTAAGAGTGTAACAGTTCAAAAATTAACTTGAGCGTGCGGTCAAAGTATTCGTATGAACAAGCTGAAAAAACGAAAAGCAGTTATTCTGATTTTCGTTTTTTTTTGATTAGTTTTAATATCTGTTAAAAAAAGGTTTTTGGTCAATAAGAACTGATAAGTTGCGCAAAATTAAATCTGGGTCAGAATGTACCTCATTCTATCTCAGCTTTTTGTTCTTTCACTTTGTCTCATAATTTGATCAAAAAGCTTCTAATTTTCATGTTGATATTGATTTAAATTTGCAGGCTACATGTTCTTCTGTTTTTATAAAGTAATACTATTTTTGCAAATCACCGCACGTGGATGCCAAATATTCCCAGAGATTAAAAAAGATAATCTAGATTTTGAATAAATGCAATAGTATTAAATCCCAAGAATTTCTTTGTTTAGAAATAAAAGTTTTTGATGTCCTTTTTTTTCTGATAAATTTATAAAGCGTATATAAAATCTCAAAGGAGAAAACAGCATGCCAAACAAGGAACAGAATATAAATAAAAACAATGAAGAGAAAGTTAGCATACAGTCCCAAGATCAGCGTGGTTTTTTTTATAGACTATTCAATAAGTATAAATTTACGAAAAAGAAACGTACTGATCTGGAAACATCAGCAGCATTGGATAAAGATCTTTCTAAAGATGATCAAGCTTCAACTGAAGAAATCCCCTCCTATGAAGAAATCTCCACCTATCTAAAATCTTTTCTAGAAGAGAAAAATCTGTTACAACAAAGAAATATAGAAATAAATAGTAATAATAGAACCTTTTTTATTAACTATCTTAATGAAAAACATAGACTTAATTCAAACATGCCTTTGTCGGAAGAAACGAAAGCTGCACTAATAGCTATTACAAATACATATGAACTTTCAGTTGAAAAAACTACTCCTCAAGAGAAATTAAAGGCAATAGCAAATGAGCTTATAAATCGAAATCTTAGTACATTACAGGAACATGAGATTATTTACCTACTTGAAATAGAAACAAAAGACAGAGACACCCTTCGGACAATATACAAAGAATTAAAAAAAATACAAGAAAGTCAGAAAGACGCTAACGTAAAAGCTGTTACTATAGCTTTTACAAACATATATAAACTTTCAGAGGATCAACCTAACTCCCAGAATAATTTAAAGGCAATAGCAAAAACGATTGTGGATTTAGATCTTAGTGATGAACAGAAAAGAGAGGTTATTCTCGAACTTGAAATACCAAAAAAAGATAAAGACACTCTTCGGTCAATATACAAAGAATTAAAAATAATACAAGAAAGTCAGAAAGACGCTAACATAAAAGCTGTTACTCTAGCTATTACAAATATATATAAACTTTCAGAGGATCAACCTAACTCCCAGAATAATTTAAAGGCAATAGCAAAAACGATTGTGGATTTAGATCTTAGTGACGAACAGAAAAGAGAGGTTATTCTCGAACTTGAAATACCAAAAAAAGATAAAGACACTCTTCGAAAGATGTATTCGAACAAATTAGAGAAGAAATTGCAGAAATTGCATTGGGAAAGAGTTAGTATAGCTACAGCTATTTCAAGTAAATATCTACTTTCAATTGAAAAAACGACCCCTCAAGAGAAACTAAAGGCAATAGCAAATGAGCTTATGCATTTAAATCCTAGTGAAGTACAGGGAATTGGAAAGGATATTTTTCACCTACTTGAAATGAAAACAAGAGATAGAAAAACTCTTAGGACAATATATAACGAACTTAAAAAAACACAAGAAAGTCAGAAAGACGCTAACATAAAAGCTGCTACTCTAACTATTACAAATATATATGAACTTTCAAAGGATCAATCTAACTCCCCAGAAAAACTAAATAAAATAGCAAAAACGATTGTGGATTTAGATCTTAGTGAAGAACAGAAAAGAGAGGTTATTCTCGAACTAAAAATACCAGAAAAAGATAAAGCCACTCTTCGAGAAATGTACTCGGACGAATTAGAGAAGAACTTGAATGGGGAAAGAGTTAGTATTGCTAAAGATATTTCAAGTAAATATCAACTTTCAGTTGAAAAAACGACTCCTCAAGAGAGACTAAATACAATAGCAAAAAAGATTACGAAATTAGATCTTAGTGATGAACAGAAAAGAGAGGTTATTAGAATACTTGAAATATCAGAAAAAGATCAAGATACTCTTCGAGAAATGTACTTAAACAAATTTGAGGAGAAATTGAATTGGAAAATAGTTACTGCAGCTACAGCTATTTCAAGTAAATATCAACTTTCAGTTGAAAAAACGACCCCTCAAGAGAAACTAAAGGCAATAGCAAATGAGCTTATGGATTTAAATCTTAGTAAAGCACAGGAAAAGGAAAAAGAAGTTATTCATCTACTTGCAATAGAAACAGAAGATAGAGACACTCTTCGGACAATATACAAAGAACTAAAAAAAATACAAGTAATTAAGAAAGCTGCTACTCTAGCTATTACAACTAAATATGAACTTTCAGAGGATCAATCTAACTCCCCAGAAAAACTAAATAAAACAGCAAAAAAGATTGCGAAATTAGATCTTAGTGATGAACAGAAAAGAGAGGTTATTTTCGAACTTAAAATATCAGAAAAAGATCAAGACACTCTTCTGTCTATATACGAAGAACAAAAGAAAGCTGCTAATATAGCTATTATAAAAAAATACAAACCTAACGCCCAACATGATCTAAAGGAAATAGCAAAACATATTGCGAATGAAAGACGTAATAATGTCAAAAAAAAATCAACAGAATCAGAACAATTATTTCAGCAGAATGTACATGCTGTTGCTACTACTATTACAAATAAGCATCAGCTTTCAGAGGATCGACCTGCAACCTCGAATAAACTACATAGAATAGCAAATGAGGTTGTGAATTTAAACCTAAATATAGACCAGAAACTGGAGCTCATGCGTACGCTTGCCTTGACACAAGCAGACAAAGACAAGCTTCGGAATATATTCTCAAATAGCGTAATAAATGATAAGATCGTATCCCTATTGGCTGAAGAAATAAAAGTAGCTTACCAACTTTCAGAGAATAAAACTATCTCTCCAAAGGATTTACATAATATAGCAATTACCATTGAGAATAGTTCTCTTGATAAAAAGTATATGGATGCGGTTCCAAACGCTCTTGTCATGACAAGAGAAGATAAAGAGACACTTCGGGATATGATCAGAGAAAGAGCGAAACAACAAACAGAAAAAAAACAAGAAAATGAAGCAGACATTAAAATAAATGGGAAGACCATAGCTGAAGTACTAGATGACAACGCACTATTGCTATCTCGAGCAATGAACACTGCATTAGAACTTAAAGAGAACAAAAAGGTAGAACCAGAAATACTATCTATGATGGCAGAATTTATTGGTAGCAGAAAACTTAATGAAATAAATAGACGCAATATGCCTTATATGCTTACTCTGACTAAAGAAGATAAAAAAGAGCTTAATGAAATAATAAATGAAAAAACAACATTGCTAAATAAGGAACTCGAAATTTCACAAGAACCAGCTAAAATGAACCTAAGTTCAACATTAAGTCAAGGACTAAACAATTTAGATTCAAAACCAAAGAATCCACTACAGACATCACCAAAACCAAATTTAAGAACTCTACTAAATCAAAGTGAGAATACTCCAGGCTTGGAACCAAATACGTCGCCAAAACCAGGAACTTTACCAAAAGCACCAGCCCGGATTAATCTATTAAATGTTGTGGTACAGAATAAGATAGTCTCCCTATTGGCTGAAACAATAAAAGTAAATTATCAACTTTCAGAGAATAAAACTACCTCTCCAAAGGATTTACATGAAATAGCAATTACCATTGAGAATAGTTATCTTGATGAAAAGTATATGGATACACTTTCTGATAATCTTGTCATGAGAATAGAAGAAAAAGAAGCACTTCGGGATATAATCAGAGAAAGAGCGAAACAACAAACAGATAAAAAACAAGAAAATGAAGCAGACATTAAAATAAATGGGAAGACTATAGCTGAAGTAGTGGATGACAACGCGCTTTTGTTATCTCGAGCAATGAACACTGCATTAGCACTTAAAGAGAACCAAAAGGTAGAACCCAAAATGCTATCTACGATGGCGGAATTTATTGGTAGCAGAAAACTTAATGAAATAAATAGACGCAATATACCTTATATGCTTACTCTGACTAAAGAAGATAAAAAAGAGCTTAACGAAATAATCAATGGAAAAACAACTTTGCTAAGTAAGCTTCCCGAACTAGATAGAACAAACCCAAATACAATAGATCAAGTTCCATTACCATTGAATCAAAGACTAAGTAATCGAGGATCGGAACAAAATACTCTACCAAAACCAAACAAAAATATAAAACAAATGAATTCTTTATCTCAAGGATCAGCTGAAGTTAGTCGATAAACCATAATTGCTCATAGACTGGGACAAAACTTGTCTCAGTCTCTTCTAGTATCTCTAAAACGAATCGCAATCATTCATGATAAGTGTAGATAAAGAGCAATCTTCATCTGCTAAAAACAACTAACTTAAGATCATTAAGTCAAACTAGTGATTCTTTAGATCGACTGTGTGAGCTATTCAAGCTTTATGGATAGAAGTACAAAGGTAGTACTTGAAAAATCACCTTAAAAAGTCCACAATAAGGAAGATAGAATTTATTGAGAAAAAGGATGATACTATTGACTGATAATCGCCCGATTGGTTTTATTGATTCAGGTGTTGGTGGATTGACGGTGGTCAAAGAAGCATTGAAACAATTACCAAATGAAAATATCTTATATGTTGGAGATACTGCCCGTTGCCCCTATGGTCCTAGACCGGCAGAACAAGTGATCGAATTTACTTGGGAAATGACGAATCATTTGGTGGAACAAAACATCAAAATGTTAGTGATTGCCTGTAATACTGCTACTGCGGTTGCTTTAGAAGAAATCAAGGCGGCACTTCCTATTCCAGTCATTGGTGTGATCTTACCTGGGACAAGAGCAGCTGTTAAACAAACAAGAAATAAACAAGTAGGGATTATCGGAACCCTCGGAACGATCAAAAGTCGTGCTTATGAAACAGCGCTGAAAACGAAGGTACCTGAACTTGCCGTGACTAGTTTGGCTTGTCCAAAATTCGTTTCGGTAGTGGAAAGTAATGAATATCATTCGTCAGTTGCAAAAAAAATCGTTGCCCAGACACTAGCGCCATTGGTTACTAAGAAAATCGATACATTAGTATTGGGTTGTACCCATTACCCTTTGTTACGTCCGATTATCCAAAACGTTATGGGAGAAAGTGTAACATTAATCGATTCAGGTGCAGAGACTGTCGGGGAAGTTTCGATGTTGCTGGACTATTTTGAAATCAGCAATTCAGTCAATGAGGGGCGGACGTTATGCCAATTCTATACGACTGGTTCAGCTAAGCTTTTTAAAGAGATTGCACAAGATTGGTTGATGCTCGATCAGTTGAATGTTGAGCATATTGAATTAGGAGGAAAATAACAGATGCGTCACGATGGAAGACAACCTCAGCAGTTAAGAAAAATAAAGATTGAAACAAATGTTTTTAAACATCCAGAAGGTTCTGTTATGATTCACTTTGGTGATACGATCGTCAATTGTTCTGCTACGATTGAAGAAAACGTTCCGCCATTTTTAAGAGAAACAGGAACTGGTTGGGTAACAGCAGAATATAGCATGTTGCCACGTGCGACTCATACTAGAAATCGAAGAGAAAGCAGCAAAGGAAAACTTTCAGGACGCACAATGGAAATCCAACGGTTGATTGGTCGTTCGTTAAGAGCGGTCGTTGATCTGAAAAAGTTAGGCGAACGTAGTATTATCATTGATTGCGATGTTTTGCAAGCAGATGGTGGGACAAGAACGGCTAGCATCACAGGAGCTTTTATTGCGTTAAAATTAGCAGTCGAAAAGTTACTTCAAACAAAAGTTTTAGGTGAAGATCCAGTTATTGAACATTTAGCTGCTATCAGTGTTGGGATTTTACCCGATCAGACATGTGTGGCAGATTTAGATTATGAAGAAGATGCTGCAGCGCTAGTCGATATGAATCTAGTCATGACTGAATCTGGCAAATTTGTCGAGATTCAAGGAACTGGGGAAGAAGCAACCTTTGATGGAGAACAATTAAACGATCTGCTCTTTTATGGAAAAACGGCGATTGAGCAATTGATTCTTGAACAAAAAAATGTCTTGTTCGAGCAACGAGCAGAAAGAGAGGACGATTTGAAGACGATCGTTATTGCTACCAAAAATGCTGGAAAAGCAGAAGAATTTAAAGCGATGTTTGGCAAAGCTGGTTATGAAGTCAAAACATTGTTTGATTATCCTGAATTACCTGATGTAGAAGAAACTGGTTCAACGTTTGAGGAAAATGCTCGTCTGAAGGCGGAAACGATTGCTTATTTGTTGAATCAACCTGTATTAGCTGATGACTCTGGTTTGAAAGTAGATGCTTTAGGTGGCATGCCAGGAATCTACTCTGCACGATTTGCCGGTGAACACAAAAGTGATGCAGGAAACAATGCGAAATTACTTTATGAGATGACGGAGATTCCTGATGAGAAAAGAACGGCGCAATTTCATTGCACCTTGGTTTTTGCTGCACCGGATAAAGAAAGTCTAGTGGTGGAAGCGCAATGGCCAGGAAAAGTAGGAAGAATCCCAAGAGGAGACAACGGCTTTGGGTATGATCCACTATTTATTCCTGACGGTTCAACTGAAACTGCAGCCGAAATGTCAAGTGAAGAAAAAAACCAAGTAAGCCACCGGGCACAAGCAATGAAGAAATTGAGCCAAGTATGGCAAAGCTGGTTGGAAGGTGAAAACAAATGAACTATTTAGTTGTCAGTGATAACCATGGTGATCGGGAAATCTTAGCTGATCTAGTTGCTCGTTATCAAACGAAAGTGGATTTCTTCTTTCACTGTGGCGATTCAGAATTATCGCCAGAAGATCAATTGTGGACGCACTTCCATGTAGTCAAGGGAAATTGTGATTTCGGACCGGGATTTGTTGAAAAAGAGTGGGTTGATACTGTGAAAGATAAAATATTTATCACTCATGGACATTTGGCAAATGTTCGTTTTGGTCTTACTCAATTAGCGCTTGAAGCGCAAGCCAACCAAGCAACGATGGTCTTTTTTGGTCATACGCATCAAATTGGTTGTGAGGTAGTAGAAGGGGTCTTGTATTTGAATCCTGGAAGCATTTCGCAACCACGAGGACCGATCCAAATCCCTTCTTATGCCTTGATTGAACACAGTGGAGAACAAGTCAATGTTCAATATTATAATCGAGCGCATCAACCTGTCGAGGAACTGGCTTTCACTTTTTCCTTGTAAGCAAAAAATCTCTAATTTTTACTAAAATCTCGATTTTTTATATGAATTTTGCATCCGTTTTCGGTAAAATAATTATGTTGAAATGAAATTGAAATGGAGGCCCTCCAATGATTGGACCGATTGTAAGAGAGTTATTGCTACAAAATCGAGAGACTTTTTTGATCTCGGCTGAAAATGTAGCGAATGTCATGTATCAACATCCATTATCACATGGTTTGCTTGTTTTATCGAAAGTAGGTTATACGAAGATCCCTGTACTAGGAAAAGATGACCGTTTTGTGGGATTAGTTAGCTTATCTGATGTCGTCAATAAAATGATCGATCTACAAACAATCAGTATGGACCCATTAGAAGGATTAACCGTTGCAGATGTAATGGAAACGAATGTTGCAACGATCGATGAAAATTGGGAACTAGAAGAAGTTCTCCATTTATTAGTTGATTCACCTTTTCTACCGGTTGTTACAGAAGACAAAGTTTTTAAAGGGATCATTACTCGAAAAGAACTACTAAAGGCAGTCAACTATATGGTGCATGAATTGGAACGACGAAACATTGTTTCGCCTAAAGTCGAAGAATTAAAAGAAAAGTTAGACATCGTTAGTTAACGATTAAAGCAAAAAAGATTGAGACTGATTACACTTATTTCTCCATTAAGGTCATTTAATGGAAAGCGTAAGGAATCGTCTCAATCTTTTTTATTTCAAGCTGATCGGGCTGTTAGGAATGGTAAATCCTGCTGTTGTCAATTCTTTTACATAAGAACTCAAAAATTCTTCTTTCAAAACAAATTGTTTTCCATTCAAGGCATAACAAATGGTTCGAATCGCAAAATTACTGTTCCCTAAATCGACTAATCCAAAAATTGTTGGTTCAGTTTGTAAGTCGTCTTGGTATTTTTCAGCTAATCGTTGATTTACACGATCGATGATTTCGTAGATAGAATCATAGCCTTCTTCCGGCACGATGCGAATATCAAGTAGAACTTGCATATTCGCTCTGGATAGGTTGCTGATAGTCGTGATGTTTCGATTGGGAATAAAGTGGACCGTACCGTCTACGGCTTTTAGCTGTAACGTCCGAATACCGACAGAAGCCACTGTTCCTTCAATTGATAGATTCGCTAATTTTACATAATCTCCGACATCCATTTGTTGTTCCATAATAATGAAAAAGCCAGTAATCACATCACTCATAAAGCCTTGTGCGCCCAATCCAATTGCTACCCCAGCGATTCCCGCTCCTGCCAACAATGAACCAATCGGAACACCAATGACGGATAAAATCGCATAAATAAAGAAAAAACCCATCGTGTATTGGAAAATCGTATTTAACAGACTGTGTAACGTTTTTAAACGACTTTCATTCAAAACCGATTTCTTAGAATATTGTTTAAAAGATTTATCAATTAAATATTTTCCGACACGGTTGAGTATGGCAAATAAAAGAATTAAAAAAACTAAATAAAGTCCTTTTTGGATAAAGGTTGCAAAAATTGCATCCCAATCGATCGTATTCCAGAAACGTTGGAAAGCATTCACTTGGTGGACTGCTTGGTCAGTTAATGTTTCACCTGTGGAAGTGGTTGCTGTTGTCGCTAGTTGTAAAAACATAAGATCCCCTTTTCTAAAATATATACTCACTACTGTATTGTAACAAGAACGAGGGAAAAAGAAAATCAGCAAAACTGTTTCAAATTTCAGAAATTTTCCAAAAAATAAAATGACAAACCTCAAGGATAGTGCTAAAATATTCACAAAACAAAGATAGGTGGAATGAATATGCAATTGGATTGGAATAATTTAGGTTTCTCATATATCAAAACTCCTTGGCGTTACGTTGCAAAGTGGAAAGATGGTCAATGGGAAAAAGGAGAATTGACGGAAGACAACTATTTAACAATCCATGAAGGTTCTCCAGCGCTTCATTATGGACAACAATGCTTTGAAGGATTAAAAGCTTACCGAAGAAAAGATGGCAAGATCAATATTTTTCGACCAGATCAAAACAGCCGTCGTTTGAATCAAAGTGCTAGACGATTATTGATGCCGATGGTACCAGAAAAAATGTTCATTGATGCTGTGAAAGACGTAGTCAAAGCGAACGAAGCATTTGTACCACCTTATGGAACAGGCGCAACATTATACTTACGTCCTTTTCTGATTGGTGTCGGTGAAAACATTGGTGTGCACCCAGCGCCAGAGTACTTATTTGTCGTTTTCTGTACACCAGTTGGTGCTTACTTTAAAGGTGGTTTGAAACCAACGAACTTTATTGTATCAGAGTATGACCGGGCAGCACCTAATGGAACAGGGGCAGCAAAAGTAGGAGGGAACTATGCAGCTAGTCTGTTGCCAGGTACACAAGCGAAGGAATTAGATTATTCAGACTGCGTGTATTTAGATCCTGCTACTCACACGAAAATTGAAGAAGTCGGTGCAGCGAATTTCTTTGGTATTACTAAAGATGGGCAATTTATCACACCGCAATCGCCATCGATTTTACCAAGTATCACGAAATATTCACTCTTACAATTGGCTGAAGAGCGTTTAGGCTTAACTGCTGTCGAAGGGGATATCTTTATTGATCAATTAGACCAATTTGCCGAAGCAGGAGCGTGTGGCACAGCAGCGGTCATCTCACCGATCGGAGGGATCTATTATCAAAATAACTTACATGTTTTCCATAGCGAAACAGAAGTTGGTCCTGTAACTAAACGATTGTATGATGAATTGACAGGGATCCAGTTTGGCGATGTAGAAGCGCCTGAGGGTTGGATCGAAGTAGTCGAATAAACAACAGTATAATCTAATAAAAAAGAGATGCTACGATTTCTAGGACAGATATAGATGATCTGTCCTAGTTTTTTTATAAAATTAGTTTTACAAGCTTTCTTGCCACATACTACTTTAGAAGAGTTTATCCATCACCAAATAGAAAATACAATTTCACTCATATTAAAATATAAACTATTTATATTTTAACAATCAAATGGCTTGTAATCTGTCACAATAATCTAGATAGGCATATTTCATGCGTATCATTGTCTGGGTCTCATATTTTTTTAGGGATCAATCAAAATACGACGACCCAATATTGATAAGCCTATCAATAGTAGGTCGTCGTTTAAAGTTTATTTGAAACCGGTGAGTTCGTTAGTGTTAAACGAATTTTTCCGTTATCTTACTTAAATAAAAAGCGATTCGTGTTGTTTTAAATGGGATGACTAAAGTAAATAGGGTCCTCTTAAGATAAGTGGACGCCTTTATCTACATAAACGATGTCGCCAATCATTCCGCTTGATAATGGGCTAATTAAAAAGGCACAGGCATTCCCGACTTCTTCGATCGTCACACCTTGTTGATCTGGTGTACGTGATTCAGATAATTGGATCAATTTTTGGTAATCTTTCACGCCAGTAACCGCTAATGTTTTGATCGCTCCAGCTGAAATACCGTTGACACGAATGCCTTTAGGAGATAGTTCTGCAGCTAAGTAACGGATGGCTGCTTCTAAAGATGCTTTTGCGATTCCCATCATGTTGTAGTTAGGAATAGCGCGTTCTGATCCTAAATAAGACATGCTTACAATTCCGCTGTTATGTGCTAGATACTTTTGTGCATATTTTGTTACAGCGATTAATGAATAGCTACTGATATCTTGCGCTAATTGATAGCCGTCACGTGAGATATCGGATACGTTTCCTGATAATTCTTCTTTGTTTGCGTATGCGATCGCGTGTACTAGGCCGTGGATTTCTCCAGCATATTCGCCGATTGCATCCATTGCTTTTTCAATACTTTCATCACTTGATACATCACATTCCACCGTAAAGGCATCTTCGCCGACTAATTTAAGCAATGATTTTTTCATGCGTTCATTTTGATAAGTATAGATGATCTCAGCACCTTGTTTCATCATTGCTTCGGCACAACCCCAAGCAATACTACGCTTATTTGCGACGCCCATAATGACGATTTTCTTTCCTTCTAAAAAAGACATATTGACACTCCTTTGATCTTAAAAAGATTTAATAGGTTGTATAATAAACAATAATTGCAAAATAATAACCTCTTGATTTTCTATTATTAGTCAAAATGCTTTGATTGTCAAACTATTTTTTTAAATAATAAAAAAAGATTGCTAAAAATTTAAGAATATGATACTTTGATAATCAAAGTAATAATCAAGGCAATTAGCCAAAAGAAGGAGTATATTATGTCTTACGTATTATCAGCTACTGAAGTAATGGACTTGATCCCCAATCGTTATCCAATATGCTATATCGATTATGTCGATACCTTAGAACCAGGAAAGAAAATCGTCGCAACGAAAAATGTAACGATCAATGAAGATTTCTTCCAAGGACACTTTCCTGATAATCCAGTAATGCCTGGTGCATTGATTCTAGAAACCTTAGCGCAAGCTGGATCGATTCTGATTTTAAAATCAGAAGAATTTTTAGGCAAAAGAGCGTATATCGGTGGGATTAACAAAGCGAAATTTCGCCAGAAAGTGGTTCCTGGTGACGTGATGAAATGTCATTTTGAAATCACAAAAATGAAAGGTGCAGTAGGTACCGCTTTATCTGCGGCTTATGTCGAGGATAAAAAAGTTTGTGAGTGTGAGTTTACTTTTATTGTGAACAAAGATGCTTAATTGGGTAAAGCGGCTTTTTTTATAAAAGCAGAATTTACAAGGACCCAGTTATCAGTAAAAGCCGAAGAACAGCGAAGGGCAATGGAGTACCTTTCGTTATTCTTCGGCTTTTACTTAATGATTCGTCTTATGATTCTTTCGCTTCTTGTAAGATATTGATTTTTTCAATTTTAACCGCTTCTTTTGGTTTATCTGAGGCATCTGTTTCAACCTCTGCGATTTTATCTACAACGTCCATTCCTTCGATGACTTGTCCAAAGACCGTATATTCACCATCTAAACTAGGATAGCCACCATTTTTATACGCATTGATGATTGCTTGAGGGTAATCATCTTTTAATAGTCCGTCATGCATATCATCTGAGTTTTGGACGATAAAAAATTGGCTCCCATTACTGTTAGGATCTTGGGCACGTGCCATGGATAAAGCTCCGCGGATGTTGTAAAGCTGGTTAGATATTTCAGTTTCAAATCCTTTGCCCCAAATACTTTCACCGCCAGTACCATCCCCTTTAGGATCGCCTCCTTGGATCATGAAATCTTTGATCACTCGGTGGAAAGTCAAGCCATCGTAATAGCCATCTTTAGCATGTGTCATAAAATTCTCAACTGCTTTAGGGGCCAATTCAGGGAATAATTTCATTTTGATTGTCCCATTTGATGTGACCATCTCAACCAGATCTTCATTGGCAGCGACCTCATTGCTCAATTGAGGAAGAGGGAGTGCGTTTAAATCGACACTTTCTTTTGTACTGCTTTCCGTTGTTTTTTCTGTTGAACTTGTTGTTTCAGAAGTGTTTGTTTTTGGTTCACTTTGATTACACCCTGCTGCAAATAGTAGGGTTGCAACCAATCCCATACTTAAAAGAAGTTTTTTTGTTTTCATTTTTGGTTCCTTTCAAAGATAATCAGTTTGTTATCTATAATGATAACAAATAATGTTCAATTTACCTATTCTTTTTCTCATAATTTCTTCGTTTATGATCACTTTTCTCAAAGGTGTAGACCATTTAAAGCGCTTTTGTTATAATGTAAGTGGATACAAAAAAGATTTTGGGAGGATTCAACTGATGGGAAAATTAGGTATTTCGATTTATCCGGAACGTTCAATGTTCAAAAAGGACAAAGCATATTTGGATTTAGCACATAAATATGGATTCAAACGTGTATTTACTAGCTTATTACAAATAGAAGATGACAAAGAAAAGGTTTTAGCTGATTTTTCTAAAGTTGTGGAATATGCGAACCAATTAGGAATGGAAGTTATGGTAGATATCAACCCAGCATTATTTGAACAATTAGGGATATCCTACGATGATCTTTCCTTTTTTCATAAGATGGGAGCGTACGGCATCCGTTTAGATATCGGGTTCACGGGAGCTGAAGAAGCAAAAATGACACGTAATCCATACGGTATTAAGATTGAGATCAATATGAGTTCTGGCACTAGTTATGTTGACAACATCATGAGTTATTCTCCGAATACTAATAATTTGTTAGGGTCTCATAATTTTTACCCTCATCGCTATTCTGGTTTGAGTTATGATCATTTTGTGTATTGCTCAGAAAAATTTAGAAATTATAATTTGAATACAATGGCATTCGTCAATTCTCAAACCGCCGATTTCGGACCATGGCCAACGCAAGACGGTTTGTGTTCGCTTGAAGATCATCGAAACTTAGAGATTTCTACACAAGTCAAGCACTTGATGCTTACGGGTTTGATCGATGATATTTCTATCGGCAATGCTTATGCGAGCGAGGAAGAACTAAAAGCGATGGCAGAAGCATTTAATGCAGATTATCCAACGTTGAAAGTAGATGTTGAAGAAGATATCACCGAAGATGAACGGATTTGTTTGTTTGATAATCTCCACAGCTATCGTGGTGATCGTTCAGAATATATCCTTCGATCAACAATGACACGAATCTACTATAAAGATAAACCATTCCCACCACATAATACCCGGGACATGTCTCGCGGGGATGTCTTGATTGATAATGTGGGGTATGACCAATACAAAGGTGAAACTCAAATTGCGCTAAAAGAGATGAAAAATGACGGTCGTGTGAATGTAGTCGGACGTATTTCAGAAGATGAATTGTTCTTATTAGACTTCTTAAAACCGTGGTCAAGTTTTAAAATGATCGAAAATAAAAAATAATGGTTCCTAACTTTTAAATTTTTTGTTTAAAAGCTAAGAACCATCGGGGAAACTTCAAAGCCGGTTAATTCTACTGGTTTTGAAGTTTTTTTTGTAAAAATGATTGAAAAATTGATTAGTCTAAATAATTTGTCAAGATGTTATGTCTCTGAGATAACAAGACTGATCTTGATAGATTAGTTGTGTGAAGATGGTTTTTTTACAACCATTTATAAATGAAATTTGAAGAGAAATGGGTGATGTGGAGCTTTATATTTACTCTTGGAAGGATTGCATCGAATAACTTCTTTGTTTATACTTAATCAAGAATTAGTATTAATAATGGAATAAGGAAGGAAAGCGATGAAACTTTTGACAAAAATAGTAATCGGAATTGCTATTGTCGTGATAGTGGTTCTATTATTTGCAGGCAACTATTTTTATAATTATGCAGTTGTCCCATCAGAAAAGGATTTTTTAGAAAACGATACGCCGGGAACTTCTCAAACAACAAAAGAAAACGAGGCGACAAAGTGGTTCAATCAGAAAGAGAATCGCACTTACTGGCATCTAACATCAACAGATCATTTGAAATTGTCTGCGATCTATCTGCCAGCAGAAAAGAAAAGTGATAAAACAGTTATTGTTGCCCATGGTTATATGGGGAATGCAGAAACAATGGCAAATTATGCAAAAATGTTTCATGATTTAGGCTACAATGTGTTAGTTCCAGATGCTCGAGGCCACGGGCGTAGTGAAGGGGATTATATCGGATTCGGTTGGCCAGAGCGAAAAGATTACGTCCAATGGATCGATAAAATCTTAGCAGAAACAGGGCAGTCGCAACAAATCGTGCTTTATGGAGTAAGTATGGGTGCTGCAACTGTGATGATGACGAGCGGTGAGAAGCTACCAAATAACGTGAAAGCGATCATCGAAGACTGTGGGTATTCGTCAGTTGATGAAGAACTTGCATATCAACTAAAAGATATGTTCAACTTACCTTCTTTTCCATTGATCCAAGTGACTAGCTTGATTACAAAAATTCGAGCAGGGTATTTTTTTGGGGAAGCAAGTGGCGTTGATCAATTAACTAAAAATACGAAACCAATGTTATTTATCCATGGTGATGCGGATACATTCGTTCCCTATAATATGTTAGCAAAAGTATATGCTGCAACTAAGGGACCAAAAGAAAAATACGTGGTCAAGGGAGCCGAACACGCAAAAGCGTATCAGGCAGACCCAGAAAAGTATCAGCAAACCGTCAAAGAGTTTTTAGCAAAATATGTCCAATGAGTTGTTTGCTAATAGCTAATACAAAAATAATTTTAGGATTCTAATAGAGAGAACTCATTCTTTTTATTTACCGGCAGTCATCCGTTCACAATAGAAATATGGGTGACTGCTTACATATATAGTTGAGAATTTTACATAAATCAGACAAAAAAACGAACGAAAATCAAGAATAGGCAAAGAGGAACCTTTCTGTCATTATCGAAAAATACATTGTGAAGAATGAAAATAGAGAAAATGAATTTAGGAGCCTTTTTGACATAAAAACGGATATAAAATCGTTTCATGAAAAAAAGCGAATCAACCGCACAAAACGATTTTTATTGTAAAAAATGATCTCAAGAAAGGGAGCGAAAAAATGCCACTGGCAAATAAACTAGAACTAGAACAAGCTTTGCGCGCACGATTATTAGTCAATTCAATATCCTCTAAAGATACTAAACATTCAATTGTGAACCGCACAAAACGTTTGTTCAAAAAAAAAACCTTCGATTGAAGTAAATAAGCAAGACAAATTTGGGAATTTCAAAATGTATGAACAATTTTTTGATCTTCCAGTTGGAGATATTCGGCATATTCCTGATTTGAATGAGACGAAAGCGATGTTTAAAGAGTATTTGAAAAATTGGAGTCATATGATCAATGTGAGTGACGATCCTAACATAACAAGTTTAGCTGAAGAAAAGGGTCAGTTTACAATGTACGATTCATTCGAACGGAGTAGCGATGCTATCCAAGATACACAAAAAATAGAACAGGAACTTTTACACTTAAGTGGAGATGAAGCTCGTTTTCTCATATTACCACTCCTAAGTGGGAGACCGTTACATAAAGAGGAAAAAGAGTTGATTAAGGACACCACTGAAAATGAGCCTATATATACTAGTTTAACAGGAGCAATTATCCAAAATCAAAACAATAAATATCTCGTTACATTGGTAACTTCGAATGACCAAGAGCTCACGATTCGCAAATGCGCAATCGATCAAGACAAAACCAAAGAGTTAGCCAATCTATTGGGCACGCCATTACACTCTAGCCATGAGAATGAGACTACACTAGTGGATAAATTTGAGAATCTTAGGAATAAACAAGAAATAAAAGAAACGGCAAAGAATATATCACATTCAAAAAAATTTCATTTCTTACTTCCGCAACTATATTACACCGTTGACTACATTTTTTATGGGAATGCTGTTGATCAAATTCATGAGGATGTTCAAAAGAACGGTCAAATACAAGGTCAGAAGGTTAAGGCCATTGATGAACAAACGAAGCCCCCAATGGATTACTTCAATCTTACACCAGCAACTCAACAAAATAATCATAAACGTTTGATGAATGAGTTTCATTACGCAGCACTTAAGAGGATGAACCAATTACAATATTCGGAAGGTCTTCTTCATTCGATGGTTATTGTACATAATAAAACTGAACAAGTGGAAAATATGGATAAGAATTGGAAAACAAAAATTGAAGATACAATACTCACAACTTCTCAACAAAGAAAATCGTCGTATAGACAAGATTCAGTAGAAGTAGAAGACAGAGGGATTTACCTAGCTGAGCTGCGGGAACCAAAAGAAATATTTGAGAAAGCAGAAGAACAATTAAAACAGTCAAGAGGGATTGTTCTGCCAAATGAAGTGGCAGCAATTAGCCGTTCACTTCAATATAGTAAGTATTATCAGTTAGAAAAAAATTCGATTGTACAAGAACTCTCTCGATTAATGCCAGGCGATCCAACTTCTTTTCTAGTTACTTCTCATGATATTCAGATCAAGTTGAAGGACAAGGGCCCTCATGAAAAACAGAATCTTGGTTGTGTGATACGGAAAAATACTTTCGGGAACTTTATCGTTTCAGTGGTTGATCCCACAGGTTACTATCAAAAAAGAACGCAAGTAAATGGTCTGTTACCTTGTGTACATGAATTTGAAATTTCTAAATCTAACCTATCAGAACTAGCACAAGCACTCAATAAGCGCAACGATAAGAACAAAAGTGACTTTATCCTTCAAAGGGATTTATCTTTAATTAGCAATGGAGGAAAAGTTACAGATTATATCATTGATCAAAGTGCTTATTTAAAATCAAAACAGGGATTTCATCATTTTTCTGCCGCAGTAGATTTTGCTATTTTTTCACGTACAATGCAGTTAGGGCGTTATGTTTATATTAATGATCTTGAGAAATTGAGTGGAAAAAATACAGAGTTAGCGAATAATTTAGGAGAAGAAAGAGCATTGAAAATAGCTTATCCAGAACACTTTGCTCAAAAGAAAGTGAAAAAAACACGAGCTAATAATTCGCAAATAAGGGATGTTTATAAAAATTCTATCTTTGATCAAGAGAGATGATAAGGTTTACCATCACTCGTTCTTTTTGAACCAGTTTAGAAGAACTAGACAAAGAGACCGTTTGAACCACTCAACGAGTCGTTCAAACGGTCTCTATTTTCTATCGTTGAAAACATGTGATTTTTTGGTAATTAAAGATTAGCAAATTTTTCCAACAAACGGATCATTTGGCAAGTGAAACCATATTCATTGTCATACCAAGCAACGGTTTTTACGAGTTGGTAATCGCCAGCCGTTGTGACTTCTGTTTGAGTTGGATCGAAAATCGAACCTTGTGTGGTACCGATTACGTCACCAGAGACGATTTGACGATCATCATAACCAAATGATGGATTGTCTTCGGTATGTTTCTTGATCGCTTCGTTCACTTGTTCAGCGGTCACTTTTGTTTTTAAAATGGAGACTAGTTCTGTTAATGAACCATCCACTACAGGTACTCGTTGTGCGTGACCTTGCAATTTCCCTTGAAGCTCTGGAATAACTAAGCCAATTGCTTTTGCCGCACCTGTTGAGTGAGGGATCGTGTTGTCAGCTGCTGATCGAGCTGCCCGTAAATTTCCACCTTTTACTGGTCCGTCTAATAACATTTGTGTAGAAGTATAAGCATGAACGGTAGTCATAGTCCCCACTTCGATACCAAATTCATTATTTAAGAAATAAGCCATCGGTGCTAAACAGTTTGTCGTACAAGAGCCTGCCGAAATGATTTTATCATTAGCATCTAACGTATCATCATTTACATTGTATACGATAGTTTTCATTGCACCAGCAGGAGCAGAGATCACTACACGTTTTACCCCAGCGTTCAAATGGGCTTGTGCTTTTTCTTCCGAAGTATAAAAACCAGTACATTCCAGTACGATATCGACCCCGTTTTCTTTAACCCAAGGGATTTTACTTGCATCTGGTTCAGCATAGACACGCGTTTCTTCACCATCTACTACGATTGAGTCTTCTGTTGCAGTAACTGTACCGGGATAGGTTCCATGAGTTGAATCAAATTGTAGCAACTGTGCCAACATTGTTGGGCTAGTTAAGTCATTGATTGCTACGACTTCAATATCATCAGATACTTCTTTGATTCGGCGGAAAGCTAAACGTCCAATACGTCCAAATCCGTTAATACCTACTTTTACTGTCATAATCAAAAGTTCCTCCTTTAGTGATATTGAGGGTGCAAACTTCGCATCCTTGATTAATACACTGTCATTTTCCTCCTGTTCACAAAATTTGTCAAAAAAAGATACTTACAAAAGTAAAGTGATAAAAAGGTCTAAGAGATGAAAAGTACTAGGAGAACTTTGGAACAATTCACTTAGACAGAATAGAAAAAATGAACAAAACCTGGAAAGTTTAATTGAAACGATAGACAAAATAGCTTTTGACCGATAAAATAAATAAGACTTTTGTTTATTGTGGAAATTCAGGCAGTCAAATGAATAATAGATAATTAAAATAGGAGGACTTAAAGATGTCCATGTTTTTAGATCAAGTAACCATCGATGTGAAGGCCGGTAAAGGCGGCGACGGAATGGTCGCTTTTCGCAGAGAAAAATATGTACCTGATGGAGGACCTGCTGGTGGTGACGGCGGTCGTGGCGGTGACGTCATTTTGATCGTTGATGAAGGTTTACGTACATTAATGGATTTTCGTTTCAATCGCCATTTTAAAGCACAGCCAGGAGAAAACGGAATGAGTAAAGGGATGCACGGTCGGGGTTCAGAAGATACTTATGTGAAAGTACCTCAAGGAACGACTGTCCGTGATGCTGAAACAGGGGCTTTGTTAGGCGATTTAATTGAAAATGGTCAAACCTTAGTCGTTGCTAAAGGCGGGCGAGGGGGACGAGGAAACATTCGCTTTGCTTCCCCACGAAACCCAGCACCAGAAATTGCAGAAAACGGCGAACCAGGTCAGGAACGCAGAATCGAATTAGAGCTAAAAGTCTTGGCTGATGTTGGGCTAGTAGGCTTTCCATCTGTAGGGAAATCAACGTTACTTTCAGTTATTTCTTCCGCTCGCCCTAAAATCGGCGCCTACCATTTCACAACTTTAGTACCAAATCTTGGAATGGTAACAACTAGCGATGGACGCAGTTTTGCAGCAGCGGACCTTCCTGGATTGATTGAAGGAGCTTCTCAAGGTGTTGGCTTAGGAACGCAGTTTTTACGTCATATCGAACGTACTCGTGTTATTTTACATGTGATTGATATGAGTGGGATGGAAGGCAGAGATCCTTACGAAGACTATTTGGCGATCAACCATGAATTGTCTACTTATAATCTTCGTTTATTGGAACGACCTCAAATAATTGTAGCCAATAAAATGGACATGCCAAACGCAGAAGAAAATTTGAAAAAATTCAAAGAGCAGCTTAATAAAGAAAAAACAGATGAATTTGCAGACGATATGCCGATTTTTCCAGTTTCAGGGGTAACAAGAAAAGGCATTGATCCATTGCTGAATGCGACAGCGGATCTTCTAGAAGTAACACCAGAGTTTCCGTTATATGATGAAGAAATCGAAGAAGAAACAGTTCAATATGGATTCAATCCAGAAGGGCCAGAATTTAAAATCGATCGCGATCCTGATGCTACTTGGATTTTATCAGGAGAAAAAATTGAGAAACTATTCCAAATGACGAATTTCGATCACGATGAAACTGTTATGCGTTTTGCTCGTCAGTTGAGAGGAATGGGCGTTGACGAAGCTTTACGTGCCCGTGGAGCAAAAGATGGCGATCTAGTGAGAATTGGTGAATTTGAATTTGAGTTTGTCGAATAAGATTACGTATGCTCATGAAAAGAGCCCATGTTAACACTCAATATCAACAAAGCGTCAAACCAGAAAAATGGTTTGGCGCTTTTTTGGTTTAAGCAATGGTAGGATTTGTCTTTTGGTAAAAATTTTTAAGCTATCACCAATAGTATTCAGAAAGATTTTTTAATAGGAAAAATTTATATTTCTTATGTGTTATTTATTAAAGGGTTTTTCCTTTTGTTTTTTTAAAATAAAAGTTAGAATAAAGAAAATGAATAGAGGAGTGTTTTTATGAGCAAACGAGTGATTATTTTGAATTTCCCTGTAGAGAGTCAAGCTTACCAAGCATTTTCTGAAATCAAACGATTACACGCTTCTCGTGCCATCAAGGGTGAACAAATGGCAGTGATTAGTCATGATCCTAATGGAACGCATCAATTCAAAATAGAGGATTTTTTGGATTTTACTGGAAATAATAAATCTTCAAAAGGTGGTTTAATCGGAATGTTAGTCGGTGTCTTGGGAGGCCCACTAGGGATTCTTTTAGGTTGGTTTGCTGGCGGGATGATCGGTGCTACGCAGGATGCCAAGGAAATCCAAGATGCTCAGACAGTTTTTGATTTTGTGGGCAATAAAATTGGCGAAGGAGCAACCGGTTTGATTTTGATTGCTGAAGAAGAAGATAATCGTCCTTTGAACCAATTAGTCATGATGGATTTAGGTGGCGAAATTACTCGCTTAGATTATGAAGAGGTCGAAGAAGACGTCCACGCTGCCAAAGAAGTCGAAAAACAAACACAAGAAACGGCACGGAAATCGTGGAAAGACAAACATCCTCAATAAAGAGACGAACAGAATAAAGAAAGAGAAACGCGTGAAAAAGGCGTTTTTCTTTTTTTAGTACCAATAAAAATGCAATTATTTAGGAAGCAATACGGACTTTCGGTTGATTATCCGGCACATTTCCCATAAAATTAATAGTGAGTTTAAAGAAAGTCAGGTAGATTATGGAATTACAATTTTTAGGAACTGGTGCAGGGGTACCTGCCAAACATCGAAACGTTACCAGTATTGCATTAAAACTTTTGGATGAAAGAAATGAAGTCTGGTTATTTGACTGTGGTGAAGGAACGCAAATGCAAATCTTACGTACCAACATTCGTCCAAGAAAGATTGAAAAGATATTTATTACTCACTTACATGGTGACCATATCTTTGGGTTGCCAGGCTTGTTAAGCAGTCGTTCATTCCAAGGGGGAGATACGCCCTTGGAGATCTACGGACCAAAAGGAATCGAAACATTTGTCAAAACTTCGTTAGCTGTTTCGCAAACACGTTTAGGCTATCCGTTGAAATTCATCGAGTTAGTTGAAGATCAGCCGATTTTTCAAGATCAGCATTTTTCTGTCTATACTAAAAAATTAGATCATGGAATTGCCAGCTATGGCTTTCGGGTTGTGGAACATGACCATAAAGGAGAGCTTCAAGTTGAAAAATTACAAGAACTGAATATTCCGGCTGGACCAATATATGGAAAGTTGAAAAAAGGAGAATCTGTTCAATTACCTGATGGAAGGGTTGTGGACGGGAAGCAGTTTGTGGGACCAGACAAAAAAGGGCGGATCGTTACGATTTTAGGTGATACGAGGAAGACAGCAAATTCAGTCGTGTTGGCCCAAGACTGTGATGTTTTGGTTCATGAAAGTACGTTTAACAAAAATGAAGCCAAGCTGGCAAAGAACTACTTCCATTCGACGACTTATCAAGCGGCTGAAGTAGCTAAAGAAGCAGCAGCGAAAAGTTTGTTATTAACCCATATTAGTGCGCGCTATTTAGGAAAAGCTGCGCAAGAACTAGAAGAAGAGGCACGTGAGGTCTTTGCAAATACAAGGATCATGAAAGATTTTGATACTGTCGATATTCCATTTCGTGAGGAGGAAAAGAATGAATTTAGAAAATAAAGTTGTCTTAGTTACCGGTAGTTCTGGTGGATTGGGCGCTCAAATCTGTTATGAAGCTGCAAAAAAAGGTGCCATCGTCATTGCTTGTGCTCGACGCAGCCAATTGATTGATGAGGTTAAAGCAGAATGTCAGAGATTAAGCGGAAAGGAAGCCTATGCTTTTCCAGTAGATGTGAGTGATCCTGACAGCGTCGATCGGCTCTATGAACAAGTGATGCAAACAGTCGGACGTGTAGATGTGTTAGTCAATAATGCCGGCTTTGGCATTTTTGAAGATTTTTTAACTTTCGATTTAGGAAAAGCTTACGATATGTTTGAAGTAAATGTACTAGGAATGATGGTCCTAACTCAAAAATTTGCGATTGATATGGCTGAAAGAAGGCAAGGACATATCATCAATATTGCTTCAATGGCTGGGAAAATGGCGACGGCAAAATCAACGATCTATTCAGCAACAAAATTTGCTGTCTTAGGCTTTTCTAATGCCTTACGATTAGAATTAAGACCACTTGGAGTGGCAGTCACTACGGTGAATCCAGGACCGGTTGCTACTGAATTTTTTGATAAAGCTGATCCTACCGGCAGTTATTTAGAAAAAGTTAGTCAACTTGTTTTAGAACCGGAGAAACTAGCAAAAACAATTGTACGAACAATGGAACATCCAAAGCGTGAAGTGAATCGTCCTGTCCTTCTTGAAATAGCGGCTAAATTTTACACTCTCTTTCCGACTATTGGCGACTACCTCGCAAGTGGGATTTTTAATAAAAAGTAGGTGAAAGAGTATGAAAAAACAAAGTAGTGTGATTATTGGATTTTTGCTTGTCTTGATTATTGTCGTATTTGCTGTATTAAACAACAGAAATGTTCCTGTTAACTTTGGGATTGCTTCATTTTCTGCACCATTGATTTTAGTTATCATTGGTTCGGCGATTATTGGTGCATTGATTGTTTTTGTTACTGCATCAACCACTCTATGGCAACAGAAAAAACAAATCAAACAATTAAAGCAGGAACTATCAGATTATCAAGAAAATCTTGATAAAAAAATTGCTGAAGCAAAGGAAGAACAACAACGAACATTCCGAAATGAACGAGCAGAATTAGAAGCTGCTTATCAGGCAGAATTACAAGCAACGAAAAAACAACTACAACAAGCACAGTCGTCAACATCTGATACGCAGAAAATTTCAGCAAAGCAAAGCTATAATTATTTTGACTAAAGTTTTATGAACGAGATCAAAATAAAAGATGGCAGGAAGCATTGTTACATTTGGCTGAGAGGTAAAAGGCTGAGTTTCGGGTTTGTCAAATGGTCTTCAAAAAGTGCGTAACGACTTTTTGAAGACCATTTTAATGTGTTTGTGGCTATCTTTCTTCTTTTTTTTAAACTTTTCGTTTGCTATAATAACTAGGTTAGGGGTGAGCAAGTGAGACAAGCAAATTATGATTGGCAATTAAGTGAATCAGAACCGACTGAAATGTTTCTTCAAAGTATAAAGCAAGAGAATCTATCGCCTTTTATTGGCAAATTACTTTGGCAACGAGGCTATCGTGATGTAGAGAAAGTAAAAGAATTTTTGAATCCCAAACATCAAGAATTGCATGATCCTTACTTAATGCATGACATGGATAAAGCCATCAGTCGAATCCAAGAAGCGGTGATCAATGGTGAAAAAATAGTCGTTTATGGTGACTACGATGCAGATGGGATTACAAGTACGACAGTGATGAAAGAAACATTGGAGCTACTCGGCGCCAATGTCGAAACATTTTTACCCAATCGTTTTATCCATGGCTATGGACCAAACAAAGCCGTTTATCAAGAAAAAATCGATGCAGGTGCGCAATTGATCATTACAGTGGACAATGGTGTGGCTGGTCACGATGCCGTAGCTTATGCGCAACAAGCAGGTGTTGATGTAATCATCACAGATCACCATGAAATGCCCAGTGAATTACCTGAAGCCTGCGCTATCGTGCATCCACGACATCCACAAGGAAATTATCCGTTTCCTGATCTAGCAGGTGTCGGAGTAGCTTTTAAAGTGGCAACAGCATTATTAGAAGAACCTCCTGCTGAATTTTTAGATTTAGTGGCGATTGGAACGATTGCAGACTTGGTATCAATGACAGGGGAAAATCGCACACTTGTTGCTTTAGGGTTAGATACGATCAAAGAAACCGAACGGATCGGTTTACAAGCTTTATTTAATGAAAGTGGCGTCTCTATGAAAGAAGCAGATGAAACGACCATCGGCTTTTCAATTGCCCCACGGCTCAACGCGATTGGCCGAATGGGTGATCCTAATCCAGCTGTCGAGATGCTAGCTACCTTTGATGAGGAAGCGGCACTCACGTATGCCAAAAAACTCAACACGATCAATGAAGAAAGAAAAGCAGTCGTTGAAAAAATTACCCAAGAAGCATTGGAAATGATTGATGAAACGAATCAGATCCACCTTCTTGCCCATCCTGGGTGGCATGAGGGAGTGTTGGGGATCGTAGCTGGTAAGCTGATGAATGCCACTGGTAAACCGACGATCGTCTTAACGATCAAAGAAGATGGTACAGCGAAAGGATCTGGCCGAAGTGTCGAAGCCCTGAATCTATATGAAATGTTAGATGCGATGCGTGACTTATTTACTTTCTTTGGAGGACACCATGCTGCTGTAGGGTTAACGATGCCTAGTGATAATCTTCAAGAATTACAAAAACGAATGAATCAGTATGTTTCCGAACAAAAAATAGATTTGACAAAAGGCGCAGCTCTACCGATCGACGAAGTCCTTACACCCAAAGATGTAACTATCGAATTGCTTAATGAATTAAAGTTACTTGCACCATATGGTACAGACAATGCGGTACCTCACTTTCTGTTTCGCCAAATCTTGGCTGAAAATGTGAAAAGAATTGGTACGAGTCAGCAACATTTGAAGTTAACATTGATGGAAGAAGCTAGTCCGTTAGATGCGGTAGCATTTGGTTTTGGCGACCAAGAAGCTGAGCTGTTAAATAATCCAGTGGATATCGTTGGGAAATTAGCTATCAATGAATGGAACGGTCGGAAAAAACCGCAATTGCTGGTATCAGACTTTGTTGTTGATGGATTTCAAATTTTTGATTGGCGTTCAAAGAGATACCGTCAGTTAACGAAGGTTGATCCACAAACATTGTATCTTGCGTTTGATCGCTCTTCTTTAAAAGAAATCTCTGGACTGGCTACAGACAATGTCCACGTGTTCGAAAGTGTGGAACATATCAAGCAGTTGATCCACGATAATTCATATCATTCCTTGCTGGTAGTTGATTGTCCAAATGATTTAGAAATATTAAAAGAAATCCTTGTCTTTGGTTCTTTCGATCGAATGTACTTATTAGGGATTTCTTATGAAGAAGCTTATTTGAATGGAGTTGGGTCAAGAGAACAATATGCCAAATTGTTCAAACTGATCCATACACAAGAAAAAATAGATATTCGCTATAAATTAGGCTCGATTGCTCAATATCTAAAAATACCACAAAAATTATTAATTTTTATGATTCAGGTGTTTTTTGAATTGAAATTTGTTACAATAGAAGATGGCGTTTTGCAAAAGATCGCTAATCCCAAAAGTCATCCGTTGACTGATAGCGTGCGTTATCAGCAACGAATAAAAAAAATCAAAGTAGAGGAATTCTTATTGTTAAGTGATATTCCCTCTATTAAAAAAAGGTTAACAACCTAGGAGGAGACAAATAGTGGATTTAAAAAAATATATTGCAAGTATTCCTGATTATCCAGCAAAAGGAATTATTTTTCGTGACATCTCGCCCCTTATGGCTGATGGAGATGCCTACAGAGAAGCAACGAAACAGATCGTAGACTATGCGAAAGAAAAAAGAATCGATATGGTTGTAGGACCAGAAGCGCGAGGATTCATCGTTGGCTGTCCTGTAGCTTACGAATTAGGAGTTGGATTTGCACCTGTACGTAAAAAAGGGAAGTTGCCTCGTGAAACGATCGAAGTAACTTATGGACTGGAATACGGTACAGATACATTGACACTCCATAAAGATGCGATCCAACCTGGACAAAGAGTTTTGATTTGTGATGACCTATTAGCTACAGGGGGAACGATCAAAGCAACCATCGAATTAGTAGAAAAATTGGGCGGTGTCGTTGTTGGCTGTGCTTTCTTGATCGAACTAATGGACTTAGATGGTCGTGAAAAAATCGAAGGATATGATATGATCACCTTGATGGAATATTAAACGATTTTTTGCTTAATAAACATTAAAAATAAATGTAAAAAGAAAGTGGGGCATTAATCAGATTTTTTCTGACTAATTGTCCCACTCTCTTTTTTGTGAAGCAATCCTAAGCACGCTTGCTCACTATTTTTAGTTTGTGCAGGTGTATTTGTAAAAGTAGTCAATTGTTTTTTGATGGGGGGGAACAATCGACTACTTTTTTGTGCATGAGCCGTTTTCTGACTCTTACATATGTGTTTTTTTATTTCGTTATTCAGGATTCTTTATGGGTCAAGATCAAGAGTGTCTCGATCGATAATAGGAGTCTGGATAAAAAGTGTCATCATGAATCCGACGCCGTTCAGACTGACGGTATTTCTTTTCATCCCACAACATAAACCATAAAGCAAACAACGGAACAAAGATCAACAATGCTGTACGCATACCAAAATTACCAATAATAATGCCTAAAAATAATACCATTAATACTAAGCCAAGACGTCTCATTGATTTCATGATTTCTCACCTCATTATTTTATACGAACAAAAGTTCGTATAATTAGTATACGAACTTTTGTTCGTTTTGTAAAGAGGGAAGAACAAAAAAGATCGAAATCTATGTGTGTAATACTCAGAATTTTTTTAAACCAGCACAGGTCATTTGCTTATTTACTGTATTTAAAGCAGTTAGCTGTATTTGATCTAAATCATGCCGCAGATCATGGTAGGTAAATGACGATTGTAGTGGTACCAAATGAAAAAATCGAAATGGAAATACGACAAAGATCGACAAAAAAGTAGGAGATCGGTGCATTTTATTTAAGGAGTGAGGAAAGCACAAGAGAAAAAACTCAGGCCGTTTATGGACACTTAATCATCGTTTATCCATCTTAATGCCCATTAAAGAACCCGAGACACTTTGCCCCGGGTTTTTCAGTCTTTATTGATAGATATAGCAGTTACTGCAAATAAATGAGTATGCGAGTAAGACCTTCACTTAAGTCTAGTCAAAAAAATCGTCTTTAATAGATATGACTGCGGTAGAGCCCAACGACTCGACCTAAAATAGAGACTTGATCTAAAATGATCGGTTCAAGAAGATCGTTTTCCGGTTGTAAACGAAAATGATTTTTTTCTTTATAGAATCGTTTACAAGTCGCTTCATCTTCGGCGGTCATTGCAATCACGATATCCCCGTTTTGGGCAGTTTCTTGTTTACGGACAATTACATTATCTCCGTCTAAAATTCCTGCATTGATCATACTTTCTCCGCGGATCGTCAACATGAACAAGCTTCCATCTTCAGAAGAAAGGTTCGGAGGGATCGGAAAGAAATCGGACGCATCTTCAACTGCTAAAATCGGTTCACCTGCAGTGACCACACCAAGCACTGGAATCGTGGAAGGTTTTACCCCTATTTTGGCTAATCCTTGTTTTGTTAATTCGATTGCACGTGGTTTCGTAGGGTCACGTTGAATAAATCCTTTTTTTTCCAATCGTGCAAGATGACCGTGAACTGTGGAGGTAGAAGAAAGCTGAACCGCTTCTCCGATCTCCCGAACAGTTGGTGGGTAGCCTTTTTGGGAAACTTGCTCGTGGATATATCGTAAGACTTCGATTTGTCTGGTTTCGGTTTGTCGGGCCACAGAGTACACCTTCTTTCAATTAATAATTAAATAGTACCACATAAAACTACTTCTTTCAAACAAATGTTCGTATTTAAAATATTTTATACTAGTTGTTTTTTTCGTGATTTTTATATAATATGAAGTAGAGTAAAAAGGGGGACTTGCTATGTTATCACCGGAAAAAATTACCCGCATCAACGAACTGGCCCAAAAAAAGAAAACAGAAGGCTTAACAGCTGACGAAGAAAAAGAACAATTGGCGTTAAGAGAAGAGTATCTGTCTGCTTTTCGTTCTGGGATGCGACACCATATCGAAGGGATGAAAATCGTTGATCCAGAAGGTAACGATGTCACTCCAGAAAAATTGAAAGAAATCCAACGTGAAAAAGGCTTACATCGTCGAGGAAATAAGTTTCAGTAATAATTACTAAAAAACATTGCTTTTTCTAGACGTATCTAATAAAATTAGTAAGTAAGAAATAAAGGTAAAAAAAACCTAAATTAATAGGAGGGGTTATTTTGTTCGACAAAATCGACCAACTTGGCGTTAACACGATCCGTACATTAAGTATTGAAGCAGTTCAAAAGGCAAATTCTGGACACCCAGGGTTACCAATGGGGGCAGCCCCAATGGCATATGCACTCTGGACGAAACATTTGAAAGTGAACCCAACGACTTCAAAAAATTGGGTTGACCGTGACCGTTTTGTCTTATCCGCAGGACATGGTTCGGCAATGTTATACAGCTTACTACATTTATCAGGTTATCAAGTCACAATCGATGACTTAAAACAATTCCGTCAATGGGATTCAAAAACACCTGGACATCCAGAGGTCAATCATACTGACGGAGTAGAAGCAACAACTGGACCGTTAGGACAAGGAATCGCTATGGCTGTAGGTATGGCAATGGCAGAAGCTCACTTGGCAGCAACATATAACAGAGAAAACTTCAAAGTGGTAGATCACTATACTTATTCTCTTTGTGGCGACGGCGACTTGATGGAAGGCGTTTCGCAAGAAGCAAGTTCAATGGCTGCTCACATGAAATTAGGTAAATTGATCGTATTGTATGATTCAAATGATATTTCATTAGATGGTCCTACTTCAAAAGCTTTCACTGAAAATGTAGGAGCTCGTTATGAAGCTTATGGCTGGCAACATATTTTGGTTAAAGATGGAAATGATTTAGAAGCCATCAATCAAGCGATCGAAGAAGCAAAAGCTGAAACTGAAAAACCAACATTGATCGAAGTCAAAACAGTGATCGGCTACGGAGCTCCTAAAGAAGGAACTTCTGCTGTCCATGGGGCACCAATTGGCGATGATGGAATTAAAATGGCTAAAGGAGTGTATGGTTGGGAGTATCCTGATTTCACAGTTCCAGAAGAAGTAGCTGAAAGATTCCACCAAACAATGGTTGAAGAAGGGCAAAAAGCTGAAAATGAATGGAAAGAAATGTTTGAAAACTATAAACATGCTTATCCAGAATTAGCTCAACAATTTGAAGATGCGTTTGCTGGAAAACTTCCAGCTGACTGGGATGCTGAATTACCTTCTTATGAAGTAGGCGAAAGTCAAGCTAGCCGGGTTTCAAGCAAAGAAGTGATTCAAGAGTTATCAAAAGCAATCCCAAGTTTCTGGGGCGGATCAGCGGACTTATCAGGTTCGAATAATACGATGGTCACTGCGGACAAAGACTTTACTCCAGAACATTATGAAGGTCGTAATATTTGGTTTGGCGTTCGTGAGTTTGCGATGGCAGCTGCGATGAACGGTATCCAGCTTCATGGCGGAACTCGTATCTATGGCGGCACATTCTTTGTTTTCGTTGATTACTTACGTCCAGCAGTCCGTTTAGCAGCTATTCAAAATACACCGGTCATCTACGTGTTGACACATGATTCAGTGGCGGTTGGTGAAGATGGACCAACACATGAGCCAATCGAACAATTAGCGTCTGTAAGATGTATGCCAGGTGTTCACGTGATTCGTCCAGCCGATGGGAATGAAACACGCGCTGCTTGGAAAGTAGCAATGGAATCGACTGATACACCAACGATCTTGGTTTTAAGTCGTCAAAATCTTCCAGTTCTGCCATCAACGAAAGAAGTGGCAGACGAAATGGTGAAAAAAGGAGCTTATGTACTATCACCAGCTCAAGGAGAAACACCAGAAGGTATCTTGATCGCGACTGGTTCTGAAGTGGATCTAGCAGTCAAAGCACAAAAAGAATTGGCAGCAGCTGGAAAAGATGTTTCAGTCGTTTCAATGCCAAGTTTCGATTTATTTGAAAAACAATCTGCAGAATACAAAGAAAGCGTCTTACCAAAAGCCGTAACAAAACGAGTAGCTATTGAAGCAGCAGCTTCATTTGGTTGGGAACGCTATGTTGGGACAGAAGGAACAACTATCACGATCGATCATTTTGGTGCTTCTGCTCCAGGAAATAAAATTCTTGAAGAATTTGGTTTCACTGTGGAAAATGTTGTAGCAACTTTCAACCAATTATAAAATGAGTTAAAGAAGTTTTACGACAAACGTTTAAGAACATCTGAAAAAGGAGACTATTTTCAGATGTTCTTTTTTTGTAGTAGAAAATTAGAATAATGATTCGTGTTTAATATTACTTAATGTTTCTTTAACATTACGTTCGTGTTACAAAAAGAAAAATAGTAAAGATTGATTTGAGTTTCCCATAAATTAAAAGTATAATTTAATTAATTAAGATTGTTTAAAGATGGAAACTTTATCAAGAGTTTTTTATTTTTTTGAGGAGGAATTCGAATGCAAGAGCTGAAAACCCGCAGTGCCCGACACCAAAAGAATAAAAGAACCATGGTGATCAATAAAAAAGCGATTGCTCCTTTGATGGGGACAACTCTTTTAGTGGGGCCAATGATGGTTACAGCAGCACCGCAAAATGTACGAGCAGATGAGCAGGTCACACAAACGACTGCAGATCCACAAGCTTTCATCAATCAAATCGGTTGGGCAGCTTCTGAAGTGGCTGCAAACAATGATTTATATGCATCGGTCATGATTGCCCAAGCTTTATTAGAAAGTGCTTATGGCACATCTAGCCTGGCAAGTGCGCCAAACTATAATTTATTCGGAGTTAAAGGAAGTTATAGTGATCAAGTCGTTTATATGGCTACAAAGGAATATCTTAATGGACAATGGGTCACGATGAATGAACCTTTCCGTAAATATTCTTCTTATTGGGAATCTCTGCAAGATCATGCCAACGTTTTGCGTTCAACTAGTTTTTCAACTGGAGACTATCATTATGCTGGTGTCTGGAAAAGTAATACCACGAGTTTTTACGATGCGACAGCATATCTAACTGGTCGTTATGCAACAGATCCGGGTTACGGAGCAAAATTGAACTCATTGATTAATACGTATAATTTAACCCGATTTGATACGCCTTCTTCTGGTACCACAACGACGACAAGTACTACCACAACGACTACTACGTCAACTACCTCTTCAACAAGTGGTAGCCAGACTTATAAAGTGGTTTCAGGTGATACTTTGTGGGATATCGCACAGAAATTTGGTTTGTCAGTTGATGACTTAATGGCTAAAAATGGGATGACGATGTCTAACTATTCCTTATTAGTCGGACAAGAAATAAACGTTTAGTTAAATTAAGAGATAAAAACGGGAAAGGCTCTTCGCAGCTTTCCTGTTTTTTTACGTTGAAAAGGCGAATTATTCGCCAGAAGTTTCTTAGTTGTATTATCATTGAATAGAAGAAAATATTAAGGAGGAACTTAAAATGACACAAATTTATCATTCGATTACAGAATTGATTGGTCAGACACCGATCGTTAAGCTTAATCATTTGGTTCCAGAAGATTCAGCGGAAGTTTATGTGAAATTGGAATTTTTTAATCCTGGTGGTAGCGTAAAAGACCGGATTGCATTAAGTATGATTGAAAAAGCAGAACGGGATGGCCTTCTTAAGCCAGGAGACACAATCATCGAACCGACTTCAGGAAATACAGGGATCGGATTAGCCATGGTTGGGGTAGCTAAAGGGTATAAAGTGATCATCGTGATGCCAGAAACGATGAGTATCGAACGACGCTTATTGATGAAAGGTTATGGTGCTGAATTACTGCTCACGCCAGGTAAGGATGGAATCAGTGGCTCAATCAAAGAAGCGAAACGTTTAGCAGCGGAAAATGACTACTTCTTGCCACTTCAGTTTGAAAATCCAGCAAATCCTTCTATCCATGAGAAAACAACTGGACATGAGATTCAAGAGGCGTTTGGTGTGAATGGGTTAGATGCTTTTGTAGCAGGGATTGGCACTGGAGGAACGATTTCTGGTGCCGGTAAAGAGTTGAAGCGAGTCTATCCAGCAATTGAAATCATTGGAGTTGAACCAGCCGAATCAGCGATTTTAGAAGGGAAAGAAGCAGGACCACATAAAATTCAAGGGATTGGGACAGGGTTTGTGCCAGATACTTTGGATACGAGCGTCTATGATCGGGTAGTTTCTGTAACAGGGGATCAAGCGTTAGCCACTGCTAGAGAAGTTGGAAAAAAAGAAGGAATCTTAGTAGGCATTTCATCAGGCGCAGCGATTGCTGCTGCTTTGGCAGAAGCGAAAGTGTTAGGTAAAGGGAAAAAAGTCTTAGCGGTTGTCCCAGATAACGGAGAACGTTATTTGTCAACAGCGCTTTATCAAGAAATGTAAAGAATTCTTACCACAACATTTAGACGTAATTAAGGAGATTTTTTCCTTGATTGCGTCTTTTTTCGCAATATTATGATTAATTTGAAATTTCTTTTCATGAAAAGTAGATTTTAAAAAGTAGAAATAGTATGATAGGACGAGAATAACAACGCGGGGTGTTAAAAATGGAGAATAAACTATTAGTTGAAGAAACAATCGAAAAATTGAAAAAGGAAAATATACGGATCACACCTCAGAGGTATGCAGTTTTAGAGTATCTGATTGAACATCATTCACATCCAACTGCTGACGAAATTTATCGTGCTCTGGAAGATCGTTTTCCGAATATGAGTGTGGCAACAGTTTATAACAATTTAAGATTGTTTACTTCAATTGGCTTTGTACAAGAGATGAAATTTGGGGATTCATCTAGTCGATTCGATTTTAGTTCAAAACGTCACTATCATGTGATATGCGAAAATTGTGGAAAGATCGTCGATTTTCATTATCCTGATTTAGCGGATATCGAAATGGCAGCTGGTCGATTGACGAACTTTGAGATCAATGAGCATCGTTTGGAATTATATGGTCGCTGTCCTGAGTGTCAAAAAGAACAAGCGATTTAGTTTGCTGAAAGTATTGATAAAAATATGAAAAAATAAAAAATTAGTCAGTTTG
Organism: Enterococcus sp. DIV1089c; assembly: GCF_050530965.1. Lineage (NCBI taxonomy): Bacteria > Bacillati > Bacillota > Bacilli > Lactobacillales > Enterococcaceae > Enterococcus > Enterococcus sp. DIV1089c. The sequence continues at coordinate 1,224,491 of NZ_CP172888.1, forward strand.
ATAAACAAATCACTGACTTTTTTTTATTTTTTCTCTTTCTTTCACAAAGGTTATAGTATATGTTTTTGTTTTCACAAGTAAATCGTGGAGTAATCAGCAATTGCGCAGGAGAATGAACAGAAAACAACAAGGTTGAATTTGTGAATTCACAAGCATTAAACTGTTGTATCCGTTTTATTTTTGCTATATTTAAACTTGTCGAAGGACAAATCGTTAATCGGAGGGATTCACATATGAAAGTTGTAGTAATTGGCTGCACGCATGCGGGTACAGCAGCTGTTAAAAGTATCTTAAAAAATCACCCAGAAGCGGATGTTACTGTGTACGAGCGAAATGATAATATTTCCTTTTTATCATGTGGGATCGCATTATACGTGGGTGGTGTAGTAAAAGACCCAGCCGGTTTATTCTATTCTAATCCTGAAGAACTACATTCTTTAGGTGCAACTGTAAAAATGGAACATGATGTAACTGACGTGGATACTGAAAAGAAAACTGTGACAGCCAAAGATCTAAAAACTGGTGAAGTTGAAACAGTTTCTTATGATAAATTGGTAATGACTACTGGCTCTTGGCCAATCATTCCGCCAATCAAAGGTATTGAATCAAAAAATATTTTGTTATGTAAAAACTATAACCAAGCAAATGAAATTATTGCACAAGTAGAAGATGCAAAACGGGTGGTCATCGTAGGTGGCGGTTATATCGGTATCGAATTAGTCGAAGCTTTTGTTGAATCTGGTAAACAAGTTACATTGATTGATGGTTTAGATCGTATTTTAAATAAATATCTTGATAAACCATTCACAGATGTATTAGAAAAAGAACTTGTCGACCGTGGAGTTACTCTAGCATTAGGTGAAAATGTTTCTGAGTTTATTGCGGATGAAGAGGGTAAAGTGAAACAAGTAGCAACTGCTAAAGAAACTTTTGACGCGGACATGGTCATCTTATGTGTTGGTTTTAGACCAAATACGACATTAGTTGATGGAAAAGTTGATACGTTACCTAATGGAGCCATCAAAGTTAATGAATATATGCAAACAAGTGATCCAGATATCTTTGCTGCAGGGGATTCTGCTGTAGTAAGTTATAACCCAAGTGGTACCCAAAATTATATTCCTTTGGCAACTAACGCAGTTCGTCAAGGATTGTTGGTAGGAAATAATTTGACTGAACATAAAATGGCGTATCGTGGAACGCAAGGAACGTCTGGACTTTACCTATTTGGTTGGACGATTGGTTCAACAGGGGTGACAAAAGAGAGCGCACCTATGAATAATTTAGAAGTCCAAGCAACGGTCTTTGAAGACAATTATCGTCCAGAATTCATGCCAACAAATGAAAAAGTGATGATGGAATTGGTTTATGAAAAAGGGACAAACCGCATTGTCGGTGCCCAATTCATGTCGAAATATGATATCACTCAATCAGCAAATACGATGTCACTGGCTGTTCAAAATAAAATGACCGTTGAAGATCTAGCGCTATCTGATTTCTTCTTCCAACCTCATTTTGACCGTCCATGGAACTACTTGAACCTATTGGCACAAGCTGCATTGGGCGAAATCGAAACTGCGCAATAAGCAATCAGCAATCAGCGAATGGTTGAACATTGTTTATTCGTTTTTTAGAGATACTAGAAGAGACTGAGACAACTTTTGTCCCAGTCTCTCTTTTTTTACGTAAAGGTATCAACGGGTATTATCGAAACAAAAGAATCTTTTTTTCTAAAGATAAGAAAAAGAGATTCTTTTGTTTCTTTTTTATATGATAAAATTCAACTATTCTAATCAGGAGTGATGGCATGAATAAGTATGAACGGTCATATTCCCTGCTTAGCCTTGCATTAGGGTTAGCAGAAGCAAATGATTTCAAAGTTGTCGGTGAAGAAGGAAAAAAGAATTATCAATTGTTATTCTCTAAATTTATCAGAATGATTGAAGATGATAAAAATGATTTTTTTCTTAAACATGAAAAAAAACTACCAGTGATTTCTTCATTGAAAAGGACGATTGCCTTTTATGATGCGAGTGATCCAAGAGAATTACAACAAATCATTATGAATATGAAAAAAAATGATTCAACAGAATTTATGGTACTCCCAGCATATGTTACTAGAAAAAGTATGGATCACGTATTTGGATTGATCCTCTATCGAAAAGAAGATCAGTTTATGGTAATAATGGTTGATAAACTAAAACATATGAATGACCACCATTTTACAGGAACGGTTACAATGATCCCCCTTAAAAACCTAGTTCCACTGAGTAAAATACTTTTTGAAAGTAAACTTGACCATCATAAAGAGAGTCGATGCAATGTAGCAAAATTTATTTATCAGTTAGGAGAAGGAGAAAATGGCTATGAAGGACTCCATCTTAATATGGGAGGATATGATGGAGCGTTAGCCAATTGTCCAATAAAAGAAATTTTTGGCACTTTAAGGGTAGCATTATATAACTGTCGTGAACCTATTTTACAAAATACTAAAGATCATTTTCATCCCAAGTTGGGAAGCACCAAAAAAAGCCGTGAGTTGTTCGTTAGAGCACTTATAAAAGACAAACAGGAATTTAGTAGAGAACAGGTTAGTGAGTTAACTTATCTGTTTAAAGTTTATCTTGAACTAAAAGCGGAGAGAAAGAACATGGCTAAAAAGAACCCGATTCGTGGTACTACATATTCAAAAGGAAAAATAGCATTAGAATTTATCCAAAAAAGTCTGATAAACGCTTCTAATTCACCAGATACATTTAAAAAAAGTTTCAAAAATCCTAAAGCCTTTAGAGTGTTTTCGACAGATAATAAGAATTTAGAAAAATTAGAAAACGCATTAAATGATATAATAATGGCGGTGAAATCTGAAAAAGCCTTAGATAATAAAAGGAAACTCAGTTGCTTGACAGAGAGTGCGTGCAAATATGTCAATGAAGAAAACAATTCAAAAAAAATAAAAAAAGAATCTACAACTAAAGAAGTACTTCGATAATCAAATAGACCAAATTGCTCTTTCTTTAGGCTAAAGTATTTTTTTCTATGGTACATAAAAGCTATAAGTTGTCTTTCAATTCGTTTTCTGACAAAATAAATAGAGGATGATGCAGATCATGTCAAATTATAACGAGGGAGCAATCAAATGATGGAAAAAGAATACTTTGTACAACAAGCAGCATTTCTGGATGATTATAAAAAAGAAGCAAAAGATGAAACAATTAATGTCGATCAATTAGCAGATCAAGTAATCAACCAATTGAATGAAACACAAGAGGATTATTATCTAATGAGTGGGGAAGTAGCAAAAGATGGCAATTCCCATCGTTTCCCATTCAGTCGTCGCGTTTATTCAGATGAAAACGACGGAACAATCAATACGGAGTATACTTATGAAGGAGAACCTTACGTCTTACAAACGGAAGAAGATAAATAAGCAGTTCTCTAATCATTTAAAAAAAGTTCAGGTTTTTCAATCGACTGATGATTGGGAGACCTGGCTTTTTTGCGACGGCAGATGCTATTTGATAGAGCGAATATTATATTTATTCCGAAAAGTGGAAAAGTGAAACAAAAAATAAAAAACATATAGAAGTAAAGGAAAGCTACCTTGCCTCGAACAAGCTTTTTCCGTATACTGGATTTGAAGTGAGGGAAAAATCATGTTGAACTTAGAAAATTACTTAAAAGCGGGACAAACAACGATATCGAACTTGTTGTTAAAAAATTATCATCGTATCGGATTACAAGCAGAAGAGTTTTTATTTATTTTGCAATTGCAAAGGGCGCAACTCGAAGGAGACTTTTTCCCAGATTTACACTCGATTGCGTTGGATATGGGTGTCAAACAAGAGCGTATCTATCAAATTTTAAATCACTTGATCAGTAATGGGTTTATTAAAATTGAAACAGCAACAATTGATGGTAAGCAAGCTGATCGTTACAATCTATATCCTATATATGAAATTTTAGGGAATTTTTTGGAAAGTCAAAATCAAAAACAAGCTGATTTAAGTCAAGAAAAAATGGTGCAGTCTGTTTATCAGTTATTTGAACAGGAATTTGGTCGCCCATTGTCAGCCATCGAATTTCAACGGATCGGTCAATGGTTAGAAGAAGATCATTATCAACCGGAAATTCTGAAACTTGCTTTACGTGAGGCTGTTTTGAATCAAGCGTATAGTTTTAACTATGTGGATCGAATCTTGTTGTCTTGGGAACGTAAAAATTTAAAGACGAAGCAACAAGTAGAAGAAGATCAAAAAAGACGAAAACAACAAATGTTACAAAAAGAAGTGGAAACCACTAACGCACAACCAGAAGCCTTGCCAAAAGTTACGTTGAAAAATTGGCTGGAGGAATAATATGTTAAGTAAACAAAAAACAATGGAAGCCTTGACAAAAATGTACGACATGTTCCCAGAAGCACATGGTGAATTAAAACATCGAAACCCTTATGAACTGTTGATTGCTGTCATACTCAGTGCTCAAGCAACCGATGTCTCAGTTAATAAAGCGACCCCAGCTCTTTTTGAAGCTTTTCCAACTCCTGAAAAGCTGGCTGCGGCTCCGATTGATGACATTATCCCTAAGATCAAAACGATTGGTCTTTACCGCAATAAAGCAAAAAATATCAAAGCATGTGCCCAACAATTGATGGATCGCTTTTCAGGTCAAGTTCCTCAAACTAGAGAAGAATTGATTTCTCTTCCAGGAGTTGGACGAAAGACAGCGAATGTCGTTTTAGGTGATGCTTTTGGTATACCAGCAATTGCTGTGGATACTCATGTCGAGAGAGTAACAAAACGTTTAAGGATTTGTAAGTTGAATGCCTCGGTGTTGGAAGTAGAAGAAACGCTGATGCGCAAAGTACCAAAAGAATTATGGGTCAAGACTCACCACACTTTAATATTTTTTGGTCGTTATCATTGCACGGCAAGAAGTCCACGGTGTGAAGTTTGCCCCTTGTTAGACATGTGTCAAGATGGAAAAAACAGAATGAAAGAAAAAACATTGAACGTAAAATAAAAGATAAAAAAAGGAAGTTGAGGTTTTTCTCAACTTCCTTTTTTGTTATGTGCCAGAAGACGTTGAACGACTAGAGGACTGTCCGGACTGTGCATTGTTCTCCGGAGGTGTTTGCGCTGGTGGTGTCGTGGATGACTCAGGAGTTGCCGAAGATGAAGAGCTTTGACTACTGCTGCTATTTTCTGGCGTTTCAGCTGAACTACTTGAATCATTTTTTTCACTTGAACTATCTACCGATGTCGAAGATTCGGCAGATGACTCAGTTGTTGAAGTTTCTGTCGATTCCGACGAAGAAGATACCGGTGTCGAACTTTCAGGTACCAGTGTCACTGATGAAGATGGCACCGTTGTTGAAGGGATCGTCGTACTTGGTGTTTTCTTGAGTTGATCGGTAAAGTATAATTCACCGCCAGATCTTACCAGTCCGCTAGGCATTTGCCAATCGCTATTTGTGACGCTGGATGATACATATTTCATTAATTCTCGATAAACATCAGAAGCAACATGAGACGAAGCGGAGGTGACAGGTGTCATTTTGTTGTTATAACCGGTCCATACTGAGATGGCGTAGTTTGGTGTATAACCAGCAAATAAAATATCAGGATACACACCGCTAGAAGTTCCTAATTTTGCGTACTCATCATCCGTATAGTTGGAAGTCCCGGTTTTCCCAGCTTGGTATAATCCAGGAATCAACGCATTCGTCCCAGTTCCTTTTATTAATGTATCTTTTAAAATATCTGTGACCATATAGGCTGTTTCTGGAGACATAGCTGTATTACCATCGGGATCGAACGTTTCTTCTGTGCCGTCTTGGAAGACGATCTTATTGACATATTGTGGTTTATAATACGTTCCTCCGTTAGCGAAAGCAGCATAGGCAGCCGCCATTTTTAAGGAAGAAGCGCCATATTTTGTGCCGTCTTGTTTTTCTGTGTTACTTGAAATCGCATTTGATTGATGGATCGTACTATATTCGATTCCAAGATCTTTTAAAAAGGTGCTGACTTTATCTGCGCCGACTTCATTAAACAATTTGACAGCTGGAACGTTCCTAGAAAGATACAAGGCTTGTCTTAAGGTGATCGTCCCCATAAAGCGGTTATCCCAGTTGCCTACTGGTGTTGAGGTTCCTTCATAGTTATAAGGAGCATCACTGATCGTTTTTCCTGTAGAGTATTTTAGATATTCAAAAGCTGGGCCATAATCTGTGACTGGTTTCATCGTCGAACCGAAGTCACGAGAAGTATTAACAGCTAAGTTCATACCTAGTGTGACATCTTCTGCAATATGGCGACCGCCAATTTGCGCTTTTACTTGACCAGTATTGACATCGATCAACGTAGAAGCAACTTGCATTTCATCATCAGGATAGTTGACATAGTCATCAGTGTTGACAATATCATAAAGATGTTTTTGTGCGTCTAGATCTAAGTTAGTATAGATATCCAATCCATCAGTAAATACATTTTTATCCGTTTTTTCTTGAACTTCATTGATGACTTCTTTGACATAATTATCAACGATTTTTGAATTATCATCTTCTTTTTTCATCTCTTGAAGACCATCATCGATTGGTGTATTCACTGCAGCATCATATTCTGATTGAGAGATTTTCTTGTTTTGTAACATGGTATATAAAACAGTATCTCGCCGTTTTTTGGCTTGTTCTGGATATTGGTATGGGTCATAGGCAGAAGGCGCTTGTGGCATTCCAGCTAACAAAGCAGTCTGTGGTAATGAAAGTTCTGGTAATCTTTTACCAAAATAATTTTCTGCTGCCGTTTCCATTCCGTATAATCCGTTGGACATATAGACTTTGTTCACATAGTAAGTCAATATTTCTTGTTTTGATTTTTGTTGTTCTAATTTTACAGCTAACCAAGCTTCTTGTGCTTTTCGTTTCAAGGTTTGATCTGAAGCGTTGGTAGAGAAGTAGGAGAGCTTAATCAATTGTTGGGTCAATGTACTACCACCTTGAAGTCCTCCAGAAGTAAAGTTAGAAAGTGCAGAGCCGACGATCCGAACTGGGTCGATCCCGATATGTTTATAGAAACGACGATCTTCAACAGAAACGATGGCGTTTTCTAACGTTTTCGGCAATTCGTTTGCGGTAATCTTTTCTCTTTTTTCTGCTCCTAAATCTTCAAATAATTCGCCATTTTGTGTGTAAAGTTTAGAAGAAACAGTCGCATCTAATGCAGTGTCCGTTAATTTTGGAGCATCTTTTGCATAAAACCAAAATAATCCGACACCGGCTAGGAAAGCGATACAAATCAAAGAAAATAAAATCAAGATGATACGGATGAAAAGCCCACGCTTCTTATGCCCGGAACCTTTGCCAGAAGTTTTATTTCTTGTTTGACTCGTCTTTTTAGAAGAAGAGGGACTGTTTCGTCTGGAAGTTCTTGTTTGCTCATTTGCCATTCTTGCGATCTCCTTCGATAGTTAATGTTGATAAGTATTGATCTACCGCTTTTAGATAAGGGATACGTGGCGAAAAACCTGTTTGGATCTCGATCCCTATTTTTTCGATCAATGAAAGCGGAAGCGACTTTTTCCCCTGATCATTTTGCGCATGCCAATAATCGATCAGATAAGTACTATCTAAATAAAAGCAACGCTTCAACGTAGAAAACCATAATAGGACAAAACAAATTCCTTGTTGCTTTAGACAAGCTTCCATATGGTCAATTTGATGCGCATGGAAATTTTTGAAGGGAAAAGATGTCTTATTCTTTGTTTCTTTCGCTTCAAAATCCAAATAGAAACCTCGATATACACCGTTATAATCTGTTGTGGAGGCCTGTGAGAAATAAGCTTCCTTAATAACAGCGGCGCTACGTCGAGGATAATCTACTTTAACAATTTGAATGGGGGTTGGTTTTTTATGGATAACAGCTACTTGGTGCGCTAAGTAATACTGGTTACTTTCGTTAATTGCTTCTTCAAAACGCATCCCTCGATTGCCAAATTCAATGGCTGATTCTCTTTTTTCTTGAACTTTTTCCTTTAAAGAGGCATTCTTATGATAGGGTTGGCCGTTTGGATAGCGTAAAACCATTTTAATCACACTCCTAGCCAACATTATAGCAAAAAAGAATCAAGAAAGAAAAGGAAACTCAAATGGACCGATTAAAAGTGATGTATATTTCCGGTTATCGAAGTTTTGAACTTGGGGTTTTTAAGGAAAATGACCCTAAAATAACGGTTATTAAAAAAGTCTTAAAAAAAGAGATACAGCAATTAGTCGAAGAAGGACTTGAATGGGTTCTTACTAGTGGAAACTTGGGTATAGAAACATGGGTCACGGAAGTAGTTGCTGAATTAAAGCAGGAATACCCTGAGTTAAAGTTGGGGATCATCTATCCATTCAAAGAGTTTGGAAATAATTGGAATGAGAATAATCAAGAAAAGTTAAGAACGGCAGAACAGTTAGCAGACTACGTTGAAGCAGTTAGCCATCAAGCCTATCAGTCGCCTAGCCAATTAAGAAACCACACGCGTTTTTTACTTGACCATACCGATGGCTGTCTATTAATTTATGATCCTGAGTTTCCAGGGAAAACCCAGTATTTTCTGAAAGAGGCGCAAACCTATCAACAGGATCATTCTTATGAAATTCGGCTAGTCAGTATGGATGATTTACAAAATTTCAGTGAATAATTCAGATAGTGTTTGATTTATCAAGTTATTTCCGATACAATGATATAGGTAGAAACTGTTATTATGTAAATGAAAACTAGAGGTGTAAATATGGCGGAATTGGTTTATAGTCCTAAAGACATTTTACAACAAGAATTCAAAACAAAGATGCGTGGCTATGATCCCATCGAAGTGGATGAATTCTTAGACAATATCATCAAAGATTATGAAACTTACAGCAAAAAACTCCTTGCTTTACAAGAAGAAAATGATAAATTAAGTGCCAAAGTAGCACAATTATCAAAAACACAAGGAGCAGCACAAACGCGTGTTCAACAAGTTGAAACACCGAAAAGTGCAGCAGTCACAAATTTCGATATCTTGAAACGTTTGTCAAATCTTGAACGTGAAGTATTTGGAAAAAAATTGGATCAACAATCATCAACAGTGAATGTTTCCCAACCTAACCCAAACAACTACACAAATGCAAGTGACGATGATAACGAAAAGACACGTCAATTCTAAGATTGATGATACATTGCGGTTTTTGGGTAATCGCGGTCTGACATGATCAGGCTGAGGAAAGTCCATGCTCGCACAGGCTGTGATGCCTGTAGTGTTCGTGCTTAGCGAAACAATAAGCTAAGGTGCTCTATTAGAGTAACGGCAGGAAAACAAGCTAAGGTTTTTAACTATGCTTAAGTATCCTTGAAAGTGCCACAGTGACGAAGCGGATAGGGAAACTTATTCGGTGGAACGCGGTAAACCCCTCGAGCGAGCAACCCAAACAATGGTAGGGGCGCTTTTTGTTGGGAATTAAGAACGAGACAAAAAGGCAGGTTAACTGCAGATAGATGGTTACCACATTGCTTTTTCTCCCTGGAAAAGTAGTGTACAGAACATGGCTTACAGAAAACCGCAATATAACAGGGAATACCTTCCAACCATGTTGTGAAGGTTTTTTTTAACATTAGAGTGTCACCACTGATTTATACCATTCAATAAATGGCTTGTTTGTTCAGGAACACAAAAATGAACGAGTGAAGAATGGCAATTTAGAGATAAGTATGAAAAAAATACTGATTCATTTTTCGGTTTGATTTTGCAAAAAGCTGGACGACCACGTTCAGCTTTTCTTATAAGGAGATAAGTATGGATACGACTAGAGAATTTAATCTTGTGGCAACGGCTGCAAGTGGGTTAGAAGCCCTTGTTGGAAAAGAACTACGTGACTTAGGCATTGATTGTCAAGTTGAAAATGGACGGGCACGTTTCAAAGGAACGATGGAAACGATCGCTACAGCAAATTTATGGTTACGAACAGCTGACAGGGTAAAGATCGTTGTTGGGGAATTTGATGCGTTTACCTTTGATGAACTATTTGAGAAAGTTAAAGCATTACCTTGGGAAGACTTTCTACCTTTAGATGCTGAATTTCCGGTTGCAGGAAAATCAATCAAGTCTAAGCTTTATAGTACACCTGATTGTCAGGCGATCACTAAAAAAGCGATCGTTGAACGATTGCGTAAGTATTATCACCGTCCGGCATCTGTTCCATTAACGGAGACAGGCGCACATTTTCAATTAGAAGTCGCTTTACTAAAAGATCATGTCATGATCACACTAGACACAACTGGTCCTAGTTTGTTCAAACGGGGATATCGTTTGGAAAAAGGCGGCGCACCGTTGAAAGAAAACATGGCAGCCGCTTTAGTGATGTTGACAAATTGGCGAAAAGATCGTCCGTTTTATGATCCAGTGTGTGGTTCTGGTACGATCTGCATCGAAGCTGCCTTGATTGGACACAACATTGCACCAGGATTTAATCGTGAATTTGCTTGTGAATCATGGGATTGGTTTAGTAAAGATGTTATGGAAAATGTTCGAGCATTGGCAGAAGAGCAAGCAGATTATGATATTGAACTCGATATCACAGGTTCTGATATCAATGGGCGGATGATCGAAATTGCTAAAGCGAATGCGGAAGAAATTGGCTTAGGCTCTTCAATCACGTTTAAACAACAAGCAGTCAAAGATTTCAAAACGGATAAAGAATACGGCGTAATCGTCGCGAATCCGCCTTATGGAGAGCGTTTAGGTGAAGAAGAAACGGTTCGTCGCTTGTATGAAGAAATGGGCGATGTTTTCCGTCCATTAAAGACATGGAGTAAGTACATTTTGACAAGTGACCTTACTTTTGAAGAGTATTATGGGCAAAAAGCTACTAAAAAACGTAAACTGTATAACGGAGCTTTACGGACTGATCTCTTCCAATACTGGGGAACGCGGCCACCAAGAAAAGACAAAACGATTTAAAATTATATGGGATGGATGGAGGAATAAATGATGAATGAAAAAGAATTGATGAAAGAACTAAAAGAAATCAATCTCTTGCAACAAACCTTGGGCATTTTAGATTGGGATATCCAAACGGGTATGCCAGAAAAAGCGAGTGAGGATCGTAGTGAAGTCAATAGTTATCTTTATAGTCTTTATTTCTCAAAGAAAATTGGACCTAAGATCAAAGAAGCCATCCAATATTTTTCTGAACATCCCAATGAATTATCTGAAACGGGAAAAATCGTGTTCGAGAAGGTCAAAGAAGACTATGAACTTGAATATAAAGTTCCTGAAGAATTGATGACTGCATTGACAGCAGCAACTTCTACCGCACAGGTGCAGTGGCAGCAATCTCGTGAAACGAAAAATTTTGCGGATTTTCAAGAAGCATTGACTAAAAATATTGAGTTAACAAAACAGTTGATACCCTATTGGAAAAAAGACGAAGCAACTGATTATGATGTGTTACTCAACCAATATGAACCAGGGATGTCTGTTGAAATCTTAGATCGTGTTTTCCAACAAGTAAAAGAAGGGATCATGGAAATTAGAAAAACCTTAGCAGAAAAAGGTCATGAACCAGATACCTCTTTTCTTTCTCGAAAAATGACTAAAGCCCAACAAAAAAGGTTTGTCACAGGCGTGATTGAACAGTTAGGTTATGATTTCTCAAGAGGACGTTTAGATGACACAATCCACCCTTTTATGATCGGGATCAATCATAATGATGCACGTATTACGACTCGTTGGAATGAACATGACTTTAAAATGGCAGTCTTTGGCGTGATCCATGAAGCTGGTCATGGAATGTATGAGCAAGATATTGACGAAAAATTTGCTTATACTCCGATTTACCAAGGTACTTCGATGGGAATCCACGAATCTCAATCACTGTTCAATGAGATCATCATTGGTAGCAATCGAAGTTTCTGGGAAAAACAATATCCATTTTTCCAACAATGTGCAGAAGGAACATTCGATGATATTTCATTTACTGACTTTTATCGCTCGCTGAAACAAACCCAAGCAAGCTTGATCCGAATTGAAGCAGATAGTTTAACGTATCCATTGCATATCATTATTCGTTATGAAATTGAGAAAATGATTTTCAATGAGGGCGTGGACGTGGCTCAATTACCAACTATTTGGAATCAAAAGTATGAGGAATATCTAGGAATACGACCTGCGAATGATTTAGAAGGAATCTTGCAAGATGTCCACTGGTCAGGAGCTAGTTTTGGTTACTTCCCATCTTATGCTTTAGGATATATGTATGCTGCGCAACTGCTTCACGCATTAGAAAAAGAGCTTTCGATCGATGAAGTGTTAGCATCCGATGATTATCGACCAGTCAAAGAATGGATGAAAGAAAAGATCCATCAATATGGTGCATCTAGAAAACCAACGCAATTGATTCAGGATGCAACCGGTGAGGTGCTAAATCCGCAGTATTTGATCGATTACATGAAAAAAATCTATTTTTCGGTCTATCAAGTAGCTGAATTCAGTAGCGAGAAAGAAGGAAAATAAATGGAGAAACTGCAGGAAATTGCTGATTACAGTTTCAAGCAATTAGCAATGGATCAAACTGGACACGGGATTGATCATACGGTACGAGTCGTTAAATTAGCAGAGAAAATTTTAGCAACTGAACCGCAAGCTGATCCATTGATTACCCTTGCTTCTGCTTATTTGCATGATACGATCGATGATAAAGTAGTAGCCGATGAAACGAAAGCAAAAGCAGAGTTACATCAATTTTTGCAACGCTTAGAGCTATCAGATGCAACCATTGAATCAATCTTTTTGATTATTGAAAACCTGTCTTTTTCAAAAGGGTTGTCAGGTGAAGAAATGGCATTACCTATTGAAGGAAAAATTGTTCAAGATGCAGATCGTCTTGAAGCCTTAGGAGCAATTGGTATTTTGCGTACGGCTTATTTTGGTGGTGGACATGGCCATCCCATTTTTGATGAAAGTCGGTACCCAATCAGTTATCAAAATAAAAAAGATTATCGCAAAGGGTCCACTGTGATCAATCATTTTTACGAAAAATTGTTCTTATTACCAGATAGGATGAACACCCCATATGGTATAAAGGAAGCAAAACGACGAGAAGCCTTTATGCGGGAATTTATTGATGAATTCTTCAATGAATGGTCAGTAGGAGACCCTGATTTTACTCCCGAAAGCTGGTTGGCAACAGGAGGTTGAGACAAAAGTGTTTAGCATCAAGAAATAAGAAGGAATTTCCGAAAATTGACAAGAAACACAAAAACTCGTTTTTGATGTTGATTGTTACCTACTTGGTGCTTCTCAAATTTTTGGTAAATTTCGGCAAATTTTCCGAAGATGCTACTTTTGTCTCACCGTGAACAAGAGGTCGTGAAAAGAGTGCCTTGACCTGAGCGCTTACCAAGTAAAAACTGCGACGAGTAATCGCAGGAGCATTAAGGATGAAAATCTCGAAACAGCTCCCCATGTTTTGAGATTTTTTGACTTATCGCCGAAGGTCAGCTCTTTGAACACCGTTTATTCGATTTTAGAGAGACCAGAAGAGACTGAGGCAAGGTTTGTCTCAGTCTCTTCTTGTGGTCATGAGTAGTAACTGATGACCATAGGGAACGTTTTTTGTGTTGGGAGAAAGACTTCTGAAAATAGCTACAGGTAAGCGCCTTGGACCAAGTAATATATAGCTAGAGAAGCAAACATTAAAAGAATTTAATATACAAATAGAATATTCGTTTTTTTATTTCATAACAAAAAACAAGGCTAACTAATGGCGGAAAATTCAGAATATATGGAATATTTATTGGAAAGTTGATTAAGTTAAGGGTTGATATTAGCTAGATGTGATCCTCTTAAAAATAACGACAGTTACTAAAATAAGTAAAAAAATATTTCGTTAGTGGAGTATCGATTGATTTGTTATGTAAGAAAATACTCAGTTAAATAACTCTCATAATTTGTGTAAGCGCTATCAGAAAAGGTATACTTATAAACAGGAATGAAAGGCTGCATATTCGTTCCTCAACCTTGAAGGTTAGAAAAATGGGGGGTGGAGACATGTCTTCTGAAGTATTGTCAACTTATTTAGAACAGGAACTGGCTTTATTGAAGGAAAAGGGACTATACAACACGATTGATATCCTTGAAGGTGCAAATGGTGCGATCATTGAGGTAGCAGGGAAAAATTTGATCAATCTAGCATCGAATAATTATTTGGGGTTTGCTGATCGAGTGGAGCTGAAACAAGCGTGTATCGACGCAACGAATCGCTATGGTGTCGGCGCAGGTGCTGTCCGAACAATTAATGGCACATTACGTATCCATCAAGAATTAGAGAATAAAATTGCAGAATTTAAAGGTACAGAAGCAGCGATTGCTTTTCAATCAGGCTTCAATTGTAATATGGGAGCTATTTCAGCCATTATGACTAAGGAGGATGCGATCTTATCAGATGAATTGAATCATGCTTCGATCATCGATGGATGTCGCCTCTCTGGTGCCAAAATCATTCGTGTTAAGCATCAAGATATGAACGATCTAGAAGAAAAAGCAAAAGAAGCGATAAATAGTGGGAAATATAACAAAATCATGTATATCACAGACGGTGTTTTTTCAATGGATGGCGATGTAGCTAATTTACCCGATATGATCCCAATTGCCGAAAAATACGGGTTGATTACTTATGTGGATGATGCCCATGGTTCTGGAGTGATGGGAAAAGGAGCCGGCACAGTGAAGCATTTTGGTCTCCAACAGAAAATTGACATGCAAATGGGTACATTGTCTAAAGCAATCGGTGTCGTTGGTGGCTATGTCGCAGGATCTGAATCGTTGATCGACTGGTTAAAATCACGAGGACGTCCTTTCTTGTTTTCAACATCACTTACACCAGGTGCTGCTGGCGCTGCTCTAGCATCGATTCAACTGATGCAAGTTCATCCAGAATTAGTCGAAAAAGTTTGGGAAAATGCCATTTATTTCAAAGAAGAACTGAAAAAAATCGGGTATGACATCGGCGTGTCGGAAACACCAATCACTCCAGTGATACTTGGCGATGAGAGTCTAACACAACAATTTTCTAAAAAGTTGATTGAAAATGGACTATATGTGAAACCAATCGTTTATCCAACCGTACCATTGGGAACATGTCGTGTTCGTAATATGCCAACTGCAGCTCATACCAAAGAAATGCTCGATCATGCTGTAGCGATTTACCAAAAAGTCGGAAATGAAATGGGCATCATTTGATTTAGTAGAAACGATCTCGCCTGAAATCTAAGAGAAAGACGATCATAGGATAGAGCGTTTCGGTTGTATTTCTGTGAAAATCGAAAAATTACCTTTTTTTATATTTTGATCGTCGATGGAGTGGTCGATGGAATGTAGGTAGCATTTATTTTTAATAGATAGTGAAAATGAACTAAAAAGGAGTGTTTGTATGAAAAAAGTATTAGTTACTGGCTGCCTTGGACAAATCGGATCGGAATTAGTTTTACGTTTAAGGGAAGATTTGGGTAATGAAAATGTTATCGCAACGGATATTCGTATGCCTGAAAAGCTAGAAGATGGTGAACTATTTGAAATTTTAGACGTCATGGATTACGAAAAAATGCGAGCGTTAGTCGAAAAAAAAATATCAAGTAGATACTTTGATTCATTTAGCAGCGCTTTTATCAGCTGTCGCTGAAGCAAAACCAAAGTTCGCTTGGGACCTCAATATGGTTGGGTTAGTCAATGCGCTGGAAGTCGCAAGAGAATTTAAGTTAAAATTCTTCACGCCAAGTTCAATCGGCGCTTTTGGACCTAATACACCAAAAGATGAGACTCCTCAAGATACACTCCAACGACCAACAACAATGTATGGCGTGACAAAAGTCGCAGGCGAGCTTTTGTGTGACTACTATTATACAAAGTATGGCGTAGATACACGAGGTGTACGCTTCCCAGGATTGATTTCTTATAAAACTTTACCTGGTGGTGGGACAACGGACTATGCAGTGGATATTTATTATTCAGCTATCAAAGAAGGAAAATACACGTGCTTTATTGATCGTGGTACAGCTATGGACATGATGTACATGCCAGATGCCATTGAGGCGATTGTTCAGTTGATGAATGCTGATCCTAAAAATTTAGTTCATCGCAATGCATTCAATATCTCTGCGATGTCTTTTGAACCAGAAGAAATCAAAGCGTCAATCAAAAAAGTGTTTCCTGATTTTGAAATGGACTATGCAGTTGATCCAGTGCGACAATCGATCGCAGACTCTTGGCCAAATTCATTAGATATTAGTTGTGCGCAAAAAGAGTGGGGCTTTCAACCACGTTACGACCTAGATAAAATGACTCAAGATATGTTGACCAAGTTGCAAGAGAAATTGACAGCAACAGTCTAATTACTATAGTTTATCGTAAACTTCCGATCGAGTGGTGGGGAGTTTACGATAAAGGGAGGATAAGCGATGGAACGTAACCAAGTATCGGTTGAAAAAAACAAAGTCGAACTAAAGCGAACGATGGGCTTTTTTACTGCTTTATCGACTGTGATGGGAACAGTGATTGGAGCGGGAGTATTCTTTAAAGCAGCGAGTGTCGCAGAAGTTACAGGATCAGTTAGTTTACATATGCTTTCTTGGTTTTTGGGAGGGATCATCTCCGTCTGTGCAGGTTTAACTGGTGCAGAACTTGCCGCAGCGATCCCCGAAACAGGTGGTATGGTCAAATATATCGAACGAACCTATGGTCAAACGGCTGCTTTTTTGTTAGGTTGGGCACAAGTTGTGATTTACTTTCCTGCAAATGTAGCGGCACTATCAATCATCTTTGGGACACAATTTGTGAACTTATTTGCCTTAGAACAGCAATGGATTGTCCCCATCGCTATTATAGCCGCTGTGACGATCATGCTGATCAATTTTTTAGGATCAAAAGTTGGTGGAACTTTTCAATCCATTACCTTAATCTGTAAATTGATCCCACTGGCAGTCATCGTCTTGTTTGGCTTATTTCGCAGTGGTGGAGTAGAGTTTCAGCTGTTTCCCATAGAAGCAGGAAAAGATCTGCCATTGTTTTCAGCATTAGGTGCGGGCTTGTTAGCGACAATGTTTGCTTATGATGGTTGGATTCACGTTGGAAACATTGCAGGAGAATTAAAAAAACCGGCAAAAGATTTACCAAAAGCCATTTCTATAGGAATCATCGGGATTATGGTTGTTTATTTATTCGTTAATACTGTCTTTTTAAAAACAGCTTCGATTGGAGGAATCAGTGGCAACAGTAATGCTGCTAGCGAAGTGGCTACCATGATTTTTGGTGGCGTAGGTGGGAAACTTGTAACTGTCGGGATTTTGATTTCAGTCTATGGAACAATCAATGGCTATACACTTACTGGGATGCGCCTGCCCTATGTGATGGCCCAAGAAAAACGGTTACCTTTCAGTCACCACTTAGGAAAATTGAACGATCGAACGAAGATTCCAGTGGTTGCTGGTGTTTTGGAACTAGTGATTGCGATCGGTATGATGATGGTTGGTGGATTTGATATGCTGACGGATATGCTTGTTTTTGTGATTTGGATTTTTTATACGATGGTATTTGTAGGTGTAATTATATTGAGAAAAACAGCTCCAAAACTTGAAAGGCCTTATAAAGTTCCGCTATACCCAATCATTCCGCTAATCGCCATTCTTGGTGGTGCTTTTATCGTGGTTAGTACGTTACTGACACAAACACTTTTAGCATTTAGCGGAATCGCTTTGACATTAGTCGGAATCCCTGTTTATTTATATTTGAAAAATAAATATCCTGTAGTTTAACATATTAATGATAGTTAAACGTGCATTCTGTTGTAGCGTGTCAAGTTAAGCAATGCTAACTTTACCAACCAGCTACAAGAGAATGCACGTTTTTATCCTGTTTTTTTTCTTAACTGTTTTAGTCGGCGCCAAGCACGAAAAAGGTTTAATAAGACGAGAAAACCAGCAACAGTAATGGGAATCCAAATCAAGTAGACCGGATAACCTAATTGATCTGATAAAGATCGAGAGGAAGCTTGCTCCATTTCAAGTAGTGCTTGTTGCCATGTCTGTAAGTTAAACACGAGCATGAAACTAGCAATAATTAACAAGATAAATCCAAGATAGCGGATGGTCGTTTTTTTACGTATATACGCAAAAATGAGATAGAGAATCAATAAAAAAGCGGGTACGCCAAACACAAAATAAATATTAAGCACGCTAATCGCCTCCTTTTGTTAATGATACTTCAATTAATATAAATTTAAAAATAATTACCCCATAACTTGCATAGTTTACAAGAGTACTGATAAGATGAAACCGTTAGTTAAGATGAAAAAGGGGGATGTTTATGGCTAGTTATATTGAACCGATTCGCTTTGCACTTATTGTTTTTCCATTTTTGGCATTAGCGATTTCTTCGGTTTTTTTCATTTATGAATATCGAAAGTATGGAACGTTTATTTTTTCGAGAGCGGTTATCTTATATTCGTTTGTTTTTTATTTGTTATGTGCTTATTTTTTGATTATTTTACCGTTGCCTTCAAAAGAAGCCGTTGCTCAAATGACCGGACCTAAAATGGAATTACATTTATTTGCATCATGGGTCCATTTCCGAGAGAATACCGTCTTGGTTTTATCTGATCCAAGTACGTATTTACCAGCGATGCGACAAAGCGTTTTTTTAGAACCGGTATTTAATGTTTTGCTTTTATTACCTTTCGGGATCTATTTAAGATATTATTTTCGATTATCTTTTGTGAAAACCATCATTGCAAGTTTTTGTCTTTCCTTATTTTTTGAATTGACACAGTTAAGTGGGTTGTATTTTATTTATCCTCGACCTTATCGGCTATTTGATGTCAATGACTTATTGACGAATACGATCGGAGGAACGTTAGGGTACATTATGACACCAATCTTTACCTTCATGTTGCCTACGAGAGCAAGAATGGATGAAGTGTCATACGAAAAAGGGAAAACAGTTTCTCTAACGAGACGATTAGTTGCCTATCTCATTGATTGGGCTTTCTTATCGGTTTTATCTGTACTGATTGCTGTGACTCTTCAATTGTCTTTAAAAATAGGTGATATCACTTCAAGTAGTTGGTGGGTATTTTTAGAAGTCTTGCTTTATTTCATGGTCATACCATATGTAACAAACGGTCTCACTTTAGGTAAAAAAATCGTACGCATTCGTGTGGTTTCGGATAACGGAAAACGACTTTCTTTTAAAGCACTGTTTATCCGTTATGGGTATCTTTACTTTTTATTTTATGGGTTAGCTTGGCTTAGTCAGACGATCCAACATATCACTGACCATACGACAGGTGTATTACAGGTAAGCGGAATTTTTATTGTGTTGGGTGTTGCATTTGCACAGTTTATCTTCATGCTGAATCTTTTCTTGTCATTCCTTCGTAAGAAAAGAGTGCTGTTCTATGAAAAAGCCAGTCAAACACATACGATTAGTACCATTCAACCAAAAGGGAACTAGTGGATCGTGAGCGACTTTGAAAAGGATCAAGCAAATTGCTTGAGGATGTGGTATAATGCGAAAGTCGTGTAAAAAAGAAAGAGAAGAGGTGCTTACTTAAATGAGTAATTTTGAACAATTTCATTTTAAACCATATATAAATGAGGCGTTAGCAGAAAAAGGTTTTGCTCAACCAACTGAAGTACAAGAGCGTTTGATTCCTTTGATCGCTAAAGGAAAAAATATCATTGGTCAATCACAAACTGGTTCGGGCAAAACGCATACATTTTTATTGCCTTTATTTCAAAAAATCAATGCGGAAAAAGCCGAAGTACAAGTAGTAATCACTGCACCAAGTCGTGAACTAGCTACTCAAATTTATGATGCTGCTAGTCAGATCGCTAAATTTTCCGATCCAGAGATCCGAGTGACGAATTTTGTAGGTGGAACGGATAAGCAACGCCAATTGAGCCGCTTGAAACATCAACAACCACAGATCGTAGTGGGAACGCCAGGTAGAATCTTGGATATGATGAATGAACAAGCATTAAAAATCCATACAGCATTTGCATTTGTTGTAGATGAAGCAGATATGACACTGGACATGGGCTTCTTGCATGAAGTGGATCAAATTGCTAGTCGCTTGCCTGAAAAACTGCAATTTTTAGTTTTCTCAGCGACGATTCCTGAAAAATTACGACCATTTTTACGTAAATACATGGAAAATCCAATCATTGAAGAAATCAAACCGAAAGCAGTTATTTCAGAAGATATCGAGAATTGGCTGATCTCTACTAAAGGGAAAGATAAAAATCGAATGATCTACCAATTGTTAACAATTGGTCATCCTTACCTTGCAATTGTCTTTGCAAATACGAAACAACACGTGGATGAAATTGCTGATTATTTGAAAAATCAAGGCTTAAAAGTAGCCAAAATCCATGGAGATATCACTCCAAGAGAACGAAAACGGGTGATGCGCCAAGTTCAAAACTTAGAATATCAATACGTGGTTGCGACAGATTTAGCGGCACGTGGCATCGATATTGAAGGGGTTTCTCATGTGATCAATGCAGAAATTCCTGAAGACCTTGACTTCTTTATCCATCGAGTAGGTCGGACTGGACGTAATGGTTTAAAAGGAACTGCGATCACTTTGTACTCACCAAGTGATGAACAAACGATTGACAGTATTGAAAAAATTGGTGTCACATTTGAACCGATGGAAATCAAAAATGATGAAATCATCAAGACTTATGACCGCAATCGTCGGACGAAACGGGAAAAATCCAAAGATACACTGGATCCTACATTGATCGGCTTAGTGAAAAAGAAAAAGAAAAAAATCAAACCTGGATATAAAAAGAAAATCGATTGGGCAATTGCTGAAAAGAACAAAAAAGACCGTAAAATCGAACGCAGACAACAAACTAGAACTGCAAGAAAAAATAAGAAAAACTCCAATAAATAAGTCAATGACCAGACCCTTTAAAAGAGACGTTATGACTTCACGCTCAAAGACCAAAGGATTGCATGTCTTCTGCATTCCTTTGGTCTGTTTTTAAGTGTTCATTTAGCAGATAATCTAGTGATAATAGATCTTAAATCAATTCTTTTTGCATCCCTACGCAGGTAATCCCATCCTCGATAAAAGGATCTGTACAAGTCTTGTAACCTTGTTGCTGATAGAAACTAAGGGCAGTCATTTCAGCTACTAGGTAACTTGATAGCAAGCCTTCTTTTTTCGCTTTCTGTTCAGCTAAGGACAACAGCTGACGACCGAAACCTTGTTGGCGATAATTTTTGGCGACGCAAAAACGATCGGGGTTAAGACAAGTGGACGATTTTTTTTGATAACGTAATGTTGCAATTGGAACATTGTTTTCCATTAACAGAAAGTAGTTATCAGAAGTGTCCGTTTCGTCAAATTCTAATTCTGGCAAAATGCCTTGTTCCAGAACAAATACCTGATAACGAAGATAAAAACTCGCCCCTCTGATCCAGGACTTGTTTCCAAAATAAACTTGCATCATCGATTCTCCTTTTGATTAATAGGCGTAATTCAAGCTTAACAAAAAATATTCTAGAAAGAAATAAGAGTTGAAGGAAAAGAGCGGTTGACAGAATAAAATAGAATACGTATACTTGTAAAGTACGAAAAGGACATGGTTTGTTTAAGTCTGACTTACAGAAAATTCTTTCCAGGCTGAAAAAAGAATAGTCAAAAAAACAAATTGCTCCCTTTTTTATTGATAGAAATATCAACGCTACTCAGCGTTATCGAGTTCAAGAGGTAATGATCGAACATCATTGCAACCAAGGTGGTACCGCGAGTTTTCGTCCTTGGCTGTGAGGGTGTTTTTTTGTCGTTTAAAATAAAGAAAGAAGGTAATAAAATGAAACAATTAAGCAGTGCACAAGTTCGACAAATGTTTTTAGATTTCTTCCAATCAAAAGGACACACGATTGAACCTAGCGCATCATTAATTCCAGTCAACGATCCAACGCTTTTATGGATCAACTCAGGGGTTGCTACGTTAAAAAAATATTTTGACGGCTCTGTCGTACCAGAAAATCCACGCATCACAAACGCTCAAAAATCAATTCGTACGAATGACATTGAAAATGTAGGGAAGACAGCACGTCACCACACAATGTTTGAAATGCTTGGGAATTTTTCTATTGGTGATTATTTCAAAAATGAAGCAATCCATTGGGCATGGGAATTTTTAACAAGTCCTGAATGGATGGCATTTGATCCGGAAAAATTATATGTTACCGTTTATCCAAAAGACACAGAAGCAAAACGAATCTGGCATGAAGAAGTCGGCTTGCCACTTGATCACATTGTAGATGTTGAAGATAATTTCTGGGATATTGGTGCGGGTCCTTGTGGTCCTGATACAGAAATCTTCTATGATCGAGGCGAAGCATACAATGATGTCGCAGAAGATGATCCAGAAAACTACCCTGGTGGAGAAAACGAACGCTATTTAGAAATTTGGAATCTAGTATTTTCTGAGTTCAACCATAAACCAGATCATACATTTGAACCTTTACCACATAAAAACATTGATACGGGCATGGGGCTGGAACGGATGGTTTCGATCGTTCAAGACGCACCAACAAACTTTGAAACAGACTTGTTCTTACCGATCATTCATGCGGTAGAAAAACTAAGTAACCAAGTAAAATATGGTGAAAACCCGACAACCGACATTTCTTATAAAGTAATTGCGGATCATATCCGAGCATTATCTTTTGCGATTGGAGATGGGGCGCTTCCTTCAAATGAAGGTCGTGGCTATGTTCTTCGTCGTTTATTACGCCGAGCAGTGATGCACGGGAAAAAATTAGGAATCGAAAAAGCTTTCTTATATGATCTTGTTCCAGTAGTTGGCGAAATCATGGTTAGCTATTATCCGGAAGTCCTTCAACAAAAAGAATTTATTGAAAAAGTAGTTCGTACCGAAGAAGAACGTTTCAATGAAACAATCAACGAAGGTCTTGAAATCTTGAATCAAGTGATCGCTGAAGTCAAAAAAGCAAATGGAACAACACTTGCTGGAAAAGATATCTTCAAATTATATGATACTTACGGTTTCCCAGTGGAGTTGACCGAAGAAGTGGCAGAAGATGAAGGCTTGAAAGTCGATCATGAAGGTTTTGAAAAAGAAATGGAAGCACAAAGACAACGTGCGCGTGCTGCTCGTAGTACAGAAAAATCAATGGGAGTCCAATCTGCCCTATTAACAGATATCAAAGTGGATAGTAAATTTATTGGATATGATCAAGTTGAATCAGACAGCAAACTATTGGTGATTATCAAAGATGAAGAACTAGTGAGTGAATTGTCTGCTGGACAAGGTCAATTGATTTTTGATCAAACACCGTTTTATGCAGAAATGGGTGGACAAGTGGCTGATCAAGGTTGGATCATCAATGCCTCTGGAGAAACGGTTGCGACAGTTGTTGACGTTCAAAAAGCACCGAATGGACAATTTATGCACACCGTAGAAGTGCTTTCAACATTGACTGAAGGCGAAGTTTACCACTTGTTGATCGATGTACCGATGAGAAATCGCATCATTAAGAACCATACAGCGACTCACTTATTGCATAAAGCTTTAAAAGAAGTTTTAGGGGAACATGCAAACCAAGCAGGTTCTTTAGTTGCTCCTGGACATTTACGCTTTGACTTTACTCATTTTGGACAAATCACAGCAGATGAATTAGTAAAAATGGAACGAATCGTTAATGAGAAGATATGGGAAGCAATCCCAGTAGAAACCATTGAAACAGATATCGATACCGCTAAGAATATGGGGGCTATGGCTTTATTTGGTGAAAAATATGGTCAAGAAGTCCGTGTAGTGAACATTGGTGGATGGTCTATCGAACTTTGTGGTGGAACCCATGTAACAAATACTGAAAATATTGGGATCTTTAAAATCGTTTCTGAATCAGGAATCGGTGCCGGTGTTCGTCGGATCGAAGCTGTAACAAGTAAAGAAGCTTATGAGTTATTGGAAGCGGAAGAAAAACAATTAAAAGAAGTTGCCACAATTGTCAAATCACCTCAATTAAAAGAGGTTGTATCAAAAACGGAACAATTACAACAACAATTAAAAGAACTCCAAAAAGAAAATGAACAATTAGCAAGTAAACTAGCGAACCAACAAGCAGGCGATGTCTTTAAAAATGTGGAAACAGTTAGTGGTCATTCAATGATTACTGCACAAGTAAAAGTAAAAGATATGAACCAATTACGTCAATTAGCAGACCAATGGAAACAAAAAAACATTTCCGATATTCTTGTTTTGGCAAATGAACAAGACGGAAAAGTTAGTTTGTTAGTCGCTATGACGAAAGAAGCAAATGATGCTGGGCTAAAAGCTGGTGACTTGATCAAAGCAATCGCACCAAAAGTTGGTGGTGGCGGTGGTGGTCGCCCTGATATGGCGCAAGCAGGTGGGAAAAACCCTGCTGGTATCCCAGATGCTTTATCAGAAGCTAAAACATGGTTGTCTAATCAATAATCAACTTTAAATACTTTTCCAAATAAAATGGGAGAGCGTCGAATAGCTCAGATGATAATAACCTCCTTTTGAAACGGTATTTTATGTTTGGGAGAGAAAAAACTTATTTCAAGGAGCGAATACTTGACCTTGTTTTAGCAAATAATGGGGAATAGAATGCTTTCATTGAAGCGAGTAAGCGGTCATTTTTTAAACAGCTTTTCATAGTTTAAACACTGATCGCTTATTGCTTAAGGAAGCACCGATAATACTATTTATTTTCATACATGCTAAAGGGCTCAAGAACGACCTTTTTTGTTCAAGGAGTATTGAATCCTCCTATTTGTTAAATAAAAGTTCTACCGAATTTGTTTGAAACGGAAATCCCGTTGACAAATTCGGTTTATTTTATGAGAACTGAATGCAACCAATCAGCATTTTCTTTGAGAGTAATTAATTGACAAAAAAGCAAAACTTTTTACGATTAGAATAAAAAGGAGGGGGTAAAATTGAATAGTAAAAATAAAACTTTTCGTTTAGTTTTACGAGCGATTTTATTAGCAATCATTATCGTTCAAGCAATGGTTCCATGGTTAGGGTTTATTCCTTTAGGATTTATTAGTTTGACGATTATTCACATAACAGTTATCGTTGCTGCGGTTGTATTAGGACCGAAAGACGGCATGGTCATTGGTTTGTTTTGGGGGATCGCCACGATCATTCGTGCTTACGCCATGCCTACGACCCCATTTGATACCCTCGTCTTTACCAATCCAATCATTTCAGTTGTTCCTAGAGTGTTAGTTGGCTTAGTTGCAGGAATCATTTTTCACTGGATTTATCAACGTTATCATTCTGTAGTCGTTGGTTCGGTTTTAGCAGGAGTATTTGGCTCGCTCGTGAATACACTTTTAGTTCTAGGGTTTATGGGACTGTTTTATACTGGGGCAACTGCTGATGCGTATGGCGTAGATGCGGATCTATTATTTAAAACTTTGGCAGGAGTTGCCGCAATCAATGGGATTCCGGAAGCGATAGGTGCCGGAATCATTACGCCACTGATTGCTAAAGCGCTGTTTGCTGCAACGCCACTCAAACCAGAATAAAGAATAAAGGAAGCGAAAAAGTGTCAAAAGAACAAAAAACGATTAGTGGGCAAGAACGTACCAAAAAAGGTATTATAGCTGGAATCTTAGGTCTTATCTCAAATATGTTATTGTTTGTTGCGAAGTTTATGATCGGCCTTTTTTCTGGCAGTGTTTCGATCATGGCGGATGCTATCAATAGTTTATCCGATACAGCTTCATCCATTTTGACGCTTGTTGGGTTTAAGATTGCTGCAAAACCCGCAGACCAAGAACATCCATTTGGACATGAACGATTTGAATATATCAGTGGCTTATTTGTTTCAATCATCATTACGTATGTAGGGTTTCAATTTTTGGACGCTTCTATACGGAAAATTTTTCGGCCGGAACATTTAGTCCTGACACCGATCGTGTTTCTTGTCCTAATATTTTCGATTCTGTTAAAACTTTTACAAGGACGTATGTACACTAGATTTTCAAAAACAATTCAGTCAGAAGCACTAAAAGCGACAGCCAAAGATAGTTACAATGATGTATTCACGACGTTAGCTGTTTTAGTATCTGCAGGTATCGAAAGATTCACTGGCTGGCGTATCGATGGCTATGTTGGTTTTGTCTTAGCCGGGTACATTATTTTTAGTGGGATCATGATGTTACGTGATTTTGTCTATGAATTACTAGGTAGCCGTCCAACAGCTGAAGAAATCAAAACAATGGAAAAACAATTAAGTTCTTATAAATCGATTTTAGGTTTTCATGATCTGTTGGTTCATAATTATGGACCAAATAAAAAGTTTGCTTCTGTTCATATTGAAGTTGACGACAGTTTAAACTTGAATGAAGCACATAAAATCATTGATATTGTCGAAAAAGACTTTAAAAAGACTTTGGATGTAGATTTAGTTTGTCATCTAGATCCGGTAGCAATCCATAATGAACAATACCGTAAGATATTGAAACAATTGAGACAAATTATCAAAGAGTTGGGGGAAGAGTTGAGGTTGCACGATTTACGGATCATACGTAAAGGGAAAGAGTTGCAATTCGATATTGTAGTTCCTCAGAATTTCAAGTTACCAGATGATGTTTTAGAAGAAAAGATTCGTCAAGCTATTGAGAAAAAGGTTGGTTCTTTTGAACTCGATATTACTTTTGATCACAATTATCTTCTCTATTAAATCAGAAACTTTAAAAAGACTTTTTAGTAAGTAGCTAAAAAGTCTTTTTTTTATGGATTTAATTGTTTTTGAAGCGCTTGGCGTGCTAGATTATCCGCCCCTTTATTCTTACTCTCGGGAATCCATTGTAAGATGAGTAAATGGAACTGAGCGAGTAATTGTTGGATTTCATATAGAAGGGAAGAGAAACTTTCGTTGTTCGTGTGGTTTTTGTCGATTGTAGAAACAAGTACTTTGCTATCGGAATAACAGAGAATTGTTTCATTGACCCAGCCTTTTTCCTTTAAAATTTCTAAAGTTTTTAAAAAGACTTCGAATTCAGCTTGATGATTGGAGCCATCCGAAAGTGGGACGGTAAGCTGTTCTTGTTTATTTTCATGGATAATTAAAATGCCTCCACCACTAGGTCCTGGATTGCCTTTTGTGGAAGCATCAATGTATACTTTGATCATAATAAGGAAGCTCTCCTTTTTATAAAAATAGTGTTATGCTATAATTATACCATTACAAATAGATGCGAGGTTAAAGAATGAAAAAAATAATTCGCTGGCAGCCGGAATGGGCGCAGACGATCATCTATTGGTCTTTATCTTTGATCATTTTATTTTTTAGTTTGATTTTATCACTTGAAAACACTAGACCCTATTGGAAAAGTAACTTAGTGATGGGGCTATTTTTAATTTTTCTTTTTCTTGGGTATCGTCGGTCATTTATTTTGAAAAACCATGCAATCAAAATTAAATATGCTGCTTTTTGGAAGGACCAAAATATCCCGCTACAAGATATTGACTCTGTAACACCGGTCAAAAGAGGTGTAAAGATTAAATATGTAGGGAAGGCTGAGCCAACCTTCTATCTGATGCGCAAAAAAAGTCAGACAGCTTTTTTGTCCTACTATTCTGAAGGTAAAGAGCAACAAAGCACTAACAACCAAGTAAATACAACTATCTGATTGATTTTACTTGTTTAAACCAATTGATTCAGCAGATATAAAATAGCTGCGAGAAAAACATAACTATATATAACCTCTGAGAAAACAAGCCGAAGAATCCGAAGATCATTTTATGATCAGGGTGAGATTCTTCGGCTTGATTGTGTCTTGCTGACGTTTGTATGAACTTGAACCTAGAAAAATGGATGATATGATGTTCGACCAGTAACTTTCGATAAAGTAATGGACACCTGACCATTCAACCAAGGGATATATAACTTAATAACATAAAGGATATTATAAAAAATTTGCACTAAATATTTTTTAAAGGAAAAAAAGAAGTAAGATAACATTTTTTCTAATTTATAATAAAACTTACAGAAAAAGTATAAGGAGAAAAACGGACGTGGAAATAAAAAAATGTTTGAAGATCTCTACCGAATTTGGAAGAAAACAGGCATTCTAAAGAGAAGAGGTGCGAAGCTAAGAAATATGTGGAAAAGAAATCGTGCAAAAATAGGGAGGCTTTGGAAGAAGGATCGTGCAAAGATAAAGAGAATGCGGTCAAAAAATCTAAAAGAAAGGAAAGATAACGACAAGGAAAAAAGGATAAAAATGGCTCAGAGTAGATGGTCGAAACAAGATAGGACGGGCAATAAACAAGAAATACGTTCGCTATCTGTCCGTGCAACAAATCAAGCGAGTTGGAAAAATGCGCAAATTTCAAGAAATTTAGCGAATCAGCAAAAGGGCTACTCCAGGAGTCAACAGACATCTATCACCTCAACGAGATGAATCTTTCTATGGGTTCACATAGTTTTGATGTCAATCGTTGGATTCAGTGTTTTGAGCAATTAGGAGTGATAAATGGTTGGCAATTTTTAAAAGAAAACAGCAAAACACAGGGTTATAACCTTCAGGACTTAAAAAATATCATGGCTGGGCTTGATTCGCAGGAAATAACTTCAGGAACCAGTTCAAGAAGATACATAAATGAACGAATCATAAATAGTGAAAGTGATCGTTGAAACTAGTTATTAGAAAAGCTCGGTAAAAAAATGGTATAAAAGCAATCAAAAAAGATTATCAACCAAGGCTATATAACAATCAAGCCCTTGCTCGGATTGTCGATTCTTTAAATCCGTTGTCTCGATTTAGAAAGATTCTTTTAAAATGGCAATTAATGTTGAAAAGAAAACAATCTGATGCGAAAGACATCATTCACTTGGAAATAAGTGAGAAGGATGCATAGATACAACGAGAAGAAATAATAGCGAAGAAAAAAGAAAAGAAATTTGTAAAAAATATTAAAGCAAACGCTAGAAATCAAGTTTTCAATACAGTCGAGCAGTCTTTTTCAAATCATCTTATAAATTCGAGATAACCTTCTTTCGATAGGATTAGAAAACAAACAGAAATATGTATCTTTTTATTGAAAAGTGAGATTTTGTAATATTAGTGAACGTTGTACTGTATGGAAGAGACGCAGAATAAGTTGATTTTCTATCGTTCAAGCAATTATAAAATTATAAAAAAGCCGATACTTTGCAAAGAACATTTTGCGGAGTATCGGTCTTTCTTTAAATTGAATATTTTTGATGCAATCTCTTCTGTTTTGAAGAGAAGTTACTTATTGTTGAAACTTTCTTATAAGATCATTTTTTTGACATGAGCGGCTTGTGCCCCACGGTTTCCTTCGATTATTTCAAATTCTACAGATTGATTTTCTTCAAGGGTTTTGAATCCCTCTTCTTCAATTGCAGTAAAATGGACGAATATTTCTTCTGTTTCATCATAACTAATAAATCCATATCCTTTTTTGTTGTCAAACCATTTCACAGTTCCTGTGGTCAAAGCTCTCACGACCTTTCTAAAGTCTGATCATAACTAACATTATAAAGAGTATTTATATATACGTCAATTAAATTAAAAAAGCAATCTTGCCTATTTTGTTTTAAAATAAAAAAAGGTATAATAGATATAACTGAACAAATTCTTTTGTTTTGGGTATAAAGTTCGTGTAAAGGGGTAATTTGATGAAGAGCGATCTACAAATATCACAAGAAACAGAGTTAAAACCGATTATTAAAATTGCGGAAAAATTGGATATCCAACAAGATGACCTGGAGCTTTACGGAAAATATAAAGCGAAAATCAATTTTTCCACCATCAAGAAATTAAAGAAAAAACCAGATGGTCACTTGATTTTAGTTACATCCATCAATCCTACACCAGCTGGAGAAGGTAAATCGACCATCACGGTAGGTCTTGGGGACGCATTGAATCAAATTGGTAAAAAAGCAGTGATTGCGTTAAGAGAACCTTCCCTTGGTCCAGTCATGGGAATCAAGGGTGGTGCTGCCGGCGGAGGCTACGCACAAGTATTACCAATGGAAGATATCAATTTGCACTTTACTGGCGATATGCATGCGATTACGTCTGCTAATAATGCATTGTCTGCACTTTTAGACAATCATATCCATCAAGGGAATGAACTGAGAATCGATTCACGTCGTGTGATCTGGAAACGTGTCGTCGATTTGAATGATCGCGAACTGCGAAAAGTGATTGTTGGCTTAGGAGGTCCGATTCAAGGTGTGCCGAGAGAAGATGGCTTTGACATCACCGTAGCAAGTGAAATCATGGCGATTTTATGCTTAGCAACAGACATCGATGATTTAAAAGCGCGTTTAGCTCGAATTGTTGTCGGTTATACCTTTGATCAAAAGCCAGTGACAGCTGGTGATCTCAAAGCAGAAGGCGCATTGGCACTGCTATTAAAAGAAGCAATCAAACCAAATTTAGTACAAACGATTTATGGCACGCCAGCATTTGTTCATGGCGGTCCTTTTGCCAATATTGCTCACGGGTGTAATAGTGTTTTAGCTACCCAAACAGCTCTTAAATTAGGGGAGTATGTGGTGACTGAAGCTGGATTTGGTGCAGATCTAGGTGGAGAAAAATTCCTAGATATCAAAGTTCCGAATTTGAAAAAGGCGCCTGATGCGATCGTGATCGTAGCAACAGTTCGTGCATTGAAAATGCATGGCGGTGCAACTAAAGAAGAGTTGAAAACGGAAAATTTAGCAGCATTGGAAAAAGGATTCAGTAATTTAAAACGTCATATCCACAATATGGAGAAATACCATATCCCAGTAATTGTTGCGATCAACGAATTCGTGACAGATACGGAAGCTGAATTTACTTTGTTAGAACGTCTTTGCGAAAATCAAGGGGTGATCGTACAACGAGCAAGTGTTTGGGAGCATGGCGCAGATGGTGGAATTGAACTTGCCAAAGCGGTCGTTCGTGCGATTGATAGTCAGCAAGCAGATTATCAGCCCTTGTATCAACCGACAGCGACTATTGAAGAAAAAGTGGCAACGATCGTCCAAGAGATTTATGGTGGAAAAGGTGTCAGTTTTAGTAAAAAAGCAAAAAAACAAATCGATGAGTTTGTCCTTAATGGTTGGGATAAACTGCCAATTTGTATGGCGAAAACCCAATATTCAATTTCTGACGATCCGACACTTCTAGGCGCTCCTGAAGGATTTACGATTACCATCAGAGAGTTCGTTCCCAAATTAGGGGCTGGGTTTATCGTTGCGCTAACAGGTGATGTCATGACTATGCCGGGACTTCCCAAAAAACCAGCTGCATTGAATATGGATGTTACCAGTGATGGGGAAGTACTGGGATTATTCTAAAAAAGAAAGAGGATAGGGTGCTTCATAAAAAAGCCATCTATCAAAAATGATTAGTGAGAATACCTAAAATTAGGTAAAGGCTCCCTTTCGATCAAAAAAGATAAAGTCAGCTCTTGTATATGTTCATACAAGTGCTGACTTGTTTTTATACATATTGTGTTAGTCAACAAGTAAATAATGGCGGTTTCACGGACGATTTTGAGTTCAAAACAGCTTTTTATGATAGCAATCATATGTCTAAAATAAAATGATTTATAATCATTGTTAAGAAAACGTTTTCTTTAATACTAAAATAGGAGTGAAAATTTTTGAAAAAGTATTTATTTAGAACAATTTTGGTGTCTACGTCACTTTTGACTTTAGGAACTGCTGTAACTCCATGTGTTCCAGTATTAGCCGATGAAACGAATAGTTCTGGCATAGCAATTTGTAGTGATGATGAGTACTATGTATTAGACGAACCATCGATTCAGACAAAAACTTGGTCACAACCTCAAAGTTGGCGTATTTCTAAAGGAAATCGTACATATTTGGGTACAGAAACCCACAATAGAAAAACCACATTATCAATTGGTGCAACGATCTTCGGAATGAATATTAAAATCGGGAACGAATACTCAGTAAACGGAAAATTCAAGAAGTATCATCAAAATGCAAGAATAACGGTAACTTACCGAGTTTATCGTAAAGTAGACAATAAATATATTCGTACTCAAACTGCTACAGCAAATACACAATATATTGATTATGTAGCAACATGATACATAGGAATACTAAGAAACATTGGAATTTCATTCTTTGCTTGAGTTACTTTATTATTTATTTTATGATCCCAAATATAGGGATCCCAATCAAATATGATTTCATATTTGATTGGATTTCTTGGTTTCCGTTGATTCTAAGTTTTATGTTTTTGGTGTTGTTCCACCAGCTTCTCTATCAATCATTAGTAGAAATACAATGGCTGAAACTCATATTTATAGCAGTCTTTTGTATCGTTAGTATTATTGTCATTAATACTGCTTTGCCTGATACAAATAGCTTACCCCTAAATTCTTTAGCTAATAGTGAAGTGAATTGAAAAAATATATAATAAGTGCTACAACGTACGGTGTATTTTTAGAAGAAAATGATTTTTAGATTTAGTCTAATCAGCTTACATTCTGACAGGAAAACAAAGGCTTCTCTCCTCATAATCTCTTCATTCTTTTTTTCAATCGTACACGGAGGAAATTTCAACCTTTTTTTCTGCGGCGTTCTATTTGGATTCGTTTATATAAAAACTTCTAATGTGTGGTACGCCATATTGACCCATGTTTTTTATAATGGTGTGGGTATATTCCTTTTCTTATTCTTTACTTAGTTGTTGCAAAGCAATGAACGATAAAGTAGTTAAAGCAAGTGGAGATTTACAAAAAGTGAGGTTGAAAAAATACTTCTAAACAGTAAAAAAGGATGACACAATTATTCATTACGGATAGTTGTGTCATCCTTTTATTATCGATCGAACATCTTTAATGGATATATAAGGAGTGAAAACGATGTTACAACAGATTTCTAATAGTTTTGCTGGTTGGCTACTTTTGCTGTACTCGCTGCATTTGAGCAAAAAATGTCTATAAATTAGTTAAATATAGGGAACTCAAACACTTTGAGACATCTACTTTCTTGTTCGGGTGTTTTACGGTATACTAAGAAAGCATCAGGAGGAGGGGCGTTATGGACGTACGAGTGACAAGACGAACAGGTTTTTATGGCATGGGTAGTCCGATCCAACTGCGGATCAATGGAAAGAAAAAAGGACAATTGAATCATAATCAATCGGTTTTACTTAAGTTAGAAGCACCTTTTACAATGCAAGTTTCGTTTTATTGGTTAAAAAGTCCAGTGTATACAATAACGCATCCGTCCAAAGGATACGTCATTACAATGAATCTCTTATTGTTACAGATTTATCCCTTTTTATTTTTAGGAAGTGGATTAAGCGCATTGTGGTTACACAATCTAATTTATAGTATGTTCGTGGTACTTGTAATGATTGGCTTCTTTTTTTTCATCAAAAACCAAGCCTATGTAATCAAGGAGGAGAAAGATGGCAAACTCTGATATTTTTTTAAGTAGTTTTAATCGGATCGAAAAATGGATGAGAGATGAAATGGGTAACGCCCGCAATATGGGATTTACTGAGTTAGTTCGGCGACTTGCTCAACGCAAAAAAGCAGTGATTCGTCAATATGAAGAAGATTTGCTTCAGCTGGCGCAGTTACGAAATGCCATTGTTCACGATCGGATTGCTGTGGACTTTGTGATTGCTGAACCCAATGATTGGGCAGTCAATAAGATCCAGCAGATTGAAGAAGACTTGAATCGTCCAGCAAAGGTTTTACCTCGCTTTGCGAAACATGTCACAGGTTTTGAACGAGATCTTCCTTTACTTGATTTGTTAGGAACGGTTGCCAAAAAACGATACTCACAGTTTCCTTTGTATAATAAAGGAAAATTCGTAGCGCTTGTGACATTGCGGGTCATTGGTTTTTGGCTAGCAAAGGAAAGTCAAAAAGGGACCATTGATTTAACAGATAAAAAAGCGGCTGATTTGATTTTTAGTGATGGCAAATATACGAATTATCGTTTTGTAGCTGAACATACTTATGTTTATGAAGTGGAAACAATGTTTCGGGAACAAGGAACTCTAGAAGCAGTCCTGATTACCAAAGATGGTCATCCTGACGGCAACTTACTGGGGATCATTAGACCTAGAGATATTTATCAACAAATAGAAAAGGAATGATTTTTTGTTAGCAATTTATTTTATGATCAGTGGATTATTAGTGGCTCTTGATCAGTGGGTCAAATGGTGGATCGTCAATGATTTATCTTTAGGCGAAACGAAGACATTGATTCCAGGCGTCTTATCGTTGAATTATATACGCAATACTGGGGCAGCTTGGAGTATGCTTGAAGGGAAGATGTGGTTTTTCGTCATAATCACAGTGGTTGCTGTCATTGTTGTCGTGACATTGATGGTCAAGAATCGCAAACAGGGCAATCGATGGTTGCTGACAGGGTTAAGTTTTATTTTAGCAGGAGCTATTGGGAATTTTATTGATCGTGTAAGACTGGGATATGTCGTCGATATGTTCCAAACAGATTTTATGAATTTTCCGATCTTCAATGTAGCTGATATGACACTTGTTTGTGGTGTGATTCTTATTTTGATATACATTATTTTAGATGAAAAGGAACAAGGGAAAAAATGACAGAATTAAACGCAACGATTCAAACAGAAACAGGACGGATCGATAAAGTACTCACAGGTTTATTCAACGATTATAGTCGTTCACAAATCCAGCTTTGGCTCAAAGATGGTGCCGTTTCGGTCAACGGACAAGTGGTGAAAGCAAATTATAAAGTGAAGAAAAATGATGAAATCGTGATCGCTGTGCCAGAACCAGAGACCCTTTCAATTGAAGCAGAAGACATTCCATTAGAAATCGTTTATGAAGACGAAGCGGTTGCTGTTGTCAACAAACCACAAGGCATGGTCGTCCATCCTTCAGCAGGTCATCCGAATGGTACGATGGTCAATGCTTTAATGTATCATGTAAAAGATCTTTCGTCGATCAATGGTGTGATCCGTCCAGGGATCGTCCATCGAATCGATAAAGATACTTCAGGTTTGTTGATGGTAGCGAAAAATGATTTAGCACATGAATCTTTGGCCAAGCAATTAAAAGATAAAACTTCTTTACGTAAATACGTAGCGTTAGTCCATGGAGTGATTCCTCATGAAAAAGGAACGATCAACGCACCGATCGGTCGATCAAAAGTGAACCGTAAAATGCAGGCAGTCAGAGAAGATGGCAAACCAGCCGTGACCCATTTTAATGTCTTGGAACGATTCAATGATTTTACGTTGGTGGAGTTGACGTTAGAAACAGGTAGGACCCATCAGATCCGTGTGCATATGAAATATATAGGCTATCCTTTAGCTGGAGACCCAGTTTACGGACCAAGTAAGACATTGAAAGGAAATGGGCAATTTCTTCATGCGAAGCTCTTAGGTTTTACCCATCCAATCACAGGTCAGAAAATGGTCTTTGAAGCACCGCTTCCAACAATCTTTGAAAAAACTTTAGAAAAACTAAGGAAAAGTGTTGCATTTTGATTTAGATAACGGTATAGTATTTAACAACGAAAGCATAAAAACTTCATATCAGTTCCTTTAAGTTTAGTCCCGTGAGGCTAAGAAGGGTGTGGGTAAGAGAGCTATGGTGCGCCATAACATCGATTACTCAATGACGTAGTATAACTATCAGTGTATCTAAATGTACACTCAGTCTAGACATTCCTCCTGTCCTCTTAGGGCAGGAGTTTTTTTGTGTATAAAAAAGGAGGAAACAAACATGCAAGCAAAAGAAGTTGTGGATCAAGTAACCATGAAGCGGGCATTGACACGTATCACTTATGAAATCATTGAAAGAAATCAGACGATTCAAGATGTTGTCTTAATTGGGATAAAAACAAGAGGCATTTACATCGCATCAAGAGTTGCCGATCGTTTGAAGCAACTAGAAGGCATCGAAGTTCCGGTCGGAGAGCTGGATATCACATTGTATCGTGATGATAAAAAAGAAACACCAGCTGAAGCAGAACTTCATTCTTCAGATATTCCCGTTTCACTAGAAGGAAAAGAAGTGATTTTGATCGATGACGTCCTTTACACTGGACGAACGATTCGAGCAGCGATGGACGCAGTAATGGACTATGGTCGTCCTAGAAAAATTTCTCTGGCTGTCTTAGTAGACAGGGGACATCGGGAGTTACCGATTCGAGCAGACTATGTTGGGAAAAACATTCCCACAGCAAAAACAGAAGAAATCTTAGTCGAAATGCAAGAACTTGACGGCAAAGATCGAATCATGATTTTGAAAGAGGAAGAATAGAGGAGCAATTGATATGTCAGAACAGAAAAAATTCCATAATCACGATGCGGTTTTAGATATCCACGATCGCCCAAAAACAGGACATTGGATCGGCTTAAGTTTACAACATCTCTTTACGATGTTTGGTGCTACTGTACTTGTGCCGATTTTAGTGGGGATCGATCCAGGGATTGCCTTAGTCAGCTCAGGATTAGGAACATTAGTTTATCTTTTTACTACTAAAGGAAAGATTCCAGCCTACTTGGGTAGTAGCTTTGCCTTTATCGCAGCTATGCAAATGCTGATGAAGACTGACGGTTACCCAGCGATCGCCCAAGGAGCCGTAACGACTGGTCTGGTTTACTTGATCGTCGCATGGATCATCAAAAAGATCGGTTCAGCATGGTTGGACAAAATTTTACCACCGATTGTCGTTGGTCCCGTGATCATGGTAATCGGTTTGGGGTTAGCAGCGAATGCTGCAACGAACGCAATGTATAACCAAGGCAACTATGATTTTAAATATATAGCCGTGGCACTGATCACTTTAGCATTGACGATTTTCTTCAACATGTGGCTAAAAGGATTTTTAGGACTTATTCCAATTTTGTTAGGGATCATTTGCGGCTACCTCGTTGCTTTACTCTTCGGAATCGTCGATACAAAGCCGATCGCTGATGCTGCTTGGTTCGCTTTACCAAACTTCGAGATTCCATTTGTTCAATATGAACCGAAGCTTTACTTAGGGGCAATTACGACGATGGCACCTATTGCTTTCGTTACGATGACAGAACACATTGGACACTTGATGGTCTTGAATAAATTAACCAAACGTAATTTCTTTGAAGAGCCAGGTTTACACAAAACATTGATGGGAGATGGCTTAGCGCAGATCGTCGCAGCTTTCGTCGGTGGCCCTCCAGTTACAAGTTATGGGGAAAATATCGGTGTGTTAGCAATCACTCGTGTACACAGCGTATTCGTCATCGGTGGTGCAGCAGTCTTCGCTGTGATTTTAGGATTTGTGGGCAAATTAAGCGCTTTGATCTTAAGTATCCCCGGACCCGTAATTTCCGGAATCAGCTTTATCTTGTTCGGAGTGATCGCAGCGAGTGGAATGAAGATTTTGATCGAAAATAAAATCGATTTTGATAAAAAGAAAAATCTGTTGATTGCTTCAGTGATCTTAGTGGTCGGAATCGGCGGCTTGGTTTTTGAAGTAGGCACCTTCACGTTATCAGCAATGGCTTTAGCAACTGTACTTGGTATCATTCTGAATCTTATCTTACCCGAAACTTCACGTAGCGAAGAAAAATAAGGAGGAACTATCATGATCATCAAATCAGAACGCATTAGTTTAAAACATTTATTGACAGTGGAAGCTTTAACGGATCAAGAAGTCATGGGCTTGATCCGTCGAGGTCAAGAGTTTAAACAAGGAGCAAACTGGACACCACAAAAACCGCAATACTTTGCGACGAATCTGTTTTTTGAAAATAGTACTCGTACGCATAAGAGCTTTGATGTAGCCGAAAAGAAACTAGGCTTAGAAGTGATTGAATTTGAAGCGAGTACGAGTTCTGTACAAAAAGGGGAAACCCTTTATGATACGGTCTTGACGATGTCTGCGCTCGGTGTGGATGTTGCAGTAATCCGCCATGGAGATGAAAATTACTATGATGAATTGATCCAAAGTAAAACGATCCAATGCTCGATTATCAATGGTGGTGACGGAAGTGGCCAACATCCAACCCAATGCTTACTTGATTTGATGACGATCTACGAAGAATTTGGTTACTTTGAGGGATTGAAAGTAGCGATCGTCGGGGATATCACACACTCACGAGTAGCAAAATCAAACATGCAAATGCTGAAACGATTAGGAGCACAAGTCTTCTTTTCAGGTCCACGCGAATGGTACGATGAAGAATTTGAAGTCTATGGGCACTACCTGCCATTAGATGAATTATTAGAACAAGTGGATGTCATGATGATGCTTCGCGTACAACATGAACGTCATGATGGGAAAGAAAGTTTTTCAAAAGAAGCCTATCACCAAGAGTATGGATTAACAGTCGAACGTGCGAAGAAATTACAAAAGCATGCGATCATCATGCACCCAGCGCCAGTCAATCGTGATGTCGAATTAGCTGACTCCCTTGTGGAAGGACTACAATCACGAATCGTACAGCAAATGAGCAATGGCGTCTTTGTTAGAATGGCGATCTTAGAAGCAGTACTAAACGGAAAAGCGTAAAGCTAGGAGGAAGAAAAGATGAAAACACTCATTAAAAACGGTCAAATCAATACACGAAAGAATGAAACAACACCTGCAGAAATTTGGATCGAAAACGGAAAAATCAAAGCAATCGGCGAAGGATTTTCCGAGGCTGAATTTGATGAAGTGTTTGATGCCAAAGGACAACTGATCACACCTGGTTTAGTGGACGTCCATGTCCATTTAAGAGAGCCAGGATTTACATACAAGGAGACGATTGCAGCTGGTACTAAAGCAGCAGCAAGAGGCGGCTTTACAACTGTTTGTGCCATGCCTAATCTGAACCCTGTACCTGATACCCCGGAAAAATTAAAACAGGTCTATGACTTGATCAAACGAGATGCAGTGGTCAAAGTCTTGCAATATGCACCGATCACTGAAAATCTTCGAAGTGAAGTCTTAGTAGATCAAGAAGCGATGATTAAAGCAGGAGCATTTGCATTTACGAATGATGGCGTGGGTGTTCAGACCGCAGGAACGATGTATCAAGCCATGAAAGAAGCAGCAAAAAATAACAAAGCACTGGTAGCACATACGGAAGATGAATCGTTACTATTCGGTGGTGTGATGCATGCTGGTGATAAAGCAAAAGAACTAGGTTTGCCAGGTATTTTAAGTGTAACTGAATCCTCACAAATCGCACGGGATCTCCTTTTAGCTGAAGCAACAGGTGTGCACTATCACGTCTGTCACGTTTCTACCAAGGAAAGCGTGCGGGTCATTCGTGATGCCAAAAAAGCGGGTATCCACGTTACAGCAGAGGTTTCTCCCCATCATTTGATCTTGATTGATGAAGATATCCCCGAAGACTTCGGCTTTTGGAAAATGAATCCCCCATTAAGAGGAAAGGAAGATCGAGAAGCGTTGATCGAAGGACTTCTTGATGGAACGATTGATTGTATTGCGACTGACCATGCGCCACACGGATTAGAAGAAAAAAGCAAAAGTTTCTTAGAATCACCATTTGGGATCGTAGGAAGTGAGACAGCTTTCCAACTCATTTATACGCACTTTGTTGAAACCAATCGTTTCACACTCGAACAAGTGATCAACTGGATGGCTACCAAGCCAGCGGAAATCTTCCAGTTAGAGGCTGGGACATTGACAGTTGGGGCACCTGCTGACGTAGCTGTTTTCGATATTGAACACTCAAGTACAATCGATAAGAAAGATTTCTTATCGAAAGGCGAAAACACACCTTTTGTTGGATGGAACGTCAAGGGCGAAACATTAGGAACATTCGTTGATGGAAAATTGGCGTGGCACAAAGGGGAGTGAAGCAAATGGAACGATTATTGATTTTAGAAGATGGGACAGTTTTTAAAGGAAAAGCATTTGGAGCGAATAATAATGTGTTTGGCGAGATCGTATTTACTACCAGCATGACAGGCTATCAAGAAACGATCACAGACCAAAGTTTCAACGGGCAAATCATTACCTTTACGTATCCGATGGTGGGAAATTACGGTGTCAACCGTGATGATTATGAATCTATCGCACCAACTTGCAAAGGCGTAGTCGTCAAAGAACATGCGAGAGTGGCTTCTAATTGGCGGAGTCAAATGACATTGGACGAGTTTTTGAAACGAAAAGGTATCCCTGGAATTTCAGGGGTTGATACTCGGGCATTGACACGAAAAATTCGTCAAGTTGGAACGATG
Organism: Enterococcus sp. DIV1089c; assembly: GCF_050530965.1. Taxonomy (NCBI): domain Bacteria; kingdom Bacillati; phylum Bacillota; class Bacilli; order Lactobacillales; family Enterococcaceae; genus Enterococcus; species Enterococcus sp. DIV1089c. The sequence continues at coordinate 1,264,783 of NZ_CP172888.1, forward strand.
AAAGCGAGTATCGTGGATGTTGGTGATTCCTTTGAACATGCTTTTGATCAATTGAAAGCGACCGTTTTAGCTACAAACCAAGTGCAACAAGTCTCAACGAGTAAACCATATCCAAGTCCTGGAACTGGAAAAAATGTGGCTGTCATTGATTTTGGTTTGAAACATAGTATTTTGCGTGAACTAAGTAAAAGAAACTGCAATTTAACCGTATTACCTTATAATACGGATGCAAAAACAATTCTCTCCCTAGCACCGGATGGCGTCATGCTGACGAATGGACCAGGAGATCCAAAAGACGTACCAGAAGCTATTGAAATGATTCGAGAAATCCAAGGGAAAATACCAATTTTCGGGATCTGTTTAGGGCATCAATTGTTTGCCTTAGCTAATGGTGCGGATACCTATAAAATGAAATTTGGTCATCGTGGCTTGAATCATCCTGTCCGAGAAATCGCGACTGGAAGGATCGATTTTACTTCTCAAAATCATGGCTATGCTGTGGATGAAAAAACAGTTGATCCAGATCAGTTGCTGATCACCCATGTAGAAGTAAATGATGGGACTGTGGAAGGAATTAGACATCGCCATTATCCAGCGTTTAGCGTCCAATTCCATCCTGATGCAGCTCCCGGTCCGCATGATGCGCTTCATTTATTTGATGAATTTATGGAAATGATGGATGCAGGAGAGGAGAAATAAACATGCCAAAACGTACAGATATCAAAAAAATTATGGTGATTGGATCAGGTCCGATCATCATTGGTCAAGCGGCGGAATTTGACTATGCCGGAACCCAAGCTTGCCTTGCTTTGAAAGAAGAAGGATATGAGGTCGTTTTAGTAAATTCCAATCCCGCAACGATCATGACTGATCAAGAAATTGCCGATCAAGTGTATATCGAACCGATCACACTAGAATTTGTTTCAAGGATCTTGCGAAAAGAACGTCCTGATGCTTTGTTACCGACATTAGGCGGACAAACAGGCTTGAACATGGCAATGGAACTAGCAGAATCTGGTATTTTAGATGAACTAGGCATTGAGCTGTTAGGGACAAAATTATCTGCTATCGATCAAGCAGAGGATCGTGATTTATTTAAAAAGTTGATGGAAGAACTGAATCAACCAATCCCCGAATCTGAAATCGTCACAACTGTTGAAGAAGCAGTCGAATTTGCTAATAAAATTGGCTATCCAATCATCGTTCGTCCCGCTTTCACATTAGGTGGAACGGGTGGTGGAATGTGTAAAAATGAAGAAGAACTTCGAGTGATCGCAGAAAATGGTCTGAGCCTTTCTCCAGTGACCCAATGTTTGATCGAACGCAGTATTGCAGGATTCAAAGAAATTGAATACGAAGTTATGCGTGACTCGGCTGATAATGCCATTGTTGTTTGTAACATGGAAAATTTTGACCCAGTGGGTATCCACACAGGCGATTCGATCGTCTTCGCCCCAAGTCAGACCCTTTCAGATCATGAATACCAGCTGTTGCGTGATGCATCATTAGCGATTATTCGTGCATTGAAAATCGAAGGCGGCTGCAATGTCCAACTTGCACTTGATCCACATAGCTTCAATTATTATGTGATCGAAGTTAATCCTCGTGTTTCACGCTCTTCTGCTTTGGCAAGTAAAGCAACTGGTTACCCGATTGCAAAATTAGCGGCTAAGATCGCTTTAGGTTTAACACTAGATGAAATGAAGAATCCGGTAACTGGAACGACTTATGCAGAATTTGAACCAGCTTTGGACTACGTCGTTGCTAAGATTCCTCGTTGGCCATTCGATAAATTTGAGAATGGGGAACGAGTTTTAGGAACTCAAATGAAAGCAACTGGCGAAGTAATGGCGATTGGTCGTAACATTGAAGAATCCCTATTAAAAGCTGTCCGCTCTTTAGAGATCGGGACACACCATTTGGAACTACCAGAACTCAACATGATCGATGATAGTGAATTGATCGAAAAAGTCGTCCGTGCCCAAGATGATCGCTTATTTTATGTCGTAGAGGCGATCCGCCGCGGCTATCCAATTGAAGAACTGGCGGAGTTGACAAAGATCGATTTGTTCTTTTTAGACAAATTGCTCCATATCGTTGAACTAGAAACCGAACTGTTGGAACACCCGCAGGATGAAAATGTCTTACGTACTGTGAAACAAAATGGGTTTACGGATCAAAAGATTGCTGAACTGTGGAAAACTGAAGCAAAGCAAATCAGAGAGCTCCGTGAAAAATCCGATATCAAACCCGTATACAAAATGGTCGATACGTGTGCGGCTGAATTTGCTTCACAGACGCCTTATTTTTACAGCTCATACGAAGTTGAAAATGAAAGTGAACGATCCGAAAAAGATTCTGTTCTTGTCTTAGGTTCTGGGCCCATTCGAATCGGACAAGGGGTCGAGTTTGACTATGCAACGGTCCATTCAGTCAAAGCGATCCAACAAGCAGGTTATGAAGCCATTATCATGAATAGCAATCCTGAAACAGTTTCAACTGATTTCTCGATCTCTGATAAACTGTACTTTGAACCACTGACTTTTGAAGATGTGATGAATGTCATTGAACTTGAACAACCGATTGGGGTAATCGTCCAGTTTGGTGGTCAGACAGCTATCAATTTAGCAGAACCGTTAGTTCAAGCGGGCGTCAAAATTTTAGGAACTACAATTGAAGATTTAGATCGTGCTGAAAACCGGGATTTATTTGAACAAGCGTTAAGAAGCCTGGAAGTACCTCAGCCACTAGGTGATACTGCAACTAGTAAAGAAGAAGCAGTAGGGATCGCTTCAAAAATCGGTTATCCTGTTCTGGTCAGACCAAGTTATGTCTTGGGCGGTCGAGCAATGGAAATCGTTGAAAATCAACAAGATTTGGAAGATTATATGGAACATGCAGTGAAAGCTTCCCCAGAACATCCTGTTTTGATTGACCGTTATTTGCTTGGAAGTGAATGTGAAGTAGATGCCATTTGTGATGAGGAAACAGTTCTAATCCCTGGAATCATGGAACACATTGAACGTGCAGGGGTCCATTCGGGGGATTCCATGGCTGTTTATCCGCCACAAGCACTCTCAGCAGAGATCAAACAAACCATTGAAGACTATACGATTCGCTTAGCTCGTGGTTTAAACTGTATCGGTATGATGAATATCCAATTCGTGATCCACGACAATCAAGTTTACGTGATCGAAGTCAATCCTCGTGCAAGTCGAACGGTTCCGTTTTTAAGTAAAGTTACAGGAATACCGATGGCTCAAATCGCCACAAAAGCGATCTTAGGTGAAAAGTTAAGTGACTTAGGCTTTACGAATGGCTTATATCCAGAATCCAACGCTGTTCATGTGAAAGCTCCTGTGTTCTCGTTTACTAAATTGCAACAAGTGGATACCTACTTAGGACCTGAAATGAAATCTACTGGAGAAGTCATGGGATCTGATCAAAACTTAGATAAGGCATTATACAAAGCGTTTGAAGCATCAGGTCTACGCCTGCCAGATTATGGTGCCGTCTTGTTCACGATCGCTGATGAGACTAAAGAAGAAGCGTTAGCGCTAGCTAAACGTTTTTCAGAAATTGGTTACAGCCTATTAGCTACCAAGCATACGGCAGCTTATTTTGAAAAAAATGGGCTGATCGTCACGCCTGTTGCTAAAATCTCTGAAAAAGCAACGGAGAAAAATGTTGTTGAGTTGATTCGAGAAGGAAAAGCACAGGTCGTTGTTAATACCATCGATAAAGATCGAGGAAATGCCTCGAAAGACGGATTTATCATTCGCCGAGAAGCAGTTGAACATGGTATTCCTTTATTTACTTCATTAGATACTGCGGATGCGATCATTCGTGTGATGGAGTCTCGAGCTTTTTCGACACAAGCGATTTGATCAGCATGTTCTAAAGTGACAGTTCCTATAACGATTAAGTAATAGTTAAAATAGCTTGTAGGCCCCTAAACAAAGATAAAAGTGATCGTTTACGTTCGCCTTGTTACTGACATTGGTTGAAAGGATCACTTTTGTCGAGATGTTTGGCAATGAAAAAATCCCAAAGAGGAGAGCAGATATGAAGCAAGAAGTCATGACAATCATTCAACAAACACAACTAGCACCACGTATTTATGAATTGACTTTAAAAGGAGAATTGGTCAAAGAAATGTCAATACCTGGGCAGTTTTTGCACATTCGAGTGCCTAGATCAGATTTACTTTTACGCCGCCCCATCAGTATCCATTCGATTGATCAACAAAACCACACTTGCCAGATCATCTATCGAATCGAAGGTGAAGGAACGAAAGAATTTTCTACGTTGAAAGCTGGCGATTCTTTAGACGTTTTAGGTCCATTAGGCAATGGTTTTGATCTATCTGGGTTGTCCGCAGGAGAGGAAGTGTTCATCGTAGGGGGAGGAATTGGTATCCCACCTTTATATGAATTAGCCAAACAACTGAATATGCGGGGCGTAAAAGTCACCAATTTTTTAGGATTTGCATCAAAAGAAGTCATGTACCATGAAGCAAAGTTTCATGAATTAGGTGAAACTAGAGTAGCGACGGATGATGGTACCTATGGGATCCATGGAAACGTCGGGAATCTGCTAATGAGTACTCATAAGCAACCAAAAGCTGTCTTTGCTTGTGGTGCAAATGGTCTCTTAAAAACAGTCGAACAACTTTTTGTGGATCACCCAAATGTCCAATTGTCCTTAGAATCACGAATGGCTTGCGGTATCGGTGCTTGTTATGCGTGCGTTTGTCATCGACCGGATGATGAAACTGGAACAAAAAGTGTCAAGGTGTGTGACGAAGGGCCAATTTTTAAAGTAGGAGAGGTTGTCTTATGAGTAATCCCTTAGCAGTTAAGCTCCCAGGTTTGGAATTGAAAAATCCGATCATGCCAGCCAGTGGATGCTTTGGATTTGGAAAAGAATATGGGAAATATTACGATTTGAATCAATTGGGGTCGATTATGGTCAAGGCGACAACGCCGCATGCAAGGTTTGGTAATCCCACCCCACGTGTGGCGGAAACACCCTCCGGTATGTTGAATGCAATCGGATTGCAAAATCCCGGTCTGGAAGTTGTCATGAATGAACTGTTACCAGAATTAGCTGTCTATCCAGATTTACCTATCATTGCGAATGTCGCTGGTGCCTGTGAAGAAGACTATGTCGAGGTTTGTCGTAAAATTGGTGAAGCGCCGAATGTCAAAGCGATCGAGTTGAATATTTCTTGCCCGAATGTCAAACATGGCGGCATTGCCTTTGGGACAGACCCAGATGTTGCCTTTCAATTGACACAAGCTGTCAAAAAGGTTGCAAGTGTACCAGTTTATGTGAAACTTTCCCCTAATGTGACGGATATCGTACCTATCGCACAAGCAATCGAAAGCGGTGGGGCAGATGGCTTTACGATGATCAATACACTACTTGGTATGCGGATTGATCTGAAAACACGTCAACCTATTTTAGCTAATCAGACAGGTGGTCTTTCTGGTCCTGCGATCAAACCAGTGGCGATTCGTTTGATCCATCAAGTCGCCGCTGTTTCCGAGTTGCCGATCATTGGTATGGGCGGTGTCCAAACCGTTGACGATGTCTTAGAAATGTTCATGGCAGGAGCCAGTGCTGTGGCAGTAGGAACAGCTAATTTCACGGATCCGTACATTTGTCCGAAACTGATCGAAGAACTACCCATACGAATGGCAGAATTAGGGATCGAATCCCTCCAACAACTAATCAAAGAAGTAAGAGAGGAACGAATGAAATGAACCAACGACCAATTATTGCTTTAGACTTTTCGACGTGGCAAGAAGTGGAACAATTTATGCAACTATTCCCTGAAGAGGAAAAATTATTTGTAAAAATCGGAATGGAATTATTTTATCAGGAAGGACCGATTATTGTTCGTTGGTTGAAAGATGCCGGACATGAAGTATTTTTAGACTTGAAACTTCATGATATCCCTAATACGGTGGAAAAAGCCATGCGTGGGTTAGCAAAACTAGGCGTGGATATCACTTGTGTCCATGCAGCTGGCGGAATCAAAATGATGCAAGCGGCACTACGTGGGCTAGAAGAAGGAACGCCTGTTGGCAAAAAACGCCCATTGTTATTAGCAATCACTCAGCTTACTTCAACGAGTGAAGCGGATATGCATCATGATCAATTGATTCAAGTTCCCTTAGAAGAAAGTGTGATCCATTATGCGAAATGTGCCGAAGCTGCTGGACTGGATGGCGTTGTTTCTTCTGCCTTAGAAGTGAGTGGCATCAAAACAGCCACCCGCCAAGATTTCATTTGTCTTTCTCCGGGTATCAGACCAGAAGGAAGCGTTGCAGGTGATCAAACGAGGATCGTCACGCCTGCCCAAGCTCGAGGAATTGGTTCAACTTTCATCGTGGTTGGACGACCAATCACTCAGGCGAAAGATCCCTACCAAGCCTATCAAACAATCAAAGAAGAATGGAGTCGATCAATTTGAATACGATTGAAAAGAACATTGCCAAAGATTTGTTAGCTATTGAAGCGGTTTTCTTAAGCCCAAATGAACCATTCACGTGGGCAAGTGGACTAAAAAGCCCGATTTATTGTGACAACCGCATCACGATGAGTTATCCAAAAGTCAGAAAAGCAATTGCTCAAGGGTTAGCAGAAAAAATCAAGCAAGCATTCCCTGACGTGGAAGTCATTGCTGGTACAGCAACAGCAGGAATCCCTCACGCTGCATGGGTGGCAGAAATCTTGGACTTGCCTATGGTTTATATCCGTAGTAAAGCGAAAGATCACGGTAAAGGCAATCAAATCGAAGGACGGATTTTTGAAGGTCAAAAAATGGTTGTGATCGAAGACTTGATTTCGACAGGCCAAAGCGTTTTAGAAGCAACGGAAGCAGCCAAAAGAGAAGGCGCTAATGTATTAGGTGTAGCAGCGATCTTTACGTATGAACTACCAGCAGGTGAAGAAAATTTTGCCAAAGCAGAGTTACCACTATTTACTCTCACGAATTATTCTGTCTTGATCGAAACAGCGTTAGCCGAAAAATATATTGATGAAGCGGAATTAGCCTTGTTAAAAGAATGGAAAAAGAATCCAGCGGACTGGTTAAAACAGTAACGAAGAAAACGAAGATGGAACAAAAACAAAAGACTCAAAAAAGGGCTTTCGTTGAACAAAATCCATGGTATACTAGGATCAAACAAAACAACTGAATGAAACAAAGGAAGCATCCAAGGCGAAAGTTTTGCTATGGACGAGTAGCGCGATTACGGAATTTCGTAAGAAAAAAATTTTCTGCGAGGTTTTAGAGCTATGTTGTTTTGAATGCTTCCAAAACCCAAAACGTGACGGGAGAGTTTGAGAGCGAGTTTTAGAGCTATGTTGTTTTGAATGTTTCTGAACTAATAGTTGCTGTGCTTCGCTTGTCGTTTTTAAGGCGAGGAGCTTACACAGAGTTGGTTTTGAATCTTATGATTATTTTGATGGAAACTAGAGTTGTTTTTCTGGTTTCTATTTTTTTATAGTAAAATTGCGTGATTCTCAGTAAAAAGATTAATTTTTCGTTGATTTACAAACGGGATGTTTGCGAAAGATAGTTATTTAATGATAAAATCATCGGAAAAGTAAAGGGGAGGCTATTTTATGGGATTGAATGAATTTATTTTAGGTTTGAATAATTTGGAAAAAATTACACGAGCGCCAGGGTTCTTTAAATTTACTGAACATACGGTAGCCGCTCATTCTTATCGAGTGGCTTCGATTGCTCAAGTCTTAGGTGACATTGAAGAGGTTCATGGTCAAGCGATCGATTGGAAATTACTTTATGAAAAAGCGTTAAATCACGATTACACAGAACGTTTTATCGGTGATATCAAAACACCGGTCAAGTATGCAAATAAAGAGTTACGGGGAATGTTACAAACAGTTGAAGAAAAGATGACGGATGAGTTCATCAACCAAGAGATTCCGGAAGAGTTTCAAGAAGTATACCGCCGGCGATTGTTTGAAGGAAAAGATGACACAGTGGAAGGTGAGTTATTAGCAATCTCTGATAAAGTCGATCTATTGTATGAATCATTTGAAGAGATCATCAAGAACAATCCAGAAAAAGTATATAAAGAGATGTTTATTGAAGCGGTAACTACGATCAAAGGGTTTGAGCATCGTCCTTCTGTCAAGTATTTCTTCAACGAGATTTTCCCTGAATTACTGAATCAAGAATTTTATGGGAAAGAAGACTTTTTAACGACTGTTTCCACGATCGTTAAAAATAGTCAACAATAGAAAATTTTGCAAAGATGCAGGAGGAATAAAAGTGAAAAAGAATATGGATGTTGAATGGGGATATACGGGAGAAAGAGGACCAGAACATTGGGCTGAATTATGCGACTGGTTTGCTAAAGGTGCGGCGTTTGAATTGCAGTCGCCCATTCCATTGACCACTTGTGAACCAGCGAAGAATCAATCAGATACCATTGCTTTTCATTATCAGAAGCAACGGTTTACAGATAAAGAATTTAAAAATACGATCCACTTGGTTCCTTATGATCAGCTTAGTTATGTCGAATTTAAAGGTCAGAAATATTATCTCACAGATATCCATTTTCATATGCCTTCTGAACATCTGATCAATGGTAATCAAGAAGATATCGAGTTCCACTTTGTTCATATGAATGCCAAAAAAGAAAATTTAGTTGTTGGTGTGATGTTTCAGCTAACGACGGATGAAGGTTGGTTGTATGATCGAGACAATGGCGATAGTTGGGATGTAGAAAAACATGAACATTGGACCAATCCATTGGTTCTTTTTCCTGAACAAAAAAGCCATTACCATTATGTCGGCTCTTTAACTACGCCACCAACGAGTGGACCAATCCAATGGTTTGTCATGGATCAAGTGCAAAAACTAAATAAAGATTTCTTGATTCCTTTTAAAGGACAGTATGCACAACCAAACAACCGTCCGCTCCAACCGTTGAAAAATCGTCCAATCAGTTATTTTGTGAGGGATCATCAGTGAACTTCCAACAATTAAAATATGTAATTGCTGTAGCGAACAATGGGAGTTTCAGAGAAGCAGCTAAAAAACTCTATGTCGCACAACCAAGTCTTTCCGCAGGAATCAAAGAATTAGAAACCGAGTTAGGGATCACGCTGTTCACTCGAACGAATCGTGGGGCGTATCTGACCGAGGAAGGACAAGAGTTTTTAAAAAGAGCAGAACGGATTCTCTTACAGTTAGAGTCTTTAGAAAATTATTATTTGACGAATGAGAAGCGTGAAAGCTTTTCAATTGCTTCGCAACATTATGATTTCTTAGGTCCTTTAACAGCAAAGTTGATCTCTTCTTTCAAAAGTGAGATCAAACAGTTTCGAATCATTGAAACAACGACTGCTAATGTGATTGAAGAAGTGAAGGATCAGCATAGTGAGATTGGGATTCTTTATATGAATGAACACAATCAAGCAGGGATCAAGCGCTACTTAGAGCAAGGGGAGCTAGTTGCCCATTCATTAGGAGAATTTCAAACGCACATTTTTTTACGTCAAGGACATCCGCTTAGTGAAAAGAAAGAAATCTTTAAAGAAGAATTACTTCCTTATCCGCAAGTGAGATTTACACAAGATGGCAATAATTTTCCTTATTTTTATGAAGATTTGATTGAAAGTCCTGATCAAGAAACGGTTATCTATACGAGTGATCGGGGAACATTGATGAATATCGTGTTAGAAACAGATGCTTATGCTTCAGGTTCTGGGCTGGTCATTGGTGAGATCAAAGAGTATTTACGTTTGATTCCATTGGCAAATAGTCCCCAAAATGAATTGTATGTGATTTATTCTGCTAAGCGCCAATTAAGCGAAATTGCACAAAAATTCATGGAAAGTCTAACCGTTTTACTGAGTCAGATCAAAACAAATTGAAAATGCTCTTTGTCAATAAGGGCTGATGAGTGGTGTAAAATCAAATCTGGGTCAGAATGAACCTCATTCTGTCTCAGATTTTTTTTGTGTTTTGAAAGACAATGAGACAAAATAAATACCAAGTAATATTTTTTTCTTCACATTATTTAAGTCTCCTTAAAAGGTGTTAGATAGCACTTTCAGCAAAAAAACGCTTTCTTATTCTGATATATTATATACTTTAAGTTATGTAAAAAAATTTCATAAAATATGTGTTTTACGTCATAATCGCTAATATTTACTCCTCCGTAATTGTTTAACTAAACCAATTTTTCATGGTATCTTTTTAGATATCTATCACTAAATTATCTCTCGCTACTCCTTATAGTAATTTATCTAGTTGATTGATTTGTAAAATACGATCAACCTGTACAAATGAACAATGAAAAAATTTATAAATTACCTTTATAAAATATAATAACAATTGTAAATTATTTGTATGCAAAAAATTTCGAGTTTTTATATCAAAACCTTAATCTATATCCTAAAATGAATTGAATTTCGTTGTTCTTATTGACTGTGGATGTGGAAATAATTTTTTATAAATAAAGGACAATACAGAAAAAATGAACGATTATGACATGAAAACTATTTTTTATGACTTTTATATATATAATTTGATTTCTCTGTTATGATTTATTCAGAAAGCGCTTTCTGTTTTTTGGATTTCGAGGTAATAGAAAATGAAAAATAAGTTTATCTTATCTTTAGATATTTTAACTATTGGAATTAGCGTATCTGAAAGCACAATCTCTGGATATGCTTCTACAATAAATGAACCATCTACTGTGGCAGATAGTAGCCAAGAATTAACTCTTTTAGATAAAAATGTAGTAGCTAAGGTAAATATCTATTAAAAGTGAAGCGTCTCTATGTGCACTCTATCGTTGGGTACAAAAATAGGAACGTGAAGGACTAGTTGGTTTGATTAGAAAGACTCGAACAGACTTTGGGCAAATTAAAGTTTCAGACGTTAGATTTTTGGTCTAACTTTTGATGATCGGTGCATTATGGCTTTTGAAACAGAATTTTTTCTGTATAAGTTTTTATTTTCCTTAGGATAAGTGAAAATCATTAAATGAAAAGGAGATTGATGGCATATGAGATTAGACAAAATGATAGTTACTTTTATTAATGCTTTAAGCATAGCAAGTGGAATAGGCGGAGCAAGGGCACTGCCTAGTTTAGACAATCAAAATCAAGGGAGGGGATTAGGAAAAGTACTAGATTTAGAAAACAGGAATGAAACCACCCGTTTATCTGATAAAACTTATCCACACAAAAAACTACACTCAAAACACAGAAATAAGGGGGACTTAAAACATTTAGATGAAATACAAGATGATGTTTCAAGACAGCCATATTCTGCTAAAAAATTTTTACATAAAAAAATAAAGAATCTTATTAAGCAAGAAGAGACAGATTTTAAAAAATTAAAAGAGGGAATTTCTACTGAAAGTTCTATAGAAGTTAATCAATTACAAACGAATCTCCGGCGGGTTCAAAATTTTTGCTCGAAATTCCGTAAACTAAGAAATGATATAGTAATTGAATATGGTAAAATGACACAGCAAAAGGTAAATTTAAGAAAGCATAAAATAAAGAACAAAAAAATGCTTAAAGAATGCTATAAAGAAATAAAAGTTTTAAGTACAAATAAAAAGCATATCGACTATCTTATATCCAATTGTAAAGACATGGTAAATCAATTACAAGAGTCTATAGAATCAAAGAAAACCCATTCTGTGAGCACAAGTAAATCAACTATGACAACATCACACACAGAGCAACCTACTATTTCTCTACAAGAAACAGAACGTATTCTAATAAGAAGTAAAAAACTTATATCCCAGTTCAACGAGGGAACTCAAGAAATCAATGCTTTCCGTAGGCAAGAAAAAGAGTTACTTTTACTATTACAGGATCAGTATAGGACTCAATTTGAAAATCCTCGTAATATTAGTGACGTAAAAGCAGACCTTAATGAGATAAATCGTAACATAATTCCAAAATTAGAGTCGGAAAAATTTCATATTCAAGCTGAAATAATTAAGGAGGTAAATCATATAAATTCGCTTGAAGGCCAAGGGAAAATAAGTCCTTTTGAAGCAAAAAAGTTTCTTAATGAGTATAATAAACTCAATATTAACTTTGCTAAAGAAAGAAATAAAAGAGACATATCATTGAAACAGAACCTTTCAAAAAAACTAGAAAGTATAGTTATAAATAATTCAGAGAAACCTATTGCACAAAATACAACTATATCTATGACAAGATAGTCTACAAAAAGTGTGTAAACCTTGGCTCTTTGTCAATAAGGACTGATGAGTGGTGTAAAATCAAATCTGAGACAGAATGAACCTCATTCTGTCTCAGATTTTTTTGTTATTTCATGTTGATTAATTGATTAATCAAAAAGATCCTAAGTTATCACAAAGAAAACAAAAAGAAATACAAGGAGAATCCATTTAACGTGGAAAACTGGCACTACCTTGAAGAACAAGATGAATACATTTGCCCAGCGAATCGTCCGATACCGTTCAAAAATGATAGTCGAAAGATAAAGGTGGCTTTATTCAAGATTTCAAAATCTATGAATGTGAAGATTGTCGGAACTGTCCAGTCCGTCATTAATGTACGCGTGCGAAAAGTGAATAAAAGCGAAAAATTCAAGTAAATAATAATTGGTGCTATTTCAAAGCAGAATGCAGAAAAAAGCTTTTAGAGGAGAAAATCGAAGTCGAACTAGTGTTCGGGCATCTGAAGACTCACTTGGCGTTCCATCGTTTCCATTTGCGTGGGAAACAAGGAGCAACGATTGATATTGGTTTGGCACTGATGGCATTAAATTTAAGAAAATTAGGAAAATATATGGAGAGGAAAGTGTACATAATAGAAAAAATAAGTTCGATTTTGACACTAGCCATCAAAGTTGAACTTATTTTCTTTTTGAGAAAGAACTATTATCCCACTCTCAAATTATAGAGCCATTGAAAAAGTGGTTGAATGATCGACAGCATCGATCGTTTGACCGCTTTTTCTTTTCCTCCATTTTTCGTTTTGCTGCAAAAGAAACTGAATTTTTTGAAAAAAGAAATAACAACGTTGTTAGCTTATGGTGATTAATGGCAATAGATAGAATACATGCTTGTTACAGTGAGGGTTCTTAAAAGATACAGATAAATCGGTTTATAAAACACCATTATTAATACAGTTAAAAAACAGATAGAAGATGAGTAAAAAAGTTGCTTTTTTATGAATACTCCGCCATTATAGAAACAGTTAGTATTTAGGAAGCGTTTTTTATTCAAATAGAAAATCAATAAGCTGATTTATCTATTTTTTATCAAACAGTTTGATAAGGTGTACTATTTTTCATTGGAGGAACAGATGATTGAATTGATCAATGTAACTAAAAGCTATGAAGGCACGCAAGCGGTAAAGAATATTCATTTGACAATCGAACCAGGTGAGATCATCGGAATCGTTGGAAAAAGCGGTTCTGGTAAATCCACGTTACTTCGTTTGTTGAACTTAATGGAAGAACCTAGTAGTGGGGAAATTCTAATCGATGATGTTGCCGTTCAAAAGTTGAACAAAAAAGAAAAAAGGCAGCAAAAACAAAAAATGGGGATGATTTTCCAAAATCATAATCTATTAGATAACTTGAAGGTCTATGAAAACGTAGCATTACCATTGAAGCTGCAAAAGAAAAAGAATCGTGAAAAAATCGATTATTTATTAAATTTTGTTGGGATGGCTCATAAAGCTGCTGTATATCCAGTAAAACTATCTGGCGGTGAAAAGCAACGAGTGTCGATTGCTCGGGCGTTGACACGTGATCCAGAAATTTTATTGTGTGACGAAGCCACCAGCTCACTAGATGAAGAAAATACGGAAAGTGTGATTCGTTTATTGCATAAAGTCCATGAAGAATTCCAGCCGACAATTTTCTTTGTTAGTCACGAATTAGAAACCGTGAAAAGCTTATGCCAACGAATTTTGGTCATGGAAAATGGCGAGTTGATTGGCGAGTTAAGAAATCACACACAACGTTATACGGAAGAAAACTTGACGTATTTTGAAAAAATAAAAAGGAGCTTAGCGCAATGATTCATTCACAAAGCATGATGGAGTATTGGCCAGCGCTACTGACCAGTCTCGAAGAAACGGGCATCATGATGGCTATTTCGATGGGCGTGTGTGTGGTTGGAGGATTGCCACTAGGTTTAGGGTTGTTTTTGACGAATCCTAAAGTTCGTGGTCGTTATCCTTGGATTTATTGGACTTTGAATTTTTTAGTCACAGTGATCCGCTCTTTTCCATATCTATTATTTGTGATTGCGTTGATCCCAGTAACTCGCGCGGTATTAGGCAAAGCCTTTGGTCCTATACCAGCTTCTGTACCACTTAGTATCATTGCGATCACTATCTTTGCCCGGCTAGTTGAACAGGTCTTGCTGGATGTCTCTGACGAAACTTATGCATTGGCTAATTCATTAGGGACGACTCGCTTCCAATATATCTGGCATTTTTTACTAGTAGAAGCGAGAAGTGGTTTAGTCTTGGCGTATACGACGACGACTGTCAGTATGGTTTCCTATTCGACAGTCATGGGAGTCATTGGTGGTGGCGGAATCGGTGATTTTGCTGTTCGTGTCGGTTATCAACGCTATGAATATGGGGTCATGTATGTCGCCATTGTGATCATGATCGTTTTAGTCTTTATTTTACAAATGCTGGGAAACTTTGTTGCTCAGACACTGGATAAACGAAAATAGGAGGAAGAAGAATGAAGAAGTTTTATTTGATTGGTTTCGCAATGATTGCGATCTTAACTTTAGCAGCTTGTGGAGGTCATTCAGCGGATAAAGACAAAAAGGAAATCAAAGTGGCTGTTCAGTTAGAGTCATCAAAAGATATTTTGGAGATTGCCAAAAAAGAAGTGGAAAAACAGGGTTACACCATTGATATTATGGAAGTAAGTGACAATGTAGCTTATAATGATGCCGTTCAACATGATGAAGCAGATGCCAATTTTGCACAGCATGAACCGTTTATGGCAATGTTCAATCAAGAAAAAAAAGCAGATTTAGTCGCCGTTCAACCCATTTATTATTTTGCGGGGGGCTTTTATTCCAAAAATTATAAGAATGCTGATCAATTGCCCAAAAATGCTAAAGTCGGTATTCCAAGCGATCCAACAAATGAAGGTAGAGCATTAGCGATCTTAAATAAAAATGGTGTTATCAAATTAAAGGATAACATGGGGTTCAACGGTACAGTGGCGGATATCGTTGACAATCCTAAAAATCTTCAATTTGAACGAATCGATTTATTGAATCTAGTAAAAGCCTATGATGAAAAGGACATTGCGATGGTCTTTTGTTACCCTGCTTACTTAGAACCAGCGGGCTTATCGACCAAAGATGCGATTTTATTGGAAGATGAAGCTGCCAGCAAACATTACGCTCTGCAACTGGTAACGAGAGAAGGGGAAAAAGACAGCGAGAAAATCACCGTATTGAAAAAAGCAATGACGACGAAAGAAGTCGCTGAGTATATTAAGAAAAATTCTATAGGCGCAAATATTCCAGCTTTTTAAAAGAACAAAGAAACTGAGAGGAAATCAACAAAACGCCTGTTTTTATCGAACGAGTAGGGGTGCATTCGACATCCTACTCGTTTTTTTGCTGTCATGAGAGACAAGAGTGAAGTTTCTTGGATGAACTCGTTCAAAGATCGCAATAGAAACAAGTGCCTGTTCCAGAAAAATCATCCGATATTTTCTGGAACGGGCACTTGTCATGTTAGCGAATAAAAAGGGGAGTGCTTACTCATCGATGATGGCCAGATGCGATACTGTTGACTAGATTAAATTGCATTACATCAGTTAGTCATCTGTTTCATCTTGTTGATCTTTTCTTCTTCCGGAGTAACAATGATCGTTTTTTGATTTTCATAAATCACATAGCCTGGTTTTGCGCCATTCGGTTTGCGCAAATGCTTGACTTGAACCAAGTCCACTGGTACTTGGGCGGAATGACGGTATTTTGAGAAATAAGCAGCTAATTCAGCGGCTTCAGTTATCGTTTCATCAGATGGCTGGTCACTTTTGATAATGACATGAGAGCCAGGGATATTTTTGGCATGGAGCCAATAGTCTGTTTTCTTCGCCGTTTTTAAGGAAAGTAGATCATTTTGAAGATTGTTTTTCCCTACCAAGATCAACGTACCATCAGTAGAAAGATATTGATCTGGCTGTGAAGGTTTCTTGCGTTTTTGTTTTTTCGAAGATTTCTTTTTTAAATAACCTTCTGCTGTCAATTCTTCTTTGATCACTTCGATATCCATAGGTCCAGCAATCTCTAATTGGGACAAGACAGATTCTAAATAATCGATCTCATTTTTGGCTTCTTCGATCTGTTTACCAATCAATTTGACGGCATTTTTTAGTTTTTGGTAGCGATGGAAATATTTTTGGGCATTTTGATTGGGCGTTAATGCTGGATCAAGCTTGATTGTGATCGGCCGATCTTCTTCATAATAATTAGGCAATGTTACTTCATTTGCGCCCCGAGGTACTTGAGCCATAAAAGTAGTTAATAGTTCGCCATCTCGACGATAATCTTCGGCATTTTCCGAATCTTTTAAGGTCTGCTCCCGTTTTTTCAGTTTATTTTTGTTGCGTTTAAGTTCATTTTCGATCTTGCGGATGAGCTCGCCACCTTGTTGTTTGGCACGGTCTTTTTCTGCTTTTTCTTGATAAAAGGCATCTAATAACGCACTGAGAGTCGGGTACATCTTTTTTTGTTGCGTATTTGAGTCAAAGAAACGATAGTTGATCGGCGTAAAATATTCTTTCTCCGCTACTTCATAAAGGCTAGGGGAGCGTTGGGTGTCGATTGCTGTGAAGAATTCTTGCCATACCAACATTTTTTCATTGGGGCGTTCTGTTAAGCGAGCTACCAATTCTTGCGCAGTATCAAAACCGATTCCTTGAAATTGTTGTTGGATTCCTTTTGGTGTCAAGTCCATTTGAGAAAGCCGATGGAAGACTTTTTCTTTTTCCTGACTAAAGGGATTCAGCTGGTTTTGTTCAGGTGGAGCAATATAGTCTACACCAGGCAGAAGGGAACGATAAGTGTTTTGTGAACTACCAATATGCTTGATCGCATCTAAGATTTTTCCTGATTCTTTATTCACTAAGATGATCGTGCTATGTCGACCCATGAGTTCCACAATCAAAATGATATTTTGGAGATCTCCTAGTTCGTCTCGTTTCGTGAAATGAAAGTGGATCACTCGGTCGTTTTCGATTTGTTCGATCGACTCCAAAATTGCCCCATCAAGATGCTTGCGTAACATCATCACAAAGTTCGGTGGTGTGTCTGGATTTTGATAGTCGATCTGAGTGATCTGGATTCGAGCATAACTAGGATGTGCAGATAAGAGCAAACGCTGATTTTTACCACGTGAGCGAATCACTAATACGACTTCATTTTCGTAAGGTTGGTGGATTTTAGAAATCCGACCAGATAATAGAGTCTCACGCAATTCATTGATCATTGCATGAGTAAAGACACCATCAAAGGACATGGTTCATTCCTCATTTCTTTTCATAAGTAGTTTCATTATAACGAAAAAAACGTAGAAAGACCAATTTACTAAGTAGTTATCAACTGATTTGATCGTAAAAAAGTACTGGATTGAAAAATAATCGATATTTTTAAATGTATTTTTTTCTATCTACCTCAAACTTAGGTATAATAAAAGAAAAC
Source organism: Enterococcus sp. DIV1089c (assembly GCF_050530965.1). Lineage (NCBI taxonomy): Bacteria > Bacillati > Bacillota > Bacilli > Lactobacillales > Enterococcaceae > Enterococcus > Enterococcus sp. DIV1089c. The sequence goes on from NZ_CP172888.1 coordinate 1,282,524, forward strand.
GAAAAAGAAGGTGATCGCTATGTGGAAAGAGATAAGTGAGACCATCAAAGTCAAATACCATCATTTTTTGGCTGATTTCGATACGCATCCACAACGCTATTTTATGCGTTTATTGTTCGTATTCCTTGTTTCACTGGTCATTACGATCACGATGTTTGTCTTTCCTAAAAATATTAGAGAAGCACAGGTGGAGAGCTTAGTCTATGCAGACATCGATTCTCCTAAGCTTAAACCTTTGAATATCAATGAAGCATCGCAAACAATTGAAGAAAGTAAAGCTATTTCAGTTTTGTTCAGTGTGCCAAGTGGAGAAATGTATCAAGCATTAATGGACATTTTTCATGATCCAAAAAAAATGGCGGAATTGAATCGCCCTATTTATTTTTACCCATTGGTTTATCAGGTCAATGAATTAGAACAACGCTACGATTTAAAGCAAGAGCATTTGACGGTGATCTTTTTCCAAAATGGCAAAGAAGCCAATCGCTTAGTCTATAACGCAAATCAGTTAAGTGATTTCCCTACGCAGCTGATTCCCGAATTAAATCGTTTGCCATTAGCGAATATCAAGAAATTAGAAGAAGAACTTGGGAAAGAAACGCAAACGACTTCGACTAATACTCAACTGGGAACAGATCTTAATGCTGGAAATAAGACGGAATAAAAAAACAGTTGACGAACATGCTAAATTCGATTAGACTTAGATTAATTATTAAGGAAAGGGTGATCCACAATGAACTTATCAAACCAATTTTTAGCAGGAACAACTCAAGCTTGGCGTAACTGGCGTAGATAAGTTGTATTGATGGCGAACTTTGACCGTAGATACAACTTTTTAGAGTACAAATCTAAAATTTGTATCTATGCTGGACAAGAAATTTGACTACCGCATAGATTCGATCTATGCGGTTTTTTGTATGTAAGAAGACAATTACCGTTGGGGTGATTGTCTTTTTTTGTCAGTTCGTGTCAGAAACCAGACTTGAATAATGATGATTAAAGGAATGAGGGGGAAGAAATATGAAAAATAAACGTTTGATCACAGTTGTTGCACTTATTATGCTTTACTTAGTAGGAACCTTTATTTATGAAAAAATAACGCCTGCTTCTACTGAATCGAAACCAAAAGAAACGGATCAAACTGTTTCCGTTGGGGTTTTGCAATATGTGAGCCATCCGGCATTAGATGAAATTTACCGTGGGATCAAAGACGGTCTCGAACAATCAGGGCTTGAGGAAGGAAAAAATTTAACGATCTCCTTTCAAAACGGGCAAGCAGATCAAAGTAAATTAGCCACTATGAGTCAACAATTAGTACAAGCTGACCCAGATGTCCTAGTAGGGATCGCTACTCCGGCTGCTCAATCTTTAGCTAATGTAACGAATACGATCCCATTAGTCTTAGGTGCGGTCACAGATCCAGTTGGTGCCGGCTTAGTGAACTCTTTAAAAGAACCAGGTGGAAACATCACAGGCGTATCTGATCAGCCTCCTGTTGAAGCGCAAATCAAGTTAGGCGCTGAATTGTTGCCGAATGCGAAGAAAGTCGGGATTTTATACGCTTCTTCAGAAGATAATTCAAAATACCAAGTAAGCCAAGCAGAAAAAGCGATTCAAAAAGCAGGTTTGACTTCAGTAAAATATGCTGTACCTTCTACGAATGAAATCGCCCAAACTGTCCAAGTGATGAGTCAACAAGTGGATTTCATTTATGTTCCTTTAGACAATACAATTGCTAATGCTATGCAGACAGTGGTAAAAGAAGCCGATAAAGCGAAGATCCCAGTGATCCCTTCAGTTGATTCAATGGTCGAACAAGGTGGCTTGGCAACGATCGGGATCAACCAATATGATTTAGGTGTTCAAAGTGGGAAAATGGCTGCGATGCTTGCACTAGGAAAAGAAAAACCAGCAACGACACCTGTTTACGTCTTTGATAAAGGCGATGTCATCATCAATGAAAAACAGGCGGAAAAATTAGGGATCACGATTCCTGATTCAATAAAGCAAGAAGCTAAAAATGTTTCAGAAGAACCGAAAGACGAGGGGGATGAACAATGATCGTATCAGCAATTTCACAAGGGATGTTATGGGCAATCTTAGGATTAGGAATCTTTATGACTTATCGGATTTTGGATTTTCCTGATATGACGACTGAAGGATCATTTCCATTAGGTGGAGCAGTTTGTGTGACAGCTATCACTCATGGGATCTCACCAGTTTTAGCAACACTGCTTGGCGTTGGTGCAGGCATGCTTGCCGGACTAGTTACGGGGCTGTTGTATACCAAAGGAAAGATCCCAGTGATCCTTGCCGGAATCTTAGTCATGTCTGGATTAAACTCGGTGATTTTATTCGTGATGCGCACACCAAATCTTTCTTTATTGAATCATTCGATTTTACAAGATACGTTCAATGGTCTTCATTTACCTGACTATTTTGATACCGTGTTACTTGGCTTGCTTGCATTAAGTCTCTTGATTGGTGTCTTACTGTTCTTTTTCAATACCGATTTAGGTCAAGGGTATATCGCGACAGGAGACAACGAAACGATGGCTCGTTCCTTAGGGATCAAAACAGATCGAATGAAAATCTTAGGATTGACTCTTTCAAATGGTGTTATTGCTTTATCAGGTACATTGATTGCACAAAATGATGGGTATGCCGATGTCAATAAAGGAATTGGTGTCATCGTGATCGGGCTAGCTTCTATCATTATTGGAGAAGTGATTTTCCACGAATTAACGTTAGCAGAACGCTTGATTGCCATTGTCGTGGGAAGCATCATCTATCAATTATTGATCCTGATCGTCATTAAACTTGGGTTTGACACAACATATCTCAAACTCTTCTCCGCTATTATTTTAGCCATTTGTTTGATGATTCCTCAGTTAAAACAAGCATTGAAACTTAAAACCGGTTTTGAGAAGGAGGTTTGACCATGACAGCGATCATCACAATTAAAAATGGAAAAAAAGTCGTTAGCAATGGCATGAATGAAGAAAAAGTATTATTAGATGGAATTGATTTGACAATCAATAAAGGTGACTTTATTACGGTCCTTGGTGGAAATGGTGCGGGAAAAAGTACGCTGTTCAACACGATCGCAGGAACATTACAATTAAGTCAAGGGTCGATCGCTTTTAAAGAGCGGAATATCACGAAAGAAACAGAAGAAAAACGGGCTTCTTTTCTTTCTCGGGTGTTCCAAGATCCTAAGATGGGCACAGCTCCAAGGATGACAGTAGCAGAGAACTTGCTTTTGGCTCAAAAAAGAGGAAAGAAAAGACCCCTTCGTCTCCGTAACCTAAAGAACCAAAGAGAAACATTTTATCAATTGTGTCAAGAAGTTGGAAATGGGTTGGAGCAGCATTTAGATACGCCAGCTGGGGAATTATCAGGAGGGCAACGCCAAGCATTGAGTTTGTTGATGGCGACCATTGAAGCGCCTGAGTTGCTGCTATTAGATGAACATACAGCAGCGCTCGATCCTAAAACTGCCAAATCATTGATGCAATTAACCAATCGCAGGATTACTGAACAACACTTGACTTGCTTGATGATCACCCACCGGATGGAAGATGCCTTGAATTATGGGAATCGTCTGATCGTTTTACAAAAAGGACGGATCGTGAAAGATTTGTCTAAAGAAGAAAAAGAGCAATTGTCACTAGCAGATCTATTACAATTTTTTGAAGAAGTGTTGGATTAGTTTTTGATTACTGACTGCTTTTCCTTCTACTTTATGCTTAGTATGCCTATAGTACATTGATTTGATTTAAATGAATGAGAAAGAGTCACCGCTTGTTTGACAATCATGTTGACAAGTTTCTCATACCTCCTTTAAACTTAGAAAGACTCGTCAATCATAGACATAAGAAAAAGCACAAGAAACAGAACTAAACAATCGACCATCTGATGTCTCGTGTCATGTTTACGAGGATTGGATGGTTGTTTTATTTTATAAGGAGGAAAAAGATGATCTCTGGTAAAACAAAACTCACAGGCTTTTTTGCAAAGCCTGCTTCTCATAGTCTTTCACCATTGATGCACAATCTGGCATTTTCACATTGGGGTATTGATGCCGTTTATCTAGCTTTTGAGGTAGATCAAACGAACCTAAGACAAGCCGTTGAGAGTATCCGCACATTAGATATGTTGGGCGTAAATGTTTCAATGCCGAATAAAACGGCTGTCTTAGCATACCTTGATCAGTTAAGCCCTGAAGCGGAATTGATCGGAGCGGTCAACACGATCGTTCACCAGGAGCAACGTTTGATTGGCTACAATACAGATGGTATGGGATTTGTACGTTCCGTCAACGAAACGGGGCATCCAATCAAAAATCAAAAAATCGTTGTTCTGGGAGCAGGTGGTGCAGCAAAAGCAATTGCCGTACAAATGGCACTAGAAGGCGCACAAGAAATCACGATCTACAAACGTTTGAATGCCACTTTTTTACCACTAAAAGAGTATTTTGCGAAAGTCTCTGAGAAAACAGGTTGCCCCATCCGACTACATGATTATGCGGACGAAAGTCAACTGGCATTAGATTTAAGTCAGGCGAATCTATTGATCAACGCAACTGATATCGGAATGGGAAGCAAGAAAGACCAATTACCGATTGCTGATGTAAAGTTGTTGCATTCGCAATTAGCCGTCTTTGACTTGATCTACTCCCCTAGTGAGACACGATTAATCCAAGAAGCCAAAAAAATGGGAATCAAAGCCTATAATGGTTTAGGTATGTTGATTCATCAAGGAGCAATTGCTTTTGAACTGTGGACACATCGAGAAATGCCAGTCCAGAACATACGAGAACGATTAGAACAAGAAGTGTGACGAGCTTTACGTGTAATGGCTTGTCTCATTTCGTTATTTTTTATTAAATTGTGGTTCAAATAGCTGTTTTTATCACGAAGATAGCGTATCCTTTATTTACTTGTACAGATAGCAGGGAGGAAACAAAATGAGTCGGATGGATCGTTATAAGAACATCCATAAAAAAGCAAAACCACTAAAAAAAGAATCAACCGGTTTTTTTAGACGTGAACGTCAAAAGGACAAAGCGATGAATGATCTAAGAGATGAAGCTACTCGGATCTATCAACCTGATCAGGATTCTTCTTATTCTTCCAGAGAAGGACAAGCTAATGACTATCAAACCCCTTATTCCTATGCAAAAGCAGGAAACAAAAAAGGATTTAATCAAACGAAGAAAAGCTTTTTTAAGAGGAAGAAAGAGCCAAAAGAAGTTCGTCCAAAAAAGAAACGTTCGTGGGGGAAAATCATTCTAGGCATTATCCTATGTTTATTCTTATTTTCAGTCATTTCCTTTTTTGTCGGGAAATCCATGGCAGAGCATGATACCAGTTTGCCGAGTGTTACAACGGAATCATTTGATGGTGTACAGTCTTCGAGTGGCGCACATAATATTCTGATATTAGGTAGTGACACGAGAGGTGAGGATGCTGGTCGTGCAGATACGATCATGGTGTTACAGTTAGATGGACCTGCTCATAAACCAAAATTGATCTCATTCATGCGTGATAGTTTTGTAGCAATTCCAGGAGTTGGTCAAAACAAGATCAATGCAGCTTATGCCTATGGCGGTGCTGATCTGGTCCGTCAAACCATCAAAGAAAATTTTGGACTTGATTGCCAGTATTACGCAAAAGTCGATTTTAAATCGTTTGAAAAAGTGGTCGATGCATTGTTTATGAATGGTATCAAGATCGATGCAGAGAAAGATTTGAATCTGGATGGTGTCGATATCAAAAAAGGTGTCCAAAAAATGGATGGTCATACACTTTTACAGTATGCACGTTTTAGAAAAGACGAAGAAGGCGATTTTGGTCGAGTAAGACGGCAACAACAAGTCATGAATACGATTTTTAGTCAGCTAAAAAATCCCCTAAACTTGATTCGTGCCCCTTACGCTGCCGGAAAAGCCATTGGTTATACCTCAACGGATGTTTCATCATTGTTTATTATCAAAAATCTTTTGTCGATTGCTCGAGGTGTCGGTGGTGTGGATCGCTTAAGTGTGCCTGTTGAAGGTTCATGGAACTTCGGAAACAGCAGTTATGCCGGAAGTATCTTGGTGATCGACAACAACGCGAATCGCGCAGCAATCAGTGATTTTTTAAGTAAATAAATGGAAGAAAAGAAATAGGAAGTTACTCTCTGTAATCATCTATTTCACTTCGTTTAGGTAAAAGTCCTCCATTTTTAATAGGTGGACGATTCAACACTTTGGATTTTCACCAATTGTAAAAGCTAAGTTCATAAAACGACTGTTAGACAAGGGTCTTCAGTCGTTTTTTTCTTTTGAAAAAATAGTTTTTGGGTTGTCATATGCGAATGTTTGTTCCATAATAAAGAAGTCTGTTCTAAGACTGAGAATCATGGAGGGGATAAAATGAAAACTGTTATACTGGCTGAAAAACCTTCCCAAGCAAAAGCTTATGCTGAAACATTTAAGAAACGAATACGTCACGAAGGGTATTATGAGATCGTTGATCCGTTGTTTAGTGGGGAAGTAACGATTACTTATGGATTCGGTCACTTAGTGGACATGGTCCCTCCTGGTGCATATGAAGAACGCTGGAGTAAATGGTCCTTAGCTAACTTACCAATTTTCCCAGAAACCTTCCGCTATGAAGTGCCGAAAGAAAAACAAGCACAATTTTCAATCGTCAAAAAGGAATTACAATCAGCGGATACGATCATTATTGCGACAGATGGAGACCGTGAAGGAGAAGCCATTGCTTGGTCGATTATCATTCAAGCACAAGCCTTCACCAAAAGCAAAAAGTATCAACGTTTGTGGATCAATTCGCTGGAAAAAGAGGCGATTTATGAAGGCTTTAAAAACCTTCGTCCAGGCGAGAGCTATTTTCCTAAATATAAAGAAGCGAAAGCTAGACAGAATGCGGATTGGTTGATCGGGATGAACGGGAGTCCATTATATAGTCTCTTACTGCAACAAAAAGGGATCGATGGCAGCTTTTCTTTAGGACGTGTCCAAACGCCAACCTTATATATGATCTATCAGTTACAAGAAACAATTAAAAACTTCAAAAAAGAACCATACTTTGAAGTAGAAGCGACGATCAGTTGTGATGATGGACGGTTTACAGGGAAAATCGATCCCAAGCAGAATTTTAAAACCCTCGAAGCGCTACATCAAGCAATTGAAAAATCAGGCGCGCATCTTGGGAAGCAATCAGGACAGATCTTATTGGTCATTAAAAAAGAAAAACAACTAAGTAGTCCACGTTTATTTTCTTTATCTAGTCTCCAGACAAAAATGAACCAATTGATGAAGGCGAGTGCCAAAGCGACATTAGATGCTGCCCAAGGGCTCTACGAAAAGAAATTTTTAAGCTATCCTCGGACAGATTCTACTTACATTACTGAAAATGAACATCACTACTTGGTGAAAAACTTAGTACGTTATAAAGATTTTTTAGGGATCAGCAGCGTAGAGACTCCTGAAACATGGTCGAAAAAAAGATATGTTGATGCGACAAAAGTCCAAGAACACCATGCAATTATTCCAACAAAAACGATTCCTTCCAAGGAACGTTTTGCGCAATTATCACGTCTGCAACAAGCCATCTATTTACAAGTAGCGAAAACGACTATGGCAATGTTTGCCGAAAATTATGTATATGAAGAAACAACAATTTATACTGGTGTCCAAGAACTTCGCTTAAAAAGTACAGGGAAAATCCCAATCAAAAAAGGGTGGCAAATGATCTTAGCAACCAAAAGCAAGCAGAAAGAAGTCCAAGTATTACCAGATGTGGTAAAAGGTCAGGTGGTCGGCGTTGATCTGAAAAGTATTCAAAAAGAAACCCAACCACCAAAACCATACAACGAGGGAACACTAATCACTGCGATGAAAACGGCAGGGAAAACATTGGATGATGAAGAAGCACAGGAAATCTTAAAAGAAGTTGAGGGAATCGGAACAGAAGCGACTCGAGCCAATATTATTGAAAATCTAAAGCAACGTCACTATATCGAGGTCACTAAAAATGAAATCACTGTTACGGCTAAAGGAATCACTCTTTGTAAAGCGGTCGCTCAAGAACCTTTGTTGACTAGTGCGGAAATGACTGCTCAGTGGGAAGGATACCTCAAAAAGATCGGTAACAATGAGGGCACACCCGAAGTCTTTTTAGCAAATATCAAAAAATTCATCCTTCATTTACTCGAATCCGTGCCAAAACAACTTACTTCAGTCGATTTATCTGAAGAAATCACTGGAACGCGCCAAATCAAAGCGCTGGAGAAGAAAAATGATCAACTAGGCAGATGTCCAAAGTGTAAACAAGGGATCGTCATGTTGTATCCAAAAGTAGCAACTTGTACCAATGCTTCCTGTGATTTTAAACTTTGGCCAACGATTGCAAAGAAGAAGCTGACGAAAACGATGATGCGGGAATTATTGTCTAAAGGCAAGACTAGTAAAGTAGTTAAAGGGTTGACTGGCAAAAAAGGGAAGTTTGATGCAGTACTAGAACTAAAAGCAGATTATTCGATCGGTTTTTCTTTTCCGTGGATGGAAAAATCAGGAGAAAAAAATAAAGAAGAAAAATAATTATTCCGAAAAGTGTTGGTTTATTTATCCAAAAATAACATACGATTTATAAATAAGGAGTTTAAGCGTTTGAAAAAAGTTCATTCATTGTTAAATTATTTGATGGGAACGATCACGATCGTTGCTGTTTATCAAGCATTATTAAAATATCCAGAATATGGTACGAAATTATTGTCTATCACGAAAGACCCTACGGCTTACTCACCTACACTGCTACTATCAACACTAACAGCTGGAGCGAAAAGTGCCACATACTTTTTACACAAAACAAGTAGTCTATTGAAACGGAAGAAACAACGTAAGCAATTACTGATGGTCATCGCAGCACTAGTAATCATTTACTTTCTACCTGTATTGACACAATTATGGCATCAGTATTTTGGTTGATTACCGGAAATAAACCACATTCACAGTTATAATACAGCATAATGATTCACTTTGAAATTTCTTTATCATAAAAGTATCATGATAAATTAGTAAAATATATAACTAAAGATCTTAGAACACATTGTGTTTTAAGATCTTTTTCTATTGGAACTGCTAGGTTAAGTCCGTTTATTATCAAGGAATTAAGCTCACTTACTTATAACATTAGTTAATATGTCGGTTATTGATTTGTTAGTGATTATAAGATTTGAACATTAGATGTTTAAGAATGAAAATTGTCGTTTTAGACAAGTTAACAGCTAAAGCTCGAAGAAGTGGGTACGACAATTCATAAAAAATTAGAGAATAACAAGTTATTTCTTGTGGTGCTTTTTATTTCTATTTATGGAAATTAATGGATTATTTCTCACTAATAATAATTATAAAATAAAAGCGCATTAAAAAATCTTTTGTTTCGACAAAATCTTATATGCCAGATATTTAATAAGGTTAAGAACTAAACAAATGATTATTTTTTATGCAAAAAATAACATAAATAGGAAGGTGCAATCATTATGCCGGAAACAAATAATCAAATCGAGGGTTCAACGTTAACGAATGATCAGGAGCTGTATGAACATCTGAATTTTTCTGAAGAAGAAATCGAAACAGATCAACAACAAAAAATAGGTGAACGTATTGATGTGAATGATCATATATTGTTGGATGGTATGATTTCAAACCATCAAAATGAGTTCTATAAATTGCCCGATGATATAAAAATACCAAGCGAAAAAATACGTAATATTCATGATGATAATCCAATGAATAAACTACTATGCTTACACAAAGGCAAACTCTATTATATTGAAAATTTGGACCCACAAAAAGGAAAAAAAAAGCTTATGTAATTGCTGAAGAAGTATGGTATGGAAATAAACGATTGTTCCAAGCGAGCATTCAGCATAACATCAACCAAACCTTAATTAAATTTCCTAAGATGACAAAAAATAAGAAAAATGGTACTCGCACGTTACTTGCTAGTCCAAGTTTAGTGTACAATATTATCAAGAATAATGAAATTTTCGAAAATGCAATAGAAACTCAGGGGATAGCTCGTACAGTAGCACAACCAGATCCAACATATATTGGTGAGCGTCTTAAGATAGGGACCCCTGAATATGGCACTAGGGATCCGGAAATGAAAGTTCAATTAATGTTGCATGAAGATAAGCTCTATCAAATTGACCGCCAAAATAAACAGTCAAAACTACTCGCAGATAACGTAAAATTTCAAGATGGAACAATCTATAAGAGAAATGAGCAAGGGCTAAGAATGGTGCTATTCAGTCCTAATATTCTTAAAGAGTCTCACAATATAGGTTTGATAAGATCATTTTTTACTAAAGAAAAAAGAGAAAAAACTCAAACGAAGTATGTAAGCGCCGATACCCTAGAGAACATCAATCAGCGATTACAATATTTTAAAAATATGGAAAAGAAGGATCAGATAGAAAGTAAACCTTGGCCTGAGGTGGATGTTGATAGCATATCATCGTTAAAGAAGTTAACAATAGTAAAAGATCCAAACCTTCACAACGATAAAGACCCAATCTATTACGATTACGACAAAAGTGCTCTTTATAAGTTAGAGATTAACGATCGCGGGAAAGTCCAAAAAGCTTATTTGCTTACTAATAAACACCTTGATAAACAACTTCATAAAAGCCATCTTGCATTAAACGATATCAATAAAAATATAAAATTGAATTTATTTCCTGTACCAAAGTTGTTTTCCGGATTGGCGTGGACACAAAAAGGGGAAGTAGAAAAGAAAGTGGCGTATTTTATTGAATTCCAAAAAACGATTACTCATGAAAATAGAAACAAAGATGTATATACACTTTTGTTGAAAGATACTAATTTGTATTTAGTTAATCATAGATCAAAAGTGGCTATGAATGTTGCCTCTAATGTCAAACTTGAAGATGGTAAGATCAAATCAGATAATAAAATACTCTTATCCAACTTATCGCCTAATGAAAATATGAAATGGCCAATATCTTCATACAAAGCTTCTAAAATTTTTGAAATAGCAAAAATAAACCAATCGAGGAACATTCCTCAACTAAGTAATAATGTAGTAGAGTTGCAAAAACGCTTAAAAGGAAAAAGCCAAACTCAAAGAGAACTCCTGAATCAGAATCAGAAGATGGACACTCGTTCATGCGTTTCAATCGGAGAAAGACCTGGAACATCTAGGTAATTATTGAAATTTATTGAAGGATTATTTCTTGCAGATATTAAACAAATGATCCTTTTAGAAAAATAATAAATAGAAAGGTGTGATCTCTATGATAGAAAATAACATGAGCAAAGAGGAACTATATAATCATCTGAATTTTTCTAAGGACCAAATCGCAGAAGACCAAAACAAAGAGCCATATGAAAATATTGTGGTGAACGAGCATGTATTTTTGGTTGATATAATTTCAACCTATAGAAATAAATTTTCCCAATTGCCCAATAAGGTAAAATTACCAAGCAAAACAATAGATAATATTCACCAAGGTGATCCAACGGATAAACTATTATGTTTATACCAAGGGAAACTTTATTTTATAGAAAATTTGGACCCACAAAAAGGAGAAAAAAAGCTTATGTAATTGCTGAAGATGTAGAGTATATAAATGGTGAATTGATGCAAGGAAGTAAAGAAAAGAATAGCTACCAAAATTTAATTGGACCTGTAGAAATGGAGAATAATCCCTCAAAGGACGCTCAATCGTTATTTGTTCATTCACGCGTAGTATACGATATTATCAAAAAGGATAACGAATATAAAAAAGCAAAAATAGCCGAGAGAACAGCACGTACAATAACAGAACCAGATGCAACTTACATTGGTGAAAATCTCAAGATAGGAATCCCGCAGCGTACGGCATCCGATCTTAGTGTAAATGTTCAATTAATGGTACATAAAGGCAAACTTTATCAATTGGACACTGAGAGCAGCAAGTCGAAGCTCCTCGCAGATAACATAGAAGAGAAAGAAGGGATATATTATAAAAGAAATAGTCAAGGGTTGAGAGTTGATCTGTTCTCGCCTTCCAATGTGACAACGGTTGATACAAATAATTTCATTCAAAGATATTGGACTCGGGAGGGGAAAAATAGAGATAGAACGGCAACGATGTACGTCGATTCGCTTACTTTAGAAGAGATTAATCAGCGACTAAATGGGTTTAAAATGATGGAAGATAAACAACAGATAAAGAGTAAACCATGGATTAAGGTGGATATTGGAGCTTTTTCATCATTAACAATACCAAAAAATCAAAGTCACAATAAACAGAAAGATCTATTTTATTATAAAGTAGGGACCCTGAGGGATAAACTATATAAATTAGAGATTGAATCTCAAGATGGTAAGAATGTGAAAATCAAAAATGCTTATTTGCTTGCTGATAAGGATCTCTATAATTCACCAAATGCAAAACATATTGCAGTCCAAGACTGGGATACAACTGTAAAATAAATTTATTCCTTAAATCAAAGATGTCAAACGGATTTATATGGATAGATAAAGGAGAAGTTGAAAAGAACATCAATTATTTGAATGAGGCCAAGAAACATTTGCCTAGAAATCGTTCTCCTAGAGATTTACATAAACCCCGAGAGCATAAAAACAGAAATGTAAATTCGTGTACACTTTTGTTGAATAAGAACAATTTATATTTAGTTAGTCATAAAGGAAAAAAGGCTATCCTGATTACTGATAATGCACATTTTCAAGACGGCAAGCTCAAATTAGGGGATAAAGTAATTGCAGACAAATTACCAAAGACGTCTAATAAAGATGCCATGATATGGAGTCTCTCTGCTGAGAATGCCACGAAATTCTTAGACATAGCGAATATAAACAACTTCGTTCAAGGTAGAAATTTGATTGATTTGACAACACCCGCAAAAGCATCACACGAACTTGGCACTAGTAACATCATTCAAGATAGTAAGTCGTTAGAAGATTTGACAGGGTACACACAACCATTACCCGAACCAAGTACTAGTAACATCGCTCAAGGTAGAAATTCATTAAGCAATTTGATTGATTTGACAACATACGCAAAAGCATCACACGAACCTGGCACTAGTCACAGCATTCAAGATAGTAAGTCGTTAGAAGATTTGACAAAGTACAAACAACTATTACCCGAACCTGGTACTAGTAACATCTCCCAAGGTAAAAATTTGTTTGAAAATGTGCTAAATAAAATACAAACATCACCCAAACTTAGTAACAATACTCAAAGCACCCCTGCGGGACACACTCAAAAAAGTCCTGTGTCGCAACGTCTTCAAAAAGGTAGTAATGAAGACCTGTCTAGATAAAATGATCATAGCATTCGGATTTATTGAATAAGAAGAACGAGTGATTTTTATTTGCTTTACTAGTTATGTGGTAGCCTTAAGGTGGGGAACATTAGTACAAAAAATTTTATTTCCATTATTATTTAATTTTTGCTATTTTTATGCTGAGCTATTTACTAGAAAATAGAATATTCTAACAGTGTTTAAGGACATCAAAGGCAGTAGTAGCTACTATCTTTGATGTTTTTTTATAGAAAAAATCAAGCCGTAAGAGTCGATGAAAAATGTTTAGAATCGATTCGAAAAGTAGTTGATATAGTTAAAAGAAAACAAGTTTTGGAAAATAAACTAGAAAACAATATTGAACAAGCTAAGGCAAGATATGCACAAACATCTCCCAGTTTAACTTTGGCATCAGCAAACCATACTAATATAGACAGATAAAAAACTAATGTTCCTCGATTATAGTATTTCTTTAAAAATTAAGTTGAATTGTTGCACAATAATGATGCAAATGGATTCTTAATATAGCATGAATGATTGCTATAAATCATAGTCTTATTTAACAGTCTATAACCCCATATAATCGTTCTTACACTTTAAAGGTATATTAATCAACTGATAAAACACTACTTTCTAGGATACATCTATCAATCATTGCTCTAACAAAATATGGATAGATAAATTCACATCAAAATCTATTTTTGGTGTGAATGATTTCTAGATAGCTTTAATTGTAAATGGTTTATGCATGCGTATATATATATAACTGATTAGTTGAACAAGAAAAGAATCGTTTTTATACTATCTGGTAAAAAGAAATAGAATAAATAGCAAGAAGAGAGGGTTTGCGGATTTTTAAAGGAAGGAGATAAAAATTTTATATTTTAGTTTACATAATATATATTATACAAAGTAGATTCAAAGTGAATTAAACCCCCATCAAACCGAAATCAAACTAAAAAGATAAAAAAATGACTCTTTCGAACCATTGCAAAATTTTAAAATTATTTTGTATTATAAAATATCAATTAAATTGTGTTTGACAAGATTTAAACACGATTTAATTTTTTATCTGTCTATATAGTATGATTTGCAAAAGTCCATATCCATAATTTACAAAATTAGAAACAAAAACTCCACAATATTCACATGTGACACTCTCTACAATAAAACAATCATAATCTGGACAACACTTTTTTTATCTTTCCACAAAGAGATACATTTTTCCATACTACAATCATAATCTTTACATTTCAATTTCATACAAGTCACTCCTTACTAACGATCAGATCAACAGCACTCTTATAATTCTCGATCATTTGTTTGTGTTGTTTTGTCATGCGTTTACGTCCGTTAGCAATCAAACCAGCGACATAACAACCTGAATCATTACAACACTCGTCTAAGACCGCTAATGACACCGATACTTGTTTTTCTACCCAGTTTTTAGTTCTATAAAGCGTCATTTATCCGAAAATCAATTAGCAATAAAATCGTTGGACAAGCTAGCATACACAGAGTTGATACAATTTAGAGAATAAATCTAGTTTGACAGTATAACCGAAGAAACAATAAAAAGAGTAAAATAAAAAATAAAGAAAGAGCGACTAATCTATATGTCTAGTTGCTCTTTCTTTATTTTTATTGTTTATGTATGAATTCTATCTTTCTAAGAAAGAACCTTCTGATTTATCTTTGGAAGGGTTTTTATTGATTGCTTTATCCTGTTTGTTTTCGGAAAGTTTCTTGACTTTCCTCATAGCTCTGATTTCATCAAACTTTTTTGATTGATTTCGCATTTTTTTAATGTTGTCGTCATAATCAGGTTGTATTGGACCAGGTCCATTTATCCAAACACGTTGCGTTTTATTGAATAGAGAAAAAAGTTTAACCCACGCTTTATTTTCTTTAGACAATTCTTTTTTTGGGTTTGAGTTATCTTGGTAAGACAGTCCTGCTAGTGCTATTTTAAGAGCGTCTTTATATCGAATTTTTTTTTGAGAGGATAATATTTCTGAAATATCTGATCCTGCTTCTTTAATAAAGTTTTCGTAATTTTCTTTTCGATCTCTAAGGAACAGGCCTTTAAAGTTATCTTTATTTAAATTTTTGTGCATTTCGTTCATTTCCTGAAGCAACATTTTTAAACGTTTACTATGTTGGTCGTCTCCAAGCGTTTCTATCTTGTTTAAGACATCTAAGTTTGTTTTTTTATTTCTAGAAAAAATATTGCTTGATACTATTGGACGATTCCCACCATTTTGTTGCAAAAATTGATTTATACGATCTTCGATATCTTGTTCGTTAACAGGATTTGCAGTTTGTGATTCTTGTTCGCTAACAGGATTTGTAGGTTGTAATTCTTTCATTTTTTTCTTCCTTTATTTTTATTTGTAATTATAAATAAGAAAAACCAATAATGGGGTTTCTTGTTTTCCCCTGAATTAGAAAAATTAACATAAAATTAAATCCCTGCCGATCTAAATGAAACAAAAAATGTATCGTATTTCTGATATAGCATTTCTCTATTATACACTGTAGGGATCAGTGCACCACTATTATACAAGTAGCGAGTCACTAAAAATTGATTACATTGTATACATTATGCCAAGTAGATCCTTAACATAATAAAAATTCACTCTGTTGTTCGTCCGCATTCTGCCTTTTTTTAGAATCATTTTTATCTATAATTTTTTCATATTCGTTTTTTCCAGAAACATATCCACCGTCTGCTCTATGTAATATCCCCTCATATAAAATCAAAGATACATGATCAACGTGATACAGAATCCGGCCCACGCCCTTCAAGTGCGTTTGGTTGATTCATACGGCGCTGATGACGTTTAAATTTAAATCATCTTCTTAAATTTTTACATTATTTTTTCAATTGTTTATCTCATCAACCGACCATGCAGGTTATCTATTGATATTAGATCCAGTAGTTTTATCAATATTGTGTCTTGTCTCGGGCGTGACATTTGTAATAATGCCTGCTCGTCCATTCAAATGATACAGAGATTTATTTATCATAACGGACTGAGAATTCCCGCTGCTTAAGATATTGTCAGTCTCTAAACCATTTGCTGAATTTTGTACACTCTTTCTTTCCGCTGACTTGCGGATAAGTTCATTTAAAAAAGATTTGTAATGGCTGTTAGTTTGGGGATTAGGTTGTGTTTTTTCAGAGTATCTTTCTGTGGTGCCCCATCCAGTATTTTCATCCATGTCTAACTTATTCTTTTTAAGGGACTCCCCTATATTATTTACCGGTTTCTGATTAACTTTTCCTTCAGGCAAGCCTGTTAGCTCTGCATCTATCATCTTCGATTGATCTTTGGCTAAAGTATTTTTCTGCCCATCAGATATGCTTCTTAACTCCTGAGTATTCTGCTTTTCCATATACTATCTCCTTTCATTCATTTATTTATTTAGTAATTTTACCAGTCATCTTTTATTCTTTTAAAGCTGATTCTGCTCTAAATCAATCACCTCCTTCATTTTTTTCTTGTTGTTTCAAAGCATTTCCCAAAAAATTTACCTAATATGCTACCATTTTATTACAATTCACTTTCTACTAAAGAACTATTTTTTCTAAAAAAAAATTAAAAAGGAAAACGAGCAAAACGCTCATTCTCCTTTTTATTTTCATTCAATTATCTCACGGTGTTTAATACGTTTCTTAATTCATTGACAGATTTTTTAAACATTTGTTCTTCTTCTGGTGTAATTGATAATTCGATAACTTCTCTTACACCTTTCTCTTCTATATTTTATGCTAAGTAGTTTCTTTTTTTCTTATTTATGTATGAAGTCTATCTTCCAGCTCTAGGTGGTCTATCCATATTAGGGGTAGAACGCGGCAATGGAACAGGTGGTTTTTGTTTAGACTGTGTATCTTTCTTCTTTACTGTTGGATCTTCTACATAGATAATTTGTCTTCTCATTAAATTTCTTTCTTTCCTCTTTATGTCTTAAATTATAAACGAACAAACTATATATTATCCAACTCACCTCTTTTCATCTTCAATCTAATTTTTAAGAAGCTCTCACCTATTACCTATATTACTTATTACCTCATTTACTTGATTTTTCACCCTTTTCATAATCTGTGCGTTCTTTTCTCCCATAGTTCCTCCTAATTGCATTTCAGGCCTCTCTCTACCCTGTCTGGATGTTACTTCCCGGGAATGCTCAGCAGATTGTCCTTTAGCCATAGGTAATAGGTCACTCATGGAATTCTGACTGCGAAAATGCTCATTTTTTACTATCTCGGACGTGATATTTTTAAAAATTCCTGCTTGTCCATTCATTTTATTTGTGGCTACATTTTTACTTCTATCTATTATTTTATTGAATTTCTGAGCTGGCTTCTTACTTCGAAGCGATAAAGGTAGAGCTGGATCCATATCCTGATGTAGCGAAGCAGGTGCTCCTTGTGTTGGAAGCAGATGTTCATAAGAATGTGACGATGTTGTTGATGGCTTTATAAGCTCACTCAAAAAAGCTTTAAACTGCTCTGGAGTTTTGTACACAGGCTGAACTCTTTTTCCTGGAGTTACTGAAATCTGGTTGACATCCGCTTTAGGCAAGCCTACTAATTTTACATACATCATCTCCGATTGATCTTTTTGTTGCCTATCAGATACGGTTTGCTCTGTATGTATAGAGTGAATATCTTGTTGAACTGCAGATTCTTCTAATCCGCTTCTTGAGTCCTTAGCATTCTGCTTTTCCATATACTATCTCCTTTCATTTATTTAGTAATTTTACCAGTCATCTTTTATTCTTTTTAAGCTGATTATGCTCTAAATCAATCACCTCTTTCATTTTTTATTGTTGTTTCAAATGCATTTCCCAAAAAAGTTACCTAATATGCTACCATTTTATTACAATTCACTTTCTACTAGAGAATTATTTTTTCTAAAACAAAAATAAAAAGGACAACGAGCAAAACGCTCATTCTCCTTTTTATTTTTTATTTAATTATATCACAGTGTTTAATACGTTTCTTTTTTTTTATTTATGTATGAAGTCTATCTTCCAACTCTAGGTGGCAAAGATGGTGGTCTATCCATATTAGGGGTAGAATGCGGCAATGGAACAGATGATTTTGAGCCTCCCTTTATTTGTTCAAATGCCCGAGGTGGACGAGCAGGCGTTCTATTCATATTATGAGTAGAATCTGGTAATATAGCAATTTCTTCTTTAGATTTTCCTCTTATTTGTTCAAAATTCCGAAGAGTTCCTTGTTTAAGTTGTTTATCTAACTCATGCAATTGTTGTATATAACCCTTCTTGTTTGACGATGCTTCTTGAGTATTTTTTTCTATAAATTTAATAAATTTTTTTTTATTTTGGTATTCTTTTCGTTTAGAAAGATTAAATCTATCCATACCTTTTAGTGGCTCAACCCTCACTCTCATGGTACTATAAAAATCTTCTTTAGCACTTGCCCCAGCAATTTTTGAACGTAATTCAATTTCTTTTTTTATTAACTCAGCATTATCTTCAGGCATTATAGTACTTATCTCCTTTTTCTAGAATAAAATAATCATAAGTAAAGAAAGAATATTTATTGCATCTAATTTAAAAAAAATAATCTTATTCTGCTTTAAATCAATCACCTCCTTCATTTTTTTCTTGTTGTTTCAAATGCATTTCCCAAAAACGTTACCTAATATGCTACCATTTTATTACAATTCACTTTCTCCTAGAGAACTATTTTTTCTAAAACAAAAATAAAAAGGAGAATGAGCATTTTGCTCGTTCTCCTTTTTTTCATTCAATTATCTCACGGTGTTTAATACGTTTCTTAATTCATTGACAGATTGTTTAAACATTTGTTCTTCTTCTGGTGTAATTGATAATTCAATAACTTCTCTTACACCCTTTTCATCAACGATGGATGGAACACCTGTAAAGATATCTTTCACTCCATATTGACCAGATAAATAAGCAGAAACTGGTAATACAGCTTGTTCATTGTTTAATACAGCCTTGACAATTCGTGCTGTACTCATACCAATTCCATAATAAGTCGCTTTTTTTCGATCGATGATTTCATAGGCAGCATTTTTAACTTTATCAGCAATGATATCTAAGTCTTTTTCTTCGATTCGATGATCTTTTTCGACAAATTCCATGATTGGTTTTCCGCCAACTGTTGTATGGGACCAAGCTGCTACTTCAGAATCACCGTGTTCACCTAAAATATAGCCGTGAACGCTACGAGGATCGACAGAAAGTTTCAAGGCAATTTCTTTTCTAAAACGAGTTGTATCTAATGTTGTTCCTGTTCCGATTACTCGAGAAGAAGGTAACCCTGATTCTTTCCACGCAATGCAAGTCAAAATATCTACTGGATTAGAAGCAACAACTAATATTCCGTTGAATCCTGCTCCCATGATTTGTCGAACAATATCCTTCATAATTCCAGCATTTGTTTTCACTAAATCTAAACGAGTTTGTCCTGGTTTTTGGTTGATACCTGCTGTGATTACTACTAGATCGGCATCGCTGCATTCGCTATAATCACCTGACCAAACAGCAACATTCTCTTCACCCCATGCCATACCATCTAAAAGGTCTAAAGCTTCCCCTTCCGCTTTTTCTTGGTTGACATCGATCAAGACTAATTCATTCGCAATTCCTTGATTGATCATGGCATAAGCAATACTTGTTCCCACAAAGCCTGTTCCAACGATCACTACTTTTCTACTGGTTTTTCTCATGTTGATACACGCTCCTTTTCATCTCATATGTTATTTTCATGAAAATTATAGTTCTGATAGAAACATTTTTCAATATAATTATATTTATAGTTACTATAATATTTTTTTATAGTTATAACAAAAAAACAGATTATTAGTAAACTAACAATCTGTTCAAAGTAAAATAAGATCTATTTCATTCGTTTATATTGGCTTTGCTTAGAAGCACCTTTTGAAGATCCGCTTTTATTTGCAGGCTTATCGGACATTTTTTTACTTAATAACAACATCAAAATAACAAATAGAACGGCTCCACCTAAGAACAAATACATATAATCTGATAAATAAGTCGTGAATAGACTTATGAAATCGGTTTGTCCAAGCACACTCGAATTGATTAACTGTAACCCAAAATTTTCCATATATTACCTCCTAATGTTTAGCTGAGAAAAAATTATTCTCATAAATAAAGCATAATACAAAGAAGGTAAGCGCAGACACCATTTTTTTCTAAAATCGGAAAAATAGTTTTTGGATAAAAAAAGACAGCGTAAAAGCTGTCTTTTTCATAGGATCACTAGCAACTGACAAATCTATTTTTTAGTATCTTTTTTAGATGTCAATTCTTCAAATTTTTCTTTTACTTCTTCCACTAATTTTTCCACTTCTTTTTCAAAAGCATTCGGTTTCTTTGGTTCTTCCTCTTCAACCGAATTAGAACCAGATAAAGCGACATCTTTGGCTTCGCCAGAGTTTGTGCCAGATAACGATTCTTGTTTGTTTTCTGTTTCACCAGAATTTGTTCCTGCTAATGCTACTTCATCATCGGTTTTAGGCGCCATCGAACCTCTTAGACGTTTGCCTTTTTCGCCGTTATAATTTGTCATGAGAATTCCTCCTTACAGTTATTTATTTTATAGTACATAAGAACAAAATAACTGTCAAAACATGAGGTGTCCTCCCCATCATATTTTAATGGTTTTGTTTTTTTGTTTCTCATCAATCTTTGCTTAATCCTTCAGAATGATCATAAACAGTGAATGGTTTATTTGTTTGCTTGCGCTTCTTTTTCCTGGATCTCTTTGATCCCTGTTTCTAAAATGTTCATTTGTAGTAGTGTTTCTTCGTCTTTCACTACTTTTTCGGCTCCGTTTATGAGCGTTTCATAGACGCCCTCATAGACCCGACTATAGTCCCCTACTTCAGAAATCACTTTTTCCTCATGATAGTATCCGTTTTGGTCCATATAGGTAAGTGTGCCGTAGTGTTCTGGTAAATCAATACCAAAATCTTGATGGTCTGGGAAATAAAATAGTTTAAGATGCTCTTCTTGTCGATCTTTTGTCTGTTTTACAAACATCCCTTTCTTCCCATAAACCACAAAGCTTGGGCGTTCCTTAATACGAAAATAGCTTGATTTGACAGAGATTTTCATTGTTCCATAATAAAAATCTAAATCGAAATAATCATTCATTCGTCCCCTTCCTAATAATTGGCGCACATCATAGTGGATGTCATCTGGTTCGCCGAAGTAAGAAATTACTTGATCTACTGTGTGACAAGCATGACCATAGAGATAACTATTGACTGTTGAAAATTCCGTTGCCGATTCAGGAACTTCAGGTCTGAAATAATCATAATGCATCTCAATTTCTAAAATATCGCCTAATTTTCCACTTTCCAACACTTTTTGTACGGTCAAGAAATCAGAATCAAAACGACGATTTTGATAACACTGGATAAATAAATCTTTTTGCTTCGCTAGCTCAAATAACTCTTTCGCTTCTGCAGAAGTTTCAGCAAACGGTTTTTCAACCAGGACATTTTTTCCATGCTCTAAGGCTAATTTAGCATATTCATAATGAAATTGGCTCGGAGTCGTAATGACAACTAGTTGGATTTCTGGATCGTTCCATAGATCTTCCAATTGATTGGTGTAATGGATATCCTCAAATGTTTCCCAAGCGGGCTCTGAACGTGAAAAGATCGTTTTGATTTTGATCTTATCTTTTAGTTTTCGTGAAAAAGGTAAATGATAGCGGTTGGTACTTTTTCCATTTCCTAGATAGGCAATTGTTAACATACGTTTTCCTCCAATTTTTGTTTTTAACTACTATTAGTATAAATGACCGGTCCCTTTAAAAGTTAATTTGAGCGCAGTTAGAAAAAAATGTTCAAGAAAGTGATCTTTTTAAGTGAATAATCGACAGGTATGTTTAACCTACACAAAAAATAGTAGTCAAAAAGAGGGATATTCAGTAAGATGGATGAGGAAGGTGAGCATATGTTAATCGAAGACCAATTGATACGACAAGAAGCATTTACAACAACAGAAAAAAGAATTGCTGATTATCTCAAAGCAAACAGAGAAACAGCTGTTTATATGACGATCGAGGAATTAGCAAAAGCGACGTATACTTCGCATTCAGCCATTATTCGCTTATGTAAAAAATTGAGTTTTTCTGGTTTTAGAGAATTTCGTTTTGAATTTGGTCGTGAAGTCCATCAGATGAAAGCCCAGTTCAATCAAATCATTGATCCAAACTTTCCTTTTACTGATAAAGATGATAGTCAATCGATCGCTAAAAAAATGGCCGATTTGTCGATCCAATCTATCAAAAAAGCACAGCTTCAATTGAAGAAACAGTCAATTGATGCGATTGCCACAGCATTGAATCAAGCGAATCGCATGTTTATTTTTGCCAAAGGGGATTCTCAAATCACAGCACGCAAATTTCAAAATAAACTAATCAAGATCAATAAATTTTTGATATTAGCTGAAGAGTATAGTGATTCTTCTTGGAATGCAGCTAATTTAACGGAAAAGGATTGTGCCATCTTTCTAACTTATAGTGGAAGGATTCACCATTATGAAAAAATTATGATGCATTTAAACCATGTGGGTGCTAAAACTGTATTGATCACTGGAAATGAACATTCAGAAATGGCAAAACAAGCAACGATGAAACTCATCGTTACGCAAGATGAATTAGATTTTGCTAAAGTGGCAACATTTTCCTCACAAATTGCCTTCGACTATGTTTTAAACACTCTTTATTCCGTGATGTATGCACAAAACTATCAAGAAAACATCCAAAATCTCAAACAAAAACAAGACTTGATTCAAAAAGGTTTGCTGAAGGAATATCGCCATTAGAAAACAGTTGTTTATTACTGTATGTCAAAGCCAATAGAGCGCGCTTCATTCTTTTTGTCATGATAAAACTTGAAACTAAAAATCTACAGACCGAGTACTGCAAAGATTGAGGTACTCGGTCTGTAGATTATTTTTGTTCTTTTTGCTGGATACATTGTGCAATCAAAGCACCTAGCAAGTGATAGCCTAACTTCGAAGGATGCAACCCATCGTCTTGCAAGTAAAGTGTTGGGTCCTCAAAAGATTTTTCATAATGATAAAAATCAATAAAACTTACTTTGTTCTTATCTGCTACTTCTTTTGCGATCTGAGTATACTCTACTAAGATCTCAGGAATTGTTTGAGTTTTGATCTTTTCATCAACGTAACTAGGCCCTATCAAAATCACTTGGCTATGTTTAAAAAAGTTGATCAATTGTTCCAAGTTTTTTCGATAGGCTTCTTGGTTATCTCTTTGATTGATTGCATCATTAACGCCAACATTAAGAACGACGTAGTCAGCTGTACGTTCATCTTGGGGAAGTTGAGACAATCGTTCAAGGCTGCTTGTCGTTGAATCGCCTCTTTTTCCTAAGTTAATGATCTTAAAATCAGCTTGTCCTAAAGCATTTAAGGTCGTTGATAACGCATGGTCCAATGCATGGACGACCTCCCCTTGGTACAATCCAGCAGCAATGCTATCACCAAATAGTATAATTTTCTTCATCTGTGTCATCCCTTTTCTTTTCTTACAATAAAAATTCTATCACGGAGAATCAAAAAGGAAAAATCGTTGCTCTCAACTATAAGAACTTTCTATCGAAGGTTTTTATTTGGTTATCGATGATGACACAAAGAAGTATCGAAGTGTTTTTCTGAATACGGACACTACTTACCAGTTAAAAAGAAACGGCTAACAAATGAATCGAGTGGATTCAAGATTCACTTCGTTCGGTGTTCAAACCTCTTTGCAGCCATTTTACCTTGTAACGATAATCTTGCAACAACTCATCAGTAGTCCAGTCATTCGCAATGTAATCCGTCAATGAATTGATCACAAGACCCATGACAAAATATAAAAAGCTAATCGCTTCTTCTTCTGAAGTAATGTGAAAGCCATTTGCCTTCAGTAACTTAAACCATTCCTTTAATCTTCCTGATTCAGCAGAAGGCTTGGTTCTTTGGTGATTGGTAAAATCATCACTTCTCGTTAAAAAGCGGATGGCCTGCCAATAACTACTTTTTTGTTCCAGTTCACTACACCACGCAAGGTAATTTTCAATTCCTTGAAAAAAGTCTTGCTTGTTTTGACTGATATATTTCAAAATATCTCGATGGATTTGAATCGAATAATACTGAATCGTGTAGGTATAGGCATCTTCCAAGTCTTCGAAGTACTTATAAAAGGCCCCTCTTGACATAGCCATATCTTCGACAATATCTGCAACTTTTACTTGGCTAATATGTCGAGCTGAAAAATTTTCAAGTAAAATTTCAATAAGCCGTTGTTTCTTCTCATTCGGCAGATTAAGAAATGTCGATTTAGGCATCCCATCCCTCCGTTTCTTCGATCAAATCACCATCTTTCATTCGGTAGACACGATCGCTCCATTTGATCATCCGAGCATCATGTGTAACCATGACTGTTGCTTTTTGTTTTTCATGTGCTTCTTTGACAAGTAACTTGACTACTTCAAAGGCATGATCTGTATCTAAGCTAGCGGTAGGCTCATCTGCTAAGATCAAACTGGGGTCATTGAACAACGCACGAGCAATCGCTACACGTTGTCTTTCCCCACCAGATAAATCTCGAGGATAGCTTTCTTTTAGATCATAAATATCTAATGATTTCAATAAGTCATCAATGACGGTTTCGTTTTGTTTCTGATGGCTGACTCGATCAACTAAATAAAATTGTTCTTTGACCTTTAAAAATGGAATCAAATTAGAACTTTGTAAAATAAACCCAATTTCTTTAAAACGTAAATCGGCTCTTTTTTTCTCAGATAAATCGGAAAAAGACTGACCATTAATGGCGATTTCTCCAGAAGTAGGTGTTTGTAGCCCACCGGAAATGGTTAAGAAAGTACTTTTCCCTGAACCAGAGGGACCGATGATGCTGACAAATTCTCCTTGTTTGACATTAAAATTAATTCCTTTTAGTGCAGTCACTTCGGTATGTCCACTACCAAAAGTCTTGACGATATTTTTCATCGTTAAAATATTCTTCATTTTTTACCCTCCTATGGCGGTGATTGGGTCCACTTTTGTGATCGTGCGTATTGAGAAGACGCCGCCTACAACTGCTACAACGAGTAAGACCCCACTATATAGCAACCATTGTGTCCAAAAAATAGCGAATGGCATCGCACTTGGTAAAAACAAGCTAGTTAGATAAGCAGCTAGAACTGCTAAGGCGACACCAATGACTCCAATAACAAATGACTGTGCAATCAACGATTTAGCAATAAATGAATTGCGAATCCCTTGAGCTTTCATTACGCCAAAGATCGCCGTTTTTTGTAAAGTGATGACATACATAAAAATGCCAACTACTGCTGCTACGACAAGAAACAAGAAGTAAACCATTGCATTTAGTGTCATATTTTGTGCAGAATAACCTGGAAGACTTTCAATAAAATCAGGAATCGTCAGTTTTTGTAAATCTTTTGATGCGCCATCTTTATCAATTGCAGCTGATTGTTTGGTCACGATCGCATTGATCGGCTTTTTGTCATCTGAAGCAAACGGTTGGGCTCCATATTTTAATTGTGTCCAAGTTTCTAGATCTGTATAGATGACTGGTGAGACCGTATAATAAGTGGCAGGAAAAATTCCAACGATCGTAAATGCTTGGTCATCGCTACCGATTTTGATTTGATCTCCCAACTTATATTGATCTTGTGCCAGATTTTGGGAGATAATTATTTCATTTTTCTTATCAAACATCCGACCATCTGTGATTTTAGGTAATAAAAAGGCATCGTTAGTCGTACCAAAGACTGTCACATTTTCTTTGTTTTTGCCCTTGATTGCTCCACTGAATAAGCCAATCGGTGCTTTTTCTTTCGCATTTACTTGATCAAGGTCGCCTCTTGTCAATTGAGATGCTGCAAACACTTGATTAGCATCTTCGGACAAAACGATTTCTTGAGCACCCCAATCATCAATTGCTTTTTTAAATTCTTCAGCTAATCCACTTGCCAGACCTGATAGCATGAAAACGACATAAGCAATCAAGAACATGATACCGATAATGAGTCCGTATCGTAGTTTTGCGTATTTCATTTCTTTCATTGCTAAAAACATTACTTTCCCTCCTACATTTTCCTTTTTCGATAGTGACATTTTGTCACTATCGAAAAGTATAGCGCAACAGTGACAAAATGTCACTCAACAAAACTCATGAAACAATTCGTTCATACTACAAGATCATTGTCTTTCTGTTTATTGGTTACAGTTTTTCTTATAGTTGGCGATGTTACTATATATATGAATCATGAGCAAATAAACGTTGGTATAAATAGATATCAGTAAAAGGAAATAGAAGAAAAACGAAAAATAAGCTACAATAATAAAATAGAACACCAGTTTGAACAAAAAGGAGGTTCTTTTATGGATCAAAAAACACGAAAACACATTCAAGAAAAGTTAAAACAACGCATCGCACAGCTTCCTCCTATTTTCCAAGAATTTTTAAAAGAAAATCAAAAAAAGCTTTCATTAAGCAGTCGTTATGAATATGCAAAAGATTTTCATTTATTCACGGATTATCTTCACGAAGCTTTAGATCAAGAGATCACAGATGAAGTTATTCTTCGTCTTGAAAAACAAGACTATTTAAATTTTTTAGACAAAGTCTATCAGCATACTCGTTCGTTTCAGACCACAGCTGATCAACAAACAAACCAGTTATTTAAAAATAGCTATTATGGTCTTTCGCGAAAACAATATTCGTTAAATCATTTTCTACGGTTTTTGTATCAAAAAGGGTTATTGACTGAAGAAATATCTCTATTAGGAAAAACGCTCCCTGAAACTACTGCTACAGCGCCTCGATTCATAGACGCCTCTTTGTTTCAAGACTTTGAGCATCTGTTTATTCCTATGAATGGCTTTAACTCTTCACGAGAAGCACGCTTTGAAAAAAGGAACCGACCAAGAAATTTAGCGATTGCAGCTATTCTTTTATATTGCGGGTTAAAGATCCATGAAGTCGTTGAATTAAAAAGAAAAGATATTGACTTAAATAAACAAATCATTCATCTTAGCCGTAAAAAAAATCGTCTTAATCAGTCGCCAATTCCCAATGAAGCACTACCATTCATTAAAAACTATTTAGCAATAACTGATACTGGGACAGGACCTGATTCTTTTGCTTTTCGTTCATCTCATGACCAGCAAATCTCTCCACGGACGATTCGCCAAATACTAAGTAAAATCACTGTATATAAAAATATTTCGCCAGAATTATGTCGTAAAACTTACGGGTACTACGTTTCCCTTTATTTTGATGATCTGGATATCGTCAATTTCCTTTATGGTAATCGTTATATCAATGGACATTCATTTGAAGAAGTCCATCAAAAGATGTTAGAGTTCTCTTACAAGGAAATAACAAGTAATAAAAAATGAAATAACGAAATATAATTCATTTTTTCACAAAGAAATCTGTTTTTTATTTAGGGTTTGTGCTAAGATTATAGCTGAATTTGCAAAGTAAATGATTTAATTCACAAATTTTTCTTACTTTGCTTACCAACTTGTCTATTAAATGAAATCGGAGTGTGACTTATGGAAACAATCGCTTATTCCCCACTAAATCTTTTTTCTAATTTTCAAGAAGCAGCGAATGCTACACCAGATGTACCAATCATCTTTGACCAACCCTTAGCAGCTTTTCTGGAACTTGGTTTTAAAAGCACTTACAAAGATACCTGTCAACTCGTTTTGACTCGTGCCTATCAATTAGCTCATTTGGGTGTCGGACTTGGTGATAAGGTCATGATCTACAAAAGTTCAGCTTTTGATACTTATTTATTAGCTGTAGCAACAGCTTATCTTGGGGCGGTACCAGCAATGATCTCTTATCACTTCCCTACCCCCACTTTAGAAGTCTTTGTCGACCGTTTAGAAGATCCATTTATCCTTTTTGATGATGAAACGGCTGAACGAGTGGCTGGCATTTCAAATGGATCAAAAGAAAAACAAATTGCTGTTTCTAAACTATTGACTCAACCAGCAGAACCAGTGGCACAAAATCAATTGGGGAACGATGAAATTTCTTATATGACCCATACTTCAGGAACTACAGGTATTCCTAAATTGATTTGTCATTCTGCTCATTCAATGGGCTGGCGCACCAAATGGCAAAAAACTGTCTTTACTAAGATCGCAGAGAAAAAACTTGTGGCTTTCCATATCTCTCCTGTTCATTCTCGCTTCAATATTGGTATTTCTTCATTGATGGCGATGGGCTTTCCAATGATGCCGTTAGCGGATGCTCAAGGGGAAAACGTTGTGGCCATGTTAAAAGAAAATCCACCGATTGCACTTGAAACACATCCAAACAACTTTGTTCAGTGGAGCTTTACAGCGAAAGAATATCCAGAAGCTTTTGCTGGTATTCGTTATTACCATTCCACTTTTGATGCGATCAACAACTCTACTATGGAAACATTCTTACGGACTTCTCCTAATCAAGAAGCTGTTTTCTTACAAGTTTATGGCCAAAGCGAATGCGGACCGATGATTTTAAAAGCTCATACATTAGAGAGTTTAAAAACGAGTAATGCGAGAGACATGGGTGTGGGACTTGGCAACTTAACCAAAGCGCGGATCGCAGATGAAAATGGGAACGTCTTACCTGCTAATACAGATGGACACATCCATTTATTATCAAAAGGTCGTGCATTAACTTATTATAAAGAAGATGCTCGTTTCCAAGAAAATGTTTATGGTGCTTGGTGGGACAGCGGTGATTACGGCAGCATGGATGAACAGGGGCATTTGTTCTTAAAGGATCGTCAAGTGGATTTGATCGATACAATCAATAGTAATTTAGCGATCGAAGATTTCTTGTTAGACTCATTAGAATTTCTATCGGAGGTGGTCATCGTTCGTGATAAAAACAATGCACCACAACCATTGATCGCTCTTGCTCCTAATCACGAAATGGACTGGGATCGTTGGTGGAAACAAGTGCATGAGTTACCTCGATTGAATACGCCGATTATCAGAGATTATGAAGATATCCCACGGACTGCAACGATGAAAGTCCGTCGACTACAAATTGAAAAAGAATTAAAAGCATAATAAAAAGAACACTGACGTTATCCTCTTACCTAGCAGGTATAACGTCAGTGTTCTCTTTTGTTTAACCATTTTTCAGTTGTTAAAAATTGTAGGAATGACAAAAAAAGATTCAATTTATTGATAATAATATCTAATGAAGTTGTTCATTTGAGTATGCATAGCTTATGTTTTCTTCTAGCTGTTAAGTTGCCAACAATACAGTGTACTTGTTTCATTCAGATGATAGATAAATTTTGGTGATCTAAAGACTACGCAAAATTGGATGACATAAAAATATGCCAATTGGCTGTTTTCTTTTCTAACAACTTTCGTTATACTCTTTTCGTGGAGGGAAAACAATGAGAAAAATACTTACAATTGGTGGTTCTGACCCTTTTGCCGGTGGAGGAATTCAATCCGATTTGAAAACTTTTGAGAATTTTCAACTTTTTGGAATGAGCGCGCTCACCTGTGTAGGCATGTTAGACGAAAACAACGCATTCCTCTTAGAAAATCTACCTGCTAAGTGGTTGGAACAGCAACTTGCTTCGATCCAGAAGATGACAGACTTAGCGGGTATCAAAATTGGCTTATTGCATTCTCTTGAAGCAATCATGATCGTCCGAGATTTTTTAAAAAAGCACCCTCAAATCCCAATCGTTCTTGATCCGGTTTTAGCTTTTAAAGAAACTACTTCATTAGCGAATCAACAGTATATTGAGTGCTTAGTGAAAGAACTCTTCCCCCTTGTTGATCTTGTCACGCCCAATCTTAAAGAAGCGGCTCTCCTTTCTGGAAAGAAAAAAATTTCAAGCATCAATGAAGTGATAGAGACAACCAAATTTATTCATACTTTAGGAAGCAAAGCGGTCGTTGTTAAAGGTGGCTCTGGGATTCATGGCGATGAAGCAATCGATGTTTTGTATAGTCATGACGGGCTAACCACTTTTACAATGGAAAAATTAACACGATCAACGGTGAATGGCGCAGGATGTACCTTTTCTTCTGCTATTACAGCGAATCTCGTCCATGGCTATACGCTCCCACAAGCCATTCAACGAAGTAAAACGTACGTTTATCAATGTATTTTAAACGGTGTTGAAATGAATGATCAAACGGGCAGTGTCTGGTCTGGCGGTAACATCAAAGGAGGGATTTAATCGTTGAATACGAAACGAATGACAATATATGCCATGCTGATCGCTTTAACAGTAGCATTATCTTTAACAATTTTGGTTCCAATACCAGCAACTAACGGCTTTGTCACGCTCTGCGAAGCTGGCATCTACACCACTGCTTTATTATTTGGTCCATTTGGTGGGTTCGTTGTCGGTGCCTCAAGTGGTTTATTCATCGATTTACTGTCAGGTTATCCGCAATGGGCCCTTTTTTCCTTATTGATCCATGGTTTGCAAGGATTGGTCAGTGGCTATTTTGCCGAAAAAACAAGCAAAGGTCGATTTGTCGGTCTTTTTATCGGTAGTTGTCTGATGATTAGTGGCTATTTTTTAGCAGGTTGGTTTTTATATGATTGGCCTGCGGGGGTAGCTTCTATTCCTGGAAATATTTTTCAAAATATTATAGGGGTTGGATTGGCTTTACCACTCACTCAAGCTCTAAAACGAACGAGAGTACAAAAAGAAAGTAAGTAATGAAAGGAAGAATAAAATGAGCATCACAGAAGAATCTTTAAAACAAGAATTAACCAAAATGGTCAACGAGGTATTAGCAGAAGCAAATTTAAAATCTGGCGATTTATTTGTATTAGGATGTAGTACCAGTGAAGTGGTCGGTGGACAAATTGGTAAAAACTCAAGTGCTCCAGTTGGACAGTGGATTATCCAAACGATTAGAGAAATATTGCAACCTTTAGGAGTCGCTTTAGCTGTTCAAGGATGTGAACACATTAATCGAGCCCTTGTCGTCGAACGCTCCGTAGCAGAGCAAAAACAATTTGAAATTGTTTCTGTTGTACCAGCCTTACACGCTGGTGGCGCTTGTTCAGTAGCAGCGTTTGACCAATTCGATGATCCAGTAGAAGTGGAACATGTGGTAGCGCAAGCTGGAATCGATATCGGTGATACTTCCATCGGTATGCATGTCAAACACGTTCAAGTACCTGTTCGACCAAGCAGTCAAACATTAGGAGCCGCGCATGTTACAGCTCTGCGTTCACGTCCAAAATACATTGGTGGTCCGCGAGCTGAGTATGAAGTGATTTAAAAGAATCAATTAACTGGTAACCTACCTAATATTTATGTAAATGTTATTCTTTATTATAAAATATTCACTTATTATCTAATTTCTATAAAGGTACAGTCACCCAACTTCATACAGTATGTCAAAAAAGTTTGCCTTGGACTTCATTAGAAAGCTCAAGACAAACTTTTTTTAGTTTCTTTTTTTACTGTTTACAAATAATTTCGCTTCATAAGGATCAAGCTTACCCACTCGTTCAAATACACGTTCTTCTTGATTCGTGAGAAGTAATTCCCAAGGAACATCAACTTCATTCGGTAATGAATATTCCGCTACTTCACTCGTAAGATTGACCATAATCAGATAGTTTTTATCGGTAAATGATCGTTCATAAACATAGAGTTGGTCGTGTTCAGCGAGATATTCTTTGAGTGAACCATAGATCAATCCTTGATTTTCACGACGGATGCGGATCATTTGTTTGTAGAAAGATAAGATCGACGAAGGATCGTTTTCTTGTTCTTCTACGTTAAGTGTATGATAGTTGGGATTTACCATCAGCCAAGGTTCGTTTGTTGAGAATCCGGCATATTTTTCTGATCCCCACTGCATAGGTGTTCGGCTATTGTCTCTTGTTGTATCAGCAACAATATCTATAGCTTCCTCAGGAGATTTTCCTTCTTCTAGCAATTGGTTATAAAGACGTCTTGAATCGACGGCATCGATTTGTTCGATGGCAGTAAACGGCATATTCGTCATACCGATTTCTTGTCCTTGATAAATAAATGGCGTGCCTTGCAGGAAAAAGTACATCATTGCGACTGCTTTTGCTGATTTTTGCCAATAATGTTCAGGATCACCAAAAACAGAAACTGAACGAGGTGTATCATGATTTTCCATATAAAGTGCATTCCAACCCTTACCGTCTAAAGCGGTTTGCCAGGCACTTAACGCTCTTTTTAAATTGATAACATCAAGTTTCCCTTCTTTTTCGTGCTTCCAAATCGAGATATGGTCAAATTCAAAGATCATGTCAAAATACCCATCAGCGCCGAC
Source organism: Enterococcus sp. DIV1089c (assembly GCF_050530965.1). Taxonomy (NCBI): domain Bacteria; kingdom Bacillati; phylum Bacillota; class Bacilli; order Lactobacillales; family Enterococcaceae; genus Enterococcus; species Enterococcus sp. DIV1089c. The sequence continues at coordinate 1,315,270 of NZ_CP172888.1, forward strand.
CCATTCTGGACCTTCTTCAGACGACACCCCGCTAGCTTCGCCAACAGTCATAATGTCATAGTCATCAAAAACATCTTTTAATTCATTTAAGTGTTCATCGATCCCGGAAACATTTTGAAAAGGAGAAAAGGGGTTTTCAGTTGCTTTAACAGAATATTCATCTTTTTTCACATGGGAAATCGCATCTAAACGAAACCCATCGATCCCTTTATCTAACCACCAGCGAATCATAGAAAAAAGTTCATTTTTTAATTTCTCGCTTTCCCAATTCAAATCAGGCTGCTCTTTAGCAAAGACATGCAGATAATATTGTTTCGTCTGTTCATCATATGCCCAAGCTGAGCCACCAAAAATCGATTGCCAGTCATTCGGAGCGTTTTCAGGTGTTCCATCTACCCAGATATAGTAATCTCGGTAAGGATTATCCAGTGACTTCTTTGATTCAATAAACCACTCGTGTTGATCAGAGGTATGATTGATGACTAGATCCATAATGATTTTGATTCCTTGTAGATGTGCTTCTGCCAGTAATTGGTCAAATTCGGCCATTGTTCCAAATTTTTCTAGAATATTTTGGTAGTCACTAATATCGTAACCGTTATCAATAAAAGGTGAAGAATAAACTGGATTAATCCAAATAAAATCAATCCCTAATTGTTTTAAATAAGGAAGCTTTTCACGAATCCCATTGAGATCCCCAATGCCGTCCCCATTACTATCCATAAAACTGGCAGGATAAATCTGATATCCGACCGCTTCTTTCCACCAAGCTTTTGTTTGAGTCATTGTTTACTTCCCTTCTCTTTTTCTCTATTATAAAACAATGCCACTATTTTTTGTTGATGTTACCGATAACATCGTTTTCTCTTTAATAGTTTCCTTTTTGTTTCGTTATCTGGTTTGCAGAATGTTAGGATTTAACAGTCGATTAACGATCAAAAAGTGTCTGATAGATAAACTAAATGGTGTTTAGCCATTCGCTACAATGCGTTCATAACCTCTTCCCGTTGTTCCAGCAGTCGCTCTAACAAAAAAACAAGCCGGAAAATCCAAAAATAGGAACTATTTTCGAATTCTTCGGCTTGTTCTCAGAGCTAGACACTTCTGTCACAATCTCTCTTAGTCGATGAATGGACTTATACGTGACACCAGCTATTTTCAGCTATTTACAAATAGCGAGCAATCAATTGGATCAATTGCTGTGGTAACTCGTTGATGTCTGTCATATCAATGAAACGATTTTCCCCATATATCTCTTTGATTTCTTTTTGATCCTGTCCAATCGCAGCAGCCACAAAGATGACTCCTTGACGGTCATATTCAGACACAACGCTTTGGATATCTTCCCTTGCCTTCTTCCCAGTATAGTCTGGCAAAGCTTTAGGCTGGCCATCACTAATCGAGATCAGCAATTTAGTCGTGGCAGCTTCTTGGCTTAGTTTGTTAGCGATTAGTCTCAAACTGGCACCATCACGATTGTTTTGTCGTGGTTTCATCGTCACTAACTTCTCATCTAACCATTGGAAATCATCACTAAATTCTTTATAAGAAAAAATCGAGGTCTTTTCTCTCGTTGAGACATCTGCTGTATCTCCATAAATCATTAAAGGAATATTTACACGTTTAGCAAATTCTGCGATGGCGATCGCTGCTTTTTTTGCTGCTTCGATTCGTTCATCTCGAATCATTGAACCAGATTCATCAATCCTTAAAGCCACTGCCAATGAAGGTTGTTCGTGGGGTGGATTTTTCTTATCAAAATAACCTAGGTCATTATAGGCCACACGACTCGCATTGAACCGTTGTCCTTCATATTTTCCTTTTTGATAAGTCGTTGATTCATCATTTTCCAACAAATCTAAAATTTGACGGCTTAATGTTTCAACGATCGGTAAAACTTGTTGTCTGATTTGTTCTGCTTCTTGTGCTTTGAGTTCAAATTTTGGTCGATGAACGATCAGTCCTTCTTTTTCGTGCATCGTCCCCTTCATTATTTGTCGTGCTTCTTTCGTTAACTCACGTTTGATTTCTTTGTCGTAAGCCTCCATATCAGAGGCAGACATTTTTTCTGAATTATCTTCTGCTTGTTGCTCCTGTTGCCCCTGACCTGAAACTTCTTGACTTCGTTCTTGTTCAAATGAAAAAGGCTCTGCTTTTTTTTCCTCTTCAATCTCAGCATTCTCCACTGGTGGAGTTTCTTCTTCGATCTCAGGCGACTCATTTTCCATTAAAGACAACGTTTCTTCTGCTAGTTGATCGATATTACGTTCATCAGCTTCTTCATCGTTAAGGATTCTGCCTCGATTTCTTGAAGCTTCTTCTGAAAGACGTCCCCACTTTATTTGCCGTAATAATTCACGAAGTTCTTCAAGAAGCCCACTTTGTTCTAATGCTTGGGTTAATATCTCCAATTCTTCTGGAACAGTGGTCAATTTATAGAGAACTTTAGGATAAATCGATTGGAAAAGATCTTGCCCTTGTTTCCAAGTATTTGCCCAATAAAAATAGGAACGCATACCAGCCACTCCCTTGATGGCATTCGCTTTGGCAGTATCATCTAATAAACGAATGATCTCTGCTAATTTCAAGAGCAGTTCAGGTTGTTGAATCTTTGTCTTACCTAAGGCTCGCTCAGCCATCACTTCAAGTGAAGGTAAATCCATCTTCTCAGCATGTTGCATCCGATCTCTCAAAGATTCATTCAACGGACGATTACCTTGGTAGTTCCGATTTGTTGTGATGATGATGACGCAATCTGGATGACGGACGACGACACCTGTGGGTAAATTCAATAATCCATTTGGCTCAAGAGCGGAATTTAAAGCAACTAATACGGAAGCATCACGGATCACCGTTGGCTCCTGGATTTCTAACAAATACCCCTTTTCGATCGCACGAACAATTTCAGAGGGATAATATTTATAGCGAACGCTACTATTTTCATTTTGTTCCATCCGCTTGATGAAATCAGCCAGTTTGGATTTAGCCATTTCTGTACTAAGATTATAGTGATTTTTTATTAACCGTAAGACAGCCTCTAATGTCTCTGTTTGGTTGATTGCATCAATCAATTCTTGATCTTCATCTACGTCAGACTCAACAATAGGCAATAGCGCACCAAAGACATCTGATTTATCCATATCCGCAAAACAAGTTATTTTCGTATAAGGAAGTTGTAAATCAGCCGAAAGAGCTTTAGCCAGTTGCGTTTTTCCTGACCCAGCATCCCCTTCAAGCAAGATGTTACTGATCTTCATTTCAGGATCATTCCAGTTTTCAAAGATTTCAGCTGCGATTCTTTGTTCTTCTTGACTGGTTCGATGACTCGTTGGCTTTTGCCAAATCATTTGTTTTTCAACACTTGAAAATTGACGGTCTTTTGTCAGTGAGAAATCTTCCAATGTACCTCACTCCTTTTTTCCTTAATACCCTAAATCATCTAATAGACGTTTCAAAATTCGGAAACGTTCTCCGATCAATTCGCCATCTTTTTGTAACGTGTCATAATAGAGCATAATATCTTCATCGATCTTAGGATTTTTGGTATCCACTTCAACCGTCATTCGATTCCCTTGAAGTCCAATAATATCGACAACTGGATTTTCAGGATCATAAAATTTTTCATAGCGATACGCATCTTGAAAATACAAACTCCCTTGCGCAGCTAAAATTGCTAGATCTAAGATCCGAGTGATTGGTAGTTCTTCCGATTGACGTGACCATTTTTCACCCGTATGGCGCCATACCTTGCCTGAAATATCAACTTTTCCACGATCATTCCATTGTGCTAACCCTAAAGATAGTCCTTTAGCATCCGTATGCAAAGCATTTCTACCATCAACTTGATCATAGTCTTCAACGACAATAACAGGTTTGTGTTTTAAATTTGTTGGGATTTCCATCTAAATCCATCCTTTCTCTTTTAGTAAATTACTAACCTAGTGATTTACTCATTTACTAAACTTTTAAGGATTATACGCCTTATATAGAAAAAATGCAAAAAAAGCATCGTATCCCAATGAATGAGAGACGATGCTTGCATTGAATTGAATAATCTAAATTATTGCGCAGAGATGGCAAGCCCGATTGCTTTTTCTCCTAAGTGACTACCAATCACTGGACCAAAATGACCAATCTCAATGTCAGCATGTGGGTATTGTTTTTGTAATTTTTCTTTTTCTTGTATGGCAACTTCCAAATTATTTGCATGAATCACATAAAGCTTAACAGGTGGTGCAATTTCCTCATTTCTCATGCCGATGACTTTTTCGGCACGAGCGAAAGCTTTTTTACTTGAACGGATTTTTTCAAATAAAACGATTTTTCCTTCTGAAAAAGTCAAAATCGGTTTGATTTTAAGCAATCCACCTATCAATGCAGCCCCATTAGTCAAGCGTCCACCGCGTACTAAGTTGTTCAAGTCATCCACGATGAGATAAGCATACGTATTATCTCGGATACGATCGATATGTGCGATAATTTCTTCAAGAGATTGACCTTTTTGATTTAAATCTAGAGCAGCTTCTACCATGTGACCCATTGGCATACTCGTGATCTTAGAATCATAAGGAACGATTTTTACACCGTCAATGTCGTTTTTCATAGCATGTAATGTGTTGACAAAGCCGGAGATCCCAGAGGATAAATGGATACTTAAGATGGTATCGTATCCTTTTCTTTTCAGTTCTTCGTAAAGCGCCAGTACTTCTCCAACAGCAGGTTGTGAAGTGGTCGGGAAGTCTTTGCTTTTATTTAGAAGCCCATAGTATTCGTCAGCTTCTATGTCTATTCCTTCATTGTAGATTTTCCCATCCAAAATGACAGGGATCGGAATAACGAACAAATCAGGATGATTTTGGATTCGTTCAGGCAAATAAGCCGTACTGTCAGTAACTACTGCAAGTTTCATTTATTTAATTTCCTCATTTCAAAGAATTTTACCAGTCTATTTAACTATATCATAAGAAAGATGACATTTGAACCTCTCACTCAAAAAGTGAGAGAAACAATCACGTCCCTCTCACTTTCTGTAGCTTTAAAAAATTATCATGAACTGGATGTTGTTCCTAATTTTTGGTTGAGTGATGCCGATGCTGGAAGTTTTTAAGTAATTGGAGCCCATTTCTGCCAAATTGAGCAAAGAGAAATGTCAGCCCACCTATTCCACCAAGGCCAACACAATAAACAACAGCATGGGCTTTCGACGTCATCGTCAATTGGAGGTTCAATAGGATAAATACAACCGAACAAAGAACCAGCATCAACAAGGTTGAGCGGAATGTTTTAAGAAAGAAAAATCTGATTTTAGCTAGAGGTGCGATTCGATACTCTTTACACATATAGAAATAACCTCTGATAAACACGATCGCAAAAGCCATTGTGTTTGAAAAACTCATACCATAACCGTCAAATAGTGCTAATCCAATCACTTGAAAGACAATTTTCAAAATAATCGCTTCAACGGTCAGCCGAATCGCAATCATATGATGGCTAAGTGATTGTAACATCGTCGAAAGAATCGTGAACAATGAAAAGAATAATGAAGCGAGTAAGGCAAATTGGAAATAGCCGACACTATCAGGATCATATCCAAAAAATAAGGTATACAATGGACCCGCCAATAATGACATCCCCGCAAGAGAAGGAAGTAAAATCAAGACAGCAATTGAAAAACTATCTCCTACTGTCTTTTCAATTTGCAAACGATCTTTTTTTCTCAAAGTACTTAAAATCGGCAAACTGCTGATTGCGACTGTACCAACCATAGAAATCAAGATCAATGTCAACTTGTTGGGATTAACTGATGCTCGACTAAATAAAAATTCCAATTGTTGATTCGTGATTTCAGGTCTGAAAAAATGCAACAACGGCTTCATCGTCACTTGGTCAATCATTTGCACGATGGTAATAACAGATCCCACAAAGATGAAAGGTAAAGTTTCACGAATGATCGATACCGACTCTGCCCGATTTTCATGCTTGAAATAGCGACTAGAGATCAAGAAATCTTTTAATTTGAAATAATCATTTTTTATTCCAACGAAATACATATGGATAATTGCTGCTAACCCACCAAAGAAGGATGCCACTGTACTGATCAGAACAGCTTCTAAAATCGTTCCATCGGTCAAGACGCGTAAGTAAAACGTTCCTGCTAAAATGACCAGGACACGAACCGCTTGTTCAATGATTAGTGAGGTCCCATAAGGTCTCAGATTGTTTTTCCCTTGAAAATAACCTCTCATTGCACTAAGAACTGGAATGGCGATCAATGACGGACACAAACTACGAATTGCTAAGATCCCATTATTTACATTTGCAATTGGGCTGATTCCTGCAAGCATCGGGGCAAAAAGATACATCAGCACAGCAGAAACGATCCCAATGACAAACATGATATTGATGGTACTGCGAAAAATCGTTCGACAGCCCTGTTCATCATTTTCTTTCGTTGCTACAGCGACTTTTTTAGCAATCGCATTAGGAAACCCAACTGTTCCCAGCATCAGGAACAAGCCATAAGGTAAATAACCTACATTGTATAAAGTGGTCGCTAACATTCCTTCTTGATTGTTCCCCATCATACTTAGCCATGGGATCAAGTAAACAACACCTAATACCTTACAAAGCAAATTAGCAAAGGTTAACCAAAATGTTCCTTGCATCAATTTTTTATTCATTAAATTTTCCTCAACTATCTATATTTAAATCAATACCTTTCCCATTATAGCAAAAATTCAAAGAAGGACAAATCATCCTTAAAATTTTAATAAAAAAGGCAAAAAAAAAGCCATTCTCTAAAACTAAGAGAAGGCAAAATTTTGGAACTGTTTAAAACATCGACAGCAAAAATACCGAAGCAAGTCCAGTTACTACTGATAATGCCATAGAATGAGTTTTATACGCCACGCCAACTACGAGAACCATAGCTAAGATTTTGATATTCCAAGCAATGGCTAAATGTTCATGGGTAATAAAGACATCCTTGAATGCTAAAGCTGCGAATAGCGCCACTGGCACATATTTCATCCATTCACTAAACCATGAAGGGACTTTCCGATGGGTAAAATAGAGCATCGGGAATAGTCGTGGCACATAAGCCACCACGAATAAACTAAGTACTAAAAGAATAAGATACGTCTTAGTCATGATGTTGACTCTCCTGTTCTGGGAAGTTGAATAGTGGTTCATTGACATGTTTGCCACGGTTTTTTAATCGTTTTAATTTTTTTGCCTTCTCTTTTTTGAAAGCTTTCTCTAAAGCAAACCCTGCAAAAGAGGCGATCACCGTCGCAGCAATTAAACCTAATGTATTTTGGAACATGACCATGAAAGTAACGCCTAATACACCAGAAAACAATCCTGTAAAAATGAGCAGCTTATTTTTCATTTGCATGACAAACATGAAGATAAACATCGCAGTCAGTGCAAAGTGAACGAGATCAGCATCTACATGGATAACAGAACCAAACATGTTTCCAATCATGTTACTACCTGTCCAAGAAGCCATCGAAAACCAATTTACATATAAAGCTTTACGCTTATTCCATGTAGGATCAGTTGAATATTTAAGATAATTAACCGCATAATTTTCATCATTTAACGATTGTGAAAATACCGCCAAGAATAGTCTCTTTTCTTTCTTCATAAAACCTGAAAGACTCGACCCTAACAATGTGTAACGTAATTCCAAGAAAAATACCATCAAAAGTGTCGTTGCAAAAGATGCTTGAGTTGTTAGCATCGAAGCAACTAAAAATTGCGCTCCACCCGAAAATACTAATATGGACAACAGACCGGTTAAGATTGGATCAAAACCCACTTTTTGCAATAAGACACCACAAGCTAACCCAACTGGTATATAACTTAAGCAAAGTGGCATTACTGCGTGCAAAGCCTGAAGCCATGGCGCACTTTTCTTTTTATTCATCAAAATGTCTCCTTCAATTACAACAAATAAACAGCGGACTCATTGTAACATAAAAAAACGAAATTGTAGCCGTTTTATCTAAAAACAATATTATATTTTTCTCATTTTAAGCTTGAATATTGAAATTTCAAATCATAAACAAGTTATTTTTATGCAACATAAAAGCATTATTTTGCTGAAGAATCAGCATGGTCATCTTCGATAATTAGGGTCATATTTATCAGTTTCAATATAAATATAAACTTTTTTATCATTTAAAGACTGCCGAATCGTTTCTTCAATGTTATTGATGATTGCACAGGATTCATTCTCTGGGTGATCAAAGATATCGATTTTAGCAGCTACCAATACCTCAGTTGGGCTCAGATGGACGGTCTTTACATCGATCAAACGAGAGACTTCCGGACGCTCAAAGGCTTGCTTGATTTTAATCAAGTCACTCGTTGTCACACTTTCACCAACAATCAAACTATAAAATTCTTTTGCTAAGAAAATGGCAGCTCCCATCAACAATAATCCGATCAATAGGCCGCTAATCGCATCAAACGCCGCAATTCCTGTTACCATCGTCAAGACTGTTCCTAATAAAGCAAGAATGAGTCCGATCACAGCACAAAAATCTTCAGTAAAGATGATCAAAATTTCACTGTGACGACTTTCTCTCAAAAATTTCATCAATGATAATTTTTCGGTATTCAACTCATGGATTTCTTTCATAGCGATACGTAATGACGTTCCTTCAATGGCTAATCCAAAAATTAAAATAATGATAACGATCAATGAGTTATCAACTTCATGCGCAGGATGGGTCAATTTTTCAAAAGCTTCCATGACTCCCAAAGCTCCCCCACCAAAAAAGAGCATGGTTGCCACAATTGTGCTAAAAAAATATTTTGCTCTTCCTTCGCCAAATTGGTGTAACTCGCTTTGCCCTCTATTCGCTCGTTTATCCCCAAAAAGCAAAAGGATTTGATTGCTGCAATCGACGATACTATGAATACTTTCATTCAGCATTGCCGCACTTCCACTAATGGCATAACCGACAAATTTACTGATTGCAACTAAAATATTCGCACCTAATGCAGCAATCACAGAGAACATCCCGCTCTTTTTAAAATTTTCCATCTTATTTCCTTCTTTCTTTTCTTCTCAACAGTTTCTCAGTTAACTATCTCTCGGAAGAACCGTGTGATCTATTGCCTGCAGACGGAACAAAAAACATGCGACAATCTCTCTAAGGATTGCCACACGTTTATATCCTGTCTAAGCCTTTCGAACCATCAAAGGAACCAAAAATTCGTAATTGATAAAGAAATCAATCACTGATCGATGGTACTCCCCGGAAGAAACTTCAAGCATTGTTTGGTTTTTCTGATTTTTGGAAATGATCATGGATTGTCCTTTATCTAATAGAACTTGGTATTTTTCTTCTCCAATTTTTTCAAAATCATATTGAGGATTTTTCATCGCTACGATAAAGATGTCATCTAGTACCTGGTCAGTCAATTCAAATTGACTTTGAAGATTCAGATGTAACGGTTGGGTGTTATCTAGTAAAGTTTGCTTGACTAAAAAACCTAAGTGACGTGCATGAGCTAATATTTGGTTGAACTTATGATTGAAAATAGTCAGTTGACCAGCAGAGAATACCCGTTCAACAGACCAATAACGAATCAAAGATAACACACGGTCATCCTGAACCGTGATTTCCATCGTTTCTGGTGAAACTTCCAATAAGTTGAGTGATTCCACTTGGTATCGTTGATCAATCGTCGGAAGAACAAAAGAAAATACTAATTGATTGGAATCATTCAAACGATAGTTGATCGAAAAATGTCGTGTTTCCCAAGTATCATAAGTGGTATTAGAGAATTTCAAACCAATATCATTTAAAGGTTTTAGCAACTCATAAGTAAAGTATTCGATCAAACTTGTCTTACCAATCGGGGAAATAGGTTCTGCTATTAAGATATAGCGTTCAAAAGCATCTAATAATTGTGAAAAGTCCGATTCAAGTAGATATTTTCGTAAGCGTAAATCCGCTAATTCTGCCTCTGCTGTTTCAATTAAAAGAACAATGTCTTGATGGTCTTTTTCTTTTGTTTCTAAATAGACTTGATTTTCCCTCGCTTCATGTGGATGACTGGATTCAATTGCCTCTAATTGTTCAGAAGTGACCTGTTCATTTTCATCAAGCAAATCATCTTCAGAAGCAGAGTGATTGCTGGAGTTTTCAGGATCTGTTTCTATTGCTTCTTCCGCCACAGTCGTTTCTGCTAACGATTGTGCTTCCAGCTCTTCATTTTTTTCTAACTCTTCATGCTCATTCATTACTCTACCCCTCCCTCTTGCATCGATACTTCTGGGTTTTCATGTGGATCAACATTACCTAAGTAATTCATTAGGAAATGATGGATGGTTTGACTGAACCCTTCTATCCCACCGAAGTAGCGATTGATTTGTCGTTGTTCTTTTTCAACGATCGCTGCACGTAATTGATTCGCTTTTGCTTCGTTAAGTAAAGCAGCTTTTTGATTTTGGATTTTTTCAGGTGCTTCAAGATAAGGCATCCAGCCTAATTTTTCATTCGATAATGCTTGTTTTTGTTTTTTCAGTTCTTGGATTTCTTCATCAATTTTTTTACGATTTAAGAATCCTTTAGTGTCATCCAGATCAGAGATTTGGCGATCCACTTCTTTTAATTCTTCATCCAGACGATCGATCTCGGCTTTTGCAGTGATGACTTTAGCATCAAGTTCGTTAATTTGTTGACTGTAGTCATCCGGTTCCTGGTTTGCATAGGTGCCCCACTCTTCGTCAATTTGGGGCAAAACGAAAATTTCCGGAAGACTAGCATCGATGCCAATTGTTGGCCTTTCGTGATAATACGTACCGATCTTGTAATAACTCATCGTAGGAGAAATCTTTTCGACTAGCTCCATAAATGGAAATTCTTGAATAAAGCGATCATGAATTTTCCGCATTAATAGCTGATCGATTTCATGGTTTTCATTCGAACTTTTTTTCAATTCCTCATTTAAATGACCATTATACAGTTGATAGATTTCTGGAATGTTTTCTTCACGAACAGCTCTTTCAAATGCTTGTAAATCCTCTAACAGTTGAGATAGATTCGTGCTAGCTTTTTCTTTGATATCAAAAAAAGTAGTGTCATCTTCTTGTTGAATGATGATTTCTTCGTTATTTTCTTGTGGTGTTTCTTTCATTTTGATTACCTCCTCACAGTTATCCACTTTCTTGGACAGAAGCACAATAGGTTGAGTTTACTTACTATTGAATTGATAATTTAATAGTACCATTTTATAGAAAAAAATGTTACAAAGGGCTTCCTCCTCTATGTATCTTTTAATCAATATTCATTGATTATCCACCGTTTTGATAAGGTCTGATTATTGTACTTTCACTATTGAATAATCTTACGTATCGAGAGTAAAACAAAAGAGTGGAAAGAGGATTGAAGCGACCTCCAAAAGTTAGATTCTAACTTTTGGGGGTTACTACAGATCCCCCCACTCTTTTTCACTCAGTAATTTTTTTATTTTTGAGGCAGATCTCTGGTTGTGAAGTGAATGCGCTGATTTTCATCACGAGATAATAGTGTTTCTTCATTCAAGTAAGTAAACTTCATCTCTTCTAAATCAGTATTTTCGAGCATTTTTTCATAACCGGTAAAAATCGAACGGATATATTGTTTATATGCGTTTTTCTTTTTCTGTCTTTTTTTCATGTGACACCTTCCTTATCAAAACTATCATACCAATGAATTTAAGATGAAACAAGCCAGATTTGAGATTTTATCTGTTGTTTTAATCCGGTGTTAGTTACTAGTTGACGAAAATCAAAAAAAATGAAAAAATGCTTTAGTACTTAAGGAGGGAATCTCGTGAAAAAAATCGGTTTTGATTCAGAGAAATATATCGAAGAACAATCAGCATATATCCTTGAACGAGTGAATCACTATGACAAATTATATTTAGAATTTGGAGGCAAATTGGTCGATGATAAGCATGCCAAACGTGTTTTGCCTGGCTTTGAAGAAGATGCAAAAATCAAATTGTTACAAAAATTAAAAGACCAAGCAGAAATCTTGATTTGCGTCTACGCTGGAGACATTGAACGTAATAAAATTCGTGGGGATTATGGTATCACTTATGACATGGATATTTTACGCTTGATCGACGAAATGCGTGGCTACGGATTATCTATCAATAGTGTCGTCATTACTCGTTACAATGGTCAGCCAGCTACGAATGTCTTCGTCAATAAATTAGAAAGACGTGATATCAAAGTCTACAAACATTCAGAAATTGAAGATTATCCAATCAATGTTGAAAAAATCGTTTCTGAAAACGGCTTTGGCAAAAATGAATATATTGAGACCAGTAAACCAATCGTTGTTGTTACTGCTCCTGGACCTGGTAGTGGCAAACTAGCAACATGTTTGAATCAGCTTTATCATGAAAGCCAAAAAGGACAATCAGCAGGTTATTCAAAATTTGAGACCTTCCCTGTTTGGAATGTCCCATTGAAACATCCACTAAACATTGCCTATGAAGCTGCCACTGTGGATTTAAAAGATGTCAATATGATCGATTCCTTCCATTATGATGCCTATGGCAAGGTTGCTGTAAACTATAATCGAGATGTTGAAACCTTTCCAGTAATCAAACGGATCATTGAAAAAATCACTGGTAAAGAATCAATCTATCAATCCCCTACCGATATGGGTGTGAATCGTGTGGGATTCGGAATCGTTGATGATGAAGTTGTGCAAGAAGCTTCTCGACAAGAAATCATCCGCCGCTATTTCCAAACAGAGTGTGATTTCAAAAAAGGATTGATCGATGAGGAAGCAGTAAATCGAATTAAATTGATCATGGAAGAAGTAGGTCTTCAACCTGAAGACCGTCAAGTGGTATTGCCTGCTCATGAGTATGCAAAAACTGTTCAAAATGACAGCAACGATCCTTCTGCGGTGATCGCGATCCAATTACCCGATGAAGTGATCATTACAGGACGCACCAGTTCTTTAATGAATGCTTCTGCTGCCGTCATTTTAAATGCGATCAAACATTTGGCACATATCTCAGATAATATTCCATTGTTGTCGCCACTTGTTCTAGAACGGATTCAAGGGATGAAGTCTGCCGCACTGCATTCTTCCGTTGATACATTGAGCCTAAATGAAGTACTGATTGCTCTTTCGATCAGTGCGGTAACCAACCCTATCGCTCAAGTAGCTTATGACAAACTTGCTGAATTAGATGGTGCTCAAGCTCACTCGACAGTCATCGTCAATAAAAATGACGAACAAACGTTGAAACAATTAGGTATTGATATCACAAGTGCTCCCTTCTATCCATCGGAAAATTTATTTTATCAATAATCATTGTTTCTTTATGAACAAAAAGCTGAATAAACTCTTAAAAGATTTTATTTAAATTGCACCTGAAAAAGTGCAACTGATAATCTTTTAAGAGTTTTATTTTGTTGTATCCGTTTCAATTGAAATGTATGCGTTTCAGTCTAAAAAAGCGATGATAATCTTAGCAAAAAATTAGTATTTTAACGATAAAACGTGTAAAATTAAACGGAATTTTGATTAGGAGTGATAGTTTGAGTCAGATTTTAGGAATTATTGGATTACTTTTTATTTTTAGCCTTGCTTTTTTGATTAGTACCAACAAGAAAGCCATCAAAGTAAAAACTTTACTATTGATGATCGTGTTGCAATTTATTTTTGGTTTTATTTTGTTACGAACGACTTTTGGTACAGCAGTCGTTTCCATGTTAGCGAAAGTATTCGATCATTTACTGGCGTTTGCAGGTGAAGGAGTCAATTTCGTTTTTGCTGGGGTAGCCAATAAAGGCAGTGCACCGTTTTTCTTAAATGTTTTGATGCCGATTGTTTTTATTTCTGCAATCATCGGGATTTTGCGTTATATCAAGATCTTGCCATTATTCATGAAGGCAGTTGGATTGGGTTTAAGTAAAATCAATGGTATGGGGAAATTAGAATCTTACAACGGTGTTGCTTCAGCAATACTAGGTCAATCTGAAGTTTTTATTTCAATAAAAAAAGAATTGCCTTTCTTATCTGAAAAACGTTTATTTACCATGAGCGTTTCTGCCATGTCGACTGTTTCGATGTCGATCGTGGGTTCTTATATGGCGTTGATCGATTCTAAGTATGTAATTACTGCGCTGGTATTGAACTTATTCGGTGGGTATATCTTGGCCTCCATCGTTAATCCCTATGAATTAGAAGAAAAAGAAGATGAGTTGATCATTGAAGAAAACGAAGAACAAACTTTCTTCCAAATGCTTGGAGAATATATTCTTGACGGCTTTCATGTAGCGATTACAGTCGCTGCTATGTTGATTGGATTCGTTGCTCTTATTGCTATGATCAATGCCATTTTTAGTGGAATCTTTGGGATCTCTTTCCAAGAAATTCTTGGTTACATCTTTGCTCCACTAGCATTTATCAGCGGGATTCCTTGGAAAGAAGCTGTGGATGCGGGTAGTATCATGGCGACGAAACTTGTGACAAATGAATTTGTTGCGATGACAGAACTAGCCACTGGGAACCTGCATTTTACTGAACGTACAACAGCTATTTTATCTGTCTTTTTAGTATCTTTTGCTAACTTCTCTTCCATTGGAATCATTTCGGGTGCTATGAAAGGTCTAAATGAAGAAAAAGGAAACTTAGTTGCGAAACATGGATTAAAAATCTTATTGACTGCCACATTAGTCAGCTTTTTAAGTGCGATCGTCACTGGTTTACTAGTCTAAATGATTAAATTTAATTGAACTGTATATTTAAAACACTCTCTTTGCTCTTTAGACGATTTTCTAAAGACTCAAGAGAGTGTTTTTTATAAAACAAAATTTATTGGCGTACAACTGGAATATCTATGCGAAAAGAACAATTGCTAAAAGAAACTTTCTCGTGTATCGTTTAATAAAGGAAATAAAGATTTGAAGGAGATTCATGATGAACAAATGTTATGTATTTATTGGTCCTTCTGGTTCAGGAAAAACCTCTATTGCTAATGCTCTTTTTGAACCAAAAGAAAAAATTGTCACTTCGACGACTCGTCCTCCTCGAAAAGGTGAAACCGATCAAAAAGATTACTATTTTCTCTCTGAAGACAAATTTGAGCAGTTGATCACTGAACAGGCATTTGTGGAATGGGATGAATATGCGGGACATAGATATGGTTCAACTAAGAGGGAGATTGCTCAAAAGTTGAAAAATGGTGATTGTTATACGATTTTAACAGCTGCTGGTTTTTGGGCACTCTTCCATGCATTTGGGAAACAGATCCAACCAGTATTTGTGACTATCGCTAAAAACAAATTGAAGCAGCGTTTAGAACAACGTGGAGATGCTCCGGATCAAATCAAAAAAAGGCTCGCTCTTTTTGAGCAAGACACGAAGGAATTAGATGAGTTAAAAAAACTACCAAACCTCATTGTTTTAGCAAATAATGAAGGGTTAGAAGCCACCAAAAACCAATTTAAGCGACAAATAAAAATGCTCAAAGAATGATCTTATTTTGATAAACAGGATTGATTAGCAAAAAAATCTCTCACTAGCTTCAAAACATAAACTAGTGAGGGGAATCAAACCAATTTTTGTCGTTCTGTATGTCCAATACCACAAATCAGCGAATGTAATTCTTCTACTTTAGAATACATGCGTAACCAATTAGTCGGCTGGTCTAATAATAAACTGAGCAGTTCTAAATGATGGACCAATGTCCATTTTTTCAATACACCTAAACCAGGAAATTTTTTTTGTTGTTTCAAAGAAAGCAGGGCTAATATACCCGTTGTAATCAACAGTTGATCTTGGTTCCTCAATACCCACTGTTGCATTTTTTCAACAGCTTCAAAAAACTTTAGTGCTTGATCCTTAGCTGAATCGTTCGTATCAGAAATAAAATGTTTTACTCTGAGATTACCATATGCATCAACATAGGTCAGATGAAGTGCCAATGCCCGACTAGGAAAGCCTTTATCAAAATAGCGACTTCCTTCAATCGTAAAATCTGAAAAGCCATGATTCCCCTCTTCTTTAAAAAACAAATAGTCGTCGCTAAAAAAATCATCTATTTTTTCGCTATAATCTTCTACGTGTTTTCTTGGTTTAAAGGCTTCTTTTATGATGATTTTGTTTTCTGGTAACCAGATATGGAACCGACTATGGTCTGGTAACAAAAAATGAGTATCCATTTTTGAAAGTTCTTTCCATATTTTTGGATCACGCGGCTGATGTTGTCCATCAAAAATGATCAATTTAGGTGGTTGCTCCATGATCTGTTGGTAATTATCGGACGTGATGATCATTGCATGTTGAATGGAACTATTTTCTTTTTCTTCCCATAAATGTAAATGTTCATCAAAAAGTTTGAACTGACCCACTTGGGGATTATCGATGATGATCAGCGGGTGATTTGCTTTTTGGAATAACTCGACAACGTTTTTAAAGGTAGCTGAATCACGAACTGGTTCGATGATGGGAACCACCTTTTTAGATAATAGATTCTGTTGAATCATTTCTTTTAATGCTAAAAGATCAAACTGTTTCCCTCTCAAATAAGGATAGTACATGCTTATTCACTCCAATGGCTCTGTTGGCAAGCGTCTAACTTGCTGCTTTTGTCGCAGATTCTCATAGTCTTGCTGTAAAGCGCTGATTTCTGCTTGTAAATCTTGGATCGCTTGATTTTCTGTTTCTTCAATAAAGCGTTCATAGTAACGCTCTTTGGCAAATGGATCTTGAGAATCTGAACGTTTTTTTAATTCTTTATACAACTGATCAGTTGGAAAATATTTGACGCCTCGTTCCATCTGTTTGGCTTTTCTTACTTCTCTAAATAATGAAGCCATAAAACGGTTGAGCAGCGCCTCTTCTGCCACTGCTAACGGTTGCTTCATTGCTTTTTTAGCAATAATGAATGTACCAGAAGCTGGCATCTCTTCTGCTATCCCGTAAGGTCGATAAACTAAAACACCGATACCAGTGGGGATTTCAGCTTTGACTTCATCAAAAAGTGTTTGAGGTAATACAAAATAATTGTAATTCCCGACAAACGATAATTTTGCAGTGGAACGAAAGTCCGCTTTTGATACTTTCAACTCATAGCAACGCCACTCTCTTGTACCATCAAACTTTGTGAGACAACTTAACGTATCCACGATACCATGGTCGTCAGGCATGGTCACCTCTTCTACGAGAATGCCCCCTTGTTCGATACAGTATTGATAAAGAGAAGTTTCCATCTCGATCGTTAAAGGAGTTTTCAATTCCTCCACCTCCGAACATATTTTCGCCTACCCATTCTACCTTAGATCCAACAAAAAATCTATCGTTAATTATTATTTGAATCGTTTCCTTAAAAATATTTAGAATTAGTTTTTGTTCACTTTAATCCTGCGAAATGAATGGGACAAAACATCGTCACGAGATAGTTGACAGCCAGAAAAAAACAGTCGAGTCTAAATTTTTCTTAGTCCCAACTGCTTTTCTTCAACTGACTATTGTTGATAACTTGGCGGTAAATAGAATTTTTGATGATTTTCAAAGATTTCGCCAATGTGAAAGAGCAAGTCTTCTCGTCCTCTGGCAGCCATGAATTGGATACCCAAAGGCAGACCTTCCTCACTGATATGTGTGGGTAAACTGATTGCTGGTTGTCCCGTCAAATTTGCCAGTTGGGTGTAAGGCGTGATCTTTAAACTTTCCTCAAACATTTCAGAAATAACTGCTAAACTTTCTTGTTCGTTGCATTCGTTGATTCCAGCCATTTTTGCCCGAATTTCATCGCTTTGAAGATCAGTGGAAATTTCTGGAGCAGTAAATGCTGTTGTCGGCGAAAGAAAAAGATCAACAGTTTGAAATAGTTCTTCCATTGTGATTGCTGCATGATCCCAAACATGAAGCGACTGGATATAGTTCGCTGCAGAAACCTTCTTGCCGTATTCTAGTAGTACCCAAGAAATCGGTTCAAGTTCATTTTGAGCAACCGACCGTCCTAACCCAGATTCAATCGAGTGAATCATACTAGCTGTTTCTGCTCCATTCATTTGGTAATAAGACTGGATCAAGGCTCTTCCATCAAGAGGGTAATTGATTTCAATGATTTCATGGCCTTCTTGTGCTAAAAATGTCACCGCATTGGTCACTGCTTGTCGTGCTTCATCGCTGATTTTTGTGTGGATCGGTGATTCTGTGCAAACAGCGATTTTCAACCGTTTTTTTGGTGGATACTCTTGCCATTCCGCTGGCGAAACTTGATAAGGCGCTCCTGAATGGATACTTCGCAGTCCTGCAAATAAAGCTTTGGTGTCTCTCATAGAAATGGTCAAACCAAAATCAATCGCTGCTCCTTGCCAACCTCGCCAAGCATGAGGACCAACTGGCATCGTTCCTCGTGAAGGTTTTAACCCAATCAGACCACAAAAGGAAGCAGGTATGCGAATTGATCCCCCACCGTCACTAGCACCAGCGATCGGTAAAATACCAGAAGCAACAACGGCTGCTGCCCCACCACTTGAACCACCTGGCGAATGCGCAAGATTCCAAGGATTTTTAGCTGGACCATAAAGTTGTGGGTCGGTGATATTCTTAAAACCAAACTCTGGTGCATTCGTCTGCCCCAGTGGGATAAGACCAATTTTTTCAACTTGCGAAACAAAATTTGAATTTCTAGATGAGCGATGAGTTTGAAAAAGCTTTGAGCCTGATGTAGCTAACCAGCCTTGCTTTTCCTGTCCTAACATTTTCAACGGGAACGGTAAGCCGCTTAAAGGCTGTTCATCCTTTAGAATTGATGCCTCATCTTTAATTGGTTGATCTGTTTCAAAAGTAACGAACGCGTTTAATTCTGGATTTAATTTTGCTACTTTTTGGCTAACCTCTTTGACTAATTCCTTGTAACTGAACTGCTTCTTCTTTAGACCCTTCACGATCTCCATGCCATCTTTCAAGTAAATCCCTCCTTTTATTTGTCATACCTTTGTGTAATTTTCTCATATTTCTATTCAACAAACAAAAAGAATGATTACGCTTCATGTTAGAAACGGTGGTGCTATTATCAGTAATTATATACACCTATTGAATCCTAATAGCTAAGGTACTAATCATGGCAAACCAACGAATAGACTAAAAGCTAACCACCAGTTATTATTCTAAAACCACCGGATCGCATAAAAATAAGCCAAAGATTTCCAAAATAAGAGAAACTATGTTTGGATTCTTTGGCTTATTTTTTATTGTTGTCTTTTATTTTATCACTTAGAGAATCGTTAACGATTAGATCGTTTTTAGTTTCCCTCTAAATTCATCGATGGTTCGATACCCTTTTTCTGTCATGATCTGTTCGAGTTCTTTCGTGATGCGATCAAAAATTTTCGGTCCTTCTTTGTGAAGTTCGGTACCGATTTGTAGCATAGTTGCTCCACATAATAAATGTTCAAAAGCATCCTGTCCATTTCGAATGCCTCCAGTACCAATAATTTTGATCTCTGGTTTCAAGCGAGTATAAAAAGCACGGACATTCGCTAAAGCGGTTGGTTTCACATATTCTCCACCAAGTCCACCGAAACCCTCTTTAGGTTTGATCACGACTGCTTCTTTTTGAGGATCGATATACAAACCATTGCCGATACTATTAATAGAATTTACATAAGTTAAAGGAAATTGATTCAAAATTTCAGCCATTTGATCAAAATGCGCCAAATCAAAATATGGGGGCAATTTGATTCCTAATGGTTTGGTGAAACGGGCAAAAACTTGTTGCAATAAATCTTCCGTCGCCTCAAAATCATAGGCTAACTGTGGTTTGCCAGGAACATTGGGACAAGAAAGATTCAATTCAGTGATTCCTTGAAAGTCACTCTTTTCAATCAATGTCAACATTTCCAAATTTTCTGCTGCACTCATGCCTGCAATAGAGAAAAAGAGCGGTTGTGTCTGCTGTTTTTCATAGTTCAATGCATAATCTAAGTAATAATCAAATCCACGATTAGGTAATCCCATGGAATTAATACTTCCAAGAGGTACATCGAAATAACGAGGTTCTGGATTTCCAGCACGTTCATTCAGTGTACAACTCTTTGTGATAAAAGCGCCAGCATTGGATTGTTCCAATTCAACTAGTTCTGTCGTTGTCATGCAATGAACACCGGAGGCATTCATAAAAGGGTTAGCAAAAGTATGATTAAAAAAAGTCGTTTCTAAGGTCAAGTCATTCTCTCCTTTGATGAATCATTTTTTCTAGTTTATCATCAAGTCGATCAAAAGCAAATAGGCTCAAGCCAATTAATCATCATTTTCAGCCTCCTACAATTAACCGAGCGGCTTCACCAGCTGTATGGGTATCTACTACTGATATCATTTTTGATACTTTCATACTAACCTCCACGTTACTTCAATTTTTGATTATCTTTACGCATCTTTAGTTTTATAAAAGCGAGCGCTTTAACTGCATCATAGAAAGTGATCGTATTTTCTCCAACCACTTCCGTTTCAATCCCTGCTTGTGATTTATTAAAATCCAGCACATATTTTGTATAATCATTTTCTACGACAAACTTGGCTTGTTTCCCAATAAATTTGAGCCCAATAACACTGATGCCACGACGACCTATTTCTTCTAGGGTATTGGCAAAATCGATGTCTGAATTTCCCCAACCATCTGTTGATAAAACAACGCCATCTGTAGCCATCGCTTCTAGCCAAGTAGCTGTTCGTTGTCCGACTAGATGTTTCATTTCATTACTTTGAGGCGTGCCAATAATAATAACACCTTGGAAATCAATGTCAGGATCTTTGCTTAAAACATCCAGTAAAGAATCTTTAAAAAGGTGCATCGAAGTTTCTTTAGTTGATGGTCCTATTCCCATAAAAATCCCCTTTTCTAACAATTAGACCATTGAACGAATGGCACCATCACGATACTCATTGGCAGATAAAAAGATGGGCATATTATTCATATCGATAATCGAATGACCACCCTTAAACCCACTAGGTTCATCTGGAAATAATAACATATCGTACATCGCATCTTGGCCAGCTACCTGCTTGACCAACGTCACTTTTGGCTTTCCCGGATTTCTTTTTTCTTCATAGATATGTGTTTCCGTTGCTTCCTTACCATCTAGCAACTTTAATTGTTCTCGGATTTCCTCCAGATAATTGTCAACTATCCGAAATAATTTTAAACATAACTCACGATCGAAAGGTGTTCCTTTCTTGACAAGTAAGTCAATCAAAATAATGTAATCCTCTGCGTTAGGTGTGCCCGGTCGATTTAAAAATAAATGATCACGCAATACACCATCAGAAGAACCAAACTCATGGAGCTGTTCACCCTCATCGATTGTGCCGGTCATTATGACCGACACTCCCGTTAATGTATGGGTGATACCCGTCCCCAAAACGCCTAATACTTTAGCAGAAATTGGTAAAATATCCATGATAGTATTTGTTTTTAGGTCTAACTGATCTGGCTCTAACAATCGGATCGTCAAGGATTTGACATCCTCACACAGACAATCAAATTCAGTTTTTATCTGTAGTTGATTGTGATCAAGCTTAAATTGATTTCCTATGGAAACTTTTTCCATATGGAAAACTTTCATTTTTAATGTTTCTCCTTGCATGCTGATCCCTCTTTACACATGAGCGATATATTCATAAGGTAATGGCACAATTTTCCCTGGTGTTTCAATTGAAACTAGGCTTTCTAAAGTATCTTTTAAAATACCCGTTTGCATGTCAATATTATGTGGTTCTCCGGCATTAGCGCCCATCGGCACACGTGGTGCTACGGCTCTAGGTGAACCATTTTGCCGTACTACTGGTGGTAATGCGGCGATTAAAATAGTAGGAATCCCTGCTTCCTCAATTGCTCTCTGCACGATCACGGCAGTTCTATGACAGGTCCCTCAACCAGCAGTTAAAACAACTGCGTCAACTTCTTCTTCTACGAGTTTTTGTGCGATTTCTGGTCCCGTCTGTTCATTAAAGGCATCTTGGTCACCGCCGCCTCCCATAAAGCCATAATGTACAGGGGCAGCTTCTTTAATAAAGCCGTCTTTTACTAATTCATGTAATCGGTCAATCGGAAACATTGCATTGACATCCCGATTAACGTCTGCGTTGTCATATCCACCATGTGAGACCATTAAATCTTCACTTGGTACTCCATCTGGAATCTCACGATACGTTGTGTCTCCTGCCAAATTAAAACGTGTATCACTTTTTAAGTGGACACCAGCTGTCGTTGCTAAAGCAATCCGCATCTCTTTCAGCTCTTTTTTAACGGGCGTAAAGACGGATTTGGGTGTGATTGGTACAAAAATTTCTGACTGTAATCCTTCGAATACTGTTAAACTCATCTACTCATTTTCCTCTCTCATTTTTATTTTCTTCTGTTGATTTTTTAAACGGCGACGTTCATGTTCTGTGATTGCTTCCACGTAATGAGTATTGGCTGCTTCTTCCAAAACCTCTGGATAACTCATCAAAAATCCAACTTCTTGTCCTATTTTTAAATCGTACTCTGAAATAATCATGCGCCGCGGAATTTTTAATTGACCTAGTCGTCCTTTGATATCAATAGTTACGCTCGCATCTCGAACTTCAACAAGTATCCCTTCAAACATTTGTTCAGTAGAGACATACTTTAATTTTTCGATTCTATCCATTTTGCACCTTATTTTATTCTTTTTCATAAATTTCTTGACGTTTTTTACTTTTCGGCAAAGATTACTCATTTTCTTCCAGGTCTATTTTTCTTCCTGTTGTTTTTTCGATAATCTCAATGTTGTTTTGTTTGACATTCGGATTCCATTTACGTTCAGCTGGTTTAATTGTTCCTCCACCCATTAACGTTTTTAACATAGCTAAATCACGAATGGCGTCTTCTCTACACAAGGTATTATTTGATAAAATTTCATTTTCAATCCCTTGTTTTGATTTATTATTATCAACCATTGCGCCCATTTCAGAATTACCAACAACTAAGGCTCCTTGAACAGCACTATAAGAGTCGCCAACCACTTTGATTCCACGTTTTCCAATTTCTTCCATGTGAGAAGCGAAATCAATATGATTATTTCCGAAACCTTCAGTGGTTACAATGGCACCATCAATGTCCATGGCTTCGACAGTCATTCCTAAACGTTTTGAAACATAATATTTTTCAGTATTCGCTTGTGGAGAGCCGACGAACATAACACCGACTAAATCAATTTCTTCATCTGCCATTGCTTCTTTAACAAGCGGTTCCCGCCAATAATGGCGTGAAGTTTCTTTCGAAGCCGGTCCAATACAAGTCAACGCATGGATTCCTCCATCTAATACTTCTGTTGGTGCCAATAGGATTGGCAAATTGCCAAGGTCAACATTTGGTTTTGCGCCAAATGTTCCAACTGGCTCGATGGGCATAATCAAATTATCATGCATCGCACCTTGCCCCATTATTTCTTTGATGATCAAAACTTTCTTATTGCCAATTCGACGTTTCTGTATAATTTCTTCTGAATGTATCACCAATGATTCATCCGCTTTTTTGAGGGCTTCACGAATTTCTTGAGTGATGTAATCAGAAGCTTTGTGAGCGGCTAGCGGACCCGGACGTTCCATATTCGCGTGTTCTTTGATTGTCACTTGGTTTTTAATAAAGATTTCTCCTTTATCTGGTGCTCCAGGTCGTCCCCACATAATGTTACGATCTAATTCTCCTTCAGAAGAACCAAATTCACCGATTTGAACTCCATTAGCATCCGTCCCTGTAACAACCATGACGACACCATCCAGTACTCGGGTAATTCCATGCCCAAGATCGCCTTCAACTTTTGCGGCAATTGGCTGAACGTCCATAATCGTTTCACTATATTCAGTGTATTTATCTGGTGTAATGATTTCTAAAGTCATATCTTCAACGAGCTGTTCCAGTTCAACTGCTTCAGCACAAATTTCTGTCATTTTTCGTAAAATTAAAGTTGTTCCTTCGATTTTTGTTTCTTCCCCAAAAATCACCTGATCAATTTTTAGATGATCATGTCGTACAGAACGAATCACTTTTTCTTTCACCTGATTTGAGTTTTCCAAAACCGGTGCTGGTATTACTGGCGTTACTTGCTCAGGAATTATTGATTCCGGTTCAGGATTTACCGTTTCGGTTAACTGAGTAGCCATCATTAAAGGAAGCTCTAAATCAATTCCTTTTCCTTCAGCAATATGAATTTTAATAGTCTGACCACTTGTTACAGAAGATGAAGCAGTTTGAGTTGGCGTCGCAATTGTTTCAGAAGTCTCAACTTCTTTTTTTTCATTTAAATGAACTTCTTTCATTCCTTCAGATACACCTTCCAGTAATTCTTTTGTCAATGGAATCAACGCATCCGTTGTTTCTTTTAATGTTGTACCAAGTACTTGTTCAATTGTTAACACATCTTCAGAAAATTCAAGTAACCCTGATTCTTCCAGATCAAGAAAAATTGCGGGGTCCTCTAGATTTTCTGGCGTAATCACTGTGCCTGCTTCCGCACGACAACAGAGTACAGCTAGATCTTTTGCATGTTCTTGAGCAGTTTCAGCCGTAATAGACATTCGTTAAATCCTCCTAAAATTTAAATTTATTTCGTTGTAGGTAATTTACGATATAGTCTGTGCCCATCTGCCCGAAGTACATGATCTGTATGATGATAAACCGGAACTCCTAACCTAGGAGCTACACCAATAACGGTGTTCGTTCAATCAGAACAAGTTCCAGTCATCACAACTTCAGCACCTGCTTTTTTCAAAGCAAAGACTGTTTGTGCTTGTCCTGGACATATACCTGGCAAGGTACATCTATATCTTCCATTCACTTTTACCATTCGCTTACAGCGTTGTGTAGCAACAACTTCAGCACCCATGTTTTCAGCTATTTCAGTCATTCTTTCTTCTGAACCGCCGCATTCACAAAGTAATAGTCCTATTTTTCGATGTTCTTGAGGAAATGGCATAGCAACAATACCCCTCCGCTGGTTTTCGTAATGGGGGTTTCTTCCGTGCCGCTATGACCAGTCATTGGTCCACCGATCACAATTTCTCCATGGGGCTCAATAAAACCTCCAACTTGATCAATTAATTGCTTGACAGGTGTTCCAATTGGGACATCTTTAAAGACTGTTTTCTTTTGTTTTACACGACCAGATACCGTAAGATCTTTATCAATAAATGGTTTTCGCTGTTCAATCGCTTCGACAATGCGTTTAATTATTTCAACATTATCCACTACTGCTCCGATTTCGATTGGCAGTTGACCAGGGTCTAAAGTGATGTTCAACACTTCACGAATCACTACACGTTCATCGCCTGCAGGATAGATGTCAGGTAATTGGTAAACATCTATTGTCGGTTCATTGTTGGTAAACTTTAACAATTGTATGACTAACTCTCGATGTTTTCTTTTAACGGCAATGATTCCTTTGGGTGCTTTCGTAATGCTCATGCAATACTTTATTCCACGAATCAATTGTTTGATTTGACTTTTCATTTGCTTTACATTGTGAAGTAATAAAGCTTCACATTCTGCACCATTTGCGATAAAGATGCCTTCTGGTATTTCACAAGATAATTTTATATCTGTCGGAAACCCAGCTCCACCAGCTCCGACAATTCCGGCTTCTTTGATTGCTTGAATATAAGAGGATGTTTCTGGAATAGGAAGATAACTTGAAAAATTTTGCTTTTCATCAATCTTTAGCACAATCTGATCGTTGGTTACTTCTGATACAACGCCTGAAAAGCTAGAATGAATGTTTGCTCCTAATCCATCTGGTTTAGCAATTTTTTGTCCACGTTGCACATATTCGCCTATTTTTACCATACTCTTTGATGAATCGCCTACATGTTGTTTTAATGGTATAAGAATTTTTTCCACTCTTTTCACCTCCCTCGTTTTACTTGAACTTGAGTAAACTAGCCACCCACAGCTCATGTTTATAATATCACAATATGGAGGTTTGATGAACGATTTATTTATAAATAATTGTTATTTATAGTTCTATAAACGCTTTTATAACAACGAAAATATATGTACTGTTTTTTATTTAAATATAGATAAAAAATAACAACATGTACTTAATGATTATATACATAGAGTGAGAACTGATGGAAAATCTTTTTTCACTTTATTGAACGACACTTATAGTCTATGCAATTTTGATTATCATAATTTTTTCATTTTCATTCATCAAAAAATACAGTTTAGCAAGGTTGCTCTTTCAATATCTGTTCTATTCTATTGGCAAAATCAGCTCGATAATCATCTCATTTTTTAGCTAATAAAAAATCAAAAAAATATGTTAGAGAGCAATAGACATTTTCACAATAAAAAAGGGACTGGGACAAAAGTTGTCTCAGTCTCTTCTAGTATCTCTAAAAACGAATAAACGGTGTTCAAACATCAGCTCCTTGAAATAAGCCTGAATTTTTCAAAACATGAGAAGCTGTTTCAAAAAATTCTTTCTTATTGTCATCAGAGCTACCCGATGTTTTTACGACCTCTGATTCACGGCGTTCAAGAAGCAACTCCTCAATAATAAGGGAGGAGTTGCTTCTTTCAAAGCCTCTTTTCATGCGAATCTTAATTAATATTTTTTATTAGGTTTCTCCCCTTATGCACGATGCATTGGAAGATCATTATTACTTGGTTGAACAAGTAAGTATTGGATAACATCAATGTTACTTGATTCAAAAGATGCTGCACAAGCTTGAAGGTAAAGATCCCACATTCGATAAAAGGAATCGCCCATAGTTTCTGTTACCTTGTCTTGTACTTTATGGAAATTATTTGTCCAATGTTCTAAAGTAAGCTGATAGTCCCGGCGCAAACTTTCTAAATCAATTAACTGTAAATCATTATCCGTAATATCTGTTACGATTTCTGCTAATCCTGGAATGTATCCACCCGGGAAAATATATTTGTTGATCCAAGCATTAACTGCCCCACCTTGCTGACGAGTAATACCGTGAATCAACGCTGTTCCTTTAGGAGCTAGTAATTTTTGTATGACACCAAAATACTCTTTTAAGTTGTCTGCTCCCACATGTTCAAACATCCCGACACTTGTAATATGATCAAACGTTTCATCTTTTAGATCACGATAATCCATTAATAAGACCCGACATTTATCTTCCAGATGTTCTTCTTTGATCCGATTAGTAATATGGTTATATTGTTCTTCACTCAAGGTAATACCAGTTGCTTTTACATTGTATTCTTTGATAGCTGTAAACATCAAGGTTCCCCAACCACAACCGATATCTAATAACGTATCATTATCCTTGATAAAAAGTTTATCTAAGATGTGGTGGACTTTATTGATTTGGGCTTGTTCCAATGTATCTTCAGGTGTCTCAAAATAAGCACAAGAATAGGTTAATGTTGGATCTAGCCACATTTCATAAAAATCATTTCCTAGATCATAATGTGCATGAATATCTGCTTGATTTTGTTTTTTTGTGTGTTTTTGCTTTTTAGGAAGCCATTTTAAATAGTCGCTCCCTCTTAAAAAGCTGTTTGCTTGTTGGTAAGCATCGTTGATCAACGCTTGAATACTTCCCTCAATCTCAATACGATGATCCATGTAAGCTTCACCTAGAGCTAGAGAGGCGTTATTTGTGATTTCTTTCATTGGTATTTCTTCATGGATCTTAATTTTGATTTGGGGAGGATTGTCAGTATCTCCATAGCGTTTTGTCGTACCATCCCAGTAAGTAACTTCGACTGGAAGTGAGAAAGAACGTGAAAATAATTGATTATATACTGTTTTTTCTAACATGATTTTCCTCCTTAGAATTGCTACTATTTAACGTTAATACTAAAAATTAAAAGAATCAACTCAGAAGGGTATTTTTCAGAAAAAAATCTTTGTTACCTATCAAATTTTCATTATTTTCACATTTATTTTCTCATAATTAGTTGATGATCTTAGGCCTTGACTTCATCTTTAAAGCCAGTTTTAGCAAAAATCCATAGCAATAAAAGAACTGAAACAGTTGATTGAATACCTAACATCAAAACAAAATCAAAATAAAAGAATCCAACAATCGTGGCAATAATGGAGCCAACTCCAATCACATTCAACATTAAATTGGCACTTTCTTTGAATGTTTGGATGGAAGAAAAACGACTCTTTCTAGTTAGCCATAAAAAGAAAGAAGCACCAAATAAAATGAAGCTAGTCATTATAAATAAGATGATTCCTAAACTCATACTATAAGATAAAATAATCATTGGACGATTACTGGCGTAAAATTCCTGTTCTAAAAATGCTTGAAACTCTTGTGGCGTTCGGACTGATTCGGGATTGAAAGACGCTTGGTAATTCATTTGATAGGTTCTTATACGCCCCTGTTCTTTTTGCTGGATTGTCCAATGATTTTTTGCGAAATCAATAAAGGCGTTTTTTTCGTTTTTTTGTTCTTTCGTCAATCCTGACCCAATCAGTATTTCGTTATTCTGATAAATCGTTATTGGTGAGTGATTTATTTGCCCATTCTCCATGGGTGATTCTGAAAATTTATTTACTCCATCTTGATCAATTAGTTGGTGAACTGTCAAAAATTGCTCCATAGGGATTGCTTTTACCTGATTGGTATAATACATGGTAATCGGCATAACCATCAACGCGACCAAGAAAAGAAAGATCAGACTCAATTTAGGCCATGACAACTGTCTTCTACCAGCAAATAGACGTCTAGGACTATTTAAATGAGAAAAGTAATTCAAAGGAAATGTTTGCATCAACACCTGCTCCTAACCTTTTGTGCCACCAGAAGTCAAACCAGTGACAAAGTTTTTTTGTAAAAAGAAGAACAATAAACAAATCGGTAATGCAATGAGGATCGCTCCTGCGGCAAATAATGAAACCCGTTGATTTGTCACATCAGAAATGAATGTTTGCAAACCAACTGCCACTGTTTGATTTTCTGGTGTGCGTAGTAAAAATTTAGCGAGCATGAAGTCTCCAAACGGTCCCATAAAGGCCCATAATGCTTGAACGGCAATCATTGGTTTAACTAACGGTAAAACGATTTGTAGAAAAATCCGGAAATGACCAGCTCCATCTAATTTAGCAGATTCATCTAAATCAAGTGGAACAGTATCAAAATAACCTTTCATTAGCCAAGTATTCATCGGAATTCCCCCACCAATATAGATCATTGTTAAGAACCAGTATCGATCTAAGGCGTTAAGTAGAAAAGCCATGACGTAAAAAGCGGTCAATGCAGCCATCGTTGGAACCATTTGAATCATCAGGAAAAACATCAAGCTTGATTTGCGCCCAATGAAACGGTAACGACTATAAGTGTAACCAGCCAATGTTACAACAGTCACTTGGATAACCATTGTTAAAATGGAAATAATCAAGGTATTTTTATACCAAGTACCATATAACGTTTCTGAGAATAGCCGTCTAAAATTTTCTAGTGTCCAGTCACTGGATAAATCCAGACTAAAAGCAGCGATATTACCTGATTTAAATGCTGTACTGGCTGTAATCAACAATGGATAGATAATGATGATCGACAAAAGAATCAAAAAAACATAGGTCAAGAATTGTGACAATCTTCGTTGGAATTTAGCACTTGAATTAAATTGTTTCATCGCTTAGTCCTCCATATTAAATGCATTAGTCTTTTTAAACACAAGTAAAGAAACACAAATGACAATTGCAGAAATAATTAGTGTAATGGCTGAAGCCATGGAGTATTGTGGCGAGGTTCCCGTCGTTAGTTTATAGATCCAAGAAATCAAGATGTCTGTTGAACCTGCGCCCCCTCCTACACTTCCAGGACCACCGTTGTTAAATAAATAAATCATCGAGAAATTGTTGAAATTACCAGTATACTGAGTAATAAACGTTGGCGCTGCTACTAGAAAAATAGCCGGTAACGTGATATTAGAGAAACGTTTCCAAGCATTTGCACCATCGATTTTTGCTGCTTCATATAAATCTTCAGAAATGGATTGTAAAATACCTGTTACCATGACATAGATATAAGGGAATCCTAACCACCCTTGAACCATAATGATCGCAACTTTCGTCCAAAATGGATCTGTTTTCCATGAAATCGCGCTAATGTCTACGAATGGCAGATGATTGATAAAAGGAATCACTTGGGTGTTGATCGCCCCCACACTATCATTGAAGATATTAGAGAAACTCATAATTGTTATAAATGCTGGTACCGCCCATGGTAAAAGGAAAATAATACCAAAAAAACGTCTAAATTTAATAAATTTTTGGTGAGCAATAACGGCTGTAAAAATACCTAATGTGATTTGAAGTGTCGTTGCACATAGTGTCCAAATAACAGTCCAAGAAAACACAGAGAAAAAGGTATTACGGTAAGAACTTAAGAAGAAGATACTAAAAAAGTTTTTTACTCCGATCCAATCAATCAAACTAGCAGGTGGGATATGTTTGAAATCATAGTTGGTAAATGCTGTAAATAATGTGACTAGAACTGGAAAAATAATCGTAAAAATCATCAAAAGATAGGCTGGAAGTGTAAGCAAATAAGGAAAACCCTCATCACCAATATTATGTATAACTTCCTTCATCGTTCGGTTGATTTTCTTACCTTCTTTGCGTAAAACTGCGACACGTTTGGCATCTAACAGATTCAGTCCATAGAAAATAAAAAAAATAACCGTAATGATTAGTTGCAGCGTTCCTTGAATCAAAATAAATAAGGAGTGATCCTCCATCGGAACCGTTCCCAGTGTGACTAAGCCAATCAAGGAGTGGAAGCCACCAACTATCAGTTGTAGAATAAATGCTACGAAAATACCTAGAAATACGATTCCTTTGAACGCTTGACCATTAGCAAATTGCCCTAAGCCAGGTATGAGAGACATAAGTGTAATTTTTCTTACATTGATATTATTTTGTTCGTCTTGCATAACGATACCCCCAGTACTACTATTTTATTCTTTGCGCAAGGAAATGAATCAGTCGGCTATCCATAATAGCCATCTATAAGTAACTATTCATAGCAGTTATACATGGTAACTATAAATAGTAGCTATCCATGAAAGTCATCAATAATTGCTATCAAAAACCATTTTCCATTCATTTGTAGTCCTCACTCAGTTGCTATAAAAAACTCTGCTCGTGGATGTTATTCACACGAATCAATGTGAAACAGTTAAAGAAAATACACCGTTCAACTGTTTCACCTATTGATCCATGACTTATTTTATGATTTGGTTGACCAAATGAGATTTAGTGGTCTACTATCACCAGATCTAGTAAAAATATCCATTTGATCGTGAATAGAGATCGCTTTGTTACTTTTAATACTTTTGCTCAATCGCTTCTTTTATGGTTTTCACTGCTTGATTAGCAGATTCTTTTGGCGATTTAGAACCTGAAGCTGCATCAAACATTAAGTTTTCAGCACCAGTCCAAACTTCAGCCATTTCTGGAATATTTGGCATTGCTTGCGCAGTTTCATACTGATCAATCACCGCAGTTGTCAATTCATCATTTTTTGATTTAGCTGTTTCACGTGCTGCTTGATTGGCTGGAATCTCATTGACCATTTCAAAGAATTTTTCTTGATTTTTTGTGTTTGTCACATAGTCTAACCATTTTTGTGATAATTCTTTGTTTTTAGAATAGTTACTTGCTACCCAACCTTTTCCTCCACCAAACGGTTGATAAGATTCGCCGTTGTTCAATGTTGGAATTTTTGCTACCCCATAATTGATTTTGTTGTCTTTATAAGTTTGTGCTTGCCAAGGACCATCAATGATTGCTGCTGCTTTGTTAGACATGAATTGTTGGCTAACGAAATCGCCTGCACTCTTGATATCTTGCATCCCTTTTGGCCAAACATTTTGGAACCAGTTTGTAGCATAAGTGATTCCTTCGATTGATCCTGCATTATTTAGACCAATATCTGATGGATTAGTTCCGTTGTCACCAAAAACATACCCGCCATAGCCTGCTAGTAAACCATAAGAATAATAGAAATCAGTCCATTTTGCTAAGAATCCAGTATTTTTTCCTGCTTCTGATTCAAAGGCAAAGCGTTTGTCTTTGGCTAGATTTTCTAATTCTTTGAAAGTGGTTGGTGCTTCATCTACTAGATCCTTGTTGTAGTACAAGACTAATGTTTCGATCACCGCTGGTTCGCCGTAAATTTTTCCGTCATAGGTCACTTGTGCTTTATCTGTTTCATCATAGTCGGCTTCATTCCCTAATTTGACTTCCGCTAAATGGCCTTGTTGTCCTAACGCACCAATTCGATCATAGGCTGCCATCATCACATCTGGTCCTTTACCGGCAGGTCCATCCAAAGAAAGCGCTTCTAATTGATCGAACATATCTTTTTCAACTAGCTTGATTTTGACATCATTCTCTTTTTCAAAATCACCCTTGATCTCATTGATGTAATCTTTATAACCAGAATCTACCGATACAGTTAATGTTTTTTCATCATTTCCACCGCTAGCTGTATCAGCTTTTCCATTACCACAAGCTGCTAATCCACCTAAAATACCAAGTGACAATAAACCCAACCCTAATTTTTTAACATAGTTTTTCTTCACTTTTTGTTCCTCCACTTCCATAAATGTTGTTTGTATAAAGAGTATACTGTTATAAAACGACAGTTTGCAAACGCTTTCTGCATGTTACCGGTAACAAGTTATTCACACATCAAAATGAATCCGAATTGTTGAATTTCAGCTTTCCCATCATTTAATAATTCACTATTTTGGCTTAAGATAATTTCATTTTTCTGATCAACCAAATAACCTGTAGAAGATTGATTAAAAATAGCATGGATCTTTTGGCCGTTCAATTCACGAGAAAAATGAATCACGTCTTGACTATCATCAATTAGCTCCCAGCAAATCGTACCTGTGATTAAAATTTCAGATAATCGTTTCCGAAGATAAATCAATTCTTTAATAAAACCGTATAATTCCGTATCTTGTTGCTCTTTCTCCCAGATCATACATTTACGACAATCAGGATCATCTTCTCCAGTCAATCCGATTTCCGTTCCGTAATAAATACAAGGTGCGCCTTTTTGTAAAAACATGAAAGTAAGTACAGCTTTCATCAACTCTTTATTTCCATTACACAAGGTTAGGATTCTCGCAGTATCGTGGGAATCTAATAAGTTAAATGTTCCTTCGTTTACTTGATCTTGGTACAGCATCTGCTGATGGTTCATGCCACTTGCCATTTGTGAAGCAGTGATTTTTCGTTTGACAAAATAGTCTTTGATTGAGTCTGTAAACGCATAGTTCATTACAGCATGGAACTCATCTCCTTGTAACCAAGCTTGGGATGAATGCCAGATTTCGCCTAAAATATAAATATCTGGTTTGATTGCAGTGACTTTTTCATGGAACAATTTCCAGAAATGATGATCGACTTCATTAGCGACATCTAAACGCCACCCATCAATATCAAATTCTTTCACCCAATAAGCAGCAATATCTAGTAAGTACGATTGAACCTCAGGATTTGCTGTGTTGAGTTTAGGCATGAAAGGTGTAAAAGCAAACGTATCATAAGATAAATTTGCTGCTGTTTCGGGTAAATCCGTCATTTGATAAGCATCCACAGGAAAAGAATGAATATGGAACCAATCTTTATAAATTGATTTTTCGCCATTTTTGATCACATCTTGCCATTGGGGCGAGTCACTACCAATATGATTGAAAACAGCATCTAACATGATGCGGATGCCCTTTTTATGCGCTTTTTCGATTAATTCTTTTAACAAGCGTTCGTCACCAAAGGCTGGATCAACTTTCAAATAGTCGATCGTATCGTATTTATGATTAGACATAGCTTGGAAAATCGGGCAAAAATAAATACCGTTGATTCCCAAATCAACTAAGTAATCGAGGTGATCAATCACACCCTGTAAATCACCGCCAAAAAAATCATCTCGGTCAGGTGCTTTACTTCCCCATGGTAGCGTATGAGCTGGATCGTTAGTTGAGTCGCCATTCGCAAATCGTTCAGGAAATATTTGGTACCAAATCGTTTCTTTTGCCCATTGCGGCACTTTGAAATGATCAATTTCATGAAAATAGGGTATCCGGAAATAGTAATTTGCTTCTGCTAAGTTTGCTAGTTCATATGCAAAAATCCCTTGATCCCCGTAAAAACATTCTGTGCCATCAATCCCTACGATATGAAACCCATATTGTAACCTTCTAGTCGAGCTTGTTTGTTCCACTTCCCAGTAATCATGAACTAAAGTACTCAGACTTTTTTTCATTGGTATTTCTTCCAGATACCATTTTTGTGAATCAATCGTATAAGGATCGCCACTAATAAGATAAACTTTTTTTACATCGTCTTTACAGGTACGTAAACGAATTCTGAAAGTATCAGGTGTATATAAAAAAGCATATTCACTTTCCGGTCGATGATAAATTGCTGCGGTGTTCATGTATTTCCTCCTTCATATTTAAGATTACGTGTTCACTATAAAAGAGTGAACAACAAAAGACAACGCTTTCATTTATGTTATCGGTAACAGAATTCTGTTTCCCATGATTATCTCATCAAAAGGAGAAGTTAGGTCAATGGCGACATTAGCTAAATTATCGGTATTGTAGAAAGCGTAATTTTATACTCGCTACTTGCTGATTCATATAAAAAAAGTTCAACAAAAAGAAAGAATCCAAAAGAGAAAGAGCTGCTTTTGGATTCTTTATGATTACTTGGTGTATCTCTCTACGACGACCACAGTGATTATATTATTTGTCAAACGTTTATTATTAAGAAAAAAGGAGTTCCTTTTTGTAGCAATAACGTTCGATTTTTTCTTGATCAAGGACTGCCCCATTGCCTTTTCCTAAGGGAACTGCAAGTTTCCCATCAGTGAGGCAAGCTTTATTTTTGATGATATCATCGTAGTAATAGCGATCTGATGCCGATATATCGCCAGGGAAAGTAAAATCATTTTGGCTGGCAAATTGTATATTTAAGCAACGTCCTACTCCTGATTCAAACATTCCACCTAGCCACACCGTCAAGTTATGTTCACGACAAAATGTTACGATGGATAATGCCTCAGCGATCCCACCCACTCTGGGGATTTTTAGATTAATCCCACGACAACTTCCCAAGGTATGAGCGGTTTTAACATCATTTAGTGTACGAATATTCTCATCTAAACAAATTGGTGTTTTTAATTGTTTCTGTAAATACGCATGCTCGATAAAATCCCGTTGATTAAAAGGCTGTTCAATCATCGCTAGGTTTAATCGATCCAATTCTAACAATATCGGTAGATCCTTTAATGTATAAGCAGAATTGGCATCTGCCATCAAAAGCAAGTGAGGAAATTCCTTTCGTAATAAGGTTAATGGTTCGATATCGTAACCTGGTTTGATTTTTAACTTCAACCGCGTATAGCCTTGAGAAACATACATTCGAGCTTGTTTTAACAATTTTGCAGAATCTGTGTGTATACCTAAACTAATCCCAACTGCTAATTCTGTTTTCATACTTTTGAAAATTTCTCGGAAACTGACATTCTTTCTTCTGGCATATAAATCCCAAATAGCAGTTTCCATGGCTGCTTTTGCCATAAAATTCCCTTGCACTTTCGTCAATCGTCGCTGAACTTCGAAAGGCTCTTTGATTGGAGACATACTAAGTAAAGGAATCAATTCATTTTTGATGATCAAGCGACTCATGTCGATCGTTTCTTCAATATAGTCCGCTTGTTGGAAAGAAACCAACTCTCCTACTCCTTGATTGCCTAATTCATCTTCGATTATCAATAAATCAAACGCTTTTTCAGTTAGAATTCCATAACTCGTTTCAAAAGGGGTAGTCAAAGGTAATTTAAGTTGTAATTGCTCGATTTTTCTAATTTGTATCACTTTTTTCTTTCTCCATTATCCATTGATTTACTAGGGAAACAAATTTCGTTGGCTGTTCTAGATGAATACAGTGTCCACTTTTGGGAACCAACGCCATGGAAAACAGACTATTTTCTTCAACCAATTTTTTTCCGATTTTTTGAAACTTATCATCATATTCTCCTGCTAAATAAAGGATCGGTCTTTGGATATTTCTAAGCGATGGCCAGTAATTCGTCTGTTGCCCAGCTCCCATGTACATCAAACTAAGCGCCAAACCAATTGGTTGTTGCATAAGTCTTCCTTGGCGAATCTTTCTTCTTGTCGAATCAGGTAGTTCTTTTTGACTTTCAAATAATGGAATCGATTCCCAATAATCCACAAAACCAGACAATGGTTCAGTCATGATCTTTTGCGCTAATAGAAGATCTTTTTTTTGACGTATGAGTCTTTCGCTTACAGAACTGATGCCTGGTGTACCACTTTCCATAATGATGCCTAAAATTCCTTTTGGTTGTTCAATCAGCCAAGTTAACGCGGTACGGGCCCCCATGGAATACCCCAACAAATAAAAGGCATCGATCTTTAATTGCAAAACCAATTGTGCTAAATCTTGAACAAGTAATGGAAGCTTATAGCGATAAGGATGAACATAAACATCCGTCTTACCATGCCCGATCAAATCGATTGCTAAAACATTTAAATCTTGAAAAGGCAAAGAAAAGCTCATGGAAGTTCCGGTAAATCCGTGTAAACAAATGATAGTAGGTCTCATTGGAGATGTTCGCTGTAACCAACGATAAGCATAATTAACACCATTAATTTTTATTTTTCCCTCACTCATTTCGATTACCGTATCCCTCAATCATGTGTTGCCAAAGCTCTGCTGGTGCTTTTTGTTCGCCAACGACTTCAATCAACGTCCAAGTTGAATTTTCTTTCTCTTCTCTATTGTCTTTACTGTCAATTCTTTCTCGACTTTCACAAACTATTTGTTCAAATTCAGTCAGCGATTTGGGCTTTTTATAAGCGCCGCAGTACAGATCTGCCACTTTCTCCAAGTCTAGATGTAAGGGTGTTGAAAACAAAGGATCAAAAAAGGAGTTGTCTAGTTCCCTTTGAGGAAGGAAAGAAAAGATACCTCCCCCGTTATTATTCAAAACGATCACAGTCACCGGCAGCTCAAGTTCTTTGATTATTTGTAATCCATTCATATCATGAAACAAAGCTAAGTCACCAATCAACAAAAACGTTTGCTGTTTCTTAGCCGCACAAATACCTGCAGCTGTTGAAATAATCCCGTCAATACCATTTACTCCCCGATTCCCATAGACTGAAAATCGTTGTTTTGAAAAACCAGCGTAGCGATCAATAAAACGAATAGCATTACTATTGGACAAGAAGAGTGTTTCGTCAAACTTTAACAATTGAAAAAGACGCTTACTGGCATTGCTTTCGTTATAGGCCTCTAAGGGTAAGGTTGTTTCTATCGTTTGTCGGGCAAGCTTTGCTCTTTCTTGCCAATAGGATAACCAGTTTCTATCTGCATGAGTATGAAATGCTTCATCGCTCATGTTCTTAACCATGCTACAAAACGTCAGTGGATCAATTGGTAAAACATAATTACTTTGATGTAACCAGTCTTTCCAAGATTCGCTTTCATCAATGATGACATAAGTCAGGTCTTTTGACTGCTTTAAATAAAGCATGAGGTTTTTGGCCAATGGCAAGTTACCAAACTGCCAAACGATTTCGGGTGTTTCTAAGCGTTGATCGGCAAAGATCAAATCAACATGAGAAATATAATTGTCGCTTTCTTTCCCGCAATTTCCTAAATTTGTAAGTGGATCACCAAGAATAGGCCATCCTACGATTTCAGCTAGTTCAATCATTTTCGTTGCCTGTTGTGTGGTCAATTCTTTTCCAACAATAATCAACCCTTTTTTGGTCAACCAAGAATCAAGTTCTGGTAACGAAAAGGAAGTTACTTTATTGATCGTTTCCCCTTTTCTTGAATAATGACGTGTAAATGATTGTGATAAATCCGGCAGTAAAGGTTCTCGAAAAGGTAGATTCACATGTACAGGTCCTTTAGGAATTTTTATTGCAGCAGCCGCACTCTCCCAACCCTGAAAAAACGCATATCTTTCAAAAGATTCTCCTTCTTCTGGCAAAGCCATTCCGATATACTTTTTGACATGGCTTCCATACAAATGTTGCTGATCCATCGTTTGTGGTGCTCCTACGCCTTGCGCCTCTGGTGGACGGTCAGCGGTCAACACAACGAGTGGAACATTTGACGCCTCAGCTTCACAAATGGCTGGATAATAATTTGCTGCAGCAGTTCCTGATGTGCAAATCAGACCAACAGGTTCCTTTTGTGCTTTTGCTAAACCAAGCGCAAAAAAAGCAGCCGAACGCTCGTCCACATTGATATAGCAATTGATTTCCGGGTCACGATAAGCCAATAAGGCCAGTGGTGTCGAGCGTGATCCTGGGCTAATGACCATTTCTTTTAATCCACTTTCTTTCAATCCATGGATAAATGCTAATAAATAAGCAGTCAGCTCTTTTGTGTTCGTCATTCTTTTACACCTCGAATCATCGGTTGAAATTTTAGAGCAGTTTCTAAGTATTCCGCTTCAGGCGTTGAATCTGGCACAATTCCACAGCCAGCATACAACTGGACCTCAGTATCACTCACTACTCCAGAACGAATACCAACTGCAAATTCACCAACATCCTCAGTTAAACTACACCAGCCAATTGGACCACCGTATAACCCTCGCCCAATAGGTTCTTTTTCCGCTATCCAATCAATGGCTGCCTGTTTAGGCACACCGCCTAAAGCTGGTGAAGGATGTAGTTGTCGTATGACTTCTAAAAATGAGAAACCGTCCTGACGGCTCCCTTTCAACGTCAAACAAAGATGTTGAATGTCTCGGTTTTTTAAAAGACTTTTTTCTGATACTGTTAGTTTCCCCTTAATAAATGAGTGCATCTGTTCTGTTAAACGTTCGACGACTAATTGGTGTTCTCCAATATTTTTAGAGTCTTTTAAAAGTTTTTCTCCCAATGTAACGTCTTCTCTTTCGTTTGAACTTCTAGCGATAGAGCCAGCAATGCTAGCGGTCAAGAAATGGGTATCAGTCGCCTGAAGCAAACGTTCAGGTGTTGCGCCAATAAACGCTTGACCTTTTGCTTCTAAAACAAAGAGATAGGTGTTTGGTTGTTGACTAATCAGATGAAGTAAGATTTTTTCAACAGAAAATTCTTTGCCAACTAATTGCATCTGTCTTGCTAAAACCACTTTTTTAAGTGCTGATTTTTTATTTGCTGTGACTTCGATCGTCTCTTCAACAGCTTTTAAGAAATGAGGAACAGCTACTTCAGTTTCTTTTAATATTTGACTTGGCGAAAAATCTGGGACACATCGCTCTTTCATTTCATTAATGAGTCTCATTTTTTCTTTAATAAACTCATCGAGTTTTTTTAAAGTTTTAAAATGATTCCTTGCGATTATTACAACGGTTAGTTGCTGATGATTTTGCTTGATTAATAGTTCGGGTAGAATAAAACAGCCCTCTGCCAATTCTCCCCAAATAGGCGCTTGTTTTTTGTTTTCAGCATCAAAAGGTAATCCTCCAAAAAGAATCGGAGTCTCTTTTTCAGGAACCAGAAACGAAAGTTTTTTAAAAAACTCTTGTTTAGCATTTATCAGGTCTTCGGCGGACCAGTTTCCACGCTTCTTTAAAAGATTACGCCCAAACCCCAAGAAACCGACATTTTTGTCTGGCGTTTGCCAAAAGAAACGTGTGCCTTTAAATTCACTCGCTTTTGCAAAGAGATTTGCTAACGGTTCATAAGGAATCTTAAAGCTATAACATACATAGTCAGCTTCAGGTACTTCCTGTAGATTTAGATTAAATAAGTTGGTAGTCAATATAGTTCACTCTTTCTTCTGTTAAAAAAAGTCGTTTTAATGGTTTTCCTGAGGCTGTTTTTGGTAGATCATGGATGACAAAAATTTCGTCAGGGTGTTTGTAGGAAGCAAGTGGCTCCATGAGATTGCAAATTTCATTAACGCTGACCTTATCTATTAATTTCAAATAAGCTACTGGGCGTTGCCCCCAGTTAGGGTCGGCTCTACCAATAACAATAGCCTCTGTAATTTTCTGACTTTTTAAAAAAATTGCTTCAATCTCAGCAGGGTAAATATTTTCTCCGCCAGAGATGATTCGCTCACTCATTCGACTAAGAATTTTTAGTTCACCAGTATCTGTTAAATAGCCCCAATCACCAGTACAAAACCAGCCCTCTTTCGTCCACGAATGTCGATCTCGTCCGTTGAGATATCCTTTAACGATCGACGGACCTTTCAAAAGAATTTCTCCAGATTCATTCGCTTGATCTGTCCCATCGATTTTAATTTGCACACCCATTAGCGGACGACCAACCGTGTCTTTAAACTTTGAATGCATATTGATTTTACCTGCGACAACTTGGGAACATGTTTCTGTCATGCCATAAGATAACATAACGGGTAGCTTCAACTGGCAACAGTCTTCAAGTAAGGTAGATTCAATCGGACCGCCACCTAATAAAACTTGCTTCAAAGAAGAAGGATAACCGTCTTCTGGTACAAACGGCAACAGATCTTTTAACATTTTCGTGACTAACGACAAATAAGCGGTTTTTTCGCTTAAAATCAGTTGGTTGACTTCTGATGGGTGAAATTTTTCACATAAATGAACGCTAATTCCTAAAACAAGGGAACGTAAAAGAATCGATAAACCACTGATATGGTACAACGGGACGCAACAAAGCCAATTCTCGCCAGACTCGATAGCCATACTTTTTTGTGTAGCTAGGCTACTTGCTTGATGGTTTGAAAAAGTTTGAGGTACTCCTTTTGGCTTTCCAGTAGTCCCAGATGTATACATGATCGAGGCTATTTGCTCCAATTGATAGCCGAAATCAATTGGTGGTTCATTAATTCTCCCGATTAGTTCCTTTTTTTCGGGAAAGAAATGATGGTTACATTTTCAAAGGAAAAATGTTCAGGATGTTCAGTGATCAATAGTCGTGTATTGGCATCTTTTAACTGATAAGCTAGTTCTTCACTGGTTAACCTTGTATTTAGAAATTGGATCTCCATTCCTAATTCCCATAGAGCTAAGATCGACTGATACATCATTGTCTGATTGTCGCTCAAAATGGCTACTCTTTTAATAGTTTTTTGTTGATTGCTTATAAAACGTTTGAAATAATAAGCAAGTTGCTGTACATAGTGATTCAATTCACTAAACGTTAGACAAACATCTTTCGTATAAAAGGCTGACTGATCTGGCTGTTTTAATGCTTGTCGTTGCAACCAACTATTTGGTTTTTGTTTAGGGAAATTTAGGAAATTGGTCAAAGTCAGGCTCTCTCTTTTCTTTGAATGCATCTCGTCCTTCTTGAGCTTCAGCCATTGTGTAGTACAGTAAAGTGGCATCCCCTGCTAATTGTTGGATTCCCGCGAGTCCGTCTGTATCTGCGTTCATTGCAGCCTTGATCATTCTTAATGCTAAAGGACTTTTCTTCAACATTTCTTCTGCCCACTCTATCGTTACGTCTTCAATTTCGGCTAAAGGTACCACTGTGTTGATCCAATTCATTGCTAAAGCTTCTGTTGCGGAATACTGTTTCGTCATAAACCAGACTTCTTTTGCTTTTTTATGACCGATCACTCGAGCTAGATAGCCTGATCCATAACCGCCGTCAAAACTTCCTACATTCGGACCTGTTTGTCCAAATTTCGCATTTTCAGCGGCAATTGTAATGTCACAAACAAGTTGTAAGACATTGCCTCCACCGATCGACCAACCTTTAACCATTGCAATCACAGGCTTTGGAATGACCCGAATCAAGCGTTGGAGATCTAGCACATTCAAGCGAGGGATTTGATCATCACCTACATACCCGCCATTTCCTCGAACTTTTTGATCTCCACCAGAACAAAATGCTTGATCTCCTGCTCCGGTTAAAATAATCACACCAATATCTTGCCGCTCTCGACAAATAGTAAAAGCTTCAATCATTTCAAACACTGTCTTTGGAGTGAATGCATTGTGTACTTGAGGTCGATTAATTGTTATTTTTGCTATTTTACCATGTTTTTCAAAAAGTATTTCTTCATAGTCTTTAATTGTTTGCCATTCTCTCATTTTATTCCTCCTCTAAGTTGAACATTCTTATTATACACAAAAGCCAAAGAAAACGTTTGTAATTTTATATTTTTTAAGAATTTCTGTTATACTATTCAAAAAACAAAAAAAGGAATGAAACCTAAAAATGAATTTAATCGAATATTTACAGATTGAGACAATGTCTATCTCAAAAGAACAGGTTGAATTGTTACTACCGATTTCTTACATCCATCTCCAACCTTTTGGCTTCCTTCATGGCGGAATCAACGGTATCTTGATTGAAACCGCTTGTAGTATTGGTGCTAACCAACATTTAAGCTCGCCACAATATGCGGTAGGTGTAGATTTACACGTCAACCACCTTAACAGCGCTCAAAATGGACAATTACGAGTGATCGCACGTCCGACTAAAATTGGACGCTCTATCCAATTTTGGGCAGCTGAAATTTATTTAGAAAAAGAAAACGAACCAACCCCTGCTCATCTTATTGCCAATGGTTCTTGCACACTAACTGTTCGTAACGAATCGACATGACGTTGCATTTATGTCCAACCTTTCATCCATTAAATTTCCATCTTTATTTGCTCTTTATCGAAATAAGGAAAAGTAAAAGACATCTTTCATTTTTATTTCAATCGATAAAAAATATTAATATTCACTATCTATAGCAACATAGTGAACTCATAGCTCCTCTATTTCTCGACCTGAAATGTTAGACTAACCTAACATTTTTTTAAAATAGTAGTTAACTTTAGGTGAATATTACGTTATAATGAAAAAAGCACTAAAAAATTAAAATACAATAATGAATGGATGTGAATGGATGAAGCAAATGAAAACGATGATTTGGACATACATAAAAATAATGTTTGCCTTAACCATTTTAGGCGTAGGTATCAATATGTTTTTAGGCCCCCACCATATCGCAGCAGGCGGTGTGAGTGGTTTAGGTATTCTCTTAGAATCGGCTTTAGGTTTTGATCGTGCAATGGTCATTTTAGTATTAAATATCATCATGTTGGTATTAGCTCTGGTATTTCTTGGAAAAAAACCTTTTTTCAAAGTGCTTTTTGGAAGTCTTGTCTTTCCGCTGATTATTGCGGTCGTCCCTGAAATGATGGTTACGTCGGATCGTTTACTTTCAGTGATCTTTGGTAGCGCGATCTTTGCTCTGGGTGTCGCTATTTTATACAAAAATAATTCTTCAAGTGGCGGAACAACTATTCCACCACTGATCTTCAAAAAGTACTTTCATTTGAATACTTCAATTGGTTTATTGGTAACAGATGCGTTTGTTGTATCACTTAATTTATTTATTTTTGGGTTTGAAGAATTTTTATATGCCATTCTTTCGATCGTCATTACCTCGATTGTAATGTCTTATATTGAAACAGGAATGAATCGTAAAAAATCGATAATGGTGATGAGCGAAACTTCTATCGAAGAAATCCGCCAACGTTTAAGTGCGGAAATTGGTCGTGGCTTAACTTTATTAGAAGCAAAAGGTGGCTACAACCGCAAATCTAAAGAAGTTTTATTGATCGTCGTAACAGACCAGGAGTTTTCAAGAGTCAAACCATTGATCGAAGAAATCGACCCTACTGCTTTTGTGATTGTCAGCAGTGTAGCTGAAGTAACTGGTAGTGGCTTCACTTACCATCCAATTGAGTAATAAGAAGCTTATTCATAAATACTTCCTCTACTATTTTTGTATTTCTTCTAAAAATTGATTCTGCTTAAATAATTTATCTAAAACGAGTGATGCCATAACGTGTAGTCGCTCGTTTTTTTTATGCCCATGCTGAAACGAATTAGTTGCCTTTCTCAATTAAGTTGTATACAATTTAATTGTACAAAATAAAATTTAAAGGAGTGTTTTTTATGAAAAAAATGTATTCTACAAAAATGATCAATACTGGTGGTCGTTCAGGTGAAGTTCATAGTCCAGATCATTCATTTGAACTTGCAATTGCGGCTCCTGGACGTCGTGTAGCCGATGCAACGAATCCTGAGCAATTATTTGCAGCAGGTTTCAGTGCTTGTTTCAATAGTGCGTTAGAATTGATCAAAAATCAAAAAAATATCTCTGGTGCTTCTACCATCAGTGCTCAAGTATCTTTGTATGCTGAAAATGAAATGAGTTTTGTTTTAGGCGTTGAAATTGAAGGTCATGTTGAAGGTCTTTCTTTAGAAGAAACACAAGAATTATTGGAAGCAGCTCATAAGGTTTGCCCATATTCTAAAGCAACTGCAGGTAATATTGAAGTGACATTGACTGCTGTTAACAGCTAGACATTTATTATAAAATCAGCTATGCTAACAAGGAACTACGAGAATCGAGGTGGAGAAAATGGAAGA
Source organism: Enterococcus sp. DIV1089c (assembly GCF_050530965.1). Taxonomy (NCBI): domain Bacteria; kingdom Bacillati; phylum Bacillota; class Bacilli; order Lactobacillales; family Enterococcaceae; genus Enterococcus; species Enterococcus sp. DIV1089c. Next base: position 1,359,700 of record NZ_CP172888.1, read on the forward strand.
TTTATATTTAGAAAACCAGTTGTGCTTTCCTTTATATGCCACCTCTAAAGAAATCATTCGCTCGTACAACCCTTTGCTGAAGCCTTTAGATTTAACTTACACGCAATACCTGGTAATGCTTGTTTTATGGGAAAACCAACAAGTCACAATGAAAGAACTTGGTAGCTTACTTTGTTTAGATTCTGGAACCTTGACGCCCGTCATAAAAAAAATGGCTGACAAAGGCCTACTTCAAAGAAGAAGAGCAGATAAAGACGAGCGTATTACGATTCTATCACTGACTTCTAATGGAAAAGCTTTAGAAGAAAAAGCAAAAGATATTCCTGCTAAAATATTCGCGAGTCTTCCACTTGAACCGGATGAGCTTGTTCTTTTGCAAAAACTCAGCAAGAAAATGCTAACTAATTTTCGGGAAAAACACTAGGAACTAAACAGTCAAACTGCAGACATTGCTCATCAATGTCTGCAGTTTTTATTTTTTTCTTCCTAATTCCCTATTTCCGCTTTATAATCAAATATGTACGCTATGACTTAAATTACTTGGAGGTTGTTGATTTGTCTGTTTACCAACGCTTTTTGGCGAATGAAAAAATTCGTCGTATGACTGTTCTATTAATCATTATTGTAGTCCTTTTTCTTGTAAGAAGCATGATTACAACAATTTTACTAACTTTTATTTTTACGTATTTAATGATTCACTTAGTGCAAATTATCCAACGATTCATTAAGGTTCCAACCGGAGTATTAACCATTATTGTTTATGCTCTTGTGGTTTACCTAATCTATTTAGCATTTACAATTTATATCCCCGTCTTGGTACACCAAACATTTGACATGGTCAAATCAGTCATCAATTTCTATGAACATCAACCCAAAGACGCTGATCCGGTTTTACTTTATATCCATAATTACATTGAAAGAAATGATTTCTTTGAACAATTACAAAATGGTGCATCAATTGCTTTAGGCTATTTGCAAGACTTTGGTAAGATGGCTGTCGCCTTTACTATGTCTTTTATCTTAAGTTTCTTTTTTATGATCGAAAAGAAAAAAACAATCCTATTTTCCCGCTTATTCTTAAAAGGCGAATTTTCTTGGTTCTTCCAAGACATTTATTACTTTGCTGATAAATTTGTCAATACCTTTGGATTAGTATTAGAGGCACAGTTCATTATTGCTTTATTAAACACGATCCTCACAACGATTGCTTTAGCTGCTTTTGGTTTCCATCAGTTGCTTAGTTTAGCAATTATGATCTTTATTTTAAGTTTGATCCCAGTTGCTGGTGTCATTATCTCTTGTGTGCCCTTATCCTTTATTGCGTATTCTCAAGGTGGCATAAAAGATGTGGTTTACATCTTATTAACGATTTTAATCGTCCATTTACTTGAATCTTATGTTTTGAATCCAAAATTGATGTCTAGTAAAACAGAATTACCGATTTTCTATACCTTTATTGTATTATTGATCAGCGAACGCTTTTTAGGAGTATGGGGTTTGATTGTTGGTATTCCAATTTTTACATTCTTATTAGATATATTAAAAGTGAAAGAAATTCCCAACCATCCCCTCAAAGAGTGACTTTCTTTGAATCAGAACCTGTAAAATTTACTTCAGTTTAATTGTCATAAAAATTTTGTGACGTCTCTAGCTCTGAGAAATAAGTCGAAGAATCCCTTCTAGTTAGGGCATTCTTCGGCTTATTTTCCGCTAAAATTTTCTAGAACACCGCACACTTGTCTTGTTAATCCTTACAAAGTAAATCCATCTTAGAAAAGATCTTTTTTATAACAGGAGTTTTTTTAATCACAAATCAGTTTTTCTGGTAAAAAATTAAAATTGGTATTATCATTAATTTATATTAATAAAAGGAGGAGATGTATCATGTGTACATCCATTGTTTATGCAACTAAAGATCATTATTTTGGACGAAACTTAGATTTAGAGATTTCTTATGGACAAGTAGTGACAATTACGCCTAGAAACTATCCTTTTAAATTTCGTCGAACGGATCCTCTACCCTCTCACTATGCGTTAATTGGTATGGCTGCAGTTGTTGATAATTATCCGTTATATTTTGAAGCAACAAATGAAAAAGGACTTAGCATGGCAGGTTTGAATTTCCCTGAAAATGCTCATTACTTTGAAGAAGACTCTGGTAAAACCAATATCTCACCATTCGAATTTATCCCTTGGTTATTAGGAAAATGCGCAACAATCGATGAGGCAAAAAAATTACTTGCTGAGATCAACTTAGTAAATATCAATTTTAGTGAAGAACTTCCACTTTCTCCTCTTCACTGGATGCTTGCTGACCAAAATGAAGCTCTCGTGATCGAATCAACCATTGATGGTTTGAAAATTTACAATAATCCAGTCGGTGTATTAACAAATAATCCACCTTTTGATTATCAATTGTTTAATTTAAATAACTACCGTCATGTTTCTCCTACTGTATCTTCCAATCATTTTGCGAAAAATCTAGAGTTGGATGTGTATAGTCGTGGAATGGGTGGATTAGGCTTACCAGGCGATTTATCATCTGCTTCTCGTTTCGTAAAAGCTTCCTTTACAAAATGGCAATCAGTCTCAGGAGATTCAGAGATGGAGAGCGTGAACCAATTTTTCCATATATTAACATCCGTGGAACAACAAAAAGGATTGTGTGATGTAGGAAATGGGAAATTTGAATATACGATCTATTCGTCTTGTTGTAACATGGACAAAGGGATCTATTACTATACTACTTACAACAATCACCAAATCACCGCAGTTGAAATGCATAAAGAAAATCTCGAAGGCACTGAATTGATTACTTATCCAGTGGTTGATCAAGAACAAATACATTATTTAAACAAATAAAAAATAAGTGATTTAATACTTATGGTTCATCACTTATTTTTCTAGTAATTTTCTATTTTATAAAGAAGAGAATGAGGATGTGCTCCTCATTCTCTTCTTTTAATAATAATGTTATTTGTTTGCTTTAACTTTGTTTTTCACTATTTCGTAACTTCCTCACTCCGAAAATAGAGAAAATGATAAGTGTAAACCCAAGATACATAAAACTTGGTGTTGCTTTATCTGCTGTTTTTGGTAATTGACCACTTATACCATTACCAAGAGATTTTTCATTATCTGAGAAATTATCATTATTTATTTCATAATTGTTTTCATTTTTAGGCGTTAAACTACCTGATAAAGACATCTGATGCGATTTTTCTTTGATCATATCTGGCAAAATTACTTGATTTTTCGTATTAACGTCAATTAAAGATTCCCCCACAGTTGGAAATTCTTCTTTCTTAGGTATCTCGATTTCCACTTGAGGTTTTTTCATTTCATCTGGCGTTGGATCAGTCGGTTCAACTGGATCTGGTTTTTCTTCTGGCGTTGGATCAGTCGGTTCGACTGGATCTGGTTTTTCCTCCGGTGTTGGATCAGTCGGTTCGACTGGATCTGGCTTTTCTTCTGGCGTTGGACCAGTCGGTTCAACTGGATCTGGTTTTTCCTCCGGTGTTGGATCAGTCGGTTCGACTGGATCTGGCTTTTCTTCTGGCGTTGGATCAGTCGGTTCAACTGGATCTGGCTTTTCTTCTGGCGTTGGATCAGTCGGTTCAACTGGATCTGGTTTTTCCTCCGGTGTTGGATCAGTTGGTTCAATTTCTGGTAATTCGGTAAAATTATCCTCATCAACATTAAGCATTTCTTCAACTGTCTGACGTTGACTATAAGGCGTAAGATGCTGATTATCTGTCGGACTGCCATCAGCTACTTTGATCGTAAATAATGCTGGCTTTGTTAAATGTTGATTTAATGTTACAGTAAAGGTAAAACTAGCCTTATGTCCATTAATCTGAAGCGTAGTTGGATCGTACCCAATCGTCAATGCTGGATCAACATTCTCAAATACTACATTGGATTGTGAGATTGGTTGTCTATCGCCTGAATAGCTGACACTGGCTTTGACTGGTACCGTTTTTCCCACCGGAAATTTCATGATTCCTGAATTTGTTGTGGAAAATTCATCCTGTAGTGTGATACAATTCACGTTTGCCCACCCAGGCTCTTTCGTTTTAGTAACGATTGGGTGGTGCTCTTCGATCTTTACTTGTTGCGTTGCTTCGGCAGTTACCGATAGGCCTGTCAAAGCAACAGTAGCCATTATAAGTTTTAAGTGATTCATTTTTACATCTCCCCCGTTTCAAACACTTTTAGCTTGCAATACATAAGATAATACAAACGGCTAAAATATTATTACTGTTTTTTTGTTCAAAATAGCTAATTTTTTAGTAAAATGCTGGATGGAAAATCAAATGGAGGAATAACATGCAAACACAAGAAGCAATCAAAAAGTATCTTTTAAATAAAAAAAGTGTTACCAAGCTCAATATTTTTCTTTTTCTTGCAGAACACCCATTCTTCATTACCACTCACTACCTCGCTGATTATTTTGAGATGTCTGATTCTAATTTTTTGCTTTATCTCCAAGAATTAGAACAGGATTTTATGACACTTGATTTAGAAGATGTTTCTTTGATCAGGCAAAAGAAATTTGTCCAGTTAGATTTAAAGAATACAGATAGTGCAAAATGTTATTATGAATTATTTGGTAAATACTGTTTAGAATCGACAAATTTTAAAATTTTAACAGCCCTGTTAGAACCAACTGGTCATTCAATTGTTAGCATTAGTCAAACAACAAATTACAGCTCCTCTTATCTTTATTCCAAAATGAAAGCTGTCAATCAGTTCCTTAAATTGTATGGGATTGCATTTAAATTTACAGCTAAAGGAAAAAAAATCGTAGCAGGAACGGAAGTACAGATCCAGTATTGTTTTTTAGATGTTTATTGGAATATTTTTTCAAATACTTCTGTCCCCTATGGCATGGAAACCCCACAATCTATTACGTATGAACTAACAACTTATTTTAAACAAGAATTACTTGATGCCCTAAGTGGAGGGATGAAAGAGAAATTATTTTTACTATTAAAAATCTGTGTAGAGAACTTTCCAGTTACATCGTTGAAGAATGTCCAAAGAGAGTTTAAAGAATATGACTATATTGAATACTTGGTTACTCCAAAATTTGATTTGCTTAACGATCATTTATCTATTTGTCATGAACAGCGGGTTTTAATCAACCTGTTAGCAAGATTAGCGATTTCAAAACTAGAAAGTGACGAGCTTAGCTTTCAACATTACCAAATGTTACTAGAAGCTAATGTTCCTTACATCGTTTACTCTAAAAAGCTAGTGGAGTCTTTTAGCCGACACTTTCATTTAAAAGTACCAGTCAACCAACAAAAACTTTATGCCTTGAACTTTGCTCGAAATAAACTTTTCAGTACTTTTTTGAATCCTGATCAACCCAATACTCCTTTACCTACCTATACTTTATATGAAGGAAAAGAAAATTTTGAAAACTTACAAAATGAGATCAAACAATTCTACGTCACTTTTAGACAAAAAATCAGTAAAGAGCTGCCAGATCTATTGATCAAAGAAAATATGCAATGGATCGTTGAAGACTTACTTCATTTGTATGATCGCTTTAAACCTCAACATTCGATCGTTATAGGTATCAATTACACCAAGGATTTTTATGTGAGTAAAGATTTGATGGTCAAAATCGAGCAGATCTTTTCTTCCGAGTCGATCATCATCCAAAAAAATTATATGGAAGAATGTGATATCATCGTCAGTGACTGTCCCTTAGAGCATCTGCCGTCACATATCAAAAAAATCTATTTATTGGACAATTATGTGACACCGCAAGAATGGAAAAAAGTAATTACTCAAATTGCTGGATATATCTTTGAATTAAAACAAGAAAATGATTATACATCTTGCACACCATTTTCTAATAAATGATCCAATGCAGCCGTTCATGGAAAAATAGTCGATGAATCCTACTAAACAAAGGAAGCAGCCACTATTCCCATGTACGGCTTTTTCTATTGCACCTATAAATAACCTCCTATTTTTACGAGACATTCTTAAAATAACCAAAAAAACTTTGACTTTGCAACCGTTATTAAATTATATTAATTATAAATAAAGCAAAATAAATTGGAGGTTTTCATATGTCATTGATTGGAAAAAAAGTTGGAGAATTTACCGCACAAGCTTATAAAAACGGAGAATTTATCGATATCAGCGATGCTAATCTTACTGGTAATTGGAGTATTATTTGCTTTTATCCAGCAGATTTCACTTTCGTATGTCCGACAGAATTAGAGGATTTACAGGAACAATACGATGAATTAAAATCACTAGGCGTCCAAGTCTTTTCTTGTTCAACGGATACCCACTTTACACATAAAGCATGGCATGACTCATCTGAAGCTATCGGAAAAATAGAATATGCCATGATTGGCGACCCTTCTCACCACATTTCTCGTCTATTTGATGTATTGAATGAAGAAAGTGGACTTGCACAAAGAGGAACTTTTATCATAGATCCAGATGGTATCGTACAAGCAATGGAAATCAATGCTGATGGTATTGGACGTGACGCAAGTGCCTTGATTGACAAAATCAAAGCCGCACAATACGTACGTACGCATCCTGGTGAAGTTTGTCCAGCGAAATGGAAAGAAAGTGGTGAAACACTAAAACCTAGTTTCGATCTTGTTGGAAAGATTTAGAGGATGAGCCGATGTTAGATAAGGAAACGAAACAAAATTTAGCTCAATATCTTGATTTAATGGAAGCACCAGTTGTTTTTTCAGTTAGTACAGATGACACAGCCAATTCCCAACAACTATTCGAGTTTGTGAACGAAGTGGCAGATATGACTGATAAAATTACGGTTGAACAAAAGACGTTGCCACGTACCCCTAGCTTTGAAATCAATTCTTTACAAAAGACTAGCGGAATCACTTTCGCAGGTATTCCTTTAGGCCACGAGTTTGCATCTTTCCTCCTTGCTTTATTACAAGTAAGTGGACGACCACCTAAAATAGCTGATACTTTGATTCAATCCATTTTAGAAATTAATCAACCTCTACATTTTGAGAGCTATGTCAGTTTAACTTGTCACAACTGCCCTGATGTTGTTCAAGCGTTAAATATTTTAGCGGTTTTGAATCCGTTGATCACCCATACGATGATCGAAGGTGGGATGTATCAGCATGAAATCACTGAAAAACAAATCATGGCCGTGCCAACCGTTTATTTAAACGAAAAAGAATTTGCTAGTGGACGAATGACGATTGAACAAATTTTAGGAAAAATAGCTGGCCCGAATCTAATTGAACAAAAGGAAATCAATACAAAAGAATTATTTGACGTTCTAGTTATCGGTGGCGGTCCAGCAGCAAGCAGCGCAGCGATTTACGCAGTTAGAAAAGGCCTCCGTACTGGACTCGTAACTGATACACTTGGCGGTCAAGTCGTAGAAACGTTAGGCATCGAAAATCTAATCGGTACACCTTACACAGAAGGTCCACGATTGATGAAACAAGTCGAAGAACATTTACGGTCTTATCCTGTTGATGTTATGACAAATCAACAAGTTGTGTCACTAAACAAAGGAGCAGATCTCTTTGAAATCAATTTAAAAAGCGGCAATCAGCTGAAATCAAAAACAACGATTGTTGCAACAGGAGCTCATTGGCGTTCAATCAATGTTCCTGGTGAAAAAGAATTTAAAAACAAAGGAATTGCCTATTGTCCTCATTGCGATGGTCCCCTCTTTGCCGGAAAAGAAATCGCAGTGATTGGTGGCGGAAATTCAGGGATTGAAGCTGCCATTGATTTAGCTGGGTTGGCGAAACATGTATATATTTTAGAGTTTCTTCCGACACTTAAAGCTGACCAAGTATTACAAGATAAACTAGCTACTTTAACAAATGTCACTGTCATTCTAAATGCCCAGACGAAAGACATCAGTGGTCAGACAAAGGTTGATTCGTTGAGTTATATCGACCGTTCCACCCAGGAAGAACACACAATAACTGTTTCAGGTGTGTTTATTCTGATTGGTTTGGTTCCTAATACGGATTGGTTAGTTGGAACACTTGAGTTAAATGATCGAGGAGAAATCATCACTGATGCCCATGGTGCTACCAGTGAAGCAGGACTTTACGCTGCTGGTGATTGCACAGATAGTGCTTATAAACAGATCATTATTGCTATGGGATCAGGAGCTACAGCAGCCCTTGGTGCATTTGACTATTTGATGAGAAAAGAATAACTTTGCTACAAATCTCAAAAGGTTAAGACAAGTTTATTCATCAACTTGCCTTAGCCTTTTATTTATTCTTTTTTTACAATTGCGATAAGTACACATTTATTGAACAAACGAATATAATAAAAGAAAACTTATCGTAGGAGGTGCTATCATGAATCAACGAATTTTCACCATGAGTTTCTCAAGTGTCTACCCTCTCTATGTAAAAAAAGCTGAGAAAAAAGGACACTCTCGGTCAGAAGTGGATGAAATCATCCGCTGGTTGACTGGTTATACCGAAGAAGAATTACAAAAACAACTGAAAAATGAAGTAACGTTCCAAGTCTTCTTTGAACAAGCACCCAAACTGAATCCAAACAGACAGTTGATAACTGGGGTGATTTGTGGTGTGCGAGTGGAAACGATCAAAGACCCACTGATGCAGGAAATACGTTATTTAGATAAGCTAATTGATGAACTTGCAAAAGGCAAGAAAATGGATAAAATATTAAGAAGCTAAATAAAAAAACAGGTTTTTGTTTGGTAGAATAACCGTTTACCGTTACAATAGAATAAAAGGAGGTTATGTTATGTTTGAAATGATACGAACGAATTTTCAGCGTTACGCATTGCTAAGGTCAGCCATTTACATCATTGCCGGACTTGCAATTGTGATCAATCCGACAGCTGTATTCCATTTTATTGGCTACCTCATTACAGCGTATTTTGTTTTATTAGGAGTTTTGAATCTTTTAGAAGCAAATAAAAACCGAAAACAAACGGGTGCATGGGGATTTGGTTTAATTAGCGGGATTGCCTTTTTTATTCTCGCACTAATCGTGTGGGTCTTTGCAGCAGCAATCGTCTCGCTCTTACCAGTTATCTTAGGTTTAGTTATTATCCTAAAAAGTCTCTTTCAATTATTCGTTGGACTTAACACCCGTTCGAAAGGTTGGAGTGCTTATAGTATTCTCTTATTGATTGGTGGTTTGATTTTATTATTCAATCCATTCAAAAGCGTTATGATACTCTTCCAATTATTTGGTGGGCTATTAATTTTCATGGGTATCTCAGAAATCATTAGCTATTTTAAAGTGAACAAGAGATATTCGTAAGTAAATAAGAGGTTGCATGACTATTAGTTTACCTAGAAGATGGAAGAAGTTGCTTTTTCCAAATATCTTTCGTTTCTAGGGGTAAACTTTCTGATTGCTCCCTCTTTTTATTTGCTTTAAAATTTTTCATTTTCCGAGTCTCTGATTGCTGATTTCTTATGCAATCTCTTTTTACCACAAATAAAATAATTAATGTTATTATATATTTGAGACTATTGAATAAAGAAAGGTTTGACTATCTTATGGAGTTTATTGGTATCTTGTGTCTAATCCTTGTTGCAACTACAATTGGTTCGCATATTTCAAGAAGATTTGGGATTCCGGCTGTTATTGGGCAATTGTTAGTTGGTGTATTACTAGGACAAGCAGGACTTGGCTGGGTTCATCCAAATATTTTAGTTCATGATTTTTCTGAAATTGGTGTCATTTTGCTGATGTTCTTAGCAGGTTTGGAAAGTGATTTATCCTTATTGAAAAAATATTTTAAACCAGGGATGTTTGTAGCACTTTTAGGAATCCTCTTCCCTGTCTTTTTCGGTTGGCTTACTGGCGAGGCGTTTCAAGTAGCAAATAATGAAGCAATCTTTTTTGGGATTATTTTAGCTGCGACTTCTGTTAGTATCTCTGTCGAAGTACTAAAAGAACTGAATGTTGTGAATACGAAGGAAGGATCAACGATTCTAGGTGCCTCTGTTGTTGATGATATTCTGGTTGTTCTAGTGCTAAGCTTCAGTTTATCTTTTTTAACAGGTAAGTCTACGAGCAACCTACCCCTTCCTTTACTCTTGTTGGAACAACTATTCTATTTCTTATTTATCTTTTTATTAGTGAAATGGATCGCTCCATTTTTAATGTCTCTGGCAGAAAAAATCTATGCGAATTCAGCCATTATCATTATGTCATTAGTCATTTGCCTAGGAATGTCTTATTTAGCAGACCTGATTGGGTTAAGTTCAGTAATTGGGGCATTTTTTGCTGGGATTGCAGTGAGTCAAACAAAAGTAAAACATGAAGTTTACAATAATGTTGAAGCTTTAGGATATGCAGTATTCATCCCCGTCTTTTTTGTGAGTGTTGGTTTAGAAGTAGATTTTTCTAACTTTAGTGAACAGATACTATTTATTTTGATTTTGACACTCGTAGCGATTCTGACTAAACTTATTGGCGGATATATTGGAGCAAAATTCTCTGGTTTTTCTTCCAACAGTGCACTCATGGTAGGAGCTGGTATGATTTCTCGGGGTGAAATGGCACTGATTATTTTACAGATCGGACAACAAAGCAACTTGATTGAAAATCACTACTACTCTCCTTTAGTGATCGTTGTTTTGTTAAGTACTCTGATTTCACCTCTGATTCTTAAATATTTCACTAAAAAAGTATACGCAAATTAACTTACTATCTATCAATGAATGTTGTGATGATAATGTACATTCGTTATACTAGAGAAAAAGGACGGTGAAAAATGGACTCAAGACTTAAATTGATTAGTGAGATGGTCGATCTGACTAACGAGATCACTTGGCGTAATAAACCAAAATTAGAACAAGTACTCGAAGGCTATTCTTTAAATGAGATCGACTTAATCGAAAAAGTAGCATCAATTTCAAATCCAAATGTAACCAAATTAGCAAATGCTAGTTACATGACTCGTGGAGCGATTAGTAAGCTAACTAAAAAAATGATCACTAACGGCTTACTTGAAAGCTATCAGAAACCTGAAAATAAAAAAGAGCGTTACTTTCGCCTGACAGCTGAAGGTCAGCGTATTAACAAAATGCATCAAAAGCTCCATGAAGAATTTCTTAAAGAAAATGAGGTCGTTTTTCAACAAATGACTAAGGAAGAGTTTGATACTGTTTTTCGTTTTATCGGTCGCTTTAGAGAAAATTTAAAAAGAACAAAACTAGAAAAATAAAGTGCATGTGTAATCAACCGTGATCTTAAGATCACGGTTGATTTTTTGCTCTCTGCTTCGTTAGATTTCATTCTTCTATCGTAGTATCTCTCTGTTTATTGTTGACAAGGAAACAATAAACGTATACCATATAAAATGTTTCCTAGGAAACATTTTATAGCTAAGGAGTTTTGATATGAATACAACAATCAACAAACATGCACTCGTTTTTGGTTTCACTTCGGTCTTTTTGATTGGATTAGGGTTAACAATCGTTAATCCGGTCATCCCATTTATGGTAGAGCAATACACAAAAAACACACAGCAACAAGCAACCACGGTGACACTACTCAGTGCGATCTATGCTTTTTCCATGTTTTTAGCCGCCCCTATGTTAGGCGCACTCAGTGATCGATTTGGTCGGAAAATTATTTTGATCAGTAGTTTGTTTGGCTCTGCGATTGGGTACTATTTATTTGGCTTTGGTGGAGCTTTATGGATACTTTTTCTTGGTAGAATAATTGAGGGGCTGACCAGCGGCGAAATCTCAGCTATTCTTGCCTATTTTGCTGATTTGACGCCAATTGAAAGTCGAACAAAATATTTTGGATGGATTAGCGCGACTGTTGGGATTGGAACTGCAGCAGGTCCTTTGATTGGCGGGTTCTTGGCACAGTACGGACCAGCAACTCCCTTATACGTTGCCTCCTTTTTGTCTTTGAGTAATGCGGTTTACGGTTATTTTTTCATGCCTGAAAGTTTGACTAAACGTGAACGTACAAGAAATCTTTCTCTTCAGCAAATCAATCCCTTCAAGCAACTCCAATTGGTTTTCACTTTTCGATCAGTCAAATGGTTATTGATCACAGGTTTTTTGATTTGGCTACCCAACGGTTCATTCCAAGCGATTTTTGCTCAATTTTCAATTGATACTTTCCATCTATCGCCAATTATCATCGGTTTTACTTTCTCGTTAATTGGCATTATGGACATTTTTGCTCAACTGTTGATTATGCCGATTTTATTAAAATTTTGGCGAGAAAACCAGATCATTACTATGGGTATTATTAGTGAAATGATTGGTTATTCTGTCCTCATACTTTCCGCTTTTTATGGCTCGATCCCCTGCTTTATCATCGGCATGGTCTTTTTCGGGCTAGGTGATGCGATTTTTAGTCCTTCCTACAATGGTTTGATTTCAACGTATGCTAGCAAAGAGGACCAAGGGAAAATCCAAGGGGCTTCACAAAGCATCCAAGCATTAGCTAGAGTGATCGGTCCGATGATTTGTGGTCAACTATATGCTACTTTCCATCATACGATGCCATTCATTATTGGATTCATTTTATTAGGTTTAGCTACTTTTATCGTTAAACCAAAAGTAAAAAGATCATTCTAAAGCATCCCTATATAAAAAAACTAATCGAGTGACTGTAGTATTCTAAATAATTTAGGTTTCCTAGCCCAAATGTAAGTAGTGACTACAGTCATTGATTAGTTTTATTCATTCGTCTATTGATAGTTTTGATTCAAGTATTGGAGCAACTCAGGTGCACGTTTCGTTGCAGAATCACCTTCTGCTTTATCTTCTAACATGCTGATCATGAGATAACCATTTGTATCAGGATTCACAGCAAATAGGAAGCTATTTTCTTGTCCTTTTTCATCTTGTTTTTCTTTGATTTCCGCTGTACCAGTTTTTGCCGCTATTGGTATGCCTAAAGCAGCTAAAGAATGAGCGGTACCATTCGTATCTTGAACAACATCTTTCAAATCTGGCAGAATCGTCTGTACAGCTGTTGAAGCAATGACATTTTGTTTAACTTTCGTTTCTTTATCCATCTCTAATTTTGGATAAACGAGATTTCCATTATTAGCAAAAACAGAATACATCGTTGCTTGTTGGATCGGATTGATCAATAGTTCTCCCTGCCCATAACCAGTATCTGCTAATAAGATTTCTGACTTGAAACTATCCTTATTTGAGATTTGTGCGGGATTCATGCTGATCGGCAAATCTAAGTCTTCCCCAAAAATGAATTTATTTAATCCTTCGCGGAATTTCTTCTCACCCATTTTCAAGGTTTCTTGAGCCATATAGATATTATCTGAATAAATCATTGCGTTTCTCAGATTGACTTGAGGCACATCGCTGACACGAGTAACTTGATACGATCCCCATGATTGGTCTTTTTGCCATTTCAATCCATTGATCGTCAATACTTCGTCTGGATTCAGCGTTTGATTATCTAATCCGATTGCGGCAGTAATCATTTTAAATGTAGATCCGGGAGCGTAACCGGTAGCAAAACGACTAATAAATGGTTGATCTTTATTTTCCGTATAGGCTTGATAATCTTCTTGGGAGATTCCATTTGTCATTTTGTTTGGATCATAACTTGGAGAGCTCGCTAATACTAACAACTCACCCGTTTTTGGCGAAGTCGCTACTGTTGAACCCGCTTTTCCACCTAAACTATCAAATGCGATTTTTTGAGCATCGGCATCAAGAGTTAATTTGATATCCTGACCATTTTTCACTTCTTGATCGATCAATACTTCTTTTTCTGTCCCATCAGCATCCGTAATACTCAATTTCCCCCCATTGGTGCCACGTAGTTCTTTGTCATAAGTCATTTCCAGACCAGAACGACCAATTTTACCATTACTACTTAATTCAGCATTCTTTTTGATATCTTCTGCTGAGATATCACCAACATAACCAATCAATTGCGCTGCTGCTTCGCCTAACGGATAGGTGCGACCATCAACTTCTTGGATCGCTGCTCCGCTTGGCAATTCGGGGGTTTGTCCATCAATGATTTTTAGAGGAACAAAGTAATCCGGTTGTACCCAACTTTGAGAGATAGCTTGATTGATTTCATCTTCTGAAAGATCAAAAGCTGCAGCAATTGCTTTGATGTTTGCTGTTTTCTCTTCTTTTTCTCCCAGCTTTCTAGGAACGATCCCTAACTGTTTCAATTTGCCCGTCGTTGCTAATTTCTTTCCATTTCGATCAAGGATATCGCCTCTTTTAGCTTCCTCACTAGTCAGACTTACTTTGTCCGTATCTTCCATTTGAGGAAAAATCAAGTTAGGCTGCCAGTTGATTTTGATATGATCATTTTTATTTGTCAAAGTTCCTTTATATGATAGGTCTTTTAATTCGCCTAAGCTTGTATTCATTTTAGCTTTATAAGAAAAAGAATAGGTTTCACTATCTTTTTTCGTCACTTTTAAATTAGAGATTTCCAAGCCTTTTATGGCCACAGCTCCGTAAATATTTTGGTATTTTTCAAGAGCTTCTTTTTCAGAAATTGTCTTCTTAGTCTGTGAATCAATTTGCGTGTATGACATCGCCTTTTTATAATCGCCAGTACTTAAACGTTCCGCAAACTGTTGGATCGTTTTTTCTCCTGCTGAAACCACTTGCTCTTCTTGCGTTTTTTGATAGTAAAAATACCCGCCACCAGCCGCAAGAACCAAAACAAGGGCACTTGTTAGATAAACACCAGTCTTGTTCCTACGATGATTGTCACTTCGTTTCATTTTGTCCCTCCGCTCACATTTTCTTATCTTAACTTCTATCCATTTTACCATAAGAAAAGAAGCTAGAACACAACGACAATCGCTTGTTTCTAACTTCTTACACTTTAAATAAAATGTAAATCTATTGGTCTAAAAACTGATTGATTGCTAATTGATTTTTTTCTAAATCAAGTTCTAGTACACTACCAGAAGGTGTGTAATCATTAAAATTCCAACTACCTTCAACTGGTACAGATAACGTATCAATTGGTTTGTCATCTTTTAAGAAATCAATGCCACAATCAATTAATACACTTTCAGGTAAATTCGTTTTAATACTTCCCAAGAGTTGACCGATTGCTTTTGGTAATTTAAGGATGGAAGTCACATCTTTTAATTGCTTAGAAATTGCTTTGATCACTTGTTGTTGTCTTCTGATCCGTCCAAAATCTCCTTCAGCATCTTCTCTAAAACGCGCATATTGCAATAAGGTATTCCCATCCATCGTTTGTTCACCTTTTTTGATGTATACACCATCCAAGTCTAAATCTTTCTCAGCATTGATATCTACACCGTTAGGGAATAGCTCATTGACACAATCAATGAAATCTTGGAAGGTGATACTCGCATAGTAAGGTGTTTCAAATTTGAAATTTTCTTTCAATGTTTGGTTCAAAAGATCAATCCCGCCATATGAATAAGCAGCGTTGATCTTATCTTGACCATGCCCAGGTATATCTACATAAGAATCACGCATAATCGAAACCAATTTTGCTTTTTTAGTTTTTTGATTATACTGAGCAATCATCAAAGAATCTGAACGTCCATTTTCTTCTTTCGACCGGGCATCAGAGCCAATCAACGCCACATTGATAATCTTAGGAACACTTTTGGCTTCTACTTTTGGTACATCGTCTGTTCGACTCGTTGAAGAATAACCATGAACAAACTCAAAAGAAAAATAGCCGATGACAATGACGACTGCCGTCAATAGACCTAAAATCACTTTTTGAAATGTTTTCATTTTCGATTCCTCTTTCTAACCGAACCTCTTACTTGAAATATAGCCATTTTTTTATTATGATAGTCCAATTGAGAGATTCTTAATTGTTCTTGTTTAACAGTTCAGGTTTCTTGAGTTGTAACCTCTCAACCTGCTTATTTTTCTCTTTCACTTGTCGAGACGAGATATTCAAAGCTAATCCAATAGCAAAAGACAAGATTAAATAGCTTGTTCCTCCGTAGCTGACAAATGGCAATGGTACACCTGTCATTGGAATTAAACCAAGGATACTTCCAATATTGATACTTGTCTGAACGAGTATCCATGTCCCTACACCAATTAAGATCAAAGTTGCCTGTTGGTTCTTTTGTTTCGTACTCTTTTGGAAGATTCGCATACATAATAAGAAAAGCAAAAACAAAACAAGTAATGCGCCTATCAACCCAAACTCCTCAGCAATGACTGAGAAAATAAAATCTGTTTCGGATTCAGGGAGATAACCTTTTTTAGTTATACTATTCCCCATTCCTCGACCAAATAGGCCACCGTTGTATAGTGCATAGTAAGAGTTACTCATCTGGTATCCTGCACCATGTTCATCTAAAAAAGGATTATGAACCATTGCGATTCGGTCATAAGCGTGTTCAAAAAATGAAGGTAACAAATGATGCTTTTCAAGTAGTAAAACTAAGCCAGCTACTAAGATCAAGCTAGCAATCGCTGCTCCGATAATTATCAGCCCTTTTTTAATGGGAATAGCTGCAGCCCAAAAGATAGCTCCAGCAATAGCTAAAATCATCAGTGCTCCCGCAATTTTAGGTTGAAACAAAACAAGCACGGCAATTCCGCCCACAATCAACACTGGTATATGAAGTTTCTCAGGAACACTTCGGTCATTTCTAAAAAAACGACTTAAATATAAAATCAAAAAAATGGTTGCGATTTCTGACGGTTGAAACTGGATTCCAGCGATTGAAACCCACCGCTGGGCACCATTAACTGTTACAGCAAAAATCCCGAGTTTCATCATCGCTAATAATAAGCCCGATACAATCAATCCAGCTTTTATTATTCTTGGTTTCAGTAGAACTTGTAATCTGATGGAATAGGTCAATACAATTACGCCCCAACTAAGAATAATAAACAAAAATTGCCGAATAAATAAGCTTTTAGGATCACTTCCTGCTACCAATAAACGATAGGAACTAGCACTATATATCTCTAAAAGACCGACAATTGACAAAGCCAAATAAGGGCCTAAAATCAACCAGTCGATCTTTCTGTTTTTCCACATCGCATATCCCCCTCCTCTTACACAAGTTAGGCGAACACGAGCAGTTAAATATAGAATCAGTTATAGAATATAAGAAAAGGTCAGAAACCTTTTCGAACAAGAATTCTGACCTAGCATCATCTCATCGTCCGAGTTTTAGCACTATACAACGTAAAGAAACACTCTTAGCTATTTGAAAAAGCCTTAATCCGACAATTCCTGTTTGACTCATTGGCGTCTTTCGACGTTTCTGAGCAATAGCATATGTTTGTATAGGAGCCTCACCTAACAAGGTTATTACTATTTTTATTTTTTACAGAGTTAATAGTAAGCTTCTTTAACTATTTTAGCAATCATTTATTTGATAAAAAAACAAAATTAATCAATCTTTAATATATTTCCCCTTTTTAGGAAGTCGTTTAGTATGAAAATACCTTGCTAACTTAATTGATTTCTCTGTTTTAATTTTCTCGTTTTCACTTTTCGGAATAAATTATCAAGTTATCTTAACATTTACATACCAGTTTATCCATGCACCAGAAATCCTCATATCTGCCTTTTTACTTGTATATTTCAAATAAAACTTTAAATCATTCGGTTTACCTAAAAAAACTTTATTGTTTTTTATAACTAAAAAATGTTTTAGCTAAATTTCATTTCTTTCTCCATTCATGAAAGAAATGAAATTACGTCAATATTATAATAATATTTTTAGGATTATACATCCTCTAAAAATAACATATTTATCGTCATGTGGTTCACTTTGGCCTAGGGATGGTAAAGATTTTCCCTAAGGTTGCATAATCATTCCCTGCTAATCGACTAACTGGTTGGAGTTTCTTGGGATTGATCTTCCCAGATACTGGATCATATACCTCTTCATTTAATTGATACGTATGGATTTTTAATAAAAAAAGATCGGCAGTAACTTCTTGCTCATTTTTAATTTCGAGATGGTCATATAAATCCGTTTCAAAAACAATTTTTGACTCATTGATTGGTGGAATTGAACCATTCCTATTTGTTTTCGTAGTCAAGTTAGTCAAGGTTAGTTCACTTTCTTCTTGCGGAAGAGTTGCTGCTGTTTTATTGACCTCCACCACATTTTGCTCATCTAAAACTTGGATAATTGCTTCTTTCCTTATTAAGATATTTTTAGCAGTATCTTTCATCTGCTCATTTTTTCTTTGGACAGCCAACGAAACGATGGGTGGATTTGAACTAACGATATTAAAATAGCTGAATGGCGCAATGTTTAAGTTCCCTTTCTCAGTTAATGTTGAAACAACAGCTACTGGTCTGGGAATAATTGAACCAATCAGTAATTTATAACTTTCTCTTTCTGTTAATTGAGATGACAAACGTGTCAACATCTACTCCCCTACTTTCATTTGACAGAATCAAAAGCTGTTCTCCTGTCTAGATTTAGTCAGACACTATTTTTTACTATCTATCATTGTTCTTTTTTTGTCAAGAATCCGTCTTGGAAGCGTTGCTTATTACGTTTTTGCCTCTATATAAAGAGCTGTGCATTGTTTAGCAAGTATTTATTTTGCTGTTTATGGCTATTTCAACTAAAATAATATGGAGGAGGCGTTTTCATGAAACCTTATTCAATCCTATGGTTATTCCCTACGTTATTGGTATTTGCAGGATGTGCCGATCATTCCTCTCAATCAAATGGTACTAATACTAGCACGAATTCGATTGTTTTGGATTCTACAACTTCTGCGCCTTTACCAACTAATCCCAACCATCCATCAAAGGAGGAAACACCAATGTCAATTGCTCCAGGTCGCTTGTTACAAGCTGTTAGTGCCGAGGATTTAAATCTAGTTCAAACGTTGTTAGACCAGTCAACTGCGATGATTGATGAACAAAATGAAAAAGGAGAATCCCCATTATTGATTGCTGTCCACCATAATATGATCGATATTGCAAAAATCCTCGTTGATCACGGTGCGAACATCAACTTACAAGATCATATTCAAGATAGCCCTTACTTATATGCTGGCGCACAAGGAAAAACTGAGATTCTTGCTTATATGCTTGAAAATAGTGAACCTGATCAGTCGATCGTTAACCGTTTTGGTGGTAATGCCTTGATACCAGCTGCCGAAAAAGGACATTTAGCCAACGTCAAACTTTTGCTAACCGATGGTCGTGTTGATATTGACCATCAAAATCATTATGGCTATACTGCCTTGATTGAAGCTGTGGCTTTGCGAGATGGCTCAAAGATCTACCAAGACATCGTCCGAGAATTATTGGCTCATGGTGCAAATAAAGAATTGCGTGATAATCAAGGAAAAACTGCCGAAGATTATGCCAGAGAATTAGGATATGATCAACTACTATCTCAATTAACTTGATTACAGGGTAAACAATAATTTCCAAATAAAAAAGCTGATGATCGATGTTTTATAACAAAATGACACTTTTGTTTATAGCTTAGACATTTGCTTTTTTGTTTTACTTTCACGATCGTCTCATCGTTTTCGTCTGAACCATGTTCGATTTACTTTCTGATCAGCTAAGCTTTTTGGTATGGAACGTCACATCTGCGACTTTACTCATACGCAGTTTTTCTATCACGAAACCTTCGTTAAACAAAAGATTTCACTTAAGATGAACCTGTTTCATTATGGTTACAGGTCACTCGACTGTTGGTAATACATACGTTTTTATTTCTAATACTTGAATGATCTTATCTAAATCTGCCACTTTGACTACCATGGTTTGATCAGGTCTACCAGGTGCAAATACTAATTTTTCCTGAGCGAATATTTCTTCATCAATAATGACAGGAACAGATGATTCATAACCAAATGGTGAAACAGCACCTGGCTTTTGTCCCGTTTCCGCTTCCATTTCTTCAGCCGAAACAACTGACACTCTTTTACCAATCAGTTTGCTTAATTTTTTAAAGTCGCTTCTTTTAGTCGTGAAGGTTAAAAAAATATAGCGATTGTTTTGTTTATCTTTTAAATATAAGCTCTTCGTCTCAGTACCGCTAAATCCTTGTTCCTCTTTTACAACTAACGCATCCTCATTGGTATAAATCGGACGATGGCGATAAAGTTCAAACTCAATCTGGTTTTGTGTAAATATTTCTTGCAAATCAATCAAAAAAATACCTCCTAAAAAATAGATTATTTCTTTACTTTTCTATTTTATGGGATTTTTATCGATAAAAGCAATGTTTATTTCATTACTCGTTCGGTTTATCCCTAACCGTGTTTACATAATATAAATATAGTTTATTTAAGTCGGATTTCTTAAAAAAACAGAGTAAATTCGTTTGATATCACGAATTTACTCTGTTTTTTTCTATTGATTTAAACTGCTAAGACTATCTGCTACGATTTGTTTTGGTGTCAAATGATAACGTTCATACAATGTTTGAACAGGTACACTATCAGTAAACTCTTTTTGAGAACCAAAGTTTAGAACTTGGATTGCTGAATCTCCATAATAACGACTGATTTTTTCACCAAATCCGCCCGAAAGACTACCATCTTCTAAAGTGATAATCAATTGGTGATTTTCTTTTAATTCTTCTAAAGTTTCATGATCAAGTTCGGTGATCGTTCCAGGGTTAATCAAAGTGCCTGAAATCCCCTGATTCACAAATTCTTCTAAAGCTTGTTTACCTAATTCAAGGAAGCCACCTAGTGCTAAGATTGCAACTTTATCTCCAGCAACCAAGCGTTGGTAACTTGAAATAGCGTAGTCTTTTGCGATTGCTTCACCAGATGTCACACCATGAGCAGGGATTCTAATAGCAACCGGTGAATCGGTTTGTGATAAACTCCAATCCAACATCGAAAGTAAGTCTTCCTTCGTAGCTGGCGCTAGATATTTAATATTAGGAATACTTGAAAGATAAGGAATATCAAAAGTCCCTTGGTGGGTACGATCACTTCCTGAGATGCTTGCTCCTCCAATTAGAATGACTACTGGATTTTCGTTGATCGCTAAATCATGAGATAATTGATCATATGCTCGTTGTAAAAACACACTTGAATGGAATACCACAGGTCGAATCCCTTGAGATGCTAAAGCAGAAGCAAATGTGATCGAATGTTGTTCTGCAATCCCCACATCAAAGTAGTGTTCTGGATGTTTTTTTTGAAATTCCTTTAAGCCAAACATTCCTGGAATCGCAGCATTCACAGCCACGATAGGCATTGCACTTGTTTTCGTTTTTTCATCAAGATAGTTCATAATTATTTGATTAAAACTTTCACTAGTAGGAGCATTTTTCGCTTCGCCTGTTTCTAAATCAAACGGTACATGCCAATGATATTTCATTTTGTTTTCGACGGCTGGCTCATAGCCATGACCTTTTTCGGTGTGAACATGTAAAACGATTGGATGGTCAATGTCTTTAATTTCTCTGAAAACCTCAATTACTGTTTCTAAATCATTACCATCCGCAATGTAGCGATAATCATACCCCATCGCTTTAAATAAATTATCATTACTTGTCCCATTGCTTTCACGAAGCTCTGCTAAATGACGATATAAACTTCCCTGATTCTCATCAATGGACATTTCATTGTCATTCACTAAAACGATCAAATTAGAATTGATTGTTCCACCATTATTCAAACCTTCAAAAGCTAAGCCTCCACTTAAGGAACCATCCCCGATAAAAGCAATGATATTTCCTTTCTCCTGTTTCAAATCACGGGCTTTTGCAAGACCGACCGCTAAACTGATTGAAGTTGAAGTATGCCCCACAGTAAAATAATCATGTTCACTTTCATGTTGATTGGAATAGCCACTAATTTCGTGGTAGCTTCCCTCCTCAAATCCATTTTTACGACCAGTTAATAACTTATGTCCATAAGATTGATGGGAAACGTCCCAAACAATTTTATCCTTGGGCGAGTCAAACACATGGTGGAAAGCAATTGTTAATTCCACGACACCCAAATTTGGGCCGACATGTCCTCCGATCGCACTATTTTTTTGTAAAATCTTTTCTCTCATTTCTGTAGCTAATTCAGACATTTCGTCTATCGTTAGTTTTTTTACCTCTGTTGGACCATTGATTTGGTCTAAGATGTTTGTCTTTATACTCACTATTCTCTCTCCTTTTGCAATAACATGTCCGAAAAGAATAACTCATTTCGGTCTTACTAATTGTTACCACAAAAGATATTGTACTACTTGGAGTCAACTCCAAGTCAAGAGGATTTTGAGTAAAACTTCACAATAACAATGATATTTTTATTCTAAACAGCTTACACGAATAAACTTTACTAACTAGACCGAATTTTTTTAAAGTAGATAAAAAAAGCTGAGACAATTATTGTCTCAGCTTCTGATTTTATTTATGATCGAACAAATGATCCGATCAAATTCTTACAGTTTACGAGCAAAGAATGATACGACCAATACAAGAATGATTGCACCAATCAATGATGGAACGATTGCCATGCCCCCGATACTTGGTCCCCAAGTGCCAAGTAAAGCTTGTCCGATCGCTGATCCAACTAGACCTGCGACTACGTTAGCAATGATTCCCATTGAAGAACCTTTATTTGTAATAGCCCCTGCAATTGCTCCGATAATACCACCGACGATTAATGACCAAATAAATCCCATTTTAATTTCCTCCTAATTTCTTTTACTAACAATCAATTACTGAACACGTGGTTCAGTGTTTTCTTTCACTTTTTGTGTTCCTTTATTCATAGCTGCTTTTGCTTTATCTGTTTGTTTTGAAGCAAATTGACCAGTTGATTTAGCAGCATCTGTCACTTTGTTTTGGACAGTTTCTTGATCTTTTGCATATTCTTCTTGTGTTTTGATATCAACTACATTCACATTCACTTCAATTACATCTAAATGTGTCATATCATTCACTTCACGGCTGATCAAGTCTTTAATTTGATCATAGATATTTTCAATATCTTTTCCGTATTCTACAACGACATCTAAGTCAACAGCTACTTGTTTTTTACCAACTTCTGCATTGATTCCTGCTGTGACATTATCCGTGTTCACTAATTTTTCAGCAATGTTTGAGAAGAAACCGCCATCTAATGTTAATAAACCATCAACATCTTTCAAAGCATAACCGATGATTTTTTGAATTACTTTATCTTCGTAAGTTAATTCTCCACGTGAAATATGGTTATTCTCAGATGTCATTGTATTTGTGTTTTTGATTTCTTTGTTTTCCATGTCCAGTTCCTCCTAAGATTTAAAAAATTGATCAAATATTTTTGTTTCTTTCAAATAAAAACCAATGCCTGCACCTATAGCAGTCATGATTAATATTAGAAGTGTTTTAAAAAATCCAACTGTTATCCATAAAACAGCTAACAGTAAGCCAAGTCCCCCGAAGATAATAGGGAGCTTGTACGCTGAAAATATCTCTTTCATGATGGGCCCCTCCTATTCTACTCGAGCGTGCTTGTGTGCATTACTGTCGTAATCTTCAAATCCACTATAAGTAACAGCTACAGCGATGTTTTGTTCAGTACCAAGTACTCGTGCCACTTGTTGTTCAATGTCACGCATCAATTCTCCTGTTTTACCAATTAAAGAGGATGTTCGTTTTAAATCCCCTTTTACATGGACATTGATTTTATTTTTTGTTGAGCGTACTCGAACTTTTGGTGAACCAACAAATTCTTCTTCATGTAATTGTGATCGCACAAGCCCTTCGATTGCTTTCTTGTCTAAAGTCAGTTTTCCATCTTTTTGTTTTAAAACAAACGTTCCTTTGGATTTTGGAGAGAAAAGAACAACTAATAACAAAATAAGCACAAGTATAGCAAAAACGACAGCTGTCCAAAATAGATATTGTTGCATGTAGTAGTTCGTTATGACAAAAAATCGAAAACGTTCCAACTGTTCTGGCATCATATACGGTGCGTTGATCAACGCAATCCCTAAAAGCACCGTCAGCAAGAATAAACTTGCAAGAATACCGACGATCTTCCACCCTTTATTCATTCTCCACCTCCTACTTCTAATTGACCGTGATCACACATGTTATTTACAAGATTTAATAGGAAGCGCTACCATGCCATGCTAATACTAATAGCCTTTTTTCACTTTCTATGACAATCATTCATAAATAACGTTTTCCTCCAATAGACTGTGTTGCCTTTTTTCTATTGGGTATATTTAAAGGATAGTAGTCTACATTAAAAAATGCAAAGATAATGCTCAGTTATTATTACAAAAAACTATCAGTTGCTATGATAATTTTCTAATATTGATCGTTTCCTTCTCTCTTTCTTCTTTCTTATCTGTAAAAAAACAGATAAAATTTCTTTCCAAATATCTTTTAAATGAATTATACTTAAGTAAAGATCATTTGAAGAAATGGAACGCTTTAGCCATGTTTTTGAAAAAAAGGGTGTTGTGAGATTATGGTAAAGAAAATAATTTATGCTCTAATAACTACCTTAATTTATTTAATCGTTTCTAATGCAGGGAATTTATTTTTTGGAATTTCAAAAGAATTTAGTTGGACAACGACATTATGGGAATCTTTTTTCTTTTTTATATTTGTTTTGCTCTTACAAAATTATCGAAAAAAATAAGTCTTAGGGACAAAATAGCAACTACTATTTTTGATCCTAAGACTTATTTCGTATGATAAATTCTTTTTATTCCACTAGTATTTCGATTTACAAGTTTATTTTTCGATTTGTTTCAATGCTTCAGGTACTTTTGGTTCATAAATAATTCCTGTACACATTGTTCCTTTACCTATAGCTTCTGTAGCAACAGCAATAGCAACAGTTGCTAAAATTCGCATATATTTTAA
This sequence comes from Enterococcus sp. DIV1089c, assembly GCF_050530965.1. Lineage (NCBI taxonomy): Bacteria > Bacillati > Bacillota > Bacilli > Lactobacillales > Enterococcaceae > Enterococcus > Enterococcus sp. DIV1089c. The sequence continues at coordinate 1,384,493 of NZ_CP172888.1, forward strand.
TTTTCTTGAGCTAATTTTTTTTAACATTTTCTTCATCCTTTCTTTTTTGAACAAACATTAAAAGGGTTGAGATCATCATGCCTAACAACAGTAAGGTACGAATACGGTTATTTGATTGAATCCCACCAAAAATAGTAAGGAACAAACTGACCACTATCATCTGGCTCTTTCCATTTAGCAAAGAACTTTTCGCCGGTTTTTGTGCGATCACTATCCCTTTGAACCACAAGATCAAGCAAATCATGAGACTGCAGATCACAAAGCTGGCTCTTGTGACATCTACAGCAAAAGTAGTAACTAGATATGGTAATAAGACAAAGAAAAATAGACTTAAGACCGTACATACATTACTATCTCTTGCATGAAAACTTTTTGTTGTTCTTCTCATTAGTGTAAATGCCAAATGAGTAGTCAAAACCGGCAGAATAATATGAAGACACCCAGCTAAACATTAGATAAAAAATATCTTTGAACTAATTACCAGAAGAACAGCTAATCCATATTCCATTTTTGCCAAGTCAATTTCTGACAATTGTAATTGTCTTCCTATCCGCTTACTAATTGTTTTTGAAACTTTTTCTTCTAAAGATATAGATTCTTCCGACATTTGATCCGCTCCTTTTCATCTATATTATATTTGTTTTTTTATAAGATAGTTGGTTTTATCAAAAGTGAACGTTATTTGATCAAAAGTGCGGAATACCTGGAGATGTAATCAACAACTGGTTAATTTCTTGAACTGCTTTACTACTTTCTTTAAATGACGAGTAGAAACTAAACATTTTGCTCCATTGGACATAGTGATCACTCGTTCTTTTTTATTGATCTCTTTCACATTCATCAGATTAACTACGTAAGATTGATGGCAACGACAAAATACCTCATACATACTTTCTACTTCTTTGATCTTCCCTATATACTCAATTCTGCGGTTATCTAAATAGACGATCAATTTATGGGGTGTTGGACTAGATTCAAAATAAAATATTTCATCGACATATAACTTTACATCAACTGGACCATTCTTAATCCAAATTTGGGGTCTAGTTTCCAGATTTGTATTCAAATAGCGTTCAATTGCGACGTCAATACATTCCGTCACTCTCTTTTGAAAGGTATCCTTATTATCTTTAACGATGTAATCTAATGCTTCTACTTTGTATAAAAAAGTTAAATAGACTAAATCTGTATAAGTTGTCACAAAAATGATTTTTGCTGTTGGGTCGTAATCTCTGATTTTTTTTGCTAACTCGATCCCATTTAAATCCGTTTTTAGATCAATATCCAAAAAATAGATTCCTTCTGTTTTATGTTTTGAAATAAACGACAAGATCATCATTGGATCATCCGTAGCAAATTGGAATTGAACATCATAGTCTTTCATCAATAAATAATTTGTAATCATCCGAGTAAGCTTATTACGATGAGCAATTTCATCATCACAAACAAATATTTTTAACATTACTAGCCCCTCATTCCACTAATCGTTATGATTTGTATAAAGCGATTGTTTTCAATTTTTGTTTCTAAAAAAACATTCTCATTCAAATGAACAAGCTCGTCCAGATTCGTTAGACCTAGTCCTTGATTTCCTTTTTTAGTAGTAAAATTTACTTTTTTCAATTCATGTAATTTAGGAATACTCGAACGACATTGATTCATTAAGACAAAAAAACAATTTTTGTCTTCCTCCATAATAGTCAATTCAATTTTTCCCTTTTCTAAAAAGGCTGATTCTTCAATTGCATTATCCAGTATAATCCCTAGCATACGAACAAGTGTGACTGTTGAGATAGCGATATCCGTAATGGGTGTTGGAATCATTACGTTTACTTCGATACCCTTTTGGCTAGCCACGTATAATTTACTCAAAATAATGCTTTTTATCTCTCTAATTTTAAGATTTGAAATCGAAGCAATTGGGAGATTGTTTTCTTCAAAAATCGTTTCTGTTGCTTTGATACTTTGATAAAAATACTTTTGCAGCCCTTCAATATCCTTTGTTTGAATATAATCCTCTATTGAAAACAAAATATTCTTATAATCGTGTTTAAATTTTCGTAATGCAAGATAATTATTTTCGATCTGTTCGCTGTATTCAATCAGGTGACGCATTTCTTTTTGCTGTTCTCGTGTTTCGAATTCTTTTTTCTTGATAAAAAGTAGTACACAATAAATTATGGTAGATATTACACCATAAAGAACCGTAAATAATTCATTACTGATAACTAGGAATCTTGCTAAAACAGAAAAACGATCACTACAAATGTTAATAAAATAAACAATAATCGTAAAAAAAACAACGATGGCCGCTATTTTTAGAGTCGTTTTATCCCTAATAATCTTTGGTATGACCATTTTTTTTAGAAAAACAGTAACGATCCACAAACAACCTGTTCCTAAAACAGCTGTTAAAAAATCGCTGATATCCCAACCTAAAATTTTATATAGATATTTGGCTGTTCCATCAATGAATATGTAGAAAAATAAAATAATCGAAGGATAAAATATCGCTATATCAATGTTTCGATCAATGATATAGATACTTAGACATAACCCAGCCCATAAGATAACTGTCGCTATGATATTGATCCATTGATATAAAGCAATATAAGCGATTACACTAACAAACGAAAACAACTGAAACTTTTTATTTGATAAAAGATTCCTTAGATAACCAAGAGCCATAAAAACAGTGTAAAGCTGACCAATCAAAATTAGGATAAATAAACTTTCTTCATTTAATTTCATTTAAACTTCCCCTAACAACTTAATAATTTTATCTGAAATTTTTATCCATACTTATATAACAATTTATACTAGCGTATTTTGTTTCTCCACTCCCCACAACCAAACAAAATAAAACAATTAGTTATTTGTACACCTAATTTTAATAACGAAAAATAGAAATAAATTTTCCCAACCAATCATGATCTTCGTTGTTATTTGTGATTTTAGCATATTTACTTTAGATTTGGGAGGGTATAAACATGATAATGATACGTTTTTCTACTTAAAAGTTCTGTTATTTAAAACTATCGCAAATGTAATCTAAATTAAATATCTTTTTTGCAAAAGATATGTTATAATTAATCTATTGCGATAAATATTTTATGCGAGATTTTGATTTGTTTTGATGAAATTTAATCCCACTGGCGTAACTTCAGGGTTACAAGGATGTATTAGTGGTTAGGGAATACATTGTTTAAATGAGAAATAGTCCATTTTTAGTAATAGTTTTACAGCTTTAAAATATAATATGATTCGTTAGAACGCCTTTTCTTTATTGAAAAAGGCGTTTGTCCATCCTTTTATTTATCGTTTATAGATAAATAATTATTGATAATGAACAAACCTCATGCTATACTAATAAAAATTTAGGAGGCATTTTATGAAATCCAAACTGTTCTTTATCCAATTAATCGTTTCTGTTTTTTGTTTTGTTCCCCTTCTCTTGGGAACGCTATTAACTATTCAATTGAGTACAAAACCTACAAATCCATTTAGCAACTGGCAAACTACACTATTTATTCTAGTTCTTTACCTGATCCTTCTAGTGACTTTGTTGCTCAATTTCTTCCTGCTCCGCTTAGTCAAAACCTTCCCTTCAAAGGAAACTTTTACTAAAAAGAGTCTAAAGCTTAGCAGTAAAATCCGATCTTGCCTTTTATGTATCACGATCCTTGCATTTGGTATTTTGCCAAAATTTTACCAAATAGCTGATATGAGCGATAGTCCAGGAATCCTACTCATCGCTTTCGTCTTACTCTTTATCCCTTTTTTTATCTACATCCTTTCAAGCATTTTGATTGATTTACTCAAACAAGCCATTTATTTAAAAAATGACTATGATTTAACAGTGTGAGGTGTCGAATGTCTATTATTATCAATTTAGATGTCATGTTAGCCAAGCGAAAAATGAGCGTGACCGAACTGAGTGAAAAAGTAGGTCTTACGATGGCTAATATCTCTATTTTAAAAAATGGTAAAGCAAAAGCGATTCGGTTTTCTACGCTCGATAAGATTTGCGAAGTTTTAAACTGCCAACCAGGTGATATCCTCGAATATCAAGATACAAGCCAAATGAGAGAGTAGCTCATTTCTTTAGTTGAGTGACACCAATGAAAGCTAACTACTTTCTAATCAATCTGAAGACCGACAAAAAAGCCCACGTCAGCTGTAGTCTAGCTAACGTGGGCTTTTTAATAACTGATTATCTTATTTTTTAGAATTTTTATTTGCTTTTCTTTTTCTCCAAAACAGGATGATTCCCGCTAAACTAGCAATCAAAACACCTGATACAGTAAAAATCGTATTTTTTGTTTCATTGGTTTTTGGTAAATTACCATTTTTTGCGCCACTTGTATTGTCTCCATTTGAGTTCTTTTTTTCTGAATCTGTTCCTGTGATCTCTTTATCTTCAGTCATGCTATCTTCTGTGCCATCTTCTAAAGCACCATCCGTCCCTTTTTCCACCACTTCATAAGCCGCTTCAGTTTCAGTAGAAAAACCACCATAGGAACGGTCAGCTTTCACGACTAGTTTAGCAACACGATACCCCAAAGAAGAAGTATCGATTTCTGTTTCAGGATCTAATGCAACCGTATAAGCAGTTTTCGGCAGCTCTTTGCCATTGACTTTAACTTCTTTCAAAAGATTTTTAAGGTCCACACGTTTCGTATCGATAACTATTTTCGCTTCTGCTGGTGTCACGGTAAAATCTCCTGTTGGTTCAAACCCATATTCAGTCACATTGTAATACGCATAATTGGAACCATAAGTGTAATTTCGCTCTTCTTCTTCTGCCATCAAGACATTCCCACTTGGATCGGCATGATACACTTTAATTTGATCTCCCACCGAAACTTTTAATGGTTCCCCACTATTGAATCGATTAATCGATTGTTCAATTGTTTGCGTACCGCGAACTTCGTATTTATATTTACTGCTGTTATTTGTAAAAACTTCAATCCCATAGTAAATTTCCATGTCATCATATTCTGTGATACGGTTCGATAAGTCACTTCCGTCTTCTCCCTGTAATGATTGGAGTTTGATTTGTTTGTTTTCTTTTATCAAACTGTAGGCACCTACAGTATCGCCATCTTGATTTTTTAGTTGGATCGTACTTCCCCACTTCACTTCGTAAGGCACTTCCACTTCTGTAGAAGTCACCTCATCTGCGGTAGACAATTTCACTTTTAACATTTTCTGTCCAGTGGTATTTGTATCAAAGTCAGAAACTTGTTCGACATCATATAATGTCGTCTCTAATTTTTGACCATTGAAAGTGACATTTTTAATCAAATCCATTCCATCAATGTCACTGGTATCTTCGCCCAAGGTAAATTCATGCGAAACTGTTTCAGCCTCCATCTCAGTGATGGGAACAAATTCTTGACTGGCCACTTGATAATAGGCGTAGTTGGAACCCGCTGTATAATTTTTCGACAAGTCATCTCGCATCAATAAATTATTCTTCGCCTCTGCATGATAAACTTTAACGATGTCCCCTTCCTCAATCGGTAATGGTTGGCCATTATTAAACCCATTGATCGCCTGCCACACTGTCATATTGCCCGTCACATCATACTGGTATTTTATTTGTTCCGATAATCGAGTAGTCGGATCTAAGCCCATAATATTTTCGACAGTGACACCTGTTTTTTCTTCGGACTGATTTTCTGGATTTCCTACTATTTCGATTCGATAGTAAGTATCGCGACCAAAGGCACTATTCACATGATCCAATAAAACGGTGGAATCATCCCCTTTGCCAGCTTGGATCGTCCACTCTCCGTCTTGTTCCACAATACTATAAGCGCCCACATTCTGGTCATCAAACCCTTTAAGTAAGAAAGTACTTCCCCAAGCCACTTCATAAGGAACATCCAGTTCAATATCTGCTGAGCCATCTTCTGGCTTAAGATTTAATTTGACTTCTCTTTTACCAACAGTAGAGGTGTCCATTTTAGAAAGTTGCGTAATCTTATAATTTTTGCTTTCCACCCGTTCACCATTGATCGTTATATTCGCTAATAGCTGACTCAAGTCTATATTTTGAGTGTTTTCCATTAAAGAAAAAACTTTATTTGGTCCTACAGCTTCAATTACCGGCATGGGCTCAAAACCATAAGAAGTTATGCGGTAATTAGCATATGGAGAACCATAGGTATAGTCCTTTTCTGTTTCATTTACCAGTAAGACAGAACTACCGTCTGAACGTTGGGGATGATATAGTTTTATGATATCACCTGCTTGGACATTCAATTTTTGTTTCGAGCCAAAATTAGCCATTACCTCTTCTAAAGTCGCATAACCCGGTATCTCTTGTGAGTAAACAGATCGCCCTTCACGCACTATTTCAATGGAATAGTAAAGTGAAGAATCGGTACTAATCGGCGCATTGAGATCGGTTTTTAATCCTTGGTTTAAGACTAATACACGATTCGTACTGGAAGTCCCAGAATGTAATGAAAAGGCTCCGGCTGATTGACCATTTTGAGCTTTCATCAAAATCGTATCGTTCCATTTAACTTCATAAGGAACCTCGATTTCTTTTGAAACGAGTCCATCTTTCGTATCAATACGCACGTTGATCGTTTGTGATCCTGCCACCGAAGTATCAAAATCACTCATTTGTTTGACTGTATATTGATTACTTCCCACTGCCGTTCCATTAATCGTAATGCTATTGATCAACTTCGCACCATCAACGTTACTACTATCTTCACCTAAGATAAATTCTTGAGCCATCGAATCAGCCGCAACCGCTAAAATCGGTTCCAAGCCATGGTCAGTGACTTCATAATAGGCATAATTGGAACCAATCGTATAGTCCTTGACTAATTCATCTTTCATTAAAAGATTTTTCCCAAGAGGATCGGCATGATACACTTTGATCACGTCGCCATTACTGACCGTCAACGGTTGCCCATTATTGAATCCCTGGATGGATTCACGAATCGACTGATTACCTGCCACTTCATAACGGAACTTGCTGGTAGCTCCTTGTAAAACTTCGATAGAATAGTAGGTATCACGCCCAAAATAATTATCCACCGGATCATTTAAGTTTGTGCCGTCCACTCCTTGAGAAGCTTGGATTTGCCATTGATTTTGATTCTTCAATAAACTAAACGCACCAACTGTCGCCTCTTTCAAACCTTTAATAACAAAAGTGTCTCCCCACTTCACTTGGTAAGAAATCTCAATGATTTCAGAAGCCAGTTTATCTTTTGTCGTGACTTTGACCCGCGTATTTCGTTTACCGATCGTGCTGGTATCAAACTCATCAAGAGGTTCTACTGTATAAAATTCATTGTCCGCTACCCCACCGTTGATCCGCACATTTTTTACTAGTTCATTCAAATTCGTTTGCTTCACGTCTTCGCCTAAAACGAACGCTTTTTCCGCACTTTCTGCCGTCATGACAGGTGCTGGATCAAACCCATAAGGAGTCACGCGGTAACGAGCGATCTCCGTACCATACGTAAAATCATTTTCTTTTTCCTTAATCATCACAACCGAAGCATTAGATGTCTTGCTTGGATATGTGATTTGGATAATATCATTCATTTGTACCGTAGTGTTGTTATTAGCATCTCCATAATCATTCATGATTTCTTGTAACGTGGCACGTTTCGGCACCTCTTGTTTGTAAATTTCATTGCCATTACGCAAGATTTCCAAACGATAATAAAGACCAAATGGATCGGTCATATCGCCAACTCCTTCATTTAAAGGAGACGCAATGCCCTGACGAATCGATAGCGTAGCTGGGGCATTATTAGAATTGCTACCATCTAACGCAAAAGCTCCGGCGGAATAGCCATCAACCGAACGTATTAAGATGGTATTACCCCATAGTACGTTCACGGTAGTAGTTCCAGATCCTTTAATCATAACATTAGAATTAGGATGCTTCGCTTGCACAGTGATGCGTACTTCATGGGTACCAACCGATTGAAATTCAGTCTTGGACGATTCGTTCGCAACAAACTCAAGATTATCAATCGCTACAGGTTCCCCTAACAGTGTTGCCTCTTCAATATAGTTTTTAAATGTATTGGCTAACGTATCAGACGACTCCACCAAGGTTACGGTACGATCCTCAATCGGTTTTAATTTTAGTTGTAACTCAGGATGTGGCAGCACTCTCATGGTTATTGATTTCGTTATTTCTCGGTTATCAGAGGTTCTTACTGTAGCTTCCCACTTATGTATTCCTGCTGTCATTGTATTTGGGTTATTAGACCATTGAAGCGTATAGGATCCTTCCGTGCTTACCTCAAAATAATCATTGACATCTGGCAAAAGAGAATATTGATAGATTTCACCTGCTTCCTTTTTTACTGTGAGCAGAGATTTAACTGTCATCGTAAATGTTAGTTCTTTTGACCGACCTGTTTCATCTTCCACTAATACCTTAACGTTTTGATTTCCTAGTTTATTTGTATCTGGTTTTGTTATCCATGTATAAGTCACTTTTCCAAGGCTATCTTTCACCTCTACATAATCTTCTGGTTTAGGAGAGCTCTTTTCTTCGACCACATGAGGACCATCTTTTACCTCTGCCTTAAGCGTTCCTTTACTTTTAGGAAAATCAACGTTAAACGTCATCGGAACATAACGAGTAGTATAAGCTACCCCATAATCATGATTGATATTACTATAAGGGAACTTACTTACTTTGAATACTTCTTTTTGAGGAATAGCTACTTTTAGTCGCGTAAAGGTAACATATAAATTATTATCTGAAGGTGCTACATAATAAAGTCCCTTAGCTTGATCAGACGTTGTAATTTTCATTTGCCAATTTCCACTTTCTGATTCACTAGTAACATAAAACAAGGCATATGTACCTCTTAAAATATTTAGAAGAGTGACTCTATAATTACTAGAGTTTTCCCAGTTCTCCCAGAAATCACTGAACTCACTAGAAATGATTTCAGCTCCATTCGTATTCCCACCTAGAAAGACGCCAGGAATTTTATAAGTAATTGTATCGCCTACTTTAAAATCATCTGTCGAATTATCTATCATAAGATTCAACTTTTTAGAAAGAAATTCATTTACAGCTTTTCCAATTTCTTTTTCTGAGTCAGTAGATGCCGCTATAATGTCAGCTCCAACAGGTATTGGTAATTCAAATGTCGGATTAGCAAAACTTTCAATTGAACTTTTTATTTTATTACTTTCTGTTGAACCAGCAACTTTTTTGTCTTTCTCGGTGTTTTTTTCCTTCGTGCGTTTCTCGTCTTTTTTTACTTCTTTCTTGGTCGTAGTTTTCTTTTCATTCATTTTTGAAATTTTCTTGACATCAATACTTTCAACTGAGCTTAACATCGAAACAGCTTCAACAACTGTCCCGCTGGTTTGTCCAAGCGCTAGCGCTAATATTAATGTACTATGTAATAACTTTTTTCTGGTTTTCAATGTACTCCTCCTTTTAAGGCTATATCTTTAAATGGCAATAGAAAAGTAATGTCTGTTTTCTCATAAGAAAGACTCCTTTTTAAGCCATACTTATGTTTGATTTCTTCCTTTGTTTCTGCCAATTTAGTAAAGTTAAAACGTTATGTTTCTTAAGTTTTTTTTCTTTTCTCCCAATTCGCCCCTTTTACGTTTATTTTTATGGAAAAACTTCAATAAAACCCTACTTCTTAAGTTTAATGGGAATCACAAGAATATGTAATGTCACTTTTTCACAATGGACAAACACTAAAAGACAGAAGCTGTTTTTGTTATGTAAAACATTTTACTTACCATTAAAAAAGGAGCCTTAGCCAAAAATAGAAGAGACCGAGACAAAAACTTGTCTCGATCTCTTCTATTGACTCTATAAATAAACTAATTTTTAGTTACTTCGCTTTCAACTACTTAGCGACTGAACGAACAGCTAATTCGTGCTTGAATCAGTTGATTATTGGTTATTTTCTTTTTGTTGCTCAATTGCTGATTTGGCTTTTTCCGTTTGTTCAGATGCAAATTCTCCTGTGGCTTTTGCCGCATTTGTCAATTTATCTTGAACTGTTTCACTGTTTGCTTCATATTCTTCTTTTGTCTTAATGTCGACAACATCGACATTGACTTCAATGACATCTAGATGTGTCATTTCATGAACTTCTTTGGCAATGATTTTTTTGATTTGTTGGTAAATTTCTTCGATGTCTTTGCCGTATTCAACAACGATCTTAAGATCAACAGCGACTTGTTTTTTCCCAACTTCCGTGTCAATACCGGCTGTTACATTATCAGTGTTGACTAATTTTTCTGCCACGTTAGAGAAGAAGCCACCATCAGCTGTTAATAATCCATCCACTTTTTCTAAGGAGATGCCTATGATTTTTTGAATGACCTTATCTTCATATGTCACATCACCATTCATAGATTCACCGTTTTCCGTTGTGTTTTTTGGATCTTTTGCTGGGGCTTCTGGCTTAGGTGGTGTATGCCCTGGCATTGGAGGTTTTGGCTGATCTCCATGATGTTCTTGTGGTTTACTAGAATTTTCATGTTTCCCTTGTTGTCCTGATTGTCCTTCGTTTTCTTTTTTATCATGAGCCACTTTGTTTTCAACGTTGGGTACAACCGGATCTGGATGTGCTGAAACGGGTGCTGTTTTATCTTTAGCATCATGAACACCATTTGCATTGTTCGGTGTCGTTGGATCTGGATGTGCAGATACTGGTTTGTTTTGGTTGTTTGTTTTGTTGTTATCCATAATAGAATTTCCTCCTAAGATTTATGATCAAAAATTTTCGTTTGTTTTAAATACATTCCGACCGCCACGCCAATGATCGCCATAAGGATCAGCAACAAGGTTTTAAAGAATCCCACTGTAATCAATAGTACGGCGAGAATCAACCCAATTGCCCCGCAAATGATCGGAAGCTTATAAGCAGCAAAAAGTTCATTCATTTGTGCCCCTCCTTATTCCACACGAGCGTGTTCGTTTGTTTGATATTTATTGGTAGGTGCTTGGTAACCTGTATACTTCACCGACACTTTTACTTGCTCATCTGTGCCGAGTAACTGTTTCACTTCTTTTTCGATTTCATCCATCAATATTCTTGTTTTCCCGATCAATGAAGAAGTCCGTTTTAATTCACCTTTAACTGTAACTGCGATCTTATTTTTTGTGGCTTTGATATTAACCTTAGGCGAGTGAATGAATTTATCTTCATGTAAATGTGAACGAACTATACCTTCAATCGCTTTTTTGTCTAACGTTAATTCGCCGTCCCCTTTTTTCAATAAGAAGGTTCCAATCGTTTTCGGATAAAAAATGACGATCAATAATGCAATAATTAGTAGAATCGCTAAGCCGACTGCTACCCAAAAAATATATTGCTGCATATAGTAATTCGTTATTGTAAAGAAACGGAATCGTTCAAGCATCAATGGTAAAGGATAGACCGCACTGATCAAGACGACAAATAGTAGAATAGACAAAAGTAGCAGAGAAAAAATGACACCAATTGTTTTAGCCCCTTTATTCATCCTGGCACCTCCCATTTTTTATAAGTTGATAGCTTCCCCACCAGTTACACCATAAATTTGTGCAGTAACGTAGCTCGCTTTATTTGAAGCTAAGAAAACGTAAACTGGAGCTAATTCTACTGGTTGGCCAGCACGTTCAAGCAAGCTTTGTTGTCCAAATTCAGGAATAGAATCTTCCGGTTGTCCTTCGTCTAACTGTAGTGGTGTCCAAATAGGACCAGGAGCTACTCCATTAACACGAATGCCTTTTGGTGCTAATTGTTTTGCTAAGCCAATTGTAAAGTTTGCAATAGCTGCTTTCGTGGAAGCGTAATCTAAAAGATGTTCACTTGGATTGAACGCTTGAACAGAAGTAGTGTTGATAATTGCCCCTCCTGCTGGAATATGCGGAACCGCCTCTTTAACAATCGCAAACATCGCTAAGATATTCACCATGAAGGTATCTTTCACTTGTTCTAATGGAATTTTTTCAATAGCCGGGCAAGAGATTTGTTGTCCCGCATTTAATACTAATGTATCTAAGCCACCTAATTCACTGACAACTTTTTCAACGATTTCTTTAGGCGCTGTTTCGTCTCTAAGATCATATGGTAGTAAGACAACTTTTCGTCCTGCTTTTTCAATATAGGAAGCTACTTGTTTGGCATCTTCTTCTTCTCCTGGGAAAAAGTGCAAGCCGATATCTGCCCCTTCTCTTGCAAAAGCAATAGCTGCCGCGCGCCCGATCCCTGAGTCTCCGCCAGTAATCAGAACACGGCGATTTTCTAGTTGATTTGATCCTTCATAAGATTCTTCTCCACAGTCAGGAACTGGTTGCATTTCTTTTTGTAATGCTGGTGTATCCTGGTCTTGTTTAGGAAATTCCTCAGTATGGTAAAGTTTACGTGGATCAATTAATTTTGGTTCTGTCATGTGTATCCTCCTCATCGTTTGGTACTTTTTTATTTTGTATAATCTTTTCGGTATAGATGGTAGCCTACAGCTCCTGCGACAACAAATGAGCCAATAATCACTAATAAAAAGGCTAAACCAGAGCTTTTACCAGGTAATCCGCCAGTATTCATCCCCCAAATCCCTGCAATCAATGCTGGAACAGAGATCACTAATGCCGCTGAATCAAGATATTTCATTAAATGATTCAAATGATTGTCCATCATTCCATTAAAAAGATCCCCAATACTTTCTAACAAGTCACGATAGATCAAAATCATTTTTTCTGTTTGTCTTTGTCTCAATTGGATGTCATAAAGTAGACGAGCATCAGCTAATTTCTCAACAAAATCTTCTGATTGCCATAAGGTATCTAAAGTCTCTTTTTGATCTCTCAACGTATGGTCAATATAAACAATGTCCCGTTCTAAATCCGCTTGCTTATATAGTTCTTCGTTTTCCGTCGTTTTACGCGCTTCTTGATCGAGGGAATCAATCCTCTTTTTCATTTCTGTTAGTTCTTTCACGTAATGGGTATAGATGTTCAAGACAGAATATGCAATAAGTGTTTCAAAAGAATTGATCTTATTCCCATGTTTTGCTAATACTCGATCAAAAAAGTCCGTTTTTTTATCGATACAACTAATCAATAACTCATCCGAATAAATAAACGAAATAGGCATTAATCGATTCTCGATTTTCTGCTCCTGGTTGGACAAATTCAGTAGCACTAAGGAAATCGGATGGTTCAAATTCGTCCCCACAAGCTCTTCAATTCTTGAAACTTCTTCTGGTAGAGAAGTTCCAACAAAGATATCTTTTGGTAAACGATACTTTTCAATCACCTGTTCGATTTCCTTAGTGTCACTACTGTCGATCACGAGCCAATTATAGTTGTTTTTGTCTGTCGTTATTACTTTCTCTTTTCCAATAAAGTAATAGTCCAGCATGATCAATCTCCCTTTCTACAAAGGATGTTAGCTAAAGAAACAGTTGCTTAATTTAATGTTACGATCCAAGACAACAATCTCATTTTCTAAAGAGAAACTGTTTAATTGGTGGTCATAGGCAAGATTCAAATGTCTACCTAAATAAGATTACTCTAATTTAGATGTGTAGATTTCCAGAGTGGGATGTTCGATTTTATTGACGTATTTCTCAAATTCTACAAAGAAAGGAATAATCTGGAAAAAACTGCCTTTTGCACAAGCCCCTTTATCTCTTAAAAACGGATCTGAAGAATCAATCAATGCCAAAGCAATTTTTGAATCTTTTCCTACTTTTTTTGTCAATGCCTCCATCGCATGTTTTGTCATCGTGATTTCCATCATCATCATCTCCTTCAGATTATATATAAGTTACGACATTTTTCCTCAGCGGCTCACTTCTGTGTTACGATTGATTCTGGCATAAAGTGGATATTTAGGAAATTTTGCGACACAACGGAAAGCTGTCATGTTTGCATATTTATCGTAGTATTTTTTAGTTGGCCCTTCAAAATCTTTACTCCATGGTTTAACATGACCAGAGAAGTGGATGATCGATGGATCTTTACGTGTTTCTTCGTATTCCTTTTCTCCTTGTGGCGTTGGATGTTGCTTCGCTTTTGCCATGATATACCCTTGAGCATTCCATTTTGGATGTAATGGAATCCAACGATCATGTAAAATTGCATTTAACGCATCTTGATCGTGGAAACGTAATTTTTCAGGATTTTCTTCAATGAATGTTAGAACTTTTTTAGTAATGTCTTGTTCTAACCATTTTTCAACATTGATGAGCATCAATCCAGAATTAAAGTAGCGTGTTGATTTTGCTGGGATCTCCATTTTTTCTAATCGTTGGTGGAAACCAGCATCTTCTACGGCGGCCAAGATCGCACCGTTAAATTCAAGATCCCATAATGGTGTAACATCTTTTACGGTAATCATGTCACAGTCCATATATAAAAGACGTTCGACATTTTTTCCTCTAAATAACTCAGGAATAGCAATACGATAGTAAGCAGTTTCCGGAATACGATCACTTGTTACTACATTTTCAAAGAATTTTTTGTTGATCTTCAAGAATTCAACCTCTGTATTCATACGAGAATTCTTAACAGAGAAACGTAATAATTGTTTGCTTTCATTATCAATGTTGTCATCAATGACATAAAATCGTACAAAAACTTTTGGATCACTATTTTCTAATACTGAAACGAACAGCGCCGCTAGATGAGGCACAAATTTGGTATTACAACTTGATACGATTGCGATTTCTTTTCTTCTATTCATTTACCTCTCCCACTTTCTTTAAAACGCTATGCGCTAATTTTTTTAAATAGACATTTGTATATGGATGATCTTTTAACGTATTCCATGGTTTGTCATGCCCTGTGAAATGAACGATCGACGGCGATTCATTTCCTGCTTTGTATAATTTTTCATACGCAACATCTGGAGCAGGATGACGTTCAAAGATCAAAGAAGTCTGCATATTCCATTTTGGTTCTAATTGCTCCCAGTCTTCATAAAGAACTGCATTTAACGCATCTTGATCATGGTAAATAATTCGATCACCATTTTCTTTTAAATAATTGATTGTTTTTTCAGTGATCATTTTTTCATTCCAACGATCAATGTCGATAACCATCACGCCTGAATTAAAATAATAAGCATCTGATTCAATCCCTAACCGTTTCAAAGCTTTCGTTTGACCTGGATCGATGACAGCTCCAATCGTTTTACCATTTAATGGTTGATCATATAAATGAACGATGTCATCCAGTACTAAAATATCTGAATCTAAATAAAGCACTTTTTTATAGTCGTATTTAGCTAAGATCTTAGGTAAAGATATTCTTAAGTATGCTGTAGTAGTAATATGGTCACTTACTAGGAAATCTTCGTAGACATCTTTATCAACTGTTAAAAATTGAATCGTTGCATTGTCTGAATGTTTTTTAACCGTTTGTCTAAGTCCTTCTTTGCTATATTCAGAAATACCATCGTCAATGACATAAAAATAAATGTGTCTTGTTTTAGTGGAGTTTTCCAGTACAGTGGCAATCATCACGCTTAAGTAAGGAGCGTAATTTTCATCTGAAGCAGTTACTACCGGAACGATACCTTGTTTCATCTCCATTAAAATCACTCCTTTTTCTAATCTTTTTCTAACCTTTTCTGTATCCAGAATATGCCTCAATAAACTTTAAAGCAAAAGATATGCTTCATTTTCATTGAATAATTCATAAAAATAAACCTTTTTTATCGAATTGAAAACGTTAACTTAATCGTTTTTCTGCCTATTTATTCAATTATAGGATGTGGAATACTACCTATATATGTCTAATGAAAACTAAGAATATTTTTTGAAAAAATTCAAAAACGCAAAGCATTTTATTTTTATTTTAGGAAATTCTCATTTAACCTTAGAGTAAGCAATAGATAAAGGGAGCGAATAATATGAAATTAGCAGCAATTGATTTAGATGGTACTTTACTCGATCGGAATGGAAAGATACCAAAAGAAAACATCGAGGCACTTCAAAACTTTGATCGACATGGTGGGATCGTCACGATTGCGACTGGTAGAAATAGCATCTCTGCTAAAGATGTATTTGAAGAACTTGGGATCGGCGGCTATTTGATTTCATCTA
Source organism: Enterococcus sp. DIV1089c (assembly GCF_050530965.1). Classification (NCBI taxonomy): domain Bacteria; kingdom Bacillati; phylum Bacillota; class Bacilli; order Lactobacillales; family Enterococcaceae; genus Enterococcus; species Enterococcus sp. DIV1089c. The sequence continues at coordinate 1,400,567 of NZ_CP172888.1, forward strand.
ATGGTTCTTTCGTGGCAAAGATGATGAAAGGCGAGATCCTTCACGTATTGAAACGTTCTAAAATTGAGCTTGCTACCCTTAAACGGGCCTTCTTCTTAGCACAAGAGGCAAAAATATCAATTATTGCTAGTCGAGAAACTCAAGATGATCAATTAACCTTTGATGAGTCAAATTTGGTGAAAGATGATCCCTACTACCAACATTTCAATTTACAAAATCAGACATTTGCTGAAATCACTAAGTTATTAGAAGATCCATCTGTCAGCTATTTAAAATTGGCATTAACAGATAAAGATGAATCAAAATTGCAAAAACTGCAACAAGATTTAAAAAGTGAAGGGATTGATTCCGTCTTTTCAGACCCCCATTTTTTGGAAATCACACCTAAAAATGTAACAAAGGCTCACTCATTAATCTTTTTAGCTGAGACCTTGGAAATCGATCCTCATGAGATCGTTGCCTTTGGTGATCAGGAAAATGATATTGCGATGCTAAAAGTCAGTGGAACAAGTATTGCGATGGGAAATGCACAGAAACAGGTAAAAAATATTGCGGATGAAGTAACCAAAACAAATGAAGAAGCTGGTGTAGCGTATATTATCAACAATTATTATTAAGGTTTAAGGAGGGAGACAAAATTGTTAGTAATCGTCGATATGCAAAATCATATTCTAGATCCTGAGAGTAAATATTATGTTCAGCACGCAGATAAGTTAATCAAAGAAATCCACTCACGTTTAGAAGCTGCACGTAAAAAAAACGAATATATTCTTTTTACCAGAGATATACCAGTCGAGCGAAAAGAGCAGGATGAAGAAGGCGAAGATTTGCAAATCATTCCTACACTTGCTCCTAAAGAAAATGAAAAAGTCGTCAAGAAATACTACTTCACGATGCCACCGGAAAGCTTACTTGAGATTAAACAAGAAGCTTTTGACCAAGATGAAAAAGAAAAGCACATTGAAGTCGTTGGTACAGAAACGAATCTCTGTGTCTTATCGAATACCATTGCTTTACAAAGTGTATTTCCAGAAGCTGATTTTTTAGTGGATACAGCTTTTGTTTCTGAAAATAAGCATGGCGATCAAGCGCTAAAACTACTCAAAGATTTTAATGTTGAGTTGAAGTAACCGAAAATAAAACGCCCACAACATTTAACTTTGTGGGCGTTTTATTTCGTTATTTACTAAAGGCTTTTCTTTGTTCGTACTATCTATTTCTTAAAATTTGTATTGATCGTTCCCTCACTTTGTGGAAAGTAACGGTTAGGATATTTTTACTACTAAACTTCCTATAGCGTTTATAAAAAATATCAAATGAGGTTCCCCATCTCCAATAAACAATAGTTGAAACGTCAGTTATTAGTCATTTCTAAAAGCATGCAACTTTTCAAAATAAAAAAACAATGATTATCTAATCATTGTTTAAAGAAACGAGCGCTTTAATATGTACCCTGTAGGACTCGAACCTACGACCGGACGGTTATGAGCCGTCAGCTCTAACCAACTGAGCTAAGGGTACAGTAAAAATTTTAAGATATAAAAATAACTTATATCTACTATAGCATGAATAAAAATCCGAAACAAGCTTATTTAATAAAAATCCAAAAGCATTCCATTAAATAACAAATATTCTATTTGGATCAGACGATTTCCAGCTCTCCCCCTCCCTCTTCACCACAAATGCTCTATCACTTGGTATATAAATTGCTTGAATCATTTGTTTTTTCAAACACGTAGCATATTATTTGTTCTGTTACTCGGAACGTGCTATCTTGTATTTGGGTTGTTTTTTTATTCTTATGATTATTTAAGTCGTAATCACTTTTCGAAGTGTTTTCCACCTCTTAGTATAAGTGGTTGTTCGTTGTTAACCTACGACTGAAAATCAATGATTATTTAAATACGAAATCTATAGGAGTTAGTACTATGATAACATTGAGTCGACTTATTTTTTTATTCCTACCTTAATTCTTATCCCTATTATTTGTTACTTAATCAACTGGAACAAGGAACGCCTAATTTTAGCGTTTTTTACGTTACCAGCAATCTTTTTTTCATATAAAATCTTAAATTATCAGTATTTTGAACCAGATCAATTATTCGTAGCAGAACTGATTGGTTTGATTCTAGCTTTGTTATTACCAATTGCTTATTTGGTTTATTTAAATAGAAAGCATTGATCGATGAATTTATTTGAATGACAAAAGGAGCGAATTTATGAGTATTGAAGAAGCGATTTTATTAGATACACTACGCTGTCGGCTGGATTATCTCCGAAAAAAAAAGAATTTAACCGTTAAGGAAGTGGCTGAACAAACCTCACTCCCGTTGGAAACTTATCTACAATTAGAGCAGGGAAAACGATGTCCGAGCGCTATCGATCTAATTTTTATTGCGGATTTTTATAATGTATCTGTTGACTATTTGATCGGACGATCAGAAAAACCAGACCGCGTTAATTAAACCATCTAATCTAAATGAAAGAGAGTGAGTAAATGCGCTTATGGCATGGAGAATTAATCCCTTTGCTTCCTAGAAAACAATTATTAGGTCAACATAGAGAATGTTGTGCATTAAGAGGTAATGGTTGGGGAAGAAAGCATGCAACAGTTGATTATGTCTTCCAACATTCCCCTTACAAGCTTTATCAGTATCACCAACTTATTCTTACTGAAATGAAAAAGCGCCATTATCTTCCTTCTCCAGAATGGTCTGTCCCGGAGTACCGTGGGAAAGCCTGTGATCCTTATACTTATCTTTCTCCTCAAAAACAAACTTCACCTATTTATCCTGAGCATGACGAGAACTACCTGATGATCTGTTTAACAAACCTTAAACAAAAAGGAATTGATTTAATCCATATAAAAGCTACGGATTCTTAAAAGTTCATCAGATTTTCCTCATTTATTGATTCAAATAAACGCAATGAATATGAGAGTATGAACCTTTTCTCACTCTCATATTCATTATATTAGGATTCATTTAAACTGTCTGACTGACACATTCATTCGTCGATCACGATTCTTCGCTATTGAATAGGGAGAGGCCCGTATCCCTTCCTCAATAGTATTCACTTGAGCGGCAGAGCAGCATTTTTCTTTACTAAGAAAAAACAAAAAAACTACTCTAATGAAAGAGTAGTTTTTATTATGACAGTATTAACCTTTTACGATGTTTACTGCTTGAGGGCCACGTTGACCGTCTTCAATATCAAAAGTCACTGCTTGACCTTCGTCTAATGTTTTGAAACCGTCACCTTGGATAGCTGAGAAATGTGCAAAAACATCATTTCCATCTTCAGCAGTGATAAATCCAAAACCTTTGTCTGCGTTAAACCATTTTACTGTACCGTTATTCATATATATTTCCTCCTAATACGTATCAACGTACGATTTTATTGCAATAAATTATTGATAGGCAAAAGGAGTCATAAACTAAAATAGTTAGCTCAAATTACGTTTCAAAATAGATTACTTACTTAATATAGCATAGATAAATGAGAAACACAAGAATAAATCTCTACTTTTTTTATAGTTTTTTAATTAAAGCGAATAGGCTATTTCTATCCTGTTTATCTTATCTTCTATATAAAGTTAAACAATCCTTAATTAGCAAAGTTTTCTTCTTTATGCTATAATAATAAATGGAATTTCGTTATCAACGTTTCGTTGCCTTTCGCAAGAATTTAAGAAAGGAGAATGATTATGACATTCTATAACAAAGACTTACAATATCGTGTAACTCTAAATACTGATTTGAATCTATTTGTGGTATTTGATAAAACAAATGAAAATCGAGTAGCCACTGGAGTGACGATTGAACAAGCAGTGCAAGAATTGAAAAAATCCGCATAGGAGTGAAAACCCCAAATGAACGATTACAGTTCTAGTTCACTTTAAAAGCACCTATTCATTCAATGGTAGGTGCTTTTTTGTCGTCTATTTACCTCACTTTATTCAGTTCTCTCCTTAACTTATTCCGCCATTAATGAGTATACAATTAAAAATTGGACAAGGTAATACAAAACTCTTTGTCGGTTATATACTACGTGCTATTATCTAAATTATGCAAAGGCTGTATAAGGATGGGTCATATGATTACGATGAGTAAATTACTGTTTTGGATCCCTTTTATTGGTATTATTCTTTTTTTGTCTCTTTATACAAAATGGAACAAATATGACATACTAATGCTTCTCTCCTCTTTTCCGTCTATCTATTTTATGATCCAAATTTTAGAATATTCCTATAGTCAACCTGTTCAATTATTCGATTTCTATCTTAAAGGACTCGCTTTTTCCACCATCTTCTATTCCATTCTTGTTTTCATTATTATCAAAAAGAAGAAATAGCTCACTTGTTTTAATGACAAGAATATTATTTTTCACTTTTTAAAATCTGTAACTACTGGCATTCTAACAGAGAAAACTATGCAAGGTGTCCAGCGATATTCAATCGATGTAATAAAAATAATCTTACAGCCTAAAAAACTAACCTAAACAAAATTAGTAAAAAAATTTTTGGAACACCTGCTGCAAAATAACAAATAAACGGTGCTCCAGCATCTATTCTGAAGACAGGATAAATGTTGAACGTCTACCAACGTTTCATTTTTTTATCCTGTCTTCAGAACTGATTGATGCTTTTGCTACCGTTTTCGTTTGACTTACGTCACGTTTGAGCTTTGGCACTATGCAACGTAAAGTTTGCACTTAGCTACCTTAAGAAAAGCCTTGCTATCGACAATCCCTGTTCTACCCATTGGCGTCTCTCGACATTTTTGGGCAGTAGCTTATGTTTACATAGAAGCCTCACCTAACTATTTGAAGATATTTAAATGAAAATCATCAACGACACTAAAAGTCCAAAAAAGCCGACTACCGGAATCATTCCCCAAGTTACAAAGGTTTTATCCTTAGCAAGCTTAGAGTACCTCTGGTCATTATCCATTTCATTCACCTCATCTTTCTATTCTTAATAAACCATATTAATGATTTTTTGTCAAAATTTCATTCGTGAATCCTAGAATGCGTATTTGGACAATCCCCTGCTAATCTATTTCTCCATCAAATTGCGTCAATGGTCCATCACATGGAATAACTGACCAACAAAAAAATCTAACCAGTACATGCTCCGGCTAGATTTAATAGTTGATTTTGAATCAGACTTTTTATCGTCTCTTTCATTTTTTTGAAAACTAATTTAATTCGTCTACTTTATTTTTGATTTCTTTAGGAATCTTTTCTTCTGCAATTACTCTAGGAGAACTTGTTCTTTTGTCACTGATGTCAGCTTGCACGTAACTACCTGGTTTCAATGGTTGTGGTGCTTCTCCACTCACACTAAATGTTCGTTTGGTTGCTTTACCATCAGCTTTTACAAAAGTCACGTCATAATGGTAACTATATTCACCCGCAATGATTTTCCCATCGCTGTTCTTTGATTTCGTTTTTTCTGGCACTTCTGTTGGAATCTTAGTGTATGCAGTAGTTGTTTTATACGTTTCGCTATAATATTTGTAACCGAAAAATCCTCCAACTCCTAATAAAATTAATACAATAACCCCGAATATTCCCTTTTTCATAAACTCACCTCATCAATAAATTTAACTTATTTTATCTTTTTTGAGCTTTTTTTCCATTTATTTATCTTTCAAATTTGTCACATAAATGACATTAACCACTTATCAATAGATGCTTATCATCTCCTACATTTTTTTGATAATCCTACTTCTCTATTACTTTCTCGATACCTAACATGATCTTTCGAATAATAAAAAATAACAAATTTTATAATTACATATTTCCAAATCAAACACATCATGTTACTATATGTAAGTAAAAAATGAATATTCTTATTTGATGCGAACTGTTAGGTGTTTTTTTGAGGCTTTTCATTTGTGAAAAACTGAATATTTGGTAGTATAGATGTCTTAATAAATGAAACACAAGATATCTATATTTTGGCGACTATCACTACCTGCCATTAAGCGGGAGTAAATTAGATAATTATTATGGAGGAAACAATGGTTAAAAAAAGTGTTGTAGGGGAAGATGGCAAACATTACGTAGTAAAGGAGAAAAAGCCATTTTATAAAAAAGTTTGGTTTTGGGTACTAGCAATCATTCTTGTAGCAATAATTGGATCTGCACTGGGTGGCTCAGATGACAATAAAGCAAGTGATAACGGCGGAGAAAAAGTGACAAAAACAAGTTCTACTAAAGAAGCTACATCAAGCTCTTCTTCAAAAGAAGCGCAAGAAAGTTTTTACCAAGTTGGAGATACTGTAAAAGTTGGCGATGCTGAGTACACATTAAACAGTGTGGAACTTACTGACGAAAGAAATCAATTTGCAGATGAACAACCTGCTCAAGTAGTCAAGATTACTTACACAATTAAAAACAATGGTCAAAATGACCTTCCTGTAGGAATGGATGTAGAAGTTTATGGCTCAGACGATAAAAAAGCTTCTTCTTATCCAAATGACAATACAATGGGATCAGTTGCTCCTGATAAAGTAATGGATTGTACTGCTCATTTTGGTCTGAATCAAACTGGAGACATCGAAATTCAGTTTAGCCCATTAGTTTCTATCGAAAAAGCGGCTAAATTTAAAGCAACAGTCTAGTTTATAGATTCATATCAGGCCATTTTAGGAAAAAAGTTAAACGACGGTTAGCTATTGATATGGTTAACCGTCGTTTTTTGGTGAAAAACAAGTTCAGAAATAGCGAGTATCTACTGTCCTTCTTTTAAATAGTCACTATCTGTTATCGCTTTGAACAGTTTGTGTATTTTGCGTTCATTTAGTTTTGTTTAGTTTTTTTCATCTCATCCTTCCTAATACTAAATTCTATATATTACATAAAATTTATATTACATAAGTGAACTAATTTTTCGATCGTATTTCATAGTTCACGCATATCATTTTATAAACCTCGGTTGTATTCTTCTAGTTGGAGTAATCGAACGACAAAGTCGTTGATAAGTCTCTTGATAACCAAAGCTTAGGACACGAATCAACTATTTTCTGACTCGTGTCCTTTGCGTTTATCCTTTTTCTTATGAGGGACTATAAAAAAAGAATCGTTTGGTCAAAACCATCTTATCCTGGCGCATCTTCTAGTGTCCAAATTAGGCTTCCTTGATATGCCCCAGTTTTGTAAAAAGGATGTAAATTTAACTGGATCTTATGATGATCAGTAAAGCTCGCGCTACCCTCTCCTTGCCAAACCAATTGGTCTTCTGCATTAATCGTTTGATCCACTCCACTCCTCTGCAGATGAAGAGCATTATGCAACTGGTCATTCTCTTGGTTAGTTAAAGGTCGTTCTTCTTTTAACTTAACGTGCCAATGACTCTTCTCCAACACACTTTCATCGATAAGCTGAATTTCTTTTTGATTCGTTGCTTGTACCGATTGATCTTGACCCGGAATCTGTTGTTCCCCAAACGTCAACTGTTCCGGTAATCTAAGCTTAACCCCGTGATCAATTAAAACCTGACGGCTCTCTTCCTTTGATTTTTGTCCTTTTACGTTTTCCATATAAAAAGCAACTTCCTTGTTCAACCAATTTTCAGGAAGCTGAACATTCACTTTATCTTGGATCTCGTTTTCGGAACTTGGATAGTCCTTTAACCTTAAGACTTCATCTCCACATTTCGCCATAAATGATAAATTCTGTTTCTCTTCATAAGAAATATGAATCGTCACCTCTCTTGTTTTTGAGAAACGAGAAAACAGTAAAGGATTTTCTTTAGGCATCAAAGTAAATTCAATTGGCGAACCTTTCTTATAATGATGAACGAATTGCTGTTCTTCTGGAGTAAAGATTCCTTGATCACTTTCCACTATTTCCTTGACTGGATAATATCCGTTCAATTCTGGATATTCTTGTGATAGATCAAAAGAATCTGTTATGATTCCTGAAATGATTTTAGGATCAGAAAGTTGTTGGTTATTTTCATCCAAGTAATTCAGTATGACCTTCCCCACGTAGTATACAGAAGAATACGCAGAACTCGTTCCTTTCTGTTTGTGATTAATCTGTGTAGTAACAGTGAAAGGAATGTTTAAATAGTCTTCTTTCAAATTTGTTTTATCTACCGGATTTTGTTTACTCCCAATCCACTCAAGATTAAGTTGATAATTCAAAACTGTATCATAAAGATTTTCGTTGTTAGGGTCTTTTAACGTTAGTTGATAGGAGTGATCCTCTTTTTGATTCCCCACAAAAAGATCACTAATGTCCGTCCCATCAAACTTCACTACATTAAAATCTTTAATCTTATATTGTGAGTGAGCTGTCACATCATCCAATGAAAAAGCCACAGATAAATCTTTCATTTTATTCCCATGTCCCACATTCGGTATGGTTTGCATCGCATTTAAAGTAACCTTTTGTTGTTCCTTATCAAAACGCTTATCCACTGCTTCAGCAGCAGGAAACTCTGGACTAGCCAAAAAATCTGTTTCATACATGAGAGAGGATGGCCTATTATCTAAGTTTTTAACAACCGTTTCTATTTTAGTTACTGGTTTAGTGATAATCTGGAACTCTTGTGTAGGATGCCCCCATGGTTTCGAAAAATTATTTTCAAAATACGTCCAGAAAGAATGATCATCACTCCACGTATGGTAACTGATATCTGTTGGATTATTCGCAACAAGATATTTTGCCACCTTACCGATATGATTATAGCCGATATACTTGTTTCGATTGATCCCAAAATAATTAAAAGAAGTTTCAATTGGAAAAGCATTCCCCGCTTGATCGAAAAATTCATAAGTAAGAAAGACTTCGCCAGAGATATCGATATCTAAAAAACTCTTTGGATTGCCAATACCGATCTCTCCTCCTGCTTGTCCATCCTTTTTCTTCATTATTATTTTAACATCTACTGGTTTCCCATTGAAAAAGCCAACATTTTTGATCAACGCACTACTTTCTGGATTCTCCTGATTGACAACCAGCCACTTCCCAGAATACTGACCTTTAACTTGTTCCACAGTTGTAAAACTACCATAATGCATCATAAATGTGTTATTGGCGGGAGTTTCTATCGTATTTGCATATCTGAAATACGGAAGATTTGTAATACTTCCAGCTGCTCGAACTTCTTTTGGAAATATGCCAATCAACCCTAACAAAAAAGGAAGTAACCAAATTTTATTAAACTTACGAACAAATTTTTTCCTCTTTTTACACCAATACAGGATGATTAAAGTCAATAGAGCTACACCAATAAAGAGATATAAATGATGGTTAGATTGGTTTGTTTTGGGATACATTTTTATTTTTCCAGCTTCTTCAGACTTCGCTTGTCCATCAGTAACTGGTCTATTTCTCTCATTTGGATTAAGAACTTTTTCCATTGGGACAATTTGGTGCGCACTCGTTGGTTCGTAAAAACGAATCCCTACCTGACTATTGACCTGGCTATCAGCTAAACCAATTCGTGGGAAAACCACTAAGAAAACCAGTAAGAGTATATTGAGCCATCGTTTTTTCATCAATGTGCCACTTCCTTTAATTTCCTTTATTCCTTCGCAATTTTGTAATATGCCACAGTAGCAAGCCAATAATGAGTAAGCAAACAATTAGCCCCCCATATAAGTATTGGTAGTTATTGTTCTTCGATTTTTTAAGCTTTACCGTTTTGTTGTTAAGACTTTCATCTTTTCCTTTTACCGTAAAGTCTTTTTTCAACGTCCAAACTTTCCCCGACTTTTCTTTCAAAACGGTAGTTAACGTATACTCTCCTTTTTTTAAAGGTTCATTTTCCCAACTAATCGGTAATTTGAAGGTACTTCGTGGTGCTAAAGAAACCAGCTTACTAACATCGTGCAGTACTTCTTTCTGTTTCTTTTTTGTGATGAAAGCATGAAGATCCAATTGACTCATAATCATTGGTTGTGGATTTGCCAATTTTGCATAGACTGTTAAATAACCATTATCTAATCCTGGCTTTGCCTCCAAGAGTTTTAGTTCAGGAGCAATTTTTTTGTCTGAACATTGGAGTTGGATACCAATTGTATACGCAAATTTATTTGCTAAGCTAAATCCAGTTGGTTGGTCCTCTGCCTTATTCTTTTCTTCATAGCAATAAAAACCACCCAGAACCGTCCCCTCAAATCCAGTTGACGGAATCTTTAATTGGAACACGACATCTTTTTCTTCATTCGGATTCAGTTCAACCGTTTGAGGACCTGAAATCAGTTCTTCTAAAGAAGGACCACCTAATAATTTTTGATCATGTTGTGAATAATCTAGCACCCCATTTTTATTGGTAGTCGCATTATTGGCTGCTACTTTGACTTTTATCTTTTCAGAGCTGGTATTTTTAAGCTTTATCGTCAACTCTTGGGACTGGTTAGGCTCAACTTTAAGATCATAATAGCTTGCTTCTGAACGTTGATTCTCTGGCAAGACAGCCTTAGCTTCAAAGTTCACTTCTGTTTTTTCAGCAAAAACTGAGGCAGGGTGGCAAGCAAACAGTAAACTTGTCATAAAAAGGATGGAGACTATCCATCCCCATCCCGGCCTAAATTTATACTGGAGCATCGCTTAACGTCCAAGTAATCTCAGCTGTATAATTTTTTGCTTCCACACCTGCCCGGGGAACATGTAATTTCACATTTTCGTTCTTGCCATCTGTTCCTTCGAATACTGCAGCAAAAGCCCCTGCACCTTCGCCTGGTTGAGCCAACATAACGGTTTGATTGACTTCGTTTAGAACAAATGTATGATCTTTTGACTCTACCAAATGAGGTGCTTTGGATGAGTTGTTTTTCGTTACTACTTGACCATTGCTTAAAGATAGCTGTGCGCCTGTTAACTCCGAGTGATCTTTATCTGTTGAAGTAAATGGTGAGATAGATACACCTAATGTCCAGCCTTTCGCTCCCCCACGAGTATCATTCACTTGGACAAATGGCTTTTTATTCAATGCAAAATAATCCGCATCTCCTTGTTGGATTTCTTGTTCACCAAAAGTAATGTTTGATGCGAAAGGAATAGACAATGAGCCTTTCGCTCCTGTGCTTGGATCGTCATCATGGGTATCATCTGGTACCACTGGCTGAATATCACTACCCGACCCTTCCTTCAAAGTTACATTTGTTTTATTTGTGACTTGACTTGTTAGTCCTTCATTTTCAGCTGCACAAACCACGGAACTAGATGTCCCTAATGCCAATAAGGCAAGTCCAGCTATACTAACAACTTGTTTCTTCATAATTCTCTTCCTCCTAATAAAAATTAGTCTGCAATTGCGACTACAACTATTCTTCCATTTCTTGATGAGGAAAAAAACAGTAAAAAAATTCCGGAATCTGGAAAAAAATTAGAAGTACTTTTTTGAAAAACGTTTCGTCTCTCATTTGATTTCCTATTGATACTGCAATAATTGATTGAAAACAGGTGCCAATTCGACTTATTCTCAGCTAAGCCATTTACGATCAAATCCAAAAGTGCTGATTGACTCAATCTATTTTTCGATTAAAAAAAGGTCGTGATATGTCCAGATTTGAGAAAAAACCGGAGAATCCAAAGACAGTTTTCCTATTTTTGGAATTCTTCGGCTTATTTCAAGGAGCTGATGCTTAAACATCGTTTAGAGTAAAGTGTGAGTTTTATGTCTCAGACTCTGACAAATAAACCCTTGAAAATTTTGATTGTTGATAAGTTTAAAAAAAAATAGTTATTTGTTTGTAGTTCTTTCTCTATGCAACTCATATAAAATTTTTTCAAGATTTCGCCAGTTACGTTCTGTCGGAATGTTTTTCATTAACAGTAACGGTGTATCTTTCGTATCCAAGAAATAATTTGAGATTACTAAATCAACCTCTTCAAATTTGGTTTCAGAATCAAAAAAAGAAAGAGCATAAACATTACTAAACAATGTTTTGATTTTATTCATTAACCATAATCGATGAGGACGATGTAGATCATCCGTGAGCAAAATTTTTATTGGTTGAATACTTTTGAGTAACAGTCCATAATAATCCAGCAAATAGTAATAATTTAAAAACAGCTGGTGCGTGTTCTTTAAATGGGGTAATAACTCTGCGGGAGCTATCTGTATCATAGAGTCATGAAACTTCTGAACCATTCGGCAAATTTGAGGATCAAGCTTTTCTACTTCAGATATATATGATTTATTGAAAAAAACATCGGGATTCCCCCAGAAAAAACAGCTTCTTTCATAAAACGCAATCAAGCTAAACAAATGGTTCTGGTTTCTTCGATCAAAGTCGTAATCAAAGACTTCTTTTAACGAACAACTGAGCAATTCAACTAAACGATAGGCTAAACTTTGACTTCTTGTATGAGCACGCACCGCTTGTTGCTCATAGCACTCCTTTCCCTCAACAATACCGAAAGCATAGATTACCCGATATAGAAAATATCGTTCATTGTCTGGCAATAGTAACTGGCTTTCTTTCAACCACATCGAGACCAATTCAAAGTTTGGATCACTCTCGATTGTTGATTTCACCTCTTCATCTAGTGAAATAATCTGCTTCTTAGTTCTTTCAAGTATAATCGCTAACCAAAAACTCAGCGTTTTCGTTTGTAAAGCATCTAATTTAAATCCATAGGTTTTTTCAAAACATTGAACATACTTCATGATCCTGTCACAATCAATCAAAAAGGGCCAGTGACCATCTCGTGTTGATTCCCAATAAAAATAGTAATAAAAACTTCTGATATTGATCTCTTCGGCTTCTATTTCCAGTTTAAACGAGTGAAAACCGATCTTGTATCTTTTAAAGTAAGGAACTAATAATTTAGCATATCTAAAAACGGTAGATGTACTCGTATATTGTTTTTCTGCAAAGTCTTCGATTCTTTTTTCGGGATATTTGAACATAAAATCGATTAATTGGTAATTATATGATTCTTTATAATAGGGAAGATAAATACTATATATGGGAAAGTCTTCTTCCTTTTGGATACAAAAGCGCTGATTGTTCTCATTTTGTAAAACAATTTTCCCATTAAACTGTTCAAACAGCTCTGATAATTCCTTCATATAAAGAGAAATTGATTTAACAGATCCTCCTATATATTGCTGTATCTCATCCATCGTATACCCATTGTCCGCTTCAAGTAAAAAGTGAATTAGTTTCACTTTTTTTTGGGAGGCTTTCGTCAAAAAAGTTTGCATTCAATTACCACCAATTTAAATATTTTTAACTTTCTTAACATTCAAAAGACATTGTTCGTTAACGTTTTGGATTATAGCATACACTGGTTTACGATCAATTCATATGAAATTAACGAGTCATTTTTCAAGTCACAAAACTAAATCCATTCTCCCATGACAATCAGAAAAATCTACCATTCGGGTAACATTATTTATAATATTTTGTCCAAAATAAAAAGCCCTAGATAAGAGCCATTTTTTTCTTTCTTTCTATAAAACTACGATTTATTAACTAAAACAAAACTATGAATAGTCAACAAAAGTTCAAACATGCTTTTAGCTCTAATTCCATTTATAATCTGATCAATTAATTTTAGACTAGATGAACAACTCGAACTACTCCAGCTGCCATTTTTTGATTTTCTAACTCTCTTATCTTTTATTCGTTTCACACAAACAAAATAAATATCCGAATAGCAAGACGTGTTTCGCTTACAGTGAAGAAGCTCTGACATCTCTCTATTCGGATATATTGATTATGAAAAAATATTACTTGTGAACGATAGACGATTTTTTACTTAGCTTTTTTGATCATAAAATTGTACACAGCACCAACTAAATTGGCATTATTTCCAAATTTTGAAGGTAGAATCTCAGTTTCCACTCGCTGTGCTCCTGTCCGCGTCCGTAAACATTCTATTTCTTCTTTCATCTTCGTGATAAATAATGAGTTACTGGAAATGGCTCCCCCAATAATTATTTTATCTGGGTCAAAACTGATCATCAAATTATAAATACCTCTAGCACTATACCGACAAAATTGTGTGATTAAATATTTTGCTAATTCATCCCCATTTGTTGCACGTACGAACAATTCTTGCCCATCAATCGACTGGTTTTGACGTTGATTGTATAAGGCAGTTGTACGAACAATACTTGCTAATTCACTAAATGAACCCTCTTCATTTAGCATCATATAGCCAAATTCTCCCCCAAATTGATGTTTTCCTGCCTGAATTTGTCTATTTTGGATAATAGCACCACCTACACCTGTACCAAAAACAAAATATAAAATACTTTGAGCATCATCTGCATGCCCTTTCCATATTTCTGACAAAGCAGCACAATTCGCATCATTTTCCATAGTAACAGGTAATTGAAAATAATCAGATAGCTCCTGAGTGAAACTTCTGTGATGAATGTAATCAATTGCCGTTAATCCATAAATTTTGTCTTCTTCTTGACTCACAGCTCCAGGTACACTAGTTGCTATCCCATCAATCAGATACCCATCGTTTCGATAACGTTCCAAAATTTTTTCGATTGCTTTTAAAGCTTCCTCCCAAGTTTTGGGCAGTGGCGTCACACCTTGTTCAATCAATTCCTCTTTCCAAAGTCCGTATTTGATCGATGTACCCCCAAAATCTAAAGCTAAAATGCCCATGGTTATACCCCTTCCAAATTGCTGCCATTACTTGCAATGATCTTTTGATACCAAAAATAACTGTCTTTTTTGTAACGCTTAAGGCTTCCTTTTTGCCACTCATCTTGATCAACATATACAAATCCATAGCGCTTTTGATAGCCATTTAACCAACTAAGTAAATCAGTATATGACCAAGTACAATAACCTAAAACTTCGACCCCGTCTGTTAAAGCTTCTTGAATCGCTTGAATATGATTTTTGAGATACGTGATTCGATAGCTGTCATGAATCTGGTTATTTTCAGTTAATTTATCGTATTCCCCTAGCCCGTTTTCAGTAATGATGATGGGTGTTTGATAACGACTAGCAATTCTTCTTAAAGCAATTCTCAGCCCACTTGGATCAATCTCCCAATCCCAATTTGTTCGTTCAACAAAAGGATTTGGGACTTTTTTGTAGACTCCTGGAAGACCACTTTCTCCAGAAGTTCCTTTTTTACCAGTCGTATTCATTTCACCAAAACCAACTCCTGTTAGCGAATTAAATCCATTGGTTGTTGACTGATAATAATTGATCCCTAAAAAGTCTGGTTTGGCACTTGCTAACAACGCCATATCTCCTGGTTCAATTTCAGGTGCCCAGCCCTTTTCTTCTAAATAGCGCAAAGCAGCTAGCGGATAACGCCCCTGCATGTAAATATCCATCCAAAAATTTGCAAGTAGATCCTCCGCATTTTCTGCAGCAAGAACGTTTTGGGGATTACTATCAATGGCATAGTTTGGAGAATAAGCAAAACTTGGTCCAATCTTACCTGGCATCTCTAATTCATGAAATTTATTGATTACTGCTGCATTTGCAAGATTTGCCATATGATTTGCATGATACATACGCTTAGGATCACTAACTCCTGGTGGATGAGCAGCTAACAAATACCCATGGGAAATAAATATGTTCTGCTCATTCAAGCTTATCCAATAATGAACTTTTCCACGAAATGCTTCAAACAATACTTGGGCATAGTTGGTAAAATCTTCGATAATTTTTCGAGATTCCCATCCTTGATACTCTTCTTGTAATGCTTGAGGAAGATCCCAATGATATAACGTCAACATAGGTTCAATGTCATTGTCGATCAATTCATCCACTAAACGTTGATAAAAGGCTAAACCAGCTTGATTGATTGCTCCTCTGCCGTTAGGAAAAATCCGAGTCCACGACACGGAAAATCGATAAGTTTTCAAGCCTTGTTCTTTCATTAATGCAATATCTTGTTTAAAACGGTGATAGTGATCAACTGCAATTTCTCCTGTTGTTCCTTTAAATGTTTTACCAGGAATTTTTACGAATTTATCCCAAACAGATTCTCCTTTGCCATCTTCATCATAAGCACCTTCTACTTGATAGGCCGCTGAAGCAGAGCCCCACAAGAAGTCTTCTGGGAAGTCATTTAATTTTTGATGTTCCATTTTCTACACCCTTTTCATTTTCTTCATACCAGTCTAGTACCTTAAAAATTTGTTTATCCCAATAGCCCCATTCGTGACTTCCATTAGAATAATCGGTTGTCAATTGGTACTTTTTCTTGTGACATTCTTTTTCAAAAGCTTTTGTATGGTCATATAAAAAATCTTGATAGCCACAGCAAGCAAAATAGTTCGTTGCTTCTTTACCGAGACCCGCTTCCAACATTGTAAAAAGATTTTCTGATTCCGCTTGTGCAAAATTTCCGAAAATCCCTTGCCAATAGAGTTTTTCCTGGTCAGACATTGGTTGCCCAGTCAAAGACTGCTGCTTATTGTTCTTTAACCCGTTAACCACATCTAATGCGCCAGACAATGAAGCTCCATAGGCAAAATAATCACTACGTTTCATCGCTAGTTTGATCGCGCCATATCCCCCCATTGATAGTCCAGCAACGAGATGATCAGTTCTTTTTGAGGAAATATATGGGAAAAATTCATGACAAATCTGTAGTAATTCTTCCGAAATGAATTTCCAGTAATTCAGCCCGTATTTTGTATCTGTATACCATGACAAGTGTACATTTGGCATTACTACGATCATATTTTTATCTGAGACATAACGCTCGATATTAGAGCGCCTTAACCAAATTGTATGATCATCAGTCATTCCATGAAGCAAATATAAAATTTTATAAGTTTCAGATTCGGGAGCTTGTGACACACCGATTGAATGGTTCTGTCTTTGAGGGACGATCACCTTCATTGTCGTGTTCATATTCAATGTTTTGGAAAAAATTAATATCAAAAAGAGCTGTCATTGATTATCACCTATCTGTTGCATATCTATGATTTGTTTTACTGAACCAATTACACCGGCATCATTTGCCAATTTGCAAGGAATGACTTGGGGCATTTGAACGCTGGATAATACTCGGTACTCATGAATAATTCTTGTATAAGCTGCTTGTATCTCCGCCATAATCTGAGAATTTCCACTAACCCCTCCTCCTATCAAAATAGCTTCGGGTGCTATATACACACTAATGTTGGTTAGAAGTCGGGCAACATCATCTAAAAATTCATCTACATATTATTTAGCTAATGCATCTTTTTGTGCGGCCAAATCAAAGATATACTTGGCATCCTTCACTTCTTTCCCAATCGCTAAGCTGTATTTGCGACATAAACCGCCGACAACACCCGCATGTAATGAAGTAGAATCCAGTTTATATTCCTGATTTTCTCTACCCATTAAAGAAACACCGAACTCACCAGCTAAACCACCTTGCCCCCAATAAAGCTTACGATCAATCACGATCGCCCCTCCAATAGCGGAGCCTAAAGTCACGCAGACATAATTACTATAGTTCGCCCCATTTCCAAGCCAACCTTCAGCTAAGGCAACCGCTTTACTATCAGTAATGATTTCCACTGGTAGTTGTAAATGGTCTTGAGCAATTTCTTTAACGTTCAAGCCAATCAATTTTTTTATGGAGCCTGCTGTTTGCATCGTTCCATCATGATTTATCACTCCTGGTAAACTAATTCCTACACCAGAAATATCTAAATACTGTTGTTGCTCGTTTAAATAATTTTTCAAATCGGTCAAAATTTGTGTCATATCATTTGTACTAGTGATTTTTTCTTTTTTTATTATCTGTCCTGTAGAATCAACTATCCCTAATTTAATAAAGGTCCCCCCGATATCGACACCTAAGTAATAGCTAGTCATACTGTTTGTTCACCTCACAAAATCTAAAATCTTCAAAGCGTTGTATGTTTTTCATCTCAAATAACCGATCTTCCGGAATATGCCCCACAAGATTGATTTTTTTATCACCAGGGCGATCTTTCAAAGCAATTTGAACTTCACCTTTATATTGCCCATAAGCCTCATTTAAAATGAGAATATCCCCTTTTTTGATCATCTGAACTGGGTGATTGCTAGGCAATGGTTTATCTACAATCTTAGCGCGAAGCCTAGTTGAACGAATCATATAATCCGAAGAGTCTCCTCGATAGTTATGCGTGTAGTCAAATAAGAGCTGTCGTTCGAATGCAGTAATATCTTCCACTAAGGTGATATCTATTTTTTTCATTGAATCTTTGGCAGCTTCACTGACTTGACGTAATTCTTCTTCTGAGGCAAACATCGTACCAATCAGGACATCATCTATTAGACCACTTTGTAAAAGATCCCTCACTTGTATTCCTATTGGTAGGTGACGATGTTCCTCTAAGGTACAAAGCCCCTCTTGTAATGGCCAAGGACCATGTTCCCCGGACTGAGAAGTAACAAATGCTGCTGTCGTTAAATAACTTTGACAGAATTTTATTGAATACTGCTTAAACTGCTTTCTGGATAGCCCTGTATATTGCTGTGGGAAAAAATTATGGCAACCAGTAAGCTGCTTTCGATTCGGACCATAACCCAAAATTTGATCAAGATAATGAGAATAATTGCTCATATTTAATTCAATCTTGATACCATAAGGATTTTTAGTCATTTCAGCTTCTTCTTTCCCTGTCATACCAGCATCTAAGCGAATACAATTAATTCCCCAATCAGCTAAAAATGTTAAGTCTTTATAAGACTCTCCTAAAAGATCAAATATTGGTGGGATAAAATCAATGGCTACTTCAAATTCTTGCTCTCTTGCTTCTTTGATTATTTTTAAATATTTTTCCATGGACTCACTGACATTGTTCCGATCAATTTGAAGCAAGCTCAAGAATACACGTTGAAAGCCATACGATTTTGCTAAAGCTAAATAGTTTTTCATTTCATTAAATGAAGCTTTTTCTGGATATAAGGAAATTCCTAACACTGGATTTACTCCTAACAATTATTTATTTTTCATTTCTTCCTGTAGCTCTTTCATATCAGCGACTTTAACGAATGGGAACCAAATCAATGCCACAATTGCCGTGATAATAATGTAAATCAACAGGAATTGCCAGTTACTAATCAATGAAAACTTAACAAATCCTGGTGTTGTCCAAGGAATCGCTTCTGCCGTAGGATTATAGGGAATTGGCAAAATCGTACTCATTAATCCCCAAGAAACAAAACCTGCAACAAGTGGGCTTAAAACTAATGGTAAGAAAAAGATTGGATTCATTACTGTCGGAATCCCAAAGTTTAGCGGCTCGGTAATATTAAAAATCGTTGGCAACGCACCTAACTTAAACATTTCATTATAGCGAGCTGACTTAGAGAAGAATAAACAAATAACCAGACCAAGCGCATTTCCTGCAGCTCCACAAACACCATACACGAGAGAAGCCATGGCAAAAGGCAACGTGCTGCCATTGGTATAAGCATCGATATTAGCAGTCATCATTGTTAAGGTTACAGCTGAAAGTGGTCCAGATAACACAGCATTATGGATACCAAAGAACCACAAGAAAGCAATCAATACTTGAATAAAAATCATTGATACTGGATTAGCCATCAAACTATTCAACGGTGCACTAATCATTTCTGTAATAAAAGTAAAGATATCTCCAAAATCAGTAAACGAAAAAGCAATCCGAATGGCACATACAAATAAGAAAATCGTGGTCACAATAAACGTCGGTGCTAAGGAATCAGAAACCATTGGTGGCACTGATGCTGGTAATTTGATCGTAAAATTTTTCTTTGACAAGATAGAATACAATTTGGTAATTCCAATTGCAACGATCATTCCTACGAAAATACCTTGTCCTCCTAAATAATCAAATTTCACAGCATTGACTGTTGATTCCACCCATTTTCCCCCATCGTTGACATGCGTAACAACTTGTTGAGGGATTAAAATAAAATATGAAGCGAGAGAAATTAGACCTGCATTTTGTGAATGGACACCTAAGCGATTCGCATATGCATACGCAATATTATAAACTGCAAACAAACCCATTAGACCAATAGAGGCATTACTAACAGCGGCTAGACCAGGTGCTAAGTTCATGTCCTGTAACCATTTAAGCCAAGCAGGAATCGGGAAATTTGCCAAAATTAAAATGAACGCAGATCCAATCGTCGCTGGACTTGTTCGAATAAATCCTTCAGATAGTGCTCCTAAGATATTATTGTTTTGCATCTTTGCTGAAAGCGGCAACAAATTATTGTTTAAAAACGCTTCGAATTTTTTCATTACTCAATACTCCATTCTACTATGTTTAAATAAATGTTTTTTTGATCAAGTACTTTAATCATCCATAGTATAAACAATGATTATGAATAGATATACCAAAAAAGTGTTTCTTTTATTAAGAAAGTGTTTTATATTTTGAATGGAGGTGTTAGTATGTCGCCAATCCTTATTTCATTAATATCCATAACAGAAAAACTAGGCATTCCCGTCAGTGTGGTTGAAAAAACACTAAAAACAGAAGAAAATCAGCTTTCTGCTATTCAAATGTATAATATAAAACGAGAAATCTATGGAACTTTTTTATATAGTGACAGTTCATCGGAGACAGGTTATATGCAGATTACCTGTGGCCCATTACTCATGGCTGAGGTAAATTTTGGTTTAAAAGAAGCCGAGGATACCACACAAGAATTCAGACAAATCCTTACAAATCTATTTATATTAGCAAATCATCATTCACCAAAAAAATCGACGATAAGCAATTAAATCTAGAAGAATTTTACCAATCACAAACATTCTCTTATAATACTTTTTACGATATTGAAGAATACTATAAGTTAGAGTTGCTGCTCTTTTCTCATGTAAAAGATCGCAATAAATTAGCTGCAATAAAAACACTTGAATTATTTATCAAATATTACTATAAGAGCCTTACAAGCGATCAACTTAAATGT
Source organism: Enterococcus sp. DIV1089c (assembly GCF_050530965.1). Taxonomy (NCBI): domain Bacteria; kingdom Bacillati; phylum Bacillota; class Bacilli; order Lactobacillales; family Enterococcaceae; genus Enterococcus; species Enterococcus sp. DIV1089c. The sequence continues at coordinate 1,421,422 of NZ_CP172888.1, forward strand.
TTTTATTGTGCGCTCATTACATTACTTACACGAGTGGAAGTTGAAAAAGGTGTACCGGTAAGCAAAGTTTTTAATAGACAGTTTCAGTACTATGAATATTTACAGGAAATTCGTGATATCAATAAGTTTGAAACATTAGCTAAGCAAGCCATTCATGACTTTTTGGCTCATCCAACCAATATTCCTAAAAAAACCTATAGCCCTGTTACTGTATGTGTTCTTAACTATGTAGAAAATCATCTGTATGAAGCTATTTCTTTAAAAAATATCTGCGATGTTTTAAATCGGGATTCAAAATACGTGGGAAGGTTATTTTATAAAGAAGTTGGGATGCATTTTAAAGATTTCATGCATTTGAAGAAAATTGAAAAGGCCAAGTACTTTTTATTATTTTCTAACAAGTCCATCAATCAAATTGCCGAAGAACTATCATTTAGCACCCAGAGCCATTTCTCAACCGTATTCAAAAAGATCGTAGGCATAACCCCATATAAATATCAGCGCAATCGTGTCTATTATTCTTATTGAGTAGTGATAATAGTAGTAATCGCTCAGTTCAAGGATTAGGGGAAGCATGAAATCGTTAAATGGCTATCAGTTCTTTCGAAAAAGAGAATAACTATTCCTCAATCTGTTATAATATTTATGAAAATTATAGTGAACCTGTTCTTATTTCATTCGATAGCAACGCTAGTGATGAGTAGGTTAAGATATCTATATTATAAAATTAAGTAGGTGATAATATGAATTGGTTTGATCAGTACAAAAAAGATTTTGGTTTCAAAAGCAACTATCAAGTGAGTAAAAAAACAGGTATCACAGCGAGTAGTCTAACCCGTTTGAACAATTCCGATGATTGGAAAAATGTCAAAATTGGCACGATGCTTTTATTGGCAGAAGCGGTGGAAAAGAATCTTGATGGTCTAGTTAGATATCTTAATGAACAAAAAAAGCACTCAACCAAATAAAGGATGAGTGCTTTTTTATAATTTTTTTGCTAGTCTACGTCACTATATCTGCAAGAGGACTGATCATACCCTCCTAATAAATCTCTTATAATATCAAACGAACTTTTGATTTTTTTCAGGTCTTTAACACTCCGATTATTTCCATAGGAACAATCGTTCTTCCTCTGTAAACATTAACTAAATGAACGTCTTCTACATGAGTAGATATGATTTTTACCATTACAGAATAGGCATCTATTTTTTTTACTTCACCAACAAATGAGAAAATCCAAGGGAAATCTTTTCTTGGAATACAGCGACGCTTATCACCAACTTTTACTTTCTTGTGTTGTTTAGAATTTTTAGTTGGAAGATCTGCTACCAATCCTCCAATTCTGTATGCACTTTTATAAAATCCGTCTTTCAATTTTGATTCTTATTCCCTTATTTCTATCGATTATTTAATTACATTACTCACTGAGCATTGACTATAAATTTAATAAGAGATACACTTTTTTTAAAGTGATAGGGAGGAAAAACATGACACTTCTCAGCAAACTTAACACTAATATATTGGTATACACCGGAATGATTCTTGTTATACTTAATGCTATTTTTTTTGATTTCAACCTTTTCATAAATATTTTGGGATTTGCTCTTATCTTATTTTCAAGCAGTGTCATCAAATTAATTGGTAACTTTCTAAAAGATAATCACTAGTTGATTATCTTTTTTCTAAATAAATGCCTGTTGTGTCTCCTCCCCTTACTGCTGTTTTCAATTTTCAAACGCTTTTCTTACTTCATATCACATCATTAATAATTTTCGTTAATGTATCAGAAGAATAGATACGCTTATTTAGTTTTTTTATCCTGTTCATAAAGTCATTCGAGCTTCTCTATCGTCTCATCGTCTAGAAGACGATCTTGGACGTTTCCTCTAAAGTGCGACATCCACTTTATTCAGCTGTCTTACCTACTTTACGCTTCTTTGGTTAGGTACATACAATCTTCCTTGTAAGACTCGATGATACGACCGGATGCTTATGAGCCATTATATAAAAAAACCATCTCGATTGAGATGGTTAAAGTTCAATATTATTTTACGATATTTACCGCTTGAGGACCACGTTGTCCTTCTTCAATATCATAAGAAACAGCTTGACCTTCATCTAATGTTTTAAATCCATCGCCTTGAATAGCTGAGAAGTGTGCAAATACGTCATTTCCATCTTCACCAGTGATAAATCCAAAACCTTTATCTGAGTTAAACCATTTTACTGTACCGTTATTCATATATATTTCCTCCTAATACGTATATAATACGTGTTTTGTTGCAATTAATATTACTTGGTAAAAGGAGTTTTTATAGTGTGAATATATCGCTCAGATTACGTTTCAAATTAGATTACTTAATTACTATAACACGGATGCAATGGTAACACAAGGATAACTGCTTGATACACTTTTTAATACAAAATTTGGAGTAAATATTTAGAATGATTAATTAAAGGATGAAAAAATTGAAATTGAAAATAAACAACTAACGCCACTAATTACAATATTACATCATTTACTTAAAACTTTAATAAATATTATTTTTCTACTATATTGACTATTGCTTTTCCACAAATTAGTTCTTGTTCTAAAACTGATTTTATTTGCAATGCACATTCTTTTGAAAATGGTTCAGCCTCTTTCCATGATCCTAATAGTGGATAATTATTGATTACACTTTTGACATATTGTTTGTTTTTTACTTCTCGTGTTTGTACTTCTACATAATACATAGTGATACCTTCTTTATTAGTTTTTTATGTAAAGACTACTCTTATGAGTAGTCTCATAGATAATAAATCGCAGTAAAATACAGGAGATCTTTGTGAGGTTGATCGTAGTTACTACAAAATTTATTTTGTGCTACATAGTTTAACCTGAGTAATGCGAATACAACATGAAATATCTTGTAGCACACTATAATTATAATCTATTAAATTAAGTTTTTTTATTTTTTTTTGTTATATCTAATATAAAAAATATTACCTAATAATAAAAACATTATATTTAACCAAAAATGGCAGAATAGAAATACAATCTATTTTTTATAAAATAGATTAATCAAAAGCAACTAAAAAGAGCTACTCTTTCAAGTAGCTCTAAATAGATGTCATCAATCTTAAAAAGAAAAGAGATCATTCACTATTTGAGGACTGTTTATCCAGAGAAGTCAGCCAGCTACCTGAAACTTATGCGACAACTTTGCGAACATTTAAAAAGTTTCTGCCGCAGATCCAAAACGCCCTCCGCTACAGTTATTCAAACGGACCACTCGAATGTTTAAACAACCATATTAAAGTATTAAAAGCAATGCTTATGGGTTTCGAAATTTTTATCATTTCAAACGACGGATCATGAATCGACACGGTAAAACTATTTTAACCAAATAAAAAGAACAGAAAGAAGTTTTTCTTCTTTCTGCCCCAAATTATTCTAAGATTTCTCTTTACCAACATCATTTGACAAAGAGCCTGGGAAAACCGTGGGAAAAACAGATAAAAAAGGTCTAGCTCAATGGCTAGATCCTTTACTATTTCTTCGGTTCATCCTCATCCATCTTCGATTCCGACAACTAGCTTATAAAACCCGGTATATCAACATCGAAAATTCAAAAATCGGCTAAAAACGGCTCGTGACAGTAATTTGACAGCAGTAAATCGCAAAAAAAATTACACTTCAAATTTGGTAAACTCATCTGCTAAAGTTTGATTGGTATCGGGATAAAGATGCCCATACTTATCTAAAGTTGTCTTAACAGAAGAATGCCCCAAACGCTTTGATACAGCATAGATATTGTTATTATGTTCAATCAAAAATGCCACATGAGAATGTCGTAAACCATGTAAGTGAATCGGTTTGACACCAGCTACTTCAGCTAATTTTTTTACTCGACCTAAAAATGTCTTTGGGGATGGCGGTAAACCATCAAAGGTAAAAATAAAACCCAAGTCATCCCCAATTGTTTTTTGAGACTCTTTCCATTCCCTCAAGTCTTCCATCGTTTGCTTGTCTAGAGTAATCGTTCGGATACTTGAAGTATTCTTAGTATCTGAGAAATCATAATCCGTTCTTGTTCGAATATAAAGTGACTTACTCACACTACAAGTTCCTTTGCGAAAATCAATATCTGGCCATTGTAGCGCAAAAAGTTCTTCACTTCTTAGTCCAGTCACGAATAAAAAGCGCATCATTCGTTTATAAAATTCTTCTTGGAAATCACATCGATATGAACAATTGTATACTTTCTTAAATTCATCAACAGTCCAAAATGCCACAACCGATCGCTGGGTTCTGATTTTCCCAATAGTGTCTACCGGATTCTCCTCAATGACTTCCAAAACTACCGCACGCTTAAAAATAATCCGTAACTTATTAAAAATCTGTTTAATATAATTGTTCGAAAGCGGACGTATTTTTCCTTCTTTATTCGTGACAGAACATTCTTGAACAAGAAATTGTTGAAACTCTTGAATATGAATCGGTCGAATTTTTTCCATTTGCATTTTTCCAAAATAAGCTAAAGCACGTTTTAAAGTCTTATCGGTTTTTACATAGGTTTTCTCAACCGTCCCAAGTTTATACCACGGAAAAAAATACTTCTTATAAAACTCACGAAAAGTAATCCCTTGTAAATAAACTTCTTGAGAATCAGAATAATTCTTTTTCAATTCCTCCATCGCATCTTTTGCTTCTTTTTGCGATTTAAATCCTCTTCTAGTGGGTTGAATTCTCTTTCCGAAACGATCATAACCCAAAGTTAATGAAAAATACCACGTTCCTCTCTTCTCGTCTTTGTACACATTTGCAACTCTTCTCATCAGTATTCATCCTCCCAAGAAATGTGTAAGACCTCTTCAATGACACTCACGGGTATCCTTTTAATCTTGCTATTTCGATAAAAAGAATACCCATTAGTGACCAAAAGAGCTTTGCATTCCCTGAAGATCTTGTCAGCGTAATACCGCGAAAATCCCAACTTGATAATATCTTGCCGAGTGGCTGTTTTCATTCTATCGCCTTCTCTTTCCTATGTCAGCGCCTCACGAAAAAACATAAGTTACAAATTATAAAAAAATTTATTCATCTACCAGCTGCTCATGTCAAAAGCACATAGGATTTTCACCTCTCCCCAGTGATGGCGAGCCGATTTGGTTACGGAAGTATCATTATTACATTTGCAGATTATGGCTCTAATTCGACAATTCTTTTCTGAATTATTTATCGCTCCGATTACTCATCATGGCGTAATTAGGAAATGCTCCCCGCAAATGGAAAGTACTGATAGATTTTTGTATTCAATTTTCAAAGGTCATTTTTTCTTTACACTAATAAAGACAATTGAGAATGCAAAAAAGCAACTCTCTTTGAAAGAAAGTTGCTTTCTTTAGAAATTTAAGTTCATTGATGTTGATTGAAGATAGTTGATATTTCAATGGTATTAAAATGGAGATAGTTGCTCTATTAATAATGAAGCATCATAATTAGTTTTCTGGTCGTATTCAAGTTGCGTGGCGTACTTTTGATAGGAATTTTATTTTCAAAGTCGGCTTGTCTTATTTGAGTTTCAAAAAAATAACAAAAAAAATCTGATAAGCTAATTGTCAGCTACATCTTTGAGTTGCAATTCAGAAAAAATCACAGCATGATCACTTAAACTTTCAAATTCGTTCCAAGAGTGTTCTATATATTTAATAGTCAGATTGGTAAAAATTCTATCAATTCTTGTTTTTTGAGACGGGTTGGTTGTGGATTCTCCTTTTTTAATTGCATTTCCATCAAGCCAAGCATCATATTGATTAGCAAGTATTTTTAGATGTGTGAAATCATACTGAGGAAAATTTACACCCTTAGAATCTGTATCACAATTTATATCCCCAGCTACGATAAAATTCGTTCTTTTTTTTACTTGTGAATCAATCCAATCAATCATTCTAGTAAAGATTTCAGGGCAAAAATTAGAACCAAAACTAGCAGGATATATTCCAAGAACACTTAAGAACATATCATTTTTCAGGACAAAATCAACTTGCACCCCACGATGAATAAACCATTTTGCACTATAGTCTTCAAAAGAACAATCATCCTTGAGAGTATCTATTTTAATCCCTACTACACTTCCCAATGTTTTTTCTCTGCTAGCTGGTAATCCAAAGATTTTATACTCTGGCAAATCAAACTCTTCAACTTCACAATCTTGTGAAACTTCAGTTATGAAAAAGAGTGTTGGGTCTTTAGAAGCAATCTTTTCTTTTATACTCAAGTTATGTTTCTTCCTTTGATCAGCAATACGATAATAATTATTCATAGCATTTATTGCTAAAACAGTCACTTCCACAGATATTCACCCTTTCTAAAAAAGTACTTCAGAGTTATTTAAGTTTTCAGATATCCCCCCATGGTTCCTAATTCTCATTTGTTTTCTTTCTTTTTAACCTGATCGTCTGACTTAGTTACTTAATCTTTAGTAGAAGCTATTAGCTATCCATTTTATTAGCCAAGCATTATTTTTCTTGTAATTTCATTCAGAAAATTTTGTTGCGGAGCATTAGTTTGAGACACTTTCTTTCCCTCTAACATTTTAATAAAATCTTTATCCATAATTGGAATAATCAAACTTCTCATATCTGTATAAAAATCTTGACAACGTTTTATTATAGCCTCTTCATTTTCAGTTTTTCTAAATACCAAGAAACCAAATTGTCCATTGTTTACAGAAAAACGTCCATTTAATTGATCAAATTCTGGATTTAATACTTCGCCTGTATAGTTTTTGCATTCAATAAATACATATGAACAAGGAATTTTTTTATTATTCGACAATGTATAAAAGAACCCCTCTTTGGATGCATTATCGTATGTGATATCAATTCTTTTTCTACCATCGTGAAGAGGCTGCTCCTTTACTGGATTAATTAAGTCTGGATAAAACAGAAATGTCATTGTACCAATAATGAGGTTATGATAATCGTTGGCATCTTTTTTCCCAGAAGGTATAGTTTTAAATTTGCTAATTAAGCTATCAATTAATCCAATGTAAACTTCATCATAATGATTTTCGATTAGTTCAGAATCATCGATTGATTTAACCTTATCTTTTGCTTGAACTTTAAAGTGGTCATATATTTCTGGGTGCTCCTTAGTAAACTTTTGCAAAAAAACTTTTTTATCAAATCCATACTCCTCTTTTAAATCTTTTTTTGTAACGTATTTTTCTCCATTTTTTCTTTCCTTGACTAGACTTGAACCAATTCTTAGTTCTCTTTCTTTCAGGTAAAAGTAAACAGGGTTATTAGCATACACGTTATAATCATAGAAATAGTTCTCAATTTTACATACTATTGCTTTGGGAACCAAAATTACAGGCTTCCCCTCAATTACTAACATATCTTCATAACTATTATTCCAAGAGTGTAATTCCGTGTCCCAATAAATTCCAGACGGAGCATTGGTTAACGATATACCATGTAAGTACATTTGGTCTTTTGTATATTCAATTAAATGTTTTCTAATAACATTAATCGTCAAATCAGATAGTTTATCATGACCAATATTTGGGACAAATATTTTTATATCACTTGACGTATTGATTACACCGTCTTCTACTGCTTTACTTTCCATAATATAATTGAAAAGTTTGCTAGATTCATCTTTTCCTAATCCTTTACCATGTGTCCCCGATTTGGACAGTCCAAAACAAACTTCTTCAGGTTCATTAAATCTAAAATATTCTTTTGCCTTATTTTCTTCTCCTTTTTCCAAAAGATTCAAAACAAATTGAAAATAATTTTCCAATGTTCTATGAGCCTTTTTTGACCACTTGTCTTCTCTTATCGATAAAAAGTACGGATCTAAAAATAAAGCTGTGTCATTATCCAAATCAATATCTACAAAATCCAATTCACTCTGATTACGTTCTAATTTCAATTTTTCACTTATCTTCAAAGATACCAACTCCATTTTAATTATCTAAACTTACTAGTTCTGTAGTTGATCAAAATAATAATTATTTACTTTATAATTTCTATTATGAAAGCTTGATTATCTCATTTACACATATGTGCTAACTTTTTTCAACCAATCCCCACTAACAAAATACGGATTATCTTTATCGTTTTCTTTTTCAATTAAGATCACATCATCATGAGTTGCTGCTACAAAAAAAGATTCTCCTTTGGAATATTTAAGCCCACCATCGCCAACTCCGGTCTCTGTAAAAATGAAAGTTGTCAAACTGGCTTCTTCTATTTTTGATGCACTCTTTTTTTTAACCAATTTAACTACTTTCTTCCCCCCTGCTTCTACAGTTCTAATTATTGCGTAACCACCTGTAGCCACAAGTACTAATAAAATTTTTGGTCCACCAACTTTTTTTGCTAAAGTTGTCATTAATTGATACCAACCTAAATTTCCCATGTTATTTCCCTCCGTCATACATTTTGATTTTAGTCCTACTGATACCTTGAATCACTTAATCAACAACTCTAATTTTATTTAAAAATGATGTATTATATCCTCTTATTCAATTTGAAGTGTATCTCTCATATATTTCTTAAATGATTCATTCTTCCAAAAACCAATTCGCACGCCATCAATTCCCCTAGTTAGCAAAATATAATAGATGTTCAATACAAACAGTGTAAATTCATTTTTGTTCTCCGGATTAGCATCATTCTTTGAAAATTTACCATTTACATTGTGAAAATTATCGGGATTACCAAAAAGACGTCCTGACTCATCGACTTGTAAATCATTTCCAATCAATACCCCGACCTTATTCAAGTCAATTCCTTGAACAGCAAAAACCGATCCGACCTGGTCCTCTGCATCGGGATCTTTCGAATTAATCCAATTTTCTTGTGTAGAATTCCATCGTTTGTGAAGACTCCCTTCGTGCCAATGGGTAATCTCTGGATCCTTACCATCTGATTGTTTCCAAGGTTCAACCAATCCTCCCAAGACTCTATTAACATGATCACTATGATAATTTCTATCTTCTTCTATCCAATCAAACAAATTAGCTAAAGGGTTATCTTCAAAAAATCCGTAATAAGCATCGATATCCCTATCGCAAAATACTGACCGGTTAAAATTTGGATTATAATTTGTTTCTGATAATAAGTCGGTATCTTTATATAGTAAGTATTTGATACCATTTATATAGTCATCTGAAGTATACGATTTACCTTCAGGAGCTTGAATTCGAAATTGTGTAGTCAGATATTTCTTTTCGAATTTTTCTGTAGCTCTACTAAACTGCTCTCGAGTCATATTCGCTGGTCGAATTGCTTGTAAAACGTCGTACATCAGAATAAGTTGCTTCCCAATCTCTTTCAAAGGCTCTAGGTGATTATCATCTAAGTTGAATCTACCTTTGTATACATTATTGAACGAAGCCATTTGTTTAGCATATTTTCGTGATAGCTTATGAGACTCATCAACAATCACTACATCAAAGTCCTTATCCTGATTAATCAGTTGAGTAGAAGTTGCTACAGTAAGATTTTTTCCATTCATACCATACACTTTGAAAATTTCTTGAGCTGTCTTAATCCAATTTGGTTGTACAACTACAGCAATTGTTTTATCAGATTGCTCATCCAAAAATTTTGCAACCAAATGCGTTAATAGAACTGTTTTTCCCGTTCCTGCATCTCCATTGATTACAAAATTTTTTTCTGGATTTGAAAGTATTTCATTGATAAGATCCATTTGTTGTTGGGTCAATTCTTTTATTGGACTATATTTAACCAAAGCTTGATTTCTAAGTTCACCAATAGTAGGTGTTTTTACCCAACCTTTGCTATATAGCTCCTCCCAAAAAGGTAGAACCACTTCAGTAGCAATAGCCTCACGTTCTTTATAACTATTCGTGTAGTTCCCCTTAGTAAGATTGATTACTTCACTGGTTTCATACTCAACTAAATTTCTTCGTGATTTAGAATTATCAGCAAAAAAATAAGTGATAAGCTGATTCTCAACATCATTTAAAGCAGAGCCATTGAACAGCGCAGAAAAAAGTACAATAACTTGATCAAAGTTTGCTTCATTAAATTTTTCTTCAGCCCCGTTATAATGTTGCTCATGTCTAGTTTTAAAATGTTTTGATTGACCGATATACACTTTATTGGACTTCGTACTTCTATAAATATAAATAATATCCCCTTTTTTTAATTTTTCTTGTTGTACTTTCCGTAATTGATTAAATCCAACAAGCGTCGTTCCTTCCACATCCAACATAATATAGGCATATTTCGCCATCCGTTACCCACCTTAATATAATCAAATTTTCTCTACTCTAAACCAAATAATTAGAAGTTAGTATATTTCGTTTTTGATCCTTTACTCTTATTGATTGGATATTTCTGCTGATTTTTGTTTAATTTTTCTTTTACTACTTGCTCGATGTCCAAATTTAAATTATCTGCCAACATAAAAGAATAAATTAAAACATCGGCTAACTCATCCTTTAGGGCAAGCAGATTCTCAGTTCCCTCTTCTGCTGTTTTCCATTGGAATAGCTCTAACAGTTCACTAGCTTCCAAAGAAATCGAAATAGCTAAATCCTTTTCATTATGAAATTGCCGCCAGTCTCTCTCATCACGAAATTTATTAATTAATTCGGTTAATTCTTGAATCTCTGACATAATTGAACCCACCTATCTTTTTATAACACTCATAACATAGTCTTCGGTATCCTTATCATTAAACCACAAGAAAATCCCTTTTCTTGCTCTTGTTAACAAGACATAGTATTGGTTTAAAAAAATCTCCAAAACTTCATCACAAGCTGCTTCAGAGTAATTATGGGAACTTAAAAAACGTTCAACCTGCTTAACAAAAGTTTGATCTTTAACTTTTGCAAGATCAAAAACCCACTTGCTGAGGCTTTTATCCCACCGTAAATCGTCATACCAAATGAATTCCGTGTAATCATAATCCAATCCTTGTGCTGTATAGACGGATCCAACTTGATTAAAAGATATTTCATCAGTATCTTTATACCAATCGTACTGATTCCTCATGGGGTTCCACTGTTTTTGAAATTTCGTTCCATCTTTATCTCGAATCTCAATATCATTCCTAATAGTAAGATTATTTTTAGATTTCCAAGGCCAATCATAAGGCGCAAACCATTTTGCAGTTTCACCTAATTCTTTCATCTTTAATAATTGCTCATCGATTACTTTCAAAGAGTGTGATAACACAATATCAAAGGTATTATTGCTTGAGGTTGCTTTTTTACAATCAAAGAGTAATTTATGAATTCTATTTACATAATCACCCTGATTTCCTGATCTCTTTTGAACGATTAAATCGAAAATATCTGGTTCAATTCCTAACTTATATAGTGCCTTTTGATAATTTGAAAGCGTCCCGACTTCCTCTAATAAAACCCGTTGATGATCATCTTGTAGAAATACTACAATTTTGGGTCTTTTACTGTAGCTAAACAAACTCTTAATAGTCTTATTGATATCAGTATCTCTATGCGCTTCGTCAACTACAACTAATGAATAGTCCTTCAACGCAATACCATTCAAATAGGGAATATGTTGCATCAAACCTGCTTCATTTTTAACTACTTCTCGTAACATTCTACTTTTAGCGAAAGTAAAAACCATATCATTGATTTTAAGACCATGTTGCTGAGCAAGAAAAAGTAAGTGAATACCTATAATTGTTTTTCCAGTGCCCGCAGCACCTCTTATAATAATTGCCGTATTTCTATGGTTTTGAGTGAATTTTTTAAATAACCGGCTTATTTGTGCTGAAATTTCAATTTGATCTGCCAACATAATCGCATTATCTTTTTGATTGAGGACACTCCGCAAACCGTTAAAGCCAACTTGCCCAATAATGTATTTTCCCTCAAGAAACTCTGTAGCGACTTGCTCTCCGTTTATCGTTACATCGAAATGTTTTTTTAGGTGATTAACTAAAAGTCGCTCTTCCCCTTTAACAAAAAAACCGACAGATAATTTTTGATAGTCTTCATACATTTCAGAGAAAAAGGCATTTTTGTCTCCAATAAAATTATGTAAATATTGAATTGCATATAAATCGATTTTTTTATTGGCAACAATTTCATGATGGGCTTTTAAATCTCGTGCATAGTTCACTGTCTGGTAAATCGGATGTAACCTATACTCATTTCTATTTCCGATACAAACATTTACATTCGTTTTTTGTTTCTCGATATTAGGAGCAAGTTTTTCCCACTGTTTTAACTCAACAATAATTGCAGTAGGTTGATGCTGACTAGAATAACCAAAGATAATAGCGTCAATTCTTCTATCTGCAGTTAGTGAATATTCAGCTGCTAGCCACAAATTGCCAAAACTTTGTTCATTAAGAAGTTGAATCAGTAAGTATAAGGAATTTTTCCAGGATAATTGTTCTTGAATTGAATGATCAATATCGACTTGAAGCATGTTCTCTACTAATTCTTCACAAGATAAACGTGCTAACTTCGATATTTCGCCATTAAGCAAGCAACCCATCAAAACTGCTCCTCTCTAAAAATATATATACTTAATTATACGCTTCATATCGCTTTCAGAAAAGATTAACTCGATGGAATTATATTTAAATATGATGGATCATAATTATATAGGTAGAATGATACTCCTCTAAAATTCATAAAGTTTAATTTCATAATGAACAAATAAAAAAAGGACAAACGAAACGTTACCTTGCAAAACCGACTTCGTTACTCCTTTTTTTAATTTATTATGACAAACACAAACTTGTCTTCCATAACACGAATATAAGCTGAAGTCTTTTGAATTTCAATTTACTATTTCTTTTATGCTTCATAGATATTTCCTCCAAATTTTCTTTTTCACTTTAAAATTCTATTCTTTACAAGTTAGTATTATCAATCGACTAAATAGCACTACTAAATAGCACTATAAATGAATGTAATAAAGTTTATTATGCTAAATCCTAGCATTACTTATTTAGTTGTTTTTTTGATCGCAACATAGCAAAATGTTACAAGTATCAAAACGGTTCCTATTATGACTATCACCATGTTTACAACATCCTTAGAAAAGGGCGTCAAAAGAGAATATACTACCAATAAAAATAACACACACAAAGCCAGCACAATATATTTTCGTTTCATTTTTACTCCCACCTCTGCAAAATGCGACTGCCATCCTTACTTATATCCCTGTAAAATCTACTCTCTTCCAGAAGTTACATCGTCATTTTTTCCCGCGGCTAAGCAACTCATTATAATTGCTCCCAGCATACATCCTATAAATAAGCCTAATAAAAACAGAAGCATAATAAAACCTCCCTAAATTTTTTTATATCATTCAAAATCAAAGAAAGGTAGGTCCAAAGCTTTGTACCTACCTTTCGGGAATGCTAACAGAAACTGACTACACGGTTATCTTTAAAAGTGATTATTCTGGAATATCAAATTTTTTTAGAGCTAAATATAATCTGATCATACACTCTTGGTAGCAATCTTCATCAAAGCTCCCATTACGACAAGATTCTTTAACCAGCAATGGTTTAAAGCTGTTCACAATTTGAGAAAACGCCTCTTCATCATTCTTTTGAACAAGAATAACGAGTTCTGCCAATGACTTCATTTCACGCATCCTCCGTTTTTTTGCACTCATTTTCCATAGTGACTGCTTTAGGAGGGGCACGAATCATATAGTTTTTTAAAATTAATGAAGGAGATGTTTTCGAATCTTTCCTAGAATGCGTTGACGCTTTTTTGTTGCACCTTGTCGTGTCATTGATAGTTGAATAGAAATCTCATAGTCTGAATATCCAAAAATATATTTTTGAATTAGTAGGGATTGATCTTTTTCAGATAGTTTTTGAAATTCAGTGGCTAAGGCACAATTAGAGAAATCTAGCGGAAAATTTTCAGATACCACCGTAACAGTTTCTTGTGGATACATAGCTTGCTCCTCGATAAAATAATCTAGTGTCTTTTGTCCAGGAACAAATTCAATATCTTTTAGTCTACTATTTTTAGCAAAATAATTAATTGCCGTATTATGAACTGTTTTTTGAATATAACTAATAATTTGTGCATCATCATTTCCAAAATCAAAATTCTGATTCATCACTGTCACTTCTTCCTTTGAAAATTCGAAAGGAAAAAGATATACGGACAAATTAGGTTTTAAGTCTATATTGCCAATATCCTCTCATAGCACGTTCAACAGGGATTGATTCATCTCGATTTATTTTTGGAAGAATATTATTTACAAAATTGCGATAATCAGGAAAAATTTCATACGATTTTGTCCACTCATGATATATTTGCTTGGCGGATAATGGTTTTCCTGACTCTTTCAAGATTGATGCAATAATAAACCCGTAATCTTTGTAAGATCGATGATGGTTATCGATTGCTTTTCGCTGAGTAAAGTAATCTTGGAGCTCCTTTTCATTTTCTAAATTCATCGGCTCCACTTCACGACATATTGCTTTATCAGAATTTGTCGTGTCTTGATTATCTTCTAAATGAATTAAGTATTCTTTTAGATCAAAATACTGTTTTGAAAGCTCCCTTCTTTCCTCCATCAATAGTCTCAGTTGATCATACACTCGACATTTTTCATCACGAATATCCATATTCTTTCTTCCCCTTTCACTACTAAAAACAAAAAGGGAACACGAAAGTGGACATTAAATCGAAAATTGTTTTAATAATGGCAAAAAATATTTATCTTCAGCTCTTTTTCTCGCTCGCGCTGCTTCACTTAAATCATCATACGTCCCCAGATAGTATCGTTTTCCACGAAAAGTAATATAGGCTACCCACATTCCCCTATAACGATAAACCCCTTTTACACCACTAGTATTATTTTTAGCCAATTTTGTTTTCAAACATTCGACAATTGTTCCGTTTACACAAGTTCTACTTTCAACTCTTTTCAAACAACCACAACTTTTTGTGTGACCAGATGATAAGTTGCCATAGCTTACTTCACATAATCGACCACAGCTACACCTACACTTCCATTTTGTCTTCCAATCTATTTTCTTATTTAATGGTTCAATGACAGTCAGGTTACCGTATACCTGTTTTTCGATATGAAACTGTTTTTCCTTAAGACATCCACAACTCCGGATTTCTCCTCGTTGCAATCGTTTTGCCGATGCCATTATTTCATTGCCACACGAACATAGGCATTTCCATACAACGGTTCCTTCGCTACGTTCTTCTGTTGGAGTAAGGGCAATTAGTTCACCAAATTTTTTATTAGATAAATCCTTATATCTATGCCGATTTTTAACATTTCCACACCCGCAGCTTTTTGTTCGACCCGAGACTAAATTGGAATGATAAACAATTGTTTCTTGTCCACAATCACAAAGGCAGTGATACTTTTTATAACCATTTTGAATTAATTCATCTAAAATAATCAGATGACCATATCTTTTTTGCATAACCCATCGCCTCATTACTCATGAAATCTATGTACTGAGATAACCAGGGGATCACCCTAGTTATCTCTACTAAATCACTTCAAATTTGAAGGTCATTTGGATGTTACATTTTGTATTTTGATATTTTCCGTAATATGCTCCTTTAATTTGAAATCCACCAACTGCTTGAGAATTTAAAATTCCCAATTCTTGATTTGCAACTGATGGATGTAACTCAATCATCGGAAACTGAAATTCTTCCAATGAACTCAAACTTAATTTCACTTTTTCATCTTTCCCACTAGGTTCGATATCATTAGCTCGAATGACATCAATCGTTGAACTAGAATCCACTTGCATTTTGGCTAAAGATACTTTGAGCTTAGCAGTTGAATTATTTTTCACTTCGTAACTTAGTGATGATACCTTACCGTTTTGAACATCTGTTGATCCAAAGATTACTTTTTGCGGGATAGTAACATCAATCAAATCTTTGGCATCTAAAACATTAATCGTGATATCTTTCGTAAGATTGCCAAGTTGGATCGTAGCAGTATAGGAGCCAAACTGAGGCTTGACATCATGCTTAATCACTTTAATTTGCTTAGATATTTCATTTCCACTTGAAAGTTCCCACGCTTTAGATTGGCTTTCTTGCAAAATCCATTCTTCAATTTTTGAAGCAGGAACGTGGTTAGAATAGGCAGTGAAATTTTGCGAACTCAATACATATTGATTATCAAAGATACTATGATGATCATGTACAAAAACAGGCACAGTCACTTCTGCCTTATTCCCATTTTGATCGGATAATTCAACTTTTGCATCCGTCAAACCAATTTTAGATGTATCAGGTATTTTTATATACTTTGCAGTTATTTTTGAAATATCATCGTTATCTTGCAAATTTGTTACCACATCAAAGGGGTTGGCTGATATACTGTCGTTGACTGGAATCAT
Organism: Enterococcus sp. DIV1089c; assembly: GCF_050530965.1. Lineage (NCBI taxonomy): Bacteria > Bacillati > Bacillota > Bacilli > Lactobacillales > Enterococcaceae > Enterococcus > Enterococcus sp. DIV1089c. The sequence goes on from NZ_CP172888.1 coordinate 1,437,791, forward strand.
TTGTAAAATACCATCCCCAGTAGGTGCAATATTGTCAGGATTAACAGTTAACTTTGCTTGTACTTTGGTAATATTTCCAGATGGATCACTTACTTCTAGATAAACATCTTGAGCACCAACTTTTTTATTATCTGGAACTGGCTTCGAAAAATCAAAAAAGACAGTCATTTTCCCATTTTTATCATTATCAGTGATTGAGCTAACAAAATCTTTTGCATCCACTATTCCCCCGTAGTCAATAGCTTGATCTTTTGGAACAACTACCGGTGGTGTAGTATCTTTTACAGTAATTGTTGACTTTAATAAAGATATGTTTCCTGAACTATCTGTTAAACTCATTTCAAATGGATGATTCCCCAAACCTAGATTGTCTGGATCAGTAATAGAGTCAACTGTCACTGGCTTTGTATCATTATCCCAAGGTTCATACTCAAGAAAGTCTTTAATTTCAACTCGTGATCCTAGTTCAATAATAATAGGATCAATTAATTTACCATTTGGTGGGGTTGTATCGATAACCGTAAAGGGAATATCAACTGCTACAGTGTCTCGATTATCTGAGAAAATAAATTTTCCATTCGTATTACCTAACTTGCTATCATCAGGCTTGTTCTTCATATACCATCCAACTGGCCCATCATTGTTTAAAATATTTACATAACTGAAAATATTTTTATCATTAGGACTGAATAAATTTAGTTCAATCGTATTATTTTGATTGGGAATTACGGTTAATTTACTACGTGCTACATTTACTAGAAATGATTCAGTCTGATGAGTGCTACCACTACGATCATTAACTGTGTACCAAATTCCGCCCACTTTTTCTTCAACATGGAAATTCCATTCTAAATCATATTCAATATCAATTTGAACTATGTTGGCGTTTCGTTTTCCCCGTTTTAAAGTAATCGAATGATCATTATACGTTGGAATTACTGTGCTTGGATCTGAACTAGTGACTTTTGTTATTACTCGTTTGGCAGGACCGGTAAAGTTATACTCATTCATTTCCCAATTCGTGCAATAAGTTTCAAAATTTTGAGGATAACTATAACTTACGGATAATCCTTCATCACTTGGAATTAAAGTCTGAGTCATAAAAGTATCGAGTTTATTCCACTCGGCCTCAGTAGCATCTTGTGCAACTCCTGCTGCGGTAGCTCCTGAATCACTTGCAAAGCTACATGTGGGAAATGACAAACTCCCAATAATGCAAACGAAAGCCATAATCAAAGAAATGCTACTTTTTCTCATAAGCGCCTCCCAATAGAAATCTCAGCTCTAAAGCGATAAGCATAAGAACCACTCCAATGAAGGAGAGAAAATTACTATTATCTCCTTCATTGCCTAATTGTGGTAATTTATCCATCTTATCACTTTGGTTTTCATCAACTACATCAGAATGTTGGTCGTTTCCTTTGCCAATGATTCCCTCAATTGGAATATGATTAAACTGAATACTTGATGACTCAGCGAAAGTCTCGATTGGACAAATAAAAGTTAGAATGGTTACTAACGATAGCAATATAAAACCATAGTATTTTTTCATATCAATTCCTATTGAACTTCAAACTTAAGAACTAAATCATATTGTGGATTTAAAGCATTCTTTTCAAAATTAAACCCTGTTGCTACCCCACCACTTAATTTAAATTCAAGCTTGTCTCCAGTTGGATTCAAAGTGCCAATTTCCGCCGGGAATTGAGCTGGATTTTGCGGGTCTGTCGTGTGCAAGGCGATGTCTTTACTTGCAGTTTTATTGGTTAAATTCAAAGTCAACTTATCACTGATTTTTTCAGCATCCGTTTGACTCCCAGATCCTCCCGGTGTACCACTATCCTTAAAATCGTTAACAGAAATCTTAACTCCTTTTGAGGAAAGATTTTCAATTTCATAAAGTGGAGAAATAATACCCGTACTTACATCTGTTTGACCAAATAAGATTTTTGTTGGAATTTTAACATCAACCCATGCTGGATCTGTTGGATCTGGATCTGGTTGAGTCGGGTCTGTTGGGTCTGTTGGGTCAAATTCTTTAAATGTTCCTTCTGCCGGAATAGTAGCAGAATCTTGTTTTTTGACTTCCTGTGGTTGGGTATTCGGATCTGGTTGACCATCTTCATAGGCAAACGCAGCTGATGGACCTAATAATGCTGCTCCTCCAAATGCGACTACACCGAAAAGTGCTACAAATTGCGTTTTTTTCATTTTTGTTCCTCCATTGTTTCTATTATTTATAACTAGATATTCTAGTTATTCACAGATAATTGCCCTACTACTAGGGTTTCTCCAACCTTTTTTTGTGCCTTATCGTTCTCATAATAAGTGACTAAATTTTGTGTTTTATAAACACCTTTTTTGATGGTAGTGCTTAATTTACCTTGGGATACATATTGTTTTGGCTTAATGAGACCTGAATCATAAACAACTTTTTTCTCTCCATCAATTGTAGTCTGAACGCGTATGGCATATTGATTACTTGCCGGATTTAATATACTGACCTCGCCAACCTCTGATGATGATTCAAAAACCATATCAGAATTCATTTTCAAACGTACTTCGCTTTTATCCGCCTTTGATTGAAGGAGCTCTTCAAACTCTTTTTCGCTCATATCCTTAACAAACTCACCTGATTTTCCATCAGTTTCGCCAGCAACTACATTGGGAGCAGTTTGATGAGTTAAAAAATAGTAGTACACACTTCCCACTAAGAGAGCTATCAACAAAATTAAAAGGATAACAATTCTTAATCGTTTTTTTCTTTCCATTCTCCTTACCTTCCATTGTTTTTCTTACTCTAATGTTGTTATAATAATTGTAGCTTGTCAGCTTATCTATGTTTCCAACAACGGTGATAACTATAGAACAATACTTCTTATTGAGAAAGTTCATTTTTAATCTAACGTTCGCTAACTATTGGAGGCTCCATATGGAAACATTATTAGAAAAAAACTTACAACGACACTATCAAATCATTAAATTTCTCATTTATAGAGACTGGGAAAAAATAAGTACTATTTCGAAATTTACCCAAATCTCTGAAAGCACAGTTCGTAAAAGCATTGGAGATATCAACCGATACATCAACCCAGCTAAACTGGAAAGTAGTAAACAACTTGGTGTACGGCTAATTCTCATGCCTGATCAAAATCCTTTTTTTATTTTTTCTGCACTTTACAATCAGTCTGCAAGATTCTCCATACTTGAAGAAATCTTTTTAAGTAGACATACCAACTTGACCTCTTTAGCTGATCATCTTTTCCTCAGCATTTCTACATTGAAAAGAAAGATAGGAACAATCAATGAACTTTTAGCTCCTTTCGACTTTCACATTGACTGTACCTATATGGACATAATCGGTGATGAGAGAAAAATATGCTGGTTCTATTTTTGCTACTTAATCGAAAAATATGGACTCATTGAAAAAGTAATTACTGAGAGAGATGTTGAATTGATGGATGAGGTCATGCAAGAGTTTATGAATTGCTACCCATTTTTACAAACTCCTGCACGCCAAACCTATTCTTATGTAAATAAATTTAGAACTATGTTATTTATTAATTTTATACGAATTCGTAGAGGTCATTTACTTCCAAGCCAATCACAAAATGACCAAAAACATGGGTTTACTTTTTCAGAAGAGTTAACTCAAAAACTTTTTCAACACTATCACACTGAGATAACCTCAAAGAGCATATATCGATTATTTTATATATTTTTCAACGACAAATATGCATGGTCAATGACAGATTTAAAACAAAAATGCTCCTTAAATCCAAAAATTAATCATCTTCGTGTCGCGATAGAAAATACACTAAATTCAATTATTGAAAAGGAAAATCTAATCCTTTCTAATAAAGAAGAACTTATGCTTTATCTATACAACGCAACCACTTATATTTGGGGACCTGCAAAAATCCTTTATAATCCTAATGAAGAATTTTTTACCAATCTCAATAATTATTACGAAGGATTTACACAAAGAGTCAAAGAAATCATAAATCGTTATTTTTTAAATAATGATTTACCAATTTACGTAGATGATTCCGTTATTAATCGACTACTATTTATGGTGGTCACTTCATGGGACTCATTATCTGATCAATTGGAACAAAAATCACCAACTATTAAGACTGGACTCTTTTTCAATACGAGCTACGAACACTGTAATTTTTTGAAAGAAGATATTATATATCATTTAAAAACGCGAGTGAATGTGGATTTGATTGATGCTACTAGCCTTACCTCAGTTAGAGAGAGAATGTGCAAGTACGATCTTTTGATAACTAATCTTCCCTCACTGTTCGTACCAGAGTGTACCGTAGTATCTATCCATTCAAATCCTACTCCAAAAGATTTTGAGAACATACTCACTGTCTACAATGAAATCGTGAATAATAAACAAGACTTTGATCTGTCCATAGTACAAAAGCAGAACAGTATTTATAAGTATTAAAATAAGTCCAGCACTCAAAAGAGTGCTGGACTGTAGTTTTGTTTCATCAGTTCACATAAAAACCTCATACTATCTTTTCTCTCTCTCTTGAAGTTAGTCTTTGCTTAAAACTATAAACAACTTAACTATATTTTTCAAAAAAAGTATCTAGTATGTTATATATACTGATTTCTTACAAAATCGTCAATATATGCTAGAAACAAATTTCATTAGATGTCCCAATTAGAAAAACCAAGAAAATTTTTATTAACGATTTTGATATAAAAAACAAACTCTATTAATTCTTAATCTTTTTAAATGCAGCTGTTTGTTCTCTGATACCTTTTTCAGCTGCAAAGCGCTCAATACTGGAAGCACCAAAGAAACCATCAATTCCCTTTGTTTTTTCAATAATATATTTAGCATCTTCGGGTTCAGCAATTGGGCCACCATGGCAAATTACCATGATTTCAGGGTTCACTTTTCTACCGGCATCAATAATTGCTTCAATTTTTTCTACACAATCGTCAAGGGTCAATGCTGTTTTGGCACCAATTGTACCTTTAGTGGTTAATCCCATATGTGCAACTAGAATATCCGCTCCAGCTTCTGCCATTTTTCGGGCTTGTTCAGGATCAAAGACATACGGTGTTGTTAACATGTCTAATTCATGTGCTTTTTTAATCATATCAACTTCTAAATCGTACCCCATCCCAGTTTCTTCCAAGTTTTGTCTAAATACACCATCGATTAAACCAACTGTAGGAAAATTTTGAACTCCATTAAATCCTTGTTCTTTCAACTGTTTCAAATAGATCTCCATTACTCGGAAAGGATCCGTTCCGCAAACACCGGCCAATACAGGCGTTTCATTCACAACGGGCAAAACTTCTTGTCCCATCTCAACAACAATTTGATTTGCATCTCCATAGGAAAGAAGGCCTGCTAATGAACCTCTCCCTGCCATTCTGTAACGACCAGAGTTGTAAACAATCAACATATCAGCTCCGCCAGCTTCACTACTTTTTGCAGTAATCCCTGTTCCAGCGCCTACGCCAACAAGAATCTCTCCCTTATTAACTTTCTCTTTAAAATTCGTAATGACTTCTTTTCGTGTTTGACTATTCATTGATTATGTCTCCTTCTTTATTCATTAAATTAATTAATTGTTGCGCAGAAAGTTCTGCAAATTCCTTATTATTTATTGCTTGTTCTTTTTCAATTATTCTTACATTGTCATTGTCAAGATTTTCCTTAATTGATTCAATTAGCGCTTTATCAGCTTCTGGATAATAGAATGGGCCATCTACAACATCAATAGAAGAAAAACCACCGTTTGGGATAAGCAGTACTGTCTCTATCTGTGCCATATTCAATTTTTTTGCTACGATTTTGCCCAATTCTCGACTTTCTTCAACAGAAGTTCTCATCAGAGTTACTGTTGGGTTATGCTTATAGAAGTTCCTATTTTTGAACTTCTCTGGAACTGTATCAAATGGTCCAAAATTTACCATATCCATTGCACCTAAAGATACAACTTGAGGAACTTTTGCTAAAGCTGCAGCTTCTAACCTATTTTCACCTGCCTTTAAAACTCCACCGACCAACTCGTCGGCCCATTCAGTCGTCGTCAAATCAAGTACTCCTGCAAAATACCCATCCGAAACTAGAGATTCCATGGTCTGACCGCCAATCCCAGTTGCATGAAATACCAATACTTCGTAACCATTTTGCTCAAGATATTCTCGAGCAAAATTTACAGCAGGCGTTGTCACACCAAACATAGTAGCGGCCACTAGAGGATGTTCATCCACTTCATTTTCAATACGATAATTTAGCAATCCAGCTATCGCTGAAACAGCATTCCCAAAAATTCGTTTTGATATCTTATTTAATCCTGATACATCTACAATTGAAGGCATCATGATGATGTCACTGGTCCCAACATAAACACTAGTATCTCCTGAAGCGACTGTTGAAACAATCATTTTGGGAATACCAATCGGTAATTTTCTCATGCCAGGTGCCACAAGCGAAGTCCCGCCAGTTCCCCCAAAGGATAGAACCCCATCAAAAAGCCCTTTTTTAAATAGTTTAGGAAGCAACTGTTCTAACCCTTTAGACAAAACATCCGTGGCATAAGCTCGATCATTGCGCTTACGGATTGTCTCAATATTTTCTTGAACCTCGGCAGCAATTTCAGAAACATCAACATCTGGAGTAAAAAATGGTTCAAATACCCCTGTATGAATGGTAAATACATTCAAATCAAGTTTTTCTAAAAGCTGTTTAATGTACTGGTACTCTGTCCCTTTTGAATCAAAAGTTCCTACTAAAGCAACAGTTTTCAATCGTTTTTACCTCCTTATTTAGTCACAGTTAACTGCTTACAAGTTGATTATAGGTATATCAGGACCGATTGAAAACGTTTCACATCGTGATAAAATAGTTTATATATTAGATTCTCTGTACTTTTTTGGTGATTGTTTCATATATTTTTTGAAAATCTTATTAAATTGTGCGTAATCAGAATAACCGACGCTACTTGCAATTTCTACCAATCTTAAGTTCGTTGAGTTCATTAATTCAATAGCCTTATTTAGCCGAAACTTGATTAGGTACTCAGTAAAACTTACACCTACTTTTCGTTTAAAAAGATCACTTAGATAGCTTGAAGATAAATTGGTAAAATCTGCTAAATCACTAATATAAATGGTTGTCGAATAATTTTCACTTATGTATTTTTTTACAAAGTCAACATAATCATAATATTTTTCAATACCTTCTAAAATCTGGATAGTTAAGTTATCGTGTTGTGTGTGCGTAGCATCTTTGAATGATTTAATCTGAGAAGAAAGGATTTGTTCTGAATTAATTCTTTCAAAGGTTGATCCACCAATATATCCCTTTATTTCAGGAAATTTATTATAAATGTAGCGCACTTCTGTTAAGTCATTTATTGGACCGCCGTAAACCATGATGATGCTCTTCGATTTCCGCTCAATCAACTTTGCACAAATTTCTTGAATAGTACTGAGCATATTTTCAAAGGAGTGCATTTTTTTTGCACCTAAATTTCCTCCTTCAGTAAGACCTAAGTGTATACACACAATATCTGGTCCAACCTTATCCATTTGTTCAGCTTCCTTCTTATTTGTTACAAACCCCATAGTAAATAACCCATTATTTTTGGCAAGCTCTATAAACTCTACCTCTTGAAAAAAGGTAATTTCCTCTTCTTCTAGAGCCTCTCTAAACTTGCCATCAATCAAACTAACCGTCGGATAATTTACAACCCCTGCAAAATTGTATTCTTTGATATAACGAATCAATTCATCTGATTTTATTAAGGGATCCGTTGCATTTACTCCAAATAATACAGGGAAATCATCCAACACAGGCAACAATTCTTTTGTAGAAAATTCCTTTACTAGGTCATTACTGTTAGCAAATGGTAAATAACCTCCCAGTGAACTCCTCCCCATTTGTCTGAATTTGCCCGAATTTAAGGCTAGTATTAAATCTGCTCCACCTTGTTTAGCGTTAACTGCACTCATCCCAGTTGCCGTAGCAATACCTAAAAGAAACTTGCCACCATAAATCTGCCTTTTTAATTTGCTTAAAATGACTTCTCTTTTCATTGTACCAACCACACTTTCATAAAAAGTTTCTTTCTGCCACTCCAGTATACTTTCAATAGTAAAATATCTCAACGATTGAAAAAAGACGTACAAGAAGACCTATATCCAAGCGTAATCAATACCTTCCACAGTTTTTTTACAAAACTATATTCGTTCAAAATTACTTGTATATGAGTATTAGCCACACTATCTGAATTATTACCTCATCATTTCATTTCTAAAAAACTATATCGATTCTGATATATGAAATATAAATTACAAGGAACCGCATCATTTACGATACGGTTTCCCATGACTAATTTACAATACTCAAAAAACTAGGTTAGTCATCTCTTAGTTATAAATCTTTTTTTTGATTCAATAATCATCCAGGTTCCGTATTTTTGTATTTTCAATCTATATTGAAAATAATTAATTGCTTTTGAAAAAACATCGCAGTATTTCACATCAACATTGACTTGAATATCTTCGCCAATTCCTTGAAAAACAGTGTTAAATATTTCCACAAATTTTAAGTTAGAGTTGATTGGTTGCATTGCATCAGATTTTACGTAATAATCGAGTTCATTTTCTGATGCGGTCGGATAAAGCTTGAAAAATGTCTCTAGAAATTCAGTGATTTCTTCCGTTGTTTTGGCATCAATTTCTGAGTCACTTTCTACTTGTTTTACTTCATACTCCGCTTTTTCTGGTTTTGCAATCATTGTAGGTAAACTCGTAACTATATGATTCCCTTTTTCATCTTCAAAGATTGTCACTCTATATGCAGATGAAATCGATTGTGCCTTTTTCCCTTCTGTAATCTTTTGATCCACTAAAAATGAAACGGTAAAATCTTCCGCGCCCTTTTCGACACCTAATACTTTTACTGACTGAACTTCAGAACTAGTAGGAATATCTACTCGAACCATATCTTGGCTCAAAGTAAGACCTTCTTCTGTAAGGTACTGCTCAAGAGTATTCATTCTCTTTTCAATTACTTCCTTATTATTCTCCCATGAAAAATATTCTTTCGCAAAATTCTTCGTAAAACTTTCAACGCCAGAAGTATTCACTACCTTTTCCTTCACAACCACTTTTTCATGAGTCGTGTGTTGATCAATGGCGGTGAAATTTTTGTAGATGCCAAAAGCAAGACTACAAGACAATAAAAGCCAAAGGGCAAGCACCATTTTTCGATGCTTGCCCACGGATACGACTCGTTCTTTCTTCTTTTTTTTGGTCTTTTCCTTTTGATTTCGTTCAATTTTTATCTTCATCTTTATTCCTCTTTTCTTTTATTTGTATCGACCGGCCCCGATAAGATGCTGCTGCCAATAGTTTTCCGTTAGATTCGTCCACCCCACTGGATCTCCTGCATGAAACATGCGATTCTCCCCTGCATAAATACCGACATGGGTTACATAAGTACCGGCATCATAGGTTGAATGAAAGAAAACTAAATCACCTGGTTTGGCATCCTTTAAATCAATATGGGTCATGGCATCATATTGATCCTGAGCCACCCGTGGGAGTTTCAAACCAACTTTGGCATAACACCATTGGGTCAATCCACTACAATCAAACCCCGTTTCGGGACTTGATCCACCAAATACATAGGCTGTTCCTTCATACTTAAACGCCTCGTCAAAAATTCCTTGGACGGTTTTATCATCAAACTGTGTTGTAGTTAGGTATTGCTTCACTAATAAGCAATAAAACATATTGCCATAGTTATACCGCCACCCACCATTTTCCTTAATCGCTATTGGGTTGGGGTAGTCTACTTTTTGGCCGCCCGATTTTTCCTTTGAAAAAGATTCAGCTAAAGCAAAACTATGCTTCTTCCCGTTTTTCGCGACATGATACAAATACCCACCACCATAGTTATAAGCCTGAATGATACTATCTCGATCACACCCTAACTCTTTGGAACGCTTAACTAAAGACGCAAAATAGAGACACCCTTGTTTAATGGATGCCTCGGTACTTAATGAATTCGGTGGTAAGCCGGCCGACTCAGAACTTTGCATAACGTCTTCCATTGTGCCACCAGATTCCACTTGAATAATCGCCAAAAGAATTGGGATATACTCTGTTATATCCGATTCTTTGGCATACTTTTCCACCATTGCACGGTGTTTCAAAACTTCTTCTGAGACACTGCTTCCTCCTGAAGATGTCCCAGAACTACTACTTCCTTCACTGTCTTCCCCAAATAACAAACCCACACACATCAAGATTCCCATAAAGGAGATGGTCAGAAAGGTTAACGAAATGATACTTAATTTCTTTACATTCATTTTTTCTCACCTGACCTTGATTTTGGACGAGGGTTCATTCTTTTTTGTACTTTTTGATTAGTTCGCTTGGACAGAGTAGACCGCTGTTTCACTTGTTGGAAAGAATTTTTCTTACTTGATGATTGGCTTTTCCCTTTTGAAATGATTTCTTGACTAGCGAGTTTTCTTTTGATTTCAGGATTCGAATTTACTCTCACAATCCGCTTTGATGCTTCTTTTTTCTGCGTCCTATCTTTTTGAGGCTGAGTTACTTTGTCTATCTGAACATTCGCCCTTCTTTTTCCCTGACGATTTGTTGCTTCACTCAGTATCTTGCGTTTTTCGTCCATTTTCGCATTTCTTCGTTGTCGTTGTTTTTCTCGTAACTCCGCTCGATTTGCTTTTTCTTGAACCAGTCCGCGCTTGAATTCTTCCGGTGCTTTTTTCGTCTTTTCGATTCCTTTATGGAAATTGTACTTCAAGTTGGTTGGTGTATTCCGTACTCCATCCTTTACTTGTTTGGTCTTATCTTTTACCAAGGCTTGGGTATCCAGAACCTTGCCGACTTTTCTCCCGGCCAAGTTCATTCGGGATTGTTTCTTATTATTTGAGATTGACTTTTCCTTATTCGAGTCAGATGATGCCTCCTGATCGTTAGGTAATCGTGAATTCTTTCGTAGAGAAGAACCGAATGGCTTAAATTTGGATTTTGATTGTTCCTTTGCCAACTTATTTCCGACTGCTGCACCACCACCAAAAGCCAAAGTTCGTCCCACATTTCGATTGAGTTGCCGCAATTTACGGTTCATTAACATTTGTGGTTTCCGCATGACCCGTCTTCCCATTGACTGACTATCATTACTTTGAAGATTGAACATGCTCATAATGTCCCCCAATTTGAAATAGATACCGGCAAAGGTCACAATTTGTAGAAAAGCTACCATAAAGAAGGGATAAGTGGCCGAAATATTGAAAAACATCGTGGAAATACTAAATGCAGTCGTAATCACTAAGGTGACACCCGCTCGCATCATAATCGTATTGAATAAGCGAATAATCGCCTTCTTGCCCAAACTCTCATAAGTCGGCAACATGGACAATAAGAAACTAATTGGCAGAAACATCGCAAAGATAATGAAGAGAATTTGCGAGAACAACATAATCCCTGTTAGAAGAAAAACAAAGAAGGAAATGCCAAGATTGAACAATACCAAAAAGACCACGGTCCCTAAACGGTTCATGGTCTTGATAATACTGAGATTCGCATTGTCATTGTCTTCAATCTCCGCTTTGACTGCTTCTTCCCGATCTTTGCCTTTGTTTTCATCTGGACTCACAGATAGAATCTTGTTGACCCGGTCTTCGCCAATTTCTTCTATATTGGAATCATCAAATTGCAAGAGTAACCAAGGTTGTTGGACTTGAATCGAAAACAAGCTGTCTCGAATCAAATCCACACTATCTTTTCCTTGGCTTTCTGAATTCGGTACGACAATCTCTGTTCCAAGGTTAAGAGCCGCTTCACTAACATCTGAGCTAAAGTCATTGATTTTTGTGATATAGGTAGGCGCATACGCAATAAAAGAACCCGAAAGTAGAAAGATCATCATAAAATTAATGACAGCTCGGACTGCTTTCGTGGTTTCTCGTTTTAATAAACCTGTATACGCCACGTAAACTCCTAAAGCTAAAATCATTAATAATAAGAAACCGAAATAGAAACCCGAGGTCTGGAGTCCATTTTCAGTAATACCAGCCAATGTTTGGATATTCTTTCCAATACTTTCAGCCGTATCCGAAATGAAATCTAGTTTATAAGCTTCTTGAACCACATAACCCGTGGCGTTCGACAAATACAAACTCACCGTCCAAATGAAATTAGTAATAGCATAAAGTCCATACATCACGCTTTTCCCTAAGCCATCGCCCCAATTCCAAGGCAGCCAATCCCAAGAACTATCCACAAAGAAATCTAACTGATAGTTCCCAAGAGAATATTGAGAATAAAGATTTCCCGCTTCAACTGTATCATCAACTAATCCAGTCGCCTCAGCTACCGCACCGACTAAACTCAATAGAACTGTCAGAGTGATGATGCTAATAAAAACGATTCCCACAATCCGAAAAAGTTTCTTTTTCATCTCCTCACTCCATTCTCTCTTGAACAGGTGGACGGGTATCAAAGGCATGGAAGAGTTCTTCAAAGACTGGATGTACCTGAACCACGCCTACCCGACCATACAAATCCTGCATCAAGCATTGGCCATTTTCCAAATCTCGTAGGCGTTTTTGATTACTTTCATCTTCTTGATCCAACCCAAAAAATTCCAAAGTCTTCTTGATTTCATGAATATCGGTACTACGAAAAGCAAATTTCAATCCGATATTATTCTTCAAGCGTTCATCCAGTAAATCGTCACTGTTTTGCGTGACAAAGTAAACCCCAGCATTCATAGCCCGCCCAGCACGAACGAGCTTATTCGATAATGTTTTCCCTTGCGCTACTTGAAGAAAACTCCACGCCTCATCCAAGTCTACAATTTTGAAGATTTCTCGATTGCTATGGATAAAGTCCAAGGCAAAAGTAGAAATGACGATTAGCATGGAAACACTAAGCAATTCCATGGTGGTATATTCTTCAAAAGTGGTTTCTGCATCTGGTAAAACCAAATCCGCTACTTGAATGATATTTAACTGCCTATCTAAACTAATCGACTGGGTAATCGAACCATCTGAGAAAAGCAAATGGGCAAAATCATAATCGGTAAAGGACTCGATGTGATCCGCGATATTTTCCGCAACTGGTGAGCCTTCTTTTCGAAGCTCATTAATTACTTGTAATAATCCCCGTTGATTGCTTTGGGTAACCGTCCGAATGGCCTTACGCAACACTGGAAACTTCTCCCCATCTCGACTAGAAATTCCTGTTAAAAAGGTCAGGATATCAATTGCTAAACTTTCTGAGTCTTTCTTTTTCTTCATGATGACATAGGGATCAAGTAAGCCTTGATTTTTTGGCTTACTAGTTAAGTTGAGAATATTGATTTCATCCGCAATTTCTGGCAAGGTTTCTTTCCAACCACCGCGTTCTCCCTTTGGATCGACAATCACAGCTTGCCCACCAAAAAGGACGGCATAATAGACTAAGAGATTGTTACTAAAGGACTTCCCACCACCAAGTGAACCAAGGAAAGCGGCAGCTAGCGCATTGGTAACTGAACCCTTTACCCCTTGTGAGGCCAATGCCGGTTTCAGGTAAACATTGCGCCCCGTATCTACGTTATAGCCAAAGTAAATGCCTTCTAACTCGCCTAACATCTGTGTAGCGCCAAATCCAAGTCCGGCGAGAAAATCCGACGTAACATACTGGATATAATCATTCATGTATCGCTTACTAGAAGGTAAGAATTCTTCATGTAGTCCCATCATATCGCCAAAGGGCCGGACTATTTTTACATTGGTATCATCATAAAAATCAAGCACTTCATCACAACGCCGCTTTAATTCATCCACAGAATCCGCACTCACCCGAACCACATAGCTTAGTTTGTACATAGATTCTTTCGACTGATCCAAGGCGGTTTCCAATTCATCCACGGAATCCAACGCATCTAAGACATTGGAATTCGTCTCATTGTCAGATTGATAGGCGTGGTTGTCTAAATCTTTCAGTTCCTTTTTCTTATTGCGAACAGTAGCAAGTGCCTTTTTGTTCGTCACAATCTCTACATTCATTGAAGTATCAATTGGAAAAGTAAATTGTTGTTGCTGATAATAGAAAAGTTCTGAGGAAGGAAACTCCATCTCCCCTACAATCGTATTGATTGTTAAGTACGCTACATACGATTCATGGTTTTCATGTTCTATGCGTAAGTACCGTGGTTTTTCTTCAATCAAACAACGAGTGGGACGTAACAAGTCGTAGCGTTTCACCAAAGTTTCCGACTTTAGCTTTTTCTTTGGCAATTGAAATTCATACTCTTCAAATGGTGTACCTTTTTCACCATAAATATGTTCAATCAAATACGTCAGATCACTGGGTGTGACTCGTCTGACTTTAAATCTTCGAGCCAATTTACTCTCCATTAGTTTTTCAAGCTTGGTATATCGGCGAATTTCTTCATTGGATAACGAAACAAAATCGCCCATCAAATGATGATTGACCCCATAGATAAATTCTTGAAAACCGGAGAAGAAAGATTTCTTGAGATTCTTTAGGTTGACCTCTTCATCTGTGGCAATTAGTTTAAAGCCAATAAAAAAGCGATAATCAATCTGACTATCGCCAATCATGGATACTAATGCATCCGTCTGTAGGTCAATCCGTTGTTTCGCGACTTCTTTTAATCGCCCGGTAATTTCCTTTTTCGATCTTTCTTGCGTGGCACGAATACTACTTTCTGTGGCAATTTGTAAGGCATGGATCTTTCCCTCTCGGTTCTGAGCAATTAATTGGCGAAAGTTATCATGTACTTGATACTTCTGTTCAGGCGATAAAAAGGAATAGTTATAAGGCACTAATTCATAGTAGGCAAAACACTCGCCTTCTTGATTAAAGACAAGATTATTTTCAATATACTTAATCGGGTACATAATTCACACTCCTTACAAGAGTAATGGGCTCATCCCATCGTTTCTTCTGTTCTTTGACTTTTTTTCCAGCAAAAGTAACCTTAAATCGTAAGTGATAACTGATAAAGGATCGTAAAAATCCCAATGGTTTCTTACCGTCAAACGTCTTTTGCGACATGAACCAAGTAACCGCCACCGGTATGCCTAAGTATTTTAAAAAGGCCCCCTCTATCATAGATAGCGGAGGCACATGGGCAAAAACGATGACAAACAGCAAGGATAAAACGAACCAAGCCATCTGGTTAAAGGTCACAGGAAAAGGCAGCTGAAAGTCATTAATTGCGTAAATAACCTTTTCAACTGCCCAGATACTGGTATAGCTTTTTATTTTTTTCATTAGCTCATCTTCCTTAACACAGTAAAAGACCCATTCCATTGAATGAGTCTTTCAAAATTTTGTCATTAATCATTTGCATATTTTTGGAATGCAGTTGAAAACTGCTGATTTACTTTGTCCTGAAGGTTATCTCTCTCTTTTTTTAATTCCAAAAGTTTATTATAAATATTTTTATATATAATTTTATGAGCAGCATGTTGGATTATTTCTTCATCGAACTCATCCATCTCAAATTCTCCATCACCATTGTCCAAGATCACACTAATAAAATTAAAAAGATCATCCTTTGTGATTTGGTCAATCGCAATCCAATTATCTTTTTTTAGGAAAAAGCCTTGGTTGTTTTCAATTTTTAAGTATTTCATACATCTCGCTCCTCTTACTATATGAATCCTCTCCTGCTTCAAGACAAGTTAATTGAACAGATAAATTATTAATAGATTTTCCATCATTTGAGTATAATACTTTATCGGTTGGATAACCAGTAAACACTCTAAAAACAGGATTATCCTTTTCAATACTCCTTTTTGTATGCAAAATGAAGTCTGGATTGATAGAACCACCAATTGTATTGTTATGGGTTGAAACAAATACTGGGATATTTTTTGAAATGCTCTTCAACATTGTATTTATTTTTGTATCAAGAAATGGATTATCAAACGAGGATTCAGGCTCATCGATGAGTAACATATCGTATTCTAGAGCTCCCTCAATTTTTCTTAAAAAATTATACTCAGCCCTTTGTCCACCAGAAACCGGCTTCAAATCTTTATTTAAAATCTCAACTTGTATTTTAACGAAGTACTTATAAAAATCTGCAGTTTCAAGTTTTTCTTTACTTTTTAATTTTTGCAAAAAATCAAATGGGACTGAATATGCTGGAAATATCTCAGAAAAACGGATTTTCATTTTTGCTTGATCAAGCATCTCACGTGGGTTCGCAAACTTTCTTTTTGATTTTCTAACTGTGAAATCATAAATTTGCTTTTCATCAAGAATTTCATCTTGTTGGAGTTTTTTCGTGAGTTCGTTAAACTTTTGCATTTTCAACTGTTCTTCAGCAATCATTCCCAAGTCAATATCTATAATCCTTTGAGTTGTTGTTTTTAACGACAGCTCACTTTGAACATTACTAATAATAGTATTTGCCTTTTCCTTTATTACATTTTCCAAAGAAATGCGTCTGTGCTCTTTAATCAAACGAAGAAGTAATTCTTCAAGTTGTTTTCTTTCAAGAACTTCGTCAATTATCGTCGAATATTCATTATTATCAAGGATTATTTGGGTTGCTTTAATTAATTCTTCTAAGGTTGATAAATCCTTAAGTTTAAACTTTTCCTCACTAAAAAGTGCCGATTTAGCAAACGCGTCCTTCTTCTCCGTACTTTCTGCATTTTTTACCAGTGACTGTACATATTCATTAACAGTTTTATTTGTAGCAAGAATATTAATATTCAGCATATCTTTGACAATTTCATTAAACTCAGCTAAATATTCCGCTGAAAATAAACTTTCATCATTCTGTAATTGAGTATGAAAAGTCTCTTCAGAGCGTTTTTCATTAGTTTCGACTAATTCAAATTGACGAATATATTTTGTATTTTTAGTACTTTCCTCAATTTTATTTAATAGATGAGTTTTGCCAGAAGATCTTTCTCCCAATAAAACATTTAATCCTGTGGATGCATTAATTCCATTATGAATTTCAAATAAGTCTTTTCCCTCTTTTTTAGACAAACTTACTTTTGTTTTATCCGATAATGCTCCTTTAATTGCTGATAAACTAATTTCAGAAATATTAAAATATGTCTGATGATTGTTAAAACTATTCATAAAGCAGCAAATTCTTTGATCACTAAATAATACAGGCGTTAAATTATCAACTTCATTTTTTAACTCCATAAATTTACGTGGAGAACTGACTTCCCCAGCTGTAATAGTAGAATGCTCCGACAGTTCCTGAATAATTTCTTCTGGAATCTTAGGTGATTTACGGTAATGTGGAATCAATAAATACTTTCTCAAAGTATGTTTTGGAAAAACTGAATAAAACTCTGCTAAAGTCAGAGAATCAGATTGTTCCTTTATGAAATTACCTAATCTTTCACATGATAAAGCAAATTCTTCAATTGAAAAATCTAAATAATCACCGATCAACAACAAGTGGCCTTTCTCCAAATCAATCTCTACTCCAGGAAAAACTGGTATTTCAATTTTCTCTGTTATTTCCCTGAACTGATCAATATCAAAAATATTATGATTCGTAATAGCAATAGCATTAAGTTTTTTTTCATCTATATACTCTGATAACTTATCTACTGAAAAATCAATTTTTTTTGAATCACTAATAGATCTGATTGTATGAATATGCAAGTCTATCTTTTTCATCTACCCTACCCCAATCTCACTTATTCATAACAATCTTATCATTTTTAGTAAACGAAATAAATGAGATATTGTAGATGTTTTATATGCATTAATTAAGATATTCAAAGACCCCACGACTCGTAACCAAATAGTTGCCTCCAATCTCCAAGTCTCGACCACACGCATCAAAATCAATATACGTCTTCAAGTGTTCTGGTACTTCTCCAAAATCACCATTTTCTACAATCAAGAAATATGCTACATCACTCATATCATCGCAATCTGGATAATAGACAATATCATCCACATGCTCTACCATTTCTTCAAAAGAATTGAAAAAAGCATGTTGAATCTCAGAAGCAACTTCACCAATCGGCGTTCCTTCAAGCTCCTCCGCTAAGCCACACAACCGATTAATTTCCTCAATTGGTGTATATTCATCAATTTCAAAAGGCAGTTCATAATCATGAATCGCGTACTCTTCGTATTCGTCATTTAATCCAATCAGTTCTTTGACCTCATCAAAATCGACAGGTGGGGTAAACCACGCCCCCACCAATTCACCTTCGTTATATTTCCCGAGATTCGCAATATAAACGCGCATCTGTTCCATTGTGCTTCCCCCCTTACGCACCGACAATTCGGTTAAACAAATTGAGTAAGACATCTTTCACACCAGACGCATTAAAGACCAGACCTACCGCAATCAAGGCAATCACCAAAAAGCCAATTAATTTAGAAAACTCCCGCTTAAATCCTAAAAATAAACCAATGACTACAATCGCTAGTAAAACCAAAGATTGGGCATTGGTTAAAAACCATTGATATAAATTTTGTCCGAAATTCATTTCATCACTTTCCTTTCTTTTCCATTGCTCGGTCTGCTGCTGCACTTGCATACATCAAGCACATCACAGTAACACCGAGCATACTCCCACCAAACACCAATAAAATATCTTTTACAATTCCCATGACCTTTCCTCTTTTCATATAATCAAGTTTTCAATTGCCATACTTTGTTGTTCCAAAATCTTTTTATGCCGGTCTGATAAGCGCGCATTCTGTACCATATCCTGGATATAGGTTGTCTCGTTCAAACGATCCAACTCCTTGGCCATCTTCCACGTAGGGGCGACTTGACGTCCAAGCCAATTCAAGGTTCGTTCAATGGTATACGGTTTCGGTTCAGAGGTTAATTGAATTTCCTTACGATTCCGTCCAATAAAGCGCCCCCATTGTTCATTCAAGGGCCAATTGGTTCGCCGTTTTCCTTCCACCTTGTCCGCAAATCGCAAATAACGATTGATAATGGAAAACGTGGTGCTCTCAATGCTACGACCTTTTAACAAATCTTGAATCGCATGAAAAGCACGGTCATTTTTCAGTCGAATCTCAAAGCGATTTTTCGTTTCAGTTTGGTCTAATGGAATCCCTAGCTTGATATATTGCTCATAATCTTTTTCGTACAAACAAAAATAAACCTCACTCTTGAGGCTGCCGATATATAAGGTATTGCCCATACCATCCTTTTCATCAGCTTTCAACAACTCACCGGAACGATAACTTTTGAAGGTACGAAACAAGGAGATACATTCTTCCTTCTGACATTTTTTCGTTAAATCAGGAATATCCAGTAGCCCCACTCGATCATTGATTGCCAAGTCCAAGCGCTTCATCACGCCACCAGCTTTTAGACAATCTTCGAAAAAGTCGTACCAATTACGCTTTTGAGCGAGTAAAAACGTTTCAAACTGTCGACAACCTCGCCCTTTTAATTCCAAAAGGACGCCTTTATCTTCTTCATGAGATAACATCACCACAATGTCTCCCATAACATATTGTTCTTGATAGGAGTAAAAGGCGTAATCTTCATGGAGCATATATTCAAATTTCAAATGGAGAACTTCTTGAATAATTTTCCGTACATCCGTTGTGGGGAAACGAATCCTTACATAGTCAAACAGTAACGTCAAAGGCAAATCGGGATTGAAACTTTCCAGTTGGTCAAAAATTTTTCTCATGGTCTTTTCTGATGGTGTAAGTAGACCTGATTCAATCTTGTTGATATATTCTCGAGTCAAATGACATGCGACAGCTAATTTGTTCTGCGAAACCTTATAATCCTTACGCTTTTCTTTTAGCAATTCCTTGCTTAAATTTCTTTTCGCCAAATAATCACCTCCTAACAAAAGTGTGAAGTAATTGACGAATACTTCACACTGAATCAAATCGTTAATTTCCCTTGATACACCAGCAATTCTCAATCGTTGCTTGCTTGTTTTTTGTGTTTTTGTACCCCCCTGTTAGATACGGGGGGTGAGACATCATGGCCGGCTGGCGCCGTCCATGAACAGGCACAGCTCCACGGAGGATTTCTGCTTCGCAAATCCCCCGCGGCCAGCGCCTATCAGTAGTGGTTTATTTAGCCGTTACTCCGCGGTAATGCCCTCAATTTCCAATTCTGCTTTTATCTCAAACAAGTATTGGCGGATATCTGGTTCTTTGGCAAGGTCTGCAATCCGTTCCAATTCACTGATGAGTTGATTTAGCTCAATTCGAGCATCGGTTTCCTCGTCCATTACATATGAATCACAAGGGACCTTCACCCCGTTTTTGCGAATATCAAAATTGAGCCGGTACAGTTCTTCTTCCAGTTCCGGATCTGACTGAATCTTACCAATCACCCAGTAGATCTCTCCAATCAACTCATCATAAATCATCTAGTTTTGCCTCCTTTAATCTTCTAGCAATATCAAAAATGACCGGAACTGTTACAGAGTTTCCGGCTTGCTTATACAACTGGCTATCTGAATTGACTTGAGAGGCCCGGTCAAAAGCCCAATCAGGAAATCCTTGAAGTCGCCAGCATTCCCTGGGCGTTAGCTTCCGAATCTGATACTCATCTGTGACGACTGCTTGTTGGTCTCCTGTTAGTAAGGTATGCACACTTTGTTTTCCCAGACGGCCTCGGCGACTTGTGGAGTTAGGAAAAGCCAGGTTCACACTGTCCCCTGGTTTTACCTCTTGATATTCTGTTTTATTTTTCCGAATCATAATCTTCGTTCCCCCTTGTTTCGTTGACAAGGTGGGAGCTGTTCCGGTTACATCATAGACCCGATTGCCTTGTTCAAAATTTCCCGACAACATACCAGCCACTGAAATTCCATCATTCACCGGGAGTGCGATTTTGATTCCTTCATTGCCGGTTAAGGTTGGCACCACGCCATCTGAACCATAGACTTGTCCCCCCATGCCTCGATTGGAGGGATTGATATTTACCAAGTTTCGGATGTTTTGATCAGATGTTGGAGACGCTCCAATGATAGGAAATACTTGTTCGGTACATGCGTCTCGAGAATGTCCGATAAGGAAGATCCGCTCGCGGCTTTGGGGAACGTAGGCCTTTGAGTTAAGCACCTGCCATTCCACATCATACCCCAGTCCATCCAGCGTTCGGAGGATCGTCTCGAACGTAGCCCCTCCTTCGTGATTGAGCAATCCCCGGACATTCTCAAGGAATAAAAACTTAGGTCGGAGAAGAGCGGCAAACCGAGCGATTTCAAAGAATAAAGTACCTCGAGTATCGGAAAATCCTTGCCGCTTTCCCGCAATTGAAAAAGCTTGGCACGGAAATCCGCCGCAAAGGATGTCCACTGGTCCGAGGGATTGAACAAACTCGTCTGGTACACTTGTGATGTCATGCATTTCCACCTCCTTTCTTGTATCATGGATTGCCTTATAACTCCGCCGAGCAAATTCATCAATTTCACAAAAGCCGATACACTGGTGACCCGCTTGTTCCATACCTAAGCGAAAGCCACCAATCCCAGCGAATAAATCTAAAAATGTCATAAGTCACCTCATTCATTGCAAAGAAAAAGCCAAGAACATTTTTGCTCTTGGCTCTTAAAAATATTTCAATTTCAAATTTATTTTTCTTTATCCAAACCAATCAATTCTCGTTGTTTTCGATTGGATTCATCTGCTACAAATTTAAAGACTGTCTTCAGCTCTTTCGCAGAGGCATTCTTTTGTAGTGTAGAAAAGTTACGGTTATACTTCTCCATAATTTCTTCAACTTTTTCTTTCTCAGTCATGTAGTTCTTCCTCCAATCTTTCTTTCGTATAACTGATTGGTAATGCTAGTTCAACATTATCAATGTCCATTAGAAAATCAGAAATCGTATTTTGAAAGTCCTTCACTAAGATATTGATGGTTACTTTCTCTTGAAATTGCTTTTTCACCTGCATCAAATTTTTTCTCGATTGAAAAAAAGCATTGATAAAACGTTCTTTAGGAACAAAACGGCCTTCAACTTCTTCTCGTTTTTTAGTAAAGTCCCAAGCAATAAATGGATCTTGATATACATAATAAACAAGCACATTATAATTCTTTTTGAGTGCCCGTTCAATATTTTGATTTACCTTAGAAGTCGCAAACGTGCCATCAAGAATAAAACTATAACCCTTTTTAAGAACTAAATCGAGAGCAGCATCTACCAAAAGTGCTGATCCTCGTTGAAATTCATCTGAATTATTCCTAGCATAGCCCGGAAATAGTTCACGAAATTTATCAGCATCGATTACACAAAGATTACTATTCAATGCCGTCAAAGTTTGTGTAGCCTCAGTCTTTCCAGCCCCAGGACTTCCGGCCATAAAAATGGCAGTCTTTTCTTCCTCTTTTTCTTTCCCATCAGTAATCGAAGAAATTAATACTTTTTTGTTCTCTTTAGCATACTGTAAAGAATAATCTTCTGTCATTTTTACTGCACCTCCTGACGCTTTCATCTCTAGTTTATCATACTTTAAGTCCGATACTCTAGAAGACTAAATTTCTCTGTAGTTGTCATTTTTCTTTTGATTGCGCTACTTGTTTGATGGATTCCAAGAAATCATACCCTTTTGGTACAAATGGCGTATAAAACTCACTAATCACACTGCCCCCTGTATCTACATAACCTCGACCTTTAATTCGTTTCATGAAGAAATTTTTATCAACCTCCCCAAACATCATGGAATATCCTAGTTCACTCATACGTCCTAAAGCTACACGAAAGTTGAATTGATCGCGAATCCCATCTCCCAAGTATTTCGCATCTGGTCTTTGACAAGCCAAAATCAGAAAGAAACCAGATTGACGGCCTAACATCACGATTTGTTTGAGCTTATTCAAAATTACCGCACTCTCCTTAGTCGTTAACATTTCCATATAAGCCACGTATTCATCAAAGATTAAAAAGGTTGGCGGAAGTCCAAGATAGGCATAATTCTCTCCTGTTTTGTAGTCGGGCATTTCTTTCATTTCCTTACTACGAGCCATCATGCGTTCATAGAAATCTTCCACACAAGCAGAGATTTCCTCTTTTTGGGAGTATACGTGAGGCATTACTGTACCTAAATCGGCTAGGTCGGCATTTTTGGGATCGAGGATAAACAATTCTGCATCTGACTTCAATAGTGCTTCGATAATGGTGAGTAAGAAATAGGTCTTCCCTCCACCTGTACCGCCAGCAATTAACATATGGGGCAAGGAGTCATATGCCCATACTTGATTTTTCATCAATCGCAAAGTCCCGTTTTCTGCCACTACTTCTTCAATTCCAATTCGATTGGCAATCATATCGTATAACAAGGTGTATTCCACATAGGAGTCTTTGAGTTCCTTTTCTACTAGCTCACAATACAGCCCACTTTCTAACTTCTTTTCCAACTTCAAGAGCTGATCTTGATATTTTCCCAGTGAAATTTGAACGCGAATATAAAGTAACCCATCCTTCATTCGATAATAGATTTTGGGAAAGTAACTAATACTCTCTTTGGTTCGACTACTATTCAAATCTTTGAAAAAACCTTCACTTTGAGTTTGTTTCACTTCATACCAATGGTTTTCTAGAATCATCCGAGCCAACTTTTGTCGATGCCATAAACTTCGCCAATGGTCCTGAAAAAAGTGAATATAAAGCAACATCATGCTTCCTGAAAGAGCGAGACTTCCTAGTAAGCAGATTAAATCTTTCATGGACAAAACAATTTCAATAGTGGAAAGTGATAGCTTAAAAATCTCAAATTGTCTAAACTCATGAAAATAAAAGACGCTCATCCAACCGATGAATAAAGCGATTAGCCAGCCAAGAACAAAGTGATAAACCAAGTGCCGATCTCCTGCGCGTATGCGATGCCCTTTGTACATTTTGATGGTTTCCACCTCCAATGGAAAATTGCCCAATAGGATTTTATTGGGCAATTTCAAAAAGTTATGCTAGTCATTTACTGACACGGGAAGTTGTTTCGTTTCAACCAATTGTGTTAAAAAACTTTCAATGGCATCCGGCATCTCTACACCGATTTCTTCCAAGACAGATTCTGCCTGGCGACATAAATTTTCATTTACTTCGACAACCATAAAGAAGGACTCTTCCTCATCCAACCATTTGAGTACGTCAAAATCTTCTTCATTGGTTTCAAAAAAATCCTGATTCATAATAAGAAATACTTTTTCGTCTATCGTCAAATCCTCGTTGACTTGCTCTTTAGTTAGTTCCCCTTTGCCATAACGATCGAGACAATCTAAAATATGTTCCACATTGATTTCCATATTCTTCACCTATTTCTTTCCTTGATTCGGTTGCCGTTTCAAGACTAAATCATCTGCCTTAATGAACCAATTAACGGTGGTTCCTTCTCGAAAAACATAATTGGCAACGGTATCCACGATTGGATTGACCAGCTCTACCTCTGCATCATAAGCAAACTCGCGTAGGGGCACATTTGCCGGAATACTAACTTGAATCATTCGACCTTGCGCGGAGGATTTCAAATTATAGGTTCGTTCTTTTACCTCGTTACTAACCGTTCCATCCTCGTTTTGTTTCCGTACTTCTCGACGTAATGCAGAAAAGCGCAACTTCCCAAACGTTAATCCTGAATCTACGACAATACCTTCTGTTAATCTCATCTTCTTTTCCTCCTATGCTTTCACTAAATCATCGACATACAACACGTAATCAGTAAACCCACGATTCTCAATCTCATAGCCTTTGGCAACCAAGTGAGGATTCACGACTTTTAACGGTTGGTCTTGGTCAAAATCCTTTTCGCCAGCTTCCGCAGCTACCACCACTTCAATATCATCAGCCCGTTGTTTACTGGAATATAAATGATAACTGCGACCAATCACTGTGGTATTCCGACCATATCCTTCTGTTAAAATTTCACCTTCACCGGCATAACTTATCTTTCCAAATGTTTCGGCCATATCTGGCACAACAAATTTCAATTCCATATTTTTTTCCTCTTTTCATTGTTAGTTTTGGATACAAAAATAGCGCGACCACTTTTTTAGGAGGCGGTCGCGCACGTTGAGTTTTCCTATTTACTTGTTTCATCGCATCACCTTAGTTCCGGCGATTCCAGAAATAATAGCCAGCCGTCGCAAAGATCAAGGTAAAGCCAATGAACAGTAATACATTGGAACTTTTCTCCCCAGTTTGTGGGAATGTCTTCACTATAGGACTAGATTCTTGAGAGTCGCTTGGAACAGTTGGTGTTTCTGGTTGTTCTGGCGTACTTGGTGTGGTTGGCACTTCTTTTGGTGTTAAGGTTTGAGATTTTTCTTTCAAATCTTCATTGTGTTTTCCATTGATATTTCCATCTTTATCATAGTTAATTTCTTTAAAGGTAAAACTTGTACCTTCTGGATATTTACTTGTATCCACTTTTTCCGCAAGCACGGTTTTGGTAAATTCTTTGTCGTTCACTTCGTAATCAATCTTGCCAGATTTCCAAATTTCTTTGTTCGTACCATCTGGCAGTAAAGCATACAAAATTGTTTCGAAGGCTTCTTTTGAGCCATCCAGTACATCATGGGTAATGGATACATCATCAAACATATCTACCACGTCACCATGAGTGAAAGTTTGCGAACCGTCTTCTAAGTGCGCTTTTGTTTGGATGGAAACATGGCGTTCCACCGTACAATTAACAGTTTGGGCTTGGTTATTCAAACTGGCATCCTTCGCTACTGGCTCATCGCCTGCTTCAAAGGCTTCCTTGTTTTCATACACATAGTTGAATAAGACAATAGTTTTATCTAAAACTTGTTCAGCGGTTAATTTATGCAGAATTTTCCAAGTTCCTGTTTTCTCTTTGTTCGCCAAGGTAGCCGTTGTTTCGGCAATTACCACTGGTTTGGCTTTTTCATCTTTTTCTTGGGCAGCTTTTGTGGCTTCCACATCAATGGCTTGCGCTACCACATACCAGTCTTCTTTGATTTCATGTAGATTGTAACTCAATTTATCAACTAGATTGGTAGAATCAAGGGTCGTCAATTCTTTTTCTCCGTCTTTCCAAGTCGCAAGGGAAGTCAAACTATCTTCTTCCTCAGGCAAATCATAGAGCATCAAACGGTTCAAACTAACGGAGAATTCTTTGTTCGTCAGTTTCTCGTAAGAAACGGTCACCGTCTTAATCGGTTGTTTTTGTCCCTTTTCGGTAATGGTGAAGACATACTCACTCTTGGCGTAATCCTCTTTATCTTCTTTAAAAGTAGAACGGATTTCTAATGGTGTAATCTTTTGAAATCCTTCTGGGGCTTCTACTTCTTCAAGTAAATAATCCCCATAAGGAAGATTTTCAAACTTGCCATAGCCATCAAAACCTAGTTGCTCGTTATAAGCTGTGGTCGCTTCATCTTCAGCGCCTGTGATTTCATTGGTTCCTTCCAATGGCGATACTTTAAAAGTCAGATCATTAAAGCCAGTTTCGGCAGTTCCCGCAGCTGATCCGGCGAATTTGAAGAAATCAAACCCAAAGCGAATCACTTGTTCTTTTGCCGTAACATCTCGGGTAATTACGGCATTTTTTTCGCTATCATCCACCTTTTTGATGGATACAGGATACTTCGTTTCATCCAAGGTATATCCTTCAGCCGCTTTGGTTTCTTGCCAATAATACTCGTTGATGGCTAAGTGTTTAACGGCAGCTTGATTCTTTTCATCTAAAACTAAAGTCACTGTTTCATCAGAAGCCTTCGTTCCTTTCACTAATTCTGGTTTAAAAGACTCAATCCATTTAACCGCTTGACCATCTTTTGCAGTAAAGAGAGTATATTCAGCTCCTTTAAACTCAGCTTTCCCTTGAGTCTCATTACCGGTATCTTTGTCTTCTTTTGTCAAAGTGGTTTCACCAGTGATTTCTTGGTTTTGCCCTTTTACGTTACTGGTCACAAGGGCCACAGTTTGATTGGCATACTTCAATTCGACTTTTACGGGTTCGAAGGTATTCACGAAGCCATTAGATGCTTTGGTTTCGGTCACATAATAGGTTCCCAATTCCAACGCATTGGCAATCTCTTTTGGTGTTTCTGCATGACCGTTTTCATCCGTGGTCATTTCTTGAACGATTTCACCAGTTGGACTGCCCTTGCGAATGGCAAACGTATTTCCAGCTAAAGAGTAATTGTCATTCCAAAGATCACTCCCTGTTTCAACTCCGGTTTTATCCAGAATGATTTGACCTTTTTCTCTCGTATTTTTTGAAGTCACAGAAATGGTTTCACCTGCTTTAATCGTGGCAGTCATAGATGTGGCATCAATCGTATAAGGCGCCGGCACTGATTTTTCAGTAATGGTTACCTTTGTACCATGAGGAATTCCATCCAATGTCGCAATGCCTTCTTTATCGGTAGTCACATCTTTTGCAGGCAAAGTTTTTCCAAAGTCTAAATGGAAAACCGTTCCTGGTACAACATCACCTGATTCTTTATCGACTTTTTTAATCTTTAAAGAACCCTCGGTTTCCACATCCATTTTGATCGTGTAAGTGTTCGGTTTATCAATTGCCCCGGCCATCAAGGTCTGTTGACCAGCCATCTTATAAGCAATCGGTGTTCCAGTTCCCGCAGATTTCTTAAGCGTCAACACACCGCTTTCTTTTGAATTGGTATTAGGTGTGATGACCAATTGATTGCCATTGACACGATAATCAATATTTGCGGTGTTTTCCACAACCTCATCAAATTCTGACAAATTCAAATTATTCGTGTCCGTTACAGTAGTTGATTGACCTAACACTGTTTTAGCCGTGCTATTATGGAAGCTTGGTTTCTTCTGATAGTCCGCGATTGCTTTGTTAATTTTTGCCTCAATAGCTGCGATATTTACGGCACTGCCATCTGGATGCTTCATAGAGTGAAGCGTATACCCATTGACCTCCTGCCAGATCATCTTTTGAGCAACCATTTGTGTATCAATATCTGTACCGGCGTTTTTCCATAACACCGAAACTAATTTGGCTTTCTCCGACATATCAGGCAATGGATTTTTCTCATAACCTGGCGTGAACTCATTGTAAATTGGCACCCCTGGTTCAATACAAAAAATATCTTGTTTCACGCCATTGTATACCGCATAATGTGGAACAGTGACTTCTGACATTGGACGGCCGTCACTAAAGGTTCCTTCGACAGCATACTGATGCGCTAAATCTAATTCCACGGTTACCGTTTGTGGATGAGTAATTTCATCTGCAAAAGCAATAGTAGGAATAATTAATCCACTAAGTATTTGGTACAACAAGACTATTGATACAACTAGTCGCCAATTTCTAATTTTTACATTTTTCATTTCATTTCTCCTTTGTAAATTATTCACCTAAAAATTCCTCTCTCCATGTATCTCCCGAGATTTTTGCAAACAAAAAAGCATTGAATAATTTCTATTCAATGCTTTCACGTATTGCTATTCAAAATCAAGATTACTACTGCACTTTGATGTATCCTTACAGGCTCGGTCCATAAGAACTGGCACATTAAAATGGTCCCTAATCTCCTTATTTCCAGTGTTATCACCCTCACCGATACATCTCACATGTCGGTGAAAGTACCTGGAATTAAGAATTTCAGGCCTCATTTTCTTTACAAGTTCAAACTATGTTTTTAAGGTTCCTCTACCTCGAAATCTGCCAATGTCACCGATAAATCCTTACCAATGGTATCTACCGCCAGTTCCAGATTCAACTGCACTTTATCATTATAACTTCTTAAACGCGAAGAATAATCGGATTCTCCAGTTAATAATCCAGCGGCGATATCTCCAAAATCTGGTTGTACCGGCTGAATAATACTGTAAACCAAGTACAAATCGTCATCTCGAGTCATGGGATTTATTATTGGGCGACTTTGCGCTTCCGCCAGCCGATAATATGCTCGCATCCGTTCGTTAGAAATGTCTTTCTCTGTTAAATCACTACGAATGGAGACAAATCCCCCTGCTTGTACTAGCTGATTCTGATACTCATAAGAATACAGATACTTTAAATATTCCGCTGCCACGTCAGGATGCTTGCTCGTGGCGGAAATCCCCATCCAGCCTTTCATAAACGGTCGAATCTGCCGAGCATTCTCGTTGGTTTCCGGCACAGGTAGTGGCATCACACCAAAATCTAATTGAGGATTTCGGCTTTCCCATTCAGGGATACACCAGGACCCTTGTACAATAAAGGCCGCCTTGTTTTCCGCGAAGAGATTCCGTGCTTCCGGTGCCGTCAATGAGGCAGAATCTGGGTAGAAGCTACCATCAGTCATCAAATTCTGGTACCAGCCAAAAGCTTGTCGAACTGCTTCTGAAGTATACATAGTTTTTCCTTGTTGTACAAAAATCTGTTCTCCAGGACCTAAAGGTGCTCCCGCCAGCTCTGAAAAGGCCCGCAACTCCAAGTCTACGCGATTTTTCTGTGCGCCACTGGTAATTATTCCATAAGTATTACTTTTTCCTCCCTTAGTTACCCGTTGACAAATCTCGCGAAACTGCTGCCAGTTTACCTTACCGGAAGTTACCAACTGCAACTCGTCAGCAGTTAATAACTTCCGGTTATAAAACATTAGCGTACTGCTGATTTCCTGAGCTTCTGGCAACAGATAGATATTATCATCCCGCTGAGTGATATTCTGCTGAAGAGCTTCCGGCTTCAATTGTTGGAAAAAGTCATCACCAAGATAAGTGTTTAGCGGTACAAACCAACCTTCAGAGACAGCGGTTTGAAAATCCGTATTGCTGGGAAGAGGAAACAAATCCGGAGCTTTCCCTGAACGGATGCCTGAAAGCATGGTTTCATTGAATTGGGCCTGGGTTAACGTCGTGTAGTTGATAGTTACATTGGGATGATCTCTTTCAAATCGCTGGTTCAATTGTTTTCTAGCTTCTTTAGTACTATCGCTCCAGTCAACAATATTCAACGTGACCTTTTCATCAGGAGCAGTGGTGATTTTTTCAATGGTTGTCGGGGGCCCCCCTTTTTTCTCATCTGTTGGTAGAATCTTCACGCCACAGCCAGTCAGGAGCACTAGCCCGGCCACCCCTAAACTAATTTGTTTTTTCATACTTTCACCCCTTTACCGCACCTGAAATGCCATTGACAAAGTAACGTTGGAAGAAAATAAAGAGAATCACCATTGGCAAAATCGTAATACAAGCGCCTGCTGCCATACTACTCCAGTCTACAATGTTTTCCCCTTGAAATGCATACATTCCTACAGAAAGTGTGCGTATCGTGGGGTCATTTACCGATAGAATCAAGGGATACAAAAAAGAATTCCATGTCCAAATAGACTGGGTGATAACAACGGTGCCAATAATCGGTTTGGCCAAAGGAAACATAATTCTGAAAAAGACGTCAAATTCCGTTGCCCCATCGATAACTGCTGACTCCTCCAGTTCAGAGGGGACTGATTCAAAAAAATTGGCAAATAGCAAAAGGAAGATGATGTGTCCTCCACCGATTTCGGCTAAAATTAGTCCAATAATTGAGGTATCCGCATGAAGCATTCGCAATAATTGATATACAGGAACGGTAAAGAAAATTGTAGGAATTCCCATAGACAAGATCATCACGCGGTACAGCGCCTTCTTACCACCAAACTCAAAACGTCCCATCACGTAACCTGCGAGCGCAGTCACACCTAAGATAATCAAAACCGAAACAAGCGTCACAATTACCGTGTTTAAAAAGTAACGAGAGAACGCCCCCTCAGTCCAGGCTCGTCTAAAATTATTCAATGTTAAGGCAGACAGGTCAAACAATTCCGTAAAACTGGTGGTGTTTTTGCTACTAAGAGCGGTCAATAACATTACCAGAAAAGGTAATATCCAAAGTGCAGCAAGTATGTAGGTTAACACTTTTTTCATGAGACCGTCTCCTTTCGTTTTTGTATAATCAAGCGAAATACCAATGACACGATTACCATGATCAAGACTGAAACGACGGCTGCTGAACTGGCATAGCTGAGCTGTGGTGAACCAAATGAACTAGAGAAAGCCGTTCGATAAATAAAAGTAGATAAGACATCAGTTGCGAAATATGGCCCCCCAGCGGTCATAGTCTGAATCAGATCAAAAACTTTTAGTGAGTTCAAAAATGTCACGGTTGTAATCATAATCAATACTGGCTTAATCATAGGCATGATAATTTTCGTCAATAAAGAAAAGCTAGTAACACCATCGATTTTCGCTGCTTCCACAACCTCTTTTGATACCATCTGAAACCCTGCTAACCAGTAGATGAACAAAGTCCCAGTCTCTTTCCAAACAGAAACCAATATCACCACTCCAAAAACATATTTAGGATCCGTCAAGAAAGGTTGAGCCGACAAGCCAATACTAATAAGAAAAGTATTCAGCAAACCTTCGTGATTGAAAAAACTCTTCATCATCATTCCCATTGTTGCTGTTGTTGCCACGATGGGCAAAATAAAAAGAATACGCAGCAATTTTTTACGTTTAAAGGGACCAAATTCTACCAGATATGCTAGCAAGAACGAAATTAGAATCTGAAAAATCGTCCCAAACAGGGCATATAGAAGACTATTTTTTACGGCATTCCAAAAAATCCCGTTGCTTATCAACTTTCGGTAATTTTCCCATCCGATAAAATTAGCCGTCTTGGTGATTCCATTCCAATTCAGAAAGGAATACAAGATATTCAATAGAAATGGATAAATAGTAAACCCAATATAGAATAGCAGCATCGGTATCAGAAATATCCGAATTAATTTTTTGCTGGTCCCTGTCTTCATAGTATTCTCCTTTCATGCATCTACATCACACGAGATTGTGAAATTGACTTATACTGTTTTGTAAGCAAAAGCAACCCGAGTTTGGCCACATACCCTTCACTCTCAATCCTACCATTTGCAAAAAACACCCAAAGCCTTTACGAATCATTGGAGATCCGAAAAGGCTTATTTACAAAGGACTAGACCACTGCGGTGAGAGGTATCAACCCTTTATATCTTTATTATATTGTAAAACCAGCATAATTTTTGGCCACTTCGATGACACGATAAACATCTAAGTTGGGTTGGAAATTTTCTTCGTTGCGCCGAATGAAATCAAGGAAATCCCGCCAAGCTAATTGAGCCGGTTGATAGCGCCCCTCACTCAACAAGGCTAACGATTTGCCAAGTTTTTCAGTATATTCTCGATGATAACCTAGCTGTAACCATTGGGCTTTAACGACTCCAGTCTTTTCCTGAGTATTTTTTTCAATAAGTGTTAGGCTTCCTTGCGCTAAGTAAATAGCTGTCTGGTAACGTAGTTTCAAGTCAGGAGCCACTCGAGGTCCGATAGCATTAAAATGATCACAAGAAGAATACTGAGAAAGCTGTTCTAAATACTCGGTAACTTGTTCCCAATCCTCACCATACATATGTCTGAAATAATCTGCTAAGACTACCTCATAATCAGTTTCTTTGTTCCAAAGCATTTCTCCCATAATATAGTTGGGGAAGTTATGAGGAAATCCTGCACGTAATTCCTGACAGCTAATGTACCCATGTAGGTGAAGCTTATCCAAATACTTGATATCACGGCTGATAATCCGGCTGATTTTCATGTAACCTAAATCGCCGTAGTGAGCTCGCCCCAGTGGGTAATCATAGACAAAACTATCCCCTTTAAACTGATTTTGCCAACTGAACAAGTAGGAAAGATTTTCCTCCAAGGAATTTGGCAAGACAATCTGGTTGCGAACATAGGGCTTCGGTTCTGGGATACCATTTTCGTAATCTACATCTGCATAGCTCTTTTCAAAGGTCCGGGTAATCGGCGCAAACATCATGGTGAAGCGTTCCGGGTTATGGATCGTTTCTTTTTTAGGTGCGAAGAGTAACTCATGATACAGCAAGAAACAAATCTTAGTATTCAATCCAGCTTCAGTCAAGGCCTCATCCAACTGGTTCAAAATTCGAACATATTGATCAGATGGCAGATTTTTTTGGCATTCTGTACATTCACAAATATTATTTCGGGCATCTGAAAGCCAAACATGAAGGTAATCCACATCTTGTCGCTCTTTTGCATATTTTACAATAGAAGCAACCATTTTCTTGCCAACTTCAGGATTAGCAAAGTCCAAGCTAGTAAGGATTGGTGCTGTATCATATAGCTCCCGCTTACCGTTGAGTTCAGCTACCAGCGGTTTCTTTTCTTCTGGTAACGTCAAACCAGATTCCCAGCCAAACTTGGAGGAGTAACCTAGCACCTCTCCCGTCCAGCCATGGCCTACCCGATGATGTTGCAAGCCACGAATTTCAATTTCATGGTCGATCTTATCGCTCATGGCTTCTGCAATTTCATTGGAGAATGGTTCTTTTTCCAGATAAGGATTGAACTCATGCTCATACCAACGCTTGAAGAAAGAATAGGGATTTTCAAACTGAATAAAGAAGGAATTCATGCCAATCTTTGGCAACCAATCAATAAAATTGCGGATATTTTCAAAGGAATCTGCTCCTTCGATACAGACACCTCGATGTTTGAAGCTGGCGGTTTCTCGGATGTCAATTTTCATAGTGGAGAAAGCTTCGAAATCTAACATTGGAAGAACTTCTTGGTCCCGTCCAGGTCGGAGATAGCGTACTCCAACCTCCTTGAATAGTCGGTACAAAGCAATCAACAGTCCCACTTCAGAATTCGCTGTAATACGACCTTTGCCATCAGCAAGTGAAATCACAATCTCATCCAGCGATGTATTGTCATCTACGAAGCTAAAGATTATATCCGCTTCGGTTACCAAGGTTGTCGATTCAGTTTCCATTTGAAAGACGTTCTTAAAATAGTAACCACACTCACTTGCTATAAAATCAGAGTCTTTGATTTTTTCGTCATACCATATTTTGATACTCATACTGTTACCTCTTTCGTATTTGTAGTTTCTTCCATTAAATTATTGCGGTCAGCAGCTTTGAAGAACGGGAAATAGATCATAAAGGAAACTGCCACCAACACAACTTGTAGAACAGCTCCTTGCCAGCTGCCCGTGGCTAAGAACCCACCGATAATTGGAGGAGTTGTCCATGGCAACGTGACCCCTGTTGTGAATGGTACCAATCCTAAAGCCATTGATGAGTAGGTCAAAATCGCATTCACTACTGGTGTGATCACAAACGGAATCAGCATAATTGGATTCAAAACAGTTGGGAATGTAAATAAAATTGCGGTATTGATGTTGAACAACGCAGGGATCCCAGAAACTTTTCCAAGTGTCTTGTACTCTTTACTTTTACTAAAGAACATTAAACACAATGCCAGTCCAATTGTCGCACCGCCACCACCAATATAAACGAACAAGTCCATAAAGGGTGCAGTTACAATATGAGGTAACGCTTCTCCAGCTGCCTGAGCAATCCGGTTATCATCTGCGTATTGAATCCATAATGGATTCATTACTGAACCAACGACTTGGCCACCATTAACACCACAAAACCAGAAGATAGAATTCAGTAGCACTGCTACAAATGTCCCCGGTAAAGTGCTAGCAATATAACCCAGCGGGGTTCCAATAACAATGGAAAGAATATTATTTAAACTCCCCAATCCCAATGCTTCGATTGCTTTCAGTAAACCAGCAAACAGGACTAGAATTACGATCCCTGGAATCAGTGCAGAAAAAGATTTACTAACAACATCTGGTACACTATCAGGCATTTTAATAGTGATATTTTTTTGAATAAACCATCGGTAAATTTCTGCCGAAATCATCCCTACAACAATGGCGGCAAAAATCCCTTTACCTCCCAACATTCCATAAGGAATCCCAATCGCACCCGCTTTATCGGCAATTGAAGGAGTCATCAAGAGAAAAGCTCCTAAAGCTAAAACACCTGCTGAGGGTCCGTCAGTTTCATAGGACTCTGCCAAACGATACGCGATACCGAAGACTGTGACTAACGCCATCAAACCAAATGAATTATTGGCCATTATGTTCAACAAGCCCGCCAAATCCCAATGTGTTTGCAGCCATGTCGTCCAAGCTGATACCGGAAAATCTTTGATTAAGACGAAGAATGATCCAATCAAAACAAGTGGCATTGCCATCATGATTCCTTCTCGCAATGCTTTCAGATGGCGTTGCTTGCCGATTCGTTCTCCCCACGGAGCCAACTTGTTCTCGAGAAAACTCAAAAATCCCTTCATTTTTCTCTACCTCGCTTTTTATTTATTTTCTATAAACAAAGAATACCTCGAAAGCGCTATTTTGTAAAGTATTATTTTTTATAAATAAATATTAAAATACAATACAATTTTGCGACTATAGAGTAGAATAAAGGTACGAAAAGTTTTTGAAAGGAGCACAGTATGCATAAAAAAATCTCTGATACATATCTACAAAATACCGCAACAGTCTTAGAATACCTCTACCGGACACCGGAAACCTCTCGCATTGAAATCTCTAAACAAACCGGCCTAACACCAGCCGCTATCACTAGTATCGTAGGTGACCTAGTGGAGCGTAAGGCAGTCATTGAAACTGGAGCGGAGATTAATGGTGGAACCGGTTCCGGTCGCAAACGAAAAGTCATTCAACTAAACCGTCAGGCGGGACTATTGGTTGGGATTGAGATTAACATGAAAGGTATCTTCGCCACATTGACTGATATGGCTGGGGATTGTTTGTCTAAAGCAGTTGTTTCAATAGACGATTATGCCGCCACCAAAATTAATGAAACTATTGTGAACCTCCTTCAAGAAGTCTTGCAAAATCAAGATGAAAGGCAAGTCTGCGGTGCTGGAATCGCCGTGCCAGGACACTTCGATCGTCAAGAACAAACCATTATTTCAAACAATCATCAATGGCAGCATTTCAATTTATCAAAAATAAAAAATGAATTTTCTTTTCCATTTATTGCTGACAATAATATTGAATGTATGGCTTTGGGAGAATACCTCTTCAACCCCCTCGTCACACCAGAAAATTTTCTGTTCTTCCACATTGGAGCAGGCATGTTCTGTTCTTTTTTTCAAGCAGGGCAACTAGGATTCAATGACAATTACTACATAGGCGAAATCGGACACACAGTTGTAGATATTAACGGTCCAAAATGTGAATGTGGTAAAAGAGGTTGTCTGCAGACGTATATCTCAGATTCTTGGTTATTAAAGAATGCACGCTTTTTATTTGACCGTGCTAACAACACGACGCTGAAAAGCTTAGTGGATTCTTCCGACGAAATTTCTCTAAATACGATTATCAACGGGTACAAACTTGGAGATATTTATCTGAATAACCAGATCGATTTGGGACTGAAGCTATTAGCTACTTCCATCGCCAATACCTTAATCCTTCAAGATGCTGAAAAAATCTATCTAAACAGTGAGTTGTTGAATCATGAAGATTTTAAAGAACAGATTACAGATTCAGTAAAAGAACAGCTCTCCTTCATTCCTACTAAACGTGATACCGCCATCGAAATTATTCCATTTGATGACCATCGAGGTGCCCACGGTGCGGCGGCGCTAGCAGTTCTTAGTTTCTTTATCCGACATCCGGGATACAGTTTAGATAGTACCTATAAGAAAATTTAAACGACACACACAATGATAGAAAAGTTCATACCCCCCCTCTCTCTAGTCTAATAAATGTAATTTTAACGATATGAAACAAAGCATAAATAATAAAAAACATCAGATTTTTTACCAAAAAAACGAGAGTCAGTTTCCTACTTAAAGGATAGCTAATTCTCGCCTTTTTTGGTAAGCCGTTTGGACTTTCACAACATTGCGGTATACCAATATAATTCAATTTTTTTAACTATTCCGCTCGTAAGACCCGTCCTAATTTTGGAGACAAATACTTCGGAACAATATCAATAACAGTATAGTCCCCCATTCTTTCCTGAAGCCAGACGTGTACATATTGGGTCATAAGTGATTAGGGCGTTCGTTATAATTTCCGGATTGCTATCCAATTTAAGCCCATTTTCGATGACTCGAAGAACACCTTGATAGTCCGCTAGCTGATAAAGTACTCTTTATCTCCTGCGGTATTGCTTTACGTTTGTAATCTGACTTCTCTTGGAAAATAAAAAGGGGCATTCCAATTAAATGTCTCAAATGTTTAAAACTATTCTTTTCAAAAATTGTCAGATACCATATATCAAAAACTCCAAAGAGACTTTTCCTATATAGGCATACTGAATAATGCGGTCGGTATTTGGGATATCTTTTCCGTTCTCGTACTTGTCCATTGACCATTTTGTAATAGGCGGTGAAAAAAACTTTCCAAAGTCTTCTCTTTCTAAACGATAATCCCTTCGAATTTTTCTGAATCTTAGTCCCATCCGGAAAGAATCCAACTTTTCAAATTGGTTAATCGTATTTCCCCTTTTCAACATCTTGCTAAAAGTCTCGCCATACAAAATATAAGGGACAGTCACTTTCCCAAGATAGGCAACATTCATTAATCTTTCAATATCAGGAATGTTCGCACCTTTTTCCCATCTATTCACAACATTCTTACCTGCTGGTCGAGTAAAGTTCTTACCAAATTTTTCCAGTGTCTCACCTCGATTTTTCCGAATCTCTTGGATTCGTTTTCCCATCGCTATTTTATCGACGATGGGTAATTTAAACGAACCGTCATCTTGTTTTATATCCATCAAAATTTCTTTACCATCGTTAGAGAGGAATACAGCAATTTTTTGTTGCATTTCTTTCGATGGTTTTCTCTTTCCGTTTAAAACATAACTAAGTGATACTTCACTAGTCCCTACTTTAGTAGCCAACTCTTTATTGAGTAACTTGTTCATGTCTCTGTATGCAATTAGTTGATCAATAAGAAGCCCAACTCTATCCTTCTCATCTTTTAATAGAGTTTCTACATTCAGAATTTTACTTAGTGTAACATCTACATCTTTTGGAATTTTCCTTGTTCCTTTTTCATACTTGACTAAAGCACTTTGCGAAATCCCCGCTAAGTCGGCCAGCTTCTTTTGAGACATTTTTTTCTCTTTCCTTAAAGATTTAAGAAATTCTCCACTTATATTTTCAGACATGAAAAAAGCACCTCCTATGAGATGCTTTCATCATACGCTGACGGTTAAAAACCTTCAAGGAAAATATTCCATTTTTGTTAATTTTAATACTGCCGTGACAACCGTATGACAGTTTAAACTTTTTTAAACGGGTAAATCACGAATTTTACGCCACTCGAAAAGGTTGATTTAATAGGGTTTCCCATTGAAAACAAGCTATTTCGCGTTATCCTGGTCGTCCATCTTCAGAACAGCCATGAAGGCTTCTTGTGGGACTTCGACGCTACCGATTTGTTTCATTCGTTTCTTTCCTTCTTTTTGTTTTTCAAGAAGTTTACGTTTACGTGAGACATCTCCACCATAACATTTTGCTAAGACGTTTTTACGTAATGCTTTGATATCTGAACGAGCAACGATTTTTTGTCCGATAGCTGCTTGGATCGGCACTTCAAATTGTTGACGTGGAATTAGTTTTTTCAGTTTTTCAACGATTGCTTTTCCTCGTTCGTAAGCAAAGTCTCGGTGAACGATGAAACTTAACGCATCGACTTTTTCTCCATTTAATAAAATATCCATTTTTACTAACTTGCTCTTTTGATAACCAGACATTTCATAATCCAAGGAAGCATAACCTTTCGTGCTGGATTTTAGTTTATCGAAAAAGTCAAAAACGATTTCAGAAAGTGGAATGTTATAAACGACATTCACTCGATAATCATCTAAATAATCCATTGTGATGAATTCTCCACGTTTTCTTTGAGATAATTCCATCACTGCACCGACGAAGTCATTTGGAACCATGATTTGTGCCTTGACAAAAGGTTCTTCAACGTCTTGGATCGTTACTGGTTCTGGAAAATCTGCTGGATTATCGACGACTGTCATAGAACCATCTGTTTTATTCACATGATAGATTACAGAAGGTGCCGTTG
Organism: Enterococcus sp. DIV1089c; assembly: GCF_050530965.1. Lineage (NCBI taxonomy): Bacteria > Bacillati > Bacillota > Bacilli > Lactobacillales > Enterococcaceae > Enterococcus > Enterococcus sp. DIV1089c. The sequence continues at coordinate 1,476,707 of NZ_CP172888.1, forward strand.
TGATCAACTCTAAGTTGAACTCACGTTCCAAACGTTCTTGGACTACATCCATGTGTAATAAGCCTAAGAATCCACAACGGAAGCCAAAACCAAGTGCTTGTGAGGTTTCAGGTTCAAACTGTAATGCTGCGTCGTTTAGTTGTAATTTTTCAAGTGCTTCGCGCAGATCATTGTAGCGGGAAGTATCAATTGGATATAAACCACAGTAAACCATTGGATTCATTTTACGGTATCCAGGTAGCGCTTCTTCTGCTGGATTATCTGCCAGCGTCACTGTGTCCCCTACTCGTGTGTCTTGGACTGTTTTGATGCTTGCCGTGATATACCCTACATCACCGACCATTAAGAAATCTCTAGCAACAGCTTTGGGTGAAAAGACTCCCACTTCTGTCACATCAAATGTTTTGCCGTTACTCATCAATTTGATTTTATCGCCTGGTTTGACCATGCCGTCTGTGATTCGAACATTCAGAACGACTCCTCGATAACTATCATACACGGAATCAAAGATCAATGCTTTCAAAGGGGCATCCAGCTCGCCAGATGGGGCTGGTACATATTCAACGATTTGTTCAAGTATTTCTTCAATCCCAATTCCTGCTTTAGCACTAGCCAGGACTGCCTCACTGGCATCGATTCCGATAACATCTTCGATTTCTTGACGTACACGTTCTGGATCAGCAGCTGGAAGATCGATTTTATTGATGACTGGCAAAATTTCCAGATCATTATCCAAAGCTAAGTAAACATTTGCTAATGTTTGAGCCTCGATTCCCTGTGCCGCATCAACTACTAATACCGCACCTTCACAGGCTGCTAAACTCCTTGATACTTCATAAGTGAAATCGACGTGCCCAGGGGTGTCGATTAGATGGAAGATATAGGTTTCGCCATTTTTGGCTGTATAATTCAATTCGACAGCATTTAATTTAATCGTGATTCCACGTTCACGCTCTAGATCCATTGAGTCTAATAGCTGATCCTGCATTTCACGAGACGTCACAGTGTTCGTCTTTTCCAGAATACGATCGGCCAGCGTTGATTTTCCATGGTCGATATGAGCAATGATCGAAAAATTTCGAATTTGCTCTTGTCGTTGTTTCATTTTTTTTATATCCATAGCGTCTCCTCTTTTCGTTTAATCAGCACCTCTCATTATATCAATGAAAAGCATGAATTTAAAGACTTTTTACCTAGTCAGCTTTAGAAGTTTTTTTTATGAAAATTTGCTATACTAATAACAAGTAAATAATTGGAGATGAAAGAATGGATGAAAAAGATTTCAGAGAAAATCTTGAATTAAAACCTGTTACTGAAAAAGATGTTGATCAATTCAATGAGTTATTGTCTTATGTCTTTCAAGTAACAGAAGCAGACATCGAAGAAAGTGGTTTTGAAAGCAAAGGGGCATTTATTCGCTCCAAGCGCCCAATTTTGGAACTATCGGAAGTATTTGGCTGGTTCCACCATAACAAATTGATTTCTCAAATTGCGATCTATCCATGTGAAGTCAACATCCACGGTAAACCCTACAAAATGGGTGGCGTTACCGGTGTCGGAACGTATCCTGAATATGCAAATCATGGATTGATGCAAGATTTGATCTTGGTTGCGTTAGATAATATGCGTAAAAACAAACAATGGATCTCTTATCTTTATCCCTATAGCGTGCCTTATTATCGACGCAAGGGTTGGGAAATCATGTCTGATAAGTTGACATTTAAAATTCGTGATACCCAATTACCGAAGAATGTTCCTGTGGATGGAATGGTTGAACGATTACCAGTAGATCATCCAGATGTTTACCGAGTGTACCAGAAGTTTGCGGCTCAAAATCACGGTGCTTTGTTTCGTAGCCAATTTCATTGGGAAGAATATTGGCGCTTTGAAAATAAAGAGGAACGGACAGCTGCGATCTACTATACGAAAGAGCATGAACCAATTGGTGTTTTATTTTATTGGGTCGCTGAAGAAATTTTCCATGTCAAAGAGATGTTTTACTTGAATCAAGAAGCTCGGAATGGTTTATGGAATTTTATTTCAGCACACTTTTCAATGGTTTACTGGGTTCACGGTGACATCTACAAAAATGAACCACTGGCTTTCTTGATTGAAGATAGTCAAATAAAAGAACAGATCGAGCCTTATTACATGGCGAGAATCGTAGATGTCAAAGAGTTTCTAAAGCAATTCCCCTTCGTTTCTACTGCGAAACCTTTCCACTTTGTTGTCGAGGACCCTATCGCCTCATGGAACAATGGTGTTTTTGGGTTGGTCTGGAACGAAGACGGACAATTGGATGTCGTGGACGAACCTGTCGGACAATCGGTCCAGTTGTCCATTCAAACATTAAGTTGTTTGATGATGAATTATCGTCGCCCTTCTTATCTTGCAAGGATCGAACGAATCAAAACAGATGATGAAACACTTAAAACACTTGAATTGATTCTTCCAAATATGGAAGCTTATTTCAGTGACTATTTCTAAGAAAAGGACGATGAAAATGAATATTTATTTTGCTGCCCCACTTTTTGCGAAAAGTGACTTATTATATAATGCGAAACTTGTAGAAGAAATCAGGAGTCTTTCCAATGAATTAACCATTTATCTTCCGCAAGAAAACGAAGCGATCAATGATAAAACAGCCTATGCTGATAGTCAGATGATTGCTTTAGCCGATACAGAAAAGGTGTTGGAAAGTGATTTGATGATTGCACTATTAGATGGTTTGACGATCGATCCTGGTGTTGCATCCGAAATTGGTGTTGCCTATGCTAAAGGGATTCCTGTCATTGGATTGTATACAGATAGTCGGCAACAAGGCGGTACCCACCCGCAAAAAATTGCTGCTTTACAAGAAGTAGCTGAAAACCAATTCCATTATTTAAATCTTTATACAATTGGGTTAATCAAGCTAAATGGCGCTCTCGTAACTAGTGAAGAAGCGTTACTCAGCCAAGTAAAGACTTACTTAGATGGAGGTTTGAGCCATGAATAAGACAATGAAAAAAATCCAACTTGCACTTGTTGCTTTTGGTGTGTTTGTGGTTTGTTATAACCTTTATGAATTTATTACTAAAAAATATTCAACTACTCAGGGAGTTACTTTCATCATCGAATCTTTAGCTGGGATTCTATTGATTTTTCTCCCTCAGATCGTTAGAAAGATCGCAAAATTATACGTTCCAGATGCCATTGTTTTATTTTATTGGTTTTTCTTGTTTATTTCCGTGTTTTTAGGTACCGGTATGCATTTGATCAGTATCATTTCATTCTGGGATAAAATTTTACACGCCGTTAGTCCTATGGTATTGACTGCCCTAGGTTACGGATTGATCGGCTTATTATTGAAAGATGCACCAATTGCGAAGACTAGTCCATGGTTGTTTTTACTGTTTGGTTTTGCCTTTGCTGGTCTCTGTGGCGTGTTTTGGGAATTTTGGGAATTTCTCTGTGATCAATTCTTAGGAATGAATCTCCAACGGTTTGCCGCTTCAGATGGCACCTTATTTGTCGGACGAGCTGCTTTGATGGACACGATGGGTGATTTATTCACAAATACGATTGGTGCATTGGTCATGGGAATCTTTGCTTGGACCCAAGGAAGAAACAATCGTGATTATTTTGAAAATTATCGGTTGAAAATTTTGAAATAGAGCAAAAAAAATATCACATTAAAGAATTGTGACAAAAGTGAGATGCTTTCTAAAAATTGTGCGTGAAAACGTCAATGGTTAGGTGGCATCTCATTTTGTCTCACCCACTTATTTCTTATCATCAACCCTTACGGTGATTTTGTTACCATTCCCAATGAAAATTGTACTTAGTAACAAGGGTTGAAATGATGGGAACCAAAGAAGATATTTACCTGACCACTCCTATTTATATGGGGAATAAAAACATTACCTTAGTAGATGAACTTGGAGATAACGATTGAGATCAACTTATTTTATGAATGATTTTTTCAGACTTATGACCAAATTACAAAAAAACAATAAAGCTAGGTGGTTGACCTAACTTTATTGTTTTTTTATTAAAAGCTGAGATGGTGTGTGACTCAACTTGAAATTTGATCAATTCTACTTCTCGTCAACACACATTTCCTTGCGAATGTTAACCGTTTCTTTACTCTTCCGTATCTTCAAGTTCTTCCGTTTCGAAATGAAGTTTCTCTGCTAGCAAGGTAATCGTTACTTTAGATTTTGGTAAGATGTGTCCTGCTACGATTTCTTTGGCTAATGGTGTTTCTACTTCTTTCGTAATAAAGCGTTTCAATGGTCGAGCCCCGTATGCTGGTTCGTAGGCATTTTCTGCGATCCATGTTTTGGCTTCGTCGCTGATTGTTAGATGAATTTCTTGATAATCCAATCGTTTTGCCAATTGCGCCACCATTTTATCAACGATTCCTTTCACATTTTCAAGACTTAATGGTGTGAATAAAATCGTATCATCGATTCGATTTAAGAATTCTGGTTTGAAATGACCTCGAAGGATCGTTCTTACTTGTTCTTCCACTTCTTCAGGGATAGTGCCATCTGCTGACACTCCTTCTAATAACAGTTGAGAACCAATGTTGCTGGTCATGATAAGAACGGTATTTTTGAAGTCAACCACACGTCCTTTAGAATCAGTTAAACGTCCATCATCTAATACTTGTAACAAGATATTAAAGACATCTGGATGGGCTTTTTCGATTTCATCGAGTAAAACGATCGTATAAGGATTTCTGCGAACGGCTTCCGTCAATTGTCCGCCTTCTTCATAGCCAACATAGCCTGGAGGAGCCCCAACCAAACGAGATACGGCATGTTTCTCCATATACTCACTCATATCGATCCGCACCATGTGTTCTTCAGAATCAAATAAGTTTTCTGCTAAAGCTTTCGCTAATTCTGTTTTCCCAACTCCGGTTGGTCCTAAGAATAAGAAAGAACCTAGTGGGCGGTTTGGATCTTGCAATCCTGCCCGAGAGCGAATGACCGCATCACTGACTGCATCTACTGCTTCATCTTGTCCAATCACACGTTTATGCAATGTTTCGTTGAGCTTGATTAGTTTTTCTCGTTCCCCTTCCACTAATTTTGTGACTGGGATACCAGTTAAACGTCCAACCACTTGCGCAATTTCGTTTTCAGTGACTGATTCTTGAACCATTTTGATTTCACTGTCTTTAGCTTTTGCTTCCAATTCCTTTAATTCTTTTTCTAATTGAGGAATCGTTCCATGTCTTAGGACGGCAGCCCGTTCTAAATCATAGTTGTTTTCTGCGTCTTCTAATTCATGTTTGGCTTTATCGATTTCCGCACGTTTAGAAGAAACGCTATTGACTTCTTGTTTTTCTGTTTCCCATTGCATTTTCATCGAGTTTGCTTCTTCTCGAAGATCAGCTAACTCTTCTTGTAGATTTTTCAAACGTTTTTTACTTGCATCGTCTGATTCTTTTTTCAATGCTGCTTCTTCGATCTCTAATTGCATCAAGCGACGAGTCACTTGATCTAGCTCAGTCGGCATAGAGTTCATTTCTACTCGGATCGTTGCACTTGCTTCATCGATCAAATCAATTGCTTTATCTGGTAAAAAGCGGTCTGTGATATAACGGTCAGATAAAGTTGCAGCAGCGACTAATGCATTATCATGAATGTTGACTCCATGATGAATCTCAAAACGTTCTTTCAATCCTCGTAAGATACTGATTGTATCTTCTACTGTCGGTTCTTTAACTAAGACTTTTTGGAAACGTCGTTCTAATGCTTTATCTTTTTCCATATATTGACGATATTCATCTAATGTAGTAGCACCGATTAAATGCAATTCACCTCGAGCAAGCATTGGTTTCAATAAATTTCCAGCATCCATGCTGCCTTCAGTTTTCCCTGCACCAACGATATTATGGATTTCATCAATAAATAAGATGATTCGTCCATCACTTTTCTTGACTTCTTTCAGCACAGCTTTTAATCGTTCCTCAAATTCACCACGGAATTTAGCACCAGCAATCAATGCCCCCATGTCTAATGAAAAGATCGTTTTATCTTTCAAGTTTTCTGGCACGTCTTTTCGTACGATACGTTGTGCTAACCCTTCTACAATTGCTGTTTTACCGACACCAGGTTCACCAATCAATACTGGATTATTCTTGGTTTTACGAGATAAGATACGGATAACATCCCGAATTTCTTCATCACGTCCAATGATTGGATCCATTTTCCCGCTTCTGACTTGTTGAACAAGATCAACGCCGTATTTTTCTAATGCTTTGTATTGTTCTTCTTGATTTTTAGATGTCACCTTTTCTCCTCCTCTCATGTCTTCGATATTTTTACGTAACTCTTTTTCTGATAAACCATTTTTGGTCAAATAAACCGTCAATGGATAATTTTTCAATTTCATCAAGGCTAAAATTACAATCTCTGTTGAAAGAAATTCATCGCCAAAACTTTCTCTTAACTGGTCTGCTTCATTTAATAAACGGAATAGATTTTGGCTTAGATTCTGACCATATTGGACGTTTCCCCCTGAAACTGTGGGATATTCATCTAATACACGATCTACTTCCTTTTCAAACGTATCAACATCCATTCCCGCATCAGTGTATAGATTGCGCCCAAAATGGTTTGGTTGTAAAAAAATCTTCCACAAATGCGCAATATCAATTTCTTGATGTTTTCTTGTGACAGCGATTTGTTGCGCTTCAGCAATCGCTTCTTGAAGCGTGGTTGTCATTTTTTCAATGTTCATTTTACTTACCTCCTGAATATAAAATTTCAATATTCAATATGATACATCTCGTTCCAATAAACATTATACCTCTTTGGTCAGTCTTGGTCAAAAGATAACCTCTCTTATTTTATCGGAAATAAGTGATCAAAAAAAACACAACAGAGCCAACTTGGATGGACTTACTGTTGTGTTTTAGATCTAATAAAATGACTCTATACAATCGCTGTAATAATCAATTTGATTCTTTTTTGTTGTTTTTTACATCTTGGATCTCTTGTTTTATTACCCTTCGACGATCAGCAATCACGTAACATAACCCATAAATAAAAGGTAAGATAAATGAGCTAAACCGATACAGTAATAAAGAAGAAACAGCATCTACGGTTCCCACAAGTGGTCTGAATAACAACAGATAGACAAATTCAAATGAACCGATTCCAGCTGGGGTAGGGATGACACCAGATAAAACTACCGCAAAACTGATAAATGAAAAGGTCAAGAGAAAGTCGATCGTGGGATGGTTTTCAACCAAAAAGAGATAGGGCATGATATACCAAAAAATAAGTTTGACCATATTCCAAAAATAGATGCGTAATAAAGCTGTTCGATCTTTGACAATTGTCTGGACAGTTTCTCTCAACGAATAGATTTGTGTATTACATGTATCTACCCAACTTCTGATGCGTTCACTTCGAAACAGTTTGTTTGAGATACTCACAAAGAAAATTTGTAGATTCAGACTCATTGAGACCATCAATAAAAAGGCAATGATCAGCCCAGTTAAAATAATGCCAGCAATAATGAACCAAATCATGTTTGGTCCTTTGGAATAAAATAAAGAGAACTGGATGATCAAACCAATGATCGCATAGGTAATCACGGCTAATTTATACATAATCATATGCAACGCAGTGACACCTGCACCTTGTGAGTATTTCATTCCTTTTTTATTATAAAAATAAATTTCTGAAATCAAAGTGCCTGTTCCAAATGAAACGATTCGATAAAATGCAATATAGCAAGACGTCCAAAAACCATCCCAAGTGGAAAATGTTGGTTCGAACGGCTGGGCAATCTCTTTGATTGAACGACCTTCTGCCACCTGATAGATCGTTCCTAACAAGAATGCCGCTACCAGAACGATAAAACTTGTAGACAGCAATTCAGCGAAAATATCTGCAAAAGATTGGTTGATCAAATAATAAATAATGGCAAAAATTCCAATCAATAAGAATAGATTAAACGCTATTTTCGTTTTTACACCTTTTGTCGCCATCAACTACTCCTTAATGAAAAAAATAAATCAACAGTAAATCCACCAATACACCTAGTACAAATCCTACTGTAAATTTTTTTCTCGTTTTATGATGGAATACTTTACGAGAAATTAATCCCCCAATTCCACCGCCTAATAAACTAACAAAAATCAAATTATTTTCTGGAACGCGCCAACCGCCTTTTTTTGCTTGATACTTGTCGTAACCCATCAAACAAAATAAATATAAATTGACAATCACTAAATAAAACCACAAAGGATTGTGTAGTAAAGCTTCCATACGTGTTTTCCTCCACCTCTAGCACATCATTTTTGCTCTTCTTTGGGAGCAAAGACCGACAACCCTTTTTTGACTACGACTAATTCGATAGGCAGATTATCTGTCGTATCACCATCTGTACGAGTACCAACTGATTTCTCCCGTGCTTGGATATTGATTTGACTAGCAGTCAAATAATTGATACCTGGGACAGAGTAAATTTTTCCTTTGATTAAACGAGGCAAATAAAAAACAAATCGAAAAATATCTAAAGATGGGATGATTGTGACATGAAACATACCATCATCGGGTGAAGCTGAATCATCAAAATTCGTATAACCACCTACTGAGTTAGACATTGTGACTGTCAATAATTGTGTTTTTCCTCGCCAATGTTCTTTTTCTGTTTTGATATCTAAATGATACTTTCTCTTTTTTAATAATAACTTGATGAACCGTTTGATAAAAATCCAAGAACCATATTTTTGCTTTTCTTTTTGACTGATCCAAACAGCTGTATCTGCCAGTATACCGATCGTTAAAGTTGAGATAATGACTTCATCATTGACTTTTCCATAATCGATTTGACAGATTTGTCCCTCTAAGATAATGTCTGCAGCTTTTTCCTTTTCTAATGGAATACCGAGAACACGGGCTAAATTATTGACTGTTCCTCCTGGTAGTAATCCTACTTGATAATGCTCAAGTTTATCTTGAAAAGCCTGTACAATATGATGGATCGTACCATCGCCTCCGATTACGATTAAGGTATCTGAGTGCGTTTCTTCAGCTTTTTTGACTAATGTCTCATGCTTGATCGAAGGACCTGTTTCCGTCAGATTGATGATTAGTTCTGGTCGTTTCTTTAAGGCATATTCTTTAAACCAGCTTGCTAATTTTTCACCTTCATCTTGTCCTGAGCTTTGATTATAAAAAACTAGCAATTTTTCCATTTCTTTCTTCCTCCCATTTTTACACAAAAACCAAGGGGTCAGACGTTCCATTGTTGGAATACGCCCACCCCCAGCTAAAAGGATAGATCCACTTCGTTCACTTACTTGATCCATCCACGTTCCTATTTGATTTTATACGTTTGTATTCAATTCTGCAATTTTTACAATCACATCTGTTGCTTTTTCCATCACTTGCAGAGAAACAAACTCAAATCGGCCGTGCATATTTTCGCCACCTGCGAACAAATTAGGCGTTGGAATGCCTAGATAAGAAATTTTCGATCCATCTGTTCCACCTCGTACTGGTTCAATCACAGGCTCGATTTCTAAATCGATCATCGCTTGTTTTGCTAATTCAACAATGCTCATATCTTTTTCAATAATTTCTCGCATATTATAGTACTGATCATACATATCAACTTTCACACGTGCCTGATCGAAGCGACTATTTAGTTTTTCTTGGATTTCAGTAATTTTCGCTTTCCGTGCTTCAAATTTTTTTCGATCGTGGTCACGGATAATATAACTCATAGTTGCTTCTTCGACATTTCCATTTAATCCCATCAAATGGAAGAACCCTTCATAACCTGTCGTTTTTTCTGGGACTTCATCTGCTGGTAGTTGATTATGGAAGTCTATCGCTAATTGTAATGCATTGATCATCGTATCTTTGGCTGTACCAGGATGGACATTTTTTCCTTGAATTGAAATATTAGCCTGAGCTGCGCTGAATGTTTCATATTGCAATTCGCCTAAAGGTCCACCATCAACGGTATAGGCAAAATCAACATCAAACTGCTGGACATCAAATTTATCTGCTCCTACCCCAATCTCTTCATCTGGTCCAAAAGCTACTTTAATCTCACCATGAGGGATAGTTGGGTTTTTCAGCAGAATTTCCATTGCGGTCATAATTTCAGCGATCCCAGCTTTATCGTCCGCACCTAACAACGTACTGCCATCAGTTGTGATCAATGTGTGTCCTTCGTAGTTTTTCAAATTAGGGAAGTCTTTGGTATTTAATGTATAATGTTCTTCACTATCTAGAACAATCGTTGATTCCCCATCGTAGTTCTCAATGATTTGTGGATTAACATTTACTGCATTGAAATCTGCGGTATCCATGTGGGCAATGAAACCGATCGAGCGAACTTTCTTTTCAATGTTACTTGGCAATGTTCCTATAACAAATCCATTTTCTTCATTGTAAAATACATTGGTTAGTCCTAAATCTTCTAATTCCTTTTTTAATACTTGCGCAAAAGCGACTTGTGTTTGTGTTGAAGGAGTCGTTTGACTACTTTCATCAGATCTGGTTTCAGTCTTAACATAGCGTAAAAAACGTGGTAAAAGATTTTCGTACATACAACAGCTCTCCTTTAGTTAAATTGAAATGGGTTCGTATCCGTTTCTGAAACAAAGAAATCAACGGTCCAATTTTCTTCTTGTTTCCATTTCTCAAATTTTTCGACAAACTTTTCTTTACATAAAGATTCAATATAATGACCTGGATCAATCGCAATCAAGCCTGCACTTTGCATATCTTGAGCTGTGTGGTAATAGATATCTCCAGTAATATAAACATCCGCTTTTTGAGCTAATGCGAAAGGATAGAACTTTTCGCCGCTACCACCACAAATGGCGATTCTTTTAACAGTGCTATTTGTATGAGTTGGACGAACAACTCGTAGCCCTTCTAATTGGAAGACTTCTTTTACTTTAGATACAAAGGTATCTAAATCAAGCTCTTCTGGTAATTCTCCGATTCGACCGATCCCCCAGGTTTGAGTCGGTTCGTCAATTGAAAACAAATCAAATGCTACTTCTTCATAAGGATGGACACGATACATAGCTGATAACACTTTTTCCTCACGGTCTTCAGGAAAAATCACTTCCACTTTAGCTTCTTCAACCTTTTCTAGTTGGCCGTTTTTACCAATTGCGGGATGTGCCTGTTCATTCGGTCGAAAACGACCTTCGCCAATACTGGTAAAACTTGTATGATCGTAATGACCTTGTTCACCCGCACCAGCCTCAGCTAAAGCCTTACGTAATTTGTCAGCGTCTTCGATCGGTACATAAACAGCTAGTTTTTTGTAATGCCTTGTATGTGTCTTTAACAAATAATTTTCGACATTGATTCCTAATGCTTCACAAAACCAATCATTCAATCCATCCTCGATAATATCCATATTGGTATGTGCTGCATAGACAGCAATATCATGTTTTAATAAATCAGCATACATTTTTCCTTGTGGATGATCCGTTGTTAATCGTTTAATTGGTCGAAAAATGGGAGGATGTTTAGCAATTAATAAATCAATCTTTTTTTCGATGGCTTCTTGCACAACTTCTGGACGAACATCTAACGTCATCATTATGCGTTGAATCGGTTTATTTAATGTTCCGAAGTGTAGCCCCACAGGATCTCCTTCTTCAGCCAACCATTGAGGACAATATTCTTCAAATTTGCGAATAAATTCATTACCGTTGATCGCCATTAAGCTAAAACCTCCTCGATCATCTGAATTTCTTTTTTTATCGCTTCAACACGTTCTTCTTGGTTCTGTGCTTGTGCCAATTGTTTTAAAATCGCTTGTCTTTGTTTTAATTCTCTTTGCCATTTCTTTTGGAATACCACTGTTTTTCCTTGCAATAAAAATGGACCAAACAGAATCTCTTCCTCATTATAGATATGCTTCGTCGATGTTTTTTCAGCTACAATGATTTCATAGATTTTTTTGTTTTCCTCTAAAATCTCTTCTGCAATAATTTGATAGTGATTGTCTTGCAACCATTTCCTCACTGCTTGCTCGCCAATATTTGGTTGGAGAATCAAACGCTCCTTCCCTGTTAAGCGATGTTGTTTGGCGCCTGCTTCTAAAATATCTCGAATCAAAGCCCCACCCATACCAGCAATCGTGATCGCATTGATCTGATCTGTTGGCTCAATCGCATCTAATCCGTTAGCTAAACGAACAACGATCCGCTTTTCTAAACCATTTTTCTGTACTTGTTTTTTTGCTGACTCATAAGGGCCTTTCACCACTTCGCCAGCTACAGCAAATTCAATTTTATCCTTTAACATTAATGCAACTGGCAAGTAAGCGTGGTCAGAGCCAATATCTGCTAAAAACGCTCCTGTTGGGACATGTTCTCCCACTAATGCTAAGCGTTTCGATAAATCTAAGTGGTTCATACCTTCACTCCTTCCCCCTCATTATAACATTTTCCCTATAAATGAAGGAGATTTGAAAAAGAAAAATTTCAAATCTCCTGATGAGCTATTTGCTTTTACGAAACGTTTAACACTGACTATTCAATAACTCTTACCTCAACGATCGAATTACCAGGAATTTGCGGAGGGATTGACATTGTCATAATTGGTTTTTCTTTTAAAGTAAACTTGATCTCGTCACCTTTTTGAAAAGATTCCTTACCTCCGACTAATTGATCATTCGAAACATTTAGTGTTACACCATCATTATCAAAAGAGGTTCCAATATTCTCGGGGTCTTCGATTTCATCTACATTGACCACTTTGATTTGAATGGTATCATCGACTGAGTCATCAATACTTTCAATTTCACCCTTAAAAATACTTTGTCCTTCGTTAGAAGAATCCTTCGCTTTAGTCGTTGTTTCCGCACTAATCGAATCGATCGATGCCTCATTTTTATCTCCATTACCACAACCTGTTAGCGAAAAAAGTAACCCTGTCGCCAACAAACAAGAAAAAATCACTTTCATATCTTTATCCTCCGGCTAATTATTTACATTACTTCAATTGATGATCGTTCTTTGACTTTTTATTTAGTTGACGATAATCAATACATTCTGTTTTTAGTCGTTCAATTTTGTTTTTGATACTTGTTCATCAGAAATTTATGGTTGTCTTTTTTCGTTACCATGATGACTATTGATCAGGCGTAAGCTTCTCTGTAATCATCACTCTATCCAGTATGACACCACTTTTGTAGCTTGTTACGATCAATAAAAGTGGCGTTAAGTATGAATTCAGATACACTTTCATCTCAAATTATGAGTTTCTTGAATAACTAAGTGAACATCGAGAGTCATTGAAAAGAGAATTATTTGCAGACTTTTCTCAATTAATTGTTTGCATTGCTTATTTTCCTACCCATCAAAGCAATAGGTAGGAAATAGGGCAATAACTAATTCAGCAAAAGGCTTTCTCGATCACATCTTCTAAGCCTACTAAGGCTACAATTATGACTTCTATGCTTTCTCTTTTCGCTAGCCATTTCTTCGATTGCGTCCAGTCATTTCAATTTCTTTTGTCAAATAACGAATCCGTTCCATGATTCGTTTGGCTTTCAATGGTTCTTCATCTCCACGCTGTGTCACAGCAAGATGTTGTTCCAATTCATTCATTGTAAAATTGGAAGAGAAAAAGGTTGGCAGTTGCTCTTGCATTCGATATTGCAAAATCACACCAAAGACTTCATCTCTGATCCAACTACTCATTGCATCAGCGCCAATGTCATCCATCATTAAAATGGGTGAACGTTTGACCGCATCTAGTTTTTCTGCGACTTGATCTTTTCCAATCGCTTGTTTCATTTCAACAGCAAAAGTCGGAAAATGGACAAGTGTAGTTGTAAAGCCTTTTTCTGCTAATTCTCTAGCAATTGCACCAAGTAAGTAAGTTTTACCGATACCAAAGCTTCCAACTAAATAAAGCCCCTTATGATATTTCGTTGGATCAGTAGCATAGTCTTTTACAAAAATGAACGATTGTGCAAAAGCATCACTTCTACCATCTACTTGCTCAAATCCTTTGAATGAGGCATTTTGGATATCTTTTGGCATATCGACAGCTTTGATCCGGTTCCTAATTTCTTCTTGTCTTTTCTTCGCCAATAAGGCTTCTGTTGGAACATAAGTCACATCGACATAATGAAAATTTAAGGTTAGCTTGGGCTCATAGCCAGGAGCGATCATCGTAGGGTCATTTTTTTGGTATTTTCGTTTTTCTTGGACAAATTCATATAGTTTTGCATAACTTTTTTCGATATCTGCTTGTGTTAATTCATCTTTGTGATCCGCCAAAAAGGCTTGCACATCTGGATCGTTGAGGACTTCTTCGATCATTTCAGCATATTTTTGTTGATAATTTCGCTGGCTGATGATCCGCTTTAATTCTTTTCCTACATCTTCCATTATTTATCCTCCTCCTTCCACTTGAGATAATCCTGAAATCGTCGTTCGATCTCCGCTTTTTTCTCACTACTAATTTTTTTCTCTTCTTTAGGCTGGTTGACCCAATCCGGTAGTTTCTCACGACGAACGTTTCGACGATTAGTTGAATAATTATGGTTCGTATTTTTAGTATTTTGTTTGCCTTTGCTATTGGTTTTCCGAATATGTTCAATGGCTTCTTCTGGGGTCATGATCTTTTTTTGTGCCCATTCGTTAGCGATCGTGTTGACAAAGCTTGCGGTTAAGCTAGGACGATCTTTGATTACTAAGACATAATTGATCAGGATATTGATCAAACTATTCGACAATCCCGATTGTGAAACTAAATCCTGTAAAAGCCAAGTTTCTTGTTTTGACACATAGCCGCCTTTTGCTTGTTTCAGTGCCTCTAAATATTTCATTGGCGGAATGCTTTTGGCTTCGTTCACTAACTGTAGTGTCGCATTTGTCAGAGCAGTTGCTTCCTTAGGTGTCTCATTCTGATTGGCAGAGGTTGCTTCTTCATTTTGATTAGCCAATGTATTTGTTCGCTTCGTCTGTTGGTTCATCAATACGATGCGTTGAAGCTCTTTGACAGATACTGTCTGCTCAGAAAAATCATACGCTTGTACGGCCCATTCACCTAATGTCAACTCATCCACGCCATAAAGTAAATGATACATTGTTAACTGTTCCTTCAATGATTCATCTAGATTCATGATATGTTTTTTTGCCAACCAATCTGTCAAAAAGCGCCAATCAAGAGTGGATTGTTCCATGGACTTCCCCAGATCAGTTGATTTGGTTGTAAATGACTGTTGGTTTTCCACGAGTTTCTCTTGATCTGCAGCATATGTTTTTTCATTAAAGCGATATACTTCTAAAAATTTCTTCGTGATCTTTTGATAATCATTCGTCGAAAAATGTTCCGGCTGAAATAGTTGGATCAACTGATCGAAACGCCGTTGACCGACTTTTTCTAATAGCAGAAAAGACAATAATGTATCTTTAAAAAATGCTAACGGTTCAATTGGCTCAAGTAACTCATAAATAAAACATCCCCCTAAGCTAGGGTCTTCTTTGAAAAAAACTTCTAAAAGTCCGATCCCTTCTAGTTTTTTTCGTGCTTCATAAAGCTGAGGAATACCACAATTCAAGCTACTTAACAGATCAGCATGTAATCCTTCCGGTCCAACGCCTTTTTGTAAAGGAATTTCTGATAGTAAGGTAAAATACAAACTCAAAGCTTCACTGCCGATTAATGGCTGGTAGAGATAAAGTAATGAGGATTTCCCTTCTTCTCTTAGCGGATAGCTTTTTCTTCCTTGGTAGATATTTTTAGGTTGAAGCTCTTTCCATGCGTTATCCAAGGAATTTGGCCTCCTTTTATGACTTGATTTTATTTCTGATTTATTCGTTGTTTTCTTTATGATTCTCTTTATTATTTTCTTTTGCTTTATCAACGATGTCTTGTAATTCTTTTAAAAACACCGACATATCTTTAAATTGACGATAAACACTGGCAAAACGGATATAAGCAATCTCATCTAAATTGACCAGATCTTCCATCACGTATTCTCCGATCAACGTCGTCGATACTTCATTTTCACCAAGACTTCGCACCCGATTTTCAACATGATTTACGATTTGCTCCATTTGTTCCATCGCAACTGGTCTTTTTTCTGCTGAACGGATTAATCCTCTTAAAATCTTGTCACGATTAAATTCTTCCCGTTCCCCATTTTTTTTGATCACTAATAAAGGTGCTGCTTCAATTCTTTCAAATGTTGTAAAACGAAAAGAACAGTTTTCGCACTCTCGTCTTCGACGAATTGCTCGACCATCATCCGCTTGTCGACTATCAATCACTCGGGAATTGTTATGTTGACATCTAGGACATCTCATTATTTTCACCTCTTAATCTGAAATTTTTCTGATATACATTCATTTAATATATTGAATCAATTTATATAGTATTGATTCAACGAACATTCAAAGGATAAATTTTCACTCGATAATAGTTACGTAAATAATTACGTATGAAATAATATTTTTATGATTTACTCCTGCTTTTCATAAAAAAAGTTTCACACATGTAACTAGTTGTATTATAACATGAAACAATTCTTACAGGCGACTCTCCTGTATAAAAAACCTCGTTAGAAGAACCTTTTTTTCAATCGATTGATCGAAATTGTTCCAAAGCAAAACAATTAGGCTTGACTTTCGAGAAAACTGCATGTAAAACAGTGCTTCTTAAAAACTTCTTTCAGGTGCATACTTCAAAAAAAAACAGAGAGTGAGACAAAACTTGTCTCACTCTCTGTTTCAACAGTCTAAGTTATACCCATTAAAGTTTTTCTTCAATCCCTGTATAATGTTTCATTCGTTGTTCATCGATTTTTTGTTGTTCAGGAATATGATCGGCTTCTGGTAAAGGTGTTTTTTTGTGTGTTGGATCATCTTTTTTTCGTTCTTGTGTCAGATCTTGCTCCTTGGCTTCTTTTTCTGCTTGTTGGTCTTCTAATTCATCGACTCTGGCTTTGTAGCGTTCATCATTTTCTTTTGCAGCTTCTGATTGTGCCCGTCCTTCATCTACCAGTTCATCTTTATTCAAGATCTCTCCTAGTTTTTCTTTTGCAGAACCGACTACTTTATCTTTTTGATTTTTAAAAGTCCCCATACCAATCCCCCTCTTTTCTTTATATTCAGCATAGCAAACTATCTAAATATACTCAAAGAAATCGATTGTTGAAGTCCGAGAGCCAACGTTCGATTTGACAAGTCAGTTCATCCTTACTACCGGAATTGTCAAAAACGATATCTGCTAATTTTTTCTTTTCTTCAATCGGCATCTGGCTTTGTATTCTTTTCTTTGCTTCGTCCAGTGTCAATTGATTTCTTTTCATCAAACGTTGCAATTGAATTTCTTCTGGAAGGTAAACGACTGCTACAGCATCCATTTCCTGTTCATAATGACCTTCAAATAATAAAGGGATATCAACGACAACTAAAGGATAATTTGCTTTTTGTTGCTTAATCTGTTCCGTAATCGCTTGACGGATAAATGGGTCTAATAAGTGATCAAGTTTTTGTCTTTGTTCTGTCGAATCGAAAATAATCTTGGCTAAAGCTACTCGATCAAGCGTGCCATCTTCTTGAAGGATTTCTTCCCCAAATTCTTGAACGATTGCCGCCCATCCAGGAGTCTGAGGTTGGACGACTTCACGGGCGATGATATCTCCATCGATCATCGGGATTTGGTGACGGCTAAAAACAGCTGCTGCAGTGCTTTTCCCAGTAGCAATCCCACCAGTTAAGCCTAAGACATAGCTTACTTGCTGATTTTTAGTCTTTGGCAATTTGGACAATAGTGAGTCCCCCTTTGCGCTACTTTTGTTTTGACGATCGGTGTATGACAACGAACACATGGTTGACCAGTCTGACCATAGACATGTAAAGCTACTTGAAAGTTACCTGACTCGCCTAACGCATTGAGATAACTCCTGATCGTCGTTCCGCCAGCCTCAATTGCCCGAGACAACACGTCAATAATTGCTTTTCGTAACAACTCTGCTTCTTTGGGCTTCAATGTATCCGCTGGCTGTTCTGGATGGATCTTCGCTTCCCAAAGCGCTTCATCCACATAGATATTCCCTAAACCTGTTACTAATTTTTGATCTAATAATAATGGTTTAATCGCTTTATGAGATTTTTGTAAGCCTAAACGAAAGCCGTCTAATAAAAATGTATCTGGCAACGGCTCTGGACCTAATTTCATGATGCCTTTGTAAGCATCACTCGCTCCTTTTTCAACTAATGTCATTCGTCCAAATTTACGTACATCATGGTATCGGAGTTGGCTACCATCTTCAAAGAAAAAAATGACATGCGTGTGTTTATCGATCGGTTCATTTTTTTCAACAAATTGGTATTTTCCTTCCATACGTAAATGTGAGATCAATTCATAATGAGTCAAACGAAAAATTAAAAACTTGCCTCTTCGATCAATAGCCAGAATCTCTTCGCCAACTAACGAAGCTTCAAAGATTGCTGTTTCTGGTTGTTCAATGATTCTTGGCCATAAGACTTGGATTTTTTGGATTTTCTTTCCAACGACTAAACGAGACAAGCCTTTTCGTACAGTTTCTACTTCTGGTAATTCTGGCATGTTTTCACCTTCGACTTATTTGCTTTTTTATCTATTTATTGAGCAGGTCGGTTCAATAGTGGCAATCAGCTATTTCGCTTCATACCACGTTTCCCCCCAACTACTATCTGTAATCAATGGTACGTGTAAGGACACGGCATGTTCCATGACTTCACTTACTAATTTGTCTAATCGTTCTAATTCTGTTTCTGGCACTTCAAAAACCAATTCATCGTGTACTTGTAACAACATAGTTGCTGATAGTTTTTCTTCTTTTAAGCGTTTATCCAACTCGATCATCGCGATTTTAAGAATATCAGCGGCACTTCCTTGGATTGGGGTATTGATTGCGATTCTTTCAGCAAAAGAACGTATATTATAATTTCGTGAATTGATATCAGGCAAATAACGTCTGCGATGGTAAAGGGTTTCGACAAATCCTTGTTCCTTCGCTTCACGAACGATACGTTCCATATATTCTTTGACTCCAGGATATTTCTCAAAATACGTATCAATGTACTGTTGTGCTGCTTTTCTTGTAATCCCAAGGTTTTGTGATAAACCATAGTCAGAAATGCCATAAACGATCCCAAAATTGACTGCTTTTGCTTGGCGACGCATATTTGGTGTGACATCTTCTGCTTTTTCAATCCCAAAAACACGCATAGCAGTACTTGCATGGATGTCTTGTCCTTCAAGAAAGGCGGCTTTTAAATGTTCATCATTTGAGATATGGGCCAAGACTCGCAATTCGATTTGTGAATAGTCAGATGAATAGATCAACCAGTCTTTTTCTCTAGGCACAAACGCTTGGCGAATCTTTCGCCCTTCATCTAATCGGATAGGAATATTCTGTAAATTAGGATCTACTGAACTTAAACGCCCTGTTTGAGTCAATGTTTGAACATATCTGGTATGGACTTTCCCATCGGATTGAATGACTTTTAACAAACCTTCTACATAAGTTGACTGGATCTTGGCGATTTGGCGATACGTCAAGATGTCATCGACGATTGGGGCTTGTTCTCTTAATTGTTTTAAAACATCGACCGCAGTGGAATAGCCTGTCTTCGTTTTCTTGATCACTGGTAACCCCATTTTTTCAAATAAAATGACCCCTAATTGTTTTGGTGAGTTTAAATTGAAGGATTCACCAGCCTCTTGATAGATTGTTTCCTCAATCTCTTTCAATCGATCGGAGAATTCGATTTTCATTTCTTGTAAACGAGAAGCATCAACTTTGATACCAGTGATTTCCATTTCAGCTAAGATGATTGAAAGGGGTAGTTCCATCTCACGGAACAAGGCCATTTGGTTTTTTTCTGTTAATTCTTGACTTAACTTAGGTGTTAAAACATTAATGGCAGATACTTTTCTGGCAAGGTGGGCAAAAAATACTTCTTCCTCTTCCGGTAATCCTTTTTTTGCCCCTTTTCCATAAATTGCTTCATCTGACTGCACTTCATGATAGCCATAATGGGCAGCGATTCCTTCAATATCCGTGCTTTTCTCATTTGTATCAAGCAAGTAGGCACCAAGCAATACATCAAAATCGATCCCTTTTGTTTTCGTGGCATAACGATTTAAAGCTACATAAGTCCGTTTAGCATCATAGACTTTTTTCAACCGTGTTGGATCAGCTAACCAAGCACAAAAAGCTTCGTTCTCAAATAACGCTAGATCATTCGTAACATAAATTTTTTGTTTCGTCCCCCAAGCTACACCCACGATATCTTCTGTATGGTAATTGTCTCCCATCATCTCCACATATAAAGCCATGTCAGTCGTGAACATGTCCTCATGGTATTCATGGACTACATCAAATAGGATATCTTCAAGTTCTACTTCTTCCTCAACAAGGTCCAGCTTTGCCAGAAATTGTTTAAATTCCATTTCTTTATAAAATGGCACCAATTTCTCTAAGTTTTTCCCTTCATATTTCAATGAATCAATTGAGACTTCAACTGGCGCATCTGTATTGATCGTCGCTAATTGTTTGGATAAGAAAGCTTGTTCTTTATCATTGATCAAATTTTCTTTCATTTTGCTTTGTTTCATTTCATCAATATGCTCATAGATTCCTTCAACGGATCCATATTGTTTTAACAATTTGATTGCTGTTTTTTCGCCGATTTTCGTCACACCAGGAATATTGTCTGAAGCGTCTCCTGCCAAACCTTTCATATCAATGATTTGATTTGGCGTCAACCCATCATATTTTTCAGCCACATGTTCAGGTGTGTAACTTTCGATATCACTCACACCTTTCACCGTAATGTCTACTTTGATTTCATTACTAGCTAATTGAGTCAGATCTCGATCACCAGATAAAACAACGACATCAAATTCTTCTTTATTGACTTTTTCGGCTAATGTCCCAATGATGTCATCCGCTTCATAATTAGGTAATTCATAGTATTGGACACCTAGTCCTGTGAGTAATTCACGAATGTAAGGCATCTGTTCTTTAAATTCTCCAGGAGTTTTTGAACGGCCACCTTTGTATTCTGCATACATCTCGGTTCTAAACGTCGTCTTTCCTGCATCGAATGCAACTAATACATGAGTAGGTTGCTCTTTTTGCATCACATTTTCAAACATCGTGTTAAAAGCATAGATCGCATTTGTATGCAACCCATTTCTATTTTTAAACCGTTCTAATGAATTGTGTAAAGCAAAAAATGCGCGAAAAGCAACACTATTTCCATCTACAAGTAATAATTTATTTTTTGTCATCTGCCTAACTCCTTACTGTAAAGTTCTTATTTATTCTAACAAAGAATACTGAGGAAAGCGAAAAGAAAAACGCAAATTAACCACTTTACTGGACAAAAAAGAGTGAAAAGACTCAATGCTTTTCACTCTCATAATTATTGTTCAACTGAACGATCCATTCAATCGCTTAATTGTTACGTCCGAAAATTCTTAAGAATGCTAAGAACAAGTTGATAAAATCAAGGTATAGTTGTAATGCCAAGAAAACGGCAATCCCACTGTGTGCTGTCCCATTTGATTCTATATAGATTGACCGGATCTTTTGGTTGTCATATGCGGTAATTCCTGCGAAGATTACGACTAAAAGAAGAGAAATAAACAACTCTACTGCGCTGCTTCGTAAGATAAAGACATTTAAGACCATGGCAATAATGACACCGATCAATGCGGCCATTCCGGCACGGCCGACACCTGTCAAATCTTTTTTAGTAACCAAGCCTACAACGGACATCCCTAAAAACATTCCAGTTGCTGTAATAAACGCTCTGGTAATGCTACCGATATCATACATCGCTAATGTGACAGCTAACGTCAGTCCATTCAAGAGCGAATACGCAATAAAACCACCAATAGCTAAACTTGGGTTTTTAGCTGCTTTAACGCCCAATACAACTACTAAAATCAACTCTACGATCCAGAGACCCATAAAGCCTAATGGGAAATTATTGATGAACGAGAAAACTTGTTGAGGATATACTTGTAATGCGAGATAAGAGATAATCGCACTTAATGCTAGACCTCCTCCTAGATAACCATAGACCTTAGCATAGAAGCGATTCAGTCCTGTTGAAATAGTACCTTGATTATTCATATGTTTCACCTTCACTTTCAAGAGTAATCTCTAATTCTGTTTCGACCGGTGGCTGAACCATCACTACTGCATCCAATACCCGATTTTCTTCGCTATTGTTTGCTTCGACAGAGATTGTCACGACATTTTTCATTTTGTCTACTTTGATAATATCAAACTGAAAAGTCAATGTTTGATAATGGAAAACTGGCTCAATAAAATTGACAGAAAAATTGACTACATGAGACCCAGGACCTGGCAAATGTTTTGAAATTGCACTGGTGATGATGCCCATCAACATGACAGAAGGCACAATCGGTTGTTGGTACTCCGTTTGTTTCGCAAAATCATGTTGGATGTAGAGTGGATTCGCATCATTTGTTAGTCCTAAATACAATAACAGCTGATTGTCTTCAATCGATTCAGTTAAAGACAACGAGTCCCCTTCCTCCAGTTCATTGATGGTTTTTCCTAATTTACGTGGTTTACTTATGTTCAAGTTAGTAACCCTCCAGTTTATATATTGATCACTTCTTATTGTATCAAAACAGTACAAAAAGGCAAGTTACACTGATTAAAACAAGAAATTATTAACGAAACTGAAAGAAGACAGCGACGTTGATTCCTCTTTTGAAACCCAGAAAGATCAAAAAATCTCTACCTGTTAAGTTTCATTCTTTAACAGATAGAGACTGCTTTACAATCGACTACTTAAAAAATAGATTACAATACATTCTTTGTCGTGCTACTTAATAATTTTTCATACGCTTGTTCAAATTTTTGAACGTCCCCTGCACCCATAAAGATAATGACAGCATCGTGGAAATCAAGTAAAGGAGAAACATTGTCTTCTTTGATCACTTGACCACCTTTTTTGATTTTATTGCCAAGATCTTCAATTTTGACATCGCCCTGTTCTTCTCGAGCAGAGCCAAATATATCACATAGGTAAACTTTATCTGCAAGATCTAGTGCTTCTGCAAACTCATCCATCAAAGCAATTGTGCGGGTAAATGTATGAGGTTGGAAAACTGCAATGATTTCTTTATCAGGGTACTTTTGTCGAGCCCCATCGATTGTTGCTTTGATTTCAGCTGGATGATGAGCATAATCATCTACAACTGTCATATCAGCTACGATTTTTTCGCTGAAGCGACGTTTTACACCTGGGAATGTTAACAATTCTTTCGCTACTTCTTCTTGGTCTAGTTTTTCAAAATAAGCAACTGCGATCACGCCTAATGCGTTTAATATATTATGTTTACCAAAAGCAGGAACAGTGAAATGTCCCACAAATTCATCTTTGTGGTACACATCGAAAGCTGACCCCGTCGTTGTGCGTTCGATATTCCGAGCTTGGATATCATCGTCTTCAGAAACACCATAATAATAGATCGGAACATCTGCTTCTAATTTTCTTAAGTAAGCATCATCTCCATAGGCAAAGATCGCTTTTTTCACTTGATTTGCCATTGATTGAAATGCGGTAAACACATCATCAATACTTGTATAATAATCTGGATGATCAAAATCAATATTTGTCATGATAACATAATCAGGCGAATATGCTAAGAAATGGCGACGATATTCACAAGCTTCAAATGCAAAAAATTCTGCTTCGGGATCGCCATGTCCTGTGCCATCACCAATTAAATAACTTGTTGGACGAATGCCAGTCAACATATGTGAAAGTAATCCTGTCGTACTCGTTTTACCATGTGAACCAGTCACTGCAATACTCGTGTAGTTTTGGATAAAGTCGCCAATAAAGTCATGATAACGAACAACTTCTAATCCCAACTCTTTCGCTCTTTGAATCTCCTCATGCGTATCTGGGAAAGCATTACCAGCAATGATCGTCATTCCAGGTTGAACATTCTCTGCACCAAAAGGCAAAATTTTGATATTTGCTTTTTCTAAATCCCTTTGTGTAAAGAAATATTTTTCGATATCTGATCCTTGTACTGGTAACCCTTGCTCGTGTAGGACAAGTGCCAATGAGCTCATTCCTGATCCTTTAATACCAACAAAATGGTATAATTTATTTTGATTTTCCATTTGAATCCTCTTCTCTTAAATATCATCCATTATTTTGTTTTCTATTACAACACGTTCCTCATTATCATATAAACCTAAAAAAATTTCAACCAAATATATTTGAAGAGGTTACTTACTTGAAAAATCGTTCAAATTTAAAAACTGGCTAACGCTCTCGTTTGGTCTACTAGGGATGATTTTCTCATGAACGCAAGAAAGTTCCTGAAACAGAAGAACGGATCCGTTGATAGGCTGACCAAACTTTTTGTGGGATGTCCACATGATTCATATAATTTTTCCCATTTGGTCCATAGCCCTGTTCATCATCCTTCAAACGAACCATTTCTCCTAAAACTAACGCATAGAAATAATCTTTCGACCATTGATCGTTCAACTCTGGCTGAGAAAAATGTAACTCTTCCGCTAGTTCAATTAATTGGGGAACAAATGGGACATAGTTACACCATTCTACTCCTGTGCCTTTCCAGACCTTCTCAAAAGTTGCTCTGGTACGTCGCTGTAATGTTGGATCATTCATAAGAAAAATCCGTTCAGGTAAAGCGCCCTTTTTTTGAAGGATCGTCAAGGCATGTTGTGCATTTTCCCCAGAGTTCGTCGAGGTTGTTTCTAAAATGAATCTTTCAGTTGGAATGTGGTATTTTTCTGTTAAGTAACGAAAACACATCTCACTTTCACTGAGTCCATCCTCAAATAAAACCCCTTGCTTTGCAAAATTTTGGCGAAGCACCTTAGTAGCATGTCCGATTCCTCCGACTAGAAAAATTTGCTGCACTTGTCCTTGCAAATACAGTTCAGCTGCCTTATCAGCAAGAATCGGTAAGCCATTACCTGCTAGAATCACTATTGGTGCCGAATCATTTGTTCTTTGATCACTTGCATCAGCCAAAAAGGATAGCAAACAATTCCAATCTTTCAATTGTTCCCCTTGATTCGTCATGAGCTTTTTTCTCCTTTTTAAGATTTTTTACTTACTGGAAAGCTGTTCATTTGGCACTTTATCCAGTGTTTCCTTCCAAATCAAATGCCCTCGACATTTCCCGCAAACATAGCGTTTGGTATCGATTTTTCGTTTGCGGTAAATATCGGTTGTACAACTAGCACACTGATACCATTCAATTTTAGTCGTTTTCTTAACAGAAAGAGCAGGAGCGTATCTTAAACCACCCGTTTTTTTTAGTAAAGCCTTAAAATCAGCATCTCGATGACGATAACCTTTATTAGCTAAATGCAAATGATAATGACATAATTCATGTTTAATGATTGCAACTTTTGTCGCTTCATCCACTTCTTGAAACATCTTCCAATTAAAATCTAAATGATGGTCGTTTAAGTGATAACGTCCCCCTGTAGATCGCAAACGAGAATTGAATTTTGCTTGATGCTTAAAGGGCAATGAAAAACTATCTAGCGAGATTTTTTCAACGAGTTGCTGCAATTCGATTTCTGTCACTTTATTTCGCCTCATAAGGGGAAAGCATCGTTAAACTGATTCTTCCTTTATTGACATCAACAGCTTCAATCCAAACTGTTACAACATCGCCTACAGAAACGACATCAGTAGGATGTTTAACAAATTTTTTACTTAATTTAGAAAGATGAACTAATCCGTCTTGCTTTACACCGATATCAACAAACGCACCAAAGTCGATTACATTCCGTACAGTCCCTTTCAACTCCATCCCTGGTTTCAAATCTTCCATACTTAAAACATCTGAACGCAAGAGTGGGGCTGGCATTTCATCCCGCATATCTCTACCAGGTCGGGTTAACCCTTCAAGAATATCAGCTAACGTTTCTTCTCCTACAGATAATGTTTTGGATAAATGAGTGGAAGAAAGTTGAGATAGGGTTTCGATTGCTTCTTTTTTACCTAATGCTTTTTCTGATAACCCGTTGCTTTTTAGAATTTCTTTTGCAATTGGATAGCTTTCCGGGTGAATGCCTGTATTATCAAGAATGTTTTTCCCACCTGGTACACGGATAAACCCGATCGCTTGCTCATAAGCCTTTGGTCCTAAGCGAGGAACTTTTTTCAATTGCGCTCGCGTCTCAAACGCACCATTTTCTTCTCGATAAGTCACAATATTTTGAGCAGTTGTTTTATTCAAACCAGAGATGTGTTGCAATAATTGAGGGCTTGCAGTATTAACATCCACACCCACTTGATTGACCACAGTTTCTACTACAAAATCTAATTGTTCCGCTAAACGTTTTTGAGAAACATCATGTTGGTATTGTCCAACTCCTACAGCTTTAGGGTCAATCTTCACTAATTCAGCTAATGGATCTTGCAAACGTCGAGCGATCGACACTGCACTTCGCTCTTCCACTTGGAGGTCAGGAAATTCTTTGCGGGCAATATCACTTGCAGAATAAACAGAAGCTCCCGCCTCATTCACGATCGCATAGTACGCTTTATGATCAGCTGATTTTAATTGTTCAGCAACAAATTGTTCTGATTCACGGCTAGCAGTACCATTTCCTATTGCGACCATATCTACTTGGTATTGGTTGATCAATTGAACAAAAGCAGGTCCTGCAGCTTCACGTTTCGCTTGAGAAGCAGGTTTATGCGGATAGATGACTTCAATTGCCAAAACTTTACCTGTCGCATCTACTACAGCTAACTTACATCCTGTACGATAGGCTGGATCGAATCCTAGAACGACTTTTCCTTTTAAAGGAGGTTGTAACAAGAGATTACGGAGGTTTTCTCCAAAGATCGCAATTGCTTGCTCATCAGCTTTTTCAGTTAATTCATTGCGCACTTCCCGCTCAATCGCAGGTTGAATAAATCGTTTGTAACTATCTTGATAAGCATTCCTAACAAACATAGTTGCGGGAGAAGCTGGGTTATTGATCAATTGCCGCTCCAGATAAGACAAAATAGGTTCCTCTTCTACTTGGAGTCCGACTTTCAAAATGCCTTCTTTTTCACCACGATTCGTCGCTAAAATGCGATGAGAGACGATTTTATGAATGGGTTCGGCATAATCATAATACATTTCATATACCGCTTTTTCATCTAGCTCCTTCTTTTTAACGACACTGACATAAGAACCTTTATTGTAGGTATAGGAGCGTACCCACGTTCTGTAAGTTGCATTATCACTGACTTCTTCAGCAATGATTTCGTGAGCGCCTTGCAATACTTCCTCGACCGTATGAACTTCTTTTTCATCATTGAGGTATTTTTTTGCTTCTGCATAGACATCTTCATTGGGCAATTGACGAAGCCACTGGGCAAAAGGCTCTAATCCTTTTTCTTTTGCGATCGTCGCTTTCGTTCTGCGTTTTTGTTTATAAGGACGATACAAGTCTTCTACTTGTTGCATTTTAACTGCTAAAGTAATGTCTTTTTTCAATTCTGGCGTTAGCTTACCTTGTTCATCGATTAAACGAATCACTTCTTGTTTTCGTTTCTCTAAGTTTTCTAAATAAGCATAACGCTCTTCAATTTCTCGAATTTGTACCTCATCTAAGCTACCGGTCATTTCTTTTCGGTAACGTGCAATAAATGGGACAGTATTTCCCTCGTTCAATAAATTCAATACGGTGGTAAGTTGTTTTGAATGATACATCGTTAGTTCTTTTTGAACTAACTGGACAATTGTTTGATTTAAATTCTCTGCCATCAATATACTCCCTTTTTAAGTTAAAGCCATTTTCATTATTCCCTGTTTCTAAATAAAAATGGTGGATTTTCTCACATACTTATTCATTTTATCATATTTGATAACAGTACTTATAGCAGCTCTTAGCAAAACAAATCAATCACACTAAAAATCCCCTATAATAGTTGAGGAATTTGAGTTTCCTCAATACTTTTATAAGGAATCATGTACTGTTATCCTGATCCATTAATTTCCTTGCCACGGTCCTTCAGTGTTTTGATACTCAATGTCTTGAACGATACCAGTTTCATCAAAAACCACACCATGCATCGATCCACCAAAGACTGCTCCACCGTCAATTCCGATTTTCTTATCGTGAATCCATAAATCTGTCGTTTCCATATCTCCGTGTAGCATAGGGGTAATGGTATGACCAAAAACGATTGTTTTTCCTGTATTATTTTTACCTTCATGGAAAGGTTCGCGGATCCAGATGAAATCATGAGGGTTTGTATCATGCCAATCTTTCTTAGTTAAGTCAACCCCTGCATGGACAAAGAGATAATTATGCCATTCATAATAAAGCGGTCGCTCACATAAAAAATCAATCAGTTCGCCATATCGTGAGCGAATCATCAACGCAATCTCTGTGGGTGAATACTCTTCAGTTGACCCAGGGTGTAAAAGACTGTCAAATGTTTCTTTGCCACCATTCCGTAAATAGGGCTCATACCAGTCTTCAGGACTTTGGAGGAACTGCAAAAAGTACTCTTCGTGGTTTCCTCGAAGATAAATCGCGTTATTTTCTTTTACTAGTTGCATACCTAGTAAAAAACACTCTTTCGTATTAGGGCCTCTATCATTCAAATCCCCCATCAATACTAATTGGTGATTTAATGGATCAAATTCGTTGACCAATTTTTTAAAGAGATCGTATTTTCCATGAACATCGCCAATCGCATAAACCCACTTTTTCATGATGAAACTCTCCCTTTCCATTGTAGTATAACGTATCTTTCGCATAGATTTACACTTATCGAAAAGGTTTTTCCCTTTCCCATACTGATTTTCTCAATAAAAAGAAAAAAAGACAAGCCAAAAATAAAGATAGCAAAGGAATTCCCTTATTCACTCAGCGCTCAACTAGAGCTAGGTGATTGGAGAACAGCTTCTCCTGCTATGTTTATTTTTCAGCTTGTCACTAAATGCTAGTTAAAAAAAGCAGCTAATTTTTCTTCTACTTCTTTTTCAGACAGTTGATGCTCTTTGATGTAGCGGTTTTGTGGATGTTTTGCGCATTCGATCGAACAAGAACCTAAATGTTTTTCTTCATTTTCAACAGAAGTCAACATCTGACGATTGCATTCAGGATTGCCACAATTGATGTAGCGTTCGCAAGGCGTACCGTCGAACCAATCTTTGCCTACGATTCGTTTATCCACTTGATTGATATCAACTGCAATACGTTCATCAAACACATACATCTTACCATCCCACAATTCTCCTTGAACTTCAGGGTCTTTTCCATAAGTTGCGATCCCGCCGTGTAGTTGACCAACATCTTTGAAGCCTTCACGGACTAACCAACCAGAAAATTTTTCGCAACGAATCCCACCAGTACAATAAGTAACCACTCGTTTTTCCATAAATTCTTCTTTATGATCACGGATCCATTTAGGGAGTTCCCTAAAGCTTCTAATATCAGGACGAACAGCCCCACGAAAATGTCCTAGATCATACTCGTAATCATTTCTGGCATCAATGACAACAGTATCTTCATCTAAAATTGCCTCTTTGAATTCTTTTGGTGAGAG
This sequence comes from Enterococcus sp. DIV1089c, assembly GCF_050530965.1. Classification (NCBI taxonomy): domain Bacteria; kingdom Bacillati; phylum Bacillota; class Bacilli; order Lactobacillales; family Enterococcaceae; genus Enterococcus; species Enterococcus sp. DIV1089c. The sequence goes on from NZ_CP172888.1 coordinate 1,506,318, forward strand.
ATAATCTCCTGTCAATTCGTGAGGATCGATATCGTCTTCTAATTTCAAAGAAACAAGTTCTGGTCGTGCACGAACAAACATTTTCTTAAATGCGTGGCCTTCACTTGGATCAATTTTAAAAAATGTATCAGCAAAACGCTCGTCTTGATGCATCATCGCCATATATTTTTCAGTTTCTTCGATTGTTCCAGACAATGTGCCGTTGATACCCTCTTTGGCAACTAAGATTCTTCCTTTTAAATTCAACGATTTACAAAAGGCTAAATGTTCCTTCGCAAATTGCTCTGGGTCTTCAATGGTTGTGTAGTTGTAATAAAGTAATACTTGGTAATCCATGTTTTCTTTCCTTCCTTCTCTTCTCTCCAGAATAGTATAAAAAAAGTAAGGTTCGTTTGACGATATTTATGCTTGTGTATTTATGTTCAAACTCTTCAGTTAACATAATATAATTATCGTTTTTTAATTTAGGCAAACTTTACTACATAAAAGATGGAATAAGATGACCTCAACGATGGAATGACCATTTACATAAACTAGGTTCTACCAAGTGAAAAACACCCACTCTACTAGTCGCTAAACATTACCTGTTTAACTACTAGTAGAATGAGTGTCTGAAGACTACCTTCAAATCATTTCTTTATTTCCCTGTTACTGCAAAATAATTACCATCAGGATCGGCAAAATTAAATACGTATTCTTCACCTAACTGGACTAATTCGCCTAATACCGTACCTTGTGCTTGCATTTTCTTATATAAATCAAAAATATCATCGCTATAAAACATCAAGGATGGGGAACTTCCAGCAACTTCTGGGGAATGTTGTTCAATGAATTCCCGATCGTATAAGACAAGTGAAGTAGTCGCCTTCTCCGATTGGGCGATTTCTACAACCAGTGTGCCATCCATTTCTTGACGATCTAATTCTTTGAATCCAACCGCAGTCCAAAAATCAACGTTTTTTTTCACATCATCAACATATAACATGATTTTCATTTCATTGGTAAACATGTAAATCCTCCTACATTTCTTCGTTTTAGAAGTCATAAGCTTAACTATTTTAGCATACGGAGATCGGAAAAGCTATCTTCACTCCATCTTTATACTCTTATACTTGCCCTTATTGTCATAGTTTTTGGAGTGGATGGAATCTCGTTTTCACTTTTCGGAATAAAATAGATTCTCTGTATCAATCGCTTATAAAAAAAACAGATCCCGTCTCAAAGACGAAATCTGTTTTTGGCTTATAACTAAGCATTGACATCAATGACTTTTGAATCATCTTTGATTGCTTCACGATCCAAGTCCTTAATTCTAGCACTTGTGACAATCCCGGCAACCATACTGCCACTGACGTTCGTTGCTGTTCGAGCCATATCAATCAATGGTTCTACTGAGATAACTAAGCCAACGATGGCAACTGGCAAATTCATCGCCCCTAAGACGATCAATGAAGCAAACGTTGCGCCACCACCAACACCGGCTACACCAAATGAGCTGATCGTGACGATTGCAACTAACATCAAGATAAAGCCAATACTAAAAACATCAATTCCAGCAGCTGGAGCAACGATCGTGGCTAGCATCGCTGGATACACACCTGCACAGCCGTTTTGCCCAATTGATAAACCAAAGCTGGCTGAAAAATTCGCTGTTGCTTCATCCACACCTAACGCTTTGGTCTGTGTTTCGATATTCAATGGCAATGCCCCTGCACTTGAACGTGAAGTAAAAGCAAAGCTCAATACTGGAAAAGCTTTTTTAAAGTAGTCAAACGGATTGACTTTCACTGAAAGCAAGATCAATGAATGAACAATCAAGACTGCTAGTAAAGCAACATACGAAGCAAGTACGAATTTTCCTAAATTGATAATGGCAACAAAATCACTAGTAGCCATCACATTCGTCATCAACGCAAAGACGCCATATGGAGTCAAACGTAAAACTAAGGTAACGATACGCATAACGATTTTATATAAACTATCAATCAAATTGGCAAAAAATTCTGCTTCTTTCGGTGCTTTTCTTTTGACTCCTAGATAAGCAATCCCGACAAATGCAGCAAAAATCACAACACCGATCGTACTTGTTGCACGTGTACCAGCTAGATCAGCAAAAACATTTTTAGGGATGAATGATAATATTTGTTGCGGAATCGTTAATCCTTGGATACTCTCTTGGCGAGTGGCTAATTCCGAGATTCGAGCTGTTTCTGCTGCGCCCTCGGTAAACTTCGCTCCTTGAAGACCAAATAATATGGTTGTACCGATTCCAATCAATGCAGCAATTGCTGTTGTTGCAAGCAGTGAGGTTAATACTGTTGCACTGATTTTACCTAATTTTTCAGAAACTTTCATTTTTGTAAATGCGCCAACGATCGAGACGAATACTAATGGCATAATCAGCATTTGTAAGAAGCCGACATAGCCTTCACCTACGATATTGATCCATTCCATTGATTGACTGATGACTTGGTTATCTACTCCAAAAATCAATTGTAATAAGCCACCAAATACGATTCCGATAGCTAGAGCTGTATAAACCCTTGTTGAAAATTTTGCATGGCGCTTTTGCATGCGATAGAAAACATATAATAATACCGCAAAAACTAGAACCACTAAAACTGTGATGAGTGTTGTCATTTTACTCCTCCTCTAATTTTTAATGACAAGTCCATCTAAGGAAGTAAAGGTTCCCGAAAATGATTCTTCAATCATTTTCCTGAAAATATTTTTTTCAGCGACTCGTTCATTCTAGACTATTTATGTAAAAAATACATTCGTTTTGCTTACAATTAGTAATAGAAAAAAACCAGTAGTGATAGCCTTTGACTATCACTACTGGTTTTAAGCACGTTTTATGCTTCGTTTTCTTCTTTTTCAGATTGAAAATTTAGTTTCACGCCTGGTTGATCCAATGCAATCTCAGTTATTTCATAGGCCATTCGTTTGACGATGTCAAATAATGGCGCAACTAGCTCATCCACTTCTTCTTGTGTGACATCATTTTGTCCTTCAATCTTTCGATTAAGGATATGGTTAATTTGACTCACGCTTCCTGATAAAACATATGTATCAAAGACTAACCGAAATTCTAAACGTGCCCCTACGATACTGTGTTCTTTCGGATAGTTCTCAATCGTCTCTTTCAGAGGAGAAAATCCTACTTTTAAATCTGTTTCAACTTCTTGATCAGGCCTTTTAAAATCATAGTGAAATGCCTCTACTACTTCTTTTTGTCTTTTGATTTCCATTTGATCACTCCTTATTCAAATTATAACATACCTCACTTTGAAAGAGGATACTATTTTATTGCTTTCTCCTTGATATCAAGGATTTTTAAGAGATCATCTACAACATAATCCGCAGGAATATCTTGTAAAAAATGATCAATATCATACAAACAAGTCAAGACTCCTGCATTCTTACCAGCTTCTATATCTAAACGACGATCACCAATCATGATCGTTTCCGACTTTTTCAATTGATGTCTTTGGATCAAATCATTTAATGAGTCGGGCGCTGGCTTACGAGGAAAATTCCGATCAATCCCAATGACTTCTTCAATTAAATCAGTTAGATCAAACTGCTCAAGTAATCCCCAAGTTGAGGTTGAGAGTCGATGGGTCAAAATAAAATGCTTTGCACCTTGGCTTTTCAATAATCGTAACACTTCTTGGGTGCCTGCAAAAGGCTTGGAAATTTTCTGACTCGCTGCTTCATAACGATGAAACAAGGGTGTAAATTGTTCTTCTGGTAATTGGTATTCTTTGATTAGTTGACGGGTGGAAAATTTCTTCATAATCGGATAAATCGTTTCTTGATCCGCTAAGATACCTAACGCAGCCATTGCTTGAAGCGCTCCATCGACCATGGCTGGATAAGTATCAAATAATGTTCCATCAAAATCCCAAACATAATTTTTTATCATCGTAACTTCTTTCCTTTAAATCTATTCATATTCCCACAAAACATGTCCCTCTTATAACAATTCTTTTCCGAGGATTTCTAACTCTTTATTTAAATTGTATTGGATCGGTTGCGCATTCGGGATATCAATCGTATCCAACTGATTTTCTGGTACATCTTCTAAATATTTCGTTAACGCACGTAAGCTATTCCCATGTCCAACCACTAAGACATTTTTACCAGCTAATAAGTGTGGTGCAAGTTCATCTTGCCATAAAGGAACCACGCGCTCAACTGTCATCTCTAAGCTTTCACCATGGGAGAGCAAACGTGGATCTAAAGAATCATAGCGTCGATCAAAATGGTTTTCTGATACGAGTGGCGGAACTTCTCGATAGCCACGACGCCATTTTTTGACTTGTTCTTCGCCATATTCTTTTTTCATCTCCGTTTTATTTTTACCAACTAATGCCCCATAATGTCGCTCATTTAACCGCCAAGTTTTTTGGACGGGAAGATACAATTGATTCATTTCTTCTAAAGCTAACTGTGACGTTTTGATTGCTCTTTTTAGTACAGATGTATAAACGATATCAAAAACCAATCCTTGCTCATTCATTTTTCGTCCAGCTTCCGTTGCTTGTTGCATCCCCTTTTCAGTTAGCGCAACATCTAACCAGCCAGTCCAATAATTTTGAAAATTAGCTTCACTTTCACCATGTCGTAATAAGACTAACTTCATCCTCTTCACCTAGACTTTCGTTTCAAATTGGGTACCGCATTTTTTACAAGTCACTCGAATTCGCCCTTTACCTCGTGGCGCTCTTTGCTTTTGGTGACAAGTAGGACAAGAAAAAAACGTGTACTCCATCACTTTCTTTGAATTTTTTGGCTTTCTCAACTGAGAAAACCATAATTTCATTTGATTCGATTTTTCGATGAATTTACGATTTTCATTTATTCTTACATAGATTTTCTTCGATAACAATCGAAATACGATTAGACCGAGTAATCCCCAAAATAAGAAATAACCGATTGAAAAAGGAAGTAAAAATTGAAACAGACGAAAGAATAGTGCCAGAATCAACAATACTCGGTTCAACGAATCAAATGTTGCATAACGTCCTTGCATCACTTGGTTGTATTTTCTTTTGTATTCAATCAAGCGTCTTAACCAAATTTGTGCCATCGTAACTCCTCCTGTTGCTCTTATTATGGCAAAAAAAAGCAAAAAGAAAAAGCTTTAATTCGCTTTTTCCATTGTTAATTGATGAAGTGCATTCCGATTCTTCATAAAGTCAATCACGATGACTTTCTTTTCCTGCGCTCTTTGGACGACACGAAATGTATCCGCTAACGGTAACGTGAGCTTTCTAGAAGGCACTTCCTTCAAGCGAACAAATCGGCGAATCAGCGTTAAGAATTGTGTTAATTGAATCGATGTATGAACTAAATCAGGATATTTTTTTAATAATTGAGTTGTCTTTAATAAATGGCGTTTTTTACCAATTTCACTTAAAAAACTTTTTAAGATTTTTTGTTGCCGTTGAAAAATTGAAAACGAATCTTTCTCATCAATTTTATAACGCATTTGTCTTTGAAGTTCACTGACCGTTAACTGTATCAACTGGCCGTTCTCCTTGATTATCAAGCCATTTGGAAATAGCTCTGTTACTGCCTGATCCCAACTTGTCAATGAAAGCTCAAGATAATCTTTCACAGGTAAATCAAGTTCTCTATTAAAAAAGAGCAAAAGTGCAGTTAACCCTTCTGATTGATAGATTTCTCCTAGTGTTTGACCTTCTAAATGAAACTCTGGCGAAAAATGCAACAAAGTTTTCCCCTTGTTTAACTGAACATAAAGAAAGGTCGAACGGTTGATGACTTGATCCTTTAGCACCACTAAAAAATTCATTTTTCTCCCCCTTTATCATTTTTAACATAGCATATTTTTAAAAAGTTGTCTGGTAAAAGAGGAGGGTTTCATAAAAATTTAGTAATTCATCAAATTCTCCTTAAAACAATGAAACCACCTGAGCGATTGCAGATTCACTCCTCTTTTTCCATCAATTCTTTCATCTCGATCACTTCCCGATATTGGTGGATTTTAGTGATCCCAATGACTTTATCAACATCAATACTAAAACAAATACCATTACCTGGAACATCAATGTTGATTCCCTGACCAATCGTCTCCATGACTTGATTGGTTAAACTATCAGGTATGAGGGTTAACACAATATCTTTTTCAGGGGAGATTTCCAGACCTAAAAAATTACTAGAATCATGAATCCCTGATCCACGCCCATGGAGTATCGTACCTCCAGCTGCTCCGGCGGTTTTTGAAAACTTAATCACTTCGTACCCCATTCCCCCATCAACAATCGTGACGATCATATTCAGATTCAACGCTACAGGATCTTTCATTTTTTTCCCTCCAACTGTTGTAATTTGTGTTTGGCTTGTTTATCTTTTTCATCTTTCCTTTTGTAGATATAGCCTAGAACCAATGTCGATAATATGGGCGTCAATGCAATCATAGCCACTACTCCAAATCCATCAATAATCGGATCTCTTCCTTCAATTTGCGTGGCGATTGCCACACACATCGATAAAATGAACGTGGAACACATGGGGCCAGTCGCTACCCCTCCGTTATCAAATGCCATAGCAAGAAAAATTTTATCAACCTTGCGTCCTAAAATGAAAGCTAAGCCATATCCTGGAATCAAAAAATAGTAGAGAGAAAAACCAACTAATAAACGCCACATAGATAACCCAACTGCTAAACCAATCCCAATAGAGATGACTGCTAACATGATTTTTGCTTTGATTCTTCCCTCACTCAATTCTTCCACTTGTTTAACCATGACATGGATCGCTGGTTCTGCGAAACCAACTAAAAACCCCATCAAGAACCCTAAAGGTATCAAAAGCTGATTATGTTCTAAACTAGCAAGTACACTACCTAGATGTTGTCCAACAGGAACGTAAGCCAGATCGACACCATGCAGGAATAAGATCAATCCGACAGTAGTGATCAAAAAGCCCTTGATAATAGCCCAGAAACGTTCTTTACTCATCTGAAAGCTCAGGAAGTTCATGACTAAGAATAATAGTATGATCGGCGATATGGCGATTAACACCTCATAGGAAATGATTTCTATCCCCGAGAATAATTCTTGGACTATCTTCATTGAAAAATCACCCCTAAAATCATTACTGCCAGAATTGGACCTAAAGATGCAATCCCTACCATCCCAAAGCTATCATTGGCACTCGTTTCTTGACGAATCATACTAGTCAGTCCGCCAGCTAATGCTAGAATAAAAGGAACAGTAATCGGTCCAGTCGTAACGCCTCCAGAATCAAAAGCAATCGGCATAAATTCATTACTTGTAAAAAATGAAGCGACTAATACACCAACATAACCAATCGCCATCAATTGATAATAAGATAATTTGAAGACAACCCGTAACAGAGCAAACGCTAAAAAGACACCTGTGCCAACGCTTACAATTCCAATTAACACAACTCGGCCAATCTTTCCTTCAGAAATCTGATTGACTTGTTGTCCCAACGCTTGAACGGAAGGTTCTGCGATCGTGATTACAATTCCAATCATAAATCCTAAAGCAATGAGGATTGTGAGACTTTTCTTTTTGATCATATATTTTCCCACTAATCGCCCGACTTCCATCATCGAATAATCGGCGCCAAATAAAAATAGTGTCATGCCAATCATCATAATCCCTGCCCCAAACAAAAAAGAAATCATTTCATCTGAGTCAAGCGGTGCGAAAATAAAAGTTAAAATAACAATTAAAAGCGTCATTGGTAAAATGGCGATAACAACTTCTTTTAAATTTTTTAGCATATATCCTCCTCCTTTACTCTATTTTACCTGATTCCTTCACAAGTTACGAGCAGAACAGGTAAACGCTGTTATTTTTTTCAATAAAAAAAAAACTCAAATATGACATTACCGTAAAAAGAAGCCAAATTGAGCGAAAATCAAACTTGGTTTCGGCTCCTTTGGCTTCTCTTTATGTTATAAGCAACAATGCCTCAAATCAAGAATGAAAAATCAGAAAGAACTTTTCAAATTTTGGGGCTTGATTTTAAAAGAAAGGCATGTTGTTTAGCAAGGTGATCAAAAAGCGTCTGGAACTAAGAGTCTCTTCTTGTTTCACCTGTGGGAAGTAACCACAAAACAAGTACTCAGCTCTAAGACAAGGAAGCAATCAAGTGTTTTCGAAATGCTTCGTATTCGTCTGCCTGTTGATTAAACAAACGTTGGTTGCTTGTATGGCTATCTTGCATCCATTCTTTTGGTTCGCTGCTGCCTAGAAATGCATCTAACAATTGTTGTGTGACAATCGGATTCTTTTTCACTGCTTCTTTAATCAGATAAAAATCTTCAATTCCTCTTTGCAATTGTTTGTAACGTAAAGACAACAATAACTGTCCAGAATAGCTAGGATAAATGAGACAAGTATCACCGATCGGTAACGAACTAGTATTATAGCGGATATCTTCTCGCACATTTTCTGGCCAGCAATTATATGCCCAACGCAGCATACCATCTGTTTTGAAGCAATGCGCTAAAATTCCTTGGATACGAGTCTCTAGTAATGAGCTGTGTAAAAAGGTATTCGGACGATCAGGATAATTACAAATATAATATTGTGTCTTTCCTGGATGGCTTTGTGTTAACTGCTGATAATGGTTGCACGTACAATAAAAAGAAGTGACCGGAAAATCGACATCTGGCAGCAATTGTTCCAAGACGTTTTCTTTATCAAAAGCGACTTTTATCTGAACACTAGTATCCACTGACTTTAATTCTGCTAATGAAGCTTTAAAGGTGTCTATTTCGTGAATCTTCGGCTCATCAGAGATAATCCTGACTTTGTCCCATACCCCAATCTCTTTGAAATGCTCAAATAATTGGTTGAAATAGGACTTCAATTCATTTTTGTTTTCGATGAATCCGATCTTTTGCAAGGCTTCATCAAAATAACGAACCACGATTTTTTCTGGGTAATCTAATTGTTGGATCAATGGGAAGAAGGGTACTTGCCACACACCTAACAAACCAAAGACGTTGATTTCTTGATCGATACCTGCTTCTGCCATTGTTTGAAGATAGCGATCTAAAATGGTGAAATCACACGTCAATTCTCCTTTGAGATCCTTCTTGACTTTGATCATTGAATACTCATAGAGATTCGCTGGATAGTCTTTGACGATATAATTGAACCAACCTTTCCAAGGGATCTCGCCTGCGATCACCGTTACCGCTTTTTGCCCAATAGCTGCTAAACTGGCAGCCATTTCGCGAATCAATCGGAAATGAGTCTCACTCCAAAGTGGGACTTGAAAACTTCTCGCTAAATTAGACGGTTGTTGCCAGATGTCCAAATTAAATTTCTGAGTCACGTTATCTGGAAAACAATAATCTGAAACGTCAATCATTAATTTTTTCGTCACTACTTCTTCGTCACCGGCTGTCAAATATGAACGGTAAACTGTTATTTCTAGTGAATAGCTGCCAGACTTGATTTCAGTATCCAAAGGAAATTCCAGATAAATTGGCGCATAACGATCGCCTGAATAAGTTTTCACTGTTTGTTCTAACAACTTATCAGCATACAATATATCTTCGTTGCCTAAATAATAGTCAATAAATTGAGCTTTTACTGGTAACGAGGATTCGATAGCGATACGATAAATCGGTATCTCAATAGCATCTGGTATCGAAAATTCATCCGATAGTACGAAATGGTTTTTTCGCCCGTCATGAAGTAGTAACTGACAAGCATTTTTACTGTTCTTATAAAAAGTTAACTCCGTAAGTTCCTGAGGCTGTTCAGCCGTCAGACGATTGGTCGCTTTATAACTTTCATGGACAAGGTAAGCTTGCATTCAATGCTCCTCCTTTGGTCGATTCAATCCATCGATCAATTGTTCAAATCGTTCATTCGTCATTTGATCTGGAATCATTCGCCGTAATTGCTTTAAATTAAGTCTTTTTACCAATTTGAAACGACTAGGATCTTGCCAGCTAGGGAAAAATCGTTGGAGAACTTGCTGATTTTCTGCCTCTTTTACGAGTTGAAAAATCGGTATGTCGATGATCTCTCTGGTCGATAATTCGTTGCCTTTTTCTTGTTCTTCCCACTGTGATTCCATCCATTCCATCGCAAATGGAAACCAGCGAGCAAAACGTTCGTCTGTCACTTCATCAGTTGTGCGGTACCACTTAGTTGCCAAAGAAAGTCCATGAAGTCCTTTTTGAAAAATATGTGATTCAAAAGGAACATCATTTTCTTCTAACGCACGTAAATATAGTAAGGAATTTTCGATAGGAACGATCGAATCTTCAAATGTGGAGAATAAAAACGTCGGCGGCGTATCACTCGTCACGCATTCTTCCAAAGAAGGAGCAGAAATACCCATGACCTCCGAAAAAGAAGAGAGGATAGCTGGATAACCTAATAAACATAGAGCGGGTTTAGTCGCTAACATTGTCGACATGGCTGCTGCTAAATGCCCACCTGCTGAAAAGCCAATGACCGCAATCTTATGACGATCAATCTGCCATTCTTCCGCACATTCTTGAAGTAATTCCATTGCTTTTTGTCCATCAGACAATGCTTTTTGAAAATGACGATGTTCTCCTACATGATAATGTAAAACACCTGCATGATAGCCCTTTGACAGAAAGCTTAATGCGATCGGTTCCCCTTCTCTTTCACTACAAAAAGAATACCCACCCCCAGGAATCACTAAAATAAACGGACGTTTTTCGATTGGCTGCGATTCAAACAATTCTTCTTGTAAGTAAAGCTTGAGACCGGTATTTGCCTTGCGATCAAAAATAATTTCTTTTGTTCTCATTGCTTCATTCTCCTAAGCCATTTTCCTCAATCACTTGTTGATACCAATAAAAGCTATCCTTTTTATACCGTGCTAAATCGAGTAACTCTTCATCGGTCCGATTGACATAGATAAATCCGTACCTTTTATTGATTCCTTCATGGGTACTGATCAAATCAATCGCACTCCATGGGCAATAACCGATCACCTCAACGCCATCTTCAATCGCTAAAGCCATTTGCTGGATGTGTTGATGTAAATAATCAATCCGATAATCATCATGGATTTTCCCGTCAATGAGTTGTTCTGATGCACCGATCCCATTTTCTGTCACCAAGAGTGGTAAGCGATAGCGAGAATAAATTTCATTTAAAGTAAAACGAAACCCTTCTGGATCAATAGGCCAGCCAAATTCCGTCATTGGTAAATGTGGATTTTCGACTGTTTGAAAGAATCCTGGAATCCCAAAACCGGATTGCTGATCTATTTTTTGTTCTTTAGCAAAATAACTGGAGACGGTCATTGTATTATAGTAGTTAAAAGCAATGTAGTCTCCTGTTCCTTCTGCTAAAATCGTTTGATCTTCTGCAGTAATCACTGGTTCCGCACCAATCTTCTCTAATAAATGCCAAGCATTATGATTGTACTTCCCAAAAACAGCAACATCTAAAAAGAGCCAATTTCTAAGCGCACTCATATATAAAGCGGCCATCTGATCCTCTGGTTTATCTGAAGCAGGATACACACTAGCGATGTTAGGTGCTGGTCCAATTTTGCCGTTATAATTTCCTTTGTGGTAATTACTGGTCACGAGGGCTTGTGCGACTAACATATGATGGTTTTCTTGGAATTTTTCTTTCATACTTTTATTACTTGTCCCAATTACAGAATCAGCCAATGCCATGACATTTTGTTCATTAATTGTTTGCCAAAGTGGAACATCTTGCCCAAAATGGTCAAATAATACCTGACAATAATCCGCAAAATCTTGAATCGTTTCTCTATTTTCCCAACCACCTTTTTCGGCAATGGACGCAGGCAAATCAAAATGGAAAACAGTTACGATTGGTTGGATATCATTTTCTTTCAATAACTCAATCAAACGTTTGTAAAAAGCAATACCAGCTGGATTCACTTTTCCATTAGGCATTACACGACTCCATGAAATCGAAAAACGATAAGCTTTTAGTCCTAACTCTTTAAATAAACGGACATCTTCTTCCAATCGATGGTAGTGGTCAGAGGCAACTTTAAAATCAGTCGTTCCTTCTGGGATAGACTTGATATCCTGAACAGATGGTTCTTTCCCCTCTTCATTCCAAGCGCCTTCTACTTGATAAGCACTGGTAGAAGCTCCCCATAAAAAATCTGTTGGAAATTTATTTTTCATCTTCATTCTCCTTTATGGCCGCACCAATTAAATTGGCGTCTGCTTGAAATTTTGCTGCTTCAATCGTCATTGGTTGTAATGTTTTTTTGATGATTGGCGCTACTGTAAACAGCTCTCGATAAGCTTGTTGAATCGTCTGGACCAAATATTCTTGTTGACTGATTCCTCCACCAATGACGATCTTTTCAACATCTAGCAGCGTTTGAACATTGAAACAAAGAAAAGCAACCTGTTTACAATAATCATGAAATAAAGCTTTGGCTGACTCATTCTCACTGTCTTTTAAGGCAGCAAAGACCTGTTCGCCCTCGTTGTCTACTTTTAATAATTCAGCTAATTGTTTGATCAACCAAACAGCCGACAGTCCCATACCTACAAACGAGTCTTGACCAGTAATCTGACGATCACGGATCATAAAGCTAATTTCACCGGCTTGCATGTGCGTTCCTTTATAAAGCTGTCCATTGATACAAATGCCCATGCCAACTCCAGTTCCTAAAATAATTGCTGCGGCTTGTTGGATCCCTTTTAAATTGCCATATTTCATTTCACAGGAAGTAGCAGCTTTGGCATCATTTTCAACGAACACTTCGAAATTCTCCAACTCTAAAAACGATTGCAATTGGAGTTGATCCAGATAAGGAACAGCACCACCGAAGCGAACTGTCCCAGACTGATCAACCGATCCAGGTACTGAAAAAGCAATTTTATGGAATGATTGGATCTCTTGATAGTCACGAATCATTTGTGATAATAATCGTTGAAATTGCTCTTTGTCTGAAGGTGTTGGAAAACGCTTTTTAAAAGAAACTTCATTCTGAGAAATCAGAGCGGTCTTGATCATCGTCCCTCCAATATCAATCCCTAAAACGACCATTTGCTCTCCTCCATTATGCTTGAACTTCTTCTGCAATCACACCAGCCATCTTTTCTTTTGCTTCCTTAGCTTCGGCTTCTGCTTTTAATTCTAATTCATACTCTTTTTTGTCAGCAATCTTGATAAATGGATACCACATCAAGATCCCGATACCCATGCAAATAACCATCAAGATTATATAATTTATCCCACCAGAAAGTGGCATCTTAACAAAAGTTGGTGTCGTCCAAGGCAATAAACTTATCATTGGGTTCAATGAAATCGGTAAAATGGTTGTGGTTAATCCCCACGTCACAAAGCCTGCGATCAACTGTGTAAAGACTTGTGGAATGAAAAACAATGGGTTTAAAATAATCGGCATACCAAACATCAAGGGTTCCGTAATGTTGAAAATGGCAGGAATCACGGATAATTTCCCAAGTTGTTTCATTTTGGCAGATTTACTACGAATCATAAAGAACGTCACAAATCCCATGAAGCCTGCAGCGTACATTCCCATGTAGATCACAGAAGGAATCAAGTAAGGCAAAGCTTCATTTTTTTGGAAAGCTGCGATATTTGAGACAACCATCGTCATACTGATTGCTCCTAATGGTCCTTGTAAAACTGCATTGTGAATCCCAAAGAACCAAAGGACAGCTAATACTTCCATGATAATAATAATTGATAATGGACTAGCAACCAACGCGTTAAGCGGTGCATTGATCACATCGATAAAGAATTGGAAAATCGAGCCAGATTTTGTCAAACCAAATAAGATACGCAGAATAAATACAAAGACAAAGATGATTGTTACAACAAAGACCGGTGCCAATGATTGCGTAACCATCGGAGGTACGCTATCTGGTAATTTAAGCACAATATTTTTTTCGATAGATAAGCATAAAGTTGAGTAACCACTAACGCAACGATCATTCCAATAAACAAGCCTTGTCCGCCTAAGAAATCTAAACGTAATGCTGCAATCGTAGAGTCTACAGCCTCTCCATTTTGCATAGCCATTGTTGCGACAGTTTGAGGCATCAACATCACAAAACTAGCTAAAGAAATAATTGCTGCGTTTCGCTCATTCGTCCCCAGTTGTTTTGCATAAGAAAAAGCCAGACTATAAACGACATACAATGAAAATACCCCAGTTGCACCATTTGTAATAGCTTCTACATGTGGGTAAATACCTAATGAAGTCAAATAATCAATCCAACCAGGAATTGGGAAGTTCCCTACGATCGTAATCAGCGCAATCCCCAAAGTGATTGGACTCGTACGAATAAACCCTTCCATCAAAGCAGCTAACACTTTATTTTGTTGTAATTTTTGCGATAATGGTAATAACTTACTTCCTAAAAACGCTTCTAATTTTTCCATCGTAATCCCCCTATTGTTTATATTCCCATGTGGTAACACTTTCTAACCCGTCGACATTTAAATAAAAATGGTAGACACCTTCTTCTATCCAACTATTTCCATTATTATCAAAGATAGCTAAGTCAGAAATTGGAATATTGATTCTTGCTTGCTTTTCTTGATTTGCTTCTAAATAGATTCGCTGACTGCCGACCAATCGTTTTTCCGGTTGGACAATCGAAGCATATTCTTGATGAAGATAAAGATGTGTCACTGTTTCTGCTGAAACATCCGATCGATTTTTCACTAAATAATTGATCTCAATAAATTGGTCTTTTTGCTCACTTCTCAGTAATTGACTTTCGAATGAGGCGTAACTCATTCCCGCTCCAAATTTGAATAGCGGATCATTGGATTCATCGATATATTTTGAGACAAAACGCTCAGAATGATTGCTTGTTGATATTGGTCTGCCTGTGGAGGTCTGAGCATAATAAATCGGTAGTTGTCCTTCACTTCTAGGAAACGTCATCGATAGACGAGCAGAAGGACTGACTTTACCAGCAAGTAAATTAGCGATTCCGATCCCACCCATCGTTCCAGGAAACCAGACAAGTAATAAACTATCGAAATATTTTTCTATATCCGTTATGACTAGCGGTCGACCGGTATATAGTACGCCTATAATTGGTTTATTTAATTCATGTAATTTTTTGATCAAACGTTGTTTTTGTGAAATCTGTAAGTGAGCTTTAGAAGCTCCTTCACCACTTTCGAGAAATTGTTCGCCAAATGTTAATACAATCACATCAGCCTTTTGAGAAATCTGGTAAGCTTCTTTCATTAATGATTCCTCTTCTGCAATTGGCCCATTCAATAATTCCATTCCTTTTTTCAGAGGTCCAAACCCATCATAAGAATCGAATAAATTGTATCCTTTAGCAAACATTAAGTGATCTGTCGCAAAATGGCGACTCAATCCTTCCTTCAAAGTAACCGTATCTTGTGGCTTTCCGCTGACTGAAGCCCAAAAACCTAAAGTGAGAGGACTTTCGCCGTATGGACCGATCACAGCAATTTTTTGATTTGGTACTAATGGAAGTGTGTCATTATTTTTTAAAAGAACACAACTTTTTTCAACCAACTCGACTGCTGCTTCTTTAGCTTTTTCGGTTAAGATTTCTCCAGTATTCACTTCTTCCAAGCCACGATAAGGATTTTCAAATAAGCCCAATTTATTTTTTAGCATTAAAATACGCCACACCGCTTCATCGAGAAGTTGCATAAATTGTGGCTCTTGTACTAATTCAGACAGGTGATTGGCATAAATCGAAGTCATCATGTCTAAATCAACACCTGCAATGAGTGCCTTTTTGGCTGCATCTATTTCGTCTTTGGCATACCCGTGAGGAATCAGTTCTTTGATTGCTGCATAGTCTGAAACTAATACGCCATCAAAACCAAAGCGAGAACGTAAAATCTCTCGATTCAACCATTCATTTCCAGTTGCAGGAACTCCATTCAACAAATTAAAAGCAGTCATTACTAATTCACATTTTGCTTCAATTGCTGCTTGATAAGGCTGTAGATATTCATTGAAAAGCCGTTGATGGGACATATCTACCGCTTGATATTCCCGTCCTGCTTCCGGTGCTCCATAAGCTGCAAAGTGCTTCAGACATGCAGCTACATGTTTTTCTGGAATTTTTGTCTCACTATCTCCCTGATAACCATTGACGATACTTTTTGCAAACTCTTTCGCCGTATAAACATCTTCGCCTGGAGATTCCATTACCCTTCCCCAACGTGGATCACGCGCTAAATCTAACATTGGTGAAAACAAGACATGTAAGCCATTTAAATAACTTTCTTCTGCTGTTAACTTAGCTGCTTGTTGGATTAACTCAAAATCGTAAGAACCAGCTTGAGCTAGAGGTATGGGGAAAATTGTCCGAAACCCATAAATGACATCTGACATAAACAACATGGGTATCTTGTGTTTACTTTTTGCTAAAACTTTTGTTTGTAGTTCTTTTAATTTTTGATGATCGTTGATATTATAAATAGAGCCAATCTCAAATACGTCTAACTCTTGAGGTAATCCTAATTCTTCCATTGGCCCAGTATTCATCACATCATTTTCTGATAGAATACTTCCATTCAGTTGGATCGTTTGTGCGATTTTTTCCTGAACAGATAATCGATCAAACAAAGCTTGTAACTGATCTGTTTCCATCGGCGCCTCATTTGTAACCGCTTTATATAACAGATTATAAAGAATAAAAAACGAATTTTATATAAAAAAATTAGCATTTATACCAAAATATTCGCGCTATATAAAATTTATTCGTGTAAAATAAAAAGAAAGAATTCGTCACAAGGAGTATTTATATTATGACTACCGATACGATTAAAATAACTATGGATTTATTGTACCGAAAATATCTGATTCCGATGCTATTATTTGATGAAAACGGATATCTCATCCATCCAAAAAATTTAGAAGACTTACCAATCACGATCAGTACCTATTTTCCATTTAGAAAAACAGAGCAGATCCAGCTTTACCATACAACATCCTATTTATACGGCTATTTTTGTTTTAAATCTGAACAAAAGGAATATCAGATGATCATTGGCCCTTGCGGTATTATCGGTTCAAAAGAAACCTCTTGTTTTTTTATGGGACATGAGTACCATTATAATATTCATTATTCCAAAGAAGACAAGTATTCATTTGAAGAATATATCCAACTATTACACACGATTCTGACTCAGCGACCAACCAAAAAGGAAGAATTTATTTGGTACTTTCAACAAGAAAAAAATAAAAAAAATCTATCCACTGATTACAGCCTGGAAAATAATCTTTATGATCGACGGATCCACAAAGAAACCTTCGATTCGTATCATTTTGAATTACGCTATCTAGATTACATCAAACGAAACGAACCTGAAAAAGTCATTTGGGTCTTCAATAAAATGAAAGAAACCTATAAAGTCTCTTTATCCCCCTTTGAATTGGAAGGGTTGAAACTTAAATTTGCCTCGTTCGTAGCCATCGTTACCAGAATGAGTATTGAAGAAGGCGTACCGATCAATCAAGCCTTCGGTCTGTCCGACTCTTTGATTCAGGGACTGATTTATATCCACTCAGTCAAAGAATGTCTGCAATATATGAAAGAAGCAACTTTCCGTTTTATGGAACTTCTTCATAATTTTCCTTTAGCTCAAAAATCCATGTTAGTAAAAACGATTGTCAACCACATTGATAATCATTTATACGAACGCATCACCGTCGACGAGTTAGCTGCCATCACTGAAAAACATAAAGCACATATTTGCAGCCACTTCAAAAAAGAAATGGGGATTACCATTCACGAATACATTCAAGAAAAAAAGATAACCGAAGTAAAACATTTGTTATTGTTTACAGATCATTCTTACGATGAAATCAGTCACTTGCTTGCTTATTCTAGTCAAAGTCATTTTATTCAAGTGTTCAAAAAGGTCGCCGGCTGTACCCCAAAAGAATACAAAAGTATCCACTATGCCCATTCATTAGTCTGAAAATGCCTTAACTACTAAGTCGTTCTCCATTTATCTTGATCGTGATCAGATAGGTTCAATACTTTCATGTATGTATTTTTAACTGCTTTTGGTTTGAGTAAATGTAGTAAAAACAAGCCGAAGAACACTAAAATCAAGGAAATGATTTTAGATTCTTCGGCTTATTTCATCAACCTAATTATGCGTGGCGCTACTCTCTCGATCGTGTCAAACTTCGTCCCATTCCTCAGAAAGATCAATCATTTTTTCTTAATGTCTTTGACTTCCAAAAAGATAATTTAGAAAATTAGTGACATATGTTTGATACGCTACGGGATCAACTGATTGGGCTTCCCCATGTCCAGCTCCTGCTACAATCAACTTGACTTTATAGCCCCCGGAAAGATCATAGAGTTCATCCGCATTTTCATGAGGAACTACTTGATCAGCATCTCCGTGAATGATCAATTTGGGGATCGTTGTGGCCATACCAATTTCAGGTAGATTTTCATTCACATTCATTTTTAATTCTTGGTCAAAGTAATACTCTTTCAACAATCCCATATATAGATCTTCATGTTCTTCGTCTGCTACAATGTCAAATTCTTCCCCAAATATAGAACCTAATAAAGGCGCTACGGTATTTTTGTAGGTGTATCTAAGTTGTTCATCAATTGATTTAAATCCGCAATTCTCGATGATTCCTTTTACGTTTGCTGGGATATCCTTAGCTAATGTTGACATCATAGTTGCAGCCCCCATTGAGCCACCATAAAGTAAAATCTTTTGAGTCGGCTTAGTTCCTACTTCTCGATTGATCCAATAGAGCACATCATCTGACTCATATTGTCCATAAGTGACATAATCGCCCCCACTGTTTCCAGTGGCACGAGGGTCTACAAATAATAAATTATAGCCCGCATTGTAAAAGATATTATACTCATCCGTTACTGTCCCTAAATTCCAATTTCCTCGAAAACCACCATGAATCATCACCGTTACATCTGATTTTTGATCCACATAATAAGATTTCAACGTCATTAATTTTCCATCTTGCTTATTTACGGTCGTTCCTTCTAATTGAGTGGTATTAGGATAAAAACCTGTAGGCTCAGCAGGTGCCGTTCCATCATTCGCTGCACCAAGCAAGCTCATAAAACAACTGTCTTTTGCAAAAGCAATGTCATACATCGCACTGATTGTAATCAAACGTTTGATTACTTCTGGACTAACATCAAAGCGTTCTTTTACATTCACTTCTGAAATTTGGTCTGATATCAACGAAGAGAATTCACTTAGAAGTTTAAAAATATCTCCATTATACTCTTTGAAAACTTCAGTTATTTTATCTCGGATATAATTTAAATAAAGTTTTCCCTTGAAATTCTTGCCTTTACCGATTGCTTGAATGATCGCTTGCTCATCGTCAGATAGTCCAAGTGTTGTTGTTTTTACTTGCCCCTCGTTTCCTTTGTTGAGGGATTGAGAAACAGATGCAAGGCTTGTTCTTGCCAATAGTCCCTCTTGTTCCTTTCCGTAAACGATACTTGGTGTAGCACATCCTAACAATAAAATAGAAGCCAAAGTAATCATGCAACATTTATTTTTCATTCTACTCACTCCTTTATTTGATATTTCTATTCCAATGAAAGCGTAACCATTTTTATATCAAAAAAGAAGTGTTTGTTATATAAAAGAAGCTCTTTTAAAAAATTCTTGAGTAAATCTTAGGATCATTCAAGTCATTTATACTAGCATAGCCATTTAGCTAATATTTTATACTGGTCTTATTTTTATTACATCACTAAAACCAAACGCTTGTGATAAAACAAAAGAAGAGACTGAGACAACTTTTTTGTCCCAGTATCTTCTATTATATCTAAAAATGAATAAACGGTGTTTAAAGAGCTCTTGTTCACGACGAGATAAAAGCAGCATTTTCGAAAGATAAGCCGAAATTAATCAAAAATTGGAGAAGCACCAAGTAGATAACAATCGACAGAAAAAACTAGCGTTTGTGTTTCTTGGCAAGTTCCGGAATTTTTTTTGGTGCTTGATAATTAACACTTTCGTCTCAACCTCTAAGGTGCTAAGTTTTTTGCTAAAGACGATCAATTCGATAATTTTGACTGCTCATCTTGCCTGCTCATCATAAGCTATTTAAACAAAACATAATATTGGGACATATAATGTTCTGTATCTTTTGGAGATAGAGATTGTATGGCTGTCCATAATTGTTTTTTAGCCATTGATCTTTCCCACGCCATCGGTTTAATACCCTCAGCTTTTACTAATGAATTCCCTAATTTTTCAATTTTTTTCATAAGATCTTTTTCTGGATTATTGTTTAATCCAAGGTGTTTTAACCCATGTTCCGTAACTAGCCAGTGGTTAGTATTTTGTCCACGATCAATAAGATTTTCTGGACCTTTCAAACGATTTCTTGCTTCTGCATGGTAGATTTCTATGCTATCTCCTATCTCAAGCAACAAATGGTCATCGGTGAATCGTTCTGGTACGTCTCCATTAATCGATTTTTCATACCTAATTTTGCCATCCTGAGATTTGATGGTCACTTTTACATAAAGTTCATCTTTAAATAAATAATGAGGTTTTGGCATATTTAAGGTAAGTGTTGCTTCTCTTGAATTCAAATTCGTTCTTAATGAACCCGACCATTGATCACTAAAACCATAAAAGATAAAATCTTCATCGGCTAACTTGCTTATTTCAGCTTTGATAAATGAAAGAGAAGCATGGTTTTGGGTTTCCTTTACATAAACATAATTTTCGCTTGATAAATAATACTTCATTTGTTCACCAGAAAATTCTAAATGATAGACCCCGTTAGGAATATTTTTGAATGTCATTTTTTGTTGTACTGGTTGACTCGCTATAATAGTTGCTCCATCTTTTAATTCAACTTTGAGCCCTTCAAAGTTACTCAAATCGCTAGGAAGAATTTCAATGGTCAAATCACCAGCCAACCCTAAAGAGGCGATTTCCTCGTTAGTAACCAATTCAAAATTAGAATTGATCAAATAGTTTGAGTCAATCAATTGACGTGCACGCACCAACTCATTTTCAGAGACAATATCTGCCAATGAAGCCACAGCTGGATAACCTGCCACACGATTTTTTTCTGCTTGAAATTCATCAAGATACAACCCACGTTTTTTTAAGGCAGCAGAAAAATCCTGCTTACTATTTTCACTGTAGATACGATTCATTAAATTGGGTAATGTATATTCCCAATCTTTGAAATCACTCTGATTAGCCATTTTACGGTATTCCTGATATATCTTAGTGAAGGAGTCATTTCCAGCTTTTTGTTTGAGCATCGTTAATAAAATCAGTTGTTCACGCACATCGACATCATGGTAAGTGTCTCCATCACGGATCAACTTATCATATAGCTTGTTTTCGACTTCTTCTTTTTTACCTAAATTAAACAACCAACCGATGTCATCTGCTTTTTTTCCATATTTTTCATACTGATATTGGACCCCAAATAAATTATTTGACACTTCGCCAGTATACATATCTTGCCCATCAAAACCAGCTTGATAACCGTGAGCAATTTCATGTAATGTTGCCCAACTTAGTTCTTTCAACCACATATCTGTCGTAGGTTCACTATTAGCTGTCCAATCACCCCCATAATAAGCAGCACCTGCGCCAGAATCATCTGCCTTTAAAAAGTAACGATTCGCGCCGTTCTGATTTTCTGGTGCGGAACCATCAAAACCAGCGATACCGTTAAATAAAGCAAAAATACCGTGATGATACTCAATCAACGCATCAATTGATGGAAAATCTTTTAAGTTTCTCACTAGTTCTTTGTCCAATTTGGGTACGAGTAATTGGAAATCTACTCCTTGAATTAGCGCATACTCTGCATCCTCCGTATCCCACATTGAAAAAAACATGGTCTCATTCCCATGATATTCATAAACAGGTAACGCTTTCATTTCTTTGGAAGTCACCACTTCGTATTCGATCTGTGCTGATCCTTCTCCGTACGGTGTATCAATAAATGGAACCAAGGGCTCATCTGCACGTATACTTACCCAATTTGATCCAACTTCGATACTTTTTTCATTCTTTTTATCGTTTCCTAGTAGTCGCAATTTTAACTTATTCTTGAAATGAGCATTTGTCTGTCTCATTCTCAATTCGGTATTTTCGCTTAAGATAAAACCTAGATCCTGACGATCATGGTTTTTCCCTTTACTCATCCCTGAGTTGAAGATCCACGTCGGCTCCGGAATACTAAAAATCTCTTTTGACGTGACTTCTTGCGCCCCAACATTGGCTGAAAGTACAAAGATACCAAACACAAACAACAACAGACTAACCGCATATTTTTTCATTTACCTCACTCCTTAAAATTATTTTATGAACAAAAAAATAATTATCCATTCATTACGAAAACGTTATCTTTTGTACAATTCAATTATAAATAACAACTAAATAAATAGCAACAATATAATATTTATAATTTTTTATCCTTACAACCTATAATAATTACAGTTATTTAAATAATTAACCATAAATATATTTTTGATACAAAATGTTATTTAAAAAAGAAAAAAAGCTCTCCCTTAGTGGGACAGCTTTTCCTATACATTTAAAGTTTATACCAAACTAATTTTATCATCGAGTCGCGTTTACTTGACAGAACCGATCATTCCTTGAACAAATTGTTTTTGTAAAACAAAGAACACGATAGCTGTTGGCAATGTTGCAATCACAAGCCCGGCCATAATCATTCCGTAATCTGGTGTATAAGAGGCTCCCATGGCAGATAAAACTAATGGGACCGTACGCTTATCTGGTGATTGTAATGCAACTAAAGGCCAAAGATAGTTATTCCAGCTACTCATAAAAGTAATGATTGCAGCAGCTGCATACGTATTTTTAGCAGTGGGTAGGTAGACACGGAAAAATATACTTAATTCTTTTAATCCATCTAAACGTGCAGCTTCTACTAAATCTTTAGGAAACGCTTTAACATTTTGTCGAAAGAAGAAGATCAAAAAAGCTGTACTTACTGAAGGCAAAATGACGACTAAGAAGCTATTAATCCCTAAGATCGTTCCGTTTAAATTAGAAAACATGCGGTACAAAGGAATCATCAACGCAGCAAAAGGAACCATCATCGATAAAAGCAAAATCGTAAATAATCGTTCTTTTTTTCGACTTTTATAGATCTCAAACCCATAACCAGCCATAGATGAAATCAACAAAGCTAAGACCGTTGTTACAATAGCGATCAAAGCTGAATTCCACAATGAGCGTGCAAAGTTTAAGTCATTTGAAAAAAGATTCTGGAAGTTGACAACTAAATGGCTACCGATCTTTAATTTTCCGGCAGTAATATCGATAGGTGTATTCGTCATTCCTAAGATCATCCAAACAAAAGGAAAAATCGAAATAAATGAAATCACGCTCAAAGAGGCATATTTAAAAACAGCTAACCAATCGAATGTTTTAGTCGCTTTTTTTTCATTCTCTTTAAGAAGTACTTTGTTTTCTGCTTGATCTATCACGCTTTTTCACCTCCGACTTTCGTTTGAATGATTGATAACAGTACAATAAAGACTACGATCACAAATGAAACCGCCGCAGCATAACCAAAATTCGGTGTAAATTTATAACTTAAATTGTAAATATACTGAGATAGCGTAGTTGTTGCATTTGCTGGTCCACCACCCGTAATATTTTGTACTTCATCAAAGAGTTGCAACGTACCGATCGTTGATGTGATTGACGTAAACAAAATAATTGGTTTTAAGTTAGGAATCGTGACTTTGATCAATTGTTGCCACTTAGATGCGCCATCGATTTCTGCTGCTTCATAAATTGCTGGATCAATATTTTGCATTCCTGATAAAAAGAAAATCATGTTATAACCTGTCCAACGCCATGTAATCGAAATGATGATTAATACTTTCGCCCAAACTGGATGAGTCAGCCAGCCAATTGGCATATCGATCAAGCCGATCGTCATCAAAAAATTATTCACTAATCCCGATTGAGAAAACAAGCTTTTCATAATAAGCGAATAGCTAACCATGGATGTGATACAAGGTAAAAAAATCGCTGTCCGGAAGAATCCTTTCATTTTAAGCTTTTTATCATTTAATAAATTAGAGACAAATAAAGCTAAAAACAACATAATCGGTACTTGTACCAATAAATATAAAAAGGTGTTAAAAAAAGCCTTTTTGAAGGTCGCATCATTCAACATGCGTTGATAATTCCCCAAACCATTAAAACTCATATTAACTGGGGGACCACTTTGAAATGAAGTGATCAGCGCTAAAATCATTGGGATAAATACCATGATCGAGATCATCAGAACTGGTAAAACAAGAAACGCATTTCCGTTCTTGAAAAAATCTTTTTGTTTCATCTGCTTTGCTCACTTTCGTTACGTTCATCTTCGTTTTATCTGTCATTTAAGCATCGTCTCACAAATCCTCCCTCTTAACTAATTGTCTGAGTAAATGACAGCGTCCTCACGAAAATTCTACGGTATTGATTGAAACTATTTTTAATAGATAGCAAATTTGTGTGACTGATGACCGTTCAAAAATCACCAGCCAACACAAATTTGATCCTCTAAATCAATTCATTTCACTCTGCTTAATTGGCTAACTGTGCTTCTACTTGTTTTTGCGTATCTGCCAAGACTTTATCAGTATCTTCTCCATTGATGATTCGGTGTAATGACTCTGCTACAACTGCTTCGATTGCATAGGTTTCTTGTCCATAATTAACTTGTGGAATTTCCGCTGTCCATTTAGAAAAGTCTTCAAACACCTTTTGACTACTATAGAATTCAGAAGACTCTTGATAAGCAGGTTGATCTTTTGCACTTAACATGGTAGAAACTAACCCGATTTCTTTCGCTAAGGTTCCCATCAAGTCTTCGTTAGTCGCAAAGGTCTTCTTCAAGAAGTCTTTCGCATTTTCTTCGCCTGAAACACCTTTGATCACATACCACCCAGCTCCGCCTAAATTAGAAGCTTGTGCTTTTTGCATATTGGCAGGTAATGAAGGTGTCGGTGCAATTGCCCATTTCCCTGATTGATCTTCAGCACCTTGGATCGTTGAGGAATACCAAGCACCAATTGGACTGGATGCAACAGCCCCTGATTGAATAGCCGTGACACCTGCATTCCAATCTGAAGTTTGTTCCACTAGATCTTCTTTAAGTAGTGTAGCAAATAGATTTAATCCATATTTCAATGATTGGTTATCTTTGATCGTAACCGTCTTTCCATCTTCCGAAGTGTACCATTCACCAGCTTCTTGCATGATCATACGGACACGTCCAAGATCTGAGGGATTCACTTCAGTAATTTTTTTACCCGTTTTTGCTTTAACATCTCGAGCAACTTGTAAATAGTCATCCCAACTTAAATTCTGCATATCTGCTTGACTGTAACCGGCTTCTTCTAACAAATCTGTTCGATAAAAATTAGCCGTAACACCTGAATCAAATGGAACGCCATAAATTTGATCATCGATCTTATTAACCGCAAATTTATACGAAGCAAAATTGGATTCATCTACGATATCGGTTAACTCAGAAAATGCGTCCGGATAAGAATTCAAATAACCTTGAATACGATAATCCTCAATCAACACGATATTCGGTAATCCATCCGTATTTCCACTGGCTAATGCTGTATTTAACTTTTGTACGATATCATCTTGTGACATCGTAACGACATCCACTTCGACATCTTTATTGTCATAGACTTTTTTTGCTTCATTGACTGCTTTGATATTAAACGTTTCATCCCATGCCCAAACACTGATTTTATTTTCATCTTTCGTTGCTGAATTTGAGGAACTCCCACATCCCGCAAACAAAACTGCTGCTGAAGCTAAAAGCGTCGCACTTGCTACTAATTTTTTGAATTTCATATCCAACCCTCCTTTTTCATTTTTATTCTTTACATGTGAATCATACCAAAAAATGTAATCGTTTTCTTGATTTCTAAAAGAGTTCCAAAAAATATCCCAAAATAAGAAAAAATCACAAATTTAGATTTCAAATTTTTTTATTTTGAGTAATTCATCTTGCTTTTCTGCCAATTAAACCGTATTTTAAAAAGAGAAACTGTTTAAAAGGTGGAACAAGCTTGATTAATTTATTATTGATCGACGATGAAAAAACAATCTTACATGGCATAGTCAATTTGGTTGATTGGTCAAACCACGGATTCCAAATTAAAGGCGCTTTTTCAAACTCATTGGAAGCGCTTGATTTTTTCTCTATTCATTCTAATGATATTGATATTGTCATTACTGATCTTATCATGCCTGAACTGGATGGGATTGAACTTGCTCGCCTCTTAAAAAAAAGCAAGCCTGATATTCAAATATTAGTGTTATCAAGCCATGATGAGTTTCAACTAGTGAAAGACTCTTTTAAAGAAGGCGTATCCGATTATTTACTTAAACCAAAATTGAATCCAGAAAACCTGCTTTCTGCTTTGAACCATTTGGTTAAAAAAGGCCAAAAAAATCTAGACTCTAAATTCTCTCTAGATAGTGCTTTAACACAATATTTCTCTGGACAAAAAACAACGATATCTAACGATCCTTTTCATTTCCCGTTATTTTACATCGTCTATAGCGAAATGGATGATTTAGCTCCACTAGCTTCTCTAAAAAGTAACGAAGAACGAGCTGAACCCTGGATTGATTGTCAGCCTTTTACCACTCTCGACTATGAATATGGTTGCTTACTAAATGCTTCTTCCATGGATTGTTTCGAACAAATTCAGACTTCTTTGCGTGAATATGCGCAAAAATCTGATGCATTATTGATTATTTCCTCTTGTTTAGAGCTAAGTGAGCTGTTCGATTGTTTTCAAAGATTAAAAAAATTAGGCAAAGGACAACGTTTTTATCAGAAAAGTGCTGGTGTTGTATCGGAAGAATAATTAGTCCCTTTGATTCCACACTTTGATCAGAGCACGAAAAGCTACTTAACAAAGATTGTCAACAAAGATTATGTATCCGCTATCAGAGAAATGAAATCAGCGATTGAGACTCTGATCGCTTTAAAAATTGACCCTTTATTTTTAAAACACGAAACAATCAATCGTCTCTACGCACTCATCAATGCTTTAGAAGATGGTCAAACGACGAAAGAATTGACGACATTAAAAATTACGTTACCAACACTTATAACGAACGTCGCCACCATCGAAGATTTTTCCATTACGTTTACTAAAATCATCACTCAATTGATGCGTTGGAGCACGCCGGAAAAGAATGAAAACTCAGAAATTCTGACAGCGATCTATGATTATGTTCAAGAAAATTATCATCAAGATATTTCCTTGCAAATCATCTCCGAAAAATTTCATTTTTCCTATAGTTATTTATCTACCATGTTTACCGAGAAATATGGGATTAGCTTCACTAAATATCTAAAAAAAGTCCGGATACAACATGCTAAACGGCTTTTGCTTGAGACAACCGAGCCACTTTCACAAATCTCTTACCAAGTAGGATTTGCTGAACTTGGTTATTTCTCAAGAGTATTCAAGGAAGAAACTGGGCTAAATCCTTCTCAATATCGAAAAGGAAGTTTGAAACATGAAGAAAAAATTCAAAGAGTATGAACTAGTTACAAAACTACTGGTTGTCCTAGTCATTGCGCTTCTTACTCAAGCGATTATTCTGTCCTTCTTCATTTATGATCGATCCAAAAACGCTTATATCCATCTATTTGATAAATCGAATGAACTAACGCTTGGCAAAATACAACGTGATTTTGAACGATTGAATGATAATATCGAAAATACCTTAACGATGGTCGCTAACAACCCTGCAGTCGAAAATTATTTCTCTAACGATCCGCACTCTTCGTTAGATAACTACGCAAATGTAAAAACAATCCAACAAATGAACCGAAGCTTTACTTCGATCTCTCCTTCCATCAATTACGATCTGATGATCTATGGTGAAAGTGGACATACCTTCGTTGGAAACGAGATGCTTGCCAGTATGGATGCTGCGGCATTCATGAGATCTGATGTCGTACAAAAAGCAAAGGCACATAAAGCATCGACCCAAATGTTCTTTGTCGACTTTGGTTTGACTACTCGTGACCAAACAAAAAGCAGCATCCTATTCATTAAGAAATTGACTTCCTCGTTGAATCATATTTATGGGTATGCTGTCATTGCGATAACTGCAGATGAGCTAGCGAATTTATTCAATGAAACGATCCATTCGGAGGTCTCCAAAATCTATCTCATCAATGAAGCAAATCAAATCATTACCTCCAATGAAACTGGCATGATTGGTGCCAAAACCAACTTGTTAAATGATTTAAATACCAATGAAACAAAAACAGTTGATTATAATCGTTTAACACGTGTTCCATTATATCGACAAAACTTAGCTTTGATTAGTAAAGTAAATATTCGTTCACTAGTCAATCAAATGGGACTGATTGTTCCGATCGTCCTTTTTAATTTGATGACTTTAATGGTAGTTGGTGCTATTGTCTTTCGCTATATGAACCGTCAGACGAAGTCGATTTATGCCTTGATTCAGTCCTTAAAACATATCAAAAAAATTCCTAATAATACCCAAGTAGACGTTCAAGGGACCTACGAAACAAAGACTTTAGGCACTACAATCAATCAACTATTAACAACGATCGATGAGAACTATTTTACTTCAATTGAAAACGAAAAGAAAAAACGCCAATTAGAGATTCAAACGATGCAAGCCCAAATCCAGCCTCACTTTATCTACAATACGTTAACTAGTCTAAAATTTTTGATCTGGCAAAAAGAAAATCAAAAAGCAATTCATGGAATCGATCATTTTATTGATTTGTTGAGAAGTACCATTGGGAAAAAAGCAGAAACAATCACTGTCGAAGAAGAATTAAAAAGTGTGCAAAGCTATATCCATATTCTTTCATTGAGATATGGTGATGATATCGCCACTCGGATCATGGTCCCCGATGAACTATACCCTTTTAAAGTGCCCAATATGATGATCCAGCCAATTATCGAGAATGCTTTTTTACATGCTTTTCAAACAAAAAAAAGTGGGTTTATTACTTTATTCGGAAAAATTCATGAAACACAATTGATCTTTGAAATCGTAGATAACGGTGATGGATTTGATACAAATCAAAAGAAAAAAAACAAGGACTATTTTTCTGGAATCGGCGTCAAGAATGTGAACGAGCGAATCAAATTTCTTTACGGCACAGAGTATGGATTGCAGATCCAATCGATTATGGGTGTTGGTACAACGGTAAAAATCACATTGCCATTAATCAGTTAATTCAAAAATAAACAATTCAGTTAGTTGATACTTATAAGCAATAGACGCTGCCCTTCTAAGATAGATGATTTTAGAAAAGCAACGTCTATTTGTCTATGGTTTTATATTTTTCGTGTCTGCTAATAATATGAAAAGCTATTGTTCTTTACCGATACTTAGCTATCAATCCTTCCTCTAGATAGACAGCATTCAAGCATCAGCTCCTTGAAATAAGTCTAAATTTTTTTAACATGAAAAGGTGTTTTAAAAAATTGCCTCTTATTTGCTCGGAGCTGACCGCTTCTTTCACGACCTTTACTTCACGATAAAACTAAATTCATGGTCTTCTTCCGCTGAAATATGATACGCTTCTTCAACATCTGCTCCCCAGCTGTTGATTCCTCCTACACCACGTACCTTCCCTTGAATCACTAAGACGGTTCTTCTAGCTGGTGGTAACTCTTCAAGATGCGTAGCATTTTCTAATTCTTCGGCTTTATAAGGGAGAGCTGAAAATGCAAAATCGCCGTTCACTTGTTCAAAGCGTAATGAAAATTCCTCCTTTCCTTGATCCGCATTAT
Organism: Enterococcus sp. DIV1089c; assembly: GCF_050530965.1. Taxonomy (NCBI): domain Bacteria; kingdom Bacillati; phylum Bacillota; class Bacilli; order Lactobacillales; family Enterococcaceae; genus Enterococcus; species Enterococcus sp. DIV1089c. Next base: position 1,536,166 of record NZ_CP172888.1, read on the forward strand.
TCATCGTAGAATCTCTAGTGATTTCTAGCCATTTCGTCTTCATATGGACACCACAATCTTGTGGCACGAGATAGGGAGTCACTGGTAAACCAGTTACTTTATAAGTACCCTCGATTCCTCCTGCCATTCGATCTGGATACGTTTCTCCTGATAGTCCTTCATATTCAAAATATTTCGCTTTGGTTGGCATAATAAAGCGAAAACCTAATAAAGGTAATTCAGGCAGCCCTTGCTGTCCATGATAAAAGACAGAAATTTTCATTTCCCCATTAAATTGTACTTCATAGTTGACTATGACTTCTGTTTTGGGCACCGTATTGATTTCTAACGTGAATTTGATCGCTGCTGATTGCGCATATTCATGATTGGAATAGCGATTATTGATCGGAGCAATTGGCTGTTCGATTGGTTTTTGATCAATGGAAACTTGAACATTTTTTACTTTCGGGTACATCCCAGCCCCTAGCCACATGGACGAACGATAGCCAAACCCATTCCCTCGATCATTATCCGTCAAAGCCCGCCAAAACGTCGGCAGCGTTTCTCGATACAACCATTCTTTCCCATTTTTATTTAAGGATTCCAACCCACCTCTTGTATAGGAAAAGATATAATGAAATCCTTCACCTTTTAAAGCAAATGTACAATCTCCATAAATAATCTTCATTTTAATCGCTGTATTTTCCATAATAATACCTTACCTCCTGTAATGCCGGTTTTTCTTGACCATCAGAAAAGACGATCCCGTTACCTGAAAATTCATAATCACTTGGACGATCATCAAAGTCCCCACCGTATCTCATTACTTTTTGTTTCGTCAATGGATCGATCACTTGAATCGCTTGATCTTTAAAGTCCCAAATATAGCCACCTTGATACATTGGGTATCGATCTAATAATTCCATGTAAGAATTCAATCCTCCCAACGAATTCCCCATGTCATGCATGTATTCACATAAAATGAAAGGCTTTTTCCCATCATTTTCAAGGTAATCACAGATATCTGTTGGCGTAGCATACATGCAACTCTTGACATCAGAAATCGAATCTTCGAATGCAGGATTAGGGAAATTTCCTTCATAGTGAACAAGGCGATCGGGATCTTTTTCTTTAAAGTAATCATTCATCAAACGAATATTCTCTTCTGCGTAAGATTCATTTCCTAAAGACCAGAATAAAATACTCGTATGGTTCTTGAATGTCTCAAAATTTGTCTGTGCTCTGTCAAGAACGATCTCCCGCCATTGAGGAACGTTACCCGGTACATTGTAAGACGGCTCAAACGCGCCCATCTTTTGCCAAGAACCATGAGATTCCAGATTGGTCTCTGCCATCAAGTGAATCCCCGCCTGATCACAAAGATAATACCAAGGGATTTGATTTGGATAATGTGAGGTTCTAACCCCATTGATATTCGCATGTTTAATGATTTCTAGATCTTTCTTCATATCCATCAAATCGATAGCTCTTCCTTTTTCAGGATGCCATTCATGTCGATTGACACCGTTGATGATCAAACGTCGGTCATTCAAATAAATGATCCGCTCTTTGATCTCGATCTTTCTAAAACCAAATGGATAGTAACTATACTCCGTCACCCCAGTATCATCAAACGTTTCAAATTCGGCGGTGTATAAATTGGGTTGAAAATGATCCCATAAAGTAATTTTATCTACTGGAATATGCAACGAGATTTGTTCTTCGATTCTCACTTCTTCTTGATGGATCTCTTCTCCTTTGCAATTGAGGAGTCGGACACGTAGCTTTCCGTTTGAAGTAAGATTTTCAATAGTCAAGTCGATATCTACCCAACCGCTTTGAAAAGAGGGATCAACTTGAGGTTTGATCCACATATCCTCTATATGATTTTTCCCTCTGGCGATCAATGAAACATCTCTAAAAATCCCAAAGAAACGGAAAAAATCTTGGTCTTCGAGAAAAGCGGCACTACTTCTTTTATGGACTTCTACCGCTAAACGATTCTCTTCTTCCAGATAAGGAGTTAAATCAAATTCAGAAGGCGTGAAAGAATCTTCTGCATAGCCGACAAAGTGCCCATTTAACCAGACATACATTGCCTGTTCGACACCTTCAAATCGAATGGTGATCGCCTTTTCTTTCATTTCTTCATTTAAAGTAAAGTTCGTCACATATGAGCCAACTGGGTTATACTCGGCTTGAGAAAACATCCCCTCGGCTTCTTCCTTACCAGCGGTTGTATAAGCCGGACGTCTAAACTCATGCCCTTCCCATGGATACATCGTATTGATGTAGTGGATCTTGTCGTATCCTGCTAGTTCGATATGCCTAGGAACATCAATCTGATCGAAGCCACTGTTATCAAATTCCTTTTCAAAAAAATTCACTGGACGTTCTAAAACATTGCGGGAATAGCAAAATTGCCACTTCCCATTCAGCGATTGGATTCTGGTATTTCCTGTTTCCACTTCTTCTTTAGCACCATAAATAACATGATCACTATGGGCTTTCCTTTGATTTACTCGATACACTTGCGGATCATCTAACCATTCAATCAATGCGTTCATTTTTCTATTCTCCTTCGTCTATACTCATAAAATGAATCAATTCTGTTTGAAAATCGCCATAAAAATCCGGGAAATAAAGACCTATTGTCATTAATTCCGATCCTGAATATACTTTGCCATCTATCTGGTTCTGGTATAGTTTTTCTTCGCTTAGTCCAACAAGGCGTACCTCATGAAATTCGGGCTGTGCATTTGCCAACCGACGATTTATAAATAAGAGGACTTCCTGTTGGTTTTTTGAAACAAATTCCCAGGAAGCAATATTTTGCTCAAAGGGATTTTGTAAACGATAGAAATCACCATATTGGACTGTCTGTCTGATTTTTTTATAAATTTCTACCTGTGCGGCTACTTCCTGCTTTTCCTCACTAGATAATTTTGTTAGATCGAGTTCATATCCAAACACCCCGCCCATGGCCACATCTCCACGTGTTTTTAAACTGGTGACTCGACCCGTTTGATGATTAGGAACAGCTGATACATGGGCAGTCATAGCTGAAATAGGATAAGCTAAGCTTGTCCCATATTGGATATTGATACGTTCAACCGCATCTGTATTGTCACTAGTCCAAGACTGTGGCATATAATAAAGCAGCCCTGCATCGAACCGTCCACCACCACCAGAACATCCTTCCCAAAGGATATGAGGATAGTCGTTTGTTAAGTTTTCCATCATCTCATATAATCCTAATAGATAACGATGCAAAACTTCCCCTTGGTTTTGTTTGCCCAATGACACCGAATAGACATCAGATAGCGATCGATTCATATCCCATTTGATATAGTCGATCTCCACACTGTCTAACAAATGCCGTAACTGTGTTTCAATCGTCTGCCGGACTTCTTTTCGGGTAAAATCAAGGACGTGTTGAGATCTAGAAGCTGATGGTTGACGACCTGGTTCTTTCATCATAAATTCGGGATGATCCCGATTTAATTGAGAGTCGCTGGAAACCATTTCAGGCTCAACCCACAAGCCAAACTTTAGTCCTTTTTGGTGAACATAGTCAGCGATCCCTTTTAAGCCATTTTTCAATTTCCCTTGATATTCAAACCAGTCTCCTAGAGAAGATTGGTCCGAATCTCTTTTCCCAAACCAGCCGTCATCTAAAACAAACATCTCTATCGCTAATTCGTTTGCTTCATCAACGATCGCTTCGATCTTTTTGCTCGTAAAGTCAAAATAAGTCGCTTCCCAATTGTTGACTAGGATCGGACGTTCTTGGTATTGGAATCGCCCTCTTGCTACTCGTTCCCGTAATAAATGATGGGTCACTTGACTCATCCCATTCAACCCTTGATCAGAATAAGTTAAGAGTATTTCCGGTGTTTGGAAGCTTTCATATGGTTGTAACTCCCAAGAAAAATTATAGGGATTGATCCCACCGATCACTCTAAATTGTTGAATGGCATCTTTTTCAATCTCAAAGGAATGATTTCCCGAATAAACAAGATGGATCCCAATCGCTTCCCCTGTGAATTCAGTTGTTGCATGATTTGTCAAGGCAATGAATGAATTCATCTGATGACTGCTTGAACCACGACGGCTTTCAAATGATTTGATGCCATCTGTTATGCTTTGTCTAGAAATCTGCCTTTCTTTGACATGCGCTCCTGGTAAGGCAATCACTTCATCAAACCGGCCTGAATTCGTAAAATCAAGTTGAAAAGAGGCTGCTTTTTCAATCATCACTGGATCATTGGTTTCATTTCTTACCTTCAGCGAACGTGTAATCACTGCTCTTTCTCGATAAATCGTATAGGAAAGATCCACGTAAATCTTTTCTTCACGATCTTTCAACGTCACGATCAACGTTTCTGCCTCTGTATCATTCTTGATATACGCTTGCGGTAATCCAGATAAATTTGGCTTTCCTTCTTGGATCTGAAAACTTTCATAACGTAGATCAAGCAGATTTGATCCATTTTCTCGACGAATCATCAAGGCAGGTAATCGATAATCCATCCCTCCGTGCCCTGAATACTCTTGTGGTAATGTATCTTTTGAATACGTTCGATCTTCATTTAAGGGGACGTTCCCAGAAAAGCCACGATCTCTGCGAGGATATTTTTTATGATTATGATAATGGGTCGTTCTTTTACCAAAATAAACATGAGCCAGAACTTCACTTTCTTCAATTTGAAGAATATAGGAAATTTCTGAATTGGATAGATGAAATACTTTTTCCTGTTCGTCAAATGTGATTAAAGCTACTCTTTGATTCTTCATCACTTGTTCCATTGTTTCACCTCTCAAATAAATAGTAACCGTTTACTTTTGTTACATTTCCTGTATACTGTTTACTAAACAAATATGTCAATAAAAATTTTTATTTTTTTGTAAGGGGTGCCATTTTATGGTTGGAATTAGAGATGTCGCAAGAAAAGCCAATGTTTCACCTGCTACGGTCTCAAGAGTTTTGAATGAAGACAAAACGATCAGTGTCTCTGCTGCTACTCGTCAACGGATTTTCACTGCAGCTGCCACATTAAATTATGATATCAACAAGCGAAAATATATTAAAAAACGCCGTCCTTCCATCGGTGTCATTTCAGCAATCAGTAAAGCCAGCGAAGAAAAAGATATTTATTATCGAGAATTACGAGCAGGTCTAGAAGAAGAAGCCAGCCGACTCCATATCGGCATGAATCGAATTTATAATATGTCGGATAACCCGACCGAGTGGAAAGATTTGGATCAATTAGGTGCTATAATCGTAGTCGGTACGATCGATAAAGGTGCAATCGCCGATTTATTGAAACAGAACCGACAATTAGTTGTAGTTGATAATCCAGATATCCAACAAGAAGTGGATATGGTCTATGGGGATCTCGAACGAATGACTAAATCTGTTTTAGAACTTTTTTTAGACAATGGGCACACCAACATCGCTTATATTGGTGGTTATCAAATCGATATTAACGAAGCTGGTCGGAAATCAACAACTGAGAATGAAAAAAGGCTCAGAGCCTACCGCCATTTCATGCAAGATCATCATTTGACCAAACAGATCAATTATTATTTAGGAGAATGGACAGAGGAATCCGGAGAGCAGTTAGCGACCAAACTTCTCGAAAAACAAAAACATGATTTACCGACGGCCATTTTGATCGGTAGCGATCCTTTAGCATTAGGTGTTTATCGAGCATTACAAAAAGACAATCGAAAAATTGGAGAAGAGATTGTTCTAGTTAGCTTCGATAACATCGAGGCGATTGCTGATTTATCTCCTAGTTTAACAAGTGTAGCGATCAATGCAAAAGCCATTGGTCAGTCTGCTGTTCGATTAGCGGTGGAGCGAATCGATGGTTTGAGAGATGAACCGATCATTGTCACTTATCCTACACGACTAATCATTAGAGAAAGTTTTAATCCTGATAAATCCTAACCAAAGAGACGAAGAAGAGCGAGATAACTATCCTTTCCCGCTCCTTCTTCGTCTACTTTTGCTTATCCTCATTTGTTAAATCAGCTTCTACTTTTTGGCTTTCGATCCATCCTAAATAATATTCATGATAGACTCCTTCTTCCGTTTGCTTCGTTAGCAGATACTGTCCAATCACATTTCCTGTTTGATACCCTCGTTGAGCTAATGTTAATCTTACTTCTTCGATATTGTTCTTTTCGGTATGATTGACTTCCACTTGTAATAAAAATCGATGATAAGTTTTACCAGGCTGATTGTACCAAACAATTTTAGACAGTGGAATTGTGGCTGATGTTTGGTCTGTACAGAAGCCATAAATCATTTCATCGCTCAGCGAAAAATCAAAATACCCACCGAAGCTGGCATAGTTTTCAAGATAGGCTTTCGAATCTAAAATGTCGTCGGAATCCACTATGACGATTGCCGCAAAAGGAATTGTTTCTTTGGTAATGCCTCGATTGTCAATCATAAGTTTTAATTGTTCTTTTCGAGCCAAGATTTCTTCATGTTTTTTTTGCAGACTTATTTTTTCTTGCTTGATCCGCTGCTCTGTTTCTGCAATCGTTGCATAATGTTCTTCGATCGTTTTTCCATATAAATTTTTCATCTGTTTGATTGGAACATCTAATTTTCGATAGAAATTGATGTCATAGATCTGAAAAATATCATCAATATTAAACATCCGATACCCGTTTTCTTCATGGCGTAGAGAATGGATTAACCCTTGCTCATCCCAAAAACGAATCGTTGACTTTGGTACATTTAGTAGTTCCGAGACTTCTCCGATTGTGTAAAGTTTTGGCATTTCCGCTCACCTCTTGTTAATTTTACCGCTTCTTCTATTGACCTTCAAGTAACTTTAAGGTGTAAAATTCATTATTGTCTAGTAAAAGGAGGAAACAAAATGACATTACTTAAACAATTCCTATGGAAGAATAAAAAAATCGTAGGCATGACTTTTTTATTCGTCTGTTTACAAATCATTGGTACACTTGGTGTTCCTAAATTAGTGGCAACATTAATTGACGAAGGGATAGTTACTGGTCAAAACAGTAAAATTTATACCATTGGTCTACAAATGGTATTCGTAGCCTTGCTAGGTACTTTTTCAGCGATTGCTTCTAGCTATTTTTCTGCACTAGTGTCTGCAAAATTTGGCTACCAAACAAGGGAAACCTATTTTGATAAGTTCCAACAATTATCGATGAAAGATGCAGATGAATTTGGAAGTGCCTCACTCCTGACTCGAATGACTAATGATGTAGATAATATCCAACAAATGATTGTACTCTTTTGTCAAATGATCTTACCTGCACCAATCATTGCGGTGTTTACAATTGTCATGATGCTTCAATATTCCATGACATTGACGTTGATTACATTGATTTCTGTGTTTATTTATGCTGTCGTTATTTACATTTTAATGAAAAAAGGAACCCTTCTATCTCTCAGTATTCAACCAAAAATGGATCGTATCACAGTGACTTTAAGGGAATTTTTTACAGGTGTGAATATGATTCGAGCCTTCAACAATCAAGACTATGAGGAGAAGCCCACCAATCAAACATTTGAGAAGTATGCCACACAGATGATCCGAGTCAATCGCGTATTTGCTTGGGTCACTCCGATTGCATTTTTATTAATGGGGATCGTATACAGCGCCATTCTTTGGTTTGGTGGTTCGTTGGTCAGTGAAGGTACACTACAGATCGGGACTGTTACTGCCATCGTCGAATATTCGATGCTCACGTTGGCTTATCTAATGACTGCAGCTAAGGTGTTAGTCGTCGTTCCAAAATCGATGTCCTCTCTTCGGCGGATCGAAGAAGTGTTGAATCAACCTATTGAGATCATTGATCCGGAAAATCCATCAACAGCTTCGCTGAATATGGATGATGAGCATGTGTTATCTTTTGAACACGTTTCTTTCAGTTATACCAAAGATTCGAAACCTGTATTGGAAGATATCCATTTTAAGGTACCTAAAGGCAAAACAACTGCCATCGTTGGCGGAACTGGTTCTGGTAAAAGTACAATTGCCAAATTGCTTCTTCGTTTGAATGATGTGACCAGTGGACAGATTACATTAGGGGGGAAACCACTTCAACAATTAACACAAGAAATGATTCGCTCAAAAATCAGCTATGTTCCGCAAAAAGCGTTTCTGTTTAGTGGAACAATTTTATCAAACCTGCAAATGGGCAATGAGCATGCAACAGAAGAAGAATTGACCTCAGCTATACGTATTTCACAATTAGAGGAAGTTTTGGATAAATTGCCCAAAAAATTAGCTAGTTTTGTTGCACAAGGCGGAGATAATTATTCTGGCGGACAAAAACAACGGATGTGTATTGCACGAGCGCTCATCAAACCAGCAGATATCTATGTTTTCGACGATAGCTTTTCTGCTTTGGACTACAAGACGGATGCAAAACTAAGAACAGCCCTCCATGAAGAAATGGCTGATAAGACATTAATCATTGTGGCTCAAAGATTGAGTACAATCATGAACGCTGATCACATCATCGTTTTAGACAATGGCCGAATCGTGGGACAAGGAACTCACGAAACACTCCTTGCTACTTGTCTTTCTTATCAGGAATTTGCTAAATCACAAGGGATTTTGAAAGAAGAAAATATATGAAAACAACTGATGTAAAAATGAATAAACATAGTTTGATCTGCTTTTGGAAAATGATCCAATCTGATCACAAAACATTTTATGGCTTACTATTATGTAGTTTAATCGGTAACCTGATGGTCGTTGCAATGCCGATGATCATGGGCGTTGGTATCGATCAGCTTTTAAGTCGAATCCGTACGATCGGGATTGCTGAAATGACATTTCATGATGTCAAGGATTCCCTTTTGTTCCCTGTTGTTTTATTACTCGTTTTTTCTTTTTTAAGTAGTATTACTTCTTTCATTCAAGAATACGCAATGGCTTCATTGAGTGAAAAAATCACACTTAATGTTAGAAAAGAAATGACCAAGAAATTCAAAACATTACCAATGGCCTTCTTTGATCAGCATCAGGTAGGAGATATCATCAGCCGAACAACGACTGGTTTGAATCAACTAGCACAAGTCTTGCTAACAGGGATCAATCAATTTTTCACTTCCATCGTAACGATTTTATTTTCAATTTTGATGCTGTTTTATATTGACAGCAAATTGACATTACTGATTCTTTTATTGATCGTTGGTAGTTCCTGGGTCACTCAACTCTTTGCGAATAAAAACAAAAAGATTTCTGATGACAATCAAACAGAACTAGGTTCATTAAATAATAAAGTGGAAGAATATCTTGCAGGTAACTTGGTCATCAAAACATTCAATCAACAAGATCAAGCGATCGAGTCGATCCGTCAAGCAAATCATTCACAGTACCAAGCATTTAAAAAAGCGCAATTCATGAACTTTGCCATCTATCCAGCGATTCGCTTGATCAATCAATCAGCGTTCATTTTAAGTGCTGTCTTAGGTGGGATCTTAGTAATATCTGGTGGACTCACACTAGGATTGTTACAAGCTTATCTGCAGTACATCAATCAAATCTCTGAGCCGATCTCGACCGCTTCTTATGTCATCAATTCGTTACAATCTGCTATGGCGGCGATTGATCGTATCTTTGAGATTATGGATGAACCAAATGAGCGTTCTGATCACGAAAATACAGCATCACTTGACCAGCCTGCTGGTTCAATCAGGTTCAAAGATGTTCGATTTGGTTATAGTCCAGATAAGATCTTGATGGAAAATGTCAACTTTTCGGCTAAACCAAAACAAACAATTGCAATCGTGGGACTAACTGGGGCAGGAAAAACGACATTAGTCAATTTACTCATGCGATTTTACGAGCTAAACCATGGAAGAATCGAATTCGACGGAATCGATATCACGAAATTCTCTCGTAGTGAGTTACGTAAACACTTTGGGATGGTTTTGCAAAATACGTGGCTCTTTGAAGGCACAGTGGCAGATAATATTGCTTATGGGAAACAGCAAGCTTCCAGAGACGAAATCATTGCGGCTGCCAAAATTGCCCAATGTGATCATTTCATCCGTACGTTACCTGAAGGATATGATACGATTATTTCAAGTGAAAATGGTTCGTTGTCACAAGGACAACAACAGCTATTGACCATTGCTCGGGTATTGCTGGCGAATCCTTCCGTAGTTATTTTAGATGAAGCAACCTCCAGCGTGGATACCCGCACCGAAGCAATGATCCAAAAAGCAATGAATGCTGTCACAGAAAACCGAACCAGCTTTATCATCGCCCATCGGTTATCTACGATTGAAAATGCCGACTTGATTTTAGTGATGGAAAATGGAAATATTATTGAACAAGGAACTCATCAGTCACTATTAAGCAAACCAACACTTTATGCTAGTTTATATAATAGCCAATTTCAAATCACATAAAAGAGGTTGTGAAAAGTGCGCCTTGACCCGAGTAATAAGGAAGAAAATCTCGAAACAGCTCCTCATGTTTTGAGATTTTTAGACTTATCACCGAGGGTCAGCACTTTGAACACCGTTTATATCAAGAGGTTGTGAAAAGTGCGTCTTGACCCGAGTAATAAGGAAGAAAATCTCGAAACAGCTCCTCATGTTTTGAGATTTTTAGACTTATTACCGAGGGTCAGCACTTTGAACACCGTTTATATCAAGAGGTTGTGAAAAGTACGCTTTGACCTAAGTAATTTTGAACACTTTTTACCTATTTTAAAACCCATAAAAAAGAGCCTGGACTTTTTTCCAAGGCTCTTTTTTATGGGTCTATTCTTTCAATCTCTCTTATTCACAAATTCAATCGTTACATAGAGAACTTTCACTTACATAAATTGTCAATGTCTCTCCTTACGCCATTTTCTTTTTGGTGTTGAAATTCATCTAAACCTTTTTAGCGATTCTCTACTTGCGATAATTGTTGTTCGAATTGCCATGTTTCTCCACCATCAGTCGAATAAAAAAGACAAGCAAACATTTTCCCTGCATCGATCGATCCATTTTTTAGGAGGTAAAACTTGGTTTCCAATTTATTGGCACTTACTTGTACCACTTCATTTGGTGACTGGAACAAATCGATCCCTCCCAATTGATACTCACCCGGGATAGCTACCAAGGATTCTTTGAATGTTAGTCCCCCATCATTCGTATAATAGATGTTTTCTCTTGTAGAGAGGAAACCCAATGTCTTCGTCACAAAACTAACATTTTGAATCGGTTGATTTACGATGGTACTGCCGCTTTTTTGCCAGCTTTGCCCTTTATCGTTGGTCGTATAAATTTTTAGACTTTCCGCAGACATTCCTGTAGAGGATGAAAATACCATGACGCCTTGATCGTTTGTGAAAAAGTTTGCTTTACGATAACGAACCTGTCCGCCTTGATCTGTAATCTGACTTTTTTGCCACGTCTTCCCATTATCAGCTGATGATAATAGGTAAACGTTTTTTTGATCAGGTGAATAGATAAACCAAGAAAAAGTAGGAGAAACATCAAATGTTTTGTCCATCCATTCCCCTTTTGCAACAGTACCCGAAGTCAAAGTATAGTCACCAAAACGCAACCAGTCCACAGCAATTGGAACGAAACGCCAGTCTTTTCCTTGATTCGTCGTCAAATACAAGGCTTGTGTTTCTGGGTCTATTTTTACGTCATTCGTTTGCTCAGTGGTCAAATTGACGGATGTTTGAACAGGTTTCAATAAACCGTCCTGATTAGTCGAAGTTGGCATTTTTCTTACTTTTTCTTCGCTTTGCATCATAGAGTGTACATTCGTTGCTACTGGTCCTGCATTAATGAATTGATAAACACCCCCGCCAATCAACAAGAGTGTTCCAACTCCAATTGCTAAATGAGAGTAAAAAGGCTCAATTCTTTTTTTGTTTTTTCGGTCTATCGGTTCATTTACTTGCATAAAAACATAGTATCGATTACTGCCATACCAAGTAAGTTGTTCTCCTAGAAAAAGTGAGACACCCTCCATCGTTTGCAGCAGAAAATAACGCCTCTTTTTCGCAAGTGTAAACTCCTTTTTGTTATGATCACTCAAGTAGAGATAATTTTCGTCCTGAGAGCCAACTGAAATATGTAACATATTCGCCACTTGTTTTTCCAGCCATTGATCATAATGCCGAGAGATGTTCCTCTTTTTGAACCATAGCACAGCAACGAGTAAAAACAAGAATAGTCCTATCGCAAAGTCAACATAACTTGAAAAATGGTACAAACTAGTGATTCGCTCCATTTTAAATGAATGTGGATGATTCTGCTTTAAATGATGGTAGATGTTTCCCCATCCGACAAAGAACAACAAGTTAGCGATAAAACACATCCCAATTTTCCATGTCATTTTTTTCGTTCGTTGATTGATGATAGACAACATCTTTGCTTTTGCTGACATCAATTCAATAATCAATAATTCTTTATCCATCTTGCCAATCTCCTTTTTTACATTATGACGTAAAACGAGGAGATTGACTAGTTGATTTACGCTTTATTTAACGTTTATCTTTTTTTTGTAAACAAAGTATAATCCAAGTAAGAAGCAAGCCATGCCAATCATAGAAAGACTTGATTTTTGATAACCTGTAGTAGGTAGTTTTTTGTCTTCTTGTTCGTCTTTTTCATCTTTATCATCTTTTTCATCTTTTTTATTTTTTTCATCTTCTTCGTCTTTTTTATCTCTCTTATCGTTGTTATTCGTTGTCTCATTTGGCGTTGCTGGTACTGGCTTTTTATCCCCCGATTGGTTCGTATCCGCATCTGGTTTTTCTTTAGTTGGTTCAGCTAGCACATGGATTTCAACAGTTTTCTTTTGATGACCGTTTTGATAGGTCACTGGATAAACGCCAACTTTTGTCGTATCCACCTTACCAGAAACCATTTTCTGGTCAAATGTTAGGGGATTTCCTTCTTTATCATTGGCTGAAATAAAATTGTCTTGTGGATTCCAATTGTCTCCTACATAGAGTGTGGAACCTTTAACTACGAGTGTTTCTTTGTTCTCTTTGACCGTTACTTTGATCGTCTTACTTGCTATTCCGTTGGTATACGTCACAAAATAATCGCCCGTTTTTTGGCTATCCACCGAACCTTCCACCATTTTTGGAGTGAACGCTAGAGGCATCCCATCTTCATCAGTAGCTGAAACAAAATTAGCTTGTGGATCCCATTGATCACCCACATAAATAACTGAGTCTTTGGCCTGAATGCTCTCCTGGTTTTCTTTCACTGTTACATGAATGACTTGAGCAGCGCTACCATTAGTATAAGTAATCGGTGTCACTCCTGCTACTGAGGTATCCACTGTTCCACTGACCATACTCATATCAAATGGAAGGGGATTTCCTTCCTTATCTGTTGCTGAAATAAAATTATCCTGTGGATCCCAGGTTTCACCAAGGTAAAGCGTCGAATCTTTGGCTAAAATTGATTCATAGTTTGGCTCTTTCTGCCAAACATACGTATCTGCCATCGCTCCTGTATAGTTCGTCATCAATTCTTCTGAAGTTAGCACGTATTCCCCTGCAGGGTTCGTAACCGTTCCAGAACCAACGTTTTGCCAATAACCAGTGTTTCCATCTTCTACTGGAATAGCAGGAAGATTGGCTGAATCTACAAAACGATAGCCTTTACCAAGAGTCAATTCATTGAGGCTCGTTGTTCCAGCCAGCATTTCTGCCATTTCTACGGGATCCTCAAACTGAAAATAAGAAAGATCTAATTTTTTTACTTTCGAACAATTTAAGAACATATATGTCAGATAATTCACAAACTCTGTATTGAAATTAGACACATCGATCGTCTCTAGTAACTCACAATTAGCAAACATGTATCTCATTGCTTGGACTAGACTGGTGTCAAAATTAGAAACGTCCAAAGAGGTTAAACTATTACAGCCATTGAACATATAATTCATGGATGTTACTTGACTTGTATCAAAACCTTCCACTGCGATCGTTTTCAATTTGCGACATTGATCAAACATGTAATGCAAATGAACAACCTTTGATGTATCAAAATTAGAAACGTCCACACTCTCTAATTCATAATTCAAACGAAACATCACTGAAAGATCAATCGCACTTGATGTATCGAAATTTGAGACATCCACATAGCGCAACTTCTTACATTCAGCGAATAAACGTGACATATAAACCACATTTGATGTATCAAAGTGAGCGATATCTAAGGTAATTAATTCATTACAAGCAAAAAACATTCTGTTCATGTTGACAACATTACTCGTATCAAAACTAGAAAGATCGATTGATTGTACTTTGGTACATCGACTGAACATGCCACTCATATCAACTACATTACTTGTATCGAAACTTGAAAGATCAAGATGAATGAGATTCTCTGTTTGGTCAAATGCTTCAAAAAACATATTAGACATATTCGTGACATTTGACGTATCCCATCCTGACAAATCAACGCCATTTAGTACACGACAGTCAGAAAAAAAGGAAGTCATATCCGTTACTTGACTTACGTCTAAATAAGCTAAATTCTCAATGGACAAAAGATTACTATATCCATAAAATAAGCGATGAGTTTCTTTAGGAGCAATCGTTGGTCCAGTGAATACCATTTTTTTTATTTTAAATCGATAGCTGTTGAACCAAGGAGGAAAAAACGTAACCGGTGTTTCTCCCAATGTGCCTCCTCCAATATATAATGTACCTTCTGCATCGATTCGCCAAGAACAAGTTCCGAAAACACCACTGGCAATATCGGTGGATTCTTCTGTAGGTGTGGCAGTGTTGAGAAGTGTCTCCTCTTGTTCTGTGTTTTCCGTCAATTGATCCTGATCTAAGTCAACAGCTGATTGACTTTCAGTTGGTTGATCAAGGCTCTCTGATTCCTCTACCAGTTCTTCTTGCGGAACTTCTGTCATTGACTCTTCTAACTCTGGCTGATTTTCATCAGGTTCCTGGATCATTGTTTCTAATGGATTTTCGACCAGATCGTTTTTACCTCCTGGTTCGTTTAAACTAGTTGCTGTTTGTACTTGCTCTTCGTCTGGTTTACTCCATTCTTCGGCATAAGAATAAGAAAACGGATGAAGCAGAGATTGTGTCGCCAACCAAATCGCTAACGAACATTTGACTAACTTTTTCTTGTTCATTGATTTTCCCCCTAAATTCACCATGTTTTTAAAATAAAAGCTATTTATATAATCAACGATTACTTGAAGGAAAAGTTTTCTATTTTTTTCTTTCAAAAAAAATATTAGTAAAAAAATTGAGCTCATCGTTTATTCAAGTTAAAATAAAAAAGATTTCACTAAATAAATTACGCGGCTTTTAATTAAAGTCGGGAAGGAATAAGAATGAATAACCTATTTTTCAGATTATTAAATAACAAGCAATTACAGCGGCAGATAAGAATTCTTTACTATTTACATAAATGTGATTCGATTTCTTCAACTGAAAAACTAGTGAAAGAACTTGAAACAACAGCACCGACACTTCGCGCGGATATTGATTCTTTACAACAATTACTTCCCAAGGGAATGACCATCAAATATTATAAAAAGATCGGTTACCGATTGATGGTGTCTACATTCAAAACGATTGATTCCATTGTCATGGAGATCGCTAAAGATACAATTGTTTATAAATTGATTGACGAAATCTACCGAGGTCGTATTCATTCATTCCAAACTGCCACCGAACAGTTTCATCTCTCGCATTCAGTTTTGAGAAAGACCATTCGCCATATTAACAAAGAATTAAAATTTTATCGCCTTACTTTATCGACTAAACAATTAGATTTATTAGGAAATGAAGCAGATATCCGTTACTTTTTATTTGAGTTTTACCATGGTTTTAGACAAACATTTACGACCAATCATTCTTATCAAACAATCAACAATACATACGAAGAACTCCAAGAAGCGACAACGCAAATCGCAACAAATTATTTTCGCATCAACTTATGGATGAATATTTTAAAACAGCGCTTATTAAATAAACAAATGATTCATCTCGAACCGTCCTTATGTAAAGAAATTAAGGCAAGAACAAGTTTCATTCAGTTTAAATCGGTTTTTAAAAAGTATTTTAAAAGTAGATTTGGTATTACCCAAGTAGCCGAGGAGGAAATTGTTTGGTCTTACCTCATACGCTTACATTGTGTTTCTTACTACCCAGCTAACAAAACTTTGAATCTGTGCTATCCAGAAGATATTCCAACCTTAGAACAGTATGAACCATTTTTACGACCATTACAGAATTCTACAACTATCACAAATGTCGACCTGCTAAAGTTAAAAGGATATCTCAGCAACCTGCGTCTGCTGACAAAAATCTCTTCTCATTTTGAGCGAATCACTTTAGAACTTCATACCAGCGTACCTATGAAAGTCAAAAAACTTTTTAAAGAATGGCAGAACTATTTAAAAAAGTATACACATGTATTACCTTTTTCTGTTACCCACTATCAAGATATCGCCTTAACGTTAAGTATTATTCATTATGCCAATTTAACCTCTTCCTCTACCCAAAAAAAACAGACGATTTTATTTTCATTCCAAGGAGAACCCGGATTAGAAGACTATTTGACTCGATTCGTATGCCAATTGCTTCCACAAAATGTGGTTCCTCTTTTTGTCTCTAATAAATTTATTTCACATAAGATGGTTTTAGAAACTGAGGTTGCATTGGTTGTTTGCAATTATGATTTTCTAGGTACAACCTGCCCTTGCCCAGTACTCTTACTTTCTTATTTTCCTACAAAAAAGGAATGGCTCGATCTACAACAATACATTTTTAAATTAGCTTATCCAATCAATGATTGATCATTAGCTGAACAAGTAACAAAAAAAGAATCAACACGATTTTTAGTTTCGTGTTGATTCTTTTTAATTATTTATTATAGATTTTTGGTCCTTTTCGCATATTCCGTCGATCATTTTTAGGCTCAGCCATTTTTTTTGAACGTCCGCCGCCTTGTTTCTTTTTGATCAATTCAAGCATTTTTTCCTTTGTATCCATCTTGTACCCCTTTCTTCATGATTGTCAGCTACGTTATCATTTTCTAGTTTTCTGATTCTTTTACATGATTCACTAAGTTTGAATTATCCCTTAGGTGCTAATAGCGCCACTAATTCCACATGATGTGTTTGTGGGAATAAATCGACTGGTTGTACTTTTTTCACTTCGTAGCCTGACTCAGCAAATAACTTTGCATCTCTGGCAAAAGTTGCTGGATTGCAAGAGATATATACTAATTTCGCAGGTGCCATATCAATGGCTGACGCAATAAAACGTGCATCTAATCCTTTTCTTGGCGGGTCGACAACGATCACAGATGGTTTGATCCCTTTGTCTTGCCATTTCTTCATGACTGTTTCTGCCTTACCTACTTCGTAATGAGCATTTTCAATTTTGTTTGTTAATGCATTGAATTGTGCATCTTCAATCGCTTCCGGAACAAGTTCCATGCCATAGACCTCTTTAACTTTATCAGCTAAAGATAAACCGATCGTTCCAATACCAGAGTAAGCATCAATGACGGTATCTTCTTTTTGTAACGCTGCAAATTCAATGGCTGTTTGATACAATTTTTCCGTTTGTTCAGTATTCACTTGATAGAATGATTTTGAGGAAATACGGTAAGTTTTGCCCAATAGTTGATCCTCAATATAACTTCTACCATAAAGAACCTTCTCTTTATCGCCTAATATCACGTTAGTTTTCTCTTCGTTGATATTTTGAATGACTGAAACGACTTCTGGCAATTCTTCATGAATAATAGACGCAATTTCCTTACCTTTAAAGAATTTTTCTTTTCGTGTAACTAAAACGACCATCATTTCATGAGAGTAATGACCTCTTCTGATGATAATATGACGGATCTGTCCTTCATTTTTCGCCTCGTTATAACCACGTACTTGGAAACGTTGCAAAATATCTCTCACACGTTTGATGGCTTCATCGATTGCTGGATCTTGAATATAATAATCCTCGATTTCAACTAGTTCATGACTATTCTTTTTATAAAAACCAGTTGCTAGACGACCATCCATTCTTCTCACTGGAATCTGCGCTTTGTTACGATAGCCAACAGGATTCTCCATTGGGATGGTAGGTAAAATGTCAACCTCTGGCATCTTTGCGATCTTGCTCATGACATTTTCCACTTGCTTTTGTTTAAAAAGTAATTGTTGCTCATAGTTTAAATGTGCTAAAGGAGCAATTCCTGTCCGTAGAAGGCGATTATCCTTTAATGGTTGACGGTCTGGTGATTCGGTTAGCCATTTTTCTACTTTTCCATAACCAAATTTATTCCCAGCTTTTACTACTAGCACTTCCACTCGTTCACCTGGTAATGCATTTTCAATAAACAAAGGATAGCCATCGATTTTAGCTACGCCCATACCTTCATAACTTAAATCGATAATATCTAATGTGTAACGTTCATTTTTTTTAACTGATAGTTTCTCTTTCATAATAACTCCTCATTTAGGTTTGTAACTGAAGCAGTTTTGCTTTTAGTACTACGGTCATATCCAAAAAACGATCATTTGTGTTTTATTGGATAGGGACTTGGTACCGGGTTGCTTCAGGACATTTTTTTAGGCACATAGAGCCTTTTTTTGGCAAGTCCATTTATTCACTTGATGCCTTCACTTCATTTACGATCCAATTGTCAATCTTTCGTCCGTCTGCTTTAGATTCAATAAAGAAAAATAACATACTGTTACATAATGATCTTCAATAAATAAGAATTAATTTTTATCATACGAAAGGGTGGAACGATCATTTGTCCCACCCTTTACGTCATTTTTCTTTATCTGCAATCTTGCCGTCACCGTCTATGTCTTCATCAGTCAAACGCTCAACTTCTTTGACAAATTCTTTGCTGACCTCTTCTAACTCCTCTTCGGAACCAGTAATTGCTTCATCTGGAATTTGGTCGATGTTTGCATAAAATTCAATATGTTGATGAAGGTTTTGGAAGTGCATAGGTGCATTTCCACCATATTCGCCGTCTAAGTTGATCATGACCGGTCGGTTGATATCGTCTTCTGTTTCGACATACAAACTGCTGGTTTTCGTATAAATCACTCGAGAATCATCTACATGGCGCCCACCATTCAACATCAAGGCTGCGATATGCAAAATTTCAAAAATATTCGCTGTTTTGACAATAATTAATGAAAATTTACCATCGTCTAGCTTGGCATCAGGAGCAATCTTTTCGAACCCGCCGACTGAATTAGTGAGTCCTAAAAAGAACATAGAGGCATTCCCGATGTATTCTCCTTCATCATATTTCAAGCGCATTTTGATTGGTTTCACTCGAGGCAGCATCTCTGCTCCTTTAGCTAAATATGCCAAATAGCCGAAAATACTCTTTAGTTCTGAAGGAACTTCATAAGTTAACTCCGTTAAATAACCACCCGCAGCGATGTTGATAAAGTAGCTATCTTCCGTTTGACCGATATCCATCTTAACCGTCTGATTCTTCTTGATAACTTCAGCTGCGGCTTTGATATCATCCCGTGGAATCTTTAACGCACGTGCGTAATCGTTAGTAGTACCTGCTGGGATAATCGCCATTTTAGGACGATGCTCAAGCGGTGCAATACCGTTAACAACCTCATTGATTGTCCCATCGCCTCCCGCAGCTACCACCAGATCAAATCCATTTTCTGCTGCTCTTCTTGCTTCATTTTTGGCAGAATTTTTTTCTGGTGTTGTCGCATACGCACTTGCTTCATAGCCAGAATCCTCCAAGGCTTGGAGGATATCCGCTAGATTTTTTTTCAACAATTCTTTGCCAGAAGTTGGATTATAAATAACACGAGCTTTTTTCATGATCTACTCCTAGCGTTTTGCTAATTCTTCTTGCAACAGTTTATTAACGACACCTGGATTGGCTTGACCTTTAGTTGCTTTCATGATTTGTCCTACTAAGAAACCAACCGCACGATCTTTTCCGTTTTTGAAGTCATCTACTGATTGTTGGTTATTATCTAAGATTTCGTTGATAATTGGTAATAGTTTGCTTGGATCAGACAACTGAACCCAACCATTTTTTTCAACAACATCTTGTGCGTCGCCACCATTTGTGATCAATTCTCGGAATACTTTTTTCGCAATCTTAGAACTAATCGTACCATCTGCAATCAGACGAATCATGCCTGCTAGATTTTCAGGAGTCAAGTTCGTTTGAGCTAATTCTAGTTTCTCACTGTTCAAGTAAGCAGATACTTCACCCATTAACCAGTTAGATGCCTGTTTTGCATCCGCACCATTCTCTAAAGTCGCTTCAAAGAAGTCAGACATTTCTTTTGATAGAGTTAGAACCATTGCATCATACTCTGGTAACCCTAATTCTTGGATATAACGTTGACGACGAGAGGCAGGCATTTCCGGCAAGCTTGCTTTCACTTTTTGGATCCATTCATCGTCAATCACAAATTTAGGAATATCAGGTTCAGGGAAATAACGATAATCGCTAGAACCTTCTTTGACACGCATCAAAATCGTTTTATTAGTTGTTTCGTCAAAACGTCGTGTCTCTTGTTGGATTTCTCCACCAGAAAGTAAGACTTTTGCTTGACGTTTTTCTTCAAAGGCTAGACCTTTTTTAACAAATGAAAGGGAGTTTAAGTTTTTCAACTCTGCTTTTGTTCCAAATTCTTCTTGTCCATAAGGTCGTAAAGAAATATTGGCATCACAGCGCATAGAACCTTCTTCCATTTTCACATCACTAACTTCAGTAAATTGGATGATTGAACGCAATGCTTCTAGATAAGCATAGGCTTCTTCTGGTGAACGCATATCAGCTTCAGAAACGATCTCAATCAATGGTGTCCCTTGACGGTTTAAGTCAACGTAAGAATAGCCACCAATACCATGCATGTTCTTACCAGCATCTTCTTCTAAGTGAACTCGTTCGATCCGTATTTTCTTTTTCTTACCTTCAACTTCGATCTCGATCCAACCGTCATGCCCAATGGGTTGATCAAATTGTGAGATTTGGTAAGCTTTTGGATTATCTGGGTAAAAATAATTTTTACGATCAAAATGTGTGTCTTTAGAAATTTCACAGTTCAAAGCGAGTGCTGCTCGCATACCAAATTCTAATGCTGCTTTATTCATTACTGGTAAAACACCAGGATATCCCCAGTCGATCACATTTGTATTGCTGTTTGGTTCAGCTCCAAAATGTGCAGGAGCTGGAGAGAAAATTTTTGAGTTGGTCTTTAACTCAACGTGGACTTCAAGCCCAATGATTGTTTCAAAGTTCATTCGCCTTTCCCTCCTAAAATTGCTGGTTTTTGATTATGGAATTGTGTTGCTTGCTCAAAAGCATAGGCTGCTTGGTACATTGTTTTTTCATCAAAATAATTACCAATGATTTGTAAACCAACCGGCATATTCTCAGATAATCCCGCAGGAACTGACATTCCAGGTAAACCAGCTAAGTTAACAGGAATTGTTAAGATGTCACTCATGTACATCGTGATTGGATCGTTAATGTTTTCACCGATACCAAATGCCACTGTTGGAGAAGATGGGCCGATGATCAAATCGTAGTCTGCAAAGACTTTTTCAAAATCACGTTTGATCAATGTTCGAACTTGACCCGCTTTTTTAAAGTAAGCATCATAATATCCAGCACTTAATGAGAATGTTCCCAACATGATCCGACGTTTGACTTCTTCGCCAAAACCTTCAGTACGTGAATTCACATATACATCTTCTAAGTTCTTCACATTTTCTGAACGGTAACCGAAACGAATACCATCAAAACGTTGTAAGTTGGAACTTGCTTCTGATGAGGCAATGATATAGTAGACTGCTACCCCATATTTTGAATGTGGCAAACTTACTTCTTCTACAGTTGCGCCTAATGAACGGAAAGTTTCTGCCGCTTTCAAAATGTTTTCTTTTACGCCAGGAGCGACTCCTTCGCCAAGATATTCTTTTGGTAAAGCAATCTTCATCCCCTTGATGTCGCCAGTTAATCCTTCGGCAAAATTAGGAACAGAAACACCAGAAGATGTGCCATCTTTTTCATCATAGCCACTGATTGCTGTTAAAGCTAATGCATTATCTTTGACGTTGCGAGTCATTGGCCCGATTTGATCTAGTGATGAGGCAAAGGCGATCAAACCAAAACGTGACACACGTCCGTAGGTAGGTTTCATTCCCACGATTCCATTAAATGAAGCTGGTTGGCGAATACTTCCGCCTGTATCACTACCTAAGGAAACTGGGATTTGTCCAGCAGCGACTGCAGCAGCCGAACCACCAGAAGAACCACCAGGAACTTTCGAATGGTCCCAAGCATTTTTTGTTTTCTTAAAGTAAGAAGTTTCTGTACTTCCTCCCATCGCAAACTCATCCATGTTCAATTTACCAACTGGAATCATATCTGCTTGATACACTTTGTCCATGACAGTAGCATCATAGATAGGATCAAAATTATAAAGAATTTTGGAAGCTGCAGTCGTCAACAGATCTTTGGTAACGATATTGTCTTTGATCCCAATTGGAATCCCAGCTAAGACATTATTTTCGTCAATTCCTTTTTCATCTAACGCCTTGGCTTGTGCCAGAGCTTTTTCTTCATTCAATGTAATAAAAGCTTCAATCTCTGGCTCAGTTTCTTTGATTCGCTCAAAGGTTGCTCTTGTTAAATCTTGTGCAGTGATTTCTTTAGAAACCAATAATGCGTGCAATTCTTCTAAAGAAAGATCATATAGTTTTGTCATTATGCGCCAGCCTCCCCATTGTCAATAATTGCTGGCACTTTGATAAAGCCATCTTCTTTTTCTGGTACATTTCTCAACAATTCATCGCGATCCCAACCAGCACTTGCTCGGTCTTGTCGCATAACGTTCACTGTTTCAACCACATTTGATGTAAATGGAACACCTTCTGTATCAACTTCCTCAAGCATTTCCACCATATCAATGATTTTCCCTAATTGATCAGTAAAACTTGCAAGTTCTTCATCTGCGAACGCAAGTTTTGCTAATTTGGCAACGTGTTTTACTTGTTCTTCACTGATCGCCATACTACCCCTTCTTTCTAAACGAGTTAAAAACTTTGCTCTCTATTTTAACATAAGTGATTCCCATCTGAAATTGTTTCTTGAAATTTGTCTGAAAAAAATCAGATTTTCTTAATTAAAATGACTGTCAGCTAATGCTTCTGCCATTTTTTCTTCTGACCATACGTCGATTCCTAGTTCTTGTGCTTTGGTCAGCTTACTACCAGCGTCTTCACCTGCTACCACGATGTCGGTTTTCTTAGACACACTGCCAGTAACCTTACCTCCAAGATTTTCAATGGTTTCTTTTGCTTCTTCACGCGTAAAACGAGTCAATTTCCCTGTTAAAACCACTGTTTTTTCTTTAAAAGGTGAGTCGATCGTTTCAATCTGTGAAGAACGAATCCCTTTATACTCAAAGTTGACACCTGCTTGTTTTAGTTCGGACATCAAGTCATGGACCTCTTCATTACTGAAATAAGTCACTACGCTATCAGCAATTGTATCGCCAATCGTGTCTAGCGCAATGATCGATTCAAAGTCACTTTTACTTAATGTTTCCAGATCGCCAAAATGCTCTGCTAATATCTTCGCTGCCTTGGAGCCGACGTGGCGAATCCCTAAGCCAAATATCAATCTTTCGACCGAATTATCCTTACTATCGTGGATCGCTGTCAGTATATTATTGGCTGATTTTTCTTTGATTTTATCTAACGTCAGCAATTCCTCTTCCGTTAGCTTGTAAAGATCAGCCACATCTGTAACTAGTTGTTTATCATACATCTGTGCCAATACTCTTGGTCCTAGGCCATCGATATTCATGGCGTTACGTGAAACAAAATGATTCAATCCTTCTTTGATTTGTGCTGGACACTTCGGATTGATACAACGAAGAGCAACCTCTTCATCAAGATGAACTAATTCACTATGACAGATCGGACAATGTGTTGGTAAAACATAAGGTTCGCTATCAGCAGGTCGTTGATCCAACACGACTTGTGCTACTTCAGGGATAATATCTCCTGCTTTATAGATACGAACAATATCGTTTAACCTTATATCTTTTAACTTGATGTAATCACCGTTATGCAGACTTGCTCGACTAACTGTCGTGCCAGCCACTCGTACCGGAGTCATAATCGCTGTAGGTGTCACAACACCAGTCCGCCCAACCGTCCATTCGATTTCTTCGATCTTCGTTTCTACTTCTTCCGGTGGGAATTTATACGCTGTTGCCCAACGAGGTGCTTTGACAGTAAAACCTAATTGGTCCTGTAAAGAAAATTCATTCACTTTGATGACGATTCCATCAATTTCATAGGTTAAGTCCATTCGTTTTTCATGGTATTCTTCAATAAATGACCAAACTTCATCAATCGAATGACACAAACGCTTTTCGTGATTCGTATGGAAACCGATCTGTTCTAATTCTTCTAAAGCATCATATTGGGTTGTTGCTTTCATCGGTCCAAAATCCGCTACCGTATATAAAAAAGTATCCAAATTACGTTTTGCAGTAATTTTAGAGTCCAGTTGTCTCAGTGATCCTGCAGCTGCATTTCGAGGATTTGCAAAAATATCTTTTCCTTCTGCTTCTCTTGCTTGATTCAATTGCACAAATGATTTTTTGGGCATAAAACATTCGCCGCGGACTTCGATACTGATAGCATCTTTCAACTTCAATGGGACAGAACGAACTGTTTTTAGATTTTCTGTGATATTTTCGCCAACCGTCCCATCTCCTCTTGTTGCACCACGAACAAATTCGCCATTTTCATAGCGCAAGGAAACCGATAAACCATCAATTTTTAACTCACAGCAGTAATCAACAGGGCGACCAATCGCTTTTTGGACACGTTGATCAAAGGCAAAGAGTTCGTCTTTGCTAAATACGTCATTCAAACTATAAAGCGGAATATCATGAGTCACTTTTTCAAACCCACTGAGAACTTTCCCCCCTACTCGCTGAGTTGGTGAATCCGAAGTGATTAAATCAGGATATTGCTCTTCAATTGCTACTAATTCAGCATATTCTTGATCATAAACATAATCTTCGACAGTTGGTTTATCTTCAACATAATATTCTCTGGACCAACGATTTAACCGAGATCGTAGTTCTTCTGCTCGTTTTGCAGCTTCATCAATTGTCATTTCATGTTCCATCGTTTATCCCCCCTGTTTAAACTTTTTCAATTGGCGCAAATGCTGCTAACAACCGTTTCACACCTTGACTAGGAAATGCCACGTCCAATTCTAAATCTTTGGCAGTACCATTTACCCTTACCACTGTTCCGATCCCCCATTTTTTATGATTGACTTTATCGCCTGCTTTCCAGCTATTGCTTTCTCCACCAGTTGCTGTTTTTGAAGAAACAACAGTTGTTACTGGTTGTTTGTAGGCTGGTTTAGCTGTTCTGCTCGTAAAAGGACTCGTTTGTTTTGGCGTTGGCCGCATGCCTTGGACTTCTAATAATTCTTGATCGATTTCTTCTACAAAGCGAGAAGGTCGATTATATTGTGTCCTGCCATATAAGGTACGGGAAAAAGCATTGGTCAGGTAGAGTGCTTCTTCTGCTCTCGTGATCCCGACATAAGCAAGTCTTCGTTCTTCTTCCAATTCGCTTTCTTCCATCAAGGCTCGTGACAATGGGAAAACCCCTTCTTCCAAACCAATCAGAAAGACGACTGGAAATTCAAGACCTTTTGCGGCATGCAAAGTCATCAATGTCACTTGGGTGGTTTCTTCTTCTAAATTATCGATGTCAGAAACTAAGGCCAAGTCATTTAAAAATACAGTTAATTTTTCTTCTGGTGCATCCGCATTTTCTTCATTTTGTTTTTCAAATTGTTTATCAAATTCTTGAGTAACGGTTAAAAATTCTTCCAAGTTTTCGATTCTTGCTTGTGATTCTAAAGTATTTTGAATTTTTAAGTCCTCTAGATACCCACTACGTTCTAAGATTTCTTTTGTCAGTTCGGTCACTGTTAGATAGGGAACCATTTGTGTGACGTCATTGATCATATAGCCAAAAACTGCTAATTGTTGACCGGCTTTTCCACCAATGTTAGTTAAATCAACATTTTGCGCCGCTTCAAGGAGTGGCCATTGGTGGATCGTCGCAAAACTTCTTAATTTCTCGATTGAGCCAGGTCCGATCCCGCGTTTAGGCGAATTAACGATCCGTTCAAAACTGATAGAGTCTTGAGGATTCGCAATCACATTTAAATACGCTAAAATATCCTTAATTTCTTTACGGTCGTAGAACTTATGTCCGCCCACCATTTTATAAGGAATATTCGCTTTTAGTAAGGTTTCTTCCATCACACGAGACTGAGCATTAGTTCGATACAAAATCGCAAAGTCGCCATAATTCCGTTGATTTTCACGAATTTGCTCTTGCATACGATCCACAATGAAACGTGTTTCATCTCGCTCGTTATCTGCACGGTAGTAAGTGATTTTATTTCCTTCCCGGTTTTCTGTCCAAAGATTTTTCGGCTTTCGATTGCTATTATTTTCGATCACTTGGTTGGCAGCACTTAAAATTGTTTTAGTCGAACGGTAGTTTTGCTCTAATAAAATGACTGTGGCATTCGGATAATCTTTTTCAAAATCCAAAATATTTTGCATATCAGCGCCACGCCAACCGTAAATACTTTGATCAGCATCCCCCACAACACATAAATTTTGGAATCTTTGGGCGAGTAGATTAACTAAAGTATATTGTGCATGGTTCGTGTCTTGGTATTCATCCACATGGATGTAATGGAATTTATTTTGATAATAAGTCAAAGAATCAGGATGCTCTTCAAATAACCGAATGGTATTCATAATCAAGTCATCAAAATCCATACATTGGTTATATTGTAATTCTTTTTGATAAGCTACATAACACTTAGCTGCAATTTCTTCATAGTAACTTCCCTGCAACTTGGCAAACTCCTGAGGGTTTTGCAAGTTGTTTTTTGCTTGCGAAATCGATCCAAGTATACTTCTTGGATCATATTTTTTTGGATCAATATTCAATTCTTTTAAGATACGTTTCATTAAAGACAACTGTTCAGAAGAATCGATAATGGTAAAATTTCGGTTGTAACCGATGAAATCGACATCTCTTCTTAAGATACGCACACACATGGAATGGAAAGTCGATACCCAAACATCTTCGCCACCATATTCTAAAATGGCATTTACCCGCTCCTTCATCTCTTTAGCGGCTTTATTGGTAAAAGTAATCGCTAGGATGTTCCACGGATTTACTTCCTTTTCTTCAATCAAATAAGCAATTCGGTGGGTCAAGACCCTCGTTTTCCCACTACCTGCACCGGCCATCAATAATAGTGGTCCCTCGGTATGAAGAACCGCTTCTTTTTGTCGAGGATTCATCCCATTCAATAATTCACTTTTGGATGACATTTACAACATCCTTTCTTTTATCAATCCGTTTAATTATAGCATTTCCCCAGCTTTCATTAAAGCATATATTATCTATGAATAGGGTAGTAATAACCGCAATCTGATCACTGCAAGCGAAATGAAAATTTGTTTGCAAAGCGATGAATTTTCAATGAAAAAAAATTTCTTTTCTTTTCCTCTTGTAAAAAAGAAAAAATCACGCTAAATTAAATTGAAACGAGGGATTAGCAATGAAAGCAAAAACATTATTTAAACATGTCGACAAAACACAACTATATTATATTTTAAAAGGGGTCTTAGTTGGGTTGCTCACTGGCGGTATCGTTAGCATTTTTCGCTTGGCAATTGAGAAATTTGGTAAATTAACCGAACAAGTTTACCTTCATAGTCAACAAGAACCTTTATATTTAGCATTTATCTTAGCAGCTTCAATTATTATTGCTATTTTTGTGGGATTTCTTATCAAAAGCGATCCCGATATTAAAGGAAGCGGCATTCCCCAAGTTGAAGGACAATTACAAGGAGAATTAACAGTCTCATGGTTTTCTGTTCTATGGAAAAAATTTATTGGAGGCGTGTTATCGGTTGGTTCCGGTTTATTCTTAGGTCGAGAAGGTCCATCAATCCAGTTAGGCGCAGTGGTTGGTGAAGGAACAAGCCAATTATTAAACAGCTCTTCAGCTGAAAAGAAAATTCTTATCTCTAGCGGAGCGAGTGCGGGATTAGCAGCAGCATTTAATGCACCGATTGCTGGGTTATTATTTGTTTTAGAAGAAATCCATCATTCTTTCTCTCCATTAGTTTGGCTGACCTCCTTTACATCAGCGATCACTGCTAATTTTGTGTCACTTTATTTTTTCGGTTTGAAACCTGTATTGTCTCTAGGAAAAATTCCGTCTTTACCGTTAAAATATTATGGTTTTTTAATTATTCTAGGTATTATTCTCGGTGTGCTAGGGTATATTTATCAAATCGTTTTGCTAAGCTTACCAAAATTTTATCGAAAGCTGCCAATTCCTGCACACTTTCACGGAATCGTTCCTTTTCTTTTAGTTTTGCCGATTGGCTATTTTTGGCCAACAATCCTAGGGGGCGGAAACCAGATCATCATCACTTCAGGACATGCCTTTTACCCATTAACATTGATTGCAGGTCTGTTTATCTTACGGTTTTTCTTTTCTATGGTTTCATATGGCGCCAGTTTACCGGGCGGGATTTTTTTACCAATCCTAACTTTAGGTTCGCTGATTGGAGCATTTTATGGAGGGGCTTTAGTGAACTTAGTTGGTATGAATCCGATTTATGTCAAAGACTTTCTCGTGATTGCGATGGCAGGTTACTTTACAGCAATCGGAAAAGCCCCGTTGACTGCAATTATCTTAGTAACGGAGATGGTCGGTTCTTTGAATCATTTGATGCCTTTAGGTGTCGTTTCACTCTTCGCTTACGTTAGCAATGATTTATTAGGAGGCAATCCGATTTACGAATCTTTACTCGAGCGATTGATTCAACAAGAAAAACAACCAATATTAGTCGGCAAAACAACCTTTGATTTTCCAATCACTGCGGAAAGTACATTGGATGGACAAATGGTCAGAGATTTCAATTGGCCAAAACATATGTTACTCGTTTCCATTATTAGAGGAAATAAAGAGATTTTGACTCATGGGGATACAATCATGAATGTTGGCGACATTTTAGTCATCTTAACCGATGAACGTCATCTTTCAAGCGTACGGAAAACGATTGTTGCTCGCTCTTCGATTTTAACGACGAAACAAGCCTTTTAGACAATAAAAATTTGCTCTTACGATTAGCCAGTATGCTAGTGGTAAGAGCAAATTTTTATTTTATAGGGAAATACAACCAGTATCTTTATCTTAAAAAAAACTTTTCATTTTATTCTCTTTCTTTATTCCCCCAAAAATACTTCACTGTAATTGTTACTCCTACAAGGAATATTCCCAAGAAACTAATCATTAAACTGTCTGTGTCCGTTGTTTTGGGGAAGGTACTCATCGTTTTTACTTCTGTTTTAATCACATAACCTGGTTTTTGAGCCCCTGCACTTTCTTGCTGGTCATTTGGCAGTTCGGCATCAATTCCAAGTGATCCTTTTACGTCAAGTGTTGCCTTCATATTATCCCTTCTAACTTTTTTAATCAGTTTAAGGCGCTGCTGTCCAAGATACAGCATCTAATTGCAACGTCAAATTGAACGTTGGTGTACTCTTGGTTGCTGTGGTAGAAGATACTGTTCCAGCATAGTTGAAGGTGGTCGAAAAAGCATTATTTGCGGTACCATTTGCAGTTAGTTTTCCTTCATTGTTTGCTAACGTAAAGAGTTTGACTGGTGTCGTCGCAAAATCTGTGAGTGTTCCTGCGGCGATCAAGGAAGTGTTCGTTGCTGCTGGAGAAACAAGATTTAGACTAGAAATTTCTGTGATACTTTCGGCATTTGTTTGCGCGAAATCTGCAATGGATACATCAACTGGACGTCCCGATTTATTTTCAATATTATAGGTCGGAGATTCAATATCATTTCGCCCGCTTACGTTATAGAATATGGTCGCTGTATCTAATGTCACATTGATCCAATTGTCATGACTTTCCTCAATCGCTTCTTCTGGATCTGTGTTATCTAATCCAATCGTACCATTGATTTGAATATCGGCTTGGTCAACACCAATCACGTCTTCCGCTTGAACCATTGCGGGCGCAACAAATCCAACAAAACTCCCACTAAACAACATACTTACAAGTACTTTTTTCATCATATCAATAAACCCCTTTTATTTTTTATTCAACTGTTAATGTAACTCCTGCAGCCACTTGACCTTTTTTTTCGTTGGTGTCTGGGTCATACAAACTAAATAAAGCAACTGATGGATACTCCCCCTTTTCTAATGCCTGTTCCAACGTGACATTTTTTATTTCATACCCGGGCTGAATCGCACCGGAAGTATAAACAAGTTGATTGTTCTTTTTTTCTCTAATTTCTACATTGATCGGATAGCCATTTTCACTGGGATTTTTTATCATCAATTCACCGCTCCCTGTTTGTCGATCAATTTTCGCTTCAGGTGAGATAACTAAATTGAATTTGCTTTTATCTACTGCAACCTGCGCAATTTTTTTCTTTTCAGAGTCAGAGATTTTTTGGGCATCTTTCCCAGCGGGTAAAAATTCGCCACTAACAATAGTAACGGGCTCTGGTTTTGCTTGAAGATAATAGCGGTACACTAGCCAGCCACTTAGCAACAACAATAATCCTAGTAGAATGAGTAGTACCTGTTTTTGTTTTTTCCGTTTTGTTTCTTCCATTGCTTTTCTCCTTTATTCTTTAGCTGATAGTTGATAAGTAAAGGCATAACTAGGATAATATTTTTGTAAAATGTTTCCTGAAAATTCTCCAGCTAAATAAAGTTCAATTGGTTCTGTTAAAAAAGGGGCAATTTCCAATCTGTCCACATTATTTTGCCCGACAACCAACGGTCCCATCGTTGTCCCATCAGTGGCAACAAGATTAAGAATCAACTCGTTATGATTTCCGCCAGAAAATTGATTGACTAGCACAACTGATGAATCAGCTGTAAGATCTTGAACCGTGCCAATCGTAAAATCAATGGGATAGTTACTCGAACTAATGATTGGTTTGGTCGAAGATGCCGTGTCGAATGCACCTTCTGTTTTCGATTCAAATATCATTTCTAAAGGTACTTCCACACTTAATGGACTTTTGACTACTTCTACCTGTTGTTCTACCCAAAGGCTTTCAGTTAAATAGGCTTGAAGTTCGGGATCATCGTTGACGGCACCAGCTATTTTTGTATAGACAAAATAAGTTCCAGCTGGTAGTTTTTCTTTTGTCCATGTCATTCCCGCGGTTTCTTCGACTGCGATCATCCCATCTGTATTTTCATCAGCAAGCTCAACTTGTTGTTGTGCTTCCTCAGTCGTTAAATCGGTTTCACTCCAAAGTTGTTTCGTACTTAATTTAAACGTCGTTGCCTTTCCTATCCGACTGGCTGGCTCATAAGCATTGATCGTAGTGTCTAATTGACTTTGTCCGACCGCTACACTCGGCTGTGCTTTCCAATCGGTAATATTGATTTTTTTTGATAGATTGCTTGTTTTAGAGCTGTATTTGTAAAGTAACTGTCATTTAATGTAGCTGTGCCAGTTCCTACTACTTCCTTTTTTTGTAAACTTTGATCAGTTGCTAAATAGCTAAATTGATAGCCTCCTATTTCTCCTGCTACTCCATCGATCCGGTTAAATGTCATATTTCTAGCAAACAAGCCGTTGGTATTAGAAGTATTTTGAAAACGAACAAAATCGGGCTCATCCGCATTCATTACAACATTTCCATTTGAATTGAATCTGCCTTGGCTGATCATTGAAGTTTGTGAATTAGCGCCAAAATTGATTTCTGCTGCTTGACCATTCGTAAAATTCATTGGCTTGTTACCTGTTTGTTCATACAAAAATTTAGCATTTTGACCAATCGTAAAAATTAATCCTGTCCCATCATAAGAAAAATAATCTTTGCTTGATGTCAATTGCACATTCGCATTTTCTTCAAGAGTGACTCGTATTTTCCGATCACCCGATCTGCCAGAAGCTGAACCATAAAACAAAGCGAGATTCGTACTCGTTTGGTGGTTGATAATCGTCGTCGAATCTTTCGCAAATGTAATGTTGTTTCCTTCCATGAACTCTTCGCTGTTTGCTCCTGCTTCACTGACAAATTCATTTTTCCCCTCAAAGGTGAAGGTGGATTCTGTATGCCAAGCTAGAAGTGGTTGCGCCCCGGTCTTGCCATAATAATTGACGTTTTCAAAAACCGCGTCAAATGAGAGGACAGATAAACTTCCAGCCCCTAAGATCCCGTAGTAAGATTGGTTGCCATAGATAACGCCATTTTCATCAGTTAGTGTCGCGCTTCCAAAATTCATGTTTTTCAATTTGATTCTTAATCCACTAATCTTCACTCGATAGCCAGTATTCGAAGCAGTTGAGTTGGAAGCGTTGGTATATAGCATATGATGATTTTGACCATCGATCTCGACATTTTTATAAAACTCAAAAACATCCGCATCTGTATACACGATGTCTGCTGTCAAAGCAACATAATAGGTTCCCGAACCTGAATCATTATTGATCTCACTCATTACCCTAATTAATTCATCTGCTGTTGCTGCAGTATAAGGACTTTCTAATGTTCCTTCTCCAACCAAAGGACTAATTGCACCAATTTCGTCGGACAGTTCAGCGTTTTCTGCTAACACTTGTTTTGTTTCTTCGCTGCTTGTTGATGCTTCGGTGACTTGATTATTGACATCTTCATGGGATTCTTCCGTAGTTGTCTCAAAGGAAACGGAGTACTCATCACTTGTGCTCGTTTGCACATTGTCATGGAGATTTACACTATTCTCAGAATTTTCTTGTGCATCTAAGTCATTGACTGGGACAATACTAGCACAAAGAATAAAGAGCGATAAAACAACCCATTTTGTACTTTTTTTCATATTCCCCTCCTCTATAACCATTCTTTTTTTATATAAAAGCGCTTTTGATTAACATTAGATTACAAAAAAATGATACTATACACATTTATATCCGTCAATAAATAACTAATTTCTAATCACAAATCCTATATTTATGCATCTATTGATCAATTTCGCTTTCCATTTTTTAATTTTCAAAAAATTTGCATTTAATCTCACAAAAAAACCTTCTTACGAAAATTATTGTTAAATTCCGTAAGAAGGTCTCATATTTATAAATTGAAAATTATGCTGTTGTTACTGTTGGTGATTTTCTTAGTAAACCATAAATCACACCAGAAACGATTGCACCAATAGCGATGAATGCTAAGTACAAGACTGGATGACTTAACAAGAATACAACGAAAATCCCACCATGAGGAGCAAGTAATTTGATACCGAAAGCACCAACTAAACCACCTGTTAAAGCAGAGCCAATAATGAAACTTGGAATGGCGCGGATCGGATCAGCTGCTGCAAATGGGATCGATCCTTCTGTTACAAAGGACAAGCCCATCACAATATTCGTTAGACCAGCATCTTGATCTGTTTTACTAAATTTATTTTTGAATAAACGAGTAGCAACAAAAATTGCTAATGGTGGAACCATCCCACCAGCCATAACAGAAGCCATCACGACACTACCGCCAGTCGCAACAGTTGTTGCTAGCGTAGCTGTACCGAAAACATAAGCCGCTTTATTAATTGGTCCACCTAAGTCAGCAGCCATCATTCCTGCAAGTAAAGCACCAAGTAACGCAGCGTTTGAACCGCTCATACTTGTTAAAAATCCGTTTAATGCATCATTGATTGCTTTCATCGGTACATTAACCAACAACATCAAGAACCCGGTAATCAACAACCCAAACACAGGATAAAAGAGAATCGTTTTGATTCCGTCTAATGATTTAGGTAATTTCTTGAAGAGTTTACGCAAGAACACAATGACATATCCAGCTAAGAAACCGCCGATCAAAGCCCCTAAGAAGCCTGCACCGCCAGTATTAGCTAATGCACCAGCAGCAAAACCAACAATCAAACCAGGGCGATCCCCGATACTTGAAGCAATAAATCCAGCAAGAACTGGTAACATGAAACCAAAAGCAGCTTGACCGATTTGGTTGAACCAGCTGGCAATTTGATTATAATTCCCAAGGTTTGCAAGCTGATCTTGTGGTACACCCATAAATTGGTCTACCATGAAAGAAAGAGCAATTGCAATCCCACCGCCAATAACAAACGGTAGCATATGAGAAACACCATTCATCAAATCTTTATAGATTCGTTGACCGACGGTTCCTTCTGCATTTCCTTCATCAGAACCAGTATCTTTCCCTTGTCCATGATAAACTGGTGCAGTACCGCTTAAAGCAAGATTGATCAGTTCTTCTGGCTTACGAATCCCGTCGCTAACCGGACGATTGACAAGTTCTTTCCCGTCAAAACGATCCATGGCAACTTTTTTATCTGCAGCTACGATTACACCATCCGCACGAGCGATGTCTTCAGCTGTTAATAAGTTTTTAACGCCTTCTGATCCGTTTGTTTCAACTTTGATCTCTACGCCCATTTCTTTCGCTTTTTTCTTCAAAGCATCTTCCGCCATATAAGTGTGGGCGATTCCTGTTGGACAAGCGGTTACTGCAATAACAAACTTGCTCTTAGGATCAACGGTTGCAGCTTCAGCTTGTTTTGCCTGTTCTGCTTTTTCTTCCGCAGCTTTTTGATCTTCCGCTGTTTGGAATAATTCTTGTACAGCTTCTGGTGAATCTGCTTCTTTTAATTTTGCAACAAAATCTGGATCCACTAAAAGGCGGGATAAAGCAGCTAACGCTTGTAAGTGTGTATCATTTGCGCCTTCTGGAGCTGCGATCATAAAGAATAGGTAAGTCGGCTGACCATCTAATGCCTCATAATCGACCCCTTTGTTACTTTTAGCAAATAGTACGGTTGCTTCTTTTACTGCTGCATTTTTTGCATGAGGCATCGCAATGCCGTCACCTAGTCCGGTAGAAGTTTGCGCTTCTCGTGCTAAAATCCCCTCTTTATAGGTTTCAATATCTGAGATTCTTCCGGCAGCAAACATTTTTTGGACCATTTCATCAATTGCGCCTTTTTTATCAGTTGCTTGTAGGTCCATGATCATTGCATCTTTGATCATTAAATCTTTGATATTCATGATAATCCTCCTGAAAACGAATCTATTTTTGTTATCTCAACTTCTGGTAACAGTTCATCAATCAATGCTCTAGAAGCTAAATCATCAGAAAATGCTGTCGCACTTCCACAAGCGACTCCCCATTTAAATGCTTCCACTGGATCTTGATTTTTGCTATAAGCACCAATAAATCCAGCAATCATTGAATCTCCTGCACCAACCGAGTTTTTTAACGGGCGAACTAATACGTTTGATCGGTAAGCACCTTCATTAGTAAATAACAAGGCACCATCTCCCGCCATTGATATCAAGACATTTTGTGCCCCTTCAGCCAATAGTTTCTTACCATATGGCAAAATCTCTTCCACACGATCAAAGTGTGTCTGATATAATTCGGCTAATTCATGGTTATTAGGTTTGATCAACAATGGTCTTTTAGCAAGAGAATTTTTTAGATCATCCCCAGTTGTATCAATCACAAAGTCTGCTTCTTTTTCACGAATGATCTCAATCAATTCTTGATAGAACCCTTTTCTTAAGCTGGCAGGAGTACTACCAGATAAGACAACGATGTCCCCTTTGTTCACAACACTTAGCGCTTGCTTGAATGATTGGATTTCTTCATCTGAGATCGTTGGGCCTAAACCATTGATCTCCGTTTCAGAATCAGATTTTAATTTGATATTGATCCGAGTATCTGATTGAACTGTTGTAAAAGAAGTTTGGATTGTTTCTTTTTCCAACCACTCTGCGATAAAGTTTCCTGTAAAGCCTCCTAAAAAACCAAGAGCTGTCGAATCAGAGTCAATTCTTTTCAAAATTCGAGAAACATTGATCCCTTTTCCGCCAGGAACTTTAAAGTCTTCTTTCATTCGATTCAATTCCCCGATTTTTAACCCATCGACACGTACGATAAAGTCAATCGACGGATTTAATGTTACTGTATAAATCATTGTATAGCTGCCTCCTTGATAGTTGTCCGTTCCCGATAATCGGTAACAAATTCCAATGGACAACGTTCGGTTACGATCGTGGCTGCTTCTAAAGGTGCCACAGAAGTGAAACTAAGCTTGTTGAACTTAGAATGATCAATCAGGACGAAACTTTCTTCCGCATTTGCCATTGCTAGACGTTTCACGGCTGCTTCTTCCGGATCTGGCGTTGTAAATCCACGGTTCAAGTCAACACCGTTCATTCCCATAAACACTTTATTAAAATAGAAATTTTTTAACTGGCTGATTGTACTATTTCCTAGTACAGCATTTGTTGATAATTTAACTTGTCCACCTAATATGATGGTGGGAAGTTGCAAATCAACCAAACTAGCTGCATGTTTCACTGAATTAGTTACTACCGTTACCTTTTTCTCTTGCAAATATGGGATCATTTCTAACGTCGTGGACCCAGCATCTAAATAAATAACGTCATCGTCATTGATTAATTGAGCTGCTAATCGAGCGATTGTTTGTTTTTCTTGAACGTTTTTGAGCGTTTTTTCACTCATATTCTGTTCAAACCCTAAAAGTTGCCCTTTTTTCGCGCCACCATGGATTCTTTCTAACAGACCATCATTCTCCAACTCTTGCAAATCACGTCTAATCGTTGATTCAGAAGCGTTTAGAAGTGTTACTAAATCTTGAGATTTCACTATTTTATTTTGTTCTAACAAGTGTAGTATTTTTTGTCTGCGCTCTTCTGTAAGCATTTCCACGATCACCTCACGTCATATAGTAGCATAATTCTTTTTATTAATCAATAAAAATCATTCAAAAACATTCACAGACAATCTAAAACATTCAAAAAAGAGTCTGAACTTTCAACTGGTCCAGACTCTTGATTGGTTGTAAAGAAGTACGAACGGTATTCGCTGTACGATTCTTCCACAACCTTTTATATGCTTTATTTTCTATGCACTAAATAATAGTACCTTCCTAATCCAATGAACATAATGATAAAGCCCAAAATTGATCGTACAGGGATGTTGGGAAGAAAGAACATCAAAAAAGCTACAAATGCTGTAGGTAACATGACCCGATAATATAAGTGTTTATCCATGTGATCACCTCAAATTTTTTGTAATGTCGCAAATTTGTTTAACTTTGGATAATCATAGATTTCTACTCTAAGATG
This sequence comes from Enterococcus sp. DIV1089c, assembly GCF_050530965.1. Classification (NCBI taxonomy): domain Bacteria; kingdom Bacillati; phylum Bacillota; class Bacilli; order Lactobacillales; family Enterococcaceae; genus Enterococcus; species Enterococcus sp. DIV1089c. The sequence continues at coordinate 1,573,427 of NZ_CP172888.1, forward strand.
ATTTACACCTTTTTTCACGTCAAAGCTTAAACGTCCTCGTCTTTTTCTTATTCGCTTAAACTGAATATCTGATAGTTTTTCGCGAATTTCATTCAATGGGAGCTGTGTCAAATTTTCAGTAGGTACGTATAATCGTAAAGTAACTAAATATTCTTGATATTTTTCATCGTCAACTGCGATCTCTAAGTATTCTCTTATATAGTAGCAATAAGCTTCAATCCCATCATCCAAAGAAATACGGGGATCAATCACTTTGTAAAACATCATCTGCGCCCGCTGCTCATCTACCCAAGGAAAATAAGCTTGTGTATTCAACCGCCCTCTTACTCGCTTTTCGTGGTATTCATCATTGACAAAATTATAACTTCGAGTAACGAAGAACGTCGCATCCTTTTTCTGAGTCGGTTGCATTCTTTCATTTTGGTATTGAACAGATTGAATACTTTGATCGGTATAAGCATACTCAATGTACGGGGCTTTCAAAAGCCCAACACCATTGTCCCAAGAAAGATGATCAAATCCCAATTGGTCGCGATAATAGGTCTGAAAATGTCGATTCGTTTCCTCGGCCCATTTGAAAGGGTCACGATATAATTGAATACAGATCACACCATTTTGTTTCTCTTTTACAAATTCCACTTGTTGGACATCTAAAAATACTTGTTTCGGAATGATGCGATAGTAGTAAGAGCTGTAATACATTTCCCAACAAGAAGTAAAGCATAATCCCTCATGAGATAGATCGTAACCAGGCAATTGATTACAATCAATCACAACCGCTCCCGATCGTTCTCTCATCTTTGGCAACTTATCAATAGCTTCCTGCGTTTCAAACTTCAACCGTTCTTCAATTTCTTTAATATTATGATACTTAAATTCATTGTATGAACGTAAGTAAGCAAATACGCCATTTTTATCCATTTTAAGCTGGATATAATCTCTGATCACCGATTCATGTTGTAAGAAAATATTCTTCTCCAAAATATTCTTAATGATCAATTGTTGACCATCAAAATGAAAACGACACTCATTCCTTTCATTTTTTACAGTCAGCCAACCAAATACGAACTGAGATTCCTGCATTGCTTCCTTTTTAAAGGTTGTCCATTCAAATATTCGTGCTGTCTGACGAGAAGTCTGAAAAAATGAGGGACTAAACATCATCCGAATAAAAAAGAACCAATCTTCCAATTCATTTTCTCTTTGACTTTGATTCAAATCGGTTAATTGAATCGTCATTAATAATTGTTGTTCTTCCACTATAATCTCACTCCTTTCAAAGTATTTTATAATTAAATTATAACCAAGCATAAGAAAAAACTAAAATTTAACGACTTCCAATTATTTTAGTAACTATCCATGGTAGAATAGAAACAAATAATCAAAGAGGTGAATAATTTGGGGCTTAAATTTGAACGTACAGATAATCTTGATAAATTATTTGAATCCTTTGCTGTTGATCCAGAAAAAACAGTTGCTTCAAAAGAAGAAATCGATCGCTTTTTGAAACCAAAAAATGACGAAAAAAAAGAACAGACAAAAAAATAGAAAAAAACTAGTAGCAAGCGAATGTTCTCCTCTTTGAGTCCTTCGTCTGCTACTAGTTTTTTATTCTGAAATTGCTTCTTCAATTGCCTGCCAAGCTTCTTCTTTTCCTTGCTTTGTGACAGAAGAAAATAAAATAAACTGATCATTATTATCAAAATCCAACGCTTTTTTGATTTCACTTTCATGCTTGTTCCATTTTCCTCGTGGTATCTTATCCGCTTTAGTCGCTACGACAATCACTGGAATATCGTAATATTTCAAAAATTCATACATCTGGATATCCTCTTGGGAAGGTTTGTGACGTAAATCGACTAAAGAAACGACTGCTCGCAACTGCTCTCTGGTCGTAATATATGTTTCGATCATTTTACCCCATTTTGCACGTTCAGTCTTTGATACTTTGGCATAACCATAACCAGGGACATCGACAAAGTGTAACGCATTTTCAATCAAATAAAAATTCAATGTTTGGGTCTTACCTGGTTTTCCCGAAGTGCGAGCTAAATTCTTTCGGTCAATCAACGTATTGATAAAAGAAGACTTCCCGACATTTGAACGCCCTGCCAAAGCAATTTCAGGTAAATCAGATTCTGGGTATTGTTTTGGTGCAACTGCACTAATCACTATTTCTGCTTGATGTACTTTCATAAAATCTCTCCTAAAAAAGGTCGTTGAAGAAGAAAGGAACTCTATCAAGATGAGAGAAGATTGTTTAATATCACTTTATTAAACAATCTCTGATAAACGAAGAGTCGCTTCTTAAACGCCGTGTAACAGGTTGCGAGAAGCATGAATTGATTCGTTCCTTAAAGAAAAAAATCTCGAAACAGCTTCTCATGTTTTGAGTTTTTTTGATTTCATTCTAAGATTCAACGATCGAAAAACTGCAGTTGATTGCGGAAAGTACGTTTTTACATAAACGAAAGCCATCTTCCCTATTTGCCAATTTTGAGTAATCACAACGTTGAATCGCCTGCTGTCAATAGAATGCCTTAATCATTAATCAATAGTTTCGATAAAAAGACAAAGCTGCCGCAAAAGCAATAACTAACTTTCACGACAGCACTCCAACTTCTATCTGCTTTTATCCCGCTTTTTTCTCAGAATCTTTATAAACGACAGTCGGTTCTCCTGTTAATTCAGCAGCTTCTTTCGTAATGATCACTTTTTCGATATTCTCATTAGATGGGATGTCAAACATAATATCCATCATGATTTCTTCGATGATCGAACGTAGTCCACGTGCCCCAGTATTTCGGGCAATTGCTTTTTCAGCGATTGCTGTTAATGCCTCTGGTTCAAATTCTAATTCCGTATTATCCAAAGCAAGTAATTTTTGGTATTGTTTGACCAAAGCATTCTTTGGCTCTGTCAAGATACGCACAAGATCTTCTGTCGTTAATTTTTCAAGTGCTGCCATTACTGGTAAACGACCAATAAATTCAGGAATCAAACCAAATTTCAATAGATCTTCTGGAATGATTTCTTGCATGACACTTTCGCCATCTGCTAATTTTTGATTTTTAGTCCCGAAACCGATTGTCTTTTCTCCTAGACGATTTTTAACAATTGTTTCAATCCCATCAAACGCACCACCTACGATAAACAAAACATTTGTTGTATCGATTTGGATAAATTCTTGATGAGGATGTTTCCGACCGCCTTGAGGGGGAACGCTGGCAACTGTTCCTTCCAAAATCTTCAATAAGGCTTGTTGGACACCTTCACCTGAAACATCTCGAGTAATTGAAACATTCTCGCTTTTACGAGCAATTTTATCGATTTCGTCAATGTAGATGATCCCTTTTTCAGCTCGTTCCACATTGTAATCAGCTGATTGCAATAATTTCAATAGGATGTTTTCGACGTCTTCCCCAACATAACCAGCTTCAGTTAAACTGGTTGCATCAGCGATCGCAAAAGGTACATTTAACGTTTTAGCTAATGTTTGTGCCAAGAAAGTTTTCCCTGATCCAGTAGGACCGATCAGGCAGATATTACTTTTTTGCAGTTCAACATCATCTGCATCTTCTTGGGATTGTTGATTAACACGCTTATAGTGATTGTATACTGCTACAGCTAATGAACGTTTTGCACGATCTTGACCAATCACATAATTATTTAAGACTTCCAAAATTTCTAATGGTTTTGGTACTTCTGTGAATTCACGTACCGCTTCTTCATAAAATTCTTCATCAATGATTTCTTTGCATAGGTCAATACATTCATTACAGATGTAGACCCCTGGACCAGCCACGATTTTTTTTACTTCTTCTTGTGTTTTCCCGCAAAAAGAACAACGTACGGTCTCATTGCCACTTGGATTATCATACATGGTCTTCACCCCTTAACTTGCATCATAAATGCAAGAAACTATCACAGACTTTACAGTCTTTTACTATCATACCATAATTCAAAAAAAAGCAAAAGCACTAAACCAGAACCAAAAATCGAAAATATGCAAAAAGAGGAAACCTTTCAGTTTCCTCTTTGATAAAATGCAATAAAAGATGATTATTTTGCTTCAGTAGCAGTTCCAGTAATCAAATCGATTGCTTTTTTCATTGTCACATCATGTTCCAACATATCTTCTGTTAACACTCGTTTGATTTGTTCGATTGGCATGTTGTATGTCTCAGATAATTCTTGGATTTCAGCGTTGATTTCTTCTTCTGTTGCTGCTAGTCCTTCTGCTTTAGCGATAGCTTCGATTACAAGATTTGTTTTTGTGCGTACTTCTGCTTCGCCTTCAAATTGTTTGTGCAAGTCTTCTTCTGTAGAACCAGTTAATTGGTAGTACATGTCAGGAGAGATTCCTTGACGTTGCATGTTGTTCAAAAATTCATCCATTGAACGGTGTACTTCATCGTGAACCATCACGTGTGGTAGATCAACGATTTCTGCATTTTCAACAGCTAAGCGGATTGCAGCTTCATCTTTTGCGTCTTCTGCTTCTTTTTCTTTTGCTTCTGTCAATTCTTTTAGATATTTTTCTTTCAATTCTGCTAATGTAGAAACTTCATCATCTACATCTTTTGCAAATTCGTCATCTAATTCAGGTACTTCTTTAGCTTTTACTTCATGAACCGTTACTTTGAACACTGCTTCTTTACCAGCAAGGTCTTCTGCTTGATAGTCTTCTGGGAAAGTAACTGTTACATCTAAGCTTTCACCTGATTTTTTACCGATCAATTGATCTTCAAAGCCAGGAATGAATGAACCAGAGCCTAGTTCTAGTGAATAGTTTTCACCTTTTCCGCCATCGAATGCTTCGCCATCAACAAAGCCTTCAAAGTCAATCACTACAGTATCGCCATTTTCTGCTGGAGCATCTTCTTTGATTACTAATTCTGCTTGAGCTTCTTGTTCACGTTTGATACGTTCTTCCACATCCGCTTCAGTAACTTCACGGTCTTGTTTTTCAACAACTAAATCTTTATATTGACCTAATTTCACTTCAGGTTTAACTGTTACTTCAGCAGTAATCACCCAATCTTGCCCTTTTTCCATGCTTTCAACATCGATTTGAGGTTGTGATACAGGTTCGATACCTGCTTCTTTAACTGCTGCTTCATAGCTTTCAGGTAAGACAGCATTCAATGCGTCTTCATAAAGAGCTTCTTCTCCGTACATACGGTTGAATACTTGGCGTGAAACTTTCCCTTTACGGAACCCTGGTACGTTCAAGTTTCCTTTAACTTTATTAAACGCAGCTGTCAATCCTTTTTGAATTTCATCTTGCGCAATCGTAAATTTTAAAACACCATCGTTTGTGCCTTTTTTTTCAAATGTTGCAGTCATTTAGTTCCCTCCGAGTTTAGAAAATTCATTTTATACATCAAAAACGTTTCATGCATACCCTTAAATAGTACACTAACCCTTTCAAATTGTAAACATATTGAATGGTTAGAATCCACGTTTTTCATGACTTTTTTATCTGATAAGTGTCAACGGTCACTTTGAAAGAGCAGCATTTCCCTTAAAATATTTCCCCTTTTTTCTAGGAAATCTGCTTCCTCTGCTTCTGTTTGTCTATTATTATAGTTTGGATCATACATGCTAAGTGTATCAGCAAACCATTTTTTGGGATCACCGACATATGTATCATAAACAGGATAAAGAAGAGCGGATTGCATCATAAATTCTTCTTTTAGCACTGTACTAAGATAGGCATCTTGATCTTCATAAGCTTCTGCTAATCGCATTAACTGTTCATAAGCCTTCTGCTTTTCTGGTTTTGGTAATGTTGCAGGTATGACTTCTATAAACGTCTGATCCATCGTTAAATAAACAACTGGCTGGTGTTTCTTCACTTGCACGAGTGACTCTAACATTTTTGCTCGCACTAATAAGTGGATCTCTGGTAAGATAATCATTTTTTTGATTGTTTGTACCAATTCATGATAAGGCAACTCTTCAATCTCAGAAACAACCAAAAGTTGTTCTGCAGGTGGCATTGTCGGCATTTTTTCAACACTAAGATGAATCTTACGTATTTTTTGACGGTCATTTTGACTCGTGAAATTTTCTGCTTGTTGGATCTTCTCTACCATGAGTTGCTCAAATAAATCAGAAAAATCATAGCTGGCAATTAACTTGCGAGCATAAAGATAATCTTTTGTTTGGATCAGCAGATCAAAATAAAAAGCTGCCACTTTTTCATCTGTCAGGTAGTCATTTTCATAAGGAAACGCCTGATTCAGCGCTTCTTTTTTTTCATCTAGCTCAACTAAGCAAAGGACAAGTAGACGATTCGCCTCAAATGTTCCTTTAAGCTCCAATGCTCGTTGTAAAAATGTCTTTGCTTGTAAATATTGATGATCAGCTAATGCTTGTTGCGCTAGACGCATAAGATTTTCGTATTTATCAGGAAAATCAATCGGCTCCAATGTTCGTTCTCCCTTCGACTCTTTGCCAGTAAAATCATGAATAAAACTATAGTATCAAACATAAAAAAACATGACAATCTTTTTTAGATTGCCATGTTGAAAAAATAAAATGAATCAAGCATTAATTTCTTGATTAAAGGCTTTGACTAGATTTAGCGTGACTACACTCGTATTTGAAAAATAATCACCAATATGCTGTTTTCTTTGATTAAAGATTGTCGGTAAATAGCCAACAAAAAGTAATGGGAATTTCAAAATGAACCGACAAGCGCCTTCTCTCACCAGCACTGTTGTCCAACTCAAATCTGATTCATTAAAGCAAATCACGCGAATCCCAAAAATCATTTTTCCTATTGTTTGTCCATGGTTTAATTTCGTGAATAAAATAAAATAACCAAGGTAAATCAGCAAAGCAACAAAACCATAAATACTTAAATAAGAATCGGATACTTTTAACCAGTCTAAATTAGCCGCTAAGCCAATGGTCAACCGTGTGATTGAGCCAATACAAATCAGATCCACAATAAAAGCGAAAAATCTTATCCAAAATCCTGCATAAAAATATTTAGGAAAGTCATTTACATTGATTTTTTCCTCTTTATCTTCGGTATACTGTTGCCATTGTTGTTGCTTTACTTTGATTTCACTTTCAGATAATGGTTTTTCTTTAAAAGATTGCAGTACTTTTTGAGAAAAGCCTGGATCTGGACCCACAGCAGGACGATCTGCCTTGTTATGTGAAGTTAAATCTTCTGGTTGCTTCGTCATGCTTACTCACCTCCGTAATAATACATTGCCTTTGGTGATTGAACGGTTCCTTGATTTTCTAAGAAAGACAAGATTTGACTTGTTTCAGAAGCTTTTAGGCCTTGAAGCTGAGCAAGTTTCGAACCGAACCATGTGTTTGCAAAACCAGTAGTATTCGTTTCATATTCTACTAACTGAGCGTTTTCTAAATGTTGCTCACTTCTCATCGCTTTTAATGCGTCTTGTGGATACCCAATTTCATCCACTAATCCGACTGCTTTCGCCTGTTCTCCATCATAAATACGACCATCCGCAATTTTTCGGACTTCTTCTTCTGATTGATTTCGTCCAGTACTGACTACTTTGACAAATCGATTGTAGGCATTATCGATATAAGTTTGTAAGACTTTTTGATCTTCTGGCGTTTGTGGTCTAGTACTTGAACCCATATCTTTCAATGCACCACTTTTTACCGTCGTATCCTCGATCCCTAATTTTTCTAAAAGTCCAGAATAATTAAGCCCTGACATGATGACACCAATGGACCCAGTGACTGTTTCCTCTGTTGCATAGATTTTATCTGCTTGCGCTGAGATATAATATCCGCCACTAGCAGCTGTATTTTTCATACTGACATACATTGGAATATTTCGTTCATTTCGGATATCACTGATTGTCTTAGCTATTTCTGCACTTTCATAAACACCACCACCAGGAGAATTGACTTCTAACATCATCCCTTTGATCGTTTTATCTTCTTTTATAGCATTTAATTGCTCCATAAACTTAGCGTGATTGTATCCTTCTGTTGCAAACAAACCTGATGTTCCATCACTAGTGATCGTCCCATCAACAGTCAATTTTACGATTTTTTCTGAACTATCTCCTTCTTCCAGAACCGTGGGCGATAATTCATTAGTGCCATATAATAAGCTATTCAAACCACTCATTTGCTTTTCTTCTTTTGAATTTGACGTCAGGCTAGATGATACCAACGAAACAACCAATAAGCCTGTCGCAATCAACACTGCTATCCAACGCTTTTTATTCATACTCTCCCTCGCTTAATATAAATTTTTGATAACGATCACTGTTTCTTTTTCTCCAGTTGCATTCATTTTTTCTGCTTTTTCGACTAATGTAAATCCATTAAACTTCTCTTTTGTCCACTCATCTTCTACTACGAATTGTTGCGCTTCTCCAATAGTCAACGCATCAGGCGCAATTTCTTGGATACTATCCCAACCAGTATCTAAAAAGATTTTGGTTTCATCATCCACTGTATTTACTTTTTCAAGTTCGGCCAACTGTTTTTTTAGCATGCCTAATGTCAAGACTGCGATATTTGATGCCATTTTTCATCCTCCTTCTTTTACTTACTCTCATATTGTACCGAAGTCTGCAAAAAGATGATAGTCAAAACTTCATTTCGACCCTCCCGCCACAACCATATAGACCAATTTTATTTTTTCTCTTTTTTATTGACAAACATCACACAACAACGTTATCATTTAAGAAGTTTCCAGAAAAATACAAAAAAGGAGTTTAGATATACCATTCTCATTTTAAGGAATAGCGCCTGGTCTGTAGTTACAGATGACGAGGAAAGGGTTTATCGAAATATTCGGCGGATGACCCTAGGGACTGCACTCTATAGGATCGATCAAAACCTATCTGTGAAGATAGAACAAAAATCGATTCCAGCAGCTGGAAACTTTCATAATGATTATATTATAGAAAGTAGGATGTTTTTTATGTGTGGAATTGTCGGAATGATTGGATTAGAAAACGTAACACCAGGATTGATCAATGGTTTAGAAAAATTAGAATATCGGGGATACGATTCGGCTGGAATCTTTGTTGCGAATGACGAAAATGATTTTTTGGTCAAAGCACAAGGTAGAATTCAGAACCTAAAGGATAAGCTAACAAACGAAACAGCGGGAACAATCGGAATCGGTCACACTCGTTGGGCAACTCATGGCGAACCTTCTCAAAAAAATGCGCACCCTCACACTTCTCAAAGCGGACGTTTTGTTCTTGTCCATAACGGTGTAATTGAAAACTTTGCTGAACTAAAAAATGATTATTTAGAAACGGATCAATTTTCAGGGGAAACGGATACTGAGATCATTGCTCATCTTATTGAATTTTTTGCAAATGAAGGACTGGATACAAAATCTGCCTTTGTCAAAACACTTCAATTAATCAAAGGTTCTTATGCTTTCGCATTAATTGATCGTACTCTGCCAGATCAAATTTTTGTCGCTAAAAACAAAAGCCCTCTCTTAATTGGTCTGGGAGACGGATTCAATGTTATCGCCAGCGACGCAATGGCTATGCTGGCTTATACGAAAGAATTTGTTGAAATTGAAGATGGCGAATTAGTGATCGTCACTAAAAATGAGATTTCAATCGAAACGATCTCAGGTCAACCAGTTGAACGAACTTCTTTTGAAGCACAAATTGATGCAGCTGATATTGAAAAGGGCACTTATCCTTACTACATGTTGAAAGAAATCGATGAACAACCGATCGTTATGCGAAAGATTGCCCAAACTTACGTGAGCCATGAGAATGAAGTACTGATGGACAAACAACTTTTAGAAACAGCTAAAAACAGTGACCGTATCTACATTGTTGCTTGTGGAACGAGTTACCATGCTGGCTTAGTTGGAAAACCTATTTTAGAACAATTAACCCGTATTCCTGTGGAAGTCCACCTTGCAAGTGAATTTGGTTATAATTTGCCTTTACTTTCAGAGAAACCATTTTTTATTTTCTTAAGCCAAAGTGGAGAAACAGCAGACAGTCGACAAGTACTCGTGAAAATGAATGAATTGAATTACCCATCATTGACAATCACTAATGTACCCGGCTCTACTTTATCAAGGGAAGCTTCTTACACTCTTTTACTACATGCTGGACCTGAAATCGCCGTGGCTTCAACAAAAGCTTATACTGCTCAAATCGCTGTTTTAGCTGCACTTGCTAAAGGAATTGGTCATGAAAAAAATCTTTCTTCAGCTAGAGAATTCGATCTAACGCACGAGCTTAGTATCGTAGCGAATGGCATGGAAGAACTAATTTCTCAAAAGGACTACTTACAGGAGTTAGCAGCTGACTATCTAATGGATGCAAGAAACGCTTTTTATATTGGACGTGGAACAGATTATGCTGTCTCTTTAGAGGCTGCATTGAAGTTAAAAGAAATCAGTTATATCCAAGCAGAAGGTTTCGCAGCTGGGGAATTAAAACATGGTACGATCGCGCTGATTGAAACGAACACACCGGTTATCGGGATGATCAGCGAAGAGATAACAGGGGCACACACGAGAGGAAATCTAAAAGAAGTGGAAAGTCGTGGAGCAAAAACATTGGTCATGGCTACAAAAGGCTTAGATCGATCAGATGACCAATTAGTATTGCCTGTTGTTCATCCTTTACTCACTTCATTAATCACAGTGATCCCTACACAATTGATTGCCTACTATGCGACCTTGCTAAGAGGTCTTGATGTTGATAAACCGAGAAATCTGGCAAAGTCTGTGACTGTTGAATAGGATAAACGATTAAAAAAACTAGTATAAATCACCATGAAAAAAGCCAAAAAACAATGAAATTTAGTTTTCATTGTTTTTTTGGCTTTTTTGTGTAGTCATCAATCAGTTCGAAAATGACTTTTTATTGTTTTAACCTATTTTGCATCGAGTCCCCCATCTAAAGGAGCTAAGCATTAGTTCCGGGCTGTTTTGCTTGATGGCTCTTTTTTTGTCTCCTGTAAGATAACAGGATTGTTACACTCACTATGGTTAGCCCCAGTAGTTGTAGCAATGGACTAACTTTATTACCCGTAGTTGGTAACTGTTTACTCACCTTTTTAGCAGTATTCTTATTCACTTTTGCTTCCTCTTTTCCTTTATTAATCGCTCCATTATTTTTTGTTTCGGTTTCTTTTGCCACAGGTGGTTTTTCCGTTGATTCTTTTACTATCTCTTCCTCTAAAGGAGGAACCGTCTCATGTTTTTTGCTTGTCTGCACGATAATTTTATTACTTTCTTCCGAGAGATTCCCTTCTTTGTTTTTCGATTTAACTACATAAGAATATTTCGTATTTTCCTGTAAATCTTTATCAGTATATAGTGAGGTTTCCCCCGCTACTTCTCCTACCAATACATTGTTTCGATAAACTTGATAGCTCATGATTTCCTTCGATTCATTAGGTGCGTCCCACATTAAAGCCACTTCATGTTCTGTGACACGGGCTGATCTCAGTTTAGTAGGGGGAAACGGGCGACTCACCTCAATTGTCATTTTCGTTCTTGCTTTCACTGCATTACTCGCTTCTGATAGATTACCAGCTTGATCAACCGCTCTGATTTTATAGGTATAAGTGGTAGCCTCCATCAATCCTGTGTCTATGTAAGTTAAGTCCGTACCAGAAAGTGTTTGGACTAACTGATCGTCTCGATAGACGTGATAGCCAGTGACACCCACATCATCGATTGCTGCTTCCCATGACAAGCTGACACTGTTAGTTGTTACATCATCGATTCGTAAATTCAAAGGAGCCGTAGGAGGAGTCAGATCTTCTGCTGATTTTGTCCTAGCCGTTACCGCATTACTTGCTTCTGATAGATCCCCTGATGGATCAACAGCTTTGACTATATAGGTATAGGTGGTATCTTCCATCAAGCCTGTATCTATGTAGGTTAAATCCGTATTAGTTAGCGTTTGAACCAACTGATCATCTCGATAAACGTTATAACTAGCTACATCAACATTATCGATTGCTTCTTGCCATGACAAGCTGACACTGTTAGTTGTTACATCATCGATTCGCAAGTTCAAAGGAGCTGCAGGAGGAAGAATTTCTTCTGTTGGTTTTGTCCTATCCGTTACTGTATTACTCATTTCTGATATGTTTCCTGCCTGATCAACTGCTCTTACTTGATATGTATACATCGTATCTTCCATTAATCCTATATCCGTGTATGCTACTTCCTCCGCACCAATAACCCCTTGAATTAACTGATTGTCTCGATAAATGATATAACCGATTACGTCAATGCTATCTGTCGCTGATTCCCACGATAAGCTGACACTATCAGTTGTTACACTAGTGACTTTTAAATTCAAAGGCACTGCAGGTGGGCTGCTACTCGCCAGTTTTGTCCTAGCCGTCACTGCATTACTCGCTACTGATACATTCCCCGCTTGATCAACTGCTCTCACTTCATACGTATAGGTAGTATCTTCCGTTAATCCATTGTCGGTATAGGCGAGGTCTGCACCGGTGACTGTTTGAATCAGTTGGTTGTCTCGATAAACCAAATAACCCATTACGCCTACGTTGTCTGTTGCAGCTTCCCAAGACAAGCTAACACTATCACTTGAAACGTCGTTGACTTTCAGATTTTTAGGATTGGTAGGAGCTTCCAAATCTAATGCAGTGGCTTGAACATTATCAAAATATGCTGTCCCGTTTCCACTAGACGCAAAACGGATAATATATGTATTTTCACCTTCCGGAGTCGTAAAGCTAAATTCATGTTGTTTCCAAGCATCATTATAATGTCTCTCATCCTTCAACGAAATAAACCCTTCCCCATGATTAAGCGTGCCAAATTCCACAATTGCTGGAAACGAAGGGTCTCCGATCACATAATAAGTGAATTGATAGGTCGTTTTCGGTTTTAACTGAACATATTGCAGGATATTCTCTCCATTTGATGCCATTACATAATGATTGCCACTTTCATCTGTCACAAGTGCAGGATTGTTACTTCCAGGATTGGAAACGATCCAGTGATTCAACCCATCATTAAATTCACCATTTTTTATAATCACCTCTTCTGCTAGTTGATAAGAGGGTGCATAAGATGGATCAACCGCTACTACAATGACCGGTTTTACAAATAGAAAAACAATCATCATCAATCGAATCAGTTTTTTGAAAATTTTCATATTTACCTCCTCTAAATTAGTTGTTTCGCAAGTTAGTTTAATCTATTCAGAGATAAAAAAAGCCCTTTTTTTTCGTATAATTAGAAATTAAAGTTCTATCATAACAACTTTTAACGGAGAATATTCTAAACCCAACGCTAATTTTATACAAAAGAGTAGTTATCTTGGAACAATCATTTGACAGCAACCCAAATTTGTTTTCCTACAGACAAAAAAACTGTTATTCACAAAAACAAGAAAACATTTTTGTAAATAACAGTCGATTACTATTAAAATGAGAAAAATTTTAGTTCTTATTCTTCAAGTCCGATCTCTTCTCGAACAACTGCAGCAATCTTATTCACGTAATATGCTACTTTTTCATCCGTTGGCGCTTCAGCCATGACACGTAATAATGGTTCAGTTCCAGAAGGACGAACTAAAATTCTTCCTTCACCAGCCATCTCAGCCTCAGTTTCTTCAATCACTTTTTTGATCGCTGGAACTTCCATTGCACCATTTTTGTTACTTACTCGGATATTTACTAATTTTTGTGGGTAGATCGTCACTTCGCTCGCTAACTCGGATAATTTCTTCCCGGTTTGCTTCATGATATTCAGTAATTGGATTCCTGATAGCATTCCATCACCTGTAGTATTAAAGTCAAGGAAGACCATATGACCAGATTGTTCTCCACCAAAATTATAATCATTTTTTCGCATTTCTTCTACAACGTAGCGGTCACCAACCTGAGTAACTACGTCCTTCAAGCCAATTTCTTCCACCGCTTTATGGAATCCTAAATTACTCATGACCGTTGTAACGATCGTATCTTTTTTCAAACGATTTTTCTTTGAAAGGTATTTCGCACAAATGAACATGATTTTATCACCATCAACGATGTTCCCAAGTTCATCCACTGCAATAATTCGATCCCCATCACCATCAAATGCTAAACCGGCATCCGCGCCTTTTTCAACAACCATTTCAGCTAACTTTTCAGGGTGTGTTGAACCAACACCATCGTTAATATTTAAGCCATTAGGGCTGGTACCCATCGTATAAAAATCTGTTTCTAAGTCTGCGAATAAACGGTTGACAGAAGTTGCTGTCGCCCCATTTGCCGCATCGACACAAACGGTTAGGCCTGATAGATCCCCATTGATCGTTTGCACTAAGAATTGAGAATATTTTAATAAGCCTTCTGGAAATTCTTCTACTGTTCCTAATCCCTCTGCTGAAGGACGTGGCAATTCGTCCACTTCGGCATCAAGCAATGCTTCAATTTCTAATTCTTGTTCATCCACTAATTTAAACCCATCAGCACCAAAAAATTTGATTCCATTATCTTGTGCAGGATTATGTGAAGCAGAAATCATCACGCCGGCATTGGCTTTTTGCAATCTTGTTAAATAAGCAACTCCTGGTGTGGAAATGACGCCAAGTTGAAATACTTCAATACCAACTGATAACAAACCAGAAATTAAGGCTTCTTCTAGCATTTGCCCAGAGATTCTGGTATCACGCCCAACTAAAACCCGTGGACGTTTCCCTTCTGTTTCATGTTGGCTTAATACATATCCGCCACATCTACCTAACTTAAACGCTAATTCTGGTGTCAATTCTTTATTGGCTTCGCCACGGACACCATCCGTTCCAAAATATTTACCCATAATTGTAAATTTGCTCCTTTAACTTAATTTTCCGAAGAATACGTTTGACTCTCTTGTGTACTTTGCATAGTGGATTCACTCGAATCTGTACTTTCAGAAGTTTGCTTGCTTTCTGTCTGGACACTAGAAAGTGACGTGCTCGATGTAGTCGACTTTGTCGTTGACGTTGTTGAGTCATTCCTTTTAGTCGAACTTTGATTTTTATCGACTGAAGAATCACTAGTTGTCGATTCCAGCACTGGTGTTATCTCAACTTTAACCGATTTAGGCGAGACGCTCATTCCTTGTTCAACAGGAATCTGAATCGTCCTAGTCGTTCGATGAGTAATTCCTGATATGTCGATAGGCACAGCGATACTATCCCCTATTTGAGCAAGTTGTTCCGTCGTCCCTGTGACTTCAGCCTCTAATTCGGAAAACTTGAAATTATAGTTCTTAATTCCTTCGCCTTTTGTCCCTTGTTGAATACCATATAGGCTAACCGTTTTTTTCGGTTTGATTGCATCTGACGTGACGTTGACTTGCACTGGATCAGAAACAATACTCAACGGCTCACCAGCTGAATTTAACGCTTGTACAGATACATTGCTATTCACACCATCGTCCGTTATCATTGACGGGTTGACTTTTGCAACCACTTGATGAATTTCCGCTAAAGTCTTATCTCCAGTGGTGATCGTGACCTTCGTTGGATCGACAGTTGTTTCAGTTAAATTATAACCAGAAGGCGTCGTCTCTGTTGGCAGAATAGCTTTAACTTCAAAGTCTTTGGTCACTTTCTTTTCAATTGTAACCGTGATCGTTTCCGGTTGCAACTTAGCGGTGACAGCGCTGCTTAGATTTTTGATTTTCAATGGCACTTCGTGGGTTCCTTCACCTAGATGTGCTAAGTCTGCGGTGACCCTAAAGGTACGGGTGTCTTCATTTGCCTCAGCCATCAACTGGATACGATTCGCACTAGCCAATTTGACAGTAGTAGTGTTTTCGTAACCATGGATATAATACTTATCGGTATCATATAAAAGCTGGATCGAAACATCAGAAGCTGTCTGCGAATAGGACTCGTTTCCAGATAATGTGTTTTGCATCGTTTGACCATTCGCATTGAAATAAAGAATGATACTAAACAATAACGCAACAAACCCGTACAAAATACTCGTACGCTTTTCTTTTGAGATCATTTCCGATCCCCTCCCTTAGTCATTGCGTCCAAGAAAGATTGAAGCCCATTCTTTTTGTTTTTATTTTTTTCTTCTACAATTAGTTGTTTTCGTAAGATCGATAAATACTCTTCTTGCGATAACCCTGGTATCAATTGATTGTCTAAAGTGATACTTACATCTCCTGTTTCTTCCGAGACCACGATAGTTATTGCATCGCTGACCTCACTGATACCGACAGCAGCTCGGTGACGTGTTCCAAATTCTTTTGGAATCAACATACTTTCTGATAAAGGTAAATAGGCACTGGCAACTGCAATTTTTCCATTTTTGACAATAACTGCCCCGTCATGCAGCGGCGTATTGGGGATAAAGATATTAATGAGTAACTCACCAGTAATATCTGCATCCAATGCAATGCCTGTCTCAATATACTCATCCAAACCAGTATGACGCTCGATCGTAATCAGAGCACCAATCTTTCGTTTCGACATATATTGAATAGCTTTATCAAAGGATAGGATCATCTTCTCGTCTTCTTGCTGTTCGCTTTTCGTTTGTTTGAATAACGAACTTCTTCCCAGATGTTCTAACCCACGACGAATCTCTGGTTGGAAGATGACGATTGCTGCAATCACACCATAAGTTATGACTTGGTTCATCAGCCATGACAGCGTGTGTAGCCCAATCAACTCAGCCGCAATTCGAATCACGATAAAGATGGCAACGCCTTTGAGCAATTGGATCGCTTTCGTCCCTCTTAGTAGCTGGATCAGTTTGTAAACCAAATACCATACGACTAAAATATCCAGTATGTTTACCAAAAAATTCAGAGAAAATAAGTCACCGGAAAACATTTGTTGCCAATACTCTAAATTAAAAAGTTCCCCGATTTGAAATGACATAAAAAGCCTCTCTTCTCTTTTGAGATTTCCCTTTAAGTATATCATATGTTTGGAAATATGAGACGATTCTGGCTACTTTTTTCAAGAAAATTACATAAATTATTCGATCGATTTTTCCGCCCTTTAAATTGTTTGCTTATCATTTACCGAATGAGATAGTTGGATCAATGAACAAAACATCAAAACATCATTTTCGACGTGCTGCGCGTTCTGCTCTTTTAGCAGCTCTTCTGGCTGCTGCTTCATCATCGATCTTACGTTCTTTTTTTCTCTTTTTCGTTTCGACTTCCTCTTCTTTTACAATTGGATCAGACGGTTCTAGTTTTTCTTTAATTTTATCAAGCTGTCCAGTGAGTGAAGCATAATTGTAAAAACGAGTTTTTGCATCTAGAACCGTTTTTTCAAACAATTTTTCAGCTAATTGAGGGTTGGCACTTTCTAGTGAAGAAAACCGGACTTGCTTACGCATAAAATCGCCCATTGTTGAAAAGTCTGGTTTTTTGTAATCCAAAATCATCGGAACCTTCCCTTTTTCAATTAAACTTGGATTATAACGATAGAGGGACCAATAGCCTGATGAAACAGCTTCTTTGGCTTCTTTAATCGATTCTTTCATGCCCCCCAACAGACCATGGGTGATACAAGGCGTATACGCAATGATTAGTGATGGCCCTGGGTATTTCTCTGCTTCTTCAAACGCCTTGATTGTTTGCATTTGATTGGCACCAGAAGCAATTTGAGCGACATAGACGTTCCCATAAGTCATTGCCATCATTCCTAAATCTTTCTTCGACGCATATTTCCCACTTGCGGAGAATTTTGCAATAGCTGACGTTGGCGTTGCTTTAGAGGTTTGCCCCCCAGTATTAGAATAAACTTCATTATCCAATACTAGGATATTCACATCTGCCCCACTAGCCAATACATGATCGATACCACCAAAGCCAATATCATAAGCCCAACCATCTCCGCCAATAATCCATTGACTGTTTTTGACAAAAATATCTTTGTGCTCAAGAATGGATTCCAATTCTGGGACTCGCTGTACTTCCGCTACCATCGCAGCCTGAAGTTTAGCTGCTCGTTGTTGTGTTCCTTCGCTATCGAATAAATGGTTGAGCCAATCCTCCATCAACAGTCGAAGCGCACTCGATACTTTTGGCATGATTTCACGAACAGATTGCGCTAAAGCTTCACGACGGGTTTGAGCAGCTAGTAACATACCATAGCCAAATTCAGCATTATCTTCTAATAAGGAATTAGACCAAGCTGGACCTTGCCCACAAGCATTCGTTGTGAACGGTGATGCTGGCGAAGCTCCTCCCCATATTGAAGAACAGCCGGTTGCATTAGCGATCATCATTCGGTCTCCGAACATTTGGGTCAAAAGTTTCACATATGGCGTTTCACCGCAACCAGAGCAAGCACCTGAAAATTCAAGCAACGGTTGGTTAAATTGGGTAGCCATTACCGTATTTTTTCCTTTCATAGGGTTTTCTTTCTGTCTCAATGTCATTGCAAACGCCCAATTGACCGCTTGTTCTTTTTGTTCCTCGTAAGGTTTCATCACTAACGCTTTTCCTTTGGCTGGACAAGCCTCCACACATAATCCACATCCTGTACAGTCCTCCACGGAAACTTGGATACGATATTTTAACCCGTCAGGTCCTCTCATATCACGAACGATAAATCCTTCAGGCGCTTCAGTCAGCTCTTCTTCATCAGCTAAGAATGGGCGGATGGCTGCGTGCGGACATACAAATGCGCACTCATTGCACATCGTACAACGGTCACTGATCCATTCAGGGACTTCTAGGGCTACACCTCGTTTTTCCAGCGCTGCTGTTCCTAATGGCATCTCGCCAGTTGTCATCTGGTTGGCTACTAAAGTACCTACTGACAGTTGATTTCCTTCTTGAGCATTGATCGGCGTAAAAATCTCTTTTACGTAACGTGATGTTGTCTCTTCTTTTTTGCTAGGTAGTTCTAATGATCGCCAATGATTGGGGATTTCAACTCTATGGAGAAGTTCAAGGGTATGATCAATCGCTTGGTTATTTTTTTCTACGATTTTCATTGATTTATGACCATAGCTTTTAAGCACTTCTTCTTTCAAGAGCGGAATCACTTCTTCAATAGGAATAATGCTTGCTAATTTGAAAAAAGCCGTTTGCATGGCAGTGTTAATACGACGACCTAATCCAACTTCTTGAGCAATTTTCATCGCATTGATCGTATAAAATTGAATCTCATTTTCTGCCAAATATTTTTTTAGACGAATAGGCAGATGCGTTTCTAACTGCTCATCTGTCCATAAAGTATTCAATAAAAATGTGCCACCTTTTTTCAACCCTTTAACTAAATCATAGCTGTGCAAGTAAGCAGGCGTATGACAAGCGACAAAATCAGCATGTTCAACTAAATAAGTAGAACGAATTGGCGTGTTTCCAAAACGGAGATGGGAAATCGTCAATCCACTTGATTTTTTTGAATCATAGTAAAAATAGCCTTGGGCGTATTTGTCTGTATGATCACCAATGATTTTAATAGCAGATTTATTTGCACCGACAGTCCCGTCAGAACCAAAACCCCAAAACTTAGCTTGGTAAGTTTCAGCATCCGTTAAATCCAATGTTGGTCTTGGTGCCAAAGAATGATAGGTAACATCATCCACTATCCCGATTGTAAATCGTTTTTTCATTTGTTCATCTTTTTGCAACTCGTCAAAAACGCTGATGATTTGATCTGGTGTCACATCTTTTGATCCTAATCCATACCGCCCACCAATTATTTTAGGACAGATTGTTGCATCATAAAGTGCACTTTGAACATCTAGCAGTAATGGTTCCCCACCAGCTCCTGGTTCTTTGCTTCGATCTAATACGGCAATTGACTGTGTAGTTTTAGGAAGTTTTTGCAACAATGTTTCAATTGGGAATGGGCGATAAAGATGGATATTCAAGAAACCGACTTTCCGGCCATTTTTATTCAAATAATCGACTGTCTGCTCAATCGTTTGCGCTACCGACCCCATCGAAATGATGACTTCTGTCGCGTCGGCAGCACCATGATAAGTGACTAAATCATAGGAAGTTCCACGTAATTCATTGATTGCTTGCATGTATTTTTGTACGATGCGAGGTAATTGTTCGTAATACGAATTGATCGTTTCTCTTTGCTGAAAATGAATATCTGGATTTTGATTCGTTCCACTAACAGTTGGGTGGTTAGGGTTCATCGCTCTGTTTCTAAACGCAGCAAGTTTCTCTTGATTGATTAACGATGCTAACTCGTCATATTCTAGTACTTCAATTTTTTGAATTTCATGGCTCGTACGAAAACCATCAAAAAAATTCAAGAATGGCAGCTCTGCTTCAATCGAAGCCAAATGTGCTACGGGTGCTAAGTCCATAACTTCTTGCACACTACTTTCTGCAAGCATCGCAAATCCAGTCGATCGAGCAGCCATGACATCCCCATGATCCCCAAAGATATTTAACGCATTCGTCGTTACTGCACGACTTGCGACATGAAATACGCTTGGTAGTAATTCACCAGCGATTTTATACATATTGGGTATCATCAACAACAATCCTTGAGAAGCTGTATAAGTCGTTGTCAGCGCTCCTGTTTTGAGCGAACCATGCACAACACCAGCCGCTCCTGCTTCAGATTGCATTTCAACCACTTTAACTGGTTGTCCAAAAAGATTTTTCTTCCCACTAGCAGACCATTGATCCACTAATTCTGCCATCGTTGAGCTGGGCGTAATGGGATAGATTGCAGCTAATTCTGTAAAAGCATAAGAAATATAAGCGGCAGCTGTATTTCCGTCCACTGTTTTCATTTTTCGCATTTGTCATCATCCTTGTTCAAATTCTCTCAAATATCCCACCTATTATAACGCAAAAGCTCCTGAAAACCTACCTATTCTGTAAAAGTACTCACATGAGAAGATACATGCTTTATTAAACAAAAAACTAGTCTTTTTCCTGAAAAATGCTTAAAATGAATCTAAGAGGTGATTATACATGGATATATCTATCATTAAAGCAGATAAAACAAATACCGAAACTGGCATTCATTATGGAAACTTAGATGCTCCTAAGAAAATGGCAGAGTTTATCAATTTGGCTTGCCCTTATTGCCGTCAATGGTTCAACGAATCTTATGAATTACTCGAAGAAGCTGTAAGTAAAGGTCGTTTGCAACGGGTGATCAAACTTTTTGATAAAGAAAAAGAAAGTTTGCAACGTGGGAATGTGATGCATCATCATATTGATACGTCAGACGGTCAAGTAGCTTTACGAGAAATCAAAAAAGTATTTGATTCGCAGGATGATTGGAAAAATCTTAGTCTAGCAGAAGTAGCAGATTATGCTCAAAATAAGTTAGGTCTAACTTACCAAGAAGAATCTCCTGCCTCTCAAGCAATTATAGCTGAGGCGAATGCTGCCAATATCCGTTTTGTTCCAACTGTTATTTTGGAAGAGCATATTTTTGATGAATCGATCAAAAAAGAAGAGCTAATTGACTACATTAACGAGTAATAATCCTGACTATCACATGTACTTGTAATCATTATTGATCAGGATTGACACTATCGTTCCGACCCTAACAAGACCCAAAGAACCTCAAAATAGCCTAGCCTATTTTTAAGGTCCTTGGGTCATTTTTGATTGAGCGACTATCCAGATCTTAATTTAGAAAAAGATAAAAAAACGGATTGATACACCATCTATCCTAAGACCTTTCGTTGACAAAGCTTCGTAAACTAGCTTGGACACGTGGGTTATTTAGATGCTGTTGCCATTTCTGTTCGATGACATTTTGTACTTTTTCAACGGCACGAGTTGTAGTCGATGAAAAACTTTTTGGCTGTGACAATATGGGTGAGTCTACCCGTGCTTTTTTCAGACTTAGGTCCAGGGCGCCAGGATCCGATTCTGAATTCCTTCTCTTTCTCTCTCCTTCTGATCTCATTTCTTGACTCTTTTCATATTTTCCTTTCACTTGATCTGAGCTATTTGATCTAAGCTCGATTTGATCAAAACGGCTGGTTAATTCATCCATAGATATTGGTTGTAGTGGTTGGTGACTCGTGCTTTGGTACAACGGATTGTTTTTAACTAGAGAGAACGCTTCATCTTTATGGATAAACCGCAGTTTTCCATCGGAATTAGGAACGGAATAAAAAGAAAATTCTTCCGCAATCTCGTTAACTGTCCTCTCTTTCTTTTCTTCATTTTGGATGTAATCATATATTATTTCTTTGACCTCTTCTGGTGATAAATTATATTGATATGAAATTACTCCTATATTTTGATTCTCCTTATACTCACTAACAATGATTTCACGCAATGGATCTAATCTATTCGTTTTAGTGTAGATTTGATGAAACTGGTTTGTTGATTCAGCCATAGATATTGGTTTTGGTGGTTGGATCGTACCTTCTTGTATCAGATTTTTCTTAACTTCAGAGATTGCTTTCTCAATGATAGGTGGTTCTGGGGTGTTTAATTCTGGTTGAGATTCGTTCTGAATTTTATTCACTATCTCTTGAACAGCTTCTTCGTTTATCTTTAGCGTACGTGCAATTTCATTAATGGATACATTTTTTTCAATTGCTCCCTCTACATATATCTTATAAATTTGAGCCAACGTGCAGCCATTTCTTTCCGCAATTCCTTGAATTTTTTGGTTCTTTAATATATTGTTTTTAATATACTGATATGGAAATGTTTTTATTTCAGTTTGAGTTAAACAAAGCTGGTTACTTATTTCTTGTCTAGATATTCCCCTAATTGAATGATCTATAATAAATTTAGCCATTCGATGTTTCACCATTCCCGGAGTCCTGTCCAATTCGGTTGCAATCTTCCCAATTTTCATACCTATTTTTCTTTTCTTGACAAGATCATCGAAACTTAATCTTTCCCTCTTTTTTGTTTTTTTTCTTAACAACACGGTATTTGTTTTTTTAATGCTTTTTTTTGCATCTCCCACTAATTTGTTATTTTTTTCAACTTTTTGGAAAACCTCAAGTATCCTTGGATATCCATCTAAACTCACAGGTAATATTCTATTTAATTCTTCCCTTGTATACCCTTGATCATGAATTTTTCTTATTGCATAATCTTCTATTATCGTTTTAGTTTTTTCTACAGAAATATCCAAGCTTTCAGAGATCTTCATTATATTTTCCTTTTTTTAAGCTTGTGAACGACTAATTTTTCTATCACGTAATCTTCTGAACAACCAATCATCTCAGGAATGAGTCGGATATTACCATTCCTTCGAAAATTATTTATGATGAATGCATGTTTTCTTCCCATTATACTATTTGAACTTTTATGTAGTCTTTCAGCTATCTGAGGTACCGAAAAACCTTGGTATATGCTACGTGCGATTTCTAAATTAAGTATCCTATAAGCAGTTGTTCTACTAATCTTTAGTTGCTCGATAAGTTCTTCATGACTTATTTTATTTTCAAGTCCTTGAATGAACTCTACTCGTATTTTCTTCATTTCCTCCTTATTGTGGCGTTTTAGAAACGCTAATTTTTTTGAACTATCTTTATTGGGGCGCATCTTATGAATGGATTTTTTCATTTCAAGTGCGCCTTCGATATACATTAATTGAATCTGATCGAACGTAGAACTGTTTAACCAAGCAATATGTTGCATTGTATTAGCCTTTAACTCTACTGTAAGATAGTTGTATACATTTTTTTTCATTTGAGCTGTTGTTAACCAAAGATAGGTAGAAATGTGTTGTTTAGGGGTTCCCTTACTCGATTCACTGATAATAAATTGCGCTATTATCATTCGAATTGTTTTATGACTTCTATTCAACTCTTGTGCAATTTCCTCAATATTTTTACCTTTCTTTCTTTGGATAGCAATATAATTAATTAGATATTTATTTAATTCATTTGATGTTATTTCTTCTAACTTGTCTTTTCTATTTTCTTTGTAAAAATTAATTATTTCATTTTGTCTCCTACTTTCTACTCCTTTTTCTGCTGATTCGTTTTCCTTTTTAACTTCAAGGTAGATATTATGGACTCGTGGATTCTCAGCCAAATTAAGATACAACATTTTATTCAATTCTTCCAGTGTGTATCCTTCCTCACAGATTTTTCGTATTGCATAATTTTCTATTATCTTTTTAGTTTCTCCTAATGAAATAGAAACACTCTTAGTAATATCCTCGATATTTTCCATTTTTTTCAGCTTTTGAATAATTATTTTTTCAAGAACATACGCCTTCGTACCACCTATCTGCTGAGAAATGGAGTCAATCCTAGAGGAAGGTGGAATCTCAGAAATGGAATTATTACTAGAGGAATCCGAAAAACGTCTTAGAATATAGTTGTGTTTGTTTCTGTGAATTTCCTCAACGGGCTTGTGAAATCGTTCAGCTATTTCAAGTTCCGTAAATCCTTGACTTAGTTTACATGCGATTTCAAGCAATTTGATTTCAACCACTGTTTTACGGGATATCTTCAAGCTATCTGCAATTTCTTCATCTGTTTTTCCTTGTTCATAACCTTGAACAACCTTGGCTCTCAGTATTTTATTCAGATATTTCATGACACTATTCTCCTTTGTTTTTAGTAGCAATAACCGTTATCAATGGGACTTGCTACTT
Source organism: Enterococcus sp. DIV1089c (assembly GCF_050530965.1). NCBI lineage: Bacteria > Bacillati > Bacillota > Bacilli > Lactobacillales > Enterococcaceae > Enterococcus > Enterococcus sp. DIV1089c. Next base: position 1,597,948 of record NZ_CP172888.1, read on the forward strand.
ACTTTTTAACATATTAAAGGACACTGATTAGAACTTTTTTTGGAAATATAATAAAAAAAGATTCTGAGACAAATACTTGTCCCAAAATCTTCATTAATTAAAAAATTAAAAATTTTTTCACTTAACTTGCTTCTTCGCGCAACTTTTCTGCAAATTCATTAATCTTTCTGATTCGATGATTGATTCCGGATTTAGAGATCGCTCCTGATGGAATCATTTCTCCTAGCTCTTTTAAACTGACTTCTGGGTGCTTTAATCTCAATTCTGCAATTTCTTGCAATTTTTCTGGTAGTGCAGTTAATCCAACTCTACTTTCAATCAATTCAATATTTTCGATTTGTTTTGCTGCAGCATCAATCGTTTTATTCAGATTGGCTGTCTCACAATTGACAAGTCGGTTGACTGAGTTTCGCATATCACGTACGATACGGACATCTTCAAAGCGCAACATCGAATTCGTCGCACCAATTAAGGTTAAAAAGTCAGCAATTTTCTCTGCGCCTTTTAAATATGAAATATAGCCGTTTCGACGTTCCAATGTTCGAGCATGAAGACCATAATAATTTAACATATCACAAATGTCTTGATTATGTTGTTCATAAATGGAGAAAATTTCTAAATGGTAACGACTAGTTTCAGGGTTATTGACTGAACCAGACGCCATGAATGCTCCTCTTAGATAGGATCGCATTTTTTGTGCATTTCCTAAAATTTCATCAGATACATGCCCATTGAACATCATTCCGTCCATGATATCTAGATCCATCAGTACATTTTTCGTTCCTTGTTTCAAACGAACGATATAGACATTATTCTTTTTCAATTTCATTTTTTTTCGAACGAGTAACTCGCTTCGGACATTATAATGATCTTTTAAAAGAGAATAGATCCGTCTAGCGATAGCTGCATTTTCTGTTTGAACGTTTAGGATAAATTGTTGATTCACAATCCCTAAAGATCCATTCATTCGCAAAAGTGCAGCTAATTCCGCCTTTGCATGTTCGCGGTGAACTTCAAGTCCAGTAAGTTCTTTTTTGACATCTGCCGCAAATGACACCCTATTCTCCTCCTTTCTCTTAGTGACCTATCGTTTAATATTTGGAACCAAAAACCAAACGAAATAGCTCTTCCACAACTTTTTCACCATCATGGAAGACACCACCATTTTTTAATTCTAAAAAGTCAGTCGAAATTACTCGACATCCTTCATTCCGTAATCCATGAAAATCATGGGTTACTTGTACGAGGTATTCATCGTAAATTTCAGGATCCATATAACCTGCTGGTACTTTTTCTGTGTTAACTAAAACAGTATCAATAAATGGTCGTTTCAAATGTTCATGCAACACCCGAATATGATCAGCATCTGTAAAATGTTCTGTTTCACCTTTTTGTGTCATGATATTACAAATATACACCACTTGGGCTTCTGTTTTAGCTACTGCTTCTCCAATTTCTTGGATGACCAAATTAGGTAAAATGCTAGTAAATAAACTACCCGGTCCTAAAACGACCATATCTGCCTCCATAATGGCAGAAACAACTTTTCGTGCTGGTTTGGCTTCGCTATCATCCGTGGTATTTCGCACATAGACATGGTCAATCGTTTTTCGATCGACCGCAATTTTTGATTCCCCCACCGCAGTAGTACCATCTTTAAAAACTGCATGGAGTGTTAATGGTGTTTCAGAAGAAGGATAGATATGACCGTCCACATGCATCATCTTAGATAGGAGTTGTACTGCTTCGTATGTACTTCCTCTCATTTCTGCGACAGCGGCAATGATCAAATTACCGATCGTATGATTGGCTAAAAATTGATCTTCTTTTTTAAAACGATACTGAAAGATATCTTCATAAAATTGTGGCATATCCGACAATGAAACCAACACATTCCTCAAATCGCCAGGGGGCGCCATCGCAATTGATTCTCTGATTGCACCGCTACTGCCCCCGTCATCTGCGACAGTTACGATCGCTGTAATATCAGCCCCTTGGTTACGCAAGCTTTTTAAAATAACCGGTAAGCCTGTGCCACCCCCAACGACAACGATTTTGGGCTTTCTTATACGGTAAGTTTTCATCTTCACGAGCGATTCACCGTCTCTTTCCGTTTATCTTTGTCACGGTGAGTCACATTGACTTTATAATTTTCTTTCAAAGCACCTGATAAACGTTCTGTTAACGCAACTGAACGGTGTTGCCCTCCGGTACAGCCAATAGCAATCGTCAAGCTGCTTTTACCTTCTTTGATATATCCTGGTAAAACCGTCTGTAATAAATCTAAAAACTTATTATAAAACAGCTCAGTTTCATCAAATGACATCACATAGTCATAAACTGGTTGATCTTTTCCTGTCAAAGGTCTTAATTCAGGGATATAGTGGGGATTTGGTAAAAAGCGTACATCCATCACGATATCTGAATCAATTGGCAAGCCATATTTGAATCCAAAGGAAACAAATTCGATTCGAAAGCCTTGATCGCCTTTGGTCTTAAACGTTTGATTGATTTTTTCCCTTAACTGACGTGGCGTTAAAGTCGTCGTGTCTATAATGACCGAGGCCTGCATCTTTAGATCATTCAATATCGCACGTTCTTTACGAATTCCTTCCGTGACTAAACCGTTCATTGCCATTGGATGGGTACGTCTTGTTTCCTTGTATCGTGCGACTAATTCTTCATCGGATGCATCTAAAAATAAAATCGACGTATCGATAAAATCCGTATTCTCAATTTCGACTAACATATTTTGGATTTCTTCAAAAAACGAGCGTGAACGCAAGTCTACCACTAATGCCATTTTCGTCACTTTACCCGATTCTTTGATCAATTCCCAAAACTTTGGAATTAGATTTGGTGGCATATTATCAATACAAAAATACCCCATATCTTCAAAACTTTGAATAGCGACCGTCTTCCCAGCGCCACTCATCCCTGTGATGATTACTAGTTGTAAATTATCAGCCATATCAAACGGCCCCCTCTCATATCTCTTCCTAAAATTATATCACTTCCGGGCGTATCATTACCAGTTAAACATTCTTAAAAATGAAGTTGTCGATAAAAATAGGGACAAATACCACTGTAGGTATCCGCCCCTAATCTTTGCTCATAAAAGTTTTCAACTTGATATGGTAGCTTGTCGGTGTTGTAAGGCACGGGCGATCGTTTGATCAGCTAAGATTGACTGTGCGTCAATGACGGGATATTCATTTTCCCCTACATACTCTTGCATCAACGATAATTCTGTACAGCCTAAAATAATTTTTTCGCAATCAAATCGCGCCACCGCTTCTGCCAAAATTTCGTAGTATAGTTCTTTGTTTAAATAATCTGATTCTTTGATATCATGATAAATCAAATGGTTGATTTTCGCCTGAAGTTGAGCATCAGGAATGACAGCCTCAAAGCCTAGCTGTCTCACTTCCTTTTCATAAATTCCAGCTTTCATGCTACCTTCCGTACCTAGGATGGCTACTTTACCAGTTGTATTTTGTCTGACAAGCTCATTTGCCGCTTCTCGTGGCATATGAAGAATCGGAATCTCAGTGGCTGCTTGAAGTTCATCAAAGAAATAATGAGCTGTATTACACGTTAAAACGATAAAATTTGGTTTGAGTAAATTTTGTTTTTCAACATCATCTAGTAGGTAAGGCATTGGACTTTCTTGTTCCCTATCTAAAATATAAGCCGTTCGATCAGGAACTGTCGCATGATTAAATAATACATAATTTAAATATTCCTGATCTTTTGAGGCTTTGGTTCGATGATTGATTAGACGGACAAAACTCTCTGTGGCCATCGTTCCCATTCCGCCCAAAATACTAAAAAAGTTTTCCATGAATCAACCTTCTTTCACATGAAAGTATTTTTTAAATCGAGGAATGTAATTTCTAAACATATACTTCATCAATAACCAGCGTTTGAGCGAACGATCTTTCTCATAAAAAACAGTCGTTCCATAACGATTTTCTTTAATCATTTTTTCTGCAACTTTTTTGTCTTCATTTGCTTTTGCATAAGTTAAAAAGACCTTGTTAGGTACACCCATCCATAATTTTGCTTGATCCGATTGGCTCGTCCCATAGGTAGTCCCTGTGAATGGAACTTCAAATACACGGTCTTCTGTCACAAATTTTGCTAAATTCAAGCCATTAAGAGTGACAAAGAAACTGCTTCTTCCCTGACGAAGGTTGATTTCAAAAAGTTTGTATTCACCATCTCTTGGATCGTATTTCATATCAAAATTCGCAAAACCAGTATAGGAAATATCTTCTAAAAATCGTTTAATCGTTTGATAGATCTTTTCATTATAATCTGGCATGATCACCACATAATTACCAATCGAAGCTGGTGTTGGATCTTCTAGTAATGGGTGACCTAAACACATCATTCTTACTTGATGGTTTTCATCGACATAAGCATTTAACACACGCATATTACTATCATCCCCAGGAATGAAATCTTGGACGATCATTTCACTTGTATAACCTGCTTCGTAAATACGACCTAAGATCAAGTCAAATTCTTCACGATTATCGATAATAAACGCTTTTTTTCGACCTTCAAATTGGACAGATAAGTATTCCACGCTGTTTGCCGGCTTTAATGCCACTGGAAAGTCAAATGGTAACTCTTGATTCAAATGCCCATCAACTAACATTTCTTTTCTAACAATCAACGTTTTAGGATAAGGTAACTGGTATTCCTCGCAAACTTCATAAAAACTAACCTTATTAATCAGACGTTTAAATAACGAATAATCGATGTAAGGACAAATAAAATACTTTGAGAGTTCTTCTTTATGCTGTGAAATCAGTTCTGCATAGCCATCTCCACATGCGATCAAGAGATACTTCTTCGTTTGATCTGAATATTTCTCTCTTGCTAAACGTAACATGGACTCAATAAAGACCGGATCTTTATCAAAGCCAGGAATTACGTCAACTTTGACGATTTTGCTATAGCGAGTTGGTGCCAACTGATTTGATGCATACGCCTGGCAAACTTTGCCATACGCTTCATGAAATGAACGTGCCATTCCATAGACATTCATGTCGCTACCCAATAAAATAGGAATAAATTCTTCGTTTACATTACTGTTCATCATTATCTCTCACTTACTCATAATCTCTAGTTTTCTTTTTCAACTACACAAGGAATATCATACCATAAAGAAAAAAGCAATCAAAGGAATCTCCTCCGATTGCTCAATTCTTTTTTGAACGGATTGAACTTATAGGAAGTTTTTATCTATACCAATTAGTGTAGAAAGAACTACCATGTTTCGTATTTTAGTCTATACTAGTCAATAAAACAAGAATAGATACTTGATTTTAATTTTTTTTTAACTATCCAGTTGGTTTTCACCATTCATGATTTTTTTTAAGTATCGACCAGTATAACTCTCTTTCACCTCAATGATTTCTTCAGGTGTACCAGTGGCTAAAATCGTACCGCCACCTTCCCCGCCTTCTGGTCCAAGATCAATAATATGATCAGCGGTTTTAATAACATCAAGGTTATGCTCAATCACTAATACCGTATTCCCTGCATCTACTAAACGTTGCAAGACATCAAGTAGCCGGGCAATATCATCTGTATGCAAACCAGTCGTTGGTTCATCCAAAATATAAAAGTTCTTACCATTCGCTATTTTGTGTAATTCACTAGCGAGTTTCATCCGCTGTGCTTCCCCACCAGATAATGTTGTAGCTGGTTGCCCCATCGTAACGTAGCCTAGACCAACATCGACAATGGTTTGAAGTTTTCGATGAATCTTAGGGATTGGTTGGAAAAATTCAACGGCATCTTCAACCGTCATTTCTAAAATATCTGCAATACTTTTTCCTTTATAATGAACTTCTAGCGTTTCAGAATTATATCGCTTCCCATGACAAACTTCACAAGGAACGTAAACGTCAGGTAGAAAGTGCATTTCAATCTTAATAATTCCATCGCCTCGGCAGGCTTCACAACGTCCACCTTTAACGTTGAAACTAAAACGGCCTTTTTTATACCCACGCATTTTAGCTTCATTTGTTTGTGCAAATAAATCTCTGATATCATCAAATACACTAGTATATGTCGCAGGATTGCTTCGTGGTGTGCGCCCAATCGGACTTTGATCGATATCAATGATTTTTTCAATACTTTCATAACCGGAAATTGATTTGAATTTACCAGGTTTTGCTGAATTACGGTTGATTTTTTGTGCAAGAGCTCGTTTTAGGATACTATTGACCAATGTACTCTTACCTGAACCAGACACACCAGTCACCGCAACAAATTCTCCTAAAGGAAATTCCACTGAAATATTTTTCAAATTATTTTCCGTTGCCCCAGTGATTTTGATGGCTTTTCCATTCCCTTTTCGGCGTTCAGTTGGAACTGGGATACTCTTTTTACCGGATAGATATTGTCCAGTCAAAGAGTCTTCATCAGCAGCCACTTCCGCAGGCGTGCCAGCTGAAACGATTTCTCCTCCTTGATGTCCGGCACCAGGGCCTACATCAATCAAATAATCTGCCGCACGCATCGTATCTTCATCATGCTCGACCACAACCAGGGTGTTCCCTAGATCACGCATTTTCTTCAATGAACCGATCAAACGGTCGTTATCTCTTTGATGGAGTCCGATAGAAGGCTCATCTAAAATATAAAGAACTCCTGAGAGATTCGAGCCAATTTGAGTGGCCAAACGGATCCGCTGTGCTTCTCCTCCTGAAAGAGTTCCTGATGCACGACTCAGCGTTAAATAATCGAGACCAACATTTTCTAAAAATGAAAGTCGATCATTCACTTCTTTTAAAATCGGTTTAGCTATTACTTTTTCTTGGTCTGAAAGGGTCAAATTTGAAAAGAAGTTGACCGCTTTTTGGATAGACAACTCGTTCGTTTGTCCAATATTCGTCCCATTGATTTGAACGGATAAAGCTTGAGGATTCAAACGATACCCATGACAAGTTTGACAAGTCAATTCAGTCATATATTGTCTCATTTGCTCTCTTGTGAAATCACTGTTTGTATCATGGTACCGACGCTTAATGTTTTTCAATACCCCTTCAAAAGTTGTTTCAACATCACGAACACCACCGAAATCATTCTCATAGTGGAAATGGAACAGCTCGTCTGTCCCATTGAGCACGATTTCTTGATGTTCAAGTGGCAACTCTTCAAAAGGCGTCTCCATATCAATCCCATAACTTTCACAGGCTTGAGCCAGCATCTGTGGATAGTATTGTGAACTGATTGGATTCCAAGGGACGATCGCTCCTTGACTCAACGTCTTCGTACGATCAGGTATCACTAAATCTTGGTCCACTTCTAATTTGACACCAAGACCATCACAATCAGGACAAGCACCAAATGGCGCATTGAAAGAAAACAGTCTTGGTTCCAATTCACCAACAGTAAAGCCACAATAAGGACAAGCGTAATGCTCGCTAAACAGCATTTCCTCTTCTCCGATGACATCAATCAAAACATAGCCTTCTGCTAAACGCAAGGCAGCTTCGATTGAATCAAACAAACGTGAACGGATTCCTTCTTTTATGATGACACGGTCTATGACAATTGCGATATCATGCTTTTTATTTTTTTCTAATTCTGGTACTTCACTTAAATCATAGATTTCTCCATCCACTCGAACACGTACGTATCCTTCTTTTTGAATACGTTCAAAAACTTTTTTATGTTGGCCTTTTTTCTTGACAATGATCGGCGCAAGAACTTGAATTTTAGTTCGTTCAGGTAATTCTAAAACTTTATCAGCCATTTGATCAATAGATTGGCTGGTGATCTCAATGTGATCATTCGGACAGATAGGATGCCCTACACGTGCAAACAGCAATCGGAGATAATCATTGATTTCTGTGACAGTTCCTACTGTTGAACGAGGGTTTTTACTAGTTGTTTTTTGATCAATTGAAATTGCTGGACTTAGCCCATCAATACTATCAACATCCGGTTTATCCATTTGCCCTAAAAATTGCCGTGCATAAGCAGAAAGACTTTCGACATATCTTCTTTGTCCTTCTGCATATAATGTATCGAATGCTAACGAACTTTTCCCAGAACCAGATAATCCAGTGACCACCACAAATTTATCTCGCGGAATTGTCACATTGATGTTTTTTAAATTGTGGGCTCTTGCACCATGGATAATTATTTTATCATTTGCCATATAATCCCCCTACTCTGACGCCTTTAGTTCAAGAATCATATCCCGTACATTTGCGGCTGTCTCGAAATCTAATGCTTTAGCAGCATCTTTCATTTCTTTTTCTAATTTCATTAATAATGTAGCTTTTTCTTCTCTTGTCATTTCTTCATAGGATACTTGAACCGTTTCTTTTGCATCATCTTCGGATTCTTTCGTGATGGAAATCAAATCACGGATCTCTTTGATGATCGTTTTCGGCACGATACCATGCTCTTGATTATATTGTTCTTGGATACTACGTCGTCTAGCAGTTTCATCGATAGCCTTGCGCATCGAATCAGTCACTTTGTCCGCATACATAATCACTTTTCCTTCTGCATTCCGTGCTGCACGTCCAATCGTCTGTACTAAAGAACGTTCGCTCCGTAAAAAGCCTTCTTTATCTGCATCCAAAATCGCTACTAGCGAAACTTCCGGTACATCAAGTCCTTCACGTAACAAGTTGATTCCTACAAGTACATCGAATTCACCTAAACGAAGATCACGAATGATTTCAGTACGTTCTAATGTTTTGATATCACTATGCAGATATTTGACTTTGATTCCTAATTCTTTAAAATAATCAGTCAAATCTTCAGACATTTTCTTTGTCAATGTAGTTACAAATACGCGCTGATCTTTTTCAACTCGTTCATTGATTTCTCCTACCAGATCATCAATTTGCCCCATGATCGGCCGCACTTCGATGATTGGATCTAGTAACCCAGTTGGTCGGATGATCTGTTGAATCACTGTATCCGTTTGTTCATACTCATATGGACCAGGCGTAGCAGATACATAAACGATTTGATTCACGTGCTTTTCAAACTCTTCTAATCGTAACGGACGATTGTCTAATGCCGATGGTAAACGAAAACCATAATCGACTAACATCTGTTTTCTTGCGCGGTCACCATTGTACATTCCCCGAATTTGCGGCATTGTCACATGCGATTCATCAATAATCATTAATGAATCTTCGGGAAAGAAATCAAGTAATGTGTATGGTGGCTCACCTTCTTTTCGACCATCCATGTGTCGCGAATAATTTTCGATTCCAGATGTATAACCCATCTCTAACATCATTTCAATATCATAGTTTGTTCGTTGTTCTAGCCGTTGAGCCTCTAACAATTTATTCTCATTCCGCAAAACTGTCAAACGTTGTTCCAGTTCCGCTTTGATATTTGCAACCGCATGTTCCATGTGTTCATCATTTGTAACAAAGTGAGTCGCTGGAAATATCGCCACATGCTCAGTTTCTCCCAAGACCTCACCAGTCAACGCATTGACTTCACGAATCCTTTCGACCTCATCACCAAAAAATTCAACACGCAACGCACGTTCATCCCGACTGGCTGGGAAAATCTCCACAACGTCCCCACGTACTCGAAAACGACCACGTTGAAAATCAATATCGTTGCGCTCAAATTGGATACTAACTAAATCACGAATCAATTGATTACGATCAAGCTCAGCTCCTTGTCTAATTGAAACGACTTGTTTTTGATACTCAAAAGGTGAACCCAAACCAAAGATGCAAGAAACAGAAGCAATCACGATCACGTCATTTCGTTCTAATAACGAACTGGTTGCCGAATGTCGTAATTTATCAATTTCATCATTGACACTAGAATCCTTTTCAATGTAAGTATCACTTGAAGGGACATAAGCTTCAGGTTGATAATAATCGTAATAAGATACAAAATATTCAACTGCATTATTGGGGAAAAATTCTTTGAACTCCCCATATAATTGTCCAGCTAATGTTTTATTGTGGGCAATAATCAATGTTGGCTTATTCACTTTTTCAATCAAATTCGAAACGGTGTACGTCTTCCCTGTACCGGTTGCTCCTAAAAGTATCTGAGCTTTCTTTCCACCAACTACCCCATCAACTAACTGTGTAATGGCTTCGGGTTGATCTCCTGCTGGTTGATATTTTGACACCAACTCAAAGTGTCGGGAGGTATCTCTTTCTATCATATTTCATCCTCCTTTTCATTCTTTCCTCTTCATTTTACGACCACAAAAAAGAAAAGGAAAGCAAAGGCATTCCTTGTTGATTTATTATACCACACCGAACATACTTTCGCTACTTTTGAGTTTTTTCTTTTCTACTATATTATATAAATTCATACATGTATTAAGTAGTAAATTAGGCAGCAAAAATATATATCAATAATGTCCCTTAAGTAATTATTTATCTTACGTCAGATTCCTCTCTACATTTATTATGTTACATTTTATAACATAGATTGTTACAAAATGACATTTTTTTTATTTTTTTCAGCAACTCAGCTTGTATCTATTATTAGTTTTCGCATATAATAGGAAAATATGAAAAGTTATTGAAATTTTAGGAGGTTAATTATGAAAAAAAAGCATTTGCTTCATACGATTATTTTCATAATGACAGGACTTGTCACATTTGCGCTTAGCAATCCTGTACAAGCTGACGATAAAACTACTGCTGACTCAAGTACGAGCGAGACGATGCAAAAAATAGAACCTAAGAAAGAGACGTATATCATTGCCAGCGATTCAGCTTTTGCACCTTTCGAGTTTCAAAACGCTGAAGGCAAATACGAGGGAATTGATGTTGGATTAATGGAGGCAATCTCCAAACTGCAAGGATTTAACCTACGTATGGATTATCGTGGTTTCTCTGCTGCGCTACAAGCGTTAGAATCTGGTCAAGCAGATGGAATGATCGCAGGAATGACTGTGACCGATGAACGAAAAAAAAGCTATGATTTCTCAGATCCTTATTTTGAAAGCGGGATTCAAATCGCTGTCAAAAAAGGAGACAATTCAATCAAGTCCTATGAAGACCTAAAAGGAAAAACAGTAGGTGCCAAAGTTGGAACTGAAAGTGCTGATTTCTTAAATGCCCACGAAGACCAGTACGGCTATACCATCAAGTACTTCGATTCTGCAGATCAGTTATATGACGGATTGAGAGTTGGCGCAATTGACGCCATGATGGACGACTACCCTGTTATCGGCTATGCAATTAAAAACAATCAACAATTAGAAACACCGATTGCTAAAGAATCTGGTGGTAAATACGCTTTTGCTGTGAAAAAAGGCCAAAATCCTGAACTATTACAAATGTTCAACGAAGGTCTAAAAGAATTAAAACGAACTGGCGAATACGATAAAATCATCAACAAATATATCTCAACAGATAATACGCCTACTAAAGCCAGCAAAGATGAATCTACACTAACTGGTCTATTACAAAACAACTACAAAGTTTTACTAAAAGGTTTATGGCAAACGATCTTATTAACTTTAATTTCATTCGCCTTGGCATTAGTTGTTGGTGTTATCTTTGGTTTATTCAGCGTAGCGCCAATCAGAGCCCTACGAACAATTGCAAGTATTTATGTCGATGTCATCCGCGGTATTCCAATGATGGTTCTTGCATTCTTCATCTTTTTTGGATTACCAGGTATCGTCGGATTTACTATTCCCGACTTCATTGCCGGGATTATCACACTAACTTTGAACGCCAGCGCTTATATCGCAGAAATCGTTCGTGGTGGGATCAAAGCTGTGCCAGTTGGTCAAATGGAAGCTTCTCGCAGTTTAGGACTTTCATATAATCGAACCATGCAAAAAATCATCTTACCACAAGCAATCAAGATCATGTTGCCATCTTTCGTGAACCAATTCGTTATTTCATTGAAAGATACAACAATCATCTCAGCGATCGGTGTGGTAGAGTTACTGCAAACTGGTAAAATTATCGTTGCACGTACGACACAAAGTACGTACGTCTATCTAATTATTGCTATCATGTATTTGATCCTCATTACTATTCTGACAAAATTAGCAAAAGTTTTAGAAAAGAAGGTGAAATAAGATGGCTGAAAAAATTCTAGTTGAACATCTTGTAAAAAAATACGGTGAAAATACCGTTTTAAATGATATCAATGTTTCAATCAACGAAGGTGACGTTGTTTGTATCATCGGTCCTTCCGGTTCAGGAAAAAGTACCTTCCTACGTTGTTTAAACCGTTTAGAAGAGCCTTCAGACGGCGAAATCATCATTGATGGGGCCCACTTAATGGACAAAAACACCGATATCAATTTGGTAAGACAACACATCGGAATGGTATTCCAACATTTTAATTTATTCCCACATCTTTCAGTGCTAGAAAACATTACATTAGCACCAATGGATTTGAAAAAAGAATCAAAAGAAGCCGCTGAAAAGAAAGCAATCAAATTGCTACAAACCGTCGGCCTTGAAGATAAAAAAGACATGTATCCAGAAATGCTTTCTGGTGGACAAAAACAACGGGTCGCTATCGCTCGTGCTCTAGCGATGAATCCTGATATCATGCTCTTCGACGAACCAACTTCTGCACTAGACCCGGAAATGGTCGGAGATGTCTTGAACGTCATGAAAAAATTAGCTAAGCAAGGGATGACGATGGTTATCGTTACACACGAAATGGGCTTTGCTAAAGAAGTTGCCAATCGTGTCATGTTTATTGATGGAGGGAATTTCCTAGAAGATGGCACACCACAACAAATCTTTGAAAATCCACAAAATGAACGAACAAAAGATTTCCTAGATAAAGTACTAGATATTTAACCTTAAAATGATGAAATTGTTAAAGACCGTTGCAAAAGGATGTCTATCCCTTGCAACGGTCTTTATTTTAAAGGCATTTATAAAATTGACAAAAAAACACTTGATTCCTTTTTGTCCTCTTCTTTCGTCCCTGCTTTAATTATTTGTTTGCCACTTTCTCCTGTCTAAATAAAAAAAGCAAATCAATAAGAGGCTGGCGATTCTCCAGCAATTAGGTTTTGGTCTAACTGCCAGAGATGCTAGCTGAATTTATTGATTTGCTTTTCTTTTATTTTCTTTTCTTACCGCCAAAGGCATCTTTCACTTTATCAAAGAAGCCATCTTCTTGTTGTTCTTCTACTTTGATGCCGCCAGCTTCAGCAAAAGCACGCAATGCTTCACGTTGCTGTTCATTTAAGTTCTTCGGCGTGATCAACTTCACTTTCACATGTTGATCCCCAGTAGCTCCTCCACGAAGTTTAGGCGCTCCTTTGCCACGTAAACGGAAATTCGTTCCTGTTTGCGTACCTGCCGGAATTTTAAGTTTGACATCTCCATGAACGGTTGGCACTTTTACTTCATCACCTAAAGCAGCTTGTACAAAACTCAATGGCAATTCGTAATAGATCTCTGAACCATCACGATCGAAAATATCACTTTCTTCCACACGGAATACAACATATAGATCACCAAATGGTCCGCCGTTTTCTCCAGCTTCGCCTTGACCTGCCAGACGCATTTGTTGTCCTTCTTCTACACCCGCTGGTACATTCACCTTAACAGAATGTGCTTTCTTTTCGTGACCAGAACCATGACAAGTTGGACAAGGATCTTTGATTTCTTTACCAGTACCATGACAAACGTCACAAGTTTGACGACTCATCACACGGCCAAGTGGCGTTTGACGTTCCACATTGATTGTCCCTGATCCATGACACTTATGACAAGTTGTTGGTTGTGTTCCAGGTTTCGCACCATTTCCATGGCAAGTATGACAAATTTCTTCTCGGTTATACTTGATTTCTTTTTCTACGCCAAAAATCGCTTCTTCAAAAGAAAGATCGATCGTATACTGTAAATCCGCACCCTGTCTTGGAGCATTAGGGTCTACCGTACGACCGCCACCGCCAAAGAATGAATCAAAGATATCTTCGAAGCCACCAAAACCGCCACCTGAAAAGCCGCCAAAACCACCAAAGCCGCCACCGGCTCCACCAGCGCCATAGTTTGGATCGGTACCTGCGTGTCCATATTGATCATAAGCTGCCCGTTTTTGCGGGTCACTTAAAATTTCATAAGCTTCTGATACTTCTTTGAATTTTTCTTCTGCATCAGCTTCTTTATTGATATCTGGATGATATTTTTTTGATAGCTTTCGATAAGCTTTTTTAATTTCATCTTCAGAAGCTCCTTTTGAGAGCCCTAAGACTTCATAATAATCACGTTTTGTTGCCATAGGCTTTCCTCCTATTGGTTCTCATCATTTCCACGTCGCTTGTTATCATATCATACTTTTACGAAAACAAAAACTGCTACTTTCAAGTATTTAAAAAAGGAAGCTAGTTTAAGGCTCATACCTAAGTCAAGTTTTCCAAATTGAAGAAAGAATGTTCCTCAAATCTTATCTTATGACCAGATCGAACTACCTCAAAGCAACAGCTATTGTCCAAGAAATTCTCCCATTGTTCTTATGACTTCTGTTATTCAACAGGCATAATCATGCACATCAAATCTCCAAACAATAAGGTCTCTATTTTGCGCATCATTCTTGAAAAAGAACGTCCAATAACCTTTTAGGCCTCGCTAAATGTAGCACTATCGGAAAATAATCCGAAGAATCTCGAAAATATGAGAATCTATTTTCGCATTCTTCGGATTATTTCTTAGAGCTGATCTCTTTTGCTAAACCTTCTTTCAAGCATTGGCACTAAAAACGAATGGTAAAGTAAATTGTTGTATAAACTTCGATTCACTCGTCTTTTAGATCCTGCTTAATATTGTTTAACAACGTATTCAAAAGGTTGTATTGTATGATAACAGTCCCAGCTAGAGAAGGGGAAAACCTTCTCTACTGAAACTTGTCATTTCTACTAAACAGCTAACGATTATTTAATGAGATTATTTTTTGTCGTCTCCGTCGACTTCTTCAAAGTCAGCGTCTACTACATCATCTGCACCTGTTTGCGCTGCTTCTGGATTTTCTTGTGCTTGTTGTTGCGCAGCTTGTTCATACAATTTAACTGTCAAATTTTGCACGATTTCATTCAATGCATCACGTTTTGTTTTCATTTCTTCGATATTGTTTGCTTCAACAGCAGCTTTCAATTCATCGCGAGCTTCTTCAGCTTTTTTCACTTCTTCTGCGTCAACTTTACCTTCTAATTCTTTTAGTGTTTTGTCAACTGAGAATAGTAAAGCATCAATATCGTTACGTAAATCCACTTCTTCTTTACGTGCTTTATCTGCTTCTGCATTCGCTTCTGCATCTTTTACCATGCGTTCGATTTCATCATCAGTTAGACCTGAAGAAGATTTAATCGTGATTTTTTGTTCTTTTTGTGTACCTAGGTCTTTAGCAGAAACATTCACGATACCATTTTTATCAATGTCAAAAGTAACTTCGATTTGTGGCACACCACGTGGTGCTGCAGGAATATCTGTTAATTGGAATCTTCCTAACGTTTTGTTGTCAGCAGCCATCGGACGTTCACCTTGCAAGACATGGATATCTACAGCAGGTTGATTATCTGCAGCCGTTGAGAACACTTGTGATTTACTTGTAGGGATCGTTGTGTTTCGATCAATTAATTTAGTAAAGACGCCACCCATTGTTTCAATACCTAGTGATAACGGAGTAACATCAAGTAACACAACGTCTTTAACATCACCTGTGATAACCCCACCTTGGATAGCAGCACCCATCGCTACTACTTCATCTGGGTTTACAGATTTGTTTGGTTCTTTTCCAGTTTCTTTTCTTACTGCTTCAACAACTGCAGGAATACGTGTTGAACCACCAACTAAGATAACTTCATCAATTTCAGATTGTGATAAACCAGCATCTTTCAAGGCTTGTCGTACTGGAATTTTTGTACGCTCTACTAAATCAGCGGTTAATTCATCAAATTTCGCACGAGTCAATGTCATTTCTAAGTGAAGAGGGCCTGCTTCGCCAGCTGTGATGAACGGTAAGCTGATTTGTGTGCTTGATACTCCAGATAAATCTTTTTTCGCTTTTTCTGCAGCATCTTTCAAACGTTGCAATGCCATTTTATCTTGTGATAAATCAATGCCGTTTTCTTTTTTGAACTCAGCTACCATGTGATCAATGATTTTGTTATCGAAGTCATCCCCACCTAGATGGTTATCTCCAGCTGTTGATAGTACGTCAAATACGCCATCACCTAATTCAAGGATAGATACGTCGAACGTACCACCACCAAGGTCAAATACTAGGATTTTTTCATCACGATCTGTTTTATCCAAGCCATAAGCAAGCGCTGCAGCAGTTGGTTCATTTACAATACGTTCAACTTCTAAGCCAGCAATTTTACCAGCATCTTTTGTTGCTTGACGTTGTGCATCATTGAAGTAAGCAGGCACAGTAATAACTGCTTTTTCAACTTTTTCACCTAGATAGTCTTCAGCGAATCCTTTGATATATTGAAGGATCATTGCAGAGATTTCTTGTGGTGTATATGATTTTCCTTCTACTTCTACTTTATAGCCTGGTTCACCGATATGGCGTTTGATCGATGAAATCGTATTTGGATTAGTTACTGCTTGACGTTTAGCAACTTCACCCACTTGAATTTCCCCATTTTTAAATGAGACAACAGAAGGAGTTGTACGGTTACCTTCTGGATTTGCAATAATTTTTGCTTCGTTTCCTTCTAAAACAGCTACTGCTGAATTGGTTGTACCTAAGTCAATACCGATAATTTTACTCATAATTAACGTCTCCTTATCTTAGTTAATTTTATATCATGACATTATTGCGCAACAATAACCATTGTTGGTCTTAATACGCGGTCATGTAATTTGTAACCTTCCTGTAGTACTTCGACGATTGTGTCAGCTGGAAGTTCCTCAGTCGCTGGCACGGTTTGTACAGCTTGATGGAGGTTCGGATCAAAAGCCTCTCCTTTTGCTGGGATTTTTTCGATTCCTTCTTCTTTAAGTGCTTGTTTCAAGCTTTCTAGTACCATTTCGACACCTTTTTTCAAACTTGCACCCTGATCATCAACCACATCTGTAGCCAAAGCACGCTCTAAGTTATCAATTGAAGGTAATAATTTTTTAGCAAGATCTTGTGAACGATATTTTTGTAATTGTTCACGTTCATTTTTACTTCGATTTGCAATATTTGCAATCTCAGCTCGAGCACGTAAATATTTATCTTCCAACTCTTCCATTTCAGCCTTTAAATTTAAACGCTCAAATTCTTCAGCTTCTACGTCAGAGACACCTGAGTCTTCCGTCGCTTCCGTATCGATTTCCGTATCTTCTTGAATATCCGCTACGTCTTTTTCTAACTCTTCTTTTTTTTCTTTCACAAGACACACTCCTTTTCGTTAATCAGTCAGTGATTCGTTTTCATGCTAAGATCCAGTCAAATCAATTGATCGATAATAATCAGCAAGCTTGTTCGCTAATTCTTGACGATAGACATCTACCAGACCCAGCATTTTTGAATAAGGCATACTGGTTGGTCCTAACAAGGCTATTGTACCTCGACCGTGTCCAGCAATCTCGTAACTTGCTTGGATCATGCTCATATTTTGTAAAAGCTCATTTCCTAATTCAGATCCAATTTTGATGTGGATGTTACTATCCGTTGGGACGATCATTTGGGTTAATTCATAAGTATCTGTCATAAACGAAAACATCGATTTGAACTGCTCCAGATCTTGGTGGAGTTCATAATCTAGTAGATTCATTTGCCCACTTACATAAATTTTGTCTTCAAACGCATGTCCGAGTATCGTATCAAAAAGATTTGATATCCCTTCAGTTGTCTGAAAATATCTATGCAAAATCATCGGAATCTCTGTCCGCAATTTATGATAGACAGTCATCAATGGATCTCCCACCAATCGTTCATTGACAATGCGAACAATTTTTTCTAAATCTTGGCTTCCTAGATTTTCAGGAAGTGTAAAAACTTGGCTTTCTACATTTCCTTTATCGGTTACTACAATCGCAATCACTTGACGACTATTTAAAGGAACGATACGAAAACCAGTCAAACGGCGGTCTTTAATTTCTGGGCCTAACGAGAAGGTTGTGTAACTAGTCAGCTCGGATAAAATCTCAGCAGATTGTTGAATAATCTCGTTAATTTCATGAAATTCTTTGCTTAAAGACAGCCGAATCTGCTGCAGATCATCATTGGTTACACGAGCAGGTTTTAGCAAATGATCCACATAATGCCGATAACCTAATGCTGAAGGAATCCTTCCTGATGAAGAATGAGTTTTAAGTAACAACCCAGCATCTTCTAAGGCTTTCATGTCATTACGGATCGTTGCTGAGCTTGCCTTGACTCCATCTTCCATTAAGGTTTTGGAGCCAACGGGTATACCGCTACTCGTATAGTTTTGGATGATCAGACGTAAAATCTCACTTTGTCTTTGTGTTAACATCTTCTTCACCTCTCATTAGCACTCATATCTTCTAAGTGCTAACCCACTTACTAATATAGCAAGAAGCGCATAGTGTGTCAAGAAAAAGAACACCACTTTTAGCACTCTCATTTAACGAGTGCTAAAAGCGGCATTCTCTGATAAATACATTGATAGATCAACACTAAAGATAAATAGGTTTCTTAATACCTTCCATTATTTAATCGATCTATAAAGAAATTTAAAGGTTTTATTGACCTCTCACAACTATTTTTCAAGCAAGAAACGTTCAAAGACTTCATTTCCTAGAAAAGTTCCTTTTGGCGTTAAATAAATTCGATCGGATTCATTTACCAATAATCCTTCTTTTTCTAAATCTGTCAAAACCTTTGAATAAAGCGATTCGATTGTTTGCTGATAACGTTCGTAAAAATGTTGTTTGGAAATTCCTATCTTTTTCCTTAACCCAAGAAACATTTCTTCCTCGATTTGATTTTCTCTTAAAAGTACTTCAGTTTCCAAAACAGGGAGTTCTCCTGCTCTTAATGGACGTAAATAATGTTGAATCGGTCCCTTATTACGGTATCGTTTATTCCCAAGATATCCACTTGCACCTGCGCCAAAGCCGAAATAATGATCATTGTTCCAATACATCAAATTGTGTTTTGATTCATGCCCCTCCAACCCAAAATTACTGATCTCATATTGATGACGTCCCTTTTTTTCCATTGCTTGTATGGTTTCTTCAAACATCCGCGTTTCGGTTTCTTGATCAGGCAGTTCTAAACGCCCTTGCCGCACCCAATTCATAAACATCGTTTTATTTTCTAAAATCAATGAATACAATGAATAATGGGGCAAATCAAGTGCAAGTGCTTGATTCAATGTCTCTCGATAGCCCTCTAACGTTTGTCCAGGTAACGCATAAATCAGATCAATACTCACATTCGTAAAGTTTTCTTCTTCTAAAAAACGCATTGTTTGGTAAACATCCTCTGCGGTATGTTTCCGCCCAATTTTTTTCAGCAACCGATTATCAAAAGTTTGCACCCCCATTGATAAACGATTCACTCCATAATTTTTCATGACCTGAAGCTTTTCTTTCGTTAGATCTCCAGGATTCGCTTCAACCGTAAATTCTTTTCCTTCTTTAAAAGGCAATATTTCCCTAGCGCCTGCTAACAAACGATCCAATTGCACTGCAGTCAAAGACGTAGGTGTCCCACCACCAACATACAGCGTTTCTAATTCTTTTACAGGATGTTGTTCAAGTGTGATTTCCATTTCTTTTAGAAGCATCTCGACATATTCATCTACGGGTTGACCTTCTAAAAATACTTTATTAAAGTCACAGTAATAACAGATATGCTCACAAAACGGGATATGGATATACGCAGAAACCTTTTGTTCTGCGGGATTGGTTGTTTCATTCATTCAACTAAATTCTCCTTACGTCGAAAAGTCGTACCTGTTTTCGACCTTCTTTAAACGGTGTTCAAGCGATTGCTTCTACGGAATTAAGTTCAAAAAATTCAAAAATATGGAAAGCTATTTTCGATTTTTCGCTCTTAATTCTTGAAGCATACCATCGCTTTCACAACCTCTCATATACGCATACTAACCGTATTTTCCAAACAAATCCACTAAAAAATCCAAGAATCGACTTCTTGGACTAGTTTTTCTTTGGTTGTATTGGTTACTTGGTTATAAATTTCTAAAGTTGTTTTCATGTTGGAGTGACCCACTCGCTCCATGATCGCTTTAATCGGAACGCCTGCTTCTGCCAAGAAAGAAATATGTGTGTAGCGAAAAGTATGCGTAGTTACATATATTAGAATAATTGAAATGGAGATAACATGAGAAAAGAAGTAGCTATAATTAAATACGCAATTTTTTTCATTTTTCACCTCTGTTACGCAAAAAAAGAAGGCTGATTTCCTCATCAATCTTCTTTCTTTTTTATAAAACACTTAATTATAAATTTTTAGTTCATCATATGATCATTAATTGTGTCGACAACACTTCTTTTTAATTGATCAAAATCTTCTGAATCATGCGTAGCTATCTTGACAACAAAATCAATGGCTTCGTTTTGTTTAAAGGATACTTTGACCTGATTTAACCGTAAAAAGACATCCATCGCCATAAAAGCGGTACGTTTATTTGCATTTTGAAAGGGGTGTTTCTTTATAAGATTGATTCCTAAGATGGCTGCTTTTTCTTCAATCGTTTCGTACAACTCTTGACCAAATATTTCCTGACGCGGCTGGTTTACAGCCATAGCTAATGCACTTGCATCTCTTACACCGGTCATTTCACCTGGTGTTTGCCAGCTGATTAAGTGGACATTCATTTTAATGATATCTTTTTCTGTCAGGTAGTTGATCAATGGTTTGCCAACTCCTTGTACATCTGTTCATAGTCATGAAATGAATCATTAATCAATTGGTCTATTTTTAAGTCGTGTGAAGATTTTGGCTCTTTTTTACTGATGGCTTCAATTAACTTTTCTTCATCTACATAAACAAAATCATTTTCTTTTACACCAATTTTTTCCAATACTTCTTTTGACAAAGTCAAAACGATTGAATTTCCACTTTTTCTAATTTTTCTTTCCTTGATTTCCATCTTAAATGCCTCCTTAAGTTATACCGTATATACAGTATAGCTTAAACCAGGGCGTATATCAATTGAAGGAATTTTTTGTGTTCTCTTTCTCATTTTCTTGTTCTGCGATTGAACTAAATAAAAGTTCTTCTGATTCTTCCAAACTTCTAAAATCTGGTTCTAATTGTTCCATTCGATTCATAGGTAGCACATACTTCGTTAGTAATTCTTGATCTTGTTCTTGATCAAAATAAGCTTTTCCTGCTTGGGTTAATGCAAGTTCTTCCAAGTTATCCACGGTCACATTTAGATTATCCATCTCTTCAGGATTCTGTGGTTCATCAAACTCCTCTTTCGCCTCTTTCTCACTTAATCCCATAAACGCTGTGAGTGCAAGCGAGCGTCCGATTCCTGAAGCAAAAGCTAGTAACATAATAGTCGCTGGAAACGTGGTTGATTCAATGAAAAACAAACAGAAAGAACTACTCAAAATCATGAGAAATGACGCAATCAGTGCCCCTTTGTAGTTAAGTGAGCGAATAATCGATGTCGTGAAGGGTTTGATCCCAATATTTCCAATAAAAATGAAAATAACATAACTTCCTGCAACGACTGCTGACCAATGAAAAATATTTTGTAAATAGATCGTCAACAAGTATGGCATCGCTCCGACAGATAACCAAAGGATTGCCCCACTGGTTTGGCCGATTCTAAAAGAAGTTTTTGATAGGGCTTTTAATGAAAATAAGGGTTGTTCGACTTTATTTAAATGTTGATATGTGAACAAAAGAAATATTATTCCACTCACGATACACACAATTCCTGCTATCTCAAATGAAAGACCGTCTCGTGAAGATAATTCTGCACCGACTACAAGTAAGGTGGATGCCATTGCCATTTCCACAAAACCGAGCCAATCAAATTTATTTTTAATCAGGTCATGGTCTGACGGAATCAATGAATATCCTAGAATCAAGATCGACATACCGATTGGCAAATTGATCAAAAAAATCCAATGCCAACTTAAATAGGTAATGATTGCTCCACCCATTATAGGAGCGATCGCAGGTGCGATTAATGCTGGCCAAACAAGATAACTCGTCATTTTTAATAGTTGGTCGACTGGCGTTTTTTCAAAAACGATCAATCGTGCAGTAGGTGTCATCAACGCTCCAGAGAAACCTTGTAACATTCGCATTCCTAAAAGAACCCCAAAACTAGGCGCAAGGGCGCTCCCTAATGAACTAATGGTGAATAGGAAAACAGCCAGAAGCCAGATTTTTTTCTTACCAAAATAATTGGCTAACCAACCACTCATTGGGATAAAAATCGCCACTGTGACTAAATACGCACTGATTAAAAGTGAGATTTGTGACATACTTGTTGAAAAAGTGGTCGCCATTTTGGGTAAAGCTGTTGTAACAATCGTACCATCTAATATTTCCATAAATAAACTCATTGCCATTACTAAGGCAATTTTGATTTGTTGAGACATGTTCTTCCTCCAAATATCATCCTTAATATATCTTTTAGATATATATTTTTTTGTATAAAAGAGACTGTAACTAATAAAAAGTTACAGTATCGTTGCTTTTTTATGACGTTTTAAAAAGCGCTCCGTTGATAAGGACTGTCACGTCTTGTTCTATTGATCAAGTCTATTCTTCCCTATAAGGTAGTTCTGATAAAAAATCTTCTGCCCACTGGATTGCTAACTGGGCTTTTCCAAGTAATAATTCTAATTTTTTAGTCGCATACCAATGATCAATTTTTTTTACTTCGTCTAATTTTTTTAAATAGCCCTTGATTTCGTCAACCGTGATTTGTTTTTCACGTATGTAGACCATTAATAATTCTTTTTGCTCGTCTAATGAGAGATGTTGCATCGAATCGAGTTTGATTAAATAAATTTCTTCTGTATGAGCGCCACTGGGAACATCTTGTTTCATTAATTCAAAAAATCGTTGACGTCCTTTATCAGTAATACTGGCAGTCTTTTGTGTACGGCCTTCTTCATTAACAGTAATAGTGATTAAGCCATTTTTTGCCAACTTGTCTAACAATGGGTATAAAACACCAAAACTGACTTTGCGATTTTTGCCTAAAGAAGCCTGCATTGCATTTCTTAAGTGATAACCATTTTGTGGTGATTCCATCAATTCTCCTAGAACAAACAGTTCATTCATCATGTTTCTTCCTCCTTATCTATCTTTTAGATACAAGAATGATATATCTAAAAGATGCATAAGTCAATCACTTTTCTTTATTAAGGTAATTAAGCAAACCCACTTTGCCATTCACATTCTTTCTGTTCTTAGTTCACCATTAAATAACTATTTATATATATAATTAATATTAAAAAACATTTATTCAAAACAAAAAACACATAATTAAATAACTTTAATAAAGGAAATCTAAGAACCATTACATGGTATAATGGGAAAAAATTTAGTAGGTGTTAAAATGAGAATGTTAGGAAACTTGATTTGGTTTATTTTTGGAGGCTGTATCGGTGGGATTGGTTGGTTTTTAGCAGGAGTCATTTGGTGTATAACGATCATTGGTATTCCAATCGGGTTACAATGTTTTAAGCTGGCAACTCTTAGCTTTTTCCCATTTGGTAAAGAAGTCATTTATAGCGATAGTGGGACTTCTTTAATTATCAATATCATCTGGTTGATTATCAGTGGACTCCCATTAGCGATTGACCACGTGATTAGTGGTCTATACTCTATATTACGATCATTGGTATTCCATTTGGTAAACAGTCGTTTAAATTAGCTAAATTAGCGTTGATGCCTTTTGGTACGAGAATCGTTCTAACCAGATCTTATTATTGATTAGATAGTTAAGAACCTGGTAACAATTTCTAGATCTAAAAAAGCCGAAGAATGTCAAAAAAGAAATAATTTTTGAAATCTTCGGCTTTTTTGTTTGGACAACTTTTAAGAAACACCAGGATCAATTATTGAAGACAACATCAACTATAGATTCACCTCTTTGATCACTGATTGTTCATATTGTTTCGTGCCAGATGATTTGCTGTTGTGCAGCTAATGGTTCTTTAATCATTGTTAAGACTTCCTCTTCAGTCAAAGCATCAGGGTAGTCACTCCAGATAGCAAAATAGGCACCTTGTACTTTTTTCATTTGTTCGTTTGTTAATCGTTGGTTTTCAGGAAATTGATTAATCGTCCAGTGGTCTTGAATCTTTTGAGCTGTAGGATATTTATAACTGGCACCTTCTCCTAAAACAAAATAGAAAAATTGATCGTTGACATTGATCAATTGATGGTCACGAGTGAGAAATTCCCCCGCAGTCGCCATTGTTGCTTGATGTTTCGTCCAATACGTAATTTGAATAGAAGGTTTTAATTTACTTTTCATGAGCAGTCCTTTTTTATAGACACCATCATTCCAAATTCTAGCTTTTTTACCTAATGTTTCGACATAATCTGCTAACTCATTGATGTAGTCGATGAAAACATCATACTGACGAGTTGGGTCGTGGTATTCAGCGATTGCTTGTGCTTTTAATGCAGGATATTTATCCAACTCTGAAAATTCAATGTATTCATCTGCCCCTAAATGGAAATAGTCGGAACGATGAAATAACTCTGCATATTCTTTTATCATCTTTTTGATCATGGTAACCGCATCTTTTTTGGTGATATCAAGGGCTCGATTAGTGGGGAAAATCAAAGAATCCTCGCCTTTTCGCTCCATTTGCCATTGTGGATAGATTGCCAACAACCGTTGCAAATGACCAGGACTATCAAACTCTGGAATCACAGAAATCCCCTTTTGCTCCGCATAATCAATCAAATCCGTCATTTCCTGTTTCGTCAAAAATTTCTCTGATGTGATTTCTGGAATTGTTTCGCATTCCAACCGAAATCCTTCATTATCAGAAAAGTGAAGTTGCAAAGCATTCATTTTCAATGAAGCCATGTAGTCTACAAGTTTTTTCAGAAAATCCATTGAATAAAATTTACGACCAATATCTAAAATCACGCCACGCTCTTTTAAAGAAGGTGCTTTTGTAACAGATAATGGCTTGTTTGATTCATTCATCAATTAGCATCCACTCCTTATTCTGCCATTAGTTGCCAACAACCAATGCCCTCCATCGTTTTTCCTGGTAATAAAGTTTCAGATCTCTTTGTCTGATTTTTTTCAGACAGTTCTTGAATGGTAAAGTTTCTATAATCCAATCCTACCTCAGACAGCAATAAAGATGAAGCGTTTTCTTTATAAAAAAAGTAATAATCGTCATTTTTCTGGGTCACATACCAGCCTTCAGGGGAATCAAACGGTACTGCTCTTGTCTCATAGATTCCTTCGCCATATTTTTCCAACCAATCGCCTAGTCTTTCTAAAATCGCTACCGCTTCTGTAGGTAACTCTCCATTTGGTTTAGGTCCGATTCCTAGTAGTAGATTTCCTCCTTTTGCAACGATCTGGACGAATGATAGAATAACTTCTGCTACTTCTTTATATTCATCATTTGGCCAATAGCCCCAATTTTTGGTTAATGGGATATTGCTTTCCCATACTTTGACTGGTGGTTGTTCAGGTATTTTTCTTTCTGGTGTCACATAGTTCTCATAGGCCCCACCAATTGTTCGATCGACAATCAAGAGATCTGGCTGAGAATGCCTGACTTCACTCGCTATTTTTTCCATATCGAGTTGCTCATTGCCCTGATTCACCCAGCCTCCATCTAACCATAAGATATCAAGTTGGCCATAATTTTGGCTAATTTCAATGAGTTGATTCGTAACAAACCGATCATATTTCTGCCAGATTTCAGGCAACTCTTTGGGGTCATAATTTGCATATCGTCCAGTCGCTTCTCTTTCAGGTAACCAATAATAAGGGCTATGCCAATCTGGCTTTGAATAATAAGCACCTGTCGCTAGTCCTTCCTTTCTAAAAGCGGTGACAACTGCCTTAAAAATATCTGCTTGAGGCGCTTTATGGTAGGGACATGTCGCTGCAGTTACTTTATAATCCGAATACTTTGTATCATACATTGTAAAGCCGTCATGATGTTTTGTTGTAAAAATCATGTAGCGAAAACCAGCTTGTCGGCACAGCTTTGCCCACTTAGTTGGTTCAAACTTATAAGGATTGAAACTATGGATCAACCCCCAATAATCTTCTCTTAATTCGACCATGTTCGTGCGCCAAGGTATTTTTCTTGCCCAGCTGTCTTCTTGTGACAATTGCCAAGACTCTACAATACCGGGAATACTATACAGCCCCCAATGAAAGATCACGCCCAGTTTTTGATCTTGAAACCAATCGAGTTTTTTTTGGATATTAGCGGGTAACTCCTGGTAATGATCTGTTTCGCTTTGATGGTTTTCGACAATGTCTTTTCGCAGCTTACGGTCTTCGTTTTCCTGGTCAACTGCGGATACACCATGTGCTTTTTTCATGATCATCAACCTTTCTAAATAATTGAATACTTTGTTTAAAGGTAACTGTTTCAACTGTCAAATGAACTTCTCTTGGCAATACTTCTTTAAACGTTTCATCTAAATAGTATAACTGTTCTTTTGTTAGGATAATTTCAATCATTCGTTCTTCCAATGGGGTTAGATGTACTTTTTTAAATGCGAGCAATTCTTTTTCTCGTGGGGGAATAAAACCTTGTTGTTTTTTCCCGTAAATTTGAATCGTCTCTGCTCCACTATGATTACCTGTGTTTTTCAATCGACAAGAAACCTTAATCGAATGATCTTGATGATCGGTAAAGAGTACATCGGTCAATTCAAACGATGTATAGCTTAAGCCATAGCCAAAACGATAGATTGGCTTTTCAGGATAATCGGTATACGTTTCTTTAAATTGAGTATTTCGATAGTTATAATAAACGGGTAATTGACCTGAATGCTCAGGAATCGTAAAAGCTAATCTACCATTCGGATTTTTTCCAAAGAGAACATTCGCGATCGCTTTTCCTCCGTATTGTCCTGGATAGCCAGCGAAAAGAATCGCTGAAACATATGGTTCAATCGCTGAGATACTATGAGGTCGGCCTTCAATCAAAACGGCAATGACTGGTTTTCCATGTTTTGCTAATTCCTTGACTAGTTTAATTTGGCATTCCGGTAGTTCGATCGAGGCTAGATCAATATTTTCCCCACTAGTCATTTCTTGTGATCCCTGTAATGCAGCGCCATTTTTAGCAAAAGCCGTTGAAAAATCTCTGGCACTGGACCCACCTAAAGTCACGACAATGACATCTGCATTTTCAGCTACTTGATTTGCTTCGTCTAGTCCTTGAGGTAGATCAGTTGTGATCTGACAGCCTTGAGCAAAAGCCAATTGGGTAGTTGAATTTGCCGTATACTCCTTGATTCCCTGCAATACATTGCAACATGATGCTATTTTTTTAAAAGGCGTGTAATCACCTAATAGATGATAGATATTATTCGCATGAGGTCCTACAACTCCAATTTTATTTAATTTCTCTTTTTTCAAAGGTAATATATTGTCATTTTTCAACAATACTAGACTGTCTTCTGCCAAAGCTGTACACAACGTTTCTTTTTGTGCCGAAGTAAAAGAAACTTTCGGTGAACTTTGGCTAGAGAAAAGACCTAATTCGCTTTTCAACTCAAGAATTCTTAAAACAGAACGATCAATCACTTCTTCACTTACCAGCCCAATAGCCACTGCTTGTTCTAGATAAGGAAACACCTCGTCCCATAAGCTAAGATCAACTCCACTAGAGATGGCTTTGGCTGCAGCCATTGATGGATCGCCACAAGTTTCTGCCACTCGATCTAATGCACAACCATCGGCCATGACGATTCCAGAAAACCCGTATTCTTCTCGTAAAATTTCTTGTAACAAATGGGGATTCGTGTGACAAAATATACCATCAATATCGTTATACGCTGCCATACAGCCTTTTGCGCCAGCTTTAATTCCTGCTCGAATGGCGGGTAAATGGATTTCCCTTAACTCACGCTCTCCGATTGCCACTGGACCAGAATTATGTCCTCCCATGACGTTTCCTTGACCAGCCAAATGTTTTAACACAGCTTTAATTTTTTGTTCTTTTTGTAAACCAGTTACAGCTGCTTGGGTAAAGGCCGCTGTTAGATACGGATCTTCACTAAAACATTCTTCTGTTCTGCCCCAGCGTGGATCTCTTAATAGATCTAAAGTCGAAATCAGTCCAAGATGAGCTCCTTTTTCCTGTAACTCAGCAGCCACGACTTCTTGCAATTGTTGATAAAGTTCGGGATTCCAACTACATCCCACTGAAAAATTCGTTGGCAAAGTGGTGGCTTCTAAGGCTTGATGCCCATGAGGACATTCTTCGGATAATAAGACCGGTATTTTTAAACGGGTCTCTTTTTTCATGTATTGTTGGATCATCTGACTGACTTCTTGTGCCTCACTGGTTGTTAATCCAGTCAGCTCATTTCTTTCAGACCAAGGATCGGCACGAAATACCCCATAAATGACACCGACTGTGCCATATTTTTTCACTTCATTTTTGAAATAGTCCGTCAAAAAAAGCTTTCCGTCTTTTTTTTCGTAGACTTGCCAGCCATACAATCGTTGATTCAATTGTCCAACTTTTTCTTTTAGTGTCATTTTTTGCAACAATTTTTGCAAATCACCCATCGTTCTGCTCCTTTAATTGGATTTTGAAGGTATGGATCTCGTAAGGTTTGAACACCACAGTAACTTCATGATCATTATCTAAAGCGACCGTTTCAATTGGATTTTCTAATAGATCGCAAATCTGTACATGTTGAATTGGCTGAGAAAATTTTAAGACCGTTGTTGTTTGGCGATTTTCAAATTCATAAGCCCGCATAATGATGGATCCATCCGTTTCAGCTTTCTTTAAGGTTTCCAGACAAATGTTTCGTTCTTGACAGTTCACCCACGAACCTTCTGGTAAAGTTTTCTGTTCTTGACGAACAGCCAAACAAGGGATATTTAATTGACGAGCTTCTTCTTGGGTCTTCGCTTCCTTCCACGTTTGAGCATGGCAATAAAGCGAGTAGGTGAACTGATGATTGCCTTGATCTGCTGTTTCATAAGGATCTGTGGCGGATTTGATCAATGAGACTCCTAAATGTTGGTATTGAGCATCAAAGCCATACTTTGAATCTGTCAATAATGAAATCCCATAGCCATCATCGGATAGATCGACCCATTTATGTCCACATACTTCAAACTTTGCTTTGTCCCACGAAGTATTTTTATGCGCCGGTCGTTGTAGATTGCCAAACTGGATATCATAAGTCGCTTGATAGGCATTGACAGGCACTGGAAACTCTGCTCGAAGGAGACTATGATTTTGCTGCCAATCAATCTTCGTTTCAAAATCGATTCGTGCTTTTCCGTGAATCAAATGGATGTATTGCGTAATGGTCGAATCATAAAACTTTCTAACGATTTTCAACGTATCCCGAATCGGACCTTGGTCAACAATCAATGCTTCTTGAATATCGGTGATGATTGTTGGTTTATTTTTATAGTAAAAATCAATGTCCCATGCATCATAATTTAAAGGCAGATCTTCGTAAACCAGTAGTTCGTTCACTGCTTTCTTACCAGCGATTTCTCGTTGGTTCTTTTTATCGAATGCACTGATCATACGATAGTGTTCGTCGAATAAAAGACTAAAGTCTGGTGTCTCGTATTGCTTAGTTAAAGGAGTGGTTTCCGTTTTAGTCGTGACTTCACGATCTGATTTTACAATAGTGTAATAACTCCCACCGAGAGCAGGTAAATGATCGAATCGTCCTAAGAATTGTCCATCATACGTTTTTTGGCTGACAATCGACTGTCCTTGGTGTTCCAGACATTCTCCTGACTCCAGTGGTAATGGAACGATGACTTGTTCACTTACTCCGCTAGGGTTGAACAGATAAAGAAACTGTCCTGCATCGTGACTTGGCAACACTGTGTCAATTAATTGATTCATTTCAGTGAAAAGTTCGTGATAATCAATATCTGTCTGATCATAAACTTCTTTGATTCCGCTTCCTGGAAGAATATCATGGAATTGATTTAACAATAATTGTTTCCATGATTTTTCCAACATTTCAGCTGGATATTTTTCTCGGGCAAAGATACTATATAATTTTTCAACTGTCTGTAATAACGTTTCACCAAATCGATTGTTGCGCTTGTTTTTCCCGATGGAGGTATACGTTCCCCGATGGTATTCAAAATACAGTTCTCCGAGCCACTCTTTTTCCTGATGCTTGACCATTTTTTCGGAGAGTTCTTCAAAAAAATCAATCGCTGTGCTTTCAATGACTTGGGGCATACTCGGCAAACCTTTTTTCATGCGTTTCAACGTTTCCAACATGTCTCGTGTTGGTCCTCCACCACCGTCTCCATAACCGTAAGCGATCAGAATACTGTCATTGACATCCTTATCTAAGTATCGTTCCCAACTTCCTTTCACCGTATAAGGATCGAGTAGTCCATTGTAAGTCGTATAGTAAGGTGTCGGGCTATAACCGTCACTGATTGTCGTAATAAAATGAGTTAGCGCTCGGCTACCATCGATTCCTTGCCAAAAAAAGCTGTCATAAGGGATCTGATTGAATTGATTCCAAGAAAGTTTTGTTGTCATGAAATAGGGCGTGTTTGTTTTTTTCAAAATTTGCGGCAAAGCTGCAGAATAGCCAAAAACATCTGGTAACCACAAAATTTGACTTTCTTGACCAAACTCTTCGCGTATAAATTGTTTCCCATAAAGAAATTGACGGACCAATGATTCACCTGAAGCAAGATTACAATCTGCTTCTACCCACATAGCCCCTTCTGGAATCCACTTGCCTGCAACAATTTTTTCTTTGATTTTCTCATATAGTTGCGGATAGGTATCTTTGATCAATTGATACATTTGTGGTTGACTCTGAATGAAAGTCAGTTCATCATATTCCTCCATTAATTTCAATACAGTCGAAAAACTACGTTCTCCCTTTTCAACCGCCTGCATCACTGTCCATAACCAAGCCAAATCGATATGTGTATGACCAACAACCAAGGCACGAGGAGCATTTTTTACTAAGCCTGTTTGATAAAATGCACGTTCTAAGTGTTCTTTTGCTTTCATTAATCCTTGATAATATTCTGAGCTATAAGGTTTATAAAAATTCAATTGATCAACTACTTGTCCTAATTCTCTTTCATAATAGATATAATTCGAGTCATGCTCGTTTAGCGATCGCCAACTATCCAATATCACGAACAAATCGTAATAGAGTTCATAAGACAAAGGATCGATCAGCCTTAGCTCAACCGTCAA
The DNA here is from genome assembly GCF_050530965.1 of Enterococcus sp. DIV1089c. Lineage (NCBI taxonomy): Bacteria > Bacillati > Bacillota > Bacilli > Lactobacillales > Enterococcaceae > Enterococcus > Enterococcus sp. DIV1089c. The sequence continues at coordinate 1,629,276 of NZ_CP172888.1, forward strand.
AGGATATTTTTTTTCCTCCCGACCTGAAAAAACCTCGATTTGCAATGGAATCCGATCTCTTGAAGCATATTCTTTGGGTAACCGCAAAGTCGTATGGTTAACATCTAATCCTTGGATCAGCTGATCATCAAAATACACTTTTATTTGTGGGTTTGTCGTTGAATCCCATTCAGTTAGTGAAGAAAAGATTGCTAAATCGACTGTTTGATTTTGAAATTCATTTGGTAAACAGAGTTCTCCTGCAATTGTATAGTACTGATTTTTTTCGCCAAAATAAGCACCTCTTTCAAATTCTTTTGTCCCCGTTTCAGAATGAAAAACTAAATTCTCAACAGGTATCGCAGTTTTGATCATGTTCTTTTTTAACTCTATGATGATTCGTTGCACACGTTCAAATTCTAGTAATTTTTTCACACTATTCCTCTTTTTCTAGTGAAAAGCCAGGAAACAACTAAAAAAATTGAGCTCCTGGCTTGTACTATCTGTATTATTTTTGTTCTTTTTTCCAACTATCATATTGTGTTTGCATTTCCGTGATAATTTCATCTAGTCCAGCCGCATTCATTTTTTTCTTCATATTATTCAAATTCTCTTGTGTTTCAACTGAGCCAGTGTTGATCAATGCTTTAAATTCTTCTTGTACGTTATTCAAAGCAGCAAGTTGCGTTGTCACAGCTTTCGTGTCAAAGTTGAATCCAAGTGCTGGGGATGCTTCTGCTTGCTCATTATAAGATTTCAACACTTCCCATTCGTCTGTTGGTGCACCTTCTTGGTGATAAAGATTGAAGTAATTCCCAAACATATAAAATGGCATCGTATAATTGCTATGAGCATCTAACCATTTGATTGTCTTCTCCCCAGTTTTTTCATAATGTGTTCCTTCAATACCATAGGATAAGAGATTCATCAATTTTTCGTCGGTATTTACAGCTTCTAATAGCTTCATCGCTTCTTTTGGATGTTTCGAGTTCGCACTGATCACCGTACCGCCACCCATTGCTGAAGCATTCGTCACAATTGAATCTACCATAGGCGTTACCACTACATCTTTTTTCACTTGGTCTTTGACTGTTGCTGTATCAAGTGGTCCCATCACGGTTGAAGTAACAAACCATTCTTTCCCAACAATATCGGTTTGTTTTGCCAGCGCTGCATCTTTATTGACATAGCCTTTTTTCATAAAATCTCTCACTTTTTCAACCCGTTCAACGTATGGTTTCTCAAAATAATAATTGACGATCTTCCCTTCATCTCCTTCAAGGTTGATCCCAACGGATGTTGATAATTCATCGAATTTATAAGGGTTTCGGTAACCTTCAGACATGTACCAAGGATTGATTCCTTCTTTTTCCTTGATCGTTTTGAGCCATGGTTCAAGTTCATCATAGGTTTTGATTGATTCGTACGGAACATCATATTTATCAACTAGTTCTTTATTAAAGACAAAATATTCCGTAGCAGCGATTTCTTTTTGCGCTGGTACCCCATATATCTTTCCATCAATGGTGGAACCTTTCCAAAAATTCTCGTAGATTTCAGCTTTTAATCCTTGGTTTTCATTATCAAGTAATTCTGTGATATCGTACAATGCGCCCTTTCGAGCATTGGTTAAATAATTAAATCCTCCTAGCCAAGAAGCAGTAAATGCGAGATCAAAGCTTTCTCCGGCATTGACCAGTGCGCTCATCTTTTGGTCATATTCACCCCAGTCAATTTGATTAAGAGACACTGTGACATTATATTTGTCCTTTGTATACTTATTGACCTCCTCATTCACTTTTGCCACATCTTTTTGTGGAATACCCGTTATGTACCAAGTAAGATCCACCGTACCAGACTCACTCGCATTACTGGTTTTGTTACTTGAACATCCTGTTAAAAGACCTCCTGCTAATAATGCAGCTCCTAGCAATACAAATTTTTTCATTATTTTTCCTCCTATACTATTCTTTCACTGCGCCAACAGTTAAACCACCAATAAAATATTTTTGAAAAAAAGGATATGCAATCAAGATCGGTAAAGTAGCTACTACTACCACCGCCATTTTGATCGTTTCAGTGGGTAAAGCACCGGTTTGGGTCATCCCCATTTTTCCAGCATTGTTTGCAATAAATTCAATATTATTCTCCATCTTCATCAACAAATACTGTAACGGTACCAATTGATTATTATCGGTATAAAGTAATGCTGAAAACCAATCATTCCAATAGCCTAAGGTTAAAAATAAGGCAATGGTTGCGATACCTGGTAACGATAACGGAAGTACGATTTTAAAATAAATCAACCACTCACTGGCACCATCGATATATGCTGATTCAATCAATGCTTCTGGGACAGACATTTGATAAAACGTTTTCAAAACCATGATTGAAAATGTGGACATACACAAAGGTAAAATCAATGCCCAGATAGAGTTCCTCAACCCTAAAACATTCACAACCACAATGTAATTACCAATCATCCCACCGCTAAACAACATGGGTATCAAAGAATACCTTGATAAAAACCCTCGATAAGCGTAAGTCTTTCGAGAAAGGGTATACGCAAAGGTCGACATTAAAAACACACCGATGACGGTCCCAATGATCGTAATGAAAATCGTTGTACCGAATGCGGAAAAAATCGCTCCTTCTTCAAAAATTGCTTGAAAAGCTGCTAGGCTCCATTTTTCAGGTAGCAGTCGGTACCCGTTTCGTTGGATCGATTCTGAATCAGTAAAGGCGATAATACAAACTAAAATAAAAGGAACAGCAGTTAAAAAGGTCAATATCCCTAAACCCAGACTAATCAAAAGGTTATTTTTTTTACTGATTCGTCCAAATCGGTTCAAAGATTCACCTAGTGTTTTTTTTGCTTCCACTCTTTTTCCTCCCTTAAAAGATTCCTTGTGTTTTATCGATTTTTTTGACGATCATGTTGGTTCCTAACACTAAAAAGAAGCCAACTACTGACTGCAACAGTCCACCAGCAGCCGATAAACCGATATCTCCCATAGACGACAATCCGCGATAGATATAAGTGTCAATGGTTTGTGTCACATTGATAAGCGCCCCTGAATCTTTTGGCACTTGATAAAACAATCCGAAGTCTGTCCGAAAGATCCCCCCTACTGCTAAAATCGTCAACATAATGATCACCGGTTTCAACATAGGAATCGTGACATACCAGATTTGTTGGAATTTTGTTGCTCCATCAAGATTAGCTGCTTCGTAATAAGATTTATCAAACCCGCATATTGCGGCTAAAAAAATAATCATATTGTAGCCCATCGTTTTCCACATTTGTACAACGACTAAAATATAAGGCCAATACTTTGCTTGCATATAAAATTGGATCGGCTCTTTCCCAATACTTATTAAAAACTGATTGATAAACCCATTTGTCGGGTCCAAAAATGCAAATACGATATAACTGACAACGACCATCGAAAGAAAGTAAGGAATAAACATGACACTTTGATACAATTTTGATAGTCGCTTACTGAAAATTTCATTTAACAATAATGCAAGGATCAATGGCACGATGATTCCCATAACAATGAACAGCACATTATAACCAACCGTGTTGCGAATAATCAGGCTAGCATTCCCACTTTTAAAAATAAATTCAAAGTTTTTAAAAGCGACCCAATCACTCTTCATAAAACTCTCAAAAAAATTACCACTTAATCGAAAATCTTTAAACGCCACTAAAATCGCAAAAAGTGGAAAATAGGAAAATATCGCAAACCAAATAATTCCTGGTAAAGAAAGGAAAAATAAAGGTCGGTTTTTTTTAAATGTTTTTAACACACGATTTTCCTGCTTCTTTTTGACAAATGTTGCTGCTAATTTTTCTTCCATCCTGTTCAACTCCTTATCTACGTTTATCATAAAGTAAACAAAGCGCTTTCTCAATTTGCGATTTTATAGATTTATTGGCAAAATTATAGACAATATTTTTTGTATGTAATAAAGACACAAAAAAGAAGAGTCTGGAATATCACTCTTCTCGAAAAATGATTCATGATTTCATTATTGGTTTTGCTACGCCTTTCTTAGTCATAAAAAATGATAAAAGAATGATTTTTCATTTTAGGTTCAACGGCTCTCTTTCATTTTCGAACTTGCGTGCTTTATTGGGGGTTATTCCGTATTCTTTTTTATAATGACGATAAAATAAACTGATATCATCATATCCTAAGGCTTTTGCGATCACAGTAATTCTTTCCGTACTCTCTTTGATTCGCTGATTGGCTTCTCTCATACGAATTTTTTTATCATATTCACTAAAACTCATATTCAATTCTTTTAAAAAAAGCTGTCCAAGATAGGCTGGATTCATATGAAATCGCTCAGCTAATGATTTTAAAGAGTAGCGTTTCGTGAAATCCTGATTGACTAGATATAAGATTTGGTCAATCACTGGAGAATGACTTTTTGTGGTACAACTTATTTCAGTCAGTTTTGAACAGATCGTACCTATCTTTTTCTTAAAAACTGATTTGTCTGCTGTCTTTAATGCGTAGAGCAATGGTTGTAACTCTTGATAAGCTTGTTCTTGTTTTTCCAGAGTAGCAATCCCTTTGTGAAGTGCGATCAGCAAGTAATGACATACTAACGACTGAATCGGATGGTCTTTCCATTGATCAATATTGGCAATAGCTAATTGTTGGAATGCTTCAATTGATTGGTTTTCAAGATAAGCTAAACTTTTAAAATAAATTTTCTGCGTTAGTTGGTATTCGTTGATCAATGTAGTTTTAGGAAATAGATCAATGACTAATGGGTTTTCCAAGATATTTTTACTTTCCATAAATGGTTCAATACTTCGATAAGAATGCGTGATCTCAATTAATGAATGGCAGCCACTACCGATGACCGCAAATAAATCAAATGTCTCACATAAATATTGAATACTTAACCGATAATGTTGTTCTTCTTTAGGAGAAAAAAACAAAAGAAGTTTATTCGGTTCCAATAAAAGGCTATAAGGTTGGACGAATAATACCGATAACTGCTCAGAAACACGTTCAAAAAGTTTATCATTATAAAAAGCACCTTCTAGGTAAGTGATGGTATAATTTTGCCAATCCGTGATTGGTTCAAGGATGTCCTGCCATTTTGCTAATTCCGTTGACGAAATTTCTTGATGCAGCAATTTCCGCAACAAATTGACACGAAACACATCAATCTGTTGATTGTTCTTCAAATGCTGAAAGAGTTTTTCTTCTTTTATTTCTCTTGTCAACTTCCCAAAAGTAGTGGCTAACTCAATAGGATCGACTGGTTTTAAAAGATAATCACTGCTTCCAATGAGAATGGCTTGTTTCAGATAACTAAAATCATCATAACTACTGATAAAGATGATTTTTATTTGTTTTTGTACACAACGTGCCTTTTTAGCAAGTGCCAATCCATCAATATCAGGCATTCTGATATCTGTTAATAAGATATCAATAGCTACCTCATTTAGGATTTTCAATGCTTCAATACCGGAAGTTGTTTTAAATGTCGTGAAATTTTTTGTGTTACCGGTTGTTTTTTTTAGCAGTTTCTCAATTCCTTCTGTGATTAACGGTTCATCATCAACTAGTAAAACATTCACGCGATCTCCCCTCCTCTTTTTTTAGGCATGGTGATTTGAAATTTCACATAATCTTCTTGCGTAGTAAATGTTACGCCATACTGATGACCAAAGCGTTGTTTGATTCGATAATCTACCCCAAATAAGCCAGTAGGGGCAGTCATCTCCAGATCATGGCTGTTTTGAGCAAGTTGTTTTTGGATTCTTTGTTTTTCTACTTTTGGAATTGGCTTTCCGTTATTTACTACTTCAATGTATAACCGATCATCCTTTTCAAAACAATGGATCTCGATGAAGTTATCTTGGCGTTGCGAATCAATCCCGTGATGAATAAAATTTTCGATGATTGGTTGGATCGTAAATTTCTCAATCAGCAAAGATTCAAGACTTGGATCACAAACGATATCATAAAATAGTGCATCTTCAAAACGTATTTCAAAAAGACTAAGATAAGCATCACAATATTCCAATTCTTCCGCTAAACAAATGACATCTTTCCCCTTGATCAATTTACGGTATAATGTTGCAGCATTTAAGAGCATTCCTGCCACTGCGTGATCTTCATTTAGTTCTGCTTTCATTCGAATTGCTTCTAACGTATTGTAAAGAAAGTGTGGATTGATCTGAGACCGAATACTTTGGATCTGATAATCCTTTTGTTTAATCTTACTTTTATAAACTTGATGAATCTGGTCATTTAACTGATACGCTAATTCATCAATACTAGAAGAGATCAAAGAAATCGCATCATCACTTTTATAGTCGTCTGATTGAGCGAACTTTTCAGGGTCAAAATTCCCTGTTTTTACTTTGGTAATTTTTTGAGTTAGTTGAGAGAGTCTTCCCTCTATTTTTTGCAAATACTGAAATAGAAATGGGAAAAAACCTAAAAACACAAGGATGGTAAAAAAAGAGTAGACAGTATAGATCAAAGAATATTCTGTAAAAACATTGGCATACTTTGTCGTGGCTGTAACCACGTAATGTTCTGCTTGACGTTGGTCTAGAACATATTTTGGTTTTATCTCCGGTGGAATAGGGTTGTTTTTGTAGAAAACTTGAATATTGCCGTTGTTTCTTAACACTTGATAATGAATCTTTTCAAATAATGGAGAAATATCATAATAAAAATAGACATCTGCTGCGTAACTTAAATCTGTTTCTTTATGTAATTCTTTGTGAAATCCAATCAGATTTCTATTCTTATTTATCTTAAAAATTTGCTTTTTTGTCTTTTCGATATCGCTTGGGTCTGCTAGATGAAATTCATCCACTTTTTTCATCGTGGTTGTCTGATCTTTTTGAAAGACTACGCTACGTTTCGTCTGCGCATGATAAATAACTACAGTTGACAAATAATCATTCATTTTAAAGGACTGATTAACAAAATTTTGGGTTCCATTATACTTTGAACCGGCATGTTTCATGTAAGTAGTCGTTTTGTATTCGTAGTATTCTGCGAGTGATAAATTAGTAATTTGCCTCAAATCTTCCAAATCAGGTTGTTCCGCATACAAAAGCGCCAACATATTATCTGTTGCATTTTTCATCATCATAATTTCTGTATAAAAATTTAAGTTGATTTCCTTTAGATTTTCATCTCTTTTTTGATGGAAAGAGACTGTGATGAGATAAATAATAAAGAATAACACTAATAAACTAACGCTCATCCACAACATGTAACGATTAAAAGCGTGTTTCAAAAGGTTATGTTTAATCCTCGTTATGCTTTTAGTCATTTCTCTGATCCAATCCCTTAATACTCGCTATCCGAGTTTGTAAAAATGGTGCATAAAAAGTTAAAAACAAGTAGCAGTAGCCACTAAAACCGACAAAAAAGAAGATAGCTGGCGAGCGTGGAAACAATAAAAGAACAAATAACAGATAGGCAATCGTAAAAAGCTGTAATTGCCATTTCTGGAAAGATAAAATCATCGCATTCAACAACGTTTTTAAAAAGGTGTTTTGGAAAAGGATCGTTTCCATGATAGCAAAAGGAAGGATCAACATCCCGTAGACCGCTAAAATAGCATAAATAATGACAAATATAGAAAAAATTGGAGAAAGTTCAACCATAAAAAAGAGAAATCCTATTGAAGGAATCAAACTGATGAGCAAATAGACAGGTAAACTATCCCAAGAACATGCCTTAGCGATGCTCCGCCAAAAAAATCGGAGATTGCTTTCCTGTTTCTTAATAATAAACTGATACAGCGATTCAAATAGTGCGATCAATGAAATAGCAAACAGAATCATAAAAAGAACCATTAGGATTAGATATAATGTAACTCCTTGATAAATCATCAAATAAAGGTAACTAAACAGCGGTAAATTTACAACAATAAAAAAAAGATTGTTCACGACCACATAAATGATCTGTGATGCTACATCATATATTTTTTCTTCCCTTGTCAATTGAATCCCCTCCCTAACCAATGTACTATTTTACGTATCTACCTTAACATAAAAGCGTTTTCTTGTAACGGCTATTTCAATTAATTTTTCTCTTTTCTCATTCTTGCTTTTCTTCATATGACCAACTAATATAGGATGTTCTTTCTTTTTACGAACAAAACCGTACGCATTGGTTCAACTTTTAAAAAAGGTATCCCAGCTTTTGTCTGTAGACTATTTCCAGATGATTTTTAGACTTCCAAAATAACCGTTTTTTCTCTGACTCTTTCGTTCAAATTTTACTTCAACATCTATATTTCCTTTCAATTATTTAAATATTAAATAAAAAAAGTCTAATAATTTATTCTTTTATTCTCTTTATCCACACATTGATTCTTGCTATACTAAGAACGATTGAAAGTTGGAGGTGATGTGTGTGAAAGTGTACTATATTGAAGATAATGTATTCCATCAAGAAGAATTTCGTAAACAATATAATCGTAGTGCTAATTTAGCAGCAATTTCGTTAACCATCCCCTTGCCTTCTCAATTAGAAAAATTCTATGCTGACCTTGATTTTATGCCTATCCAAGACTCAGATATTTTTATTGTTGATATTGAATTGAACCGTTTTCATTCCGGGATTGATTTTAGCAAAAAAATTCGTCAGAGAAATCATTCTTGTTACATCCTGTTTTTGACGAATGACACAACTAAAGGGATGGAGATTATCAATCAAAATATTCGAGCAGATAAATACTATAGTAAAAAAGACATCATGGAAGCTGTAAATGGCTTGGAAGAATTATTGTTCAACCATTCGAATTTGCAACAAGGACAAAGTAAACTCATTAAAATCGAATCACTTTCTAAAATCTATTTAATCGACCCTAAAGAAGTCAATTACTTAAGTAAGATCACAGGTTCTCGTTCGACTATTGAATTTTTCTGTCAAACAGAATTTTTTTTGATTCATGGAAAAATTGAAGAACTAAAACAAACGTTTCAAAACTTTCATTTTTTCAATGATTTGAAGAGTTACTCCATCAATCCAGCTAACATTAAATTAGTAGATAAAAAAAACAATGAAATTGTGTTTAAAAATGATGATACCTTGATCCTTAGCCGTCGAAGTATAAAAAAATTAGTAGATTTTATGGAACATCTGAAAAATGAAAATCATTTGGTTCATTAGTCCTATACGTACAACAAAAAGCCACTTGCCTATTCAGTAAATAGGCAAGTGGCTTTTTTTTAATGGACTGTTTCTTTTTTCAAAGTTAAGATACAGTAAAAACGTTGCTCTTGTTTGTCATACTTTAAATTCAATGTAAGATTCTCATTCTCTTCTACGATTTTTTTGACACTGTATAACCCAATTCCCTTACTACTTTTCTGACTGGTTGTTCCTTTTTGAAACAATTCAGTTAGATTTTTTCCAGTGTTTTTGCTGGGATTACTAAATTCAAAATAAAAACAATCCCACAAATGTTCAACGATGATCGTGATTTTTTTTTTTTCTTTCGCCATCGTTTGATCATAATGAACAAACGCATTTTCGATAATATTTGTAAATAAGCGAATCATGTCATAGGAATTCATTGAAAGCTTGGGTATGATATGATTAACTTGGATTTTATAAGGTATCCGAAGCTCTTCTGCCCGCTTAACAAATTTGACAAAAACTCCTTGCAACAGTGGATCATAAATTTTTTGTAACTTCATGTGTAAAGCATCGTTGAGTTGCGTTTCAAAAAACTCTTTTTCTTCCCCTACGATGGCCTCTATTTCGTTATGAATTTGTTTATTCTGTACAAGATCTTCCATCACACCAACATAATTTTTATAATCATGACGAAATTCTTCTAGCTTTTGATAATATTCTTCATTTTTTTTCATGCTTTCCAAATAGATCTGATAGTATTCTTCCTTTTTTTCATTCAATAAAATCAAAAGCATAAGTAGTCCATAAAAGGAATTACTAGCAACTAAAATAAAAGAGGTTAAAAGGAAATCCAATGAATCCATCGAAAAAAGCAAATGATACCACAAAAGTGACATGAACATACATATAATCAAAAATGTCGAAAACAGACGATTTTTTTTATATGCGTATAGATAATTACTAATTCGAAACTTTTTATCTAATTCTTTCATTACAATTAGGATTGCCACTAAAAGCAAAATTTCTAGGATCGCATTCGCTAACAAGTCATAATTTTCTAAAAATCGTGGCACTTCAATTGTCAAAAAAACAGAAATGCCGATAAAATTTACACAAAAAGTATTTAATAAAAAAACAATAAATAGATTTCTTGTTTCCTGAAAAATATATTTTCCATTATAAAAATAAAGTAAAACCAAAAATACTGGCGTCCATTCAATCAGCCATATATTAAGTAGCGTTAATCCCAAACGAATGAAGCAATCCATAAAAATCCTTTTTTTTGCAAATAAAATGAGACCTATCAGTGCAAAATTAAGATGAACCACTATAATATAAATAATCACTTCCATTAACCCATCCCCCTAAGCAAACCAGTTTATCATTTTCAAACATACCACTTTTTCATTAATTGGTGCCTCCCCTTTTGACAACCAATAACATTACTGTTATAAGATAACATGAATAATAAAAAATACTAGAAAAATCGCAAGCATATTTAGAATATTTGAAAAATTCAATTTTTATTTAACCACCTTAGAGCTTAACTGTAAAACTGAATCTCACGTTACCTTAACCTTCTCGATTAGATGGAAATCCAAGTTTCATTTATTCATCTTTTTTTAGTAGCATAGAACTATCCAAACTATTTCAATCAACGAACAGTCTTCTTTGATCAGCATTTGCACCATCCTTAATAAAACAATACAAAAAAATAAGCCAAAGATAGCTTAAATACAAAAAGTAATTTTGGCTATCTTTGGCTTATTTCGCTAATTTCAATATTAAAAATCTGGATTTCAATCATTTGAATATCCCTGTTAACCAGCTCCGCTATATTTTATCAATAAAAGTAACTAAGGGGCATTGACAATTGTCCATTCCACCTGTGATGAATATTCCCCAGCATATCCACCGGGTTGAACATTTAGATAAAAATAGTTTTCTGAATTTTGTAGAATGCTGTAATTCCGGACATTATTATTAGTTGTTACTTCAGTCATAGGAAGTGTGATCGGATGTTCTTTTTCGATGACTTGTGCCGTATCACCATTTTGATAAAAAAGAGTGGCTGGTAATACTTGTTTACCATCTTTAAACTCTTCAGTTTGTGACACATTAAGTTTCCAATTCATCGGTTTTCCAGTTGTATCTTCTACTAAAAGATTGGCTGCCTGTGTCAAATTTGTTTGAATCGTATGACTAGCAACGGGGATTGACATGAAAGTCAGAAGATCTGGTACGTTTACAAATCTCACAACCCCCGCTTCTTTGATCACCTTAAATGTTTCAATATTTGATTGTTGTTGTTTTTCATTTTTAACATAAACTTCAAATTGATTTTCTCCTGCTGCTAAGTCTGCAAGTGTGAAATTCTTTGAAAAATCAACCATATTTCCAGGTTGTGTATTCGCAATCGAATCTGAATCATTCAGCTTTTTTTCAACACCATTTAACTTATAGTAAATATTGATCCACGAACCACTATCGGCTTTCCACTTGCCACTCAAGGTAAACCCTTGATCCCCCGGGTAAAGAACGAGCGTTTGATTAGCAAGATTATTTGCCAGTTCAATCGTAGGAGGTGAAGCAGGTTTGGTCATTCTTAAGACCGTTGAATCTTGTGCTGACTCACCATTACTTTTTTGGATCATCAAAGTCACATTATTCACTTCTGAAACTGATGGTAGCTGACTCAGGTCAACAGGTACACGAAATGTGCCATCACTCTTGAAGCAAGACAATAGTTCATCAGTGTTCATTATCATCCCATTGATTGTTAAGTAAGCTGTGAGATCGTTCAAAGGACCACTCCATTTACCTGTTAGCGTGATCTGCTCGGAATCTAATTCTAGATTTTTGCTCGTATCATCAAAAGATAAGGCTAACTTTTCTGATTGAAAGCTTGGCATTTCAGCAGATAAAAAATGAGTAAATCCAATATCTTTTTTCATACTATCCCAAACAGATGCACGCAAGACAAATTTATCCTTAGTGACTGCTTTTTCTGTGACTTTGGCACGATAGGTGATCGTCATTGAATCACCCGTTTTTTCCAATAATCGATAAACCGAGCAATTGTCACTATAAGGACCATCAGAGATACCGTCTGAAGCGAGCGGCAATATTTCTGTAATCCGCCCATCATAGGACTTGGAATCTCCAAATTCTGTATGTCCATAAAAGTTATAAGCCGTTATGATGTCATAGGCAACTTCCTTAGATGGAGGCATCAAATTTCCGTTACCTGTTACACCACCATGTTTATAAACAAGTTCGGGTTCTCCTAATAATTCCAACCCTTGCTCTTTATCAGGAAAAACCGTCACTAACGTTGATTGCTTATACTCTTCTTCAAGGTTTGTATCATCTTTTTTTTCTAAAACTGTTGTAACTGTTATCGTATCCCCAATCGCTGTATAATTTGGATTCCCATCTTTTACATAGGTGATTTTAGCATGGATATGTCCACCATAGATGTCAGCTTCTGATTGTCCATCAGGCCATGAATCCGCAACAACTGACTTAGTAGAGAAGGCTAGCTGAAAGAGACTGAACAAAGCAAAATAGGCGACTAGAAATAATAATTTTTTATTCACTTTTTGCTTTTTCATTTCCTTCCTCACCTACCTTTTTGTTGGAACAGTTTGTAACTTAAGAACACAATGATCCCTAATAGTAAGCCGCCTATCCCAATGATCATCGGCAGATAAGATACTTCTGCTTTTTCTTCTGTAATTGCTTCATCATTGATTTTTTTGGCATTTTCTGGTTTGATCGTAAATGTTTTTGCTAAATGCCATTTCTTTTGATTATTTTCTGTTGTCGCATCCACTGTTAACATATAAGTTCCCGGATCGATTTTCTTCTTGTTGACACTGATCGGAAAATCAAAGTTCGTATTGGGTGCGATCGACATATGATCTTTGTTTGCTGTATACAACACTTTTGATGAGCCTTTTTTAGTGATCGTCGCTTCCGTATGAACTTGACTGATGATCGTTGATGTAGGATTTTGTAAATGTGCAAAAATCGTTGCATACGAATTTTGTAACCCAGTTCTTACAGAAATTAATTTCAAATCTGGTGAGACAGGTTTACTGTTGTTCCTAAGCTCAACCCCAATAACATAAGCATACTTATTTCGAATCGCTGTTCCAGAAACTTTTTCACTTTGGTTCTCTTTTTTCGTTACATGGATACCTCCTAAAAGAATCCCGTCAAATGATTCTTTTGGCATTTTCAATTGAAAGTGCACGTCTTTTGCTTCTCCAGCTGGAATTGTTACTTCCTTTGCATCAGTGGTTAAGCAATCACTGACTTGGTATTTGGCAGAGGCATCCTTTTTAACTGTTCGTTGATTATAATCGATCACACCGTTTGTGTTGGTCGCTGCATTGTTGATCTCTATTTCAAAGACACTTTCTTTTTCTCCGACATTGGATAAATGAATGGATAGGTCGCGCGTTTCATTTGGTGCTTCAGTTAAATCAAAATAAGATACATCTTTATTTGTTTGTTCTTCAGGTATATTTGCACTTACACTATATGCAGATTCAGCTGAATCTGCATATGAGGTAAGCGAATTGACATCAAGGATTCCCCAAAATCCGATGATGCCTGTGACTAAACAAATAAAACGATGATGACGTTTATGCATCATTGTGCATCAGTTGGACCTGCAGTAAGGGTCCAAGTAATCGTTGCGGTATACTCTTTTGCTTGAGCAGAACCAGCAGGAACAGTCAATTGAACATTTGTATTGTTTCCTTCTTCTCCTTCAAATACATCTAACCAAGTTCCCTGACCATTCAGACTTTTTGCCGTCATAACTGGTTGAGCTTCATGATTGTTAAAAGTGAAATCAAAAGCATCAGGTTTGCCGCTGATGTTATCAGAAGTCGTTCGAGTATCTCCATTCGCAAATGATAGGATTGCTCCTTTTAATTCAGTGCTGTCAGCTGCTGAAAATTTTGAAGCAGTCGCAGTTAGTGACCAGCCACCAGCTACTCCTCGTTTATCTGTAATTTGAACAAATGGTTTTGCATTTGCTGCGACATAGACTTTTTTATTTTGTGAAATTTCTTGTGTACCAAAACTGATATTGGACACATAGTCAATTGAAAGTGGTCCTTGATCGCCAGTTCCATGATTGTTAGGATCATCTGGATCTACTTCGTCTGGTTTGTCGATTGGATCATCTGGATTATCTGGATTATCTGGTTTATTGGAATGGGTATCATTCCCTTCGAATGTGATCTTTGCTGTTGAAGTTGCTGAATCACTCATTTCTTCTGCATAGATGGTCATACTCATGGTATTAATGGCTAACACACTTAATAATGTAGTTGCTAGAATATTTTTTTTCATGTTTCTTCTCCTTTAGATTAAGCTGGTGCATCTGTTAATGTCCAAACAAGTGTGGCAGAATAAGTTCCTGCCAAGTTACCAGAAGGTACTTTTAATGAAACAGCTTCTGCTGACATCTGATCTTCCCAAGTCCCTAGACCGGTTGTTGCGGCAGCAAACATAATATTTTGCGCATCTTTATTTACTGTTACCGTTGCCGTTTCAGCTGCCGGAGATTGATTCTCTGTCACCGTTTTTGCTGTCCCTGCTGACAAGCTTAGTTCAGCCCCAGCTAACGCAACACCATTTTCAGTATAAAATCCTGCTTTTTCACTATCATAGCTAACTTGTAAGTTCCAACCTGCACCATTTCCTCGTAGATCAGATATTTGTGTTTCAACAAATTCATCTGAATTCCCAGCTGTATAGTTTTTTGTTTCACTAGCGATTTTTTGTGTACCGAAGTCAATATTTGAGATATAGTCAATACGTAAAGCACCGGTGTTTCCTGTTGGAATATACGTACCTGGTACATCTGGTGGATCAATTGGATCCGTTGGTTCATCCGTTTCATCTTGTTTCTCTAACCCAACTTTAGCGATACTTGTGCCATGAGTATCATCGGCTATTTCTGCATAAACGGTTGTTGCCTTCGCACTAATAACGAATGTGCTAAATAGTGCGATTGTTAAAACTACTTTTTTCATTTTTTTCCTTCTTTCCTTTTCTCAGTAAGAGGAAACCTCCTGCTGCTGTTACAATGAGTCCACCACAGATCATCAAAGAACTACTCTGCTGATCAATTGTTTTTGGGAGCTTTCTTTGCATCATTCTTTTTGTCTGCCCGTCTTTCTCTTTTGCCAGATCTTCTGATGATGCATTTGAAGGATTTGGTACAAAGCGGATCCCCGCTGTGCTTTGTACAGATTCAGCGTAGACAATCATTGTTCGCGTATATGCCTCAATGGTCAAAAAAATAAGGAACAAAAAGAAAACAATCGTCATCTTTCTCATCCACTTACCCTCACCTTTCTCTTTACAGCAAATGTAACAAAACCTCCTTTTTTTAATCTTCGCTCAATTGGGTAAATCCTATTTTACTTATATTCATTCTAAAAAAAGGCGTTTGAAACCGTTTAACCTTGCAATTTTTGCTTTTTTTGTCTTAAAAGATGAATCGAACGACTGACTGATAACAAATCGGTGTGATAGATCAAATTTCAAAATTGTTGTAGAGACAGTCAAATAAATACTTTGCTAACAATAGTTGGCTGTTTCTAACAATCTCAAAGAATATTCCACCACATTTTTCAAGCCATTAAGTATTCGTTTCACTATTTATTATGTAGACACTTAACTACGCTTCTGTCCTTAACGAAGACTCTTACAGCAATAAAAATTGACCGTAATTAAGAAGAAAGAAAAAAATCAATGGTGAACGTTTCACCCAAATCTATTGACAGAAAATTCAATTTTTTACTTTTTTTGTCTTGACACTGTCCATCATTGCTTCTATAATGAACAAAAATCATTGATAGAGAGAGTAACGAATAATAAGCATTTTAGAGAGCGATTGGTTGGTGGAAAATCGTAGGTCTATTATTTGTGAAAGTAACTCTGGAGATGCACAAGTGACGTTAGAAGTTTGTGCCGGCGATCCCCGTTATCGGATAATGCGCTTCACTATTAGTGAGTCGCTAAGAGATTGTTTATTCATAAACAAAAAAAACGGTGGTACCGCAATGTCAATTGCCCGTTGGAATAATTATTCCAACGGGCTTTTTGTGTTTTTCACCAAAGAAAGGAAAAGATTTATGCAAATTTTTTGACAAAGACGAGTCAGACGTTTAGCTTCATTTCATTTATGTTAACTAAACGATTAAGGAGTTATTTATGATGGAAAAATTATCAACAAAGAAATTATTTTTATTAGCTTCACTCATTTTCGGAATGCTTTTTGGAGCAGGTAACCTTATTTTCCCTGCTCATTTAGGTCAACTTGCAGGTAGTCATTGGTTATCTGCTGGGATTGGTTTTTTGATCTCCTCTACTTTATTACCTTTAGCTGCACTGATTGCCTTAAGCAAAACACGCTCAAGCGGGTTGTACGATTTTGCTAAACCAGTGGCTGCGTGGTATGGTACCTTATTTCTTATTATGAACCATATGGCCTTAGGACCTTTATTCGCCACTCCCAGAACTGCTGCATTAGGATATCAATTTAGTTTAGGAATGATTTTACCAGAAAAGTATACAACGATTGGCTTATTTATCTTTTCGGTTATTTTCTTTGGCTTAGCCTATTATTTATCAACTCGTGAATCAAATTTATTAAAAATCATTGGAAAATATTTAAACCCATTATTTTTAATTTTACTATTCGCTGTGTTTATCGTCGCTTTGATTCTTCCCTTAGGACCATTGGATGCCAAGCCTGTACTGGATTACCAACAAGCAGCAACTACCAACGGCTTTATCGAAGGATATAATACAATGGACGCATTAGCCTCATTAGCTTTTGGAATTACGATCATTCGTGCGCTTCAAGGAATGGGGATTCATGATGAAGATCAGATTGCTAAAAATACTGTAAAATCTGGTCTATTAACGATGGTTTTATGTGGTGGTATCTATTTGGGGATTATTGCATTAGGTACGATGTCTTTAAATCGCTTTGGTATCTCCGAAAACGGAGGGATTGCATTAACTCAAATCGTTCAATCCTATTTTGGTAAAGTGGGATTGATTTTTATGGCCTTGATGACGCTATTAGCAGTTTTCACTTCTGCGATGGGATTGATTGCCTCATTTGCCCAAGATTTCTCTGTCCGCTTCCCTAAGATCGGCTATAAAGGATGGCTTCGAATCACTACATTACTTTCTTTTATTACCGCAAACTTTGGACTTGACACCATTATTGCTTGGACCATGCCATTTTTAATGATTCTTTATCCTCTTTCCATGGCAATGATCATCCCAGCACTTTGCTCTGCCTTTTTCCAAAATCGCAGAATCGTTTATCAATTGACGACAATCTTTACAGCCATACCTGCTTTATTTGATGGTATCAAAGCATTACCTATTCAAAATCATTTGACAACAAATTTAACCAATTGGTATGTTCATACGATTCCATTTGCTTCCAGTGGTGTTGGTTTTATCCTGCCAGCAATCAGTGGCTTTATCATAGGCGTACTGTATTGTTTAATTTTTAAACAAAGAACTGAGTTAGACCCTTCTCTATCTAATTGAGTCTTGTAACGGACAAAGAGAAGTTTTACCGAAATATGACGCTTCATTTGATAATTTGAGTGAAGCCAGAAGAAAGAAGCAAAAAAGAACAATGTTGATTATCTTTTGATAAACGCATTGTTCTTTTGCTAGTTTTCATTGATTGACCTGATCTTGTAAGAGAATTTGATTGTTGATCAGATCTGAGATAAACTCTGTGATATATTTTTCTTTTTCTTCATTAGAATAGTCACCAGAATCAGCAAATCGTATTAATACTTTTTCTTTTACATGACTAAGTGCTACATTTGTTTTTAATAATTCAAATATATAGATCGATACTTCATTATCTAAAAGATAGATTTCATCATTCAAGGAAAGATAGAGGTCGTTCCCTAATTTCTCATAGGCCAATTCGCCGTTCAGTCTCACCTAATCACGCTCCTTCAGGTCATTTCTGTCTGTTTCCAGATACGATACATTTGATTTTTTATTAACTCTTGCAATAATTGACATTCAGAGCGATCCACTCCATGAATATCATTGGTATGATAATAATGTTGCGCACGACAACCACCACCGCATAAATAGCGAAAAGAACAAGTTTGACAACCAGATAAATGATGGATATTTTGAGATTCAAGCAATTCTATCTCTTTATGGTTATAAATATCAGCTAATTTGTTTTTTCTGATATTACCTAATTTATAGTCATCTGTCTCCAATAATTTACATGTAAAAATATCCCCAACTGGATTGATAACGAACTCTCCCAAACCCAAACCACAAGATTCTTTAATTGTAAATGGCTTTAAAAATGCAGATCGTTGAGCACTTTTTTCTTTGCACTCGATTTCTTTTCTTTCTTCAAAAGATAATGAAATATCTGCCATACTACCTCTTCCTAATTCGCTAAATCCACCTAATTTATAGGCGATTCCATTCTCTTTAAAAAACTCAATCGTTTGATCAACTGATTTTAAGTTATAGTTGGTAACGGTTGCATTAACGTAAATATTATGGAAACCGATATCTAAAAGATTACGGATACCTCTCATTGCTATTTCATAACAACCTCTACCACGGTTCTTGTCATTTTCTTCTTTATCAATCGAATCCAAGCTGATGGTCATTGATTCGCATCGATCTGCCAAGAATTGTGCATTCCTTTTTTTTCCAATCAAGGTTCCATTAGTGATCAAACCAACCGATAAGCCTAGTTGATAAGCATAATCGATATATTTTAAAGAATCATGATTCAGTCCTATTTCTCCACCAGTAAAAATGACTTTTTTTACACCACAGTCTTTTAATTGATCTAATAGTTGGAACCATTCAATAAAAGACAATTGATCCGGATAGTTCTTGGTCAGGTTCTGTTGCGAAGTTTGAAAATCAAACGCGCCCTCTCTGAACTCCAAATATCTTAGGCTGTTATTCCCATTAATACCTTGATTTCAGTAGACACCGAAAAGCCGAAGAGCGTTCCATTTCTTCGGTTCTTTTTATATATTCCTCGAATGGTCTCCATGCCCTTAATCGTGGAAGAGGCTGTACGGAGACTTTGATAAAATTTATTTCGTCGTTTAATAGGTCGATGGTCTTGTTCTATTAAATTGTTAAGATACTTCACAGTTCGGTGCTCTGTCTTAGTATATAAACCCACACTCTGTAACTTTCTAAAGGCGGAGCCAAGAGAAGGTGCTTTATCGGTCACAATTGCTTTCGGCTCACCAAACTGTTTATGGAGTCGTTTTAAGAAAGCATAGGCTGCTTGCGTATCCCGTTTCTTTCGTAACCAGATATCTAAGGTTAAGCCGTCCGCATCAATTGCACGATAAAGATAATGCCAACGTCCCTTAATTTTGATATAGGTTTCGTCCATTTTCCATGAATAGAAGGATTGTCTATTTTTCTTCTTCCAAAGATAATAGAGGACTTTGCTGTACTCTTGTACCCAACGATAAATCGTAGTATGACAAACATTTATTCCACAATCATATAACAATTCCTGAACTTCACGATAGCTTAGATTGTAACGCAGGTAGTAACCAACAGCGACAATAATGACGTCTTTTTTGAATTGTTTGCCTTTAAAATGATTCATTACTCTGTCCTCTCTGTCTTTTTTCTCAATTTTACACTAAAATAGATTTTTTGGAAAACTTTGCAACAGAACCACAAAAGTTATCTTAGTGATCTAGATACGCCGATCGGTGACGGTGACCATGGAAATAATATGGGGCGAGGTGTTTCCGCATTTGAAGACGCCTTTAAGAAAGAGGAACCGACAACAATCAGTGATACCTTTAAAGTTCTTTCGATGGCAATGATCTCCAAAGTTGGAGGAGCTTCAGGTCCGCTATATGGTTCAGCATTCATGAACATGATGAAAGCGACAAAGGATGTTGACGTCATCAATTCACAAGAGCAATTAGGGAAAATCATCGAAGAAGGTACAAATGGGATACAAGCAAGAGGAAAAGCTGAAGCAGAGGATAAAACAATGCTAGATGTTTGGTTGCCTGTTACGGAAGCATTAAAAAACAATCAGCTAACCGCAGACGTCATCGAAAATGCCAAAGAACATACTAAAAATTTGGTCGAAAAAAAAGGACGTGCTTCTTATTTAGGGGAGCGGGCGATTGGACACATTGATCCAGGAGCAGCTTCTAGTGCAATCTTATTCCAGACATTACTTGATGTGATTCATGGATAGAAAGGGCTATTTATAAACTGTAGAAGCCTAACTTTGAACGACAGCATAAACTGTTGCAAAAGTTAGGCTTTTTATCTGCTTTCGTGTGTCTACCTAGAGCTTTTTCTGACAGAAGTATTTACCAAAAGTTAAACGAAGAAAGTGAAAATCGAGAAGAAAGAATCACTCTTTAGCATAAAAAAAAAGAACTTTATCCTGATTAAAATAACGAAACAATCAAATATGACTTGTGCAAAAAAAGAGATGAGACCACTGCTACTTTTAGCAATGATCTCACCTCTGTTTTACTGGTTATCGTCAGGTCAAAACGGTTTTTTTACAACCTATCTGCGGTATTCAAGAAGCTGTTTTTCTCTGTTCATTCTTATTGCTTGATGCAGACCAGCCTTTTCACAACCTAACACGCGGTGTTCAAAGAGCTGACCTTCAACAATAAGTCAAAACGCTCTTTTTACAACCTCTATTCACGGTGTTCAAAGCCCAACTCCTTGAAATAAGTCTGGATTTTTCAAAACATGAGAAGCTGTTTAGAAAAATCCATTCTTATTGTCGGCGGAGCTGGACGCTTCTTTCACAACCTCTATCCTCGATCTTTTTGGTCATACACTTCTTTGACGTTGATAAATTGATCAAGTATTGGATTTTCTCCTTTTAGGTCAGCTTCGAAACGGATACCGTCAATATTGATTCTGGCGTTACGGTAGTAGTCAGTTCCTAGTTGTCCCCATGCAGGAGTTGAGGCATCGACATTGCAGAAGATATCAAATCCTTGTTGTTTCAAGTAAGCAAATTTTTGATTTGCTTCAGAATAAGGTTGCCAATCGCTGATATCAGCGCCAAATGGGTAGATCAAAATATTTGTTTTGCCTAAAATAGGTGCAACTTCATTTTGCCAACGTTCATTATCTTGTTGGATATCGGCTAAAGAAGCTTGTGTCATATTCAAGTGTCCCCAAGTATGAGAAGCAAAACTCCAACCATCTTTCTTTAATTGATCAGCAACTTTTTTGGCTGCTTCGATTTCTTTGTTTGTTTTTTCGTTATCACCATATTCTGATTTTGATGTACGGTAACCTAATACACCATTATAGCCTGTTAAAGCTAATGTTCCTTTGGCGCCTTGATAAGAAAAATCGGGATGTTTTTTAATGAATGAATCGATCAATGGAACCATATCATAGTCACCAACAGTTTCCTTCTTATTGTCGATATAAATATTCTTGATTTGGTTCTGTTTATCGACAATCAACTTACTTGGAAATCCTGAATTGTCCATGTATTCATAATAGCTGACATCGTCTTGCGAAAGAATTAACGGTTTCTTTCCTTCTGGAAGAGAAACACCTGTAAAGGTCAGTTTTCCATCTGTTCCTTTTTTGACTAATCCATTTAGATTAACAAGAACATAGTTATTTTTATATAACTGATCAATGGTTTTATTGAATTCGGAAATAGTGACCATATAATCTTTATACCCTTGTGCTTGCTGGGTATGAAAAGCCTTAGCTGGATCAACGATCAGACTATGAAAGAAGACGTGTGAGATTTTGGTCGGGTCTTCCCATTTTACCAAGGATTCTTTTTCTTTTTTCAAAGTTGCTAACAATTGTTGCGCTTCTTTGGCGTCGTCTTTTTCAAGTAAGGCGATGGCTTCATCATAATGATAACTTGCAGCAAGCTGTTTTGCTTGATCAAGCTGTTTCGTCGTTTGTTTATCTTCAACAGGTTTTGAGCTGCTGCTTGAGTGTTGAGTTGTTTGACTAGTGTTTTCTAATTTATTGTTTGTTGCTGCTTGTGTAACAAAAAAGATACTTACACCTAGAATAATAACAGTGCATACAGAAGTGACAGCCAATATGATTTTGTGTGTATGTTTCATTTTATCGTTCCCTACTACTTTTTGATTTCAAAAACCTCCGTAAGCTTTTCTTAACCTTTTGAAAAACTTCCCATAACCATTGTAACGAACATAGAAACAAGTGTAAAAGAAACTTTTGTTTTTTTTGATTTTTCTCTTATTTTCTTTAACTAGAGCGCTTTTTATGAGAAGTACTATTTTGTAAAAGTTATAAAGTGAGAGAGGTGAAAATGTTCGGATTTTCGCTGTTTTTATTTCCAAGAAAAACTAAAATAAACCCCTGGTGCTAGTTAATTTTTTCCTAGAGGAAAATGTCTAAACATGTTGGTAAATCAACAAAAAAACGCATATAGTAGTCTCAAAACTCCCAAGAAATGAGGACTACATATGCGTTCATCAAAATATACTGAACATTATACAGATACTTTTATAACATTCAAGGAAATTATGAGAACTGTTTCTAACATATACCACAATTGTGTACCAGATAAGATTAAAAACCGAAGAAACACTGATCAACTGAAGCAACGCGATACAGTGATTATTGCTTGTGTTATATGGGGCATAATTAATGGCTATACTAGCCAAAGAGCCACGTATAGAGCGGTTTGTTCCGTATTATTTCCTAATGGTGACTTTCCTAGTAGGAGTCGATTCACTCGCTTAAGTTCAAACTTAGCTTACACTATCAAGATTATTCGATACTTTTTCATAAAGAAGCTCACCAAAGGTGAACTAGTCGGAATTATAGATAGTTTTCCTAGTCCATTATGTAAACCAGTTAGAAATAGACAAGCAAAACTATTGAATCAAATAGCCAAAGTTGGCTATAACTCAACAAAAAAATCTTATTTTTATGGTCTTAAAATTCATATGATCGTTACTAAGACTGGCTTTCCGATTACTTACTCAATCACGAATCCAGGTGTCCATGACGTGAAAGTGTTAGAGACTTTATCGGAAGAAGCGAATATTCCCAATATCCTAGGGGACAAAGGATATATTAGCCATAAAATCCATGAAAAGCTTGCCCTTAAGGGCATTACTATATCCGTTCCGCCACGTAAAAACATGGATAAATCAGAAAAACTAGACCACAGCTTACTTGGAAAACAAAGAAAAACAGTTGAGACTGTTTTTTCTTCCTTAGAAAAATTAGGTTGTCAAAATTTCAACTCACGTTCTGTTAAAGGGCTAGAGAGTAGATTTGAAAGCATATTACTGGCTTACAGTGTTCTATTAAGTCGAGCACAACGACGTTTTGAAGGAACTTTGAGATATTCTTTAGGATATTAAAATTAACTAGCACCACGGGTTATTTTTATTAAATTTTATATTTGCTCTTTTCACTTTTCGGAATAAATTCACTGTGACTCTTGATACCTTCTTTGGTTCTGTTGCGAAGTTTGAAAATCAAACGCGCCCTCTCTGAACTCCAAATATCTTAGGCTGTTATTCCCATTAATACCTTGATTTCAGTAGACACCGAAAAGCCGAAGAGCGTTCCATTTCTTCGGTTCTTTTTATATATTCCTCGAATGGTCTCCATGCCCTTAATCGTGGAAGAGGCTGTACGGAGACTTTGATAAAATTTATTTCGTCGTTTAATAGGTCGATGGTCTTGTTCTATTAAATTGTTAAGATACTTCACAGTTCGGTGCTCTGTCTTAGTATATAAACCCACACTCTGTAACTTTCTAAAGGCGGAGCCAAGAGAAGGTGCTTTATCGGTCACAATTGCTTTCGGCTCACCAAACTGTTTATGGAGTCGTTTTAAGAAAGCATAGGCTGCTTGCGTATCCCGTTTCTTTCGTAACCAGATATCTAAGGTTAAGCCGTCCGCATCAATTGCACGATAAAGATAATGCCAACGTCCCTTAATTTTGATATAGGTTTCGTCCATTTTCCATGAATAGAAGGATTGTCTATTTTTCTTCTTCCAAAGATAATAGAGGACTTTGCTGTACTCTTGTACCCAACGATAAATCGTAGTATGACAAACATTTATTCCACAATCATATAACAATTCCTGAACTTCACGATAGCTTAGATTGTAACGCAGGTAGTAACCAACAGCGACAATAATGACGTCTTTTTTGAATTGTTTGCCTTTAAAATGATTCATTACTCTGTCCTCTCTGTCTTTTTTCTCAATTTTACACTAAAATAGATTTTTTGGAAAACTTTGCAACAGAACCCTTGGTCATATTTGCTTCTGCGTAACAATACACACATTTTAAATTACATTGATGTGTCAACGCCAAATAAGCGGTTTCAGGAATGGTGACTTCATTTTTTTTTACTTTTAATGGCTCATCTAATAGAAGCTGAAAGATTTTTAGTTTTTTTTGCGTAGACTCGGATAACGCTGAATACTTTCGTAGCTTCACCAACTCTAACTCTTCTTTAGAAATCACTAGCCAGCTGCTTCTTAGAACATTATGGAGAATCATTTCATCAAGAAAAGGATACGCGTATAAATTTTCCTTGATTTTCATAGATCACTCACCTCTTTTATTAGCATCACAAACGAATAATAACATTTTGACTATATTAAATAGGAAAATAAAGTCGCCTTTTTAACAGGGGAGTTTTGTAGGGCAACTTTATTTTCCAATTAAAAATGGACATCGGAAGACTAGATTAAGAACCGTTACCAATCAATAACCCACAAGAACATGGGGACAAAACATTGCCAGAGATTTTTTTTAGTACAGGTTTCGTAAACATAACAAGTCTCCTTTCTGAACTTTTAGGAAAAAGCACGATAATATTCATTTTTTTTCCTAAATATAGTATAAACTTTGAATGAAAATATTGTCAATGACGGTTCGAGAGAAAAATTATTAAAACCTTAGTTATAAAATAAAAAAAATTAAACAATTTATGCGTTTCTTTTATATAACGCTAAAATTTCTAAGACACGTTGATTTGTTCTTCTGACTTATTTGATTGGATTCATTGCTATCTATAAGTAAATTTGTTTTTATTTTATTTCATCACCTCAAATTTCCATAGTGATCATAAATTTCCATTAAGTTATTTTAAATAACGATTTTTTAAGTTTAAATTTGAAAAACACTGCTTTATCTGTTTATTTTATTCTAAACATAACGATTATTTAACGAACAAATCTATTTTTTTCATAAGAATTTTAGTATAATTACAATCTATAAAGTATATTTAATTCCTCATCAATCTGAAACTAACTTTTGAGTCATAAGGACTTTATTTTAATTCGATACCACGGTATTTAAATAAGTGGTTTAATTTCTAGGAGGGATATATTGAAAGGTTATTATTCAGTACAAGAATTAGCCGACCAACTTGGTGTGACAACTCGTTCAATTCGAAACTATCTGCACGAAGGGAAATTAAAGGGAACAAAAGTTGGAGGAAAATGGAAGTTTTCTGAACAAAATTTGTTTGATTTCCTTTACGGTGACAAGGAAAATCTAATGATCCAAAAAGATTATCAAGTGACGCTTGATGTCCCTGTCACATTAAAATTATCTCTTGTAACAGATGATTTTCACGAAATGGATGCCTTTAAAGAGCAACTTTTTAACTATCATTCAGAGGTTTATGCTAATAAAAATGATCGATTGATCCAATACACGCATTTCAAAGAAAATGAATATGATATCTTAATTGGTGGTAACTTTAATTATGTCACTAATTTCGGGTCATGGATCTATGAACAACTACAAAAACAAACATCCATTTCACTAAAAAAGAATTAGTTTTTTATTTTGAAAGAGAGACTGTGAAAGAAACGATCTGCTCTGATGACAATAAGCCTGAATTTTTTGAAACAGCTTCCCATGTTTCAAAAAATTCAGGCTTATTTCAAGAACTGGATGCATAAGCACCGTGCATAAGAGATTGCGAAAAGAGCGTTTGACCTGAATTTCTATAATAATGGTAAGTAGCTTTAACCCTTACCCCCTTGAAAGGATGGATATAGTTTCATGCCACCATCTACAAATAAAGTAATTCCTGTCACATAACTGGATTCATTAGAAGCGAGCCAAGCAGCAGCAGCGGCGACTTCCTCGGGTTTACCCACTCGTTCCATTGGTATCATGCTTTCTAGAATTTCTTTTTCTTTTGGATCTTCAAATTTTTCTGCATTAATCGGAGTTTTGATCGCCCCTGGTCCAATACTGTTGATTCGAATATTTTCTGGTGCGTACTCCATGGCTACTGTTTCTGTAAACAGCTTGACACCGCCTTTTGATGCTGCGTAATGAGCAAATGTCGGCCAAGGGATTTGTTCGTGAACGGAGGACATATTGATAATATTACCTTTGATCTGATGAGTTTTAAAATAATTCAACGCTGTTTTTGTCCCTAAAAATACGCCTGTTAGGTTCACCTTTAACACTTTCTCCCAATCTTCTAATTCCAGCTCATGGGTTGGTTTTTGCGTTTCCATACCAGCATTATTGACCCAGATATCTAAACTTCCGAATGTTTCGATTGCTGCTTTGAGCAGACGATCCATCCCTTCTTCTGTACTGACATCCGCTTCGACAGCTACTGCTTTGCCACCATTTTTTTCGATCTCGGCTACTGCTTCTTGTGCCCCTTCTTCATCCGAATGATAGTTGACAACCACACACATTTTTTCTTTACCAAAGCGTTCACAGATTGCTTTACCGATCCCTTTTGATCCTCCAGTTACTACTGCCACCTTATTTGTTAGATCTTTATACATATACTTTCCACCCTTCTTTTTCACCTACTGCATACTTCCTATATCAAGTGTACAATAGCACCCTGTCTTTTAGGCAAACGATACGCTTATTCGATCGATTTACTTTTTTCTATAATAAAAGAGTCAGCAAGCTACTTGCTGACTCGAATGATTTCACCAAAAAAGGCTTTTTTATTGTCTTCAGTTAAATTCAATACTTTTATTTAAAATAGTCCGCTGTCGCTTTTTCATCTGCTTTCAGTTGTTCAATCAACGATTCAACGTTTGGAAATTTCACTTGGTTTCTCAAAAAATGATGCCAACGGACTTTTACATGCTCTCCATAGATATCTTGAGCAAAATTTAAAATATATAATTCAACGGTAAGTTCACGATCATCACCAAAGGTATCATTATGACCGATTGATCCCATTGCTTGATACCACGTTTCACCAACTTTGATCTCTGAAACATAGACGCCTTCTTTTGGAAGATGAACAGTACTTTTAACTTTGATGTTAGCTGTTGGGAATCCTAGCAGGCGGCCACGAGCATCGCCATGGACTACCACCCCTTCGACCTCGTAAGCAGCCCCCAATAAACGTGTTACTTCATTTATTTCTCCTGCGTTTAATAATTCACGTATCCGTGTCGAACTAATCTTCTCGCCAATGTCTTCTTCTTTTGGTACAGTGATGATTTCAAATCGATTTTTTGCATAACTTGGTAAGTGCGCTACATCTGCAATTTCTTTAGGTCCGTAAGTATAGTCAAAACCAGAAACAGCATATTTTGCATGAAGTCCTACGATATATTGATCAACAAATTCTTGTGGAGCTAAATGAGCAAACGATGACGTAAAATCGATTTCGTATAAATAATCAACACCTAATAAGGCCATTTTTTCTTCTTTTTGTTCCAGAGTAGTCAAATATTTTACTTGACTTGGATTTATTTTTTTGAAGACGATTGAAGGATGTTGGTTGAAAGTCATCAAAGCTAATTTCAATCCTTCTTTTTTAGCAATTTCTTTTCCCCGATTGATAACACGTTGATGGCCTAGATGTACCCCGTCAAAAAAGCCTAAAACAAGTACAACGTCATCTGGTGGGATCTGATCTGCTTGATAAGGATGTCTAATTTTGATAATTTTCATTTTTATACCTCATTCCTCAACACTTTGCTTGGTTTTAATTTATTTTTTTCTTTTGGATTTGGCTGGTAAATACTTACTACTTTGTCTTGGTAAAAAAGTGCGATCTCTTCTGTCGGCATTTCTGCTAAGTTAAATACCTGATAATCTAAGCGCATACCATTTTTAACTTTTTCCCAAACACGATCACTAATGTCTACTCTCTTAAAACGAGCAACACCAGCTTCTAGTGGCAATAAATGTTCTTCAAAGGTTCCTGCAAGCATATAATCTGCTACTTGCTGTAAAGTGATTGACTGCTCCTTCTTCATTCCTCCACTAGCTGTTCGAGTTAGATCGGACATGTGAGCAGGATAGCCTAATTTTTTCCCAGTATCAACAGCAAGCGTTCGTACATAAGTCCCTTTTCCGCACACTACCTCAAAACGCCAAGATAGCAACCCCTTCTCTTGGTCCCAATGCACGTCACTTGTTCTTTCAAAACGTTCAATCTGCGCTTTACGCACGGGACGTGTAACTGTTTCATTGTTTCTGGCATACTCATAAAGACGTTTGCCGTTCACTTTGACAGCTGAATACATCGGTGGTATCTGAGTGATTTCCCCGATAAAACTTTTCATTGTTTCATCAATTTCTTCATCACTGATTAATCGATCAACTGTTTTACTTTCGACGACCTCACCAGATTTGTCTTCTGTCGTTGTACTAAATCCTAATGTAATCTCTCCTTGGTATACTTTTCCTGCATCGCTTAAATATTCGATAACTTTAGTCGCTTTTCCAAGGCAAATCGGTAACACACCATCAACATCAGGGTCTAACGTACCACCATGACCAATTTTTTTCATATGTAAGATTTTTCTTAATTTAAATACACAATCATGACTTGTCATGCCACGTTCTTTCCACAAAGGTAATAATCCGTCCATGTTTTTTCTCCCTATCCAATAAAATATCAACTTTGTCATTATAACACATCCCACAATAATGTGACGATTTTACCTTTTTTCGCTACGTTTTTATTATTTGGCAACAAACTTGTAATAAAACTTCACAAACCTGTAAATACAATTCATGTTATTCTCTTAGACAAAGGCAAGCTTGAATCCTTCATTTGCAGCCTTTGATTAAAACGAGTCGCAGCTTTTAAGGAATAAATGATCCTAGTCTTCCCCAAAACAAAAAACTGAGGATCATATACGAATCTCGAAAAGAGTCTGAAGTATAAATCTAACTCTTAATAAACGGTGTCCAAGAAGCCACTTCTTAAAAATAAGAGAGAATTTTTCAAAATAAGAAAAGCTATTTTAAAAGATTCTCTCTTATTCGTTTGGAGTTGACCGCTTCTTTCACAACCTGTTCGAGACACGTACAAATTGCTCATTTTTTTCTCATGTATTCTGTACAGTAAAATTATGGTACTGTGCGTTTATCATTTTAAACTACTTGCATTGTGTAGTTTGAACTTTTTTTCTAAAAAATTGGATGATGGTGTAACTGCGGTATCTCTGCTTTATAAAAAGCTAAAACTAAAAAAACTACTAAAAAAGAGCTATAACCCCACTTCTTAAGGTTTATAGCTCTTTTTGTTTTAATCTTTATTTAAATTACGAAGCAACTCATCAATGTGGTTACCATACCCCACTGACTCATCTAATTCAAAAGTTAATTCAGGCGTTTTATAGATGCTTAAGTTGTGTCCTAATTCACGGCGAATCAGTCCACTTGCTTTTGCTAGGCCTTCCTGTGCTTTTTTCTTATCTGAAGCTAAGTCAGATAAAATACTATAATAGATGGTTGCTTGTTGTAGATCTCCCGTAACGTGGACATCAGTGATTGTCACGTTTTCTACACGAGGATCACGAACTTTTTTGCGTAAAATATCATTTACTTCTTTTAAAATTTCTTGACCGACTCGGCGGTCTCGATAGTTTGCCATATTGAGCGGCCTCCTAAAATTAATTTGTTTTGATTTCTTCCATAATGAAGCCTTCGATGACGTCATCGACTTTGATGTCATTAAATTTTTCGATCATTGCACCACATTCATAACCCATTTTAACTTCTTTTACATCGTCTTTGAAACGTTTCAAGCTAGCTAGTTGTCCTTCGTAAATAACGATACCATCGCGGATCACGCGAACGCCACTATCACGTCGAATGTATCCTTCTGTGACATAAGCCCCAGCGATCGTTCCAACTTTTGATACTTTGAATGTTTCTCGAACGATCATTTGACCAGTGATTTTTTCTTCAAACTCTGGATCTAGCATCCCTTTCATCGCTGTTTCGATTTCTTCGATTGCTTTATAAATGATTCGGTGTAAACGAATGTCCACTTCTTCATTATCCGCTTGAATTTTAGCTTGTGGTGTAGGACGAACATTGAACCCAATGATGATCGCATTACTTGCTGCTGCAAGGGTTACATCACTTTCATTGATGGCACCAACTGCAGAATGGACGATTTTCACACGTACGCCTTCTACATCGATCTTTTGCAATGAAGCAGCCAATGCTTCTGCAGAACCTTGTACATCAGCTTTAATGATAACATTTACTTCTTTTAATTCGCCTTCTTTTAAGCTTTCAAACAAGTTGTCCAATGTTACCCGACTAGTGATCGCACGATGTTCTAACAACGCACGTTTGGCACGTTCTTCACCGGCTGCACGAGCAGTTTTTTCATCTTCAAAGACAACAAAGCGGTCACCTGCTTGTGGCACATCGTTTAACCCAGTGATCTCAACTGGTGTTGCTGGTCCAGCAGATTTTTCACGACGACCTAAGTCGTTGACCATCACACGCACACGTCCATAGGTATTTCCTACTACAATTGGGTCACCTACGTTTAAAGTTCCTTGTTGAACAAGTAATGTTGTAACAGGTCCTTTTCCTTTGTCTAGACGTGCTTCAATTACTGTACCAATTGCTCGTTGTTTAGGATCTGCTTTTAGATCCTCTACTTCCGCAACCAGCAAGATCATTTCTAGCAATTCGTCAATATTTTGACCAAATTTAGCAGAGATTTCAACGAAAATCGTTTCTCCACCCCAAGCTTCTGGAATCAATTCATATTCACTTAATTCTTGCATCACGTGTTGAGGATTTGCCCCTGGTTTATCAATCTTATTAACAGCAACGATAATTGGTACGCCAGCTGCTTTCGCATGGTTGATTGCTTCGACTGTTTGTGGCATAACACCGTCATCTGCTGCTACAACTAAGATCGTGATATCAGTGATACTTGCTCCTCGCGCACGCATACTTGTAAATGCAGCATGCCCAGGTGTGTCTAAGAATGTTATTGGTTTGCCATCAATATCGATTTGGTAGGCACCGATATGTTGTGTAATCCCACCAGCTTCGCCACTTGTTACTCGTGAATGACGTAATGTATCAAGTAATGTTGTTTTCCCGTGGTCGACGTGTCCCATGATTGTTACAACTGGTGGACGAGAAACCAATGTATCAGGATTTAATTCTTCTGGTTCAAAGAATTTGTCGATATCTGCGATATCTACTTGGATTTTTTCTTGTGGTTCCATCCCATAATCTGTTGCTAAGAGTTCAATCGTATCTTTATCTAGTGCTTGGTTTTGGTTGACCATTACGCCAAGCATAAATAATTTTTTGATGATCTCTGCTGGTTCACGATGGATTTTCTTCGCAATATCCGCAACGTTCATGCCTTCAGTATACTCTAATACTTCTGGTAACTCACGGAATTTACGTGGTGGTACAGCAGGTTTATTGGAAGTTTGTTGTTTTCCTTTTTTCCCTTTTTTGTTAAAACGATTGCGGTTGTTATTGTTAAATTTACCACGATTATTATTGTTGTTACGGTTTTGGTTTCCGCCTTGTGTTGATCCTTGGCGGTTTTGATTGCCACTTTGTGTTGCTCCTTGACGGTTTTGGTTATTTCCGCCTCCATTATTACTTCGGTTTTGGTTTGTTGATTGGTTTTTTCCTTGATTCACTTGACCGCTCCCTTGACCGCGATCTTGATAGTTGCGGTTATTTTTTTGTTGTTTCGTTTTTGTTTCTTGTTTCTTTTGTTCATTCGGCTGGTTTGTGGCTGGCTTTTGGCTGGCTTGCTGTGCTGGTTTTTTATTCGTCTGTGGTTTTTTGAACGCTTGTTGCAACTTCTTTTCATCACCAGTTGTGATTGCTCCCATGTGATTCTTCACATTAATCCCAAGTTGCTGCGCCTTTTCCACAACGTCTTTACTAGGCTGATTTAATTCTTTTGCTAGTTCATAAATTCGTTTGTTGCTCATGCAATCACCTTCCTAACCTTCAATTAGCTCCTTGGTTTTCTTCGCAAAACCGTTATCTACGATTCCAAATACTTTGCGAGGCTTCCCAATCATCTGCGTGATTTCAGCTTCGGAAAATAGTTCAAAGCAAGGAACTTCATAATATGAACTCTTATCTTTCACTTTTTTCTTCGTATTCTCACTCGCATCATTTGCTACAAACACGATCTTTGCTTTCTGTTTACGAATGTCTGCAATGGTCAACTCCTCGCCGGTAATCAACTTACCAGCGCGCATCGCTAACCCAATGAGATTCATGGCTTTTTGCCGATTTCCTTCATTCATTTACCGAATAGCTCTTTTCGTGCTTTTTGATGGGTTACATAATCGAGTAACTCTTGGTAGAATTCATCTGTCAAAGTCGTTTCTAACGCCCGATCAAGAATCTTCTTATCCCAAGCTTGTTGTACTTCAGCTGGCTCAAGTGAGACATACGCACCACGGCCTGGCATTTTCCCAGTGGGATCAATCGATACTTCCCCTTCTTTGGAACGGGTAATTCGAATCATCTCTTTTTTGGGTTTCATTTCACCTGAAACCACAGATTTGCGTAAAGGAATCTTCCTTTGTTTCATCTCTTCGCCTCCTAAGCTAATTGTTAAGCATCTTGATCCGTATTTTCAACTGTTTCATCGTTGAAAGCAATCGTTTCATATTCATCATCTGTATAATCAGATTGAACGATCGCTTCATCATGAGCGACTTCTTCAGAAGCTACTTCTTGATCTTGCGCTTGTTTTTCATAATATTCAGCCATATCTGATTCTGACTTGATATCGATTTTGTGATTTGTTAGTTTGGCAGCCAAACGTGCATTTTGTCCACGTTTACCAATCGCTAAGGATAATTGGTAATCTGGAACGACAACGGTACAAGCTTTAGGATTTTCTTCATCAAAAATCACATCGATCACTTGCGCTGGATTCAGAGCATTCGTGATAAATACCGCTGGATCTTCGTTCCACTCAACGATATCCATGTTTTCACCCTTTAATTCATTCACGATCGCTTGCACACGCTGGCCTTTTGGTCCAACACAAGTTCCAACTGCATCAATATTTTCATCATTTGAACGAACGGCTACTTTTGAACGATCGCCCGCTTCTCTAGCAATGCTTACGATTTCAACGATCCCATCGTAAACTTCTGGCACTTCTTGTTCGAATAAACGGCGTAATAGATCTGGATGGCTACGGCTAACGAAGACTTGTGGCCCTTTTGACGTATTTTCTACACGAGAAACGTACACTTTGATACGATCATGCGGTTGATAAAATTCATTAGGCATTTGATCTTGTTTCGATAAAACTGCTTCGATCTTTCCAAGATTTACATAGATATATCGTTTATCTTGACGTTCAACGATACCTTGCATAATGTCTTTTTCATACGCGCTGAACTCATTGTAAATGATGGTTCTTTCTGCTTCTCTGACACGTTGTAAAATAACTTGTTTTGCTGTTTGTGCAGCAATTCGTCCAAAGTCTTTTGGTGTCACTTCAAAACGGATGGTATCACCAATCTCATATGCCGGATTAATCAAAAGCGCATCTTTTAATGATACTTCTAATTGTGAATCCATTACTTCTTCAGTAACTTCTTTCACAGCATAGACGTGAATTTTCCCTTTCTTTTGATCAAATTCAACTTCAACATTTTGAGCTTGACCATAATAGCGTTTGTATGCAGAAACTAAAGCAGCTTCTAAAGCGTCGATCACGATTTCTTTTGAAATCCCTTTTTCAGCTTCTAATGCATCTAATGCGTTTAGCATTTCTTTACTCATTTTTCTGTTTCCTCTCCGTGATTAAAATTGGATCGCTAAGCGAGCTTTGGCAATATTTTTTCGGTCAAGAATTAATTCTTTTTCCCGTGTTTTTATGCGTATTTTCAATATCAGCTGTTCAGCATCAACTGATTGGAGAAATCCTTCATATTGTTTTTCTCCATCAACTGGTTGATAAAGAGAAACATGGATATATTCTCCAAGCGCTTTTTCGTAATCTTTCTCTTTTTTTAATGGGCGTTCTGCCCCTGGAGATGATACCTCTAGAAAATAAGCTTGTGGGATAGGATCTGGATCTGCTGCATCAAGTTTTTCGCTAAGTTTTTCGCTAACCCATGCACATTCTTCGATATCGATTCCGCCATCTTTGTCAATGAATACTCGTAAGAACCAACTTTTGCCTTCCTTCACAAATTCTACTTCGACAAGTTCAAAATTTTGTTCCTCTAAAATCGGAGTCACCATTGCTGTGACTGTTTCAACGACGCTACTCAAAAAGTTCGCCTCCTTAAAATTGCTTCCGTAATTCCATTAAAAAGAGTGAGCGAAAATTCCGCTCACTCACAGTTAGTATCATTACCTATAAATAACTATACCATATTTCATTTAAAATGACAAGCTTCCACGCTAACCCTTGATTAGAACATATCAAACAAGGAAAGTTGGTTTTCATCTGGAAGGTCTTTCAATACCCCGTTGTCGTTCATATACTCAATCAACGTTTTAGAAACTTTTCCTCGTGTAGCAAGATCTTCTTTTGATAAGAATGGTCCATCTTTTCGTGCTTCAACGATTTGTTTTGCAACGTTTGTTCCTAAACTTGGGACAGCTCTAAATGGTGCGATCAATGTGTCTCCTTCGATCACGAAGTTCACGGCATCTGATTTATATAGATCGATCATGCCAAAATGGAAGCCTCTTTCCAACATTTCATTCGCTAATTCAAGGACGGTCAACTGATTTTTCTCTTTGACTGAGGCATCCAAACCTTTATCTGTGATTTCTTTCATCGCTTGTTTTACCGCATCTTTCCCTTTACACATAGCCACAAGATTAAAATCATCCGCTCGAACTGAGAAATAGGCACAATAGTATAAAATAGGGAAATAGACTTTAAAATAAGCTACACGTAAGGCCATCAAAACATAAGCCGCTGCATGGGCTTTTGGGAACATATATTTGATTTTAGAACAAGAATCAATGTACCAATCTGGAACATTGTTTTCTTTCATGGCGGATAGATAGGTTTCTCGTAATTCATCAGGGATCTTGTTCCATAGCCCTTTACGAACGGTTTCCATAATCTTAAAAGCCATCCCACTATCTAATCCAGCATGGATCAAGTAAACCATGATATCATCCCGACAACCAATTACTTCAGCCAAAGTTGCATCCCCACGTTTGATCAATTCTTCTGCATTGCCTAACCACACATCGGTCCCATGTGATAATCCAGAAATCTGTAAGAGTTCAGCAAAAGTCGTTGGATGTGTTTCTTCCAACATTCCCCGAACAAAGCGTGTCCCAAACTCTGGGATACCTAGTGTCCCTGTTTTAGAATAAATCTGTTCACTGGTAACGTTCAAGACATCTGGACCGGCAAAAATTCTCATTACTTCTGGATCGTCAGTTGGGATCGTTTGTGGATCGATTCCCGATAAATCCTGCAACATACGGATTACTGTCGGATCATCATGTCCCAGAATATCAAGCTTCAGTACATTATCATGGATAGAATGGAAATCAAAATGCGTTGTTTTCCATTCTGAATTTTGATCATCTGCTGGATATTGGATCGGTGTAAAATCATATACGTCCATGTAATCGGGAATAACGATGATCCCCCCTGGATGTTGTCCAGTCGTTCGCTTCACGCCAGTCGCACCTTTGGCTAATCGATCAACTTCAGCACTGCGAAATTGTAAATTATGATCTCGCTCATAACCTTTAACAAAGCCATAAGCTGTTTTATCGGCAACTGTCCCGATTGTTCCTGCTCGATAAACATATTCTTCTCCAAACAAAACTTTCGTATAGTTGTGCGCTTCTGCTTGGTAATCACCTGAAAAGTTCAAATCGATATCTGGTACTTTATCTCCATGGAACCCTAAGAACGTTTCAAAAGGAATATCATGGCCATCTTTATTTAATCGTGCGCCACATTTCGGACATTTTTTTTCAGGCATATCAAACCCCGAGCCGTAAGTACCATCTTCAAAGAATTCTGAATACTGGCAATCAGGACAATAATAGTGAGGGGCTAATGGATTTACTTCAGTGATCCCAGTCATTGTCGCAACAAAACTAGAACCAACTGATCCACGTGAACCAACTAAATAACCATCTTCGTTACTTTTATGCACCAGTTTTTGCGCAATCAAATAGATCACAGAAAACCCATTCCCGTTGATCGAATTCAATTCTTTTTCTAATCGTTTTTCAATGATTTCTGGTAATGGATCACCGTACAACTGTTTAGCTCTGGTATAACTCAAATCAGAAATCTCTTCTTCAGATCCAGGAATTTTTGGCGTATACAAATCATCTTTCACCGGAATGACCTCTTCACAAAGGTCAGCAATCTTATTCGTATTGTCAACGACGATTTCTTTCGCTAGATCTTTTCCTAAAAAGTTAAAAGCAGTCAACATCTCATCTGTTGTTCTAAAATGCACATCAGGCAAACTATGTCGGTTCAACGGATTAGCCCCACCCATTGAATTAATCAAAATCTTCCGATAGATTGCATCTTCTTCATTAAGGTAATGAACATTCCCAGTAGCAACGACGATTTTGTCCAATGACTTTCCGATTTCAACTAGATTTTTGATGATTTCTTCTAAATCATGTTCATTTTTGACTAGTTCTTGCTCAAGCAATGGTGCATAGACCGCTTTTGGCATCACTTCAATATAATCATAAAACTTTGCTCGATTTCTAGCTTCTTCAATTCCTTTTTGCATCATTGCTTCGAAAATCTCACCTTTATCACAAGCAGAGCCAATGAAAAGATTCTCACGTAATTTCTTCAGTTGTGAACGAGGAATACGTGGGACACGTTCAAAATATTCCACATTCGACATCGAGATTAATTTGAATAAATCTTTTAATCCAGCTTGATTTTTCGCTAAGATCGTCACATGAAATGGCCTTGCTCGTTTATACGAATCGCCTTCTCCCACATGAGCATTGAGTTGATCATGGTAGAGCATCTCATGGTTTTCCATTGCTTCTTTAACGAAAATCCATGCTAAATGACCTGTCGCTTCAGCATCGTAAATCGCTCGGTGATGCTGTTCAAGACTGACACCAAATTTTTTAGATAACACACCTAGACCAAATCGTTTAAATTGAGGATACAGATATCTGGCTAATTCCAGCGTATCGATGACTGGATTCGTCGCCTCTGGAATTCCATATTTTGCATAACTTGTATTCAAGAATCCCATATCAAACGCGGCATTATGGGCGACCAGAATCGAATCTTTTGAAAACTCGAGAAACAGACGTAGGACTTCTTCTTCTGATTTAGATCCTCGTACCATTTCATCTGTGATCCCAGTTAGATCAATCGTTGTGCGGGAAAGTGGGTGTCCAGGATCAATAAATTCATCAAAGCTTTCAATGACATTCCCTTTATACATCTTGACCGCAGCTAATTCGATGATCGTATCATAAACAGCAGATAGTCCAGTGGTTTCCACGTCAAATACGACATATGTTCCTTCATTCAAAGAAACATGTTCATCATTGTAAGCAATCGGCACACCATCATCTACAACATTGGCTTCAACCCCATAAAGAATTTTCACGCCTGCTTTTTTACCGGCACTATGCGCTTCAGGAAATGCTTGTGCCCCTCCATGATCCGTGATCGCAATCGCTTTGTGTCCCCATTTTCCAGCTTGAGCCACAAGGTCAGAGATACTATTGGTTGCATCCATCGTACTCATATTACTATGAACATGTAATTCCACTCGTTTCTCATCGTCAGGAGCATAGTCTTTACGAGGTGCATGCTTCACCTCAATGATATCTTGTGCATTCATCACCAGGTCTCGCACAAATGTATCTTCTTGGATACTTCCTCTAACTTTTAACCAGCTTCCTACGCTGATTGCATCAAAGATTTGTTCATCTTTTTCATTATTTGAAAATTTCTTAACAATAAAAGAAGAAGTATAATCGGTGATTTTTAACGTTAGGATCTTACGTTTTGAACGTAGCTCACGCACTTCTTTATCAAATACATAGCCTTCCAAGGTCACACGACGTTCTTCTTCAACGATATTGATCATTGGTATTGTCGGTTCATCTGCTGGAATATTACGACCTAACTGGATCGGTCCATCTAGTACAGGAAGTTGCTCTTTTCTTTCTTTTTTCTTTTGTTCATGGACAATCAAACTTTCCGCAGCTTGCTTCATGAACGCTTCTGCTTGTTCTTGCTTCCGCTCTTCAAACAGTTTTAGCACACGTTCTGCTTGTTCTTCATCAATTTCAGGTTCGATACGAAATTTAGGGAACCCGTAGCTGACAAACAGCGTTTCAACTAAAGGTAGATATTGTTGCTTTAAATAATTAATAGCGCCATTGCTATCTACTGGCAAGACAATTTTCTTTTCCTTCAATATAGGGACTTGTGTTTTTAAAACTTGTTGAGCCAACGGCGTATCGCATTGTTGGCTTTCTAAAGCTTGTGCCCAATAATCTTGTAATAATTTTTCATCAAACTGCTGATCATCAGCTTTGATAGTTAATCTGATCTGTGCAATATCTTTAAATGCCAGTGTCAAATTTTGGAGCAATGATCGATAAAGCATGATCGGTAAAATTTGAGTAAAGTGTAGGGTAAACTCCCACAATCTTGATTTGCGGTGAACCACTACACGCTCCATTTCGCCAGCAGAGATTAGTGGATGATTTTTTTCCACTTCTTCTAGTTGGATTTGTTCCAACAATTTTTCAAATAACTCTCGTTTTTCTGACAAAACCATACGCCCTTTCTGACGAGGACAAATCAATGCTATTTCATTTGAACCTCTTCTTCTTTCAGTACTATTTAGTATACCCGTTTTTACATGGATTTACATTAAAAAAACGACAAAGAATTTTCTTTCTCGTTCTAAATCGTTGATTACTTAGCTAAATGAATCCTCACAACGTAAGCTGATTGGTACTCCTTGCTCTTGCAACGTAGTAACATGCAGTTCGCCCCAATCACATAACGCATCTAACACACTACTTAATGTTTGACCATATTCACTTAAGGAATAAACAACTTTTGGTGGAACCTGATGATATGAGGTTCGTACAACAATACCGTCTGCTTCTAATTCACGCAATTGTTGAGTCAACATCTTTTGGCTAAGATTAGGAATTTTTCGTTTTAAGTCGCTGGGACGAAGCGGACTGTGACGCAGGTTGCATAAAATAATCGGTTTCCATTTCCCACCGATAACATCCATCGTGGCTTCTACACCAATATTATACGTTTTTCCAATCATATTTCCCTCCTAAAATCCTTTTACTATCCAATAGTTACTTTTTAGACACTATAGCACAATAAAGTAGGTACTATCTATTAGAGCCTATCTAGTATACATTATATCTATTGAAAATTAAAGGAGGAGTATAGATGATCCATTCATTGAATGATCGAATCATGTTAAATAACCAAATAGAAATTCCAGGGATAGGACTTGGTGTCTTTCAAATCCCTGATACCCAAACTGCTGAAGTAGTCAAAGAAGGCATTGTAAAGGGCTATCGGTTGATTGATACTGCTCAAATATATGATAATGAAATTGGTACAGGAATCGGAATCAAAGAAGGGCTGAAAGCTGCTGGAATTTCTCGAGAAGAACTATTCGTAACCTCCAAAGTCTGGAACGATCATTTAACCTATGACGAAACGATCCAAGCTTTTGAAACCAGTTTAGCACGTCTAGGACTAGACTATCTAGATCTTTATTTAATCCATTGGCCTGGCGAAGATGCATTTTTAGAGTCATGGCGTGCTTTGGAACAATTATATCAAGCGGGGAAAATCAAAGCGATTGGTGTTAGCAATTTTCAAATCACTCATTTAGAAAAATTATTGACACATGCGAATGTCATTCCCGTTCTCAACCAAGTGGAACTACATCCAAAGTTATCTCAAATTGAACTACGCAATTTCTGCGCAAAACATGCAATAAAGATCCAAGCGTGGTCCCCTTTGATGCAAGGGAAACTATTGAATCACCCAACTATAGTAGAGATTGCTGAAGCGCATCATATTACTCCAGCCCAAGTAATCTTACGTTGGGATGTCCAGCAAGACATCTTATTAGTGGTCAAGTCAGTTAAGCCCGAACGAATGAAAAGTAATGCTGACATTTTTGATTTCGTTCTTTCTGAAGATGAAATGACGGTTTTGAATGCACTGAACGATCATTTTCGGGTAGGACCAAATCCTGATACATTCGATTTTAAATAAAGGAGGAAGATGTAAGATGGAACTAGGTTTATCTCATAAGGTTGCGTTAGTCACTGGCTCAACGAAAGGCATCGGAAAGGCCATTGCGATTGAATTGGCAAAAGAAGGTGCAGATGTCATCATCAACGGTCGTCACGCACCGCTTGTTGATCAAGTGGTCACTGAATTAAAAGAAAAATTCCCCCGAACTAACCCTCAGCGTGCGCCATTTGATTTAGCAGATCCAGAAGCACGGCAAGAACTGTTTACGCAATTTCCTACAGTAGATATTTTGATCAATAATATGGGGATTTTTGAACCGATGGATTATTTAGCTATCACAGATGATATTTGGGAACATTTTTTCCAAGTCAATGTACTTGCTGGAAATGCATTAGCCAAAAATTATTTACCTAAAATGTTGAAGCAAGATTTTGGTCGTATCCTTTTTATTGCGAGTGAAGAAGCAGTGATGCCTTCAGGTGAAATGGCTCAATACAGTATGACCAAAACGATGAATCTTTCTTTAGCAAAAAGTTTATCCAAATTGACTGTTGGCTCTCAAGTGACCGTCAACACGATCATGCCTGGCTCCACCTTGACAGAGGGCGTTCAAGAAATGTTAACAACAATGTACGCAGACAGCCAATTGCCTGAATCTGAATGGGAACAAGATTTTATGAAAAATCATCGTCCACTCTCACAGATCCAACGCTTAATCCGACCAGAAGAAATCGGGCGTTTTGTTGCCTTTGTTTCTAGCCCCTATGCAACTTCTTTTTCTGGCGCTGCCTTGCGACTTGATGGAGGATTGGTGCCAACGATTTATTAAGAACGATTTTGTAACACAAATCAATTTCTTCTTACTAAAGAGCCAGTATGATTTTTCATTCGAACAAATGTGAGAAACAAAAAACGAAGGATACCGAGCCAAAACTTGTCTCAGTCTCATTAGAAAAAAGACAAGCCCAACTATTCGTTAGGCTTGTCTTTCATTTCGAGCAAGAATTTTCTTTCTTAACTGTATTTTATTGATTTAAAAGAATGGGTAACGTATTTGCTAGCTCTTCTTTGCGGACTTCAACCATTTCCCCAGTTTTCTTAATTTTGACTTCAACGATACCATCCACCGCTTTTTTACCTACTGTAATTCTAATTGGACAGCCAATTAAATCGGAATCTGCAAATTTCACACCTGCACGCTCATTACGATCGTCAACGAGTACTTGATAACCAGCAGCTAACATCGTTTGTTCGACTTCTTCGGTTAAGTTCGTTTGGTTTTCGTCTTTTAGATTCATTTGAACAACATGTAAATCAAAAGGCGCGATTCCTTTAGGCCAGTTAATGCCATTTTCATCTGAATTTTGTTCAACGATTGCTGAAAGCAGACGACTTACGCCAATTCCGTAACAACCCATAATGACAAATTTTTCACGTCCATTTTCATCTAATACGGTTGCGCCCATTGATTCACTATAGCGTGTGCCTAATTTAAAGATATGTCCGATTTCGATTCCACGTGTAAATGCCAATACACCATTATTATCAGGTGATGGATCTCCTTCTTGAACAAAGCGAAGGTCTTCATATGAGATCACTTCAAAATCTCGTTCTGGGTTGACATTCACATAATGGAACCCAGTTTCATTCGCTCCAGTAATAGCGTTCGCTAAGTCTTGGACATGACGATCAGCGTAGACTTTTACTTCTTCTGCTACACCGATTGGACCAACAGAGCCGAAATCTGCTCCTAGGTATTTTTGAGCATCTTCTTCTGTTGCTTCTTCTAAGAAATCAACCGCTAAAAAGTTTTTCAGTTTCACATCATTGACATCGTGGTCCCCACGTACTAATACCAATACTGGGTTTTCGTCTGCCATAAATAAAACAGATTTGATGATTTTTTGTGGCTCAGTTTCAAAGAAGTTCGCTACTTCTTCAATCGTTTTTACATCTGGTGTCGCAATTTTTTCTAATTCAAGTTGTGTTTCATGTGATTTTTTAGGGACATAATAACTTGTCGCCATTTCTAAGTTAGCGGCATAATCGCTTTCTGTTGAGTAACAGATCGTATCTTCACCGATTTCTGAGATCGCCATGAATTCTTTTGAATCTTTACCACCCATTGCACCACCATCACCAATGATTGCTCGGAAATCTAACCCACACCGTTTGAAAATCTCAGTATATGCTTTTTCATAATCTTTATACGCTTCATCTAAACTTTCTTCTGATGAATGGAAAGAGTAAGCATCTTTCATAATAAATTCTCTGCCACGTAATAACCCAAACCGTGGACGTTTTTCATCACGATATTTTGTCTGGATTTGGTAAAGGTTCAACGGCAATTTTTTATAGGAATTGACTTCATTGCGAATCAATTCAGTAAATGTTTCTTCATGAGTTGGACCTAAGATCATTTTGCGATCATTACGATCATTGAGACGATATAAATTTGGGCCGTAAGTTTCATAACGACCAGATTCTTCCCACAATTCCGCAGGTAAGAGAGCTGGCATCAACATTTCGACAGCGCCAATCTTTTCAAATTCTTCACGCATGATCGTTTTTAATTTTTCCAATACACGATTAGCAAGAGGCAAATAAGAATAAATACCAGCTGAAACTT
Source organism: Enterococcus sp. DIV1089c (assembly GCF_050530965.1). Taxonomy (NCBI): domain Bacteria; kingdom Bacillati; phylum Bacillota; class Bacilli; order Lactobacillales; family Enterococcaceae; genus Enterococcus; species Enterococcus sp. DIV1089c. The sequence continues at coordinate 1,672,607 of NZ_CP172888.1, forward strand.
GGCGAATATACCCTGCTCTTAATAAAATTTGATGACTTAGTACTTCTGCATCATTTGGAACTTCTCGTAATGTTGGAATCAACATTTTTGATTGTCTCATTCTATATACTCCTTCATTTCTCATATAATCATTTATCGTTTGTAATTATACCCTATTTATAAACTTTTTCTAGAAAAAGAATCGTTGGATATCATTCCATGTGACTAATACCATTAAAAGCATCAATAAACCGAAGCCTGCTAATGTGATAAAGCCTTCTTTTTCTTGGCTGATTGGTTTTCCACGAATCCCTTCCACGACGTTCAAGACAAGCTTTCCTCCGTCAAGCGCTGGAATTGGTAATAAGTTAACGATTCCCAAATTCATCGAAAGAATGGCCATCAAGCTAATGACCGTTAATATTCCTTGATCTGCAGCTTCTGAAGATAATTGGAACATCATTACAGGACCGCCCAATTTATTTAAACTAAAGTTTGTAAATAATGAGCCTAGTGCTTTAAAAATTTCTAATGAACTACTGAAAGCTTGTTGTGTTCCTCCAATGATCTTGTCAAAAAATCCCGTTTTCATTGGTGCTTTGATTCCTAATTGCCCATATTTTTTTCCATTCGTTTCTACCACGCCTGGTGTTACTGAAAGGGTTTGTTTCTGACCATTGCGCTCGACTTCAACATTGAGTTTTTTCCCAGGATTCTCGGTGATCGTAGCCGTTAGATCTCCCCAAGAATGAATGGCATTACCATTGATCTCCAAGATTTTATCATTTTCTTTTAAACCAGCAGTTTGTGCTGCACCATTAGGTAAGACTTCGCCAATTTGATTCGTGTTAGTGACTTGAACTCCGCCATGCATAAAAGCAAGCAGAATAAATAACAAAATAGCTAACAAGAAATTATTCATTGGTCCTGCGAAATTCGTCAACATCCGTTGCCATAATTTGGCTGATTGGAACTGCACGTCTTTTGGAGCGATTCGAAGTTCTGTGCCATCGGCTTCAATGATCGAAGCATCATGCGCGACAGAATAAGTCACTTCTTGTTCTTCCTCGCCATTGACATAGCCAGTAATCGTTAATTCTTCTTCAAGATCATAACGAATCAATTCCATCGGGATACTATTTGTAAGCTGTACTTTTTTACTTAAATTGATTTTCTCTACGATACCATCAGAATTTAATAAAAGAGATAACGGCATTCCCGGAGCCATCTCTGTTTCATCGTCCCCGTTTCCTGCCATCCTCACATAACCTCCGATTGGCAATAAACGTAGTGTATAGGTAGTTCCGTCCTTAGCTTGATGCCCATAAATTTTGGGTCCCATACCAATTGCAAACTCTCGAACGAGAATTCCTGATCGTTTCGCAAAGAAGAAGTGTCCAAATTCATGAACAATGACCAAAATGCCAAAAACAATAATAAATGTAATAATTGTTTTCATTTTACATTCTCCTTTACTTTTTTTTAGGTTAAATAAAACATCTTAATTTTACCATATTAATAGCTATTCACCAATAGCCCTAGTTTTTTTAAAGAAAAGAGGTGGCGCTGGAAATAATCAATTTTTAGAAATAAGCCGAATAATCCAAAACTATTTTTCTTCTGGATTATTCGGCTTATTTTCTGAACGAACAACTTCTAAGACACCACGTATTCTTTTTTGAGTAAGATGTGAACATAAAGCTCGCATATTGATTTGAAAAAAGATAATGCTTCATTCCCATACCCATATTTAGTTAACAACTCATTGGCATACTATTAAACTATTGTTATTTATAAATGAGTAGACGATTAGGCAAGTGCTCATTCAAGTCTTTGATGATCACTAAATCAATCCAAATAAATGCATGATTGGAAAGACAAAAAGCAAACTATCAAAACGATCTAGTATCCCGCCATGCCCTGGTAAGATATTCCCAGAATCTTTGACATCGTAATGACGTTTGATCGAAGATTCAACGAGATCACCAAATTGTCCCACGATCGATAAGAGCATCGTTACAAGGAGCATGAAGAACAGCCCATGTCCAAATAATTCTTTGGCTGGATAGAACAAGAAGTACAACAAAGCAACGACTAATGCACTAGCAATACCACCTAATGCTCCTTCAATTGTTTTATTTGGTGAAACATCTGGACTTAACTTATGTTTTCCGTATTGTCTTCCAACCATATAAGCACCGATATCAGTTGCCCAAACGACAAATAATCCAAAGAGCAAAACTGCCAAACCTTCTGTTCTTGCATTGACGAAATTTTGAAATCCAATACCTACATATAAACTAGTAATTACCGGGAACCCCGCTTCATCAATCGTATAGGTATTCTTTGAAATAACTGATGTCCCTAACAAGATCATGACGATCAAGTAAAAGAGCATAAACGTGCTTGTCTTCTCCGGTAAAAAGAAAAACCAACGTTCTTTTGGTAGAACTAAAATAACTGCTCCAATCGCTGATAATATTCCTTCAAAACTTAACAACGTCAAGCCCTTCATACGGAATAACTCATAGACACCGACGACTGCTAACAAAGCTGCTACAAATTCGATTGTGATTCCACCGATCCATATAATTGGTATAAATAGGACCAGGGCAATAGCAGCTGTGATCACTCGTTGCTTCATGACTGATCTCCTTCTTTCTCTGTTTTCTTCACGCCACCGAAACGACGGTCTCTGTTTTGAAATGCTGCGATTGCTTCTTCTAGATGCGCCCCATCAAAATCAGGCCACAAAGCTTTTGTGAAATACAATTCGCTGTATGCAAGTTGCCAAAGCAAGAAGTTACTAATTCTTTCTTCCCCACTTGTTCGAATAACCAATTCAGGATCCCGCCATTCGGTTGGCAAAAAACCAGTCATGAGATGATCTGCAATCAGTTCTTCGTCAATAGCTTCAATCGCAGTTTCTTCATTTTTGACTTCTTCAGCAATTTTTTTGACTGCTGTCACAATCTCTGCTCTGCTTCCATAATTCAAAGCAAAGTTAAGGATCATTCCAGTATTATCTTTTGTTTGCTCAATTGCTCGACGAACAGCATCTTGTGTATGTTCAGGTAATACTTCTTCATAGCCCATGACACGAACCTGAACGTTTTCTTTGATCAATTCTGGAACAAATGTATCAAAAAAATCCACTGGAAGTTGCATCAAAAAACGGACTTCATCTTTTGGTCGTTTCCAATTTTCTGTTGAAAAAGCATAGAGGGTTAAAACTTTCACACCTAAACGAGAAGCTTGTTTGGTTACTTTTTTAACTGTCTCCATCCCTTCTTTATGTCCAGCAACTCGAGGTAAACGTCGATTTTGGGCCCAACGACCATTTCCGTCCATAATGATTGCGATATGCTGAGGAATGGGACCTTCAGCCGCAAAATGAAAATCACTTTTTTCTTGAATATACTTGTTTTTTTGCGGAAAAAAACGTAACATTCTTTTTCCTCCTATACTTAAAAGTTACCACTATCTTTAGTATTATATCAATTTATCACGTGATTTCCTATGCTGGATTACTTTTTTTAGTTATTTCTACGACTTTTTTCTTATTTTTTAACTTTTGCTATAAAAAAAGCCTTGGACAAGAAATCGTCCAAAGCTTTTTAGTAGGTGTAAAAATACATAAACGGCATTGATAAAAGACTGATTCTACCAAGCTTTATGGTTAAACTTCCAGTAATTCTTGTTCTTTGTCACTAGCGATTTTATCTACTTCTTTGATGCTTTCATCGGTTAGTTTTTGTACTTCTTTTTCTAATCCACGTAGATCATCTTCTGTGATATCGCCATTTTTTTGTTGTTTTTTGTATTCATCAATTGCATCACGACGAATGTTACGAACAGCGATTTTCGCATTTTCTGCTTCTTTTTTTACATCTTTTGCTAATTCTTTACGACGTTCTTCAGTTAATTGAGGAATAATTAAACGAATGACATTCCCATCATTGGTTGGACTGATTCCAATATCACTTGCCATAATTGCTTTTTCAACATCTTGTAAAATGCTCTTATCAAATGGAGTGATCATTAAAACACGTGCTTCCGGGATTTGGATTGAAGCCATTTGGTTCAAAGGTGTTGGTGCACCATAATAATTAACTGTGATTCGATCAAGTAAACTTGCATTGGCACGTCCTGCACGAATTTGTCCAAGCTCACGTTGTAAATTTTGTGCTGCTTTTTGCATCTTTTCTTTTGCTTCTGTCATAATTGCATCTGCCATTTTTTATTTCCCCCTTACAGTTGTTCCGATATTTTCGCCTAAGATTGCACGACGGATATTTCCATGTTCATTTAAATTAAAGACAAGCAATGGGATGTCATTGTCCATGCTTAGTGAGCTAGCGGTAGAGTCCATTACTTGCAACCCTTTTGCAATCACTTCTAAATGAGTCAATTCTTCAAATTTCACAGCATTTGAATCTAATTTTGGATCAGCTGAATAAACACCATCAACATTGTTTTTAGCCATTAAAATAACATCAGCGCCAATCTCAGCTGCGCGTAATGCTGCAGTAGTGTCTGTTGAAAAGTATGGATTCCCAGTTCCACCTGCAAAAATCACGATTCGGCCTTTTTCTAAATGACGTTCTGCTTTTCTGCGAATATATGGTTCAGCAATTTGTCGCATTTCGATTGATGTTTGGACACGTGTTGGCACACCAACATTTTCCAAAGTATCTTGCAACGCTAAAGCATTCATTACAGTTGCCAGCATCCCCATGTAATCAGCTTGAGCACGTTCCATTCCCATCTGAGCACCGATTTGTCCGCGCCAAATATTGCCGCCGCCTACCACGATAGCCATTTCAACGCCTAATTCGTGTACTTCTTTGATTTCTTGGATGATTTCTTTAATAACAGGCGGTTTGATTCCAAAGCCTTCATTCCCAGCTAAAGCTTCTCCACTTAATTTTAAGACAACACGCTGATATTTCGGTGTGACCATGTTCATTCCTCCAATATTTTCTATTGCTATTTTACCATATTCAGGTAATTTAGCCACTAAAAGTCTAACTATTTGTACCTATGCCTAAAAAAAAGAGCTGTGACATACGTCGCTGCTCCTTTTTAATTCCAAATAAGCATACTATCTAATGTTGATCCAACATTTAAAAAGTGACTCGCAAAATGAATCAACATTAGATAACATATACTCAATTTTCAGAATTATTTTTTCACTTGGTTCATAACTTCTTCAACAAAGTTGTCTTCGCGTTTTTCGATTCCTTCGCCAACTTCAAAGCGTACAAAAGTTTTCACTGTAGCACCTTTAGAAGCAACATATTTTTCAACAGTCATATCAGGATCTTTAACGAATGGTTGGTCAACCAAAGCGATTTCTGCTTTAAATTTCTTCAAGCGTCCTTCTACCATTTTTTCAACGATATTAGCAGGCTTACCTTCGTTTAAAGCTTGTTCTGTAAGAACAGTTTTTTCATGTTCTAATTCAGCTTCAGGAATTTGAGTTTCGTTTACATAGCGAGGATTGATTGCAGCTACGTGCATAGCAACGTCTCTTGCTACAGATTCATCAGTTGTTCCATCTAAAACAGTCAATACAGCGATACGTCCGCCCATGTGTAAGTAACCACCGAAAGCAGCGTTATCTTCTTTTTCAACTACTTCAAAACGACGGAAGCTGATTTTTTCTCCGATTACTTGTGTTGCTTCGATCAAGTCAGATTCGATCGTACCTTTTTCTGTTTTGATCTTCATTGCAGCTTCCATGTCTGCAGGTTTGTTTTCTGCAACAAGTTCAGCGATTTCTTTCACTAGATCTTGGAACATTTCGTTTTTAGAAACAAAGTCTGTTTCTGAGTTAACTTCAACGATTGCTGCAGTATTTCCTTTGATTGCTACTGAAGCTAATCCTTCAGCTGCAATACGATCATTTTTCTTAGCTGCTTTAGCCATTCCTTTTTCACGTAAAAGATCTACTGCTTTTTCAATATCGCCTTCTACTTCAACTAATGCTTTTTTCGCATCCATCATACCTACGCCTGTCATTTCGCGTAGTTCTTTTACCATTTTAGCTGTTACGTCTGCCATTATTGTATCCTCCTATAGTTTCTTTTTAAAAAAAGCTGTTTCAAAGGAGAGTGAGGCTTGTCGCCTAGCCTTTGAAACAGCTCCATCATTTAAAAATTATTCTGCTGAAGTGTTGTCGCCTTCTACAACGTCAACGATTTCTTCGATTGAAGTAGCATTGTTTTCTACTACAAAGTCTTCTTCAACTACTTGGTCTTCCCCTTGGTTACCTTCGATAAATGCATCAGCCATTTTTGAAGTAATCAATTTAACGGCACGAATTGCATCGTCATTTGAAGGGATAACTACGTCGATTTCGTCTGGGTCGCAGTTTGTATCAACCATAGCTACGATTGGGATATTTAATTTATGCGCTTCTTGAACAGCAATGCGCTCTTTACGTGGGTCAACGATGTACATTACATCTGGAATTCTTGGCATATCAGCGATACCACCCAAGAATTTTTCAAGACGTTCACGTTGTTTGTTCAAACCAGCAACTTCTTTTTTAGGTAGAACTTCAAAAGTTCCATCTTCTTCCATTGCATTGATTTGTTTCAAACGGCTGATACGTTTTTGGATTGTATCCCAGTTAGTCAATGTTCCACCTAACCAACGATGGTTTACAAAGTATTGTCCAGCACGTGTTGCTTCATCTTTGATTGCTTCTTGTGCTTGCTTTTTCGTACCTACGAATAAAGCTACGCCGCCTTCTTCTGCAACGCTCTTCATGTAGTCATAAGCTGCATCTACTAACTTAACAGTTTTTTGTAAGTCGATGATGTAGATTCCGTTTCTTTCTGTGAAGATATATTTCTTCATTTTTGGGTTCCAGCGACGAGTTTGGTGACCAAAATGTACGCCGGCTTCTAGTAATTGTTTCATTGAAATTACTGCCATTTTTGTTTCCTCCGATTTGGTTTTTATTTTTCCTCTCCCTGTCTTTTACCTCGCTGACAAACTTTTTCAAGCACCTATCAACGATCCAACAGGAATGTGGATTTATTGATACAAAAAGCATCTTCAAACATTATACAAGTAACCTACCTGTATAGCAATAGCTAAAGAGACATTCTTGCTCAACATTCAATATTTTACCTGACTTGCTAGTAAATATCAAGAGAAATCTCTAGTTGCCTCTGCATTTATTCTCATCTTTTATACTTTACTCTCTCATTAACAAATGATCATAATTCCTAGAGTTATCTCATAAATCAGAATAATATTGGGCAACTCGATTTTTTTTTGATATGATACATGTGAAATCTTTCGTAAAGGAGAAAGAATATGCGTAAATCTGAGCGACATTTACTTATTAAACAAGTGATCGGGGAATTTACGATCCGTACACAAGAAGAACTCTTGGCCAAACTGGAGAATTATGGTGTGACAGCGACACAAGCTACGATTTCCAGAGATATTCGTGACTTAAAAATCGTAAAAGTACCAGATGAAAATGGCGTTTCCCATTTTGTTCTTTTTCAAGGAAAAAAAGGACTCGAAGCAAAAACAGATGATGAAAAACGGTTAGTCCAAATGATCGAAGACATCGTGTTAAAAGTGGAACGGGTCCATTTTCTGACGGTCGTCCATACCTTACCAGACAACGCACATCTTTTCGCTGCCGTTTTAGACGATATCAAACCACCTCATATCGTCAGTACGATTGCCGGGTTCGATACAACCATTATCATTTCCAAAGATGAAGAAGAAGCAAAATTGGTGGAAGCCTTCTTACATGCTCCCAAAGAGACAACACTTTTTTAAGCCAACTAAATTTAATCAACGCAGCATGAATCAATGAATGGATGATATCTGTCCCAATCACTTCTATATAAAATAAACCGCCCCTCACGAAAGCTACTATTATAAGTAAGCCTTTCGTAAGGGACGGTTTATTTGTGTACGTTACTTTTCTTACATTTTATCTGGTGCGTGTAAGCCAAGCAAACGTAGATCTTCTTTTAACAAGACTGTTACAGCATAAACTAATGCTAAACGCGCTTCTTTTTGGTCATCTTCAACTAAAATTTTAGTATGTGCATAATATTTATTAAATGCTTGAGCTAACTTGATTGCATGTTTCGCAATAATAGACGGTTCGTATTTTTCACCTGCTTGTAAAACAGTTTCTGGGTATTTTTGAATCAATTTTACAACTTCCCAGCTGTTTTCATCATTCAAGGCGTATTCTTGATCTGTCGATGGCGTAAAGTCGGCTTTTGCTAACAAGCTGACAGCACGAGCATGTGTATATTGTACATAAGGTCCTGTTTCACCTTCGAAACGTACAACTTCTTCTAAATTAAAGTCAAATGTATTTAGGCGATCGTTTTTTAAATCATGGAAGATAACTGCGCCAACACCGACTTGTTTAGCTACCACATCTTTATTTTCTAAATCAGGATTTTTCTCACTGATCTGTTCTTTAGCAGAGTCAATGGCTTCATTTAGCACTTCTTCAAGTAAAACAATTTTCCCTTTACGTGTTGATAGTTTTTTACCACCTTGAGTAATCAATCCGAATGGGATGTGATGCATATCATCTGACCAATCAAAGCCTAATTCTTTAAGAACAGCTTTCAATTGTTTGAAGTGATAACTTTGTTCGTTTCCGACAACATACAATGATTGTTTAAAATCATAGGTGCGTTTGCGGTAAAGAGCTGCTGCTAAATCACGAGTGATATAAAGTGTTGCACCATCTGATTTCTTGATCAACGCTGGGTTCAAATCATAAGCAGATAAGTCAACGATTTCAGCACCTTTATCTGATTGCAATAAATGTTTTTCTTCTAAAAGTTCTACGATTTCATCCATTTTATCGTTATAGAAAGCTTCACCATTTAAAGAATCAAAACGAACTTCTAATAGATCGTAGATTTTATTGAACTCTTTCATAGACTCGTCGCGGAACCATTGCCATAATTCAATGGCTTCTTTGTCGCCTTCTTCCAAACGTTTAAACCATGAACGTGCTTCATCATTCAATTCTGGTTCTGTTTCAGCCACTTCATGGAATTGAACATACAGACGCAACAATTCATTGATTGGTTCAGAACGTACTGCTTCTTCTGAACCCCATTTTTTATAAGCCACAATCAGTTTCCCAAACTGTGTGCCCCAATCTCCTAAATGATTGATACGGATCGGGTTGTAGCCTAATTTTTCCATGATAAATCCGATGGAGTTCCCGATAACTGTAGAACGCAAATGCCCCATTGAAATCGGCTTTGCAATATTAGGAGAAGACATATCGATTGGTACGTTTCCGTTATTTCCGATGGAGCTGTCGCCATAATGTTCTTTTTCTTTCACGACAGAAGCCAAAACTTCTTTACTGATCATCGCTTTATTCATAAAGAAGTTTAAGTAAGGACCAACCACTTCGATTTTTTCAAAGTTTGTTGAATCGATTTTTTCTGCTAGGTCAGCTGCAATTTGTTGAGGGGCTTTTCGATAGATTTTCGCTAATGAAAAGGCAGGAAAGGCTACATCCCCATGGTCTGCAGATTTTGGATTTTCTAATAGTTTTTCTACTTGTTCCATTGTAAGATCGTCTTTGACAACGTCATAGATCGCTTTTGATACAATATCTTTGTTATTCATTTACATTCCTCCTATAAATACTTTTGTTTGCTGAAAACAAAAAAATCTCTAGTGATCATAGATAACTATGATCACTAGAGACGAGATATCCCGCGGTACCACTCCAGTTGTCCTATTTGCTAGGACCAGCTTCATCTGATATCGGTTGATAGCCGTCTGTCTTAGACAGAGTTCTCCAAGTGCGCTTCATTGTATCCTCTCGTTTGGCTTTCACCACACCCAAACTCGCTTTGATCAAGTAAATACAATTACTCTCTTGTTCAACAAACTATGAAATTATTATATTAATTGAATTATAGCAGAAAAAAAAACTGCTGGCTAGGAATTTTTTATAAAAAATGTCCAGAAGGTCTAAAGGAGAAGAAATACCAACTGGACACTTTTTAACATAGTTCATTTCCTAAGAAAAAGAATTCTTAGTTATCCGCTACGATGATCGTTCCTTCTTCAGATGCGAGAAGGTTCTCGATATTTTCTAAAGAAGTAATAATCGCTTTAGCTTTTGGTTTTGCCTCAACAAAGGCAATTGCCGCTTCGACTTTTGGCAGCATACTTCCTGGTGCAAATTGATTTTCATCAATGTATTGCTTCATTTCTGAAACTGAAACAGTTTCTAGTTTCTTTTGATCTGGTTTTTGATAATTTACATAAACATTATCTACTCCAGTTAAAACGATCAATAGATCTGCATCGATGATTTCCGCTAATTTTTCAGAAGCAAAATCTTTATCGATGACCGCTTCTCTACCTTCTAAACCAGTTGCCGTTTCCACAACAGGAATTCCACCACCACCAACAGAGATTGTAATCACGCCTTGTTCTACTAGCGTTTCAATCACTCGTGCTTCTTTAATTGAAATTGGTTTAGGAGAAGCCACTACTTTACGCCAGCCACGACCAGCATCTTCTTTAAAGGTTACTGTTGAATCAGCTTTCATTTGTTCATTGGCTTCTTCTTCGGTATAGAATGGTCCTACTGGTTTGCTTGGGTTTTTAAATGATGGATCGTTTTCATCAACGATGACTTGCGTAACAAGCGAAACCACATCTTTATCGATGCCTTTTTCTTTCAACACTTCACCCATTGCATTTTGTAACCAATACCCAATTGATCCTTCTGTCATTGCAACACAAGTATCTAAAGGCATCGCTGGTGTCTTTTCTGAGTCAGCTGCTTGTTGTTGGATCAGCAAATTCCCTACTTGTGGTCCATTCCCGTGAGAAATGATCAACTCATCCCCTTGTTCAATGAATTTTACTAAGTATTTTGCTGTTTCCATCAATGCCTCTTGTTGTGCTTTTGCACTTGCATCTGTTGATAAAATCGCATTACCACCTAATGCGACAACTACTTTACGATTTGCCATATTTGTCTTCCTTTCTCCAGAGAGTTCTGAATTTTCTCAATGACAAAACAAGCCAGCCCATGATGAGGTCCATTAAAGCTGACTCGTTTTGTTCTTGAGATGAATGTGATTAACCGTTACACACGAGGAATAAACAAGTTACCAAGTGTTGCTGCCATGATCGCTTTGATTGAGTGCATGCGGTTTTCTGCTTGGTCGAATTGACGTGCATATTTACTGCGGAAGACTTCATCAGTAACTTCCATCTCAGTAATGCCGAAGCGTTCTTTCATTTGTTCACCATAGATTGTGTTTGTATCATGGAATGCTGGTAAGCAATGTAAGAAAATCAAACGGTCAGTATTGTGCGTTTTTTCGATCATTTCCATGTTGATTTGGTAAGGTTTCAACAATTTGATTCGTTCTTCAAATTTATCTTCTTCACCCATTGATACCCAAACATCTGAATAAAGTACGTCAGCACCGTCAACACCTTTATCTACGTCATCAGTGATCATTAATTGTGCACCAGATTTAGCAGCAAATTCTTCTGCCATTTTGACGATTTCTTCTTCTGGTTGTAATTCTTTTGGTGCTACGATACGCATGTTTGCACCTAAAATAGCCCCAGTCACAAGTAAAGAGTTCGCCATGTTGTTACGTCCGTCACCACAATATGCCACTGTGATTCCTTCAACTGTTCCAAAGTTTTCTTGGATTGTTAAGAAATCTGCGATCATTTGTGTTGGATGCCATTCGTCTGTTAAACCATTCCATACTGGAACACCAGAAAATTCTGCTAGTTCTTCCACCATTTTTTGGCTAAAGCCGCGGAACTCAATTCCGTCAAACATTCGACCTAATACTTTAGCTGTATCTTCTGTTGATTCTTTTTTACCTAATTGGATATCATTGGCACCTAGATATTCAGGATGCGCACCTAAATCGATTGCTGCAGTTGTAAAAGCTGCACGTGTACGAGTAGACGTTTTTTCAAATAAAAGTGCAATGTTTTTACCTTCTAAGTAGTGATGTGGAATGCCACGTTTTTTCAAATCTTTTAAGTGCTCAGAAAAATCGATTAGATATTGTAATTCTTCTTTTGTAAAATCTTTTTCTGCTAATAAACTTCTTCCTTGAAATACTGACTCTTTCATAACTAAAATTCTCCTTTAGGTTGTTTGTTTTTTGTTTTAAAGAGGAAATCTAGTGGCAGCTGACAGTTAGACTGCCACTAGCATTCATATTATTTTAAATCTTCACGTACTAATGGTTGGCTCATGCAGCGTGGACCACCACGACCGCGTGACAACTCACTTGAATTGATTTCCAATACTTTGATGCCATAGCTACGTAATAATTCATTGGATACATAGTTACGGTTGTACGTTACGACAACACCTGGCGCGATTGCCAGAGTATTAGAACCATCATTCCATTGTTCACGAGGAGCAACGATCGCATCGCCATTACCAGTTGGGATCAAGACTAAATCATCTAAACCTAACGCAGCTTTTAATGACGCTTGTAAGTCATCAGAATGAGCGATCTTGATGTCATCGCCTGCTTGTTCGATCGTAAAGACATCCATTTTTCCTTCTTTACTTTGGATTGCTGGATGGATCGTGAATTTATCATGATCAACCATGGTAAACACAGTATCTAAATGCATCATTGCTCGATTGTTAGGAATCTTGATTGCTAGGACTTTTTCAAAGCCTGCATGTTTAGCAAATAAATTACGTGCTAATTTTTCGATTGCTTTAGCGCTTGTTCGTTGTGAGATACCTACAGCGACGACTTTGTCACTTAGGATTAATTCATCTCCACCTTCGATGTGATCAGGGTTTTCACGATCTAACCATACTTCAACCCCTTTGTTCGCAAAACGTGGGTGATGTTTCAAGATGTATTCAGTAAACATTGATTCACGACGACGTGCTTCAAATGTCATCATGTTAACAGTCATCCCATTTCCCATTGATGCAGAAGGATCACGTGTAAAGTAAAGGTTTGGCATTGGGTCCATATAGAATGGATAGTCGTCATCTGAAGAAAGATCATACAGACTGTTTGAACGAACTGAAATATCTTTCGTGCGGACACCCGCCATAATTTTATCTACCATTTCTTGGGTTTCCATTGATAGAAGGAACTCATGAAGACCATCTCTTACAGCAGAAGATGCAATGTGGGATTCGTCTAACATTTTATTTAAAAATTGTTCTTTGACATTGCCGGCATCAATTGCTTCTGCAGCTAATTTTTCTAGATATAAAGTTTCGACGCCTTCATCTTGCAATGTCTTTGCAAAATAGTCATGCTCTTCTTGTGCGATTGGCAGATATGGAATATCATCAAACAACAGACGGTCCATAATATCTGGTGTTAAATTTTCCACTTCTTGTCCAGGTCGTTTCAATAAAACTGTCTTTAACTTCCCTATCTCAGAGAAAACGTGAATAGGTTTATCCATGTTGTGTTGCCTCCTTCGTTTTGATTACATACATAGAATACCGCCTTTTTGTAACCACTTTCATAATTTCTTCTCATCTAAAACGAGAGCAATTTCACATTATTAGAAGACAATTAAATAAATACACGTTTTTACATTTTTTATTAACTTTTATCACTTTTTTTATACTGAAAACTCTCTCAAAAAAATATTTATTCATTAAAAAATTATTTTTGAATATTTTCTTTTTCGATATTTCACAAGGTTGATAGCGCTTGCTTTATGTAATAATTGTGTTTTTTATACAAAAATACCAATCATTAAAAAGAATTATGCAATCTATCTGTATAAATTATTCATAATAACATAAAAGACTGATCACAAAGAATAAAATTGCTTTTTTAACCATGATTTTTCTTCTAGGTTAAAACTTTACATTTAAGCCAAAACCAGTCACAATATAGTATGTAGCTGAAAGTAAGGAGTGGGAGTTTTATGCGTATAAATAGAATTGATTATCATTTTTCAAAGTTACGCTATCAACCTGATTTTGAAAACTTTACTGACGAGGAATTTGAGCTCATTAAAGAGCATACGATCCTTCGTTCTTATAAAAAAGGACAAATTTTATTTGATGAAGGAGATGAACGACAACGTCTCTACATTTTAACATCAGGATTGGTTCGTCTAGAACGATATGATGAAAGTGCTACTTATTATTATTATGATTATGTCAATCCAAATAACCTTTTCCCAATGTCTGGTATTTTTGAAGAAGGAATTTATTCATACACTGCTCAAGCAATGACAGACATCGAAACTTTCTCTTTCCCAGTATCTTGTTATGAAAAAATTGCGAAAAACAATCCAAAACAATTACTCTATATGATCCATAAAATCTCAAAAGTAGTAGCGATGCACGAACTGCGGATACAGATCGGTTTAACTTCTAGCGCTTTTGATCGAGTGAAACAAAACTTATTCATTTTAAAAGAAGAGCTTGGCATACCAACCACAGATGGCCATGTCGAAATTCCATACCCTATCACACTAAAAGAATTAGCGGTTAATAGTGGGACAACGAGAGAGACTGCTGGACAAGTAATCAAACAGTTAAAAGATTCTGGTTTATTAGATTACCAAAAGAAACGGTTTACTTTTTGTAAAACTGCTGTGACGCCTGCTTTAAGAGAATAAAAAAACATACTAAGATGAGGCTGCCCTTATCTTAGTATGTTTTATTTTTTGTCTAAGCCTGATTTATTTGTAAAGGAAACAAAGAAACCTTTTCATCCTTGTTTGCGGTGCTGATGCCAAAATAGGAGGTGTCTAGGAATCATTATCGCTATTAGTGGTTTCAAGACATACAGATAATGAACTTTAGCAACCTTTAATTCTTTGAAATTACGATATTTCAACCGACTTTCCCCAAGGCGATTTTTCCAGGAAATTTTTTTATAATACTCTTTATCTTGATAGTAATAAACTAAGTTTTCTTGTAAATTATAACCTTTGTGTCCCTTCGCATATAACCGCATATATAGGTCATAATCTTGTCCTCTAACAGTATCTTTTGAAACTCGATAACCCGCTACAGATTCTAAGATGTGTTTTCTAAACATAGCCGATGGATTGATGAACGGACTCGTTTTCAAGAGATCTTTTATTTCAGGTCGTTCTTTGACCACCCGTTCACCATAGACACCCTCTTGGTCCCATAAATAGGCATTACTGCCAACAAAACCAAATTCTGGATGAGCCTCTAAAAACGCTACTTGCTTTGCCATACGTTCCACGTGACAATAATCATCGTCATCTAGTTGCATAATGTAGTTCCCCCGTGCATGTTTGATTGCCTGGTTGCGAGTATAAGCACTTTTAGAATTTCTAGCGTTTTGATAGATTCTGATACGTTGATCTTGTTTTTTTAATTTCGTTAAAAGTTCCCAAGTATGATCTGTTGATCGATCATCGACAATAATGATTTCAAAATCTTGATAGCTTTGTCTTAGTACAGAATTGACTGCTCGCTCAATCGATTTTTCTGCATTGAAAGTGGGGATAATCACACTAATCATTTGACTGCTCCTTTTTTCCATTTACTAGAGATCCCTGTTCTTTCACAACGAGTAAACCTACTAAGATCCATAGTAATCGTGAATTTTGTAAAGAAATACTAAAAGAAAAAATAATATTCGCTAATATTAAGAGACACAGCAACCATTTTTTCAGCAATAATTTTCTGACAAACTGACCAAATACCAACAACATTCCCATCATTGCTGGGACTATTCCCCATTCAACAGCTATTTGTAAAAAAGTATTATGAGCAATCGTCGGGCTTCCACTAACTGATAAAGCAACTGAAGAGTAGTCAACGAAACCGATACCCATGAAATGAGTCCGCGTTAACAAAAGTTGTGCTGTTTTCCAAGCTTCTGTTCTACCGGAACCTCCAGCAACGATTGCGCCATAAAAATTAGTGAAAACTCCCTCAAATCGGACAAATTGCGGAATGGAAAGAAAACGTGCAATTAAATTACTTACATAATCAGCAAAAAGAAAATGCGTACCGATAATCAATACACTCGCTGTCATGATTGTCATTACAAGATGTTTGACGTTGATATTTTTCCTAAATAATTTTTGAATTAGAAATAACAAATTGATTACTAAAAATGCTACAACCCCTGTTTTGGAAGCAGATAACAAAATACAGGATGTATAACCCATGAATGCAATCAGGTTCTTCCACTTACCTTTAAATGGTCTTAAGTACCAGATACAGTAGCCACATGTTTGAAGATAAGCAAAATAGTTAGGATCATTCATGAATCCTTTCAAACGTAGATCACCGAACAAAACAAATGATTTCAAACTTGCTGGAGCTACTAGAAAAATGAACATACTAAGACAGCCAAAAAAAAGTGTTCCGACTTTTGCCCCAGATAAAAAATCTTTTTTCAACTCTGGATTTATATGAAGGATCGAGATCGTTAGAATTAAATAAAGGAGATTGACGAAAAATTTTTGTCCCGTCATGATGACTGAAAAAAGCGAAACAGAAGTATCCACCCATGAACTTAACAATATCGTGGACAATAACCGCCAACAAATAACCCCAATAAAAAATAGTACTAATTGTTTACTGAACACCACTTTTTTCATTAGTAGAAGGTAGCCAACTAATAGCACCATAAATACATCACTTATTGACATATTGATCCCGAAAAAAACACGCGAAATACAGAGTGTAAATCCCAATAGGTAAAATAACCTTCCTAAAATTTTTTGGTTGCTTTTCGTTAATTCATCAATTGATGAGTACCCATGTGCTTCAATTGTTTTCATTTTCTATCTCCCCGTGCGCCTTTAACAGCAAAAATTCACTGATTGATTTATTTTTCCAATCATCATTTCTATCTTTTCTTCATTCATTAGAAGCATTTGCAAACGCTATAACTTTCTTGGCTGCTTCGCTTTCATCTTCTGGTAACTGTTCAATTAGCTGGGTGACTTCTTTTAAAGAAAAGCCTTTAATGTCCCCAACAAAAATCTTCTCAAAAATTTGCGTTTCTTTCTTTTCTTTTTCTAATAGCAATTCTTCATATAATTTTTCCCCAGGACGTATCCCTGTTTCAACAATCTCGATATCTTCTTCTGTATAACCACTCAAATGGATCATATTCTTAGCTAGATCCACGATCTTGATCGGCTTATCCATATCCAAAACAAAAATTTCTCCTCCCTTAGCCAATGCACCTGATTGAATAACTAATCTGCTCGCTTCAGGGATCGTCATGAAGTAGCGGGTCATCCGAAAATCGGTGACAGTGATCGGTCCCCCTCTTAAAATCTGTTCTTTAAACAGTGGAATAACACTACCTCTAGACCCAAGTACATTCCCGAAACGGACAGCCGAAAACTTGGTCTCACCAGATTGGTTCAGACTTGTGATTAACATTTCAGCGATTCTTTTTGTTGCTCCCATCACATTTGGCGGGCGATTTGCTTTATCAGAAGAAATCATCACAAAGTTCTTAACATGATTTTTTTTAGCTGCTTCCGCCACATTTTTTGTTCCGTTAATATTATTCTTAATTGCTTCTGTGGGATAATATTCCATCAGCGGAACGTGCTTATGTGCGGCTGTATGATAAACAATCGTGGGATGGTATTTTTCCATCAAATAAAAGATGCGTTCTCTATCTTGAATATCAGCAATGATTGGTAGAATCTCTACTTTCCTCTGAGGATCTAATGTAGTTAGTTCTCGATGAATCGAATAAATCGAATTTTCTCCATGTCCAAGTAAAATCAACTTTGCTGGTTCAAATGCCAAAACTTGCCGACAAATCTCTGAACCAATCGAGCCCCCAGCCCCAGTTACTAAAATCGTTTGTCCTTCTAATTGATGGCTGATACTTTCTAGGTCAAGGGAAACTTCCTCTCTTCCTAATAGATCGATCACATCTACTTCTTTTAATTGCGAAACATTGATTTTTCCGGTAGCTACTTCTTCAAAAGAGGGAACCATATTTACCTTGATATTCTTATTTTCAATGGATTGAACAAGCTGTTGGATCTTCTTTTTTGGTAACGAAGGTATCGCTATCGTAACCATATTGATACGGAATGTCTGGATCAATTGATTTATTTCACGGGTATTTCCCAGTACTTTTTTACCTAAAAGATAAGTTCCCCATTTGTTACAATCATCATCGACAAAGCCCACAACTTCAATATTATTCACAATTTGAGAACCTAAAAAACTTTGATACAGTAATTGTCCACCCTCTCCAGCACCAATGATCAAGATTCGTACTTTTTTTTCATTCGAACGACCATTTTTATTTTTCAATTCAACCCAGACCCGCCAGCCTAACCGACTACTAGCAATCAATAAAAGTGCCATTATGTAAGAAAAAACAACTAATCGCAAACTAATCTGGTACATGAGCTCCTGGTTAAACAAGTAAAACAAAGGAAAAATTGAAAATAACATAAAAGTGAGTGCCGCAAAGATCCCTAACAACTCATTAAGATTCGTATAACGATTGATTCTTGTAAATACTTTAAAGATCCCACCATAGAACAGATAACACACAACTGATGAAATGAGTGTTATTGCCAAATAATCTCTATTGATGATAACAAATGGAACCATAAATATAAAACTGATGTAATTAGCAAGTATGATCAGAAAACTATCGAGTAGCACCAAACTAATCGCTTTGATTTTTCTATTTGGTTTAATCAATAAATCACCTTCTTTAGTACTTGATATGCACGATCTTGATCAACATTTTCTTTCAATCATTTTAACACACCATCTACTACCTCAATAATAGTAGTTGATATCTTTCGACTTCTTTACTCCATTATAGACAATCCCTAAGATATTTGCCTGAGCGATCGTCAACAGTTCCTTTGCTTTGAACAATTCTTGCTTTAGCGTTTTTCGTTCTCTCACGACAATGATTGTACCATCTGTTTTTGAAGCTAGTATCTGTGCATCCGTCACAGGCACAACAGGAGGCAAATCAAAAATGATCAAATCAAAATTTACGCTTAATTCATCAATGATTTCATTCATTCGGCTTGACTCGAGTAATTCAAAAGGATTGGGAGGTTTTGGTCCACTGGTCATCGTCCACAAATGTGCAATATTTGTTTCATGAATGAATACGAAAGCTGATTCATTTCTTTTTTTTAACAGGTTAGTTAGTCCTTCACTGTTCGAGGTTGAACGAAATGTACTTTCTACACTTGGCTTTCTTAAATCTGCATCAATTAGGAGTGTTTTCTTCCCGCTATTTGCAAAAACAATCGCTAGATTCGCTGAAACAGTTGACTTCCCTTCCTCTGGACCTGCTGAAGTAACGACGATTGTCTTTATATCCTGATCAAATGAGCTAAATTGGATATTTGATCGAACCGTCCGATACTGTTCAGAGATCATGGACGATTGTTTACTAGCACTAATCAGAGGAACACCCTTTTTTTTCATATTATTTTTCACGTATTAGTCTCCTCATCTATTTTCGTGTGAACCGATTTTCTCTGCTTAGATGTGTACGCGCTCGTTGTCTATGTGTATGAGTTCCTTGTCGAGAGTATGTTGTGAGTTGAATCGATTGCCCACTTTCAATTTCCTTATTACTCATTTCACTAATTATCCCTAAGACTGGATACCCCATCGTTGCGAGAAAATGCTCATCCTTTACTGTTTTATCCAATATTTCTAACAAGACAGCCATTCCGATCCCTAGAAGTAAACCTAAAAATGCACCAAGAAAAAGATTCAACCGTTTATTGGGTGAAACCGGTAGCTGATTTGCTTGCGCAATTGATGTGATCGTTACTTTATTTACGTCTAAAACTTCTTTTACTTTTTCTTCAAAAGTATAAGCAAGAACATTTGCTATATTCGCAGCTTTTTCAGCTTCATCTGACATCACCTTGATATGGAACATTTGTGAATCTGAAGATTGAATAATCTGAATATTCTTTCTCAATTGATCTTTCGTTAAGTAATAAGCAAATTTATTTTCTAAGTATTCGGTTGCTTCATTAAGTACGATATCTCCTAAAATCATGTCTTTATATGTATTAATCAAGAGTACATTTGCATGTACTTCTGATTGTAAATTATGGTTGACGATTTCGTTTTTCGATTGAACGATCAATTCAGCCGATGAACTGTATGTTGGTGTAATAACAAAATAAGTTATTCCAGTCGCAACGGCGAAACCGCCGATCAATGAACAAATGATCAACAGTATCCGCTTTTTTAACCAGCTTAGTATCTCATTCAAATTAATAACCGCTTCCATCTTTTCGCCCCTTTCTATTCTATTTTTCACGTCGAACTATTTTCTTTCTGAAAAACTCACTTACGCCAAATAGGAACAAGCTCAACAGGATACTGAAAAGACCAAATTTCATAAACATAAAGAGAAAATTTTTCAAATAAGTCGTTAAAAATAAGTATAGAGCTTCAGAATGAATACCCAATCGTTCAATCAATCGAGTTACATACAAATAGGTCGGTAAAGCCCCTACCATTAATCCAGCTCCACCGATCACATAAGCAAGGTAACGGATAATTAAATGAAAGAAAGGTTTGTTAAGCGAAATGATTGCGGAAAATAAGATTCCAAAAAAAGCGACTGCAAAAATGAGCAACAGGTTAAGGGTGGATGTATAAGCCATTATTTTTTTGCCGTATAACGCAAAATAAGGGATTTCGATATCACGCCGAACTGTTTCAATACTCACTTTTTTTAGTTTATTTACTGTGGTTTCAAATTCTGCATTTCTTGGGTAATTCTTTTCTTTTCCGTAACTTTCTAATTGGCTTTGGACTGTCTCTTCTATTTGCTTCTCCCCTTCTAATTGAAAGGTTGAGCCAGCATAGATGCTATGAATATATTGTTTGATATTATCATTTACTAAGCTTTCTGAAACTGTCTGATTCAACCATTTTTGGGAGATATTGGCACCTCTTCCTACATCAGCAATTGTGTGATTGATCTCTTTAGTGATCGTTTCCCCATAATGTGAGGATTCCACTGCACGGATCATAAAATTTTGATTGAATAAAGTAATCTTAAGAATGCCCAAGACAAAAATTGCAAATAAACTAAGCGAACAGATAAAAGCAAGAATCATTTTTGGCACTTTTCGCCATTGTTTTCTTTTTTTCATAACTATTTTTACCAAATGTAAGAAAAGACCATAAAATTTCACAAACTCATTGCAGCTTAAATTGCCCCACTTCGAAATTTTTTATCCACTAACTTCATTTTTAGTGAGCCAAACAAGC
This sequence comes from Enterococcus sp. DIV1089c, assembly GCF_050530965.1. NCBI lineage: Bacteria > Bacillati > Bacillota > Bacilli > Lactobacillales > Enterococcaceae > Enterococcus > Enterococcus sp. DIV1089c. Next base: position 1,693,869 of record NZ_CP172888.1, read on the forward strand.
GATTATTCGATTGATCATTTGATTCTTTTTTGGTAAATCCACCTCTTTTCAAAGCGTTTTGCTTAACACATGAGTAGCGCAATTTTTCAATTCATTATTTATCTGGTTGGATCATTGGCCCCTTAATGAGATCGCCTAGAATAAATAATCTTTGATCCGTCATTCCAATACTATCGACTGGATAACAAGTATACAAAATCAGTTTTCCTTGCTGTTTTTGAATTAGAAGTTGACTAATCAATTTCGCATTTTTATCTAAAATCTTTGTTTCGTATACTTGGTAAACATACTCACCATAACTAGTGGAAATGTTAATCTTATCCGTAATTTTGACAGCACTTAATTTTCCAAATTCACTACTATTATGCCCACCAATCAATGTAGTCCCATGTTCACCTGGATACACAGACCCCATGTATTGCCCAGCACCCTCTCGTAAAATATCATCTGAGTCTCCATAATATAAGGGCACATTCAAATTTACAGAAGCAACATCAACCTGTCCATATTGATACCCACTTCTTGGATAATCGATTTTACTGGAGGGAATGTTCTCTCCTTCCAACTCAATTGTTTTCCGTTTTTCTTCTAACTCACTAGTTGACATACCTTTAGCTGATGGTTGTGTCTTTTTTTCATATTTTGGAATATCCGAAAGCAGAAACAATCGTAAGGAAGAAGTCGTAAACTGAATGACAGGTCGCCCAATAATATACATTAGCGAATAACCCATGATCAAAAAAAAGATAGGGGTAAAAATCATTCCGCCTATTCTTTTTATTTTTTTCTTTTTTTTATGCAAGTTTGACTTTCTTTCCTACGATGAATGCACCTGTCGCAGTCATCATTAAACATCCAATTGCAAGAATGCTTGAGATAGGGAATGTTCCCGTTTGTTTAATCGGTTGTTTCGAGTTGAACACTGCTGAAATCGAGCCATCAGAGTTTTGTGTGCCTAGCTCAACATACCCTTTATTCCAACTTAAAACGACTAATCCTAAAGCATCCGCTGTTGATGAAATCAATTGCTGAATTTCCAAAATTGTTTCCCTAGGGATAATTTTTATTAAATCATTTATCGTATGAACCGATGACAAATCAATGTCTAAATTAGTCAGTTTTTGCTTCACATTTTGGATATTTTTTACTGCTGTATCCACTTGTGACTTGGATAAATCATTTTGTTTTAAATAATTTTCAGTTTGTGTAATATATGTTTGAGGCATTTGAAATTCTTTGCCTTGAATTAAAATAGGTTGAGTCAATTCTTGGATGATCATTTGCTCATCTTGCGAAATCGCCCCGGCAGCATCAACATAAGACGTAAAAAAGAAACTACATAAAATTAAAACCATACTCTGTAACACATATTTCATCTTCTAACTCTCCTTTTCCTATCAAAATAATTAAACAACCATTAAAAAATAACACATAAAAGCATTTCTACCATCCATATTAGCATATGTTATTTCTTAAGACAATTAAATAAATGCCTTCAAAACAAATAACCATCGTAATAAAATCACTACTTGTGAAATAACAATTACTATTTAGAAATAGTTATTATAATAAGCGATTTTACTGAGAACATAGTATTTACGTCATTTGTATTCTTAATCTCTAATCCATATTATCGCGAGATCTCTTATTAATATAACGATTTGAACAATAGAACAAAAATTTCCAAATTTAGAAATTTTAAGTCAAAAAAAGCTTGGAACAAATAAAAGATTGTCCCAAACTTTTTAATAGATGTAAAAATAAAAATGATATTCTAACTTTCATATTTCATTAATTAATCGATTTCACTTACTACAAAGTAAGTTTTTCTCAACCGCTCTTGCCATGTATACGAAAATAAGGTGAATTTTACTCATTTCCTCCTTGATTCAATACCACACTAGGTTTCGCATTTAAACGAAGATCAGCGAAATTGGCTTGTTTCAACTCTACATGCGCAGCTGCTCCAATCATTGCTGCATTATCACCACAAAGTTTTAATGGAGGGATCAGCAGTTCAATTTCTGGATGTTCTTTTTTCAATGCCTCTTCGAGTGTTTCACGCAATCCTTGATTGGCTGCAACTCCACCTGCTACAATCAATTGTTTGACTGGGTATTCGTTACAAGCACGAAGGGTTTTATTGACTAAAACGTCCACAACGCTCGCTTGAAAACTAGCAGCTAAATTATTTGTATCAAGAGTTTCTCCACGTTGTTGGGCGTTGTGTACTAAATTGATAAAGGCGCTTTTTAAACCACTAAAGCTAAAATCATAATTACTTTCATGAATCATGGCTCTTGGAAAATGGTAGGTATCTTCACCACGATGCGCTAACTGATCGATTTCTTTTCCGCTTGGATAACTCAAACCTAAGACACGACCAACTTTGTCATAAGCTTCTCCAGCGGCATCGTCTCTCGTTTCACCGATGATTTGATAGTTCCCGTCTTCCTTCATATAGACCAGCTCTGTATGTCCACCACTGACAAGCAATGCTAGTAGCGGAAATTCAAAAGGCTTTTGAAAGCGTGCAGCGTAAATATGACCTGCCATATGGTTCACAGGTATCAAAGGCAAATTGTTCGCCCAAGCAAAAGCTTTAGCGGCAGAAATCCCAATCAGTAACGAACCAACTAAACCAGGACCATAAGTAACCGCTACAGCACTCAGTTGTTCAACAGAAGTGCCTGCCTCCGCCAAAGCGTCTTCGATACATAAAGTGATTTGCTCTACATGATGGCGACTTGCTACCTCTGGAACAACACCGCCAAATCTTTTATGGCTGTTAATCTGTGAAGCAATGACATTGGCTAAAATCTCATCACCATTTTTCACAACTGCGACACTCGTTTCATCGCAACTTGATTCAATTGCCAGAATCAATTCTTCTTTCATTTCATCGTCTCCGTTTTTAACTTTGTACTCATAATGATCGCATCTTCTACTGGATCATGATAATAAGATTTTCGTTTCCCTAGTTCTCTAAATTTCTCTGATTGGTAAAGATGACGAGCTGCTAGGTTAGACGTTCGTACTTCTAAATAAACATTATATGTTCCTGCTTGTTTTTCTCGGTCTAATAAAAAGCGTAATAACTGACGTGCATACCCTTTTTTTTGCAGTTTTTTTGCCACAGCAATATTCGTGATCTCCGTCTCATCGATAACTTTCGAATAGCCAATGAATCCTTGGAGTAGCGAATTTTCCACCAATAAGTAATATTGCGTATGTGGTTGTTGGATATCCATTAAAAATTGGTCTTTGGTCCAAGGAGAACCATGTTCATATGCTTCCTCACAAAGCGCCCATAAACAAGACGCTAACTGTTCATCTTCAAAGTCATTCTTAGTATAAATCAATTGTACCTCTCATTTTTCTAAATATTTGATCATTTCTAATCCATCTTCATTTGTTTGGGTATAATACCCTTTTTTTACTTTGTTCGATTGAAATCCTAATTTCCGATAGAGTCTTTGGGCATCTTGATTACTCATTCTCACCTCTAAAGAGAGTGTGTCACAGCGATTCATTATAGCAAATTTTTCAATTTCGTCAATTAACAATGTACCAATGTTTCTTCGTTGGTACACAGGAATAACCGCAATATTTGTAATATGGCAATCCAAGCCAAAAATTCTCGCACCTATAAATCCAATTAACTGTTCACCGTCTAGTATTCCTAAATATAAATTTTGAAAAGGTGAATTTAATTCAGAAAGGAAGGCACTTTTTGTCCATGGTAATTCGCCATTGTATACCTGGCGTTCAATCGATAATAAATCTTTGATATCTCGAGGTATCAGCTCTTTTATTCGATAGCTTTTCCCTTGATTTTCAATTATCTTAGTAGCAAATTCTTTTTTTTCATAGAATAAACTTCTAGCATATGCTTTAAATTTTTTCAACATATCTTTCGTCTCCAGGAGTGTGGGTTTCCAACCACTTTTCCTCTGCTTCTACTTTTTTCAAATAACGTGGTACAAAATTGGTTAAATCTCTTACTGGTTCACGATTGGCCCCTAATGTTGCAATCGTACAGCCATTAGGAAGATCCCATTCAAGCACCTTATTTATTTCTGCTTCATGTAATACTTCCTTTATTTCATTCGTAAATTTTTGCGTATCTGTTCCGACAAATAAGATAGGTTCATCGAACTGAGACAGTTGCTTAAGCAGTTCTTCAATTGAAATATGTACATCTTCAAGAACTGTTTCTAATTTTCCATTTTGTCTTCGGTACACACCAGCATAAACATTTTTTCTTCTTGCATCAAATAAAGGCACGATCAACCCATTTACGTTCCGGCAATTAGCAGCAATTGCTTGTAAACTTGAAATCCCCACAAGTTCTTTACCCAATGTATATGCAAGTGTTTTTGCAGTAGTTACACCGATTCTTAGACCGGTGTATGAACCTGGTCCATCGGAAACAGCAATTCGATCGATAGCGGTTGGTGCTAATCCGAGTGCTGAGAATAACTGATCGATAGCCGGCATCAAACTAACGCTATGATTTTTCTGTTTATTGATTTGGATTTGTCCTAAGACAGTATCATCTTCAATCACGCCGATCGCTAAAGTTTGATTAGCGGTGTCTATCCCTAATGTAATCATTTTGATGCATCCTTTCTACTAACTTCTATCGTTTTATATTGTAGCATACTTCTTGCTAAGAAAAAGACAATTCATTTCAGAAAAAAAGAAAAAAAGTTGCAATCATTCGCAACTTTCTCTTGATTTGTTCTTTAGTTTTTTGTAGACTCACGCAAGATAAGATCCGTTTCTACAATGATTTTTCTCGAAACAGGTGCTTTTTCATTCATCATTTGTAACACGGTCTCTACCGCCAGTTCCCCCATCCATTCCGTGTGAACTTTGACTGTCGAAAGAGCTGGTGAAACATATTTTGCTACACTAATATCATTGAATCCGATCAATGAGATATCCTCAGGTACTTTCAGACCTTTTTCGTTAATTGCCTTCAATGCACCGATCGCTAGTGTATCATTTGCTGCAAACAGCGCCTCAAACGAATACTGTCCACTATCTAAGTATTCTTTGACTTTCCGATAGCCAGATTCAACTGAAAAATCTGCTTCAATGATCGTTGTAGTCAATCCTTTACCAGCCATGATTTGTTGGTAGGCGGCAATCCTTGGGTCATCAATCCGTTGATGTCCTTTTTTGGTGTATTCCCTACCAGCAAGCATTGCAATCGCTTTTTTATCCTGGTTAAAAAAATAATCAATCACTTTTTGGATACTTGTTTGAAAATCAACGATTAATGAATTAATGTTATAGGGTGTTCCATCAAAATCAACTAATAACAGATTGCTTTGTGTCTGCTTCAATTCAATCAACTGTTGCTCATCGAATTTTCCTAGAGCAATCGTTCCATTTGTCGGTCTATCACTGATAGCGTCCCACGTTTCCTTTAGCAAAGTCACATTTGATTCCTCTGCCTTTTTCTCTATTCCCAAACGAATAGCAAGATAATAGAGATCCTCTAATTCTTCTTGATCATTGTACCATTGGATCAAACGCAACGACTTTTGATTCAACGATGTGTTTCTATGATGCTTCGTGTAATTCAACTCTTCAGCAGCCTCAAAAATTTTTCTTTTCGTTGCTAGGCTAACTGATAACTCCTGATCATCATTTAAGACTCTTGACACAGTAGCAGGAGAAACCCCTGCCAACTTTGCAATATCTTTAATCGTTGCCACTTGTTTCTCCTCCTATCTATTCCACTCGGGCATTCTTCTTAAAGCGTTGCAGTAAAGCGTTGGAAAGCTTCTTGACCTTTTGTATCGCGTTTGAATACCCCTGAATCTTCCAACACACGAACAAAAACTTTACCAATAGCTTGCTGAACGATCTCGGTTACTGTTTCAGTTGTCACATTTGGATGGTCGGCTTTCAAGCCCTTCGCCCATTCCATGTGATACTCAGCTATCTTATTTTCTTGTCCAAGCAAATACTTTTCTACTTCTGCCATTTCTGATTTTAAACGAGGCGGTAAAACAGCTAATCCCATGACTTCGATCAAACCGATATTTTCTTTTTTAATATGCTGGATATCTCGGTGAGGATGGAAAATCCCTTCTGGATATTCGTCAGAGACATTGTTATCTCGTAACACTAAATCGAGTTCAAAATAATTTTCGCGTTTTCTAGCAATTGGTGTAATCGTATGATGGGGCGTACCATCTTTAGAAAATGCCGTCACTGCTACCGCAGGATCTGAATATTGTTGCCATTTTTCTAAAATACTATTAGCAGCTTCCACTAGGATTTCTTTCCCCGTCGCTTGCAGACGAATGACAGACATTGGCCATTTGACAACACCTGCGATTACTTGAGGATAATCCGATAATTTGATTAATCGTTCGATTGGAGCTTTAGCCATTGGAAATTCATGGCGCCCTGCTTGGTAATGATCATGTGACAGAATCGATCCTCCAACAATTGGCAGATCTGCGTTTGAACCAACAAAGTAGTGTGGTAAAACCTCTGTGATTTTTAATAAACGTGAAAATGTTTCTTTCGTAATCTTCATAGGACGATGCTCTTCTGACAAGATGATCGAATGTTCATTGTAATAAGCATATGGAGAATACTGAAATCCCCAACTTTCCCCATCAAGATTCATTCTGATGATTCGATGATTGGTGCGAGCTGGATAATTTAAACGTCCTTTATAGCCTTCATTGTTCATACAAAGCATACACTCAGGATAATCAACTTTTTTGGCATGTTTTTCGGCAGCAATTTGCTTAGGATCTTTTTCAGGTTTGGATAAGTTGATCGTAATCTCTAATTCGCCATATTCTGAAGGATACGTATACCTGATATTTTTCGCAATCGCTCTGGTTTTGATATAATCATTTCTTTTACTCAATTGATAAAAGTAGTCTGTTGCTTCTTCTGGATTTGTTGCGTAATGTTGTGCAAAAAACGCATTGACTACTGATGGTGGTGGTGTTAAAAAATCCATTAATTGTGCTTCAAAGATTTCGATTTCAGCTGGTAAATCAGTAACCACTTCATTTTTTTTGGCTTGTTCGACTAACCGATCAAGTAACACCACCGATTCTTCTGAAACAGGGCGCACTTCAGTGTTTTCTAAAGCCTCTTCGCCGATCATTCCCAAAATTCGATTTTGTAAATAAATTCGATCCATTTCCATCCAGCCACCAGCTTCAATTGCTAGTGTCGTAAAATCACAAATCGTTTGACTGATTGTCATCTTCTCTCTACTCCTCATAACCATGGGGATGACTCACATGCCAATCCCAGGCTGTTTTAATGATTTCTTTTACATCTGTGTAAGCTGGTCGCCAACCTAAGATTTCTTCAGCTTTAGCACTGGAAGCGACCAACCGGCTTGGATCTCCGGCTCTACGTGGTGCCACCTTAGCTGGAATTTCTCGATTTGTTACTTCTCTAGCCGCTTCAAGCATTTCTTTGACGGAGTAGCCTTGATTGCTCCCTAGATTAAAGAAGTTACTTTCATTCCCCGCTCTTAAATATTCTAAAGCTAAGATATGGGCATCAGCCAAATCTTCCACTTGAACATAATCTCGGATGCATGTTCCATCGGGTGTATCGTAATCATCACCGTAAATCGCCAAAGAATCACGTTGACCTAGAGCTACTTGGAGAATAATAGGAACTAAATGCGTTTCTGGTGTGTGATCTTCCCCAATCGATGCATCTGCTTTTGCACCTGCTACATTGAAATAACGCAATGCTACATATCGCATGCCATAGGCTTGGTCACACCATTTCATCATTTTTTCCATCATCAATTTGCTTTCACCGTACGGATTTTTTGGATTCGTAGGAGTTGCTTCGGTAATTGGTGATTCTGTAGGTTCACCATAAGTGGCTGCTGTAGATGAAAAGACAATATTCTTCACATGATATTCATGCATCACTTCTAACAATATTTGCATACCATAGACATTGTTATTAAAATACTTCAATGGTTTCTCAACAGACTCTCCCACTAATGAACTAGCTGCAAAATGAAGGACTCCTTCGATCGTTTCTTTTTCAAAAACAGACTGTAAAAAAGATTTATCCCGAATGTCACCTTTGTAAAATTGTGCTTTAGGATGAATTGCTGCTTGATGCCCCGTTAATAAATTATCCACTACTACCACTTGATAGTTTTGATTGATCAACCGATCAACAGCATGTGAACCGATATAACCTGCGCCACCCAATACCAAGATTGCCATGAAAACACTCCTTTTTTTACAAAAGCAGCAAAAAGTACGTTTTGAATCGTTTGAAACTATGACTCTTTTGTTTCTGTTGCCTTTGCTATTTATTTAGTAAATTTATAATAAAACATTTAGTAAATATTTTCAAGGAAAATTTGTAAAGGTTTCCAATAAATAGACGTCAGACTAGCCTTTTTTTTCAATTTGTTACATAATAGAAGCAACAACTAATAAACGAGGTGGATTTAATGAAAAAATTTGTATCTGGAATTTTAGTCGGTAGTCTTGCAACAGCGGCAGCTGTTGCTGGATTGGTAGCTTCAGTTAAAAAAACAGTAATCGATCCCATTGATGAAAAAGAAACAATGATCGAAGAAAATCGTAAAAAAGCGATGCGTAAACGTGTAGCTCGCTAATCTTTAAACGATTCAAGAAAATCATCCCTTTTATAGCCCAAAGAATCATTATTAATTAGTAAAACACAACCGATCTTAAAAGTTAGATGAATGATCTAGCCTTTAGAGTCGGTTGTGTTTTTTGCTTCAATTGGTTGTCCTTCCAAGAATCAGCTGTGCCACTTTATCGATTTGCCTCAAATTCCAAGCATCGGTATATGGTCGTGAGACTGTAGCTGTCAACCAATCCACACCTTCGACCGGAATCCCTAAACAATATAAATTTTCTTCTAGCTCTCCCTGTTTGTTCCAGACTTGATTGGTGCTTAGTTTGATATCAATTGCACCAGTTTCATACACGCCAGTCGTGTCCTGATAAGTAAAAGGACGAATCAGCTGATGTTTTTTCAAGCTATTTAATGCTGGGTTCTTTGTTTGTGTCAAATCAGTCTGCGGGAGTCGGGCTTCAATCAAGTAGCGACTTTCAATCCGTTGTCCCTCGTTTTCTACGATAAAGAAACCGGCCTCTGTTTTGATTTCCAGCGGTGGGGAAACGATTGTGAAAATACCCGCATCAATCAGAGCGGCTAATTCTCTTGTCCGAACAACTGGCGGACCGATCGTGAGAAAAGCATTGAGCTTAGTAAACCAACCCCATAATACTTCTCTATATTCTTTGGCAGTGAAGATGCCCCATTCAATGACCAGATGGACAGGATCACGCCAATCTTTTAACGCATCAAAAGCTGAAGCAATCGCCCCAGTACAATTTTCTTTCATTGATTCATTGATTTGATAATCAATAAACCTTCGACTTTCTTTTTGAAAGTCGTGCTTCTCATGATAGATAGGCGTTTCAAAAAAATCCCACTCCCATTGATAAGGCTGTAATTCAGGAAATTGTTTTTGCCAATCACTTTGATCACGTGTTAAAAAGATTTGTTCAAATAATACTGGTGAAATAGCTAGATGTTTTTCCTCAATTAATTTCTTATAATAAAAAAGTTCGACATCTTTTTTTAGCAAGTCGAAAAACAGTTTCCCAGTTAATTGTTGATTTTGATAAAGCTTTGCTAAATTTTCTTTGGTGATCAATTTAGGAACAGCCATTGCTCCTCCCCTTTTTTCATTTTTTCCTCGAGGAAAATAGGGCAACCCTTTTCTAGACCCGCAGTATACGATCGGCTCACGTCCAGACGGCAAATATACCAATTTCTCTCCTTGTTTTTCAAACTTACCTCCTCTATTCTCGGTAAGTAAACCTACATAATCAAAAAAACTTAGACCTAATCCTCTAAGAATCACTGTGGCTTTTGGCGGAATAGTTTCTACGGAAACATCAGCTGGATTTGCTGGCGGTTGGTAGAACAATTGCTCTTTTTCAGCATAGTCATAAAACCTTTTCTCGTCTTTGGATACTTTATTTTCCCAATGTCCCGTAGTCATCACTAACTGATCTACTACTAAATGCTGTTCGTTTGTTTTCAAGTAAAAACCTGTCTTTATCTTATCAATCTCTTTCACTAAGGATCGAACGATAGTGAATGAATGCGGTGCTAATTTTTTTAATTGTTCATAAAACCACTGCTGGTACAAGCCATAAAAACATCTGGTAGCTGGTTCATTGGCACGTAAGCGCTCGGCTTCTGCCAAAAAAAATTCTTTATTCACAAACTGTTGCTTTTCGATATACTTTTTCGCCTCTGTTTGGCTCCATTGATATAAATTAGGCCCCGGTGAAATCTCTCCGCCACTTGTTAAAGTTTCATCTGTAAAAAGCGTAACTTGCTGAGAAACTGAGTTCATCAATAACTCTGTTGATTGATCGAGCCGCCAGACTCGACCACCAGGCCCATCAGGATCGAATAAACAGATCTGGATATGTTGGTTTTCCCGATTGTTTCGGATCAATCGTTCTACCATGCTTAGTCCTCTGGGGCCTGCCCCAACAATGCCAATAATCATCGATTCAGCTTCCTTTCCATCAACCCTTTTAGCACCACGGCTTGATTTTGCTGTTCATTCTTTGCACCATAAACTAAGGTCACGATTGGATAGTTTTGACAGAGTTCAGCTAACTGCTTGACTGCCAATTGCTTTTCTTGATCTGTCATTAACTCTTCTAGGTATTTTTCTTCAAAAACAGGAAAACGCTCAGGAAGATGTCCAAAGAATTTTCTCAACTCAGTACTTGGTGCAATCTCCTTTAACCATAGATCAATCTGTGCTTTTTCCTTTGATATCCCTCTTGGCCATATTCGATCAACTAAAATTCTAAAGCCATCACCCTTTTCGCGCGCACTGTACACTCTTTTCAGTTTGATCATTTTCTCCACTTCTTTCATTGCTTATACATTGATCATAGCATAAATGATTAGATTCTCCTTTGATTATGTCATAGCAAAAAATCGTGGCTTGATTTCTGTTAGTACTCCTTAAATACTAAATTTCAATTTTGCACGCTCTATGGATACTTGCTAGTGATTCCTATCTCCCTTTTCTAGAGGAACAATGTGTTGGCATTGATTATTATTATGACAAGCATCATTAGTTTCGCTCGATTGTCGTCTCAATATTTTTTTTAAAGGTACCCCACCCTTATCCATTTCAATACCTTGACAATTTGTTATATTCTCTGGTTTATCTGTGTTACTCTTTCTGAAAATGTTTAACGATTGACCCCACTTCTTAATCCTTTTCCTGAACGTTAGCTTTTCAGTTGTCAACTTACTTGTTTTTTGTTCTTGAATGTTTTCTGGTTTTGAACTATCTTTTTGTTCGACCGATTGATCTTCTATTATTATTTGTGGAGAATCTATTGCGCTTTCTATATTTTCTATAATCACAGAATTGGTTATAGAGACTTTACTTTGGCTTGGACCATCATGGCTGATTAAGCGTTTTATGTTATAATCCTTTACGACCTGCTGATATAATTGGGCAGAAAGATCTAGTGAGTATAATACTCTCCCAAGTTCAGATTGCTTTATCTTCTTATTTATAAGCTCAGACACAACCGATTCAACGATCTCCTCATATGTCTTTCCTTTTAATTTACCAGCTAGTGAAACCTCAATCGTTCCAACAAGTTTATCAAGTTCCTTTTTTCTTTTTTCTGTTATTTCTTCTTTTTTTACTACTCCTGCAGGTTGTTGCTCAGTGAAAGTTTCATTAGATATTTCTGGCATTTTCTTTTCTCCCCCATTGTTTGATTTATCATTGAATCATCATACATGACGTACGCAATGGAGATAGAACTTTTATTTCTGGAAAGAATAAAATTTAGTATTTTATCTTGTGCGATCTAATGAATTCTTTTTATTCCCGTTGCCTAATCGAATAATCAGTCATGCAATTTTCTAAAAAGTATCTGTTACTTTATATACAAAAACTTCTGATAAATTGGCTCTATCATTTGTGGAACTGATGAATGTATCAATCCCAAAAAGTAAGACCAAAATCTAACTTCTGGTGGTTACTACAGAATCAAAGTTGATTCTTCAGCCTCATTTTCCTTCCAAATGAAATAACAAAAAATCTGAGACAGAATGAGGTTCATTCTGACCCAGATTTGACTTTACACGACTCATCAGGATTGACCGATAATTTGACGTCATGACGTTCTATACTTTTTTACTTTTAATCTTGCCAGACCAGCCATCATATCCACCTTTTAAGATATAGATATCTTGGTAGCCAGCTTTTCTTAACTTATTCGCTGTACGAATACTTAAGCTTTTCTTTTGGTCGTAGATATACACCGGTTGATCTTTTCGGATAGATCCTAATGAATCTTTTAAAACAGTATAAGGGATATTTCTTGCCCCTAAAATATGTCCTGCATCAAACACGTCTTTTTCACGAACATCAATGACTTGTGCCTTACGCATCCCATCACGAAATTCTTCTTCTTCCAGTGTTTTTGCAGAACGTTTTGCCATTACTCGTAGATAAACTTCCCAAAACACAATAGCAAGAATAATCAATAGCAAAATGATGTTAATTACCCATAAAACCATGTCATTCCTCCACGTTATTCCGCAAATTTCAAGGCTAATGAAGCAGCACCGATCACGCCAGCTTCATTTCCTAATTCTGCTAATTTGATTTTTGTTGATTGTTGTACTTGAGGGAACGTAAATTGGTTGAAATATTTTTCAACACGACTACGTAAAAATTCCCCGGCAGCAGATACTCCGCCGCCTAAAACAATACTTGATGGGTTCATAGTGTTCCCTAGATTACCGCAAGCTAATCCTAAGTAGAAACAAACACGATCAACGACCATCAGACCAAATGGATCGTCTGCTTGTGCCATTTCAAAAATATCTTTACTTGTTACTTCTTCTCCATTGTCAAGCATTGCTTTTAATTTTGAATCTCCGGCATACTCTTCTGCTAAGAAACGTGCTAAGCGAACTACACCTGTTGCACTTGAAACTGTTTCTAAGCACCCTCTTTTACCACATGTACATTCAAAACCTTCTGGGTCCACTGTAATGTGTCCAATCTCGCCACCTGCACCAGCAACGCCGTGGATCAAGTTCCCAGCAGCAACGATTCCGCCACCGACACCCGTTCCTAAGGTAACAAAAATAACGTCAGGATCATTTTCCCCTGCACCTTTCCAGCGCTCACCTAAAGCAGCAACGTTCGCATCGTTATCAATAGCAAATTTGATTCCAGTTCCTTCTTCAATTTGTTTTTTTACGTATTGAAGTTCAGTCCAATTTAAATTGTAGGCTCCGATCACTGTACCTGCTTCACTATCGACACTTCCTGGTGTTCCCATACCGATTCCGATGAAATTTTCAGCATTCATGTTATATAATTTGATACGATGATTTACTGACTCGATAATTTCCGGAATAATATGTTTACCGTCATCCAATATATTGGTATCGATGCTCCATTTTTGTTGAATCTCTCCTTCTGGTGTTAGAATTGCAAATTTTGCTGTTGTTCCACCTAAATCAATCCCAATAATTTTTTTGTCCATTACAAGTTTCCTTTCTTTCGGCTTTCTTCCACTCGGTGCTCTCGTTTTAGTATGCGCCACGCTGTCATGTATGTATCATGATCGATCAAACGACTGTCATGAAGATTCTTCAATTCAATCGTCATTAATTCAATATCATAGATACGTGACCCAACATAGACAAAGATGCCAAATCGTTTGAGCAGTTGTTGCACGTCATATAAGCTCTCCATCTCAAAGCACTTCCTTCACATTATACAAGTAATCCGTAGTTTTTTAAACCCAATAAAACACATATTATCAAAAGAAATCCAAAAACAAGCGTAGATAGGATTTTTTGATGAATCGAGTAATTGGTCACTTTCTGTGGTAGGCCGATGATATTTCCTATAAGCAAGCCACCAACAATCCCACCGAGATGCCCCCAGATATCGACTGAGGTATCCGTCAAACCAAATACAAAACTGATAACAATAAACAACATGTAATGACGAATCAATTGGCGAACCTGAGAGTTATTTTTGAAATGAAAACCAAGAATGAATAACGCACCAAACAAACCAAACAAAGAAGTACTTGCTCCACCAGATAGAACGCCAAGATCGTTGAATGCAAAACTCGCTGCATTCCCAAGGATACCACTAAACAAATAGATCAAGAAAAAACGCCAATGGCCGTAGAGTGTTTCAATTTGGTCTCCCATAAAATATAAAATCAAAGAATTCATGACAAAATGCACCAGTCCAAAGTGAATGAAAATCGGTGTAATAAACCGCCACCATTCATTTCCAACTACAATAGACGGCCCAAACATGCCTAAATATGCTGGAATATTTAAAAATGGAAAGAACTCCATCATTGCAAACACGATGGTTTGTATCGCTAAAAACAAATAAGTCAAAATTGGTCTTCTTAGCCAAGCGTTTAATTTTAATTTCTGTTGATAATTCATGTAACCCTCCTTATTATTTATCGATAAACAAGTGTTGCACTTTTTTATCAAAACTTTCTGGTACCCATTGATTGTTTATTTGTTCTTGAAAAACCAGACTACATGTCTGGTTCGGATAATTGGCTAGATAGCGATCATAGTAGCCTCCACCAAAACCAATCCGATAACCATTTTGATGATAAACAACCCCTGGAACGATCAGCAAATCGATAGCGTCCGGTGAAAAAGAATGATCAGATAATGGCTCCAGTACGCCAAAAGCGGTGCGTTCAAATCGGGTATCCGGATCAATTTTAAAAAAACACATTTGACGTTCAGGCCATGTCTTAGGAACAAGTATGGTTTTACCCTCTTCCCATGCCTTTTCAATAATTGGGGTCGTAGCCACTTCTATCTCATTTGCCATCGTCAAACCAACCACTTTTGCTTGCTGCCATTCATCACTTTGAAAGAGTTGTTGGTAAATTTTTTGCTCTTTTTGCTGCTTCTGTTCACTTCTAGCAATCTTTTGTAAATTTTCAATGCCAAGTTTTCTAAGTTTTTCTTTAATATGACTCAAACGTATCAACCCACCTCTCGTTAAAATGGTAGCGGAAAATAGTAAAAATAGCAATTTAACTTTTTAAATAAAAAGAGTTTTATAAACAGAATTTAAGACATCACTCTCACTCTTTATTCTAAAAACGAGTAAACGGTGTTCACGCATCAGCTCTTTGAAATAAGCCTGAATTTTTCAAAACATGAGAAGCTGTTAAAAAAAATTCTTTCTTATTGTCATTGGAGCTTTCCGATGCCTTCACGACCTCTGATTCACTCTTTTCATTTGAATAGACAGAATAATCGTAGTCTCAAAATAACGAGAAACTACTTTGGGAAACACTGCTTACTCAACACAATCGTTTCTTCCCCGTATTTATTTTCTAAGCAATCGTTTGTTTGGAAAATAATAAATATAAGAAATATGGAGCTCCTAGGACCGCAATTAAAATCCCAGTAGGAATCTCACCACTTGGTAGAATCACTCGTGTAAGAACATCTGCAATCGTTACAAAAAATGCCCCAAATAATCCACTCAAGATCAAGGACAGTTGATTTTCTCTTCTGACGACAAATTTAGCCAAATGAGGAGCTAACAAACCGACAAAAGATAAGCTGCCAGCTACCGCAACGCTTCCGCAGGCTAAAGCAACAGCGAGTATCAATAGGATTTTTTGACTTTTCTGCACGTCTAATCCTAGACTTTGCGCTCTTTCTTGACCAAAAGATAATAAACCAATTCGTCGACTGTAAATCAGCACGAAAGGAAGCAAAATGACTGCCCAAGGTAACAATGAGAAAACATATGGCCAACTAGCTCCCCAAAGTGAACCTGCTAACCAGGCATTAACAAAACCATAGTTTTCTTTCGACAATTTAATCGTAAATAAAAGCATCAATGCCGACAATCCAGCATTGACTGCAATTCCTGATAGTAAAAGCCGGTTCATCCCTAAAAAACTATTTCTCGTATAAGCAAACAAATACACAAGTAAAGCTGCAAGCAAGCCGCCTAGAAAAGCCACGATCAATAGTAAAAACGGAAAAGTTTGGTTGGCATAAAAGCCCAAATAAATCATAACGAAAAAACCTGCTCCAGCGTTAATGCCCAATATGCCAGCATCAGCTAGTCTATTTCTGGTAACTCCCTGCAAGATAAAGCCTGAAATACCTAAACACATACCAGCAAGAAGACTGATTAATAGACGAGGGGCACGAAATTCATAAACAATCAACTCTTGGATTGCCGAACCCTTCCCTTGAAACACCTCAGCTAATTGATCAAATGGAATAAATGGTGTGCCAATCATTAAACTTGCAACTATACTAACAACTAATAAAACAAATAAAACAACTAGTGATTGGTAACTTCTTTTCATCCTTGTTCCCTCCTTACTTGGAGTAGTAAAAACGGTACACCGATCAAGGAAATTATTAAGCCGAATGGCGTTTCAAATGGCGGATTGATCATTCGTGCAACATAATCCGCCAACATCACTAATCCTCCACCTGCTAAAAAAGAGGCTGGTAAAACATACCGATAATCGGAACCAATGATTCCTCGGACGATTGGTGGAACCATCAATCCAATAAATGAAACTGGTCCAACTAACGACACCGCCATTGCAGCTAACCCCGCCACTAATACAAATGCAAAAAATCTGATCCGTCCAGGGTTGCCTCCTAATGCCAAGGCATGTGACTCACTTAAGTTGACCAACGAGATGGAGCGACCTAGCAAAAAAGAACCACTAACTGTCAACAGATAAATCGGAGCCAAAATTTCCAATTGATGCCAAGTGACATTCGCAGCGCCTCCCACGAACCAAAACGCCAAGTCTTGTTGCAAATTGAATAGTTGTGTCAGCGCTTGACTAATAGCTGTAAAAAAAGTACTGATCGCAACACCTGCTAAAATCAATTGAAGTGGATTCATCCCCATTTTTGAAAAACGTAAGAAACCAAAAACAAATAACGTAACTACCAACGAACCAAGTAATGACAGTAAAAAAACAGAAAAAGCAGAAGCTTGTGGCCAAAACGCAAAACAAAGAGCCATTGCAAGTGATGCTCCTGCATTAATTCCTAATAACCCTGAATCAGCTAAAGGATTCCGTGTCACACCTTGCATCAATGCGCCACTAAGAGCAAAACAGCTTCCGACTAAGAAAGCCCCAAGCACTCGAGGCAACCGAATCGTTCGGATAATCAACTGCGATTGAACTGAGTCGTCAAATTTAAAAATCGCTTGCCACAAATTAGAAAAGTCGACAACCGCCGCTCCATTGGCTAACGCAAAGAAGAATATACTAACTACTCCTAGCAACAATAGGGAAAGAATCATTCGTTTCCTCTTTGTCTTCATTGTTCATCCTCCTTACGATCATTGATTAAATCGTAAGACAAAACAACGGGTTTATTCGTTTCAGGCAATTCGATGATCTGCGCTTCAATTTCATAGATTTCCCTCATCCATGACGTTGTGATTACTTCATCAGGTGTGCCTTGAACCACTATTTGTCCTGCTTTCATCCCAATTAAATAGTCAGAAAAGCGAGAAGCGTGATTGATGTCATGGATCGACATTAAAATGGTTGTCTGTTTGATATGATTGATCTCTTTCAGTAAATGTAAGATTTCCAATTGATGCGCAGGATCTAAAAAAGTGGTTGGCTCATCTAAAATCAAAATATCCGCTTCTTGGGCTAAAGCCATCGCAATCCAAACTCGTTGAGCTTGTCCACCTGATAGACTCGAAAGCTCTCTTTCTTTCAACTTAGTTAGTTGCGTCGCTTCCAACGCCCATTGGATAGCATGTAGATCTTCTTCATTTAATCCACTAAAAAATTTTTGATAAGGATAACGACCATAAGAGACCACCTCTTCGACAGTCATGCCTAAAGGGTGTTCACTACTTTGGGCTAACAATGCAATTTTTTGCGCTAACATCTTAGGACTATATGTAGAAATTTCAGATCCATCTACGATAATCTTTCCTTCTTTGACAGGTAACAGTCGAGTAAAACTTTTTAATAAAGTTGATTTACCACTGCCATTAGGACCAATCAAACTTGTCACTTTTCCTTCTGGTATCTTGATAGACATTTTTTCAATCACTTGTTTATTTAAGTAACCCGTTGTAATATCAACAGCTTCAATCGTCGTCAAATTTTTCATCCTTTCCCTGAAAATCATTCTCAATTATGAAGCTCCTTCACAAATTCGTCAAGTTTTACTCTAAATGGCTCTTTCCCGAAAATAGTTGACATGACCACTATTGTCAGGAATAATATCAATTGAGAATGATTATCAATGAAAATCCCTTCAGGAGGAAAAAATGAAACTAAAAAAGAATATCTTTACCATTGGGGCCACAGTGTTGCTGCTTAGTTTACTTAGCGCCTGCTCTTCTTCAAATAATTCATCCAATTCAACTGACACAGCAGGTAATGAAACAACTGCAAAAACTCACCTAGTGACTGATGCCTTGGGTCATAAAGTCGAGATCCCTAATCAACCAAAACGAATCATCGGGAGTTACCTCGAAGACTATCTTATCGCTTTAGGTGAAAAACCTGTTGCTCAATGGACAGTTGGTAGTGGATCGATTCAACATTATTTACAAAAAGAATTAAAAGATGTTCCCACGATCTCTTATGATCTTCCGTATGAAAAAGTCTTAAGTTATGAACCCGATCTTTTATTGATCTCTTCTTCGGCTACAGTTGAAGGAGGTAAATACGAGCAATACAGCAAAATTGCGCCAACCTATGTCGTAAAAAATGGGAATGATGTCACTTGGGAAACCCAACTAAAAGATATCGGAAAAGCATTAAATAAAGAACAAGCAGCCGAAAAAATCATTACTGATTACCAAAAAAAGGTGAAAGCCACTAGACAAGAACTCGCAGATAAAATCAACGGCAAAACGGCTGCTGTTTTATGGGTAACGAATAACTCAGCATTTATGGTTAGTGAAACACGTTCAAGTGGAAGAATCATTTACGGTGATCTAAAATTTGGTGTGCCAAATCTAGTTACTGAAATCTCTAAAAGTGCAACTTCAGATTGGTCAGCTGTCTCTGCAGAAAAATTAGCAGAGTTAGATGCAGACTATCTCATCTTAGTCAACAGTGATGAAAAAGCTGCGATGTTTAATGAAGCAACTTGGCAAAATTTAAAAGCGGTCAAAGAAAATCATGTCTTAGAATTTGGTCCTGAATCTAGTTGGCTCTATAATGGTCCAATAGCTAGTCAAAATATGGTCAATGATATCAAAAATAATTTGAAATAAATCGCCTGAACAAGAATAGACGTTCACCTTCCTTTCTTTACAAATTGGAGTGAACGTCTTTTTTTATTTAACTATGTGCTAAACCACTTTGCTCATTTTTTGCCATTTCTGAAATCGATGAGGGTATTGATTTTCTTGGTTGACAATTCCTTCATGTTCTTCCACTAATTCAAAACCTGTAAAATCGATTTCTCCAATAAATGTATCCCCCTCAAACTCTGCATCAATTAATGTTCGCCAGATGATTTTTGTTTCTGGTAACAAAGCTTGAAAAATTCGACTTCCTCCTGACACATAGATATCTTCAGGTATATCTTTTGCATATGCCAAAAGTTCATCAATCGAATGAAGGACTTCCGCATTTTTTTCTACTTTAAAATCTTTTTGAGTAGTTAACACAATGATATGCCGATAAGGAAGAGACAATTTGCCCATGCCTTCATATGTCTTTCTTCCCATCACTAATATTTTATCCATCGTATGTTCCCGAAAAAAACGCATATCGTTTGGTAACCTCCAAGGAAGCAGGCCATCTTTTCCAATCAAACCATTCTTGTCTTGTGCCCACATTGAAATAAACATGTGTTTCATCCTCTCAAACTGAATTTAAACAAACGATTTCAATCATACAAGAAAAACGACCCTGTTACAAGAAAAAGAGTCGCTTGTCAGGTTTATGGTTTCATTCAACCTTCACTATTAAAAAAAGTCTAGCTTCCTAAAAAGGATTCTAGACTTACGCTAAACTAATTATTTAGTTTCACGGTGTAAAGTAACTTTACGTTCGCGTGGGCAATATTTTTGTTTTTCCAAACGATCAGGGTTGTTACGTTTGTTTTTGCTTGTTAGGTAGTTACGTTCTTTACAAGAAGTACACTCTAAAGTAATGTTTACGCGCATGTTTTTCCCTCCCATTTTTTACTAGAATCCTCTAAGATGACTCTCAGACTTGATTATCTTACCATGATTTCCACTAGATTGCTAGCCTTTTTACAAAATTTGTTAAGTAAAACTACTTGACGAAAGTTATCTAAATAACTACTTGCTAAACAAAATCTTTTCCTTTTCCAACTATTGCGCTTACACTTGAAATATAAATAATTTTTGAGGAGGAAGATTTTATGCCTTGGAATATGAAAGATTATCCGCCTGCAATGAAAAATTTAGAAGAGTTAACACGAAAGAAAGCAATCGATATCGGTAACGCCTTGCTTGCAGAAGGCTATCCTGATGATCGTGCTATTCCGATTGCTATCAAACAAGCCAAAGAATGGTCAGAAGATGCTACTTCTACTGAAAAAAAAGAGTTTTCTCAAGAAAAAAATCCAACAAAGCATGATTCTCACGACACAAATCCAAGAGCTTCTAAATTATTGACAGCCAAAGTGATCGTAAAATTTGAAGAAGATAAGTGGATTGTCCAATCAGAAGGAGCTAAAAAAGCAAGTAATCATTTTGATACGAAAGAAAAAGCGATTGAAAAAGGGAAAGAAATTGCTCAAAACAAAAACACATCATTAATTATCTACAAAAAAGACGGAACGAAAGAAAGAGAAATAAACTATTAATAAAAAACAACTCCTCCACAATAAAGGAGGAGTTGTTCACTGTTAAAAAGGAATAAAATCAATCCGCTCGAAGCGGGATGTTCTTTTGCTTCGCTAACTGATCACGTTTAGACTGTTACATAATCGATTGCTTCAGCCTTAGGGATTTCTTCGTCAACGAAGAAAACTTTATACCAAGTTAAAAAGCTGAAAATCGTCCAAATTTTTCGTTGTTCTTCATGACGCCCTTCATGATGGTCATTTAACAACTTCATAATTTTTTCTTGATCAAAGAATTCTTTGGCAAAATCAGCCTCAAATAATTCTTTGACTTGTTGATAACCACGGTCTTCTTTCAACCAAGCTTTGATTGGTACTGGGAAACCAAGTTTTACACGGTTAGACCATTCTTCTGGCAAATGTTTATTTGCTGCTTGTCGGAAAATATCTTTGGTATTATTTTGATTTAACAGATACTTACTTGGGATCTGTTCTGCCAATCTCATCACTTCGATGTCAAGTAACGGTACGCGTACTTCAAGTGAGCTAGCCATTGATAATTTATCCGCTTTTAATAAAATATCTTTTGGCATCCATTGATGAAGGTCAACGTATTGCATTTTGTTCACTTCATCTTCGATTTTTTCAGTTTTAGCATAATGGACTGCCATAATCTCCTGAACGGAAGGAGCCTTTTGGTATTCTTGTGTTAAAATATCTGACGCTTCGTTTTCTTCAAACACTCGGGCATGACCAATAAAATATTCTTTCGCAGGAGCTAAAGATTCATATAAATGGATTCTACCGTGGAAGTTTTTCATCTTGCCAATTTTTCGTCCCAAGTTATAACGTGTTCCTTTTGGTAGTTTCTTCAACCCTTGAGCAATGACACGAATAACTTTTGAATTCGTATGGAACCCATAAGTTTGGTATCCCGCAAATAGTTCATCTGCCCCTTCACCTGATTGGACAACTCGAACACTTTGCGAAGCCAAGTTTGCTAAGAAATAAAGTGGGACACATGAAGGATTCGAATCTGGCTCATCTAAATGGTATTGAATCAAAGGAAAAGCTTTAAATGACATATCTCCATCGATGACAGCTGCTGTATTATCTAAGTCCAAAAGTTCTGTTAACTTTCTAGCTTCAATAGCTTCATTATATGTTTTATCATCAAACCCAATTGAAAAAGAATGATCAGGTTTTAATACAGAAGTCACATAGCTTGAATCTACCCCACTAGATAAGAATGAGCCAACTTCTACATCGCTGATCGTATGTGCTTTAATCGATGCTTCAACTGTTTCATCAATCTTATCGATCCATTCTTTCCGTGAATAGTTTTGTTTTTCTTCAAAATTAGCATCCCAATATTGATGAATCGCTAACTTATTATCTTTGTAAGTGAAATAATGACCTTCTGGCAAACGGTGAACCCCTTTAAAAAAGGTTTCTCCATTTAATGGTGAATATTGAAATGTCATATAAGGTTTCAAGGCTTCTTTATTCAATTCTTTATGAAAATCTGGATGTGGTAAAAAGCTTTTGATTTCTGATCCGAACATAAATGTGCCGTTCATTTCCGCATAATAATATGGTTTGATTCCAAAATGATCCCGAGCACCAAATAATTCATTGCGTTTATTGTCCCAGATTGCAAAGGCAAACATACCCCGAACCTTTTGTAATAGATCAGTTCCCCATTCTTCATAACCATGCAACAATACTTCTGTATCCGCATGTGTTTGAAAAATATGTCCAGCTGCAATCAGCTCTTCTCTAAGAGGTTGGTAATTATAGATTTCCCCATTAAAAATGATGACTTTTGTTCGATCTTCATTATAGATAGGTTGTTTTCCACCCTCTAAGTCGATAATACTTAATCTTCTAAATCCTAAAGCAACATGCTGGTCAATATAATCACCCGAACTATTCGGTCCCCGATGAACGATTCGATCCATCATGTCGTTTACGATTGCTTTTTTATTGTCTTTGTCGTTAATAAATCCTACAATTCCACACATTTTATTTTTCACATCCTAGATAATAATTACTATTACTTTATTTCGTCCATAAGCATCTTATCATAGAGGCTATTAAATCTTGAAATAATAGCTCTCTTACAGTTTCGTCACATGAAATAACAGTGAATATTTTTGAGTTCTACTATAAAAAAAGTAGTCCTATTAATTAATTTAACATGTTTTGACTAAGGAAGCTATTTTGTTTAGCAAAGACTTGAAAAATATTCATTATTATTTAATCATCTCTATCATTTAACCAATCTAAAGATAGTCCTTACTAAATAATCCGCTCTAATTAAGTTACGAGCGATTTCCAATAAGACTTTTTTGATTTTACTCTTAAACCTTCTTATCGTGAAAGAAATTCCGTTGGAACAATCTCGTTTAAAAACAAGAATATATTTTCCACTTTCAAATAAACCTAACTAGATCTGACCTCATCTCGTCTAGTATCTGGTTTATATTTTCATTTCTATTTCTTCGAACATAGCTGAGAAGACTTTGTTCGTTTACTTATCTCTAAAACTATATTTTTTTTGATTCATTCATGTTATTATTATGAAGGATCTTTATTGGAAAGGGTAATGTTATGAAAGTATCAATTGTGGTTCCATGCTATAACGAAGAAAAAACAGTTCCTCTTTTTTTTAACGAGGTCGAAAAATTTAAGGGAATACATGAATTTGAATATTTGTTTATTGATGATGGTTCAAGAGATAATACATTACAAGCAATCAAAGCATTAGCTAATGACCATGAATATGTACGCTTTATTTCCTTTTCTCGAAATTTTGGGAAAGAAGCTCTGCTTTATATGCTGGTTTACAAGCTTCTACTGGCGACCTTGTCTCTGTAATGGATGTTGATCTACAAGATCCACCTGATCTATTACCAGAAATGATTGAAACAATTATGCAATCTGATATTGATTGCGTCGGTACTCGTCGTTCGACTCGTGACGGTGAACCACCGATCCGTAGTTTTTTTGCTAAGAAATTTTATCAGCTAATCAATAAAATCAGTGATACTGAAATGGTTGACGGAGCGAGAGATTTCCGTTTAATGACTCGCCAAATGGTTGATGCTATCTTGGAATTAACTGAATACAACCGCTTTTCGAAAGGCTTGTTCAGTTGGGTTGGTTTTAAAACCAAGTATATTTCCTTTGAAAACCGTGAACGAGTAGCTGGTGAAACCTCTTGGTCTTTTTGGAAATTATTTAATTACTCTATTGATGGAATCGTCAACTTTTCAGATGCACCATTAACAATTGCTTCATTCGTGGGGGCATTATCATGTATTGGTTCAGGTCTTGCTATTTTATTTATTATTTTACGTGCCCTGTTGTATGGTGATCCTACAGCTGGTTGGCCTTCCATGGTCTCTATTTTCTTGTTTATCGGAGGTATCCAATTATTGTGTCTTGGAATAATTGGCAAATACATTGGAAAAATCTTTTTAGAAACCAAACAACGTCCAGTGTATATTATCAGAGAGACTGAAAAAATTAATCCAAAAAACTATCAAAGCGAGAAATAAAAAAACTCAAGTTGTAACGATCTCAATAGTTAGTGATCTAACTGTTGGATTTCCTACAACTTGAGTCTTTTTTTATTTTCATCTATTTATGATGGTCAAAACAATGGTCCCAATCCCCAGCATAGTCAAACTAAATTGTACGAGTTCTGCTTTTTTCGGATTCCAGGTTTTCAACAATTCTTTTACCAGCATTAACACTAAAATTCCTACAACTATATATAAAATATAATAAGTTCTCATTCCTGAAGCCCAGATCGTAGGAGAAAATCCCATAATTATTCTTGAACAAGCGCCCATCATCATTAACAATATAAGAAAAGATGCTGTTTTTTTATTATCAAAACTTAAGTAAATCCCTAGGAGCAAACAAGCCAATAAACCTAAAACAAGTAAAGTCGCTAGCCATGATCCAGGACGAGTAAGTGCTAGCTTCGTTCCAGTGTCGGTAAATAGCTTTGTTAAGTGACTGCTATCCCATATTTGTGCACGACTATTGCCACGAATGTGTATAAAACTTTCACCCATCGTATTCCCTAGATAGATAATCAGATTCAAGAAAAAAGGTATAGCAGATAATAAGCAACCATAATAATTTTTGCACTTGTTATAAGAAAGTAAAAAAACAAATAAGAACAAAAGTAAGAACAATACATTTGTATCTAGAAAAAAAGGCTTTCCAAAAGAAGAAATACCCAAATCTAATTTAGTGATAAAGCCAAATTGATCATATTGAGGAAACCACTTGCTAATTTCCTGGGATGTCCTGATGACATTCCCCGGTGTTGTCAATAAAAATAGTAACTCAATAAAACTTATGAGCAGTGGGAGAATCAATAAGCGATGATATTTTCTTTTATATAATAAATAGCCAGTTATAATGGCCGTTAAAGTAAAATAGCACGCATTCACTTGTTCTTGGTTAGCAGCAAATATCAGGAAAGGCAAACTAAACCAATAAATACTAGGAGTGATAGCTCTTCCTTTTAAGCGTTGGAAGAATGGGAAAAAAGCGAATAAGCAAAATGAAACGGACCATTGATAATTCAAAGTTGTCGACTCCCAGCCTGTTTCCCCCATCACGGTAAGTGGGACTAAGCAGTAGACAGATGTAACTAGCAACACGTTCTTACCATCCAATTTTTCAAAAACATACTTACAAATCATCAGGACCGTGCCCAACATGATGATTGAATTGACAAATTTCCACAGCAGAAAATGTTTAGAAAAAAACATCATAAACAGCTCTATGATAATTCTCGAACTCCAAGTTTTATAATGTTCGATCGAAGCTCCTAAATACCCTAGTTGGTCTAATCTATTTGAGTAAACTAAATCGTCTGCTCTAAATGATGGCATATATAGATTGAAAAATAAAAAACCAAGCCAAATAACTAAAAGCAAAAAAATAATTCTTTATTAATTCTTTTTTTATTCCAGTACATTATTAAACTCCTTTTTATAATTTATCCCAGCAATTATAACACAGAGGCATCTGTTTCCTATATTTTTTTCATCCTTTTATTTTTAAATAATGAACAAACTGGTCACTTTATCAAAAATAAACATAACGATTAACAGGTTTCATTCATTGGTTTTCCAAAGCGTTTGATCAACCATATTCGGCTAAAAAAGTATTCATTACTTGTTAATAAAACTTTACAAGAAAAATAAGTACTCCAAACAAATAACACCGCATAATTTTTGAAACATTCATAAATTCCCCCTTCTAAATGATATCGTTCATGAAGAGACAAAAGTTACAATAACTATCGATAGGCATATGACAGAAATTCGGAATACAAAAAGAGGTTATGAAAACTTCGGGTAGCTCCAATGACAATAAGCTTCTGCTTAAACACTATTGATTTATTTTTTGAGTAAAGTGTGAGTTTAATGTCTCACCATCAGAATAGTCTTTCGGGGGAGTCAAAAAATAATTCAGATTAAAAAACACAACAAAAAAGACACGACCTAAATCGTGTCTAACCGTTGGTATAAAGGAAGGTACGGGACTTGAACCCGTGCACCACATTTCTGCGGCTCGCCGGATTTCGAGTCCGGTGCATTACCACTCTGCCAACCTTCCATACCTATTATTTTTAAACTTTTTTTAGTAAAAAGTCAAGCCTATTTCCCGATAGAAATCAAAAACCGGCATATTTATTTTATGAGAAGACAAAAAAACACAAGAATCATTTTCTGCTCCTTCTTAAATAGTGCCCAATGTGAAGTAAGAAAGAGTATTGGAATGAACCTTGTGTTATCACACTTCATAAGTAGATCTAACTAATTGTTTCAGGATTTTCTAAAGAAAGAATAGAATCAATCGTTCGCTTGATGAACGAAATAATTTGTTCTTCAGTTGGGTGCATGATGTTTGAAGACATTAAAGATGCGATTCCAGTAACTGCAACCCAGGTTCCAGTGTGTAATGCATCAACGTATTCATCTGACAACTGGTTGTATCGATGATCTTGTTTGACGATTTCACGGAAATAGTTATAAGAAAAATCATGCATTTTTTGTCCATCGCCATGTTCGTCGATATATAATGCCATGTAAAGACTATGATGTTTTTTTGCAAAGTAGATATAGTTTAATCCTAGGTCAATAATTTTATCTCCAGTACGTTCAACTGGAAAAACATTTTCTTTGAGTTGTTCAAAAATTGAGTCTAATAAAGTATTTTTTAGATCCTCCATGTTTTTGAACTCTAAATAAATAGGTTGTGTGGATATACCCATTTTTTTAGCAATATTTCTCGCAGTAAACCCTTTAAAACCTTCCTTTGCAACAACATCATAAGCAGCTTTTAGAATTTGATCTTTAGTATAGACTTTTCTTCTCATTAAAACTCCCCCACTTCTTACTGCAGTATATGTTGTTTTATTGTAACCGATATACACAGTTTTTGGCAAATAGTTTACTCAAAACGTTATATTTTAAGTTTTTTTCTTATTTATTTTTAACAATGATACAATATTATTTAAGAATAAACAAAAATACTGTTTCCCCTTACAAAAATTGATTTTTCTGTAACTGTTAGTTGACCAAAAGATTTCTTTCACGTTATAGTTAAAGAAAACGACAAAGAAGGTATGTAATGGTTAATAAAAACGACGTTATTTATATTCACCCCATCAAAAAAAAGCCATCTCAAAAAAATAAGTATTTTTATTTAACATTTACTGGCTTGTTTTTTCTAATAATCGGGCTTGTTTCTGGACATCCGGTTGAAACTATTGAGGGACTCAACAATATCCTCACTTCTCCTAGTAATCTGATGACCGATTATTTGGCAATAGGTGGTTTTGGAAGCGCATTTATCAATGTTGGTGTTCTGACTTTGTTGTCCGTACTTCTTTGCTATCATCATAAAGTCTATCTAAATGGACTAATCTTTGCTTCTGTATTAACCGTCACAGGCTTTTCTTTTTTTGGAAAAAATCTGTATAACTCTCTTTCCATTATTTTGGGTGTCTATCTCTATGCACGTTTTGTACATAAACCATTTTCACAGTATATTATGGTTGGCTTATTTGCTAGCGCCTTGTCACCTGTAGTTAGTTATATCACTTTCGGTATGAACTTACCATTGGGCTTAGGTATTTTATTTGGTAATCTGACTGGTATACTCGTTGGTTTTTTACTCCCTCCTTTGGCATCGCATACCCTTATTTTTCATCGTGGATTCCATTTGTATAATATTGGTTTTACTTCTGGATTGATCGCCATGGTCGTGGCTGGTATCCTTCGGTTATTTGATTTTTCAATTGAAGTTCAATCGTTCGTTTCAACAGGCTACCATCAAGAACTTACATTAGTCATTTTTCTTTTTTTTAGTTTAACTACGCTATTTGGTTTTTTTATTAATTCATGGAAGCTCACTGGTTTACATGACATTTTTCAAACTTCAGGAAAAGTAACTACTGATTTTATGGCGATCTCAAGTATCGGTGCCATCTTACTAAACATGGGGTTAGTAGGGCTAATGCTTTCCATCTATGTTCTTCTTATTGGTGGTGATTTCAATGGCCCGATTATTGGTGCAATCCTATCTTCAGTTGGATTCAGTGCCTTCGGTTGTCATCTAAAGAACAGTTTCCCCATACTTATAGGGATTTATCTTGCTTCATATCTGGCTACTATCCATGATGCCTCTCAAACAACAATGATCGTAGCAGCGATATTTGGTACTGCACTTGCTCCTATTAGTGGTTTTTATGGTAGTATTTTTGGTATTTTAGCTGGATTTTTGCATATTGTCTTAGTCCATAACGTCAGTGCATTACATGGCGGATTAAGCCTATATAATAGTGGATTCTCAACTGGATTCGTTGCAGGTTTTCTTGTACCGATCTTAGACAGCCTGACTGTTGGCAGAAAGGAAAAGGATGGCATTGGAAAAAGAATTATCAAAAAGAATCATTAGTGAATTTTTAACCTATCTTTATTCTCACGAGATCACTGAAATAAGGATTGGGCTAGAATCAACACCCGAAGGATTATATATTGAAATTCAAGGATCTTGTTATTCTCCTCCTTCTGATTTGCATGAGTTAGCGGAAATGCTCAATGAACCAAGAAATCCTACTATGGATCTATATTACCAAGAGCTTGGAAATGTTTTTCTGGATCAATCAGATTTCCGATTACTTGGAAGTCTGATTGATGATGTGGAACTTATGTACGAACTTCCCATCTTAAATATAAAAGTATTTAGACGAATCCTTTGATTCAACAGGCTTAGTGAAAAGACAAAATGAGACACTGATTTTCACTCCCCTGAGATATTCCCTTTAGCTTTCATATAGTTATGGCGTTCAGAGTATTCTATCCACGTAAGTAAGCTAGAAACGCATAAGAGGTAAAGCAAAAACTTCTTCTTTTAGTTTCCTCAGCTTATTTTAAAGATTTAATACTTGAACGCCGATTTTTCATTTAATAGAGGATATTTTTCCTAAAACTACAGGCACAAAAATAATACTTCAAATACATCTTTAGTTGGATGTTTTTGAATCGTTTTTAAATTATACTTATTACAACTTACAAAATTGTTTGATAACTGTCATTTAAAATAGTGGCACAAAGAGTCACTAATAAAGTACATTAGTAATATAAGAAAACGTATCAAAGGAGTTGATAGACGTTGAACATTGCGGCATCACGGAAATTGATCAATTTTATATCTATCATTGGATTAGTAGTTTCGATAGGCTTAACGATTTATTTTATCAATTTGGGTGTATTTAAAGATTTAAATTCTTTAAGAGGATTAGTTGGAGATTCAATTATCTTAGGTCCTATTATTTTCATCTTAATCCAAATCCTGCAAGTTGTTATTCCAATCATTCCTGGAGGGATAAGTACAGCAGCCGGTGTATTAATTTTTGGACCTTATGCTGGTTTTATTTATAATTATGTAGGGATTTGTATCGGTTCGATCATCATCTTTTTACTTGGTCGACGGTATGGTAAACCATTTATTTTATCTATGGTCAGTGACAAGACGTATAACAAGTATGTTGGTTGGCTCGATAACCAGAATCGCTTTGAAAAGTTATTTGCTTTAGCAATTTTTCTACCAGTGGCCCCTGATGATGCGCTTTGTTTAATGGCTGGTCTAACAAATATTTCTGTAAAAAAATATACTTGGATCATTTTATTGGCGAAACCCCTCTCGATTTTCTTATACAGCATGGCTTTGATTTATGGTGGACATTTCTTAAGTGGATTACTAGGATAGTTTATGATAAGTGGGCGTACTGCGTTAAGTATTTGCGCAATCTGTCCACTTATTTTTATTTTTACGTTATAATATTTATGGTAGGTGATTGAATGTTAATTTATTTAAAAAGAAGTTTAGGAAATGCTTGGGACTTTCTTAAAGGAACTCAAGCATATTTTCGTGATGTTTTGATTATGCATTTATTTATTTTATTTATTTGTTTACCCTTATTGAATAGTACGACCAAATTCATCTTGAATCGAGGAGCCATTGATTATATATCTAGTGATAATATCTCTACAATCCTTTCAAAGCACCCAGGTGTCTTATTGTCTTTGACTGCTGTCTTACTAACTATCTTACTCCTAGTTTATTTTGAGTTTACTTTTTTATTGATGAGTGTTTACTTTATTAAGAAACAAACACCTATCTCGTTGAAACAGTTACTTCAAGCAACGTTTCGTCAATTAAAAAAAATACGCCCATTGACTTTTCTTTTTTTCTTAGCTTATTTCGTACTTATTTTACCGATTAGTGGGTTAAGTTTTAATTCTGATTTACTATCTAAAGTTAAAATCCCAGCTTTTATCATGGATTTTATTTTTACTAATCGTTGGATCGTGGTTAGCAGCTTCATTCTGTTTTATATCTTTTTAGCTTACATTGGTATCCGTCTCATTTTTGCCTTACCAGAAATGATTCTACGTGATCGACCATTTAAACAAGCGGTTAAAGAAAGTTGGTATTTAACCAAATCACGTTTTTTTGCAATCCTTGGACAGTTCATCATTATTGGTGGTAGTATTTTACTCATTTCATTTGCCGGCTATTTAATTGTGCTCCTCGCACAAATAATTGTAGAACAATTTTTCCCTAATTATTCATTGATTAGCGCTGTTTTTGCAATGACGATTCTTCAAGCTATCCTTTTATTCAACATCGTTATGTCAACAGTCGGAATTTTTTACATTATTATTGATTTCATGGATGATGAAGGTTTTCTTCCTGAGACTCCTAACTGGTTTCGTTTAGAATCTCCTAACAAACGTTTTTCTGTTCTTAAAAATACAAGCTTAGTTTTATTTGCTGTATTTTTTGGTGTAGGTGTTTGTCTCTACAATATGGATTATTTGACTTCTGCTTCTCAAACGAAACCTGTAACGATTTCTCATCGTGGTGTCAGTGGAGGTAACAGTGCCCAAAATACTTTAGCTGCTTTAGAAAAAACAAGTCGTACCTACCATCCTGATTATGTGGAGATGGATGTACAAGAAACCAAAGATGGTCAATTCGTTGTCATGCATGATTTTAACTTAAAAAAATTAACAGGGATAAATAAAGCACCACAAGATCTAACCTTGAAAGAATTAGAAAAGTTAAAAGTAACTGAAAACGGTGCGAAAGAACCTGTCGTTTCCTTTGATACTTATTTAAAGAGAGCCAATGAATTAAATCAAAAACTTTTAATCGAAATCAAAAATTCAAAAAATGATTCTAAAGATATCGTTGATCGCTTTGTAAAAAAATATGAAGAAAACATTTTAACTCATCAGCATATTCTACAAAGTCTTACGTATCAGACAGTATCTGATCTGAAAAATGCCAACCCTAATTTTTATGTAGGCTACATCCTACCATTCAATATTGTTGGACCACCAGTTACTCCGGCTGACTTTTTGACGATGGAGTATAGTACGATCAATCGGAATTTTATTGATTCAGCTCATCAAGATGGTAAAAAAGTGTATGTCTGGACGGTTAACGACTCAGATGGAATCAGTCGTATGATGTTTTATGGTGTTGATGGGATCATTACTGATCAAATGACTATCTTAAATGAAAATATCAAAGCAATGGATGAAGAGATCACCTATTCAGATAAATTATTGAATTTCGTTTTAGGTGTTGGTTAAAAAAAGAGCCCCATGGATTGAATCCATGGGGTTCTTTTTCAATTACTTTATCTTTCTCTCGCGCTTTTCACCGCACGAACTACTGCTAAGATTGCCGGAATAGCAGAAATAACTGCTAAGATAATGCCCATTTTACCTGAACTCTTTCTTTTTTGCATGTTTTTTCGCTCCCTTCTCTCTCCTCTAATTATAGAGAAGTTTACGATATTTCTCAAAAAAAGTGTTTATGAAACCAAAGCAGATTCTGCTACTGTATAAATTTCGTCCAGTTTAACTAGTAGACGAAACTTACTATCGTAAACAGCCAACCGATCTCTCTGATCATAGCTTTCTACAAAAATAACAGCCGTATTAGTATATGTACGTTCCACGCAACCAATCACTTCATAGTTCACTCCAATCGGTTTGCATATGTATGACTTGCCTATTTCTAATTTTAACATTTCTCAATTCCCTCCTTTATTTTGTTAATCTTTAATTTATAATAACAAAAAAAAGAAGATTTGAAAACGATTTATTGAATTTTTTTATATTTTTTCTTAGAATTACACGATTTCAATCTAGATTCCCCTTTTTCTCACATAACTAACACCAAGATATAATTGTAATTTATAAGTGACAGATTTGTTTGAAACTGTTAGCCTTTTGTTCGTGTAAACCTCCGAAAAAGCATCTAAACTATTCTGTGAGGAGGGAATTTCATGATTGTTATTCAAGCTACTGTATTTATCCTGTTATTGATTGGATTGCTTATTGGACTCACAGAAAATTAAGAATCCCTTGTTGACATAGCAATTAATTGCGAAAAAAAAATAAGGGTGCTACACTGATTACAGGAAGGAAAATTTAACAGAAAATTCCAACCACAATTTACATTAATAAAAAAAGAGGTGACTTACATGACATTTACTAAAACAAATATTGAATACCGAGTTGCATTTGATACTGTATCCAATCAATTTATAGCAATTGATGCTACAAATGAAAACAACGTAGCATTTGGTATCACGATTGAACAAGCTGTCCGTGCATTAAATGAATCCAAATAAGGAGTGAATCATTTCTAATGACCGAAAACAACTCGGGATCGAAAAAAGAATAAAGACGTTTGCAACTAATACAGTTAGCAAACGTCTTTTATTATTTATTCAATTTGAGTTTGTGCTTTATTTTCCCCCATGAAATTTTGCTGATTCCCAGAAAGATTAGAACCATCGCAATTTGCATGATTGGTACTCCTGCCCCCGTATACACACTTAGAAAATAATCTTTTTGCTCTGGCGAGTAGGAACAAAACCATGAAACCCCAAATAAAAATAAAAACTGGGTCAATATCAAACCACTAGTAATGACTAGTGCAGAACAATAAAAACCACGATCTTTTTTAGCATAGATTGAACCTAAGATCAAAAATAAAAATCCTAAAATCGCTAAACATAGAACAACACCACTTGTCTTTTGATAAATCGCAATCATAATATTAGAGATTTTCGCTGTTTTTGATAAAACTAAAATTGGCGGTTGTGGATCTTCACTATTAATCCAATTATTCAATAAAGGAACCCGCAAAAAGTTTTGCGCTGCTTCTACATCCGCATGGGTTCCAAAACTGTAATTCCCTCCTTGATGAAAATCTTTGTAAAATAAATTGTCACTATAAGCTGTCCTAAAAAAATCTAAGAGTACTGGAATATCCTCGGCAATCTTCCCATCTCCTGTACTCATTAAGTAGACTTCACGTTTCTTCTTCAAATCTCCCTTACGATAAGCAGCCCTTAACTCTTGATTGACTTGTTTCCAAAATTCATTGGTTTCTTTTGCGTTATTTTGATAGTAGCCAGACTCATTCAACACATCTCGCAGTGCCCAAAAAATAATGTCTCCCTTTAATTCCTTTACTTTTCCTGCCTGAGTCCAAGCATGTGTCGTATATAATTCTTTGATTCTAGCAGCTTCTTTAGCAAAAGCAGGTGACACAGCTAATGCTTTATTTAACGCTTCATGAGAAACCCAAATCCTACTGTTCTCTTTGTTTATGTTCGTTCCATCATCTATTCGAATCAAGTTCTTCATCAATTGAGCAAACTCTCCGCTCGTACGATCATTGACTACTGCAAGATGATAGACTTCTTCATTTTTATGCTTAATCATTTGGTTTGTCACGATAAAGCTGATCATAGGAAGAAAAAACAAACTGAGCTTGATCAGTTTTCTTCGATCAAAGGTAATTTGTGAAAGAAACTTTTCAACAGTTTTCGTTGGTCTAAAATCCACTCCTAATAAAATCTGAACAAAACTAATGATTAAGGCTGCCAGAACAAACGGCAACAACCAGAGTGAATCTTCGCGAATATACCAGTAAAATGGAAAGATTAGAGACAACAAGAAAAACCAAGGTAAAATAGTTTTTGTTGCACGATATTTACGATAATAAATAGCTAATAAACAAGCAACGATAATTACGACAGATGGAATTACAATGGCGTTTCGATAAATACGTGTCGAATATTCATGGGTAAAACCGATTGGTGAAAATAAAAAAAAGACATAGATAAAAAACAAGATACTATTCTTTTTAACGATCGGCTTTACACTCAGTGTAATCAGCACGCTAGCTAAAATATTAAACCCACCTAATAATAGCGAGTATGGTAGCTGAATTTTATTGGCAAAAGCTAAAAATAAGCTATAAGAAATACCTTTTGATAAAGTTTTAGCATTGTACTCTCCTAACCACTGCCCGTCCACTAAATTACGGGCATAATGAATAAAAAGCTGGTCATCATAGCTAGCTGTCATATCGATGCTGTAAGTCGCTTTGTAATAGAGATAAAGACGTATTAGTGTAAGAATTAGAGCGATACCACAAATAAAATAAAGTTGTTTTTGCCTAACATACTGAAGCATTTCCTTTACTCTATCCATGTACCCTAACCTTTCCTCCGCCTTTCTTCTTGATACTAATCATATTTGATAATTTATTTTTAACCAATTCACTCAACTCCTTATTCAATAAGCCTCTAATAAGTATAGCAAAAATTCATTTCATTGATATTAACCTTAAAAGATTCTTATTAACTTGTTTGATTGCTTTTTTAGCAGGTTCTAAGCGTTAAAAACAAGAATTATACTGTACTAACTTAATGACTGATCTTTTCCACTTTGTAACTATCGTAATCTGCTGTTGTGCAAATCATTTCCTTTATATATCTATTTTTATCAATAGGTGATTAAAAATTCACATTTTTTATTTTGTAATTTAATTTTTAGATAAAAAACAACTTTGTATATCTTTAGACAAGTATTACAGAATGATATATTTTTTTATTAGGAGGTTTATTCCTTTCATTCCTACATGGAAGGAAAATATTTTTATTTTTGGAGGAAAAAAATGGGAACTTTTTTAGTGTTAGTAGGTTTAATTGGTATTTGTTGGGGGTTAGTAGGACTAATTCGATCATTTTTCAAAAAAGGGAATAAAAAACGAAACTTTATTATTATAGGAACAGCATTTATTCTTATGATTTTCGGAGCGTCTATCTCTCCTACCAGTCATTCCGATAGTTCAAAAGCAAGCACACAATCTGAAAAAAAGATCGAAACAAAAAGAACATCAAGTACTTCTAGTGAAGAACAGCTGAAACAAAAGGCTGAACATAAAGAAAAAGAAAAACGGAAGCTTGAAGCTGAGCGTAAGAAACAAGAAGAAGAAAAACAAAAACTTGAGGCTGAGCGCAAAAAACAAGAAGAAGAAAGACAGAAACTTGAGGCTGAGCGCAAAAAACAAGAAGAAGAAAAACAGAAAATTGAAGCTGAGCGTAAAGCACAAGAAGAACGTCAAAAACAAGCTGAAAATGAAGCAACAACAGCACTATCACAAGCTGAAGCTCATCCAACTAGAGAAAACTATAACTCAGCAGCTACTTTAATCCAGGCTATTCCAAACGGCAATCAACACTTGTCTGCTCGACTAGCTACAGTAGATGCAACGATCAAAGCAAATGAGGCAGCTGAAGCAGAACGACAACGGCAAGCTGCGGCCGCACAAGAACAAGCCAATCAAGTTGCAGCAGCACAAACACCGCAACAAAACAACGAACAAACGGTTTATATTGCTCCAGATCATGGTACAAAATATCATTTAAATCCGAACTGTTCGGGACTTAACAACGCAAATTCTGTCGTAGCTATCTCGCTGCAAGAGGCCCAAGCACGTGGATATACGTTGTGTAAGCGAGGTTAATCTAAAATAATAAAATGAACTGTGACAGCAGTGTCTAGCTCTGATAACTAAGCCGGAGAATCCGAAAATAGTCTCTACTATTTTGGACTCTCCGGCTTATTTCAAGGAGTTGATGCTTGAACACCGTGAATCAGAGGTTGTGAAAAGAGCGTTTTGACCTGAGCGTTAAGGATGAAAATCTCGAAACAGCTCTCCATGTTTTGAGATTTTTTGACTTATCGCCGAAGGTCAGCTCTTTGAACACCGTTTATCCATTTTCAAAGCACAATGTAAGATTTGTCTCCCTAATTTATTTTTTATTGTGAACATTTCCGGTGTCCGGTCTCTCCTAACTTTACTTAAGCATGGTCATACAAAAAAAAGAAAATTTTTACAGCCATTCCCCTGATATTAATAGTCGGATATTAGCTTAAATACCATAAATTTTTTTGCGTTTCTCCTTTACAAAAAGAACGTTTGTTCGTATAATGCTATTAAAGAATATTTACGGATTGTCATCCTCGAAATCGCTCATAAGGGAGAGTCCACAATGATTAAGAAATATGGCACAGTAACAAAAATAAAAATACTACAAATTGGGGCTCGTCCCTTGATAAGATTTAGCTTGAATGATACGAACTGTTTAATCGCTGGTCATGGTTTAAACTTTCTTGCTGAAGTAGATGAAGGAATGAAATTAGTAATCAGTGGCTATTATAATCAAAGAAACCAATTGGTCGTCAGAGAATATCATGTGCTAGGTCCCACGAAAATACTGATTGATTTTAAAAAAATCAAGAAAGAATTTATTGGTAAAAAATAAAAATTGGTTTTGAAGTATATAACTCCCGTCTAAAAAAATCAGAACTTTTTTGTAAAAGAAAAAAGGTATCCATCTGTCTCAGCGAGTAGGTTTGGATACCTTTTTAAATCAGCAAAATTAGGTTTATTTTTTATTTATACATAAATGCTGTTCTAGGATTACTTGTTGTTCCTATCTCTTTGGTACCTTTCTATCTTTAAACGGATGATATGGTTAATTGCTTACTTGATTAAAGTCAGAAATGATATCATTCAACTCCGTTTGAAGTGTCGAAACAATCAAATGAAAATTTTCTTCATCCGTTTTATCATATGGGGATGTTTTTGTTACATAAAGTAGCTTCTCGTTTTCTATTTTCATTAGAACCTGTGTTGCGGTTTGTACTTTGTTTTGATAATTAAACGCAGACATTCCACTTTGAATAATCGTTATGATTGCGGAAGCAATCGAAACGACTAATAACAAAGACTTATGATCAGATGCCTCGTGAATTAAAATAGGGATAGCAGCAGATAATACGATTTTTATAATATTCCCTATGCCAATGATTCTATTATACGATTGAATATCTTTTTTTAATTTATTAATTGTAGAATCAATCGATTCAATAAACGCTTTTTGATCCATATCATTTCTCCATTCACTTTATTAAAATTTGGTCGTAAAACTATTATAATTGGATTTACCTATGTTTCAGCTAATTACAAATCAAAACAAATGGCTATTAAATAACAATTATTATTTTATCAAAATAATGATATATTTGTCAATGATAGTATTCGTGCACGGATAAAAGCTATTGAAAAGATCTGAACAAAGATTTAATCATTACAGACGACATAAAAATTACATTTGATGTATGCTCACAATCTCTGACCAACCGAGCAAAGTAAGCTTGATTGATTTAAAAAATTTAAACTGTGAATACTATTGCCCACAGAATTGACAAACGTGCCCATCTCTCCCCTAACTGTCCATAATGGTAGCTATGTGTAAGCAGTGCCTAACCGAAAAGTTGGCATGAAGCATGAAGATATAAGTCATAAAGATATCTCTATTATTCAACTATAGGATCAAGTGTCATATGAAAGTATTGAACGAACTTCGATAAGTCCAATGACTATATCAATAATCAACAACGAAAATTTTCTGGACAAAATATTTCTCTGCCAACAAACCAAAAAAGGATGGCTATAATTAGCCATCCTTTTTTATAAATACCTCAATGAGTATCATTTTTCATTTTAAAGGCAAATTGTTTTGGATAATTATTTTTAATAATTACCTAAAACTCCTTATCTTAAAGACGTTCGTTCAATTCTTTGGCAAGGTCTTCAAAGCCTGGTTTGCCTAGAAGTGCGAACATGTTTTTCTTGTATCATGTGTACATTTATTACTTTTTTTCTCTTTTGTACCGTTAGAAAACGCTGAAATATCAGTATTTTATCTATCTCCTGCTTTTTCCATCTTTTCTGGTTTTTAATATCACTATCACCAAAACTATCACTAGTTTTTCTATTATTTTTACTTTTTTATATGCATATTGAAACCGGAGTTAGAACAATTAATATAAGAACGAAAAAAACTCAGCCAAGAATGATTGGTTGAGGTCTTTAGCTACTCAAAGTCAGATTTGAATCTTTCGGTTTTAAATTTAGCAAAGGATTTAATGAAATCATTGATTTAATCTCTAAAGGCACAATTTCACATCTCATATTATTTTTCCTTATTTGTAAAATTTTTTCTAGGTATTCTCTACATATATACCTCCGATTTGTAAGTAACGTTAATGGTATAGAGATACCACTTAAGACAAATAACCGATCACAATCCACCAGAACTGGCATGCGAAATGGCGATTTAATTCTAGAAGTCTCTTTATTTGGTAAAATTTCAAATCTATTTAAAGGTGGAAGACCTTTTTTAATATGTTTTAGTCTTTTTGAAGTACAAACAAAAAGACCTTTCCCCGTTTCCTGTCGTTCAGCAAAAATATAAATATGTACTTCCCCTCCATTTTGAGAGGAGATATTTTTGTAGAATATTCAAATAAAAATTATTTAGCAACAAAATACTATTTTGTTAAAGAAATTTAAACTAAAAAATACATCTATTTTCCTGTATGTTCAGTCACGATTTCTTGTGATCTATTTGCTGTGTCTTCTACATCGCTTTTGGCTTTTTCCAGTTTTTCAATATAATTATTCAAATTACTGTTTTCTGATTGCTCTTTTTCTAGTTTTTGTTGAGTACTTTGCAATTGGTTTTTAATAGTATTTTTTTCATTTGACAATTGATTAATTTGTTGATTTAAACTATTAACAGTATTTTGAGCATCATTAAATTTATTTTGTTCTGTTTGTAAACGATTATTCCAATCAGTGTTTAATTGATTTATTTCAGCTATTTTTTGATTTATTTCATCAATTTTAGCATTGATTTCATTTTGTTTACCTTGCAATTCAGCATTTTTTCCTGATAATTGATTCTCTAAATTTGTTTTATCTATAGTTAATTGATTTTTCTCATTTTCCAAAGTCAACACTTTTTGTTTATATTCTTCAACGTTAGCCTTTACTTGCTCAAGTTCTTGATTATTTGAAGATAATCGTGAATTTAAACTACTAATATTTTGCTCTTTATTTTCTAGTGCTTTATCTAATGACTCCAAATTATGATTGATTTGTTCAATATTATCTTCTCCACCCCATAACAAAATATCATCGGCAAAGTTTTTCCCTGCGATCCCTGCTAACACTAATCCACCTATAATTAATCCACTTACTACAATTTTCTTATTCATATCACCATTCTCCTTAACACAAACTGAACAAATTATAGTTAATGATTTCACAATCAGTCAATTTAAATATGTATTTTTTTATTTTATTTTTATAAATCTTTTTCTTAATTCGGATAAAGTCAGATGTAACTGCATACAAACATTATTTTTAAAACATTGTATTAATTAATTTAAAATTAGATACAGTTATTAAATTCACATAAAAAAGTCTACTCTTTCGGATAGACCAAAACATCTAACACATTTATTTTACCAATTTAAGAGATTATATATTCTATATTTTTGAAATAAAAAAAACACCCGAAGGTGTATAAAAAAATGGTTTAGTTATAGATAAATTAACTTAAGAGTACTGTTACTACAAGTGTTCTTCTCACTCTAAAGAAAAAACTATCCTATCAAATAAAATAAGCACTTTATTTTCTTATAAAAGCGGAGTCTTTTGCGGAAATATTTTTTATATCTGTTACATATCTTTCAACTTTCATATGCAAATCATATTTTTCTCTAAGTTTAGTAATATGAGCCATCATCGGAGATTCATGATGTTTGTCTAGTGCATCTTGATCTGTCCAACTATCAATTAGAAGAATTGTGTCCTCATCATTCATTGAAAAAAAGTATTCATATTTAATATTGCCTTTTTCTGCACGGATATCTTCTACAACTCCAGTTG
The DNA here is from genome assembly GCF_050530965.1 of Enterococcus sp. DIV1089c. NCBI lineage: Bacteria > Bacillati > Bacillota > Bacilli > Lactobacillales > Enterococcaceae > Enterococcus > Enterococcus sp. DIV1089c. Next base: position 1,734,534 of record NZ_CP172888.1, read on the forward strand.
AAACCATCTCTTTTGCAAATTTTTTCGCATTTCCATTTGTACCACTATAATAAATGTTCACAGTAATAGCCATTTCTTTACCTCCTTGTATATTTATCTATCCTTATATACCCTGTAGGACTCGAACCTACAACCGGACGGTTATGAGCCGTCTGCTCTAACCAACTGAGCTAAGAGTACGGAAAGCCATCACAACTACTGCAAACAAAAAGAATGGACATAGACTAGATAATAATGGGTTTCATTCTTTGTTGTGATGGCATATTTATTATTACACATTTAATAGCAAAAAACTAGATTGTACTTATTCTTTGTATAAGATATTATTTTATGCTATTATTTCCAAGTCATAAAAAGAAAAAAGCTTCAGATACTTATCTTTTTGGGGAAAGACTCTAGGGTAAGGGTGTATCTGAAGCTTTTTCTTTATTTATTATCTCACATGGTTATTTTTTAGTCTATTATTACTTTAACTTTTCAGAAAAATGAAAAAAAGATCTTAAATAAGTTTAATTAGCTTATCCCTTTTATGTATCTTTCATGAATTAAATCCATCGTTTCAAATTTAAATATTTCTTATTCCCATATAAATCAACTAAATAAACTTAATAAGAATATTTAAACTAGCTTTTCTATTTATGCGATTAGACATATTTAAAGGTTTTATTTTGTATTAATTGTATCTATATTCTATACTTATATTATCAAATAAAAAGGACGTGAAGATAAATGTCAAATTTAGAAAACAAAGAAGAAAAAGTTGTAAACAAAATTGTTTCTGCTGTCAACAAACTGGACAAAGAATTAGACGAACTTGATACGTTATCTGAAAATCCAGAAAAAAAACATAACCTAAAAAAATGGTTAGTTGAACGAAAAGCTATTCATGAAATTAAAAAAGTTCTTCATGAAGCTGACAAATATGAAAAATATGATGAAAAAGAACTTGATAAAGAATTTAAAGAAATTAACGACTTATTACTCTGATCTATTTAAACGGCTCATTATGAGTCGTTTTTTTGTACAAAAAAGAAGCGCCCAAAGGCGCTTCGCTGTTTAGAGTTGTAAAAAGGATTGGGAAGTTAATTCATCAGCTATTATGATTATTATAATCTCATCCTGTAAAAAATCAATACTAATATGTATAGTCTCCTATATAAAAACGTCCCCGCTTGGGACACATTGTTAAGAGGTGTGCGGGGTTCTATTAATTTTATTAAACGATAAATAATACACAATGTCAACAGTTAAAAGTTGAAATAATAAGTTTTCATTTTTTTCATACTTGTAATTCTTCAATTTATGTACCCTGTAGGACTCGAACCTACGACCGGACGGTTATGAGCCGTCTGCTCTGACCAACTGAGCTAAGGGTACAGGTTGTTGCCACCATGGACAATAAAAAGAGATAGCATTAGTTTTTGTGGCAACAAACCTGTTACCGTATAGCTTGGAGTGTGACTATTATGGGTGATAGTGAAGATATGCGATAACATCACTATTTTATCGAATAATTTTTATAGTTGTCAATATAGTTATGTATAGCTCCTCAACGAGGAGCTTGTTGAATACCCCTTCAACTAAATAAACTTAATGCTCACATCATTGACTACACTTTCATTATTTGTTTAGAAGTCATTTTTCTTTTTTAAAAACTTTTTTTGAAGCCTCTATACTAGAAAAACCTAATAAATTTGCATTTTTTTCTTTACCTGCACATATTGTTTTTATGTTATTTTTAAGATTTTTCCACTTATAATGTTCATTTATTTGAGAAACCAGGTGATAAACAATTAATAATACTATTGCTAATCTATTAGACTGCCTTTTTTCCCCATGTTTATCCTTCAACATAAAAAGAATATTGTCCCATTCTGACTTTTGTATAGGGGTTGTTTTAAGCTTTAAATCAATTATATTTGAATTATGGGCACAAATATTTCTAACAAAATGCAAACATTTCATCCATGAAATAAGTTCGTTTGCTTCACAGGAATAACAAGCGGCGATTTTTTTAAGATTTTTGTTACTCATTATTTCTAACATTCTAATTAGATCTCCAAACATCAATAAGTCTAGTGCTAGCCATATAATAGGAAAACCATCTTTATTTTTATTTCTATTTGTTAAATCTGCAGAGCGAGCATGACGCATAACTTTTAGCAAGTTTTTTTTAAAGTTATATTGTCTCTCTTCAATTTCAAATCTACTAAATTTTGCTCTATTGGTCCAAGATGAAAAGTTTAAATAACCATACGCTCCTAAAGATTCTCCTAAAACTTGCGCTATTTTAGTCTTCAAAGATATCTCTACTTTTTCAATTGCATGCAATAGATTAATTCTTAAATTTTTATCTTGGTAATATCTAGTTAATACTTCTTTAAAAGATATCCCAGTATAATCAACCAGTATTACTCCATTTTCTTTTCGTGTTTTTGATAAAGGTCTAGCAAATTCTTTTAATCTGTAATAATTTATATGTTCAAGTTTTTTTATATCATGTTCTTTTACTTCCATACCTCTTGCAGCAAACAATTCTAACTGCTCTTTGCAGCTCAAGTATAGTGGTTCATCCATCCCTTTTCCTCCAAAAAAAAGAGCCTCCATGTCAGAGCGTATCTGTCCTTTCGGAAATGGAGGCATTGTCATCTATTGACTAAAATATATCATGAAGAAAATAAAACGTCAATTGCGAAGATTTAATAATAAATCATTTAAAACATACTTAATACACAACATATAGTGTGTATCATGTATGTTATTGGCTGTAGTAAAACATAATGTGCTATATATAGTGTTTTTTGTCTTACTAATAAAAATTTAGTGATAAAAAATAACTTAAATATGAGATATTTATTAAGAATAAATTATATGTACTGCTCCTCAACGAGGAACTTTTTTTAATATGAAAGTGTCTGACCTGGATAAATCAAATTAGGATTGGATAATCCATTGCGCTGTGCCAACGCTTGATACGTTGTACCTAACCTAGATGCGATTGATGATAAATTATCGCCTGATCGAACAGTGTATGTTCTAGTAGTACTTACTTTTTCGTTTACTTTTAGAACTTGTCCAGCATAAATCATATTTGGATTACTCAATCCATTCCAGGAAGCTAAAGCTTGATACGTTGTGCCGTACTTCGTGGCGATTGAAGATAAAGTTTCGCCATATTGAACAACATGAGTTTGAACAGCTGATGGTTGTTCTGCAACTGTCGTAGAATCTGGTAAAAGTTCTACATTAGATTTGTCGATCCAAGATAAAATATTCGCAAGTAAAATTTTATTGCCGTCTACTTGCTGTACTTTGTAGCTTTCACCTTTTACCCATTGTGGGATTGCTTCTCCAGTTGCCCAGTTTTTCACTGAAAAATTCACTTTAACAGTGTCGCCAGTTTTAATCTCTGATTTTGGTTTTTCACTCGTTTCTTCGCCCGCATTAATTGCTGGAGTATCTGTTTCCGGTTTGTCAGAACCTGTATAACCATTATCAGTGATCCCTGTTAAATCGACATTTCCATCCAATCCTCCTGCAATATAAGTAGATGTAAACTGCCAAATGGCAATCCCATCCATACTTGGAAAATAGTTATACAACGGTTCTGGAGTTACATTATAGTTAGGATACCCGGCAATCCATAAAGAATTAGGGAATTCATTAATAATCTGTTGATAATTTACGTGATTCAATGTAAAAGGCTTGTATGAATAGTACATTGGTGTGTAACCTGCTTCTTTGATTCTACGCATGCCGTACAAAATGGTTTCTGTATTTGCAACCTTTTCTGTAGGCGAACTGATATAACCTCCATATCCATCTGAGATGCTCGCTAAAGCGCCATGTTCAAAATCTAAAGCTACAATCGAACCTTTCGGTGTTTGAATCTTAGGCAAGAAATAATCCATTGTCTGTTTAGCGATATCCATGTTTCCATAGGTGTCATACCAGATATAGGTATGCGCTCGTTTGCCTTGAGCAATAGCACTTGCTACTTGTGTTTTGTACGTGGACTGCTCGTAAATGCCATTAGCGTTATATCCGCCAATTTGAGCAATAGCAAATTTATCATGAGCATAACCAAAACGCCCTTGATCCCCTTGATAAATCGCCCAATCCACACCCTGATCGCCTTTGGCGGCAAAAACATTTATAGGCAACAAAAAAAGAGCTACGAGAGCTCCTACTAAAATTTTCTTTTTCATTCGTTTACTCCTTATCTTTTAAGTTGTAAGCTGATACCCCTGTAATTACTCCTAAAAATGTTGCTATAGCATTGATAGTTAATACTGTCATATCAGTTTCATTCCATCCATATGCTTTGCCTAATGTGGCTACTAATGCAGATAAAGCTGGCAGTACTATAAGCACTGTCCATTTAATAATTTGATAATACTTGTCTGGTAAGACCATCACTTCTCGCCTCCTTTCATTTCCTGAATATCATGTTCTGCTTCATTCATCCGTCCTTCTAATAGAAAAGTACGTTCAACAATATGGTTATGCTTTTCAACTTTCTTTTCCAATTGATCAATTCGATAAATGGTCAGTTTATTTGAAAAAACAATGCCTGCAAACGTACCAACTAAGGTTCCTGCAATACTTAAAGCAGAAATAATCGCGTCAATACTCATACTTCACCAACTTTCCAACAAAAAAGCATACTCGATGGAGTATGCTTTAATTTTCTTTATTAAGAACTCTATTAGATTACTCTTCTATACCGGCCATAGATCCGTAGTTGTCCTACACTTGTGTTTGGTACCTAATAAATCTGCACTTGTGGGCTAGTAGGGTGTAGGGTTTGTATTTTATAAAATCTTATAATCAATATTTATCATAGCCCATGATGTTCTGTTGTTCCAGTTTAGACCAACAACTAGGCTTGGTGTTCCTGCAATCTTTCCAATTACATCAACGCTACACTGGTTAATGCTTGAGCTAGTACGTACCATACCCAAACCTGCGCTGTTTAAATAAGGTTGAGCCCATTCAGGTAATTCTGCAATTACAGTGTTTTGGCTATTTGATCCACCAGTTACAGTACAGCTTAAACGCACTAAACCTTTATTGATTTCTTCGACGTATGGTGGTAAATACCCAGGCCATGTTACACCAGTGTATCCATTCTTTAACGTTAGTTGAGACCACCTTAAATCGCCAGAACGGCTATTTGTTGTGATAATATCAACACCAGCGTCTTCCATTGCGCCAAACTTAGCGTCAGGGCAAGTCCATACAGAGACTAATAAACCATGTTCGTGGAATTTTTGTACTTGTAATCTGTTTACTGTGTCATGTGAGTATTGTGGATCAATATGCATACGCAGTTCGATGCATTTAGCTAGTTTTTCATCTGTCATGTCATACGTAACCCACATTATTTCTATGCTTTCAGATAATTCACGTATTTTACGTAGTACATCTTCACTAAATGAAATAACAATACAGCCACCAGTATCTAAATTATTCAATTTTAACTGGCGAACAAAATCAGCAATTTCAGCATCAGTATACGTCGTACCTTCATCGACTTTAATTTCAATCATAGGTATAACTCCAGCCATACGCGAATATTTAATAGCTTCATCCAAATTAGGTATTACTTTTTCCCAGTCAGGCAATGTTGCTAGATTAGCGCCCGCATCAATTCTAAGCGCTCGTATTTGTTCATAAGTCATTTCATCAATTCGACCTGTTCCGTTTGTCATGCGATCAACTGTCGCATCATGCATGACAACCCATTTGTGATCAGACGTTGTCTGAACATCGAATTCGCAAAATTTATGTCTAAATACTCTCTTCATTGCCATTGAACTATTTTCAGGAAAATCAGCATTATTACATCTGTGAGCTGAATAATGAGTTTTACTCATCAATTCTTTGACACTGTAACTGCCAATAATTCTATCCTTATTTTTTTGAATTAGAACTTTATTGTTATTAATCTGATTAGTTAAATCATTAGTATTATTCGTAGCCTTCTCATCTACCGCATTAATCGCAGCAGTCAACCGTGAATTAATCTCCGATACTTCAGCATCTGTATATTCATTTGTCTTATCAGTAATTTCAGAAAATTTATTGTCTGACTCTATTTTACTGTAAGCACCAACTTGCGAAGCAGTTACACTGTGCGGATTTTCTTGATTAGTTGTGTGAGATTCAAAAGTAGTCTGATCAGTTTTTAATGCTAAATCAGCTTCATTAGCAAAACCTGATTTATTTAGGACAGTTAATGGATTCAAAGATACCATCAACTGTACGCCGATATAGTCAGTATTAATATTAGAGGCTGTTACACCGTTTGAGCTATCTGCATACGATAAGACATAAATAAAGCCATTTGAATCGATGAAATTACTATCGTTAATCTCTGTAGTGAAATCAGTAAAGTCTGTGGCATCTCCTTGAATTTTCGTTGTATAAGAATCAGCAGATTCAACAAAAACCCCGATTTTTATATTTTTATTGTTTGGGGAGCTCGCTTTTGCTCGTGTCGTAACTGAAAACGAAATAAAATTATCTTTGATATATTTTACTTTTTCACTAACACTCATTCCTTCAAAAATTCGTGGGGCTAATTGTTCAATTGCTTTTACTGTGTCAAATTTGCTTAATTGTTGAGGAATTACACTTCCTTGGCTTGAACCAACCGAAACACCCTGATCATCACGTCCGACCAACTTATTATAGTTTTCTTGAGTGATTTCAGCCCAAGATGCTGACGGTGTTTTTAAGCTAGTAGCTGTATAATCTGTATAAACTGAATGAGGATTTGATTCAATATTTCCAGCGACTTTCCCAGCTAAATCCATCATTTTAGGAACATTGACTGGCCCGCTAAATAACTGAATAGCATCTGCGTTTGTTAACCGTGTACTAAAATCAGCTGTCAGACGATTTTGCAACGTGCTTTGTTTAACCCCTTGTGTGTCCGTTCGAGCTTGAACAATTTCGGGATTACTATCACCAGATTCAGCAACTAAATCGTCAAAATCATTTCTAAGCGCATCGAATTCTTGTTTGTTTTGATTAGCTCGTCCAATTGCTTGATTAGAATTATCTACCGCTGTTTTCGAATCGGCAATGGCTTGATCCGCTTTTTTATTTGCTTCTAAACCGGCATTTTCTGCTATTGCTTTTGCTTCATTTCCAGCTGTCTCAGCAATTGTTTTAGCTTCTGTTGCAGCTGTAGAAGCGGTTTGTTTGGCTTCATTACCAGCAGTTTCAGCTATACTCTTTGCTTCACTACCAGCATCTGTTGCAATTTTTTTTGCGTCTTGAATCCCTTTTGCTAAATCAATTTCAAATTGGTCAACTTTGGTAGATGAATTGTTTGCTAAGTCAATTGCTTCATTTATCTTGATACGACCACGATTAAGCGTATCAGTCTCTTGAATATGTTCTACTGCCATTATCGATCACCTACCTTATCTTTATAAACAGATTCGATTGTCATTTTCTGTTCTATGCGTTCTCCAAATAAAATAAAAGAACCGTCTAAATTATTAGACAGTTCATCATAAATTTCCTGAATAGTTTGATTCACTTCTGCAGTGAATTCTTCACCATTAATTTTTTTTACTTTAACTAGCATTAAAATTGACCTCCTAATTGTGATTGAATAAAAACCCGACATGTGACTTGTGCTTCAATACGAGCTAATTTGTTTGGCTTAATTTGTATCGTGTGGCTTCCGCGCTGTATTTGTCCGCTATTTGTTTTTTTCAAATAGTCGACTAAATTCAATCTACTTTGACTGGTTTCATGATGCGGGATTGTTTTCCCATCAACGATAATATCCACACTTGAAGGTGAATCACTTGCTTGAAAAATTCCCCATTCTAACGGATGCGTGTGTTCCGGCAGCACAACGTTGTGCTTATGGCTTGGAATTTTCACTGTATGCGTATGATTCGGTATGTTCACACTATGTGTGTGATTGGGAATATTGACGCTATGGGCATGACTTGGGATAGAAACATTATGCGTATGTGCTGGCACATTGATTGTAAAATTATGCGAATGATTTGGAATACTTACAGTATGCGTATGATTATCTGCAGCTTCTGCTGTATATATTTCTTTTGGCGAACCTTGTAATTGTAAAAGGCTACTACCGTACGCTTCATACATTGTCGTCTGAACTGGTCCTGGTTTATTAGTTGGACTAAACATCATGTGCCGGTGTGTACCGTTTGCACTAGATGTTTGTGTTGAGCCTCCTCCTACACTCGTTGACGATCCTTGATAAGAACCACCACCAGAGCCAGATGTTGTTACTCCGCCTCCACCTGCTGTAGTCGATTGAACGGATCCACCACCGGCCGAGCTTGTTTGACGACTGCCACCACCAGCAGAACTGGTTTGTGTTGACTGGCCACCGGCTTCACTGGTGATCGTTTTAGCGCCACCGCCTTTTACCGCTTTGGTATAACCTCGGTAACGTTTTGTTTTGAAAGTCAATTCGACGGTATTCACATGGAAAACATCATCATCTAGATAGAACTCAATCTCAGCAGGATAAGCAGATTCGCAATTGTCCTGGTATGAATAATTCAAAATATTGGTGGCTCCTTGACTATACGTCTCATTGATCTGCTGCTTACGACTAAGATCTGACATCGTTGTACTGATATCATCTTTCAGATTTCCTAGTTCTAATTGAATGGACTGCGGTGCACCGAACACATCTGATTTGCTTTCTTTTTTGATTCTTAGGTTAAATGATCCATACTCATTTGTATTGATCATCACAACTGTGCCCTGTCGCAATTTATCGATTTCTAAAGGCGTATCTGTCAATTTGATTAAATCAGCAGCAGAAACCTTCCACGATACTTTTGGGATGGACCACTTTTTCAACATGCTGATTGCATTGTCTTTCAATGCTTGGGCAATGGTAAATCGTTGATCCACCCAAACATACTCGATTAAGCCATATTTTTTTATTGACTGAGTGTCTTCAACATACGGAATATTGTTATTGACTGATTGAATGTTTAATTGATTCACGCCTTCACCAGCGCCGAGCGGATAGACTCGATTGACTAAATTGTTCGGATCGGTCTCAATTTCAAACCCTTCCATGTTGTAACCTTCTTGTATCCGGCAAATCGGTTCTGTTGATGGTCTTACAAGCGATAACTCAAATGGATAGACTTGTGTGTTCCATGTCCACATATAATCTTCATCAAAAGCTTTCGGTATAGAAAACAACGCATCAGCCAACCCATTTTCGTTCTCCCATGCATAGCTGAAATATCGAGTGAATTCACATTTTTTTAAAACCCAATGCTTTGTTTTTTGCTGATTCAATACATAGTTGATTACATCGGTAGTTGTTCGATTCACTAGCTCATGGTAACCAAAAAGGACACTATCCAGTAATGTTCCTAACACATGCATCGCTGTATATTTGATAGAATAATTACTTGGATCTTTTTGGATCGTCGATGGCATAATACGATACAAGCCAATATACTCATTCTCGTTGTCGGTTAACTCAACGTACTGCAGCGCTTGGATCATTGAATTTTTTGTGTCATAAAGTGGCATAGTAAATTCAATGGACCCAATCTCATTTTCTATTTTTTCGTAACTTACATCGTAAGCATTCTCTAAGATCGCAGTGTACTCACGACTGAGATTCATTGTCATTAACAAGTAATCAACCTCCTATAGATAGCGATTTGAATATTTGATAGTCAGCTCGAAATCTCCATCTTTCCCAGAAACATATAATGGTTCATTGGGATAAATATAGAAGTCATTCATTGGTCGAATCATTGGTTTACCATCTTTTATAATGTTAAATGTCTGTGTATCAATCTCGATGGTGGCATTATCAAAATCTCCCAAATCAATAGTATCTTTACGCGTTCTAATTTGAATTCCTCTTCCCATACCTTCAACTACAATGGTTGGTTTAACTTTCAACCCCTCCACTGTAGGATAGATCTCGTAAGGTTGAACATCCTTCCCATCATCCCCCATCAGATAGCCCTGGTGCTGCCATGTGATAATATCAGATCCCCAGTAAGCACCGCCTTCAAAAACAATTGGCATCAAGACAGCACCCGATCCGGTATTTCCTAATAAATAATTTGATTGAAAAGTAATTGTTTTTGATCCCCACGTTACACTTGTAGCATCTGACTTCGTATATTTGTAAGGATCACCACATATAATGGTAAAACTACCAGTCGCCCAATAATAAGCAGAATTAACTTCATCAATACTTGCTTTGGTCCCTTTGAAAATCATTTCGGGTTCATCATTGAACCATATAGAAACCTCATTTTCAGTAAACAATGCAACGTTTAATTTATTGAACTTATCTCTGAACGAAGATGGATCTTCTGCTTTCAAATAGTACTTAATCACTAGTTTTCTTGAAGGAATACGATTATAAATATGACGTTCGCCATCACGAATACCTAGTTGTGCATATTCGTTTGCTGTTTCGAAAAGTTCTCGGCCTTCAACATCTAATGTTTGATAACCTGGAATCAACTCTTCTAAAAATGAACCGTTAATGTTCATGGCTCGTTTTGGAAGTTTTGTCGTCATATAATCACACCTCGCATTCCCCGACCGGCGTTTTTGCGTTGCTGTAGTCTATATAGTTCTTCAGCAATTTTTTCAATATCAGATTCTTCTCGCACGTTGAAAATAGCTCCTTCAAAAAGTCCTCGATTATAAATAGATGTTTCTGTTTGAGGCGATGTTTCACTAGCCATCTTCTTTGTCGCAACGTTTTGAGCGCTGACTACTGCTGTCGCATTGCTCAATTGCGGATTCCAAGAATCATCTGTTAATAAACTCGTATCTACTCCGTTTGCGATAATGTCTTGTATTTCGTTTGCCATTGAGGTGACTGTCTTTTTAACATTTGCAAATTGACTAGTCAATCCTTCATTCAAGCCATCCATAATGGCATTCCCAGCAGGAATCAATAATTTCTTATCATAACTAATAGGACCTTTATGTTCCTTAATCCATTCGGCAATTCCGCCAACGAAATCCTTCACGCTTTCAAATCCAGCTTTCAATCCATCGAGAAATCCGTCTATGATGGCACTACCAGCCTGCATCAAAGAATCGGGAACAAATACACCGATGATCGCATCAAGTAGATTCATAGCAGCATTTCGGATATCCTCTTGTCGATTGCGGATGTTGTCGGCGAAACCGTTGATCATCGTAATAACTGCATCCATCAATCGCCCTTGTGCTTGAACGATGCCTCGAACCATTGCGTCAACTAAATTCATTGCCGCATTTACGATATCCGGAATTCTATTGGCAATCCCTTCTAAGAACTTGATAATCAAATTAGCTGCAGCATTGATGATTTGCCCTAAATTATTGGCAATTCCATTAACAAAATTCGCAATCAAGGTAGCAGCTGCACTAATGATATCTGGCATTCGAGCGGCTAACGTATTTGTAAAATTAACCATTAAATTTACCGCAGTGTTGACGATTGTCGGCATATTTTGGGCGATTACTTGAGCGAAATTCAAAATGATATTTAACGCTTGTTGTGATACTTGACTAATATTATTGGCAATTCCCTGCATGAAGGTCAGCAGAAGATTCATTCCAGCTTGTAGTATTTCTGGTAAATGAGAATTGAGTGCAGTCAACCAAGTCACAATCAATACTGCTGTATTTGCAACTAACGAAGGAATTTGAAGTGTGATCCCTTGAAGTAACGCATTGATCAGAGCTGCACCCGCTGCGACTATTTGTAAAGCAGAAGCAGTTAATGCCCCGATAAATGCCACAACAATTGTCGTGGCAGACATAGCTATTGTGGGAATAAGTAGCAACATGGCTCCTGTAAATGCTGTGATCAGTTGTGCTGCCGCTAAAGTTAGCTGCGGTAATCCTTGTGCCAGGCCTACCATAAAACTGGCAATCACTTTCAATCCTCCGGAAACAATTCCTGGCAACGCTGCTGTGATTGCTTTTAAGATTCCCTCTAGAGCAGTACCAAATGTTGAACCGAGCTTGGGAGCATTTTGCGACATACTTGAAGCTAGTTCTTCAAAGGATTGGGAAATCTGACTCATTCCGCCTTTTATCCCTTTGTTTTGAAATGCATCAGTAATCATACCAACTACTTTCAGAACTAGCCCAGCTGGTCCTAGCAATGCACTAAAAGCCACTTGGAGAATTTTTAAACCAACTGTTGGTAAATCAACTTTTGATTTTAGGTTTGAAAAAGTATCCCCTAATTCATCGAATCCTTTAAATGAACCCGTAATCTTTTTCCCAATATCCTGAAATGGCTCTAAAGCTGATCCTAATAAATTTCCGATTCCTTCTTTCACATATGGAATGGCCGCTTTAATAAATGTGACAATCGCTCCAGGAAGAGCCTTTAAAATATTGCCGACCATCGGAATAAAGTTTCCAAAAAGAAAAGTTGAAGTTGTTTCTGCTAATTGATTTAGTGCTGGTTTTATATCTTGCCCAAGCGCCATTTTACCTAAAACATTAGAGAGAGAGGCTTTCATCGCTGCAAAAGATCCACTAAATGTTTCAGCGGCTTCTTTTGCCGTCGTACCAGTAATATCTAGATTTTCTTGAATAGCATGAATCGCATTATAAACATCGCTTAGATTATTTATGTCATATTTAACGCCTGTGAGTTTTTCGGCATCGGATAACAGTCGTTGCATCTCTTCCTTTGTACCGCCATAACCCAGCTTCAAGTTGTCTAACATGGTGTAATTCTGCTTAGCAAATCCTTGATAAGCATTTTGAATATCGCCCATACTTGTACCCATTTTATTGGCGTTATCAGACATGTCAATCATGGCCATATTTGCGACATCAGCGGCTTTCTCAGTATCTCCACCAACCGATTGTAATAGGCTAGCACTAAAGCTAGTCACATTTTCCATATAGGCATTAGCAGACAAGCCAGATGTTTTATAGGCTTCATCTGCATACTTCTTCACTTTATCTGCACTACCTTTAAACAGTGTTTCGATACCGCCAAGTGATTGCTGGAGGTCAGCGCCTTCGGTAAGTGCCATTGAAAAAGCCTTGCCTATAGCTGCAGTAGCAATGACACCTTTCATAATGGATACAAACTTACTTCCTAGTGTATTCCCAGCACTTATACCAGCTGATGATGCTTCTGGATCCAGTTGGCTTTTAATCGCTCCGCTAATTCCTTTAGCTGATGGAATAATTTGTACATATGCTTGCCCTAGTTCTGTTGCCATTGCTCTTCACCTCCATATTCAATCTGTTTAATTAATTCTTTTCTCCTTTGTTCAAAATCCTCGCTAGAATTGAATAAAGATGTATTAGCTTGTTTTGTTTTTCTAGGGCTGAGATCCAATTCATCAGAAACTGCTTTCGGCATATTTTTGCCCTTCTCTGCATCTTTTGTTTTACTCCAGAGCAATAGGCTCAATCGATCATAGATACCCGCTAACAGCATGGTTTCAAAAGAAACTAGTTGATTACTCATTTTCAACTTAATTCTAGAGTCCTCTTTTAAACCACAAGAAAAAACAGCCACCATACGTACTGGTAGCTGTTTGTATTCATAAATTTGATAAGTCTCTGCTAAGTCACAAATCAAAGCTTCTTCATCTAAATTGATCATTCTAGCAAGGACTAAGAGTTTTTTGTGTTTGAATGACTTTCAAAAATTTCAGTAATTTCTTTTGACATTTTCTCAGCTGGCACAAAACCATCTTCTGTACGTAAATGATTTTTTAAAGCTTCAGTCTGTTTTTTACCTAAAAGCATAATAACGACCTTAGAAAGAGCTAAAGGATTTGTCTCTAATTCACCGATAGCTTCTAACAATTCATAGTTATCTAAGCGTTCTTTCGAAATTTTGTACTCGAAGCCTGATTTAGTTTTTCCCTTCATTATTTTCCAGCTCCTCCATTTGATATCTTAGTTAGATTGGTAGGTTTTTGAATATATTCAATATGAGTATCCCCATTTTCATCTGGCATAGCAGTTAAAGTCGTTTCATATCCGATTGCATCCTCATCAGCATAACTAATTTCTCCAATCTCTGAAACTGTCGCATTTGGAATAACGATACGTTTCAAAACACCAGCTTTCAACACCATATCTACAACTAAGCAATGCGCTTCTAATAGCGTAGCGTTAGCTTTAATCGTAATCATTGTATCTAAACTGCCAGATACGTTATTTGGACCATATACTTCTTTCAATACTTCTACATTTAACGCTTCAATCAACGTATAACCAAAAGTATCAGCTTTTTCATTTTGTACAACATCGACCGTATCACCGCCCCAAGCTTTGATTGTGTCTGTTTCAGGTGTATTGTTGTTTGTTAATCCATCTTCTGATATATAACCCAAACTTTTAAAAGCATCGTCTAATTCGGCTACTGCATCAGTCGGCAAAGTTGTCCCTAATGGTGCCGAATAAATTGCTCCACCGATCTTTGGTTTTGCGGTTGATACATTTTCTGTTTTTGACATCTGATTCCCTCCTAGTAATGGTTGATATCAAATACTGCTTGATATCGATATTCTTTAGTTGTCGTATCTGTAAAATTGTAGTCACTGTTTAATTGAACATTGCTAATCTCATCAAGTTCAATCATATTTTCAACTACTTCTTTCAGTTTTTCATTTAGTTTCGCAGCATCGTACATCGATTCCGCATAACTTTGAAAAGCAAAGGTGGACGATGAAAGATAATTACGTTTTGAGCTTCCTGTTTTTTCAAACAAAATATAACTATCTGGCATCTTCCCGCTTTGTTCTAAAAAAGACGGTACAGATAAATGACTATCGAGATATTGCTTAATAATGATCTCAATCATTTAACGCACCGCCTTCAATAAGGTATTATTTTTCATATTGTCTCTTTTGGCTTTATAGGAGTCAGCATAGACCATCGCATTTGCACGAGTTTTCCCGACATAGACATCTTGTGCGTATCCTTCTCCCGCGCGATTCTTAATGGCTGTTGCCTTTTCAGTCAATACACCTTGCATTTCAGCCGATTTCAATAATTGACCGACTCCGGAATAATTGAGCTTGAATTTATTTTTAGCCATAACGCTCCACCATCACTTTCTTATTCCAATCAAGCGGAATGAGTTCTTCAATCCCTTCGAGTGGTATTCCAAATACACGCCATCGTTGGCCAAAGAATTTGACTTCCTTATCTTCCCAATCGTGTGTATCACTTTTAGGAATGGCCAACGTATATACGGCCTTTTTGCCGGTTAGTGTCAATTGGTTCACGATATCAACAGACGATGTAGGGCTGACCAGAACATTTTTGATTTCGATTTCTTGCTCTTCATAAATAGGATTGCCAAATGGATCTTTTCCTGTTTGAACTTTATCAACAAGAATGATCGTCATACCTTTAATCTTGTCCATAGAATTCAATCACCCCATAACGTTGCCGGCGTAATCCTAGACGACTTAGTTCAGTATTCTTGATAAACAAGCCACCACCAGGAACCAGGTATGATCCTGACCAGGAATAGCCCAATGCACTTTCTGTTGTTTGAGTCATTGGCTCCTGATCAGTTGACGTCATAAGTGTTCGCGCAACGATATCAACCGTCACTGACTTCACTACATTTGTGAAATAAGGTGGCTTTTCTTTGATCATCTTATCTAAGTCTTTACCCACTCGTCCGGCTTCTTCACGTAACGAGTCAGAAACAATAATAAGTAGTTGCTTAGCACGTTCTGTTTCATCAGGCTTTAATTTACGCCATAGCTTTTCCAAATCATCAATCGTTGCAAAAGGCTGCATCTGATCACTTCCCTTGCGCCATCATTAAGTCATACAACTCTTGTTTCTTAGCAGTGGCACTGTACTTGATACCAAAAGCATCTAGTTCTTGCTTGATTTGAGGAACAGTGATTGAGTCAAAAGCTGGATCGTCAGTTTTAGTTTCTTGATCAGGCTCTTCTTGTTCTGTATTTTGATTTTTTTCTTCTGCTATTTCTGAATTATCAATTTCTTCCGCTTTTTGCTCATCGTTCTCTCTTTCATTTAAATGATGCTTACTTTCGACAAGAGCCCAATTTCCACCGGAAATAGCGAAAGGGCTGTCAAAGACAGCTCCCGTAACTTTGTTCTTATAACGCAATTTATTCGCCACCCTCCGCTGCTTTTTCAACAATACGCGCGAATCTTTCAGGAGCTAAGATTCCCCAGCCAAGAAACGCTTCTGCTCGTACATAAATTTGGTTGTGTCCCTTCAAATCCATGCCAGAGTTGTCTGGATCACCGTATTCAATGATTTCCATTGGAATCTCCTTTGCATAACCCCATTTAAAACCTTCGGTAAAATCACCGATGATCGCGCGGTCGTTTTCGCTGGCATTCATATCTGAAACAGTTTTGTTAACATCAACTGACAATCCATTAATAGTCGACGGTGCATTACCCCAAGCCAAATCTGGGAACATTGGATTACCTTGCTTATCTTGTTGTTTTGCTAGAGCTGAACGAAATGAAGGATTAATTGCCATTCCATTAACTTCTCCTTCAGAACCAGTTACTAATTCAATTGCACTTTCTACAGCACCATTTGGATCTGCAAGCCCTGTTGCCATTTCTACTTTCTGCGTTACCTTAGCGTCAAAATGGTTGGTTCCGATCACAGTGGACGGTTGCCCCGTTCGCGGATTAACTCCATGAAAGCTCATTAAATCGATCCCACGAGCTACTTTTTTTGCAAAACCATCGTTAAAAGACTCAAGAATCTCAATTTGTTCTTCTTCTGAAGCGTACATAAATTCATCGGAAATACGTGCGCCATATTCAATTTTGATTGGCGCCATTTTTTGCGGCGTTAAGGTCATCCCGCTATGAGATTTAGCTCCGCTTTCTGCAACAATATCGATTTCTGAATCCATAGTAAAAGTGAACACTTTCTCACCGTTGAACGGAATAGGCTTCTGAGCGGATAGACGAGCCAACGAGCTTTTACCTGTTACTTTGCTAATCAAATCTGTTACTAATTTCGGGTCAAATAAAGTTCCTTTTTCTAATGTCATATTTTTTATTCTCCTTCTTTTTTAAGTCCATTTAATAGTTTTTTATAAGCAGTGTTTTTATCATCGCCTAAAGATGGTTCTATATTTTTCAATGGTGGCGGTGTTTGTGGCTTCTTGCCGACATAACCAGCTAAACGTTCTGCATCAGCTTTGATACTTTCCTCGTCATCTCCGACCAAGCGATCCGCTAAATCAACAGGCAATCCGTTTTGCAACGCGATTTTAGTTCGCAAGCTTGCTGTTTCATATTCAGCAATTTTTTTATTTAGATCAGCCACTGTTTGCTCATGAGTCTTTGTAGCAGCGTTTGTTTCTTCGATGGTTGATTTCAAAGTACCGATTTCATTTTCTAATTCCGCATTACGTATCTTGATTGCATCATAATCTGAAAATTTTTCTTTTTCACGACTCAATCGCTCCTGAATAATTCGGTCCAGTTCCTCTTGTGTTTCAATTGTTTTAAATGTCATGATAAAAATCCTTTCTCCTGCTTGCCCGGCAGTTCGGTAATTTTGTGTATTAAAAAAACGACTATCAAAATTGATAATCGTTTAATACCTAATTTGTTGTTTTTTCTTAGGTTTGCTGTTACTACAAACCCAATGTGCTAAAAGTGCACTATCCATAAGACTGATATCCATATCTTCAAATTGCGATTTATAACCAAACCCGCCGTTTGAACCAATATTTCTTTTCTCACTGTTCGTAACGACTTGTGTCAGCGATGGTTGATCACAGTGGCAGATTCCTTTTTGAAAAATCCCCTGCTCCCAAAGTGAATTGGCAGTGATGATTTCTGACACTTTTGGTAAAATGGGCTCTTTTAGTTTGAAATCCTTCATTTCTTCAGCAAGGATATTTTGACTACCTGCTCCATCGATCACCACTTTTTCTACATTGGCTTTTTTAAGAAAATTGATGATCCATTGATTTCCATTTCTGACTGATTGACAGTCGATGGCTTCAACGAATATTTTTCCCGACAAAGTCCGTACAGCAATACTCATCGCGACATTTGCCCCATCGTTTCCGTATTTAATTCCAACGTATAATGAACCTTTCAACACAGGCAAAGCATTCACTTTTAGTGCTTGCCAGTCGGTTTCTGATATTGCAGATTTCTGATTGTATTTTGGCCAGTATCCGAGACGCTGAACATTGTGGTCCAATTCATCTTCACCAAGTTCGGCTTCGATTTTTCGTTCATTCAAATGATAACCCATCGATGGATTAGAATTGTACCAGGCTTCTACGTCATGAATATCTTTGATTTCATCAACCGACCATTCCGCCCAGCCTGAATACTTTGATTTCCCAAATAGCGTATTCTCACGATAATTAGTGAATACTGTACCACTAGAAACCGGCGTCGGCGGTGTTCCACACATAATTGTTAAAGGGTTATCGCTGTCAGTAACGGTATATTTCAAGGCTGACTCTTGTTCAGTGGTGTATTCTTGGGCTTCGTCAATAACCAGAAAATCAAAACCTTCACCAAGACCACCGCTAGATGTTCTGGTACGAAATTGGATCACACCGCCTGTTTCATATAATTCTAGCCGTTCCTGTCCTTTAGCTTTAATCGAATTGAAATCTGTGCCTTCAACATATCCACATTCTTCAAGATATTTTTTTAGTTTTTCAAATGAAGAATGAGACGTGCTGATTCGATGAGCCGTGTGCAAGACATTTAGCCCATTTTCCAACGCCCATATTTCGACATCGTAAACAACTTCCGTTTTACCATTCCGCCGAGGTATAGAGAATCCAAATTTTTGGTGAACCCATAATCCATCATCATCAACAGCCATGATCGCCTTTAGCATATTTACTTGCCATTCGTAGCATTTACGGCCTGTCCGCTGATAATAATCAATCGCTTCTTGATATAGAGATTTGTCATATGGCAATATTACCGATTGAGTAGGATGCTGATTACCAAGTCGTGCTTTAGTAGTCATAAATATCCCCCTTCAATCTCAATCACGCATGATAACCCTGTCGCTGGGATAAATTATTGCTTACTTTTTCTTAAATTCAACATTTTACGATTTGCAATTTTTTGTTCTTTTTGTGAGTCTCTCCAAGTTTTTGACCACACATCCTGTTTACGTCCATTGCCTGGATTATAATCAACCGTACATCGACACCTTTCATGTCTTTGATATACTTCTTTAGGTGCTTCATAGTATCCGTAAGTTCCTGCCAAACGACTGCACCACTCACAAGCATGTCCTGAAACTCTACGTGTAATTTTTGGCTGCAGACCTGCTTTTGCATGAAATTCTGCATTGGCTTTGATTCCATCATCTACAATACTTTGACTAAAATTTATAATCGGATCATCTAAAAGCCATTTGATTGACTCAAAATCTTCTTCGCTTGATATTCGATTGACTATCCCATCAATACGATCTTGATTAAATTCTGGAATCTGTCCTTTTAATCTTAGGTTTGCAGTACGATTCAATTCTGTTTGTACGTCTACGATAAAATTAGAAATCAAATCGTAATTTTTTTTCATTGTTGGATTTAAAATTCTATCAGCGATATTGAAGTACATTTTTCCATCAGGAAGAACTTCGGCAGTGATTTTGGTTCTTAACACGTCAGATAAAATTTCGCCTATTTCTATTGCAAAATTGTTTGCATCCAAATAGGTAGCTTTTTTATTCTGCAACAAAAGGAAAGCTTTTTTTAATTTTTTACTGTTATAACTTCGCTTGTCAAATTCATTTTGAATTTCTTCGAGTAAAGCTGGCACAATATCGTTATCCATTTGTTTCAGCTCCTTTAATACCTGTCAGGTCCCGCATGACTTCACTATTAACGTATCCAGGCATTGCTTGATTTAACTTAATAGCTCCGTCACCAATCAATGATAAAGCACTTGCATCGGCTTCGAATAACGGTTCCCATTTAGGTATAGTTTGATTGAATTGGTAACGATAATATGGATAATCATCTCGTAAACATGCAGCTGTATACGCCACATTCAATAAACCAGATCCAAGAGAGCGTTGCGCTTTTCGTCCTGCGAGACGCAAATTTTCATGACTAGCTTTGATTGCTTCTACGCTCGATGGGTTATCTGATGCAAATCCTAGATCGTCCATCGTTAGTCCCATTTCTCCAGCAAATCCAGCAGCTGCTGTTTTTAATTGTTCAGTGAAAGGCGTCATGCTTGATGTAGTGAATTGTCCAAGTGTCGGACTATCTCCCTCCTCATCTTTCGTGAAATCTAGCATACTTGATACGGCGGCTTTCCAGCTGTCCATCGGTTCAGAATCCTGACTTCTCCCAAGTACATACTTTTGTGGGAATGAATAAAATTCAGCGGTCACGTCAGCACGTTCAAGCGTTCGTTTAGCGTAGCGCTGATAATACATTCCTGAACGAGTAATGCGTGAACGCCCAAATGGACGAACTGGATCAGGTCGATGAACAATCGGGACCAGTAACGGATGCTTAAAACTATGTTCGATTCGATTGTCTTCCATATTGCTATCAGTATAATAATAGTCTGTGTATCCAGGACCAAAATATGCCTCGATAGTTGAGCTATTGTACTTATCTCTTTCGAGTACCGCATACCCTTCTATCAGCAATCCAGTAATTGGATCAATCACGCCAGTTGCATTGCTCGCTTCGATTACTTGCAAACGCGGCATGCCATCCTCACCTTTCGAGACATAAACAAAAGCGCAAGATGCAATCAAAGCTGAAAGCACTGCGCTATCGAAAAAAACGTCTGGATTATTGGCTTGAAAAATTTCATTTACTTCAAAATCATCATTAGCAAATTCACGAAAAACTAGACGATCAGCGAGGGCATCAACGCCTTTTGAACACCAACCTAAAACCGATCGATATTTTGATCTAATTGCTGGCGGGATTGTAATTCCGATCATCTTGTCATTGTACTTCATGGCATACTGCTTATAACGTGTATCCACACGATTTTTGTGGACATTTAACTTATTTCGCAAGTATTCAATACCTTGCAATTCCATTTAATCAACTCCTTTCAATTTCGCGCGAGAAAAAATGTACAGTGACTGCGTGAAGTACGAAGCAACCACCGGTGGGGGAAGTATGCCCCCTTTATTCTTTCGCTCAAGGCTTTTAAATTTATTTTTAGTATCTTTATACCTACCTCTTTTAACCACTGTATAAAGTCCAATCAAGGCTTTTGGGAAGGTTTCTATTTCCAATTACTTTTATTTCTTCTTTTTTATTATTGAATAGTTTGTCTGACTTCTGTCTGTTACAAGTCCAATGTGCTAGTTGCAGGTTCTCGATAGCTGACGGATGTCCTCCTTTGTTGATTGGAATAATATGATCGACAACTGGACTCATTGGATCAGGAGCTTTCAGTTTCTTGTTGATTGGTTTACCACAAATCCCACAGACATTCTCAGTCTTAAGCAGTCTCTTTCTATTCTTATCGAATGCAACACGGTGAGCGCCTTGTTTGTCAGCTCTAAGAGCCATGATACCTTACCTCCTTTATGTAAAGAAAAAGCCTAGCGTGTGCTAGACTTTAATACATTCATTTGATTTTTTGAAATAAGTATCTACATAGATTTCACCTTTGTCCCCGTATCAAGCTTAATCATGTAACAATAGACAACGATGTTCTTTTTTTATTTTGTCGAAGTCCTGTTTTAATTCTTTCGACACTACCATAATATCACTGATAAATGGCTAAAAACCGCCATCATTCCGCCAAAAAACCGCCAAATTATTTATAAGCAATTATCTTTCCATGTTTATACGCTTCTGCGAACTCTATTAGCGCTTCCGACTTCATCCGTTGTATGCTTCTTTCTGAATAGCCAATTTCACAGCTAATCCTGTAATTTGAGAAGCTATCTGGCACACAGAAGCTGTAGTAGAGTATCTGACGACTAATCAGACTAAGAGCCATTAAAGCCGCTAAAATCGCGTCTCTCTCTGCTTCTATATCCATCATCTGGATAATCGCGTCTTCTGCCTTATTCCCGTGTTTTGGTGCCTTCGGCATATCGGTTATGATAGGCGACTTAATATCTATCAAAGAGCGACCTGCCATCCGCTCCAAACGCCGAAAGTTCTTCAGCACATCTCTCGCATTACATCTTGTCTGTTTGAAATCTACCTCTCGTAACAATTGCATCAAGTCAAACCGCTCCTTTTTGTGATATAATAAACGTGTCATGTTTATTTATTTTGAGTCGGAGCGATCCGGCTTTTTTTATTTGCCTCCAATGAGTTCGATATCCATCAAACGAGCTACAGCTAAATTATCTTTACTCTTTGCTAACCACTTGTCGCATTCCATCGTATTTCCGATACGAATGATTGCAGAATGATTATAAACGTGTTCTACATATCCTCTGAACGGATAAACGAACTCTTCTGCTTCGCAACGAACCATGTCACCTACTTCGACTTTTGCTTTCTTTTTCTTCTTAGGATTCTTAGTCGGCATATCTAGCATTAAACCGCCGATTCCATGACTGCTAGCGTAAAAGCCGTCTTTTAATTTCATCCTTCCGCCACCTCCTCATATAATTCGAATTTACTAGATGGCCAACTCAAACGCTGTTTATCGTCGTCAATCAAAACGATTCTGCCAGGCATCGAAGCATCTTGAACTATATAATATTCGTTGTCCAAGAAGTATAATGACACGCCTGATCCTATTTTAGTCACTACTTTGTCACTCTTTTTGAAACCCATCATTCTACCTCCTCCTTTTCATTTATTGACGATAATAACAAAATAGATAACATGAAAATATTTGACCACAACACAAGATTGTGATATTTTTTACATAGTTTTATTTATATGGGAGTGACGAAATGCCATTTATAGTCTTTTTCTTTATATCATTATTAACAATATATATTCCTTTACCAACATTATTAATGTATTTCCATAGACTCTCAGAAAAACATGACATTATAGTCACTATAGATAAACATATATTGGTTATACTTGTCTTATTAGATTATTATATTAGCTACTATTTTCTTAAAAACTGTAAGATTAAAAAGAGATACTACTTTTATTTAATTGGATTAAATTTGATTGAATGGGGAATACATTTAAGCTTGTACTTAAAATTCAACGCTACAGCATTAACTATAGTTTTAATTTTCCAAACGATCCTTTTAATTTGCATGTTTACCTTCCCATTATCTGGTAAATTCAGAAATTACATATTTAATCAAAATTGATCCTACAATTTCACGAGGTAGCTAGATACTCTTCATAAATACTAACCAGTGTGTTTTAGCTCTCTTATTTCCATATAATGGCACATAATCAATTGCATTCAATATTTCTGATAGCTTGATTTGATCCTCGTTCCATTTAAATACAAGAGTTCCATTTGGCTTTAATACTCTGAAACATTCTTTGAATCCTAATGCTAAATCTTCTTTCCAAGTTTCGGGATTTAATTTTCCATACTTTTTGACCAACCAGCTATTCTCGCCTGCTTTAAGCAAGTGTGGCGGATCAAATACTACATGATAAAATGATTCATCTTCAAATGGCATATCTCTGAAATCTCCAATGACATTAGGATTGATATCAACGACATGTCCGCTATTTAGTTCTTCGTATTGTTTCCGAATGTCCATAAAAATTACGTTTGGATTCTGTTTATCAAACCAAAACATTCGACTACCACAACATGCATCTAATATTTTAGTCAATTACTCTACCTCTAATAACTCTTTATTCTCGTATATATTCCCGATAACTTCATAGTCAGTGTGAAATACTGGATCATAATAAATTCGATATTCTAAGTCCAAGTCTACTAGCTTACAAATTAAGCCAGAATGACACCCAGAGGCTTGAACAACAGCTTTTTCATGATCTAAGTGATTAAAACCATCACTTACACTGAAAAGTACTATATCCCCCTCAAAAATCTCTACACCGTTCTTATCTTTCAGTCCTGTGGATTGCATGAGGATATATTTATCTGGAGACATTTCAGCATGAGTGATCAACCTTCCTGCTTGTCCATATTTCATTTCTTGCCCAAATTTTTTACCTTTAAACGGTGGTACCACGCTCGAAACTTCGGTATCATTCGCTGTCCTCCTACTTCTTCTCAGTCACCGTAAACGGCACAATACTTTCTGGCATGTAATTTACTTCGTATTTGTATTCATTGACCTTCGCGCCTTCTAAATCTTCAACCACATACATGTTCCAACTAGTCATGTTCACAAGATGTCTTTTGTACTGTTTCTTTCCTGTTTCAACTAGAATAACGAGTTTATTTTTATCTTCCGTATCAACATCTGTCGTAGACTGTCTTTACATATCATACAAATAGATAAATCCATGGTGTCTCATGTTCTGAGTCACATCAAAAGCATTCAACCTCTTGGTTAACTTCTGGAATGAATTTCTTTTTCTGCTCATTTTCAAACCTTCCTAACCTTTCTTTTAAAAACGCTCTTCCTTGAACGTCTTGCCATATTTTTTAGCTAATATCAACGGCACTTGATAACGATGGCAGAACAGTTTCGCTTTGATTTTAAAATCTTTTGTCTGCATTCCTTTGACATCTACAACTTTCACAAGCTTACCGTTTTTATAAAACGTGAAGTCAGGAATATACTCGATTTTACGGTACTTCTTGCCTTCCAATTCAAATTTTGGCAATAGTTCAAATTTTTCCTGAAGCTTTACTTTCCAGCCGTTTGCTTCCGCTTGCCATACTGCCAGATCATAGTACTCTGCTTCTGCTACAGAATCGAATTTGATCTCACGATGAACCGTTTTTCGATTGCGATATTTGTTCATGCTGTCGCTCCTTTTACTGGTTTTAATCGTTTATCGGTTGTTTGAGAAAAGACCATCGTAAATCCATCAGAATTGACAAATATTCTTGATGTTGTCCTCATACCGTAAGCCTTTTTCAACTCTTCCCCAAGCAAGTTCGTTGTGATAATCGTTGCTAAGTTCTGTCGTGCATCCAAGAACGAATTCAACGTGTTTATGCCAAATGCTCGACTATCTGAAGTATCTTTTCCTAGCTCTGAACCGATATCATCAATGACGACTAAATCCGCCGTTTTGATATCTGCAATCAACGATCCCTCAATCGTTTTTCTAAGTTCAGGATTGTTGTACGAAAACTTGATTTGATCCAGCATTTCCTGTAACCCGATAAACAAGATTTTCTTGTCGTAGTTTGATCGCCTCAAAACTTCCCAAGCCGCTGCCATCGCTAGGTGACTTTTACCTGTTCCCTGTTTGCCAGTTAAAACAAGATGACTTGGATTTCCTAACAAGACTGAATTAACAAAGCGTTTGGTTACTTCAACCGCTTGTCTTGTTTCTTGATCAACGATTTGATAATTCTGCAATGTACAATCAAACAACGCTTTATTAGGCACGACAGAACCACCTTTGAAAAAATTGATAGCTCTTGCTTTCAGACTTTCGTTGTACATTTGCTCTGTTTGTAAGTCTTCCTGAACTCGCAATGCTTTATACCCACATTGCATACAAGTTGGTTTACAACGATCTGAGCCATCAGGATTCTTCGTACGCCATCCATACAAGGGCTGTCCGCATTCAGGACATTCGCCACGTTGGACAAGCACTTTCTGTATTAGTTTTTCCATGATTTCTCCAACGGTTTCCATGCCTACGCCTCCTCTCAAATAGGCAACTCATCTGTGCTAAATTTCTCGTATTCAAGCGTTTTATTTGCATTTCTAGGTGATTTTGAATAATGACCTTGCAAATACTTTCTCACTTTCTCAACGGTGTCTAGTTGCTTGTTTTCCCAGTTTTTTAGCACTCTATCGAGATAGTTATAATTTTTAGCACCATTTTTTAGCATTTCTTCAATCGCCATGATGACAATTTCATCTTGTCCTTGAAAATCATTTACCCAAAAACGAATAGATTCTAAAACCATTGGTGCTTCTGCTGGATTCACTTGATTTAGCCAATAGCTCTCTGCGATATTTTCTGAATGAATATCTATACTAGATCTAGAAGAAGATACTCTTGTTTCATTTACTTTACTTTTATTTCCTTTACTTTGGGGATTAATGTCAGCATTATCTCTTTCATCTTGTGTATTAATGTTTGCGTTAATTACATACTTAGTTGGTTTTGGTGATTTTCGTCTTTTTGTCGCTTCAAAGTAGGTGGCTTGGATATTCTCACTCGTAAGCACCTCGACCGAGTCAAACAGTTGTTTATCAAAAAAACCCCATTTGACTAAGCGGTTCACTATTTGATTGAGCATTTCCTTACTTACTCCTGGCAGGCGTTTTAAAAGAGTAGCTTGCGTTAAATCATTCCACAAAATGAAATATCCTTTTTTATATATCGCACAAAGCAGTTTGATTACCGCAATTTCTCCTTTAAGTCCAAATTCCCCAGCAATAGCCTCTATTTTTTCATCTTCGAAAACATCAACATCAAGAGGAAAATAATCAAGACCTTCTTTTGTTGGTCTTGCCACACTATCACCTCCTTAGATAAGCGAGGGGAAACTCCCTCGCTATAGTGGTGGGTTCATATCATCGAACAATGAATCCTGTTGTTCATCTGTATTTGCTGTTTCTTCGTATTCATCAAACGCTGATGACACGTCTTCCACTTTTTCTGCTTCTTTACGTTCTGATTCAATTGGTTCTGCATCATTTAAAGTAACTTCTTCTACAAGATCATTATTTTCATCAAATCGAAAAACTCTTTCATCAGAAGTAACCGCATTTTGCATTTCTACAGATAAAATCCCCCATTTAGCTAACATGTTACGTAAGACGGTTTTTATCGCCATCGCATCATAATTCTCTTTCCACGCTCCAGTTAGCTTTGTTTTATCAAACCCTTTGGCATGTTTAATACGATGAGCTTCCACTTCTTGCTTTGTCCAATAAACAGTTTTTTTAAACCCATTTAGTAATTCAAAAAATCCAACATAACCGATGACTCGATCAGATTGTTTCGCATTGTAGTCAAACTGAAACTCTTCTGTCAGAGGATTCCATTCAATTAATTGCCCTTCATAAATTTCTATTGCATTAAGTGCTTTGTATTGTCCAGAACGTTGTGCTAACTGAATATAGCCTTTGTATCCTAGGATGAATTGGGCTTCGTTATGCGTAATCCAATCTTTTCCTACCTTTTCTTTCCGATTAAATGGAACAATATAGGCATATCCTAAATTTTTATCTATTGGTAAATCCATCGTTGCTGCTTTTAAAGCAGAAGCGATGATTGTCATCGGCTCTGCTTTAGATAAATAATCATCGCCACCAACTAACGTTAAAAGAGAACCCATAAAAGCATCTGATTTTTCGTGTAAAATATCATTGAATTTCTTTTTCATAGCTGGCTGACTCATCAATGTTTTAAAACCTAATTTTGAAACATCCACTGCTTGATTGTTTTTTTCTGTTAGTTGATTCTTTAAATCTTTACTTGTTGCCATATCACTGAATCTCCTTTATCACTAATCTATTTGAAGTTGATAAACTGTAAATTTCCTCATCTTTCATCACATATGGATATTTCTCTGCTATTTTCTTCAAGTCTTTTCGTTTAGAAACGACTGATTTTAAACAAATAATCCGATTAGGTGTGATACCTGTAGAGGCATTCTTTATTCCAAGTTCCTGAATAATTTGATTGTCGATTTGTCGAATACTCTTCTCTAGTTCCTTCTTATTTTTGAGTAACTCTTCTTTTTGATCGAGTAGAACATCATAATCAGCATGAAGCATAATTTCAGTTGAATCTAATTCTGAATAACGCTCTTTTAGAAAATCTGACGTTGCTTTACTTCCATCGATCAGTGGCTCTTCTCCGCCGATAATGTTCGTTTCCCAAAAATCAACTAACCGTTCTGTGATGATGTCAATCAGTTCTTGATCTCGTTCAACTCGTTTCCATATAAATCTTTGACCACCAATCAACACAGCGATATAACAATAATCCTTGTTCAAAACATTCATGTAATGTTGCACTTGACACAAATAACTAAGTGGCACTTCTTCTCCTTCCCATTCTTTGCTAAAAAATTGATTCGCTGTTTTACATTCAAGAATGGCATTTTCTCCTACTACATCACGATCGATATTTGCTCTTAAGAATGGATGTAACGGATGTTCAAACACTTGGTTTCTTCTACGGACCTTTTTGCCTGTTCGTTCTTGAAATTCTTTGGCAACAACTTCTTCTAAAACATTGCCCCAATAAGCTGGTTCGCTCTCTGAATCTTTTAATTCAATTTGACCCGTTTTCTCAAGCCATAATTGATAAGGGGATTTGTATTTATTCAATCCAAGTACTGTTGCGACATCAGAACCACCAATACCTCTTTTGCGGTCTTCGAGCCATTCTTGATGGCTCATGTCTAAAGTTGATTTACTCATCTTCATCCTCCTCAGTTTGTGGTCTTCCCCAATCTGGAGTATTTAGGTATTGATCTAACGATGAGGCAAAGTCATTCATTAAACATCATCTCCTTTGTAGCCTTACATGCAGGACAATCGCAATCATTAGTTCGTATACTTTCTTTAAACTTATCGTTCATTAGTGTTAGTACAATTGTTTGCAAAGCAAATGTTCCACCAAATACAACAGTTGCTTCATCTACACTTGGATCAATCGCCCCAAGAGTGATGGCTACATCACTTTCGTTACACTCATGTATTAGTTCTTCAATTAAATTTTTAATTTTTGGATTCATATGGTAAAATCTCCTTAGTTATGTTTTTTTATGTTACCGATTAGCGACGGCCATCGCTGGTCGGTCTTTTTTGTGTTGGCATTTTGAAACTTTCTCTTACAGCAGTAACAACTACTAAAGTTCCCCAATAAATCAGCGCATATGCCGGGTTGATACTTGTCAGTATGATTGCTACAAGACACATAAGCAAAGCGCTTTTGACAGTCATTTTAAAAACCGTTCTCATTGCTTCACATTCCTTTCTAATTAGTATTGCGTTCTTCCCATTCCTTCACTAACTCGAAGTCATACTGCAAAACACCTCGAACCCTTCGAGAAGGTAACGGATCATTTTTTGAATTCGTCCATTTAGAAATAGTAGCTAATGAGACACCGAAATATTCAGCAATGTCTTTAGCTTTCTTCCAAACTCTTTCTTTTGGTTGCTTTTTTTGAACTAAAGGGACCACTCTTTCCATTTGTGAAATCTTCATTTTAATTCTCCTTTCATGTATCCTTGACTGATCCAATAAGTTAAACGCTGCTCGCTTAGTTGACGAATATCAATTCCAAGAATTTCGCATAGTACACTGATCAGAGTCACTTCAATCATGATCTCGTCTAAAAACTCATATGCATATGAAATGATTTGCTGACGATCCTCAGCGGTTAAATAATCCTCATTTTTGAGAAGAATTTTCTCAACTTCTTGTTTCTTTTGTTTTCGCTCATCGGATTCTATCATTTGAAGCTTATCTAGTGACGAGGGGTCTCTTCTATAAACATCTCCATCAATTGATTTAAATAATCCAAAAAATTTATGGATTACATGGAGAGTAAAATCTGAATCCCGAAAATGATCAGTTAAAGCTTGAGCATTTTCTAACGTCACAGGCTTAGTATTATGTGGCGTTGTCCAATCACTCAATGACTGTTGAGATACATTAACTTGCTTTGCAATTTTTTTCTTCGTTTTGCCACTCTTATTTATCACCTTAATTAATGATTCTCGAATGACAGCTGATTTTTTTAACAGTTTGAACACCTCAATTTCTTATTCGCACGTATATCAATACGAGCAATTTTTTTGTACTATTAATTTAAAGAATCAAACAAAAGCTGTTTCGTCTAATTCACGTTCAAGCTCTTTTTGAACTTCTTCAACTAAAAGATCAAGTTGAACATCTGTAGCACATTTGATGATGTGTACTAGTCTAGGTCTTGCATCAAGTACGATGTTTATTTTTTCTCGGCGTGACATAAAAAGCACTCCTTTTTTAGTTAACTAATATTTGGTAAACAATTGAAACAATAATAGAAAGTAATATTGACAAAACTATCGTACAAAATTTACCTTCAAGAAAATCTTTATTGTTCTTTTTTATTTGATCGTCTCGTTATGTGTCATTTTGTTACTTTGATAGTTAAAAAAAATAGTCCAATCAAAGGATAAAACAGTAGCAATTTTCATAGCTACATATGGACTAGGACTTCTCTTGCCACTCTCAATCATACTATAATAAGAACGCTGAATTCCTGATCTTTTAGCTACTTTTTCTTGAGTTAGATTTTGTTGCTCTCTTTTTTCAATTAGCCATTTCCTCATCATATACCTCCTATTCATGTGTCATTTCGTTACAAACACATTATAAGTAACATATGGTTACTTGTCAACGGAATAAGTAACAAAAAGTTACTTGTTTTTCGATTCATTTATACGTAACAGCATGTTACCCTTTATATAGAAAGTGGGTGTCTAAATGTTTCCAGAAAAAATCAAAGAATTGAGGCTTTCAAAGAAAATGACACAACAAGAAGTTGCTGATAAGTTAGGAATTACTCGCCCTGCTTATACAGCCTATGAAAGTGGAAAGAGAGAGCCTGACTTTTCTATTCTTCAATCTTTAGCTAATATTTTTGATGTTACTACTGATTATTTATTAGGAAGAAATAAAACGCCAAAATGGGCCGATGAAAATGATTTAATTGAGTTAGATAAAATGCTCGATTCCAACGTTAACATGGCTTATGGTGGTGAAACATTAACAGATGAAGAGAAACAACGGGTAAAAGATGTTTTAACTGGTCTATTTTGGGAATTTAGAAAAGAAGACAAAAGTAAAGAGAAGTGATTTTCTATGGAGATGGACGTAATTAGTCTAGTCGGTAGACTAAAACAAAAATATAATTCTGCTAATCCCTTTACTATTTGTGAAAAAATGGATATTCAAATTAGATACGTTCCCTTTTTGAATAACCCAAAGGGGCAATTTCAAGAATTATTAGGACGCTCAATTATTCTTCTAAATCACGAACTGAAGTATTCTGAAGAACGGTTCTATATTTGCGCTCACGAACTTGGTCACGCTATATTTCATCGTGGGTTATCTAGCTATTACGTATCAACAAAAACATCCAGAAGTAAATCAGAGAGCGAAGCGAATTGCTTTGCCGCTAATCTCATTGTTTCTCTTTATAAAGAAGACAACGATAAATACCCTAGAAAAGTCGAGGAATTAACAAATTTGTATGGGCTTCCTGAAAGCGTGTATAGATTTTTAATTTAATTGGCGGCTACTACTTCCTGCCCTAAGTGGGAGTGAAAAAAATACCGGAGGAAAACTATGGAGTTAGAAAAATTTCAAGATACATTAAAACAATTAGGAAAACGAGTTGTTGAGCTTAAAGATAGTATCGGAACCGAGGAAGCTACTAAAACTTCTCTAATTATGCCTTTTTTCGCAGCATTAGGCTATGATTTATTTAATCCAACCGAATTCGTACCAGAATTTACTGCAGATGTTGGAATAAAGAAAGGTGAAAAAGTTGATTATGCAATTGTTCTTGAAGGTCAACCAACTATACTTATAGAAGCAAAATCAATTAATGAACAATTAACAAAACATGATTCTCAATTATTCAGATATTTCGGCACTACAGTATCGAAATTTGGAATATTAACTAACGGAGAAGAGTATAAATTTTTTACTGATTTAGATGAACCAAATAAAATGGATCTTACACCATTTTTGACTGTTAATATTACTAAAATTAAAGACAGCCAAATCCCAGAATTAGCTAAATTTCACAAAGATAATTTTGACGTAGATAAAATTACGAGCTCTGCAGCTGAGCTTAAATATTTAAATTCATTAAAAAATTATCTTTCTTCTGAACTCAATGATCCAACTGAAGATTTCGTAAAATATTTACTTACTGAAATTTATGATGGTATGAAAACTAAACAAACCGTTGAAAAATTTAAACCTATTATAAAAAAAGGGCTAAACCAATTTATTGCTGAAAGAGTAAATGATAAACTGAGTGCTGCTTTAAAGACATCCGTCACTGTTGAGGACAATGAAACTAAATCAGAATCTAATACTACAGATGAAACAGATAGTGAAATTGTTACGACCCCTGAAGAATTAGAAGCTTATACTATTTGTAAAGTAGTCTTAAAAGATACGATTCCTTTGGATCGATTATTCTATCGTGACAATAGAAGTTATTTCAATATTTTGTTAGATGATAATATAAGAAAATGGATTTTACGTGTCCGATTTAATACAAACGGAATGAAAATTGAGCTGAATGATGAAAATCATACAGTTTATGAATTAAAAGAACCAATAGATATCTATAACTATTCAAACCAAATTATTGATGTTGTAAATAAATTTTTATAATAAAGCCTTCGGGCTTTTCTTTTTAGATACAAAAGAACATAGGTTCGTATTTTATTTTTATTAGTACGAATCTTATCTAAATACACATTTTAATAAATATACCCAACTTGAAATATCTTACTATTGGGCATGAATTACGAAAGGATTGATTTTAATGGCCTCCATTAAAAAGTACTATTTAAAAAAATCAAAAGATTACCGTTATGAAGTCTATGTATCAAATGGGATTGATCCCGGGACAAAGTTACAAAGAAAAATTCATAAAAAAGGATTTAAAAGTTTTGAAGAAGCTGAAAAATTCGCAAAAATCATTGAAGGACAAATAGCTTCTGAAGAATATATACAAAATAATCCTAAGAAATTAACTATAGAAAAATTCATGGACGATTGGATTAATAACTATAAAATGAATGTTAAAGAAGGAACAAGAATAGTTCATAGGGCAAATATAAAAATGTACATCAATCCTTATATTGGAAAATATAAACTAGATAAATATACTAGAGCTGATCATCAAAGATTCATCAATCAGTTACTTACTAAAAAGGGTTTAGGTAGAACTAAGGAAGGTCTCTCAGTAACAACAGCCAAAAGTATCAATGCCACTCTTAGCAATGCTTTCAAAAAAGCTATTCAGTTAGGATATATAAAGAATAACCCTACTAGTTTTGTTGAGTTTCCAAGAAATCTATCTGATAAAAAGAAAGTTAGATATTATACTTTTGATCAATCTGAACTATTTCTCGAATTTGCCAAAAAAGAGAAATCATTTATATGGTATCCCTTTTTTCTTATTATATTTGATCAAGGATTGCGAAAATCAGAAGCTTTAGGGCTACAATGGGCTGATATTGATTTTTCTCAGAATACACTTAATATCAAACGTGAACGACTTGGGGCTGCTGAAAAAGGACCTAACAAAGGTTTAATTATTACAGATGACACAAAAACCCCATCTGGTACACGATCATTGCCTATGACAAAACGAGTAAAGAAAGCCTTATTGACTTTAAGAAATCAAGTAATAAAAGAATTTGGTTTTTTACCTGAAACAGATGACCACGAAGCATTTATTTTTATAAATACTTACGGTAAAAATAAAGGTATTCCAATAAGAGATCGAACCGTTAACGGTGCTTCTCATAGAATTGAAAAACGTGCCAATCTCCCCCACATAACTGTGCATGATGGTAGACATACTTTTGCAGCTAGAACGAGACAAGCAGGAATACCTTTAGAAGATATCAAAGATTTTTTAGGACATAAAGATGTTTCTACTACACAAGTCTATGCCCATATTTCTCCCGAAGTGAAAAAAAGATCAATGAACCAATTAGAAAACTATATAGAAGAGCAAATAAAAAAGCACTCAAATTGAGCGCTTTTTTACTTTCACTATCACTAAAACTATCACTAGTTTTATTTTCAAGCGAACATGTTTCTATCACTATTTTTTTAAATCTGACTAAAAACCTTATATTACAAACGTTCGTTCAATTCTTTTGCAAGGTCTTCAAAGCCTGGTTTGCCTAGAAGTGCGAACATGTTTTTCTTATATGCTTCAACACCAGG
This sequence comes from Enterococcus sp. DIV1089c, assembly GCF_050530965.1. NCBI lineage: Bacteria > Bacillati > Bacillota > Bacilli > Lactobacillales > Enterococcaceae > Enterococcus > Enterococcus sp. DIV1089c. The sequence continues at coordinate 1,768,559 of NZ_CP172888.1, forward strand.
TTGGTCAAATGGGTTAATTCCATTTAAGTAACCTGAAATACCTACAGCAATTTCAAAGAAGTACATTGTATAACCTAATGTGTAAGCATCCATTTCTGGAATTTTAACTAATAAGTTTGGTACGTCGCCATCTGTATGAGCCAATAAAGTTCCTTCAAAAGCTTTTGTATTGACGAAATCTACTTCTTTTCCTTCCAAGTAACCTAAACCATCTAGGTCTTCAGCTTGTTCTGGAATTGTAATTGATTTACGTGGTTTTTCAACTTTAACGATCGTTTCAAAAATGTTACGGCGTCCTTCTTGAATATATTGACCTAGTGAATGTAAGTCAGTTGAGAAGTTCGCACTTGAAGGGTAGATTCCTTTTTGGTCTTTGCCTTCTGATTCACCGTATAATTGTTTCCACCATTCAGAGAAGTATTGCATTCCTGGTTCATAGTTGATCAATAATTCAGTTACTTTCCCTTTACGGTAAAGGATGTTACGCATTGCTGCATATTGATAAGCTTCGTTTTCTTCTAGTTTATCACTTGAATAAGCTTTGCTTGCATCTGCAGCTCCTTGCATCAACGCATCGATATCTGCTCCACTAACAGCGATTGGTAGTAATCCTACTGCTGTTAAGACAGAGAAACGTCCACCGATGTCATCAGGAATCACGAATGTTTCCCAACCTTCTGCGTCGGCTTCTACTTTAACTGCACCTTTTGCTTTATCAGTTGTTGCATAAATACGTTTATTCGCTTCTTCTTGACCATATTTTTTAACAAGTAATTCTTTGAAGACACGGAATGCGATAGCTGGTTCAGTCGTTGTACCTGATTTTGAAATCACGTTTACTGAGAAGTCACGATCTCCGATTACTTCAATCAAATCAGCGATATAAGTTGAGCTGATTGAGTTTCCTGCAAAGAAAATTTGTGGTGCTTTACGTTGTTCACCATCTAATAAATTGAAGAAAGTGTGGTTTAAGAAATCGATTGCTGCACGAGCGCCTAGGTAAGAACCACCGATTCCGATAACTACTAAAACTTCAGAATCAGATTGGATTTTTTTCGCTGCTTCTTTGATACGAGCAAATTCTTCTTTGTCGTAATTAGTAGGTAGATCGATCCAACCACGGAAATCACTTCCTGCGCCTGTACCTTCACGTAATACTTTATCTGCCATTGATACTTGGCTTTGCATGTAACCTAACTCATGTTCATTAACAAATGGTGCTACTTTTGAATAATCAAAATGAATATGTGCCATTTTTTATTCCTCCTTTAAAAGATCAATATACAGCTTATACTTTACGTTTTTTTTTACAATTTTTCAAGCAAATAAATGAATTGAAGCTAATATTTACAAGAAAATTTCAAACACTAAACTAATCCTTGCGCATACATCACTTTCGCTACTTTTTCAAAACCTGCAACATTTGCTCCTAGCAATAGATTTTTTTCATTGCCATAAGCTGCTGCCGTTTGGCGACACGTTTGATAAATATTTTTCATGATTTCATCTAATTGGCGATCCACTTTTTCACTTTCCCAAGACAATCGTTGAGCATTTTGACTCATTTCTAATGCTGAGACAGCGACACCGCCGGCATTAGCTGCTTTCCCAGGACAATACCACACATTGGCTTTTTCAAAAACAGTGACAGCTTCAAGAGTACATGGCATGTTTGCGCCTTCTGCGATGATTTTCACGCCACATTCAACCAAGTTGTTAGCAAGCGTTTCGTCTATCTCGTTTTGAGTAGCGCAAGGAAGCGCGATATCTGCAGTTTCTTTCAAAGTCCAGACAGATTGACCAGCATGATAGACAGCAGAATCACGTTTTTCTGCATAAGCGGTCAACCGTTCCCTTTTTTCTTCTTTGACTTCTTTTAATAGTGCCAGGTCGATTCCTTCTGGATCATAGATAAACCCACTGGAATCAGAACATGTGATGACTTTCCCACCTAATTCTTGAACTTTTTCAATGGCATAGATGGCAACGTTTCCGCTACCAGATACCAGAACTGTTTTTCCTTCAAAAGAGTCTTTTTCTGCTTGTAAAAGATGTTTGACATAATAAACCAATCCGTATCCAGTTGCTTCCGTACGAATCTTACTTCCCCAAAAATCTAATGGTTTTCCAGTAAGGACACCGGCATCATATTGTTTTAATCGTTTATATTCTCCAAACAAATAACCGATTTCTCTGGCACCGACTCCGATATCTCCAGCAGGTACATCGATGGATGGACCGATATGCTTGGATAGCTCCAGCATGAAACTTTGACAAAAACGCATGATTTCATCGTCTGATTTTCCTTTTGGATCAAAGTCACTTCCGCCTTTTCCTCCACCAATTGGTAGACCAGTTAGACTATTTTTGAAAATTTGTTCAAAAGCTAGGAATTTAAGAATACTTAAATTCACACTCGGATGGAATCTCAACCCACCTTTATAAGGGCCGATTGCTGAATTGTACTGAATGCGGTATCCACGATTGACTTGCCAGTTTCCTTCGTCATCTTGCCACGGCACGCGAAATTGAATGATTCTTTCTGGCTCTGACAACAATCCTAAAATATTGCGTTTGATGTATTCAGGATGTTTTTCTAAAAATTGAGTAGCTGAAGGCATAAATTCATCAATGGCTTGTAAAAATTCGACTTGTCCTGTGTCTTTTTGATGAATATTATTTTGAATTCGTTGGACGTATTCTGTTGCGTTTGTCATTGTTTCACACTCCTTTTATAATCTTCTTTTATTTTAGCCTATTTTTATTAGATGCTCAAAACATTTCCTGCTTTCTTTTCATAAATATGCTACACTTTCTCTGAGGTGAGGAAATGGAAACAACCTATGATGTGATTGTAGTCGGTGCTGGAACTAGTGGTATGATGGCTGCAATTAGTGCGGCTGAATATGGCGCAAGGGTTCTCTTAATTGAAAAAAATAAAAAAGCTGGAAAAAAATTATTAATGACAGGTGGCGGAAGATGTAATGTCACGAATAACCGTCCAGTTGATGATTTGATTGCTCATATTCCTGGAAATGGCAAATTTTTATACAGTACATTTTCCCAATGGAATAATTTTGATATCATGGAATTTTTCGAATCTCAAGGTGTTCATCTAAAAGAAGAAGATCATGGTCGGATGTTCCCTGTGACGAATAAGTCAAAAACGATTATCGAAGCCTTGATCCATCGTTTAAATGAATTAAATGTTACGATGCTCTTTGGCACCCGAGTCGAAAAATTAGTGCATAGCGACGGAAAAATCTATGGTGTACGAACGGAATTTGAAGAATTTCAATCCTCTTGTGTCGTATTAACTACTGGGGGGCGAACCTATCCGTCGACTGGTTCTACAGGTGATGGCTATAAAATCGTTAAAAAAGTCGGTCACACTGTCACTCCCTTGTATGCAACAGAATCTCCACTGGTTTCTGAAGAAACTTTTATCAAGGATAAAACCTTGCAAGGATTATCTTTACAAGATATTTCTTTAAGCGTATTAAATAAGAAAGGTAAAGTCATCACCGAACATGTTATGGACTTGCTTTTCACGCATTTTGGGATTTCTGGACCTGCGGCATTGAGATGTTCAAGTTTCATCAATCAAGAGTTGCAAACGACTGGAGAACCTGTCACGGTCGTCTTAGACTGTTTTCCGAATCGTTCGCTTCAAGAATTGATCAACGAATTGACTGCTAAAAGCCACCAATCGAAGAAAACATTGAGTAATGCTTGGCATGGCTTTTTACCTGAACGCTTGCTTCTCTTTTTCCTTGAAAAAAGTGGACTAACGGAACAAACTGGTAGTCAAACGACAGAAAAAGAGATCCAACAATTTGCGGAGCTTTGCAAAAGTTTTTCTTTCAAAATAACCAAAACTTTTGCCATCGAAAAGTCTTTTGTGACTGGTGGTGGCGTTTCACTAAAAGAGATCAATCCAAAAACATTAGAAAGCAAATTGGTCAATGGATTATTTTTTGCTGGTGAATTGCTAGATGTTAATGGATATACTGGTGGGTTCAATATTACTGCGGCTTTTGCAACTGGACATGTAGCAGGAATGAATGCCGCTTTTCTTAGCTGATTAAACGAAAACAGTAACGAAGGGAGTAGAAGATGTCTGACTCTTTTCGTTACTGTTTTTTCTTTTTTTAGTTGATAAACTGATGAATTGCCGACTGCATCACAGTACAAGATCAGCAAAAGTCCCTTTAGTTAAATCACAAATGGCTTGAGGTGCTAGCTCCATTTGGTGTCCTCTTTTTCCTGCTGATACAATGATCGTTTCTTGTGATTGTGCTGTTTGTTCTAAATAAGTAGGAAATAATTTCTTCATCCCAATTGGCGAGCAACCACCACGAATATAACCAGTGGTAGCTTCTAAGTCTTTCAGATGTAACATTTCTACTTTTTTGTTTCCAGATACTCTTGCTAATTTTTTTAGATCTAACTCTCGATTACCAGGAATGACCGCTACGATCGTTCCTGTTTTGTTTCCAACCGCTACGAGTGTTTTATAAATGCGGTGTTCACTTTCAGAAAGTTGCTCAGCGACAGAAGATGCACTTAAATGCGCTTCATCCCAAGCATACTCATGTTCAGTATACTTGATTTTCTTTTGTTCTACTAAGCGGATCGCATTTGTTTTCACTTGTTTTTTCTTTGCCAACATTTTCACCTTCAAATTAGATTGTTTCAATTTAATAATTTGATTATTGATTTTAGTTCCTTTACAGTGATTTGTCCAGGTGCTGATGCTTTTTCAGAGGTTAACGCACCAAAAGTCATGACCGAACCAGTCAAATTTCCCGATAAGCGCGAAATCATTCCGAGCTGTCCCATTGACATTGTAATCAGAGGCATGGACACAAACGCTCCTGCCCGTCTCGTTAGCTCCATCAAACGTAAAACATCTCGTTCGTTATGGGGCATTACCGCTATTTTACCGATATCTGCACCAAGATGTTCCATCATATTCAATTGATACAATAAGACTGGATCAGCTGGGGTCTCTTTAAAATTATGACTGCTGATAATCAACGGGATGTTGCGCTGTTTGATTTCTGCTAACAACTCTTTTTCAAGGCTTTCAATTTTGTCTAATTCTAAATCAACCATATCGACTAAACCAGAGCGGATCATCTGTAGGTACAACTCGTGATATGCTCGGATCGTTATATCTCGTTTGCCACCTTCTGCTATTGTTCTAAAAGTGAAAAGCACCGGTAACCCGTCGAGCATCTCATGGATCAGTACCAACGTTTCTGTGACTTTTTCATATTGAAAGACATCTTCATAATAATCAATTCGCCACTCCACTAAATCAGCACCAGCTTCTTTGGCTAAAATCGCTTCTCGCAAAAGTTCTTCACGAGTGTCTCCGATCATTGGCGCACAAATTTTAGGATGTCCTTTTCCTAAGTTTAGTCTTTTCACTTGCACCATCTGTCCTCCCCCCCTTATTTCCTAATTTGATAGATAAATACTTTTAAATAATCCCCTTCTGGAAAGGCTTCAATGGTTTGGAAATCTTGTGGTAATCGAAAACGAGTAATTTCTTCATATTCAACATTGGCTAGCATTAGTTCATTTTCGATCATTTTTTTGAACTGATCGGTACTCACGTTAGCTGCGTTCGTTGAAGCGATAAGCGTTCCCTCGTCCGATAAAATAGCCAAGCTATCTTTAACCAATTCGCCATAATCTTTGGCTACTCGGAACACTTTCTTTTTGTTTCTCGCAAAACTTGGAGGGTCAAGCACAATGAGATCATAAGTCAGCTGCTTTCTTTTAGCATATTTAAAATAGGCAAAAACATCCATCACAATGATTTTTTGTGTCTGAAGATCCAAACCGTTGATTTCAAATTGTTCCTGTGTTTTTTTCAAACTTCGCTTTGCTAGGTCAACACTAGTGGTCTCCAAAGCACCACCCATTGCTGCCGCAACTGAAAAAGCCCCAGTATAGCTAAACATATTCAAAACAGACTTTCCTAGACCAAGTCCATCGATCAAAGCTCCTCTGACTTCTTTTTGATCTAAAAAGATGCCTGTCATCAGCCCTTCATTCAAATAAGTGGCGTAAGAGACGCCATTTTCTTTGATGATTAAAGGTTCAGGAGCTGTTTCTCCATAAACATACTGACTTTCAGGAAATTCATTTGTTTCAAAACGGATTTTTTCGTAAGCACCCTTTATCTCAGGATAAACTTGTTGAAACGCTGAGAAGAGCAAATGGCGGTAAGTATAAAGAGTTTCATTATACCAAGAAAATACTGCATAGTGTTCATAATAATCAATGATCAGACCACCGATGCCATCCCCTTCTCCGTTAAATAAACGAAATGCTGTTGTTTGTTCATCTATGAAAAAAGCTTGTCTTTTTGCTTTAGCTTCAGAAAACTTTTTCTCAAAAAATGCCTGGTCAAACGTTTTATTTTGTTGACTCAAAACCCAACCGATTCCTTTGTTTTGTTTACCTAAATAGCCCTTAGCTAAGAAATTATCTTGTTGATCAACCAATTCGATCCACTGCGTGGTTTCATTGTACGACTGGACCAAATCTTCCTTTTGAATCAATGGATAACCGTTCTTGATACGATTTCCTGCTTTTTTCTTAATTTGTACTTTCATTGACTCACCTACTTTACCTTTATCATTAATCAGTATACCAAATATTAAGCAGGCTGTCTTAGTGCTAGCGTTCACAAAAGAATAAGAAATCCTTAATCACCGGTGTAAGCGTTTGGTTTCGATTGACACTGGATTTGCGTACTAGTAAAATAGGATGGAATATGTAGTTTGAGCAATCATAACTTCATAACACTCTGTAAATGAGAAGAGTGGGGAAAGGGAGATTACATTGAGACGAATAAAAACACCCGCCTTTTTGAATAAAAGGCTCGGATTTTTTTCTTTATTAGCTGTTTTACTTTGGCTAAAAACAATTTTTGCCTATTTGTTTGATTTCAATTTAGGCATCGAAAGTGGCATACAATACTTTATACTGTTTATCAATCCGATCGCTACCACGTTGTTGTTAATGGGGATTGCGTTATATGTGAGACGGACGAAAGCGTCTTATATTACAATGATGGTCATTTATTTCCTATTGACTTTACTGGTGTTCTCCAACGTAACTTATTATCGTGAGTTTACGGATTTTATTACGATCAATACCATCTTGGGGGCAGGAAAAGTAGCTAGCGGGCTTGGAGAAAGTGCTATTCGCTTATTTAGACCATATGACGTCCTTTATTGGATCGACTTTATCATTGTCGCTGCATTATTGATAACCAAAAAAATCAAAATGGATCCACAACCGATTCGTGCACGAATGGCTTTTGCGATCTCGACTTTGTCAGTCATGATTTTTTCTGGAAATTTATTTTTAGCAGAAGCCGATCGCCCAGAATTATTGACTCGTACTTTTTCTAGAGATTATTTAGTCAAATATTTAGGTATCAATGCGTTTACCGTCTATGATGGTATCCAGACTTACCAAACGAACCAAGTACGAGCAGAAGCAAGTCCTAATGATCTGAAAGAAGTAGAAAGTTATATCAAAGATCACTATGCTGAACCAAATGCTGAAACATTTGGTATTGCTAAAGGAAAAAATGTGATTTATATCCATTTAGAAAGTTTCCAACAATTCTTGATCGACTATAAACTAAAAGATGCCAATGGTGTAGAACATGAAGTAACGCCATTTCTGAATAGTTTATATCATAGTAACAGTACATTTAGCTTTGACAATTTCTTCCATCAAGTTAAAGCAGGTAAAACCAGTGATGCTGAAACCTTATTTGAAAATTCACTATTTGGTTTAAATCAAGGATCATTATTCACTCAATTAGGTGGAAAGAATACCTTCCAAGCTGCTCCTGATATTTTGAGTCAGACACAAGGTTATACGAGTGCCGCCTTCCATGGTAACGCTGGTACATTCTGGAATCGTAATGAGACCTATAAAAAATTAGGTTACAACTATTTCTTTGATGCTTCTTATTATGATGTCAATGACGACAATTCATTCCAATATGGATTGCATGATAAACCGTTCTTCCAACAATCAGTACAATATTTAGAACATTTACAACAACCTTTTTATTCTAAATTTATTGCGGTATCTAATCATTATCCTTATTCTAAGTTCACAAACGAAGAAGCAGGCTTCCCGCTAGCTACGACAAATGATGAAACGATCAACGGATACTTTGCAACAGCGAATTATCTCGATACAGCAGTTGAAGAATTTTTCAACTATTTGAAAGCTAGTGGTCTTTATGATAATTCTGTCATCGTCCTTTATGGTGATCACTACGGAATTTCTAACTCTAGAAATAAATCGTTAGCGGAACTAGTGGGTAAAACAAGTGATACATGGACAAACTTTGACAACGCACAAATGCAACGAGTTCCCTACATGATCCATCTACCTGGACAAACAAACGGTGGAATCAATCATACCTATGGCGGACAAGTGGATGCATTACCTACTCTACTCCATCTGTTAGGAGTAGATACCAAAAACTACAATCAGCTAGGACAAGATCTCTTTTCTAAGCAACATGATCAACTTGTTACTTTCCGTGATGGTGATTTTATTACTCCTAAATACACTTATTATGGCGGAACGATTTACGATAACAAAACTGGACAAGCCATTACAGAACCGACTCAAGAAGTTCAAAATGAGATTGATGCATTGAAAGAAAAAGCGAATAAACAGTTAGCTGTTTCAGATCAAATCAACAATGGTGACTTACTCCGCTTTTCTACAGATACTGGGTTAGACCCAATTGAAGCAAGTCAATTTGATTACAAAAACGGCATGAAACAGTTGCTTGAAAAAGAAAAAGAACTAGGTGACAAATCAACAAGTGTCTTTAGTCAAAACAATAACCAATCAACAAAAGATCTATATGAAACCAAAACTTACCAACAAATAAATGGGACACAGACGAGTGATTCAGTTCCTTCTTCTGAATCTGATAAATAGCTAGCCTTTCTTTCAAAAGGATTACGTGCCCATAGAAGTAATGATTATAAAAGCTAAGATTGACGAAAACCAATTCTTGTTTTTCGTTAATTCTTAGCTTTTTTCATGCACTTTAATTTGAGTTACTCTGGCGTTTTTCTAGAAAATAGAGCTTAAATTCACGTATTAGAACCATCCATGAACATTGGATTTTATTCACAAAATATAGCGGAACAGTTGATTTATCGTCATTTTCGTTTATTAAAAAATAGGGATTTCCTGATTTTACTATATGAATTTCATACTTTATTCATATTCATTTTCTATAATTTAAAATGAGGTGAAAGTGATGAGAATACTCCGCTATTCAGTTGCAAGAATGCGTTATTATAAAAAACAGACACTCTTTAGTTGCTTATTTACAAGTGTCACTGCTTTTTTATTGATGCTTGTGTGTAACTTATATCATTTACAATCAACACTTTATGCACAAATTGAAGATCGTCTTAGTTTCTTGGACACGACGTCCTTAAAAGTACACTTTCCGTCTTTTCTATCAGTGAAACAATTTTATGCCGAGCTGATCTTGTTGTTACTGTTCTTGTTTGTTGGCGCATTTATCTTTTTCTTTCAGCGAACATTAAAACAAGATCAACGTGAATTGATCAACTGGCGTTTAGCTGGTTTATCGAAAACTAGAATTTTTCTTTTGATTATCTGGCAAATGATCTTACCATTACTGATCTGTTGCACACTTTTATTTATTGGAATTGTGCTTTTTCAAAACATTTATCAAGCACTGTTACAACATCTTAATTTTTGGAGTCTAAGATTATTTGAATTGCCTGACACCCATTCACTTATATCGACTACTCGACCATTAGCCATACCGATGGATCAACAAACTTTTTTTAAAATTGATTTTGTAAACGATGCTTTTTTCTTCGATACGTTTAAGAGTTTCCTACAAACGGTTGGCCTTCTTATCTCCATCAGTCTATGTATTAGTCTCTTACAATTTACGATTTTCTATCAACGTTTAAAAAAAGGTAAGGTGATCTTTCATGAATACATGTAAGCCAATAATGTCTTTAGGAGAATTAGCTGTTATTCTTTGCCCAAAAGCAAAACAAGAAGAACTATTAACAGCGCTAAAAGAGCAAGCGATTGTATCGAGTCCCAAACAATTACTTATCGTCCAAAAAGATTGGCCTCTCTTCCCTTATTTAAAAACCAAAGATCAAGTACTACTGAATTTATCTGAAAATAAAAAAGAACGTTTATCTTTTCAAGAAATGCTCAAGATTGATCCAGCACTTCTTAACAGAGAACCTGATCAACTCTCTCTTTTTGATAAAATCAAACTTCAATTGTTGCATGCGTTACTTGCTAAAAAAGACAAACTCATCATTGAAGAAGTGCTGGATGAACTTAAAGTAATTGAAGCACAAGAAATTCTTGATCTATTTGATTATCTAGTCAAAAACAAAAAAATCGCCATTCTATTACTGACTCATGATGAAACCATTGCTCATAGTCAGTATGTCGACCAAATCTATGATGAACGATAAAAAGAGGTCGTGGATAGAGCAACTTGACCTATGTAATAAGGATGAAACTCACAGCTTCCTATGTTTTGAGAGTTTCATCCTTATTGTCGAAGATCAGTTCTTTGAACACTATTTAGCTCCTCTCTTAATTGTTGAGGAGTTGTTTCTTGAACGCCGTTTATTCGTTTTTAGAGATACTAAAAGAGACTGAACCAATTTTTGGATCAGTCTCTTTGTTTATTTTATTTCTACATCTGGTAATTTAACTGTGAATGTTGTTCCTGTCCCCAGTTCGCTTTCTACTTCCAGCTTTCCTTTATGAAGCCGAACTAGCTGTTGAACGATTGGAAGTCCTAGACCTGATTCCCCGTATTTTGTATTCTTTCTTGAGGGATCAACTTTATAATAACGGTCCCAAATACTCTTCATTTGTTGTTCAGTCATTCCGATACCTGTATCCTTAATTCGGATAATCGTTTCTAGATAACCTTTTTCTAAAGAGATCGTGATCGTTCCATTTTCTGTAAATTGAATCGCATTTTGGATGATATTCACCATGATTTGCACAAATCGGTCATAGTCTGCATACACTTCCACATCGTCTTCTGCTTGTAAAACTAAAACATTCCCTGCAGCTTCTGCTTTTGTTTCAAGCTGTGCCACAATATTTTTCAATGTTTCTGTACCATTGAATCTTTTAATAACCATACTGATTTGATTGGTTCTGATTTTTTCATAGTCTAGATTTTCGTTAACTAAGCGTATCAGTCGTTCTGTTTCATTTTTCATCAAGTTGATCGCATTTTCTCTTTGGTCTTCAGGAATTGCATTATATTTTAGACCTTCAAGTAACCCGTTGATTGTGGTTAGCGGCGTACGCATTTCATGAGAAGCATCTGCCATAAATTGTCTTCGGCGATTTTCTTGCTCTTCGATTTCAGCCTGAGATTCTTTTAAAGAATTCGTCATTTTGTTGAAGTCATCCGCTAATTCATCAAATTCATCTTTATCATGAACTGGCAATTGGACATCAAAATTTCCATTCGTGACTTCTTTCGTTGCATTACGTAAACGATTGATCCTTTTAACCTGAAAAGCAGCAAACGCATAACTCGCTAATATAGCAACAATACTTGAAAAAATAAAACCTTTAAACAGATTCAATGTGACCGATCGAACACTATTATGGATATTTTTAGCCGGTTGACTAACAACCAAGCCACCATAAAATTCATGATTTAAATTAAAAGGTACTAAGGCATAAGACGTCGCTTGATTTTGTCCTAGTATATTTTTGTTGGAGGTAAATTTTACTTGTCTTCCATGACGCAGATTATCCCATTGTTCCGCTTTAATCGTAAAGTTCAATACCACATTATCAGTAGGATAAATGACCCGTTCGTTCTTATCGATAAAAATAAAATTGACATTTTGTTCTGATAAGACTTGTTCCGTTAATAATAATGCATTTTGAAACGCTTGATCTTGGCTTAATTGAGGAAACGTGTCTGTGTATGTCTGTGTTGTCTTCTCGACAGATTCTGCATAGCCAAAAAGTTGTTGGTAATTATTTTCTTCAATGGTTTGCTTAGTCAGTTGCGTAAAGGAAACACCTACGATCAAAATGATCATCGCGATCATACCGCAAAAGGCTAATAACTGCTGGTAAAGATAGCGCATTAGGCCACACCAGAATCATCAAATTTATAACCTACGCCCCAAACCGTTTGAATGACTTGTGGTCCAACCTTTTCGATTTTTTGTCGAAGCTTTTTGATATGCGCATCAACCGTTCGTTCATCACCAAAGTATTGATAATCCCACACTAATTCCAGTAATTGTTCCCGAGAAAATACTTGACGTGGTTTTTTAGCTAGTGTAAATAATAGATCAAACTCTTTCGGTGTCAAACCTTCGATTGGTGCTTTATTTAAATAAGCTTCACGTGTTTTTGTATTCATCTTAAAGTGATCTGTTTCGATATCGAAGTGATCGTCCGAGTTGTTTGTTTCTTCTTTTACCTCTACCAATTCACTACGACGGTGTAAAGCTTTCATTCGGGCAATCAAAGTTAGTGGGCTAAAAGGTTTGGTCACATAGTCATCTGCGCCCATCTCTAATCCAATAACCTGGTCACTTTCAGAATCACGAGCTGTTAACATAATGATCGGAACTGTACTAGAGACTTTCCGAATTTCTCTACCAACAAGCATACCATCCATCGTTGGCAAGTTCAGGTCTAAAGTGATCATGTCCCAGTAATTCGGTCTTTCTAAAAAAGCATCTAGACCTTCTTTTCCGTCATATTTAAAGGTTGCTTCCCATCCTTCATTCAAAAAAAACATCTGCATCATTTCAGATACGGATTGATTATCTTCTATCATTAAAATATTCATTTTTTATTTCCTCCAATACTATCATCGAGTTCTTGTAATTTTTTTTCAGTTAAGATAAAAATCGGCATAATTGGAAAAACTAAAACCAACATCTCGATTATAAAATAGTTTGTCTGTCCAGTTAATTTTAGTAAATAGCCGATCAAGGCCATCAATAAACCGAAAATAAAAAAATATTTTCCACTTGTTTTTTGTGCTAACCGCCAGTGAACATCGGATTTTGTGGCTCGCGGTGAGTGGTAACCATAAAAAGGCAGATTCCCTTTAGAAGGGATAAAAAGAAACAAGCAACCTAGGATAGTCAAAAATACTCCGATAACTAAAAAAATCATATGATCCCTCCTAAATCTCTCTTTCTAGTATACTCTAAAAATTAACTTGAACCAATATATTCGGTAATTCTTCACGAAAGGTTTGTCTTTTGTTCATTCTTTGTTAAGATAGGGGTAATCGAATAAAAAAGGGGTTTTTTTTGTGTCAAATTATCGTGCAATTACTTTTTTTGATCTTGATGGAACACTGTTAGATGCTCAATCAAAAATCACACCAGAAGTGGCCGAAGCAATGCAAGCACTACAGGCAAATAACGTCCTGCCAGTCATAGCAACTGGACGAACTGAAGCTGAAATCAAACATATCATGTCAGATGCTGGTATTTCCTCTGCAGTTACGATGAATGGTTCTTACATCAGCGTGGATGGTCAAGAAGTTCATTCTGAAATAATCGCAACTGAAGACTGTCAAAAGATGCTCGAACATGTCCAAATACAAGGGCACCAGCTCTCATTTTATAACCATCAACATATTTGGTGTACTGCACACACACAAACGATGATTGATGCCTATAACTTTATCCATTCAAATGTACCAGAAATCAATCCGCAAGCTTATTTGGATCATCCAATCAATATGTTACTTATCCTCTCTCAATCTGGGGATGAATATTATCATGAACAATTTCCTGATCTGACTTTTTATCGAAATGGTCCTTACTCGATTGACACGGTCAAAAAAGGAATCTCGAAAGGCGCAGGAGTGAAACGTCTAAAACAAGAATTAAACCTTGTTGATGTGCCTACATTTGGATTTGGTGATGGACCAAATGACTTTGCACTGTTAGAAGCATGCGACAACAAGATCGCGATGGGCAATGCTTATAATGATCTCAAAGAACTATCCACTTTTATTACAAAGAAAAACACTGAGGGCGGAATCGTTCATGCGCTCAAATATTTTGACTTGATTTGATTTTTAATCGAAAAACGATGAAATTCTGCTGATAAGGATGATAACTAGTAGAAAGGTGATTCATCTAGCCAATATCAGGTGAATGTTGAAAGCTTTTTAACTAGATACGATGTATATTTCCGAGTAACTGAGAGATGATTTTTTACAGTATTAGCTATTGAGGATCATCTCTTGATACTTCGGACGATTTGCTTTTTCCGTGATCGTTCCTCATTGAAAAAATTCAATTTTGTGCTATAATATAAATTGTATGAAAAATACACGTAACCCTTGTTTATAACGGGGACGTTACGGATTCGACAGGCACAGTTTGAGCTTGAATTGCGTTTCGTAGGTTACGTCTACGTTAAAACGTTACAGTTAAATATAACTGCTAAAAACGAAAACAACTCTTACGCTTTAGCTGCCTAAAAACAGTTAGCGTAGATCCTCTCGGCATCGCCCATGTGCTCGAGTAAGGGTCTCAAATTTAGTGGGATACGTGACAACTTTCCGTCTGTAAGTTGTTAAAGAGATCATCAGACTAGCGATACAGAATGCCTGTCACTCGGCAAGCTGTAAAGCGAAACCACAAATGAGTTGACTATGAACGTAGATTTTTAAGTGGCGATGTGTTTGGACGCGGGTTCGACTCCCGCCGTCTCCATTGTGAGATTTTGGTAGATTTCGCATAACGCTCAAATCCTTATTAAACAAGGGTTTGAGCGTTTTTTATTTTCACTAAAATTCGTTAAATAATTATAAATGGCATTCAAAATGGCATTCAAAAAATACATTCTTTCATGTTGCATACTTTATATATGCAACTTACTTAACTTTACAAAAAGAACTTTAGTTCGTATACTTTCGTTGAGGTGAAAAACATGACAATCGAGCTAGAGGAACATCTGCTTTGGTTTAAATACGATCCATCAGAAAAATTTGTCAAAGATTTATATAAAGTCTGGGATACTGAAGTAGTCTTTTTAGCAATTGAAACTAGCCTGCTAGTTAATCTCTATTATTCTAATAAGAACTACTTTAAAATCCCTGCTGCAAAAACTAGAATGAAGAAAGACGTATACTTTTTGTTTGATATCGTGACTGACGTGCCAGACGCACGAAGCGATCATCGGCGTTATGACTATATAAAGTATACTTTCGTTGATCCAGAAAGGTATAAAGATTAAAGTAGGCTACCTAAAAAGGTAGCCCGGAACGGATTTTATCACCATACTTATAAAAGGAAATATTTTTAAGTTAGTATTAAGATTGTGTAATATGACGATATCTATATTTTATAGTATCAGTGCTATAAAATCAAAAATAAGTCACTAATTAACTACTACTCCAATTATAAGTCTTTTTCCCATTATTTTTTACAGTTATATGGTATGCTTTTTAATGGCTTCAAATATAAAAGAGTTTAAAGCGTAACACACTTATGGGGAAGTGGTTTGGGGTGCGCTTTAAACTCTTCTTTATTATTATCTCACAGCATGCTTAAAAGGTCTATGTCTATGGATTAAGTTATGTAAAAAAGTGCCTCTTTAAACGTCCTAAAATCCAAACAAGGATAGCATAATATACACTATCGTTGATCCAGAAAACAGGTAAATAAATTTTGCAAAAGCAATAAGTTAAAAACATTACAAAAAAGACAAGGATATCACATCAAGAAAAAATGTTTTGAAAATATCTTTGCCTTTTTGTATTATATCTATATTAAATAATCAATCACAACACATTAACTAATTTATATATTTAATTTGTTGTTTTTCTATAATTGGATAACTAATTAACTTATGACTATCTAAGTCTTCTTTATTCATATCAATTGCAGTAATTTGACTGTCTTCATATGTTCGATAATAATAGATTCCTTTGTCAACATTGCAACAAGAAGAATAAATTGTATATTCATATTTTCCATCACCAACATCACACAAACCTTTTTGTTGTTCTACTGAACCTAAGATATGGAAAAATTGACTAATACTTTCTGACTCTGAATCTCCAGATACAGAATTCAGCTTCGTAAAAGTCGCTTTAACAAAACGAGATACTGAGGATAAATCTCCAGGCAAGCCTATCCCTCCCATACCGCGACTATAGGCATTCAAACTTATTTGATTTGAAAAATTATTTTTAGGAGTTTCACTCGATAAGACACGATAATTGTTTAAATTAAATAATTGATAGTCAAATGAAGGATTATTGGTAAGAACGCCCACAGGGTTATCATATATATGAAGTCCATCTTTCATACTTTCAATGACAATTGATTTTTCTTTATCAGCTAATAGCCAATGTAAAGGGGATAAAGGAAGTTCATCACTATAATTTATATTTGCTAAATTGATATTTTTTAACAATTTTTTAGCTTCTCCTACTGTTGAGCATTGTCCTAAAATCCAAGGAATAAATTCAAAAGGAGATACATTGTCTTTCCCTTCTTGTATTTCTTTATAATCAGCATACCCAGAAAAATTTAGCCCAGCCATACTCAATCCTTTTTCATTTGTCGCATCGTAATAAAGAGGGTAGTCAGCTATACCAGCGGCAATACCAATCATTGCATAATGAGTATCCAAATCATTTACCTTTCGAAAATTCAACTTATAATTTCTTGGAGTAACAGTGACTACTTCATTGTAAGATATTTCATAATCAAAATTCCTTCCAAAATAATGATCACTTGTTACATAAGTAATAGACGTACACATAGTTTATTCCTCCTAAATATTGTTCTGTCCACGTTCATTTTACTCCAAAGTTTTCCTCATTTCAAAAGAAAATCACAGAATACACGAAGAAGCGTTTCTATTTGTATAAACTATATCAAAGTTCTATACTTAAATTATCAAATAAAAAGGACGTGAAGACAAATGTCAAATTTAGAAAACAAAGAAGAAAAAGTTGTAAACAAAATTGTTTCTGTTGTCAATAAACTGGATAAAGAGTTAGACGAACTTGATACGTTATCTGAAAATCCAGAAAAAAAACATAACCTAAAAAAATGGTTAGTTGAACGAAAGGCTATTCATGAAATTAAAAAAGTTCTTCATGAAGCTGATAAATATGAAAAATATGATGAAAAAGAACTTGATAAAGAATTTAAAGAAATCAATGACTTATTACTATAATTGATTTATACGACTCATTTTTGAGTCGTCAGACTGCAAACAACACTCTAAATTTAGGAGTTTGTCTACAGTCTGAATAAATTTTAAATTTATTGTCCATAATCTTATTATGAATTTATAGCATTAAGAAAAGAGATAAGACTTTACATTTTTTTAGGAATGTAAAGTCTTATCTCTTTTCTTAATTGTACAATTAGTATTATCTGCACTACTTTCTAATTAAATAAATTTTTAGTTATTAACTTGATTAAAATCAGAGATAATATCATTTAATTCAGTTTGAAGGGTTGTAACGATTAAATGGAAATTTTCTTCATCTGTTTTATTATATGGGGATGTTTTCGTTATATATAACAACTTTTCTTTTTCAATTTTCATTAATAACTCTGCCGAAGTCTGTACTTTATCTTGATAATTAAATGCAGACATCCCACTTTGTATAATTGTAATTATTGCTGAAGCAATTGAAACAATCAATAGTAAAGACCTGTGTTCGGAAGCCTGATCAATTAATATTGGGATACTAGCTGATAAGACTATTTTTATAATATTTCCGATACCAATTACTCTATTATAAAATCGAATTTCTTTTTTTAATCTATCGATTGTAGAATCAATAGATTCGATAAACGCTTTTTGATCCATCATTTTCTCTCCAATCATTTTATTAAAATCATTAACAAAAATATTATAATAGGATTTAAGTAAGTTCTAACTAATCACACATAAAAATAAAAAAACATTTGTATTTTATCAAAGTTTTATTATACTTGTCAATTTGTGTACATCCTAAAATATAAGCTATTTGTTTACTTCTGTAGAATATATACTTTCTTGTTAGATAAGTTGCACATGTTTATAGAATCTAAATAATAAATTTTTATGTACCGCCCCTCAAAGAGGGGGGAATTTTTTATCGTTGTGGAATATTTAAATACCAACGCTTGTCATGAAAATCTTGTGCTCCACCCTTAGTATTTCCTTCTGGATCGTTTGTCGCACGCATCATTACGTAAACTTTTTTATTAGGGAAGTTACGCATATTGAAAGATACATGATAACCAACATTTCCAGAAGTATTATAAGCTTGATTTACATCTGGTCTATATATTCCATCAGCTTTTACTCGAACTAATTCTTTCCCAGTATTGTAGTCCATAATGAAAATATACTCGTATTTATAGTTAGCAATATGCCATCCTGCTACATGCAAGTTTGCGTTTTCGATTTCTCCGAACTGATCAATGTGGGCGTAATTTGTTCCATCTGTCAGCGTAGGATTTGCAGCACCTGCTCTAGTTGGATCAATGACTGGTTTATCATCTGAAGTAGTTGGATTTTCATCGGTAAATCCATGAGCTAAATCATATGCTAATTTTTCTTTACTTACGCCCATTTCAGAAAGATAACCGTAAGGATCTGTATGATCGCCCCAGATATTTTGTGTTACCCATAAATGCGATTTGATTCCTGGTTGGTTATAAGGAGTGTCTAATGTTAATGGAATACCATATTTCATTGCTGAATCTCTTGCCAATTCAACATATGCTTTATAGTTCTTTTCAAAAATTGCTTTATCATGTGTGTGTTGTAACTCAATCTGAACAGGACTATTGGCATTAGCATATGAACCAGCACCGTACTGTACATAACCAGGTTGTCCGACTTGGTAAACAATTCCACCGTCTCCCACAATATAAGCAGTATAAGCACTAGTCCATGAACGTTGCATATACTGCGCTTCATTTCGTCCTGTCGCAGTTTCGTTTGCTGTTTCATGCAATAGAATATATTGGTTATTTGCTACTTGAGAGCTACCTTCATTTACACCTAAATTAAATCCATTGTTGATCGTATAGGCGAACCCGTTAATTGGCAATAAAAAAAGAGCCATTAATAGGCTCATCGCAGTAACAGTAATTTTCTTTTTCATTTGTTTCCTCCTATTTTTTCAAATTATAAGCCGACACACCAGTGATAACGCCTAAAAATGTTGCTACTGCATTGATAGTGAGTACTGTCATATCTGTTCCATTCCATCCATACGCTTTTCCTAACGTGGCTACTAAAACAGATGCAGCTGGTAAAACTGTTAAAACCGTCCATTTAATGATTTGATAATACTTATCTGGTAAAATCATTTCTTCTAACCTCCTTTACAATTTAGTCAAGAAATAGCCAATGATTGTAATGCCTAAGCCAATCATATAGCCCCAAGCCCATTTATTATTGTTCTTCATTTCCTTGATATCTTCTACATTATTAAGCGCAATAGAATATGCCTGATCCGCTCTATCTTTTGCACTTTCCGCTTTTTCGCGTAATAACTCGTAATTATCTAACTTCGTTTCAATACGCACTAAGCGTTCTACCACGTCTTGTATTGCTTCGTCTTTCAACCAACTAGCCTCCTTTCATAAAAAGACACTCAAAATGAGTGTCTAATAAATAAAATGTTATTAATATTTATAAAATTTTGTAATCAATATTGATCATTGCCCAAGAACTTCGACTTTCCCAACCTAATCCAACAACAAATCTGGGTGTTCCAGCTATTTTCCCAATTACATCAACGCTACACTTGTTAATGCTTGAGCTAGTACGTACCATACCCAAACCTGCGCTGTTTAAATAAGGTTGAGCCCATTCAGGTAATTCTGCAATTACAGTGTTTTGGCTATTTGATCCACCAGTTACAGTACAGCTTAAACGCACTAAACCTTTATTGATTTCTTCGACGTATGGTGGTAAATACCCAGCCCATGTTACACCAGTGTATCCATTCTTTAACGTTAGTTGAGACCACCTTAAATCGCCAGAACGGCTATTTGTTGTGATAATATCAACACCAGCGTCTTCCATTGCGCCAAACTTATCATCAGGGCAAGTCCATACAGAGACTAATAAACCATGTTCGTGGAATCGTTTAGTTAAGGATCTAAAAGCAAATGCGTGGGTAATTGAAGGGACGGACTCTACTGATGATCCCAAAATGACCCTTACCTTTTCTAACCGTAAAGCTAGTTTTAACTTAGATTTTTCAAGTATCGATTACTCTGTAGACGATGAATCCAATAGTGTACATATGAAGAAATTTATCAAACAATTCAGTAAGCATATAAAAGAAGAGTTTCGTTATACGATTAAAGGAGATATAATGACTTGGAAGGAACTTTGGTCTAAAAGTGACATCATGTCTTACAAAGTCAGTAAGAAGAATGAAACGATTATTCTCACTCCTTTAAGCGAGGAAGAAACTACGGAGACAAAAAATCTCGTGCTTATCCCTTACAAAAAAAATACCAAGTAATGAAAGATAAAATTTTATTATCTAGTCTCATTATAAAATTGAATGATTCTGAACATTTTCCTATACTAACGATTGAATCTAAGCATTCCCTGCTGACTGATACATATAAAGCGCATAATTTGAACAATAAGCAACCTTGAATTAGTTAGATTTTGGTTATTTCTCAGTCATTATGACAAAGTTTACTCACATAGATCAATAAATAATTGACGGTTTTATCCGATCCCGAAAACATGAGTATCCTGTCCGCTATCACTGCCAGTAAATAGGAAGCGAGAACAAAAACACAGGCCCCCGGAAGTATCTAGATACTTCTGGAGGTCTGTGTTTTTTTAGTTATTTTTCATTGAATGATTTTTAATCTTGTTTTATTCTATTTTTTCTCTTTAATATGTAACTGATCCCCATTACCGTTACTAAAAGTGCCATTCCTAAACTGCGCAATAAGCGATTTTGTTGCTCTCCTGTTTTTGGTAAAGTAGCTTTTCCAGATACGGTGGTTTTGGTCGTACCTGTAGAATTATTTTTTGTGGTGCTACCATTTTTTGAAGTTGACGTTTGATTTGATTCTTTCTTTTCGGTACTTTCTTTATTTTTATTCGTTTCAGTTGTGGTATCCACTTTACTTTGATCTTGTTTGTTGTCATCATTCTCAGTTGGTTTATTTGTTTGATCCGTCTTTTCTTGGCGTGTAATTTCTGAGATGACTGATTTTTCTCCGGCTTCATTTTCTGTATAGTATTGAACTGTTTCCCCATTTGCTACAGCTTTAGATAAATAAATCGTCGTCGGTTCTTCTACTTTTACATCTACTAAACGAGAAGAATTGACCTTTTCTTGTTTGGCTTTTCCGATGATTTCCCCGTTCAAAACAACGTACATCGTTGTTCCTCCTGGAATAACCGCCGTCATTTGTTTTCCTTCTGTACCATAAATGAAAGCAACGTTTTCTGCTAACGCTACTGTTGTTTTGATTTTCTTATAGATAAACATGATCGTGTTTGTTCCCTTTTCAATCATGACTTCTTGTATCGCTAACTTCGGATTAACTAGTTCATATCCTTTGATTAGCAACGCTTCTTCTTTGTGAAGCTTCCCAATCTCTAAATCAGTTATTACTTTTTTCTCCGCAATTGATTGACCTTGCTCATCGATATATTTGACAGTCAG
The DNA here is from genome assembly GCF_050530965.1 of Enterococcus sp. DIV1089c. Classification (NCBI taxonomy): domain Bacteria; kingdom Bacillati; phylum Bacillota; class Bacilli; order Lactobacillales; family Enterococcaceae; genus Enterococcus; species Enterococcus sp. DIV1089c. Next base: position 1,790,340 of record NZ_CP172888.1, read on the forward strand.
ATCGGCTTTTTCATTTTCTGACGGTGATGTTTCTTTGGCTTTATATATAAATGTAATGGTGTTGCCATCACTTTGTACTTCTATCGTTTGGACTTTGGCACTCAGTAATTCGTATCCTTCGATAAGTAACGCTTCTTCTGTATATGTAGAGCCGACTTCTAAGTCTTGGATTATTTTATCATTAGCAATCGTTTGACCTTGCTCATCAATATATTTCACAGTCAAATCGGCTTTTTCATTTTCTGGCGGCGTTGTTTCCTTAGTTTCATATATAAATGTAATGATATTGCCTTCGCTTTGTATTTCTATCGTTTGGACTTTGGTACTCAGCAATTCGTATCCTTCGATAAGTAACGCTTCTTCTGTATGTGTAGAGCCGACTTCCAGGTCACTTATTATTTTATCTTCAGCAATCGATTCCCCCTTCTCATTAATATACTTAACAGTTACAGTTGCTTTTTCTTTAGTCACTGGATTTTCATCATAACGGAAAGTAATGATATTGCTATTTGGATCCTCGGAAACATTGATTGTATAAGTTTCAGGCCCTACGATCGTGTAGCCATCAATCACCAGTGCATTTCCTATGTATTCTGTTCCAATCTCTAAATCATTAATTACCGTAGGTTCGGCAATCGGTTGACCAGTTTCATTATGTAAATACTGCACAGTGACTGATGAGAAGCTTTCTTCAGGACTATCTTCAATTTTTTTATAATAAAAATTGTGATATATCTCTGGCGTTTCCATATAAATAGTCACTCTATCTGGAGAGATCAATTCATACCCTTCTACAATTTCAGCGAATAAGGTTACATTGTTTCCGACAAAACCGAATTCCTCTGAAAACCAAAGTACTTTTTGTGTATCTACATCTACCCCAATGACAGATACCCGTCCTATTTCCGGTTCAGGCATGGATAGGTCCAATGTTCCTGAATCATATGGTGGTTGCACCTCATCAATCATTTCGATTTCACTTACTGCGTTGGATGCTGCCAATACGTTAGGTGCTAGCAACCCCACTACAGTGGTCATCAGCAATGCTGAGTTGATAATTGTTTTCATTTTTTTTATTTTTTTATTTTGCTTTCTTTTCGTCATTTAATTTATCTGCTCCCCCAGTTATATTTGAAATTTGGCTAACCTAGCTTTTTCTTACTTTATTCTAAGGTTGGTTACTTTTATTTATGTACTTGAATCCGATTATCCGCCTCCTTAAAAAACGTTATTTAAAATAAACAGTAGTAGTTTAACCTACATATTAATGTTACCTGTAACATATAAGATTCGCAAGATTATTTTATTATTAAACCAAGGTTTTCTGTGTGTTAAAATAAAAAAATATCTAGTTAAGGAATTAAAATTATGATTTTTACATTCTTAAAAAAATTCACAAACGTTATTTAAAATCCGATTCTGTTTATTTAGTAAAAATGATTGATTAACAAAAAAAGCCCGTCACGGTAAATGATTAATCATTTTACCATGACGAACTGGAAATTATTTAGATACATTTTAAAAAATAGATTTAACACATAACTTCTTTAATAAAAAAATTAGTTTACTGTTTGAGAAACATTTATTTCTGTCTTCTTACTACTATACTGACTCATATTTTTAAATAATTGTTGAAGTAACGGACTTTGATTGTGTCCTTCAATCGCTGCTTGATCACGCCAATTTTCAACCATGACAAATTCATTTTCAATATCGATTGATTCGTACAATTGATAGCTTAAGCACCCGTCTTCTTTTCTTGTACTTGCAACAAGTTCATTGACTTCCGCAAGAAATTCATTTCTTTTTTCTGGTTTGATTGAAAATTTTGCATTGATAACGATCATTTTTCCACACTCGCTTTATTTAAAAGTTGTAATTTTTTCTGGAGCCAATCGAACAGATTCATACCCTTCTTCTACTGCTTTCCCAACAGATAAGATCATCACTGGAACATAACGTTCTTTGTCGAGATCAAAAGCTTCAGCCAATTGGTCTGCTTCGAATCCCCCGATTGGATTTGTTTCATAGCCGTGACTACGAGCAACTAGCATGAATTGCATTGCAGCTAAACTAGCATCAATTTTCACAACGTCATTCATTTGTTCACGTGTAAAGTTTTGGTAATAAGGAAGGATCGCAGCAAGTTGTTGGTCTCGGACTTCTGCCGGCATCTTACCTTCTGCTACTGCTTGGTCATAGATTTCTTCCCCATATTCGTAGCAGTTCATATCTCCAAAGATCATGACCATTGCAGATGAAGTATCATTTTGTCTCGTATTAAAACGGATCAATGGTTTCAATTTTGCTTTTGCTTCTTCACTTTCTACCACCACAAAACGCCATGGTTGCATATTAACTGAAGATGGTGCTGTTGTTGTTTCTTGTATCATTTCTAACATTTCTTCATGAGAAATCTTAACCGTTTCATCATATACACGAACGGATTTTCTTCCAAATACAACACTTGAAAAATCATTGTTTACTAATTCTTTGCTCATTTCTCTCTCTTCTTTCTCCTAATGTAGTTAATAAAGTTTATTCAATAATTTTGTTAGTTCGGTGATTTCTTCATCGGTCAACGAAATGCACAAAGAGTCAGCGGACTGTTGATGATTATTTTCACACTTAGCCAGTTCTCGTTTGGCTGTATCCGTCAGTAGAACAAATACTTCACGATTATTCGCTGGATTGCGTTTTCGTGAAACATAGTCTTTTTCTTCCAATATCTTCAAATGTCTAGAGATAGCTGCATTGTCTATTTTCAGATCTGTTTGAATTTGATTTTGTAAACATTTGCCTTTTTCCCATAAAAACATCAGCATTTCATATCTCGTCAAACTGAATCCAGTTTCTTTCTCGAACAAAGCTGATCCTTCTTGACTGATAATTTTGATTTTATAGAGTAACTGACTGAGTTTTCTTAAATCCATCTCCATCCTCCTTCCGTTGACTTGTCAATTATTGACTTATCAATAATATAAATGTTTTAGTGAGACTTGTAAAGCATAAAAGTTTGAATAACAAAAAAAAGAGAAAGCTATTCCTCTTTCTCTTTTAAACTATTTTTTATTTATGAGACAAGCGCTGGTTCATAAATTTTTGAAGAAGTTTCAAAAATGGCTTCTATAGTAGTTAAATCATATACATCCGCATATTTCGCAACCACTTTCCCACATTTTTCTAATATTTCTTCATGATCACTTTCTTGGTATTTTTCCACACATAACACGATACAATTTTCTAATTTATTAATGACTTCACCTACTACTACATGCTTTAAACCGATTGGCTTACACGCATATTTTTGTCCCAAAATGATTTCTTCGTTATTCATATCTCATCCACCTTTAATCGTTCTAACATTTTATAAAATGATAATAACATTAAAATTAGATTATGAAAACCAAAAACCATTATAATTTTAGAAAAAAATCAAAAGAACGACTATTTCGAGCGTTCTTTTGATTTCACTTGTTAAAGTTATTGAATTTTTTAAGAAATAACATCTAAAGGCACGATATCAATAAGCATTTCTACGTATTTCTCAAGATATTCTTGATCAATATGATCGTATCCGCCTGTTACACCACAATCAATATCTAGAACGCCAATCAGATGTCCTTCTTTGATCATGGGCACAACGATTTCAGATTGAGCTGCAGAATCACAAGAAATATAGTTTTCATGTTTCTTAACGTCATCAACGATCAATGTAGTTTTTGTTTGTGCTGACTCACCACAAACCCCTTTTCCCATTGTGATCCTAGTACAAGAAACACGACCTTGAAATGGACCCAAAATCAATTCTTCGCCATTATATAGGTAATAACCTGCAAAAACTGTTTCTGGTAATGTCTCGTTCAACAGAGCAGAAGAATTCGCTAAATTTGCTAGCCAATGATCTTCTGCCTCTAATAATCCTTTTTGCTGTAATAATAAAATTTGATAGGCATCTTCTTTTTGCTTTTCTGTCCACAACATCTCAACCACTCCTTCTATGAAAAAATTATAGCTTAGAAATGATTTGCTGACTAGTCATTGAGAAAAAACTGACCTTACTAGACAGAAAGACGGGAAAAGAACATCCTTCAAATATAAAATACTTTCATTATTAATTTTTAGCATGGACTCATTAGAAAATTATTCTGCTTGCTGGATCTCTTGTTCCAAGTTTGCATAATCTATTGTCGTTCCAATAAACGTTGGATCATCGCTGGGAAAATGTTGAACAAGTATTTCGATTTTACTGATTTCGACAGTGCCTTTTGTCAGCTCAAAATCAATGACATGCCCTCCGAATTGTTTAGCTTCATCGATATAGTGCAAATGAAATCCAGCAGCTGCTACTCCTTGAAACAGTTCTGGCGTATAAAATCCAACTAACGTTCCTTGACTATTTGTTTCATGAAATTCAGGTTGAGACTCTGATATTTTTGCTAATCTTCGGTAAGGCTTTTCTTGTTTTGGCATAATACGTGTGTGGACTGTTTTAAACAGCCCAGTAATTTTTATCGCTAAGAATAAGTTGTTTCCTGCTTGACTGGCTAAAATTGATTGTTTTAATTCTTCGCCTTTTGTTTGATTTTTGACTTCAAAACGTTCATCTGTAATGAATGGGGTGATTGCTGCATAAGGAGTGGTTTCTTTTCCTGTCAGCTTAACAACTACTCCATCGGAACGTCCTTGATAAGCTTCACCATCTAGGAAGATGACTTCCCCATCTAATCCATGTAGCGTTCCCAAACCTAAAGTCCCGTGTTTGAGTATCTGTTCAATCGTCTCAGTACCATCCATTAGTCCTGCCATCAATGCTCCTAGTGTTCCATGTTGAAAAAGTATTCTTTCACTCATCTTAGCATCTCCTTAATAGAATTGATCTGGTAAAATCGTTTCACCAAGTTTTTCATTGTCACGGTAATCGATTGGAATATCGATGATAACTGGACCTTGCGTTTTAAATCCTTCTTCTATTGCTTGTTCCAACTCAGCGACAGAGGTCACACGAAGCCCCTTAGCACCAAAAGCTTCCGCATATTTTACAAAATCAACCGGGCCAAAATCCACACCGGAAGCTCGTTGATATTTCATGATTTCTTGAAATTCTACCATATTGTAACGACCATCGTTCCAAATCAAATGAATGATCTTCAAATTTTTACGAACAGCTGTTTCTAGATCTTGAGCAGAAAATAAGAAACCACCATCACCAGATACCGAAATGATTTGTGTCTTAGGACGTACTAATGCAGCAGAGATTGCCCATGGTAAAGCAACGCCTAGTGTCTGCATCCCATTGCTAAATAATAGATGTCTTGCTTCATAACTTCTAAAATGACGTGCCATCCAAATGTAGTGACTACCTACATCTACAGTAACAGTCATCTCATCTGTCACTTTATTTTGGAGTGTATTAATGACTTCTAGAGGATGTAAAATTCCTTCGCGGTCTTTTGTTGGCACAATATCACGCTCAGTTAATTTATTTTGCAAAAAGGCTAAGTATTCTTTCGCATCACGTGACACTTGATGCGGTGTTAAAGAATCCGTCAACAGATCCAATGTTTCAGAGATATCCCCGATTAATTCTCTTTCTGGTTGCATGTAAGAATCAATCTCAGCTGGTGTTTCATCAATAACGATTACTCGAGCATCTTTTTCAGCATTCCAGTTTCTTGCTTCATATTCGATTGGATCATACCCAATCGCAATCACTAGATCACTTCGTTTCAATAACATATCTCCTGGTTGATTTCTAAACAAACCGACTCTGCCAAAAAAATAGTTTTCTAATTTTCTAGAAATCACACCAGCGGCTTGGAAAGTTTCCACCACCGGCAAGCCTGTTTTTTCTACTAATCTACGGATCGCTGCTGTTTCTTTTTTACTTGAACCTCGCATCCCAATTAATAAAACAGGTAATTTCGCTTCTTGAATACGTTCCGCTAAATAATCGATATCGCCAGCAGAAGCAGAACCTAATTGTGGATCTTTTAGAGGTTTGATGACTTCATTTTTTACAGTCGCATCTACCACATCTTGTGGGATACTAATAAAGCTTGCTCCTTTTTTCGAACTTTTAGCCATTCGATAAGCATTGGCAATCACTTCTGAAATTGTTTCTGGATCTTGAATTTCTGCACTATATTTAGTGATTGGCTGAAATAAAGCAGCATTGTCCATGCTTTGATGAGTTAATTTAAGTAGATCGCTTCGTTTGACTTGTCCTGCAATTGCAAGAACCGGATCACCTTCAGCCGTAGCGGTCACTAGCCCAGTTGCTAAATTACTAGCTCCAGGACCACTAGTAGCAATGACGACACCTGGCTCGCCTGTGATCCGTCCAATTGCTTGAGCCATAAAAGCGGCATTTTGTTCATGTCTCGTAACGATTAATTCTGGTCCTTGATCTTCTAACTCATTAAACACCCCATCGATTTTTGCTCCTGGAATCCCAAAAACATATTCGACTTGGTGATTTGCTAAACTTTCTACTACAGCTCTAGAACCTTGTTTCATTTCATCATCCATTACAATATTACTCCCTTTTCATTAAACATTCTCTCGAAAAACACTTTTTTATTAGTACAGTTTTACAAACTGTTTCACAAAAAGAGTGTAACACAAATTTTTTCATTTGTGTAGTAATATGAAAAATAAGCTGTAGTTTCAGAAAAATTCATGAAACTACAGCTTATTTGATTAGCGATACGATTTTCCCCAAATAGCTAACCCAAGCAATCTCTCATCGATTTGCGCAACTTCAGGCAGTAGCCCCCCATAAACAATAACCATTTTTTTCAAATAAACGTTGACTCGCTTGATTACTATCGAAGATAAAGGCTAGCACGGTCTCAATACCTAAGCCAGGGAGCTGTTTTTCTACAAAGTCCATAGCATACTGCCCAATGCCTCTATGTTGATAGGTCTCATCAATATAAATACTGATTTCTACCGTTTGATCATATGCTGGTCGTCCATAAAAATCACTCAAACTGATCCAGCCAATGATTTCCCCTGCTTCTTGCATGATCCATAGCGGACGTTTCTTAGGATCATGGGCTTCAAACCATGCCAATTTATCCTCGATAGTTACGGGCGTTACATCGGCAGTTGATTGTTTCGTTAAAATCGATTGATTGTAAATCTCCACGATGCGAGGTAAATCTTCTTTAGCTGCTATAGAATAACGGATCATATAGTACACACCTTTTTTTGTTTAAAAACTATTATACCAGTTCAAATTTTTAAGACAAGAATCTACTGATAAGATCACTAATCAAAACAAACACGTTTTTTAGCAAATGATAGTTTTTACTTATTTTTATTACGCTTGTATTGATGGATGATTTTCAGTGCTCTTTTTTTTGTTTTGATGTTCGGACTCTTTAACCGACGATAGGCACTCGCTAAGTCTTGTTTTTCCATTGCTTTCTCCCTTTTTCAAGTCTATTTTTATCAAATAAACCGTTCACGAACTCAAATAGTAATGATTACGATTTATACAAAAAATATAACTTCACCCAAAAAATTTGTCAATAAAAAATAAAATGAAATAACGATTATTTTATAATGTAAACAGCAAACAAAGATGGTATTATAAAGTAACAAAAAATTATCAAGGTGAGAAAATGAATAACACTCAATTAACGCTATATATATCCCTGGTCAAATTCCTCGGACAAGCTTTAGGGGAAAACTATGAAGTGGTTCTTCATCATCTAGAAGAAGGTCATTTTCATATCGCTGCCATTGAAAACAATCATATAAGTGGACGAGATATCCATTCTCCTGTTACTGGTTTCGCTTTAGAAATGGTGCGCTCAAAGAAATATCTTAAACAAGATTATTTAGTCAACTATGATGCACAAACAATCAACGGGAAAAAATTAAGAGGTGCCACTTTTTTTATACGCAATGATCAGCAGAAGATAGTCGGATTACTTTGCATTAATCAAGATATCAGCAAATATCAGTCACTCTCAAAGGAGATACTCGCATTAGCTGGCTTATCAACAGAAAAACAACCACTTGCAGTGTTTGATACAAATCACCTCCCCGAATCCGTTGAGATCTTGGAAGAAACCATTGAAGGGATTATCTACTCTATCGTCCCCTCCGATCTCTTGGACAAACAGACTCCTTTAAATAAAGAGTTGAAAATTAAAATCATTCGCCAATTAAATGAAAAAGGAATCTTCCAAATCAAAGGCGCTGTTTCACAAGTGGCTAAGATTCTCAACATATCAGATCCCAGCGTTTATCGTTACCTGAAGATTGCTGAAGGAGAAAAGTAAAGAGATTGCGAAAGCATCGGTTACCTCCAATGACAATAAGCAAGCATTTTTTTAACAGCTTCTCAGACATGATGGGCTTTGAAACTAAAGACGGCACTCCTCTTCACTAAGGCGTGCCGTCTTATTTCTTGGTTGTTTCACTTTTGAAACAGGCGAAAGCTATAGTAAAAACGATCTAATCCGCGAGTTGGTATCAAATTATTACCTAGATATCATTTGATCACTAATTGAACACATAACTTTTCCCATTGTCTATTACTCTTCTTCATTTTTTTTATTCAATGGTGCCAAAAACGCTTGTTTATCAAATGTTCCTTCCCACTTATCTACCATAATCGCAGAAACCATTGAGCCTGCGACGTTCAACATGGTACGTCCCATATCAACAATCGGATCGATACCAAATATCGCTCCAATACTTGTGAGTTAGCTGGATTCGTGACTTTGATTAATTACGTTATCTTAGAACCAACTGGTTTTATGGGTAAAATTGTTAAACCCGAAACATTAATGAAAGTTCAAGAAATTGGCATGTCGATCGCCAATGGAACATTGAGTATTACGACGCTATTAGTTGTAGCTGCAGTTTCTTATCATATGTGTGTTAGCAGAAATTATACAAATCATATCGCAGCGGTTTTAGTTTCGATCTCAACTTTCATCGTTTTAACACCAATGAAAATGATGTTCACTCCGGAAAATACAAAAAAAGCGATTGAAGTAACCGGAGTTATTCCAGGTTCCCATACAGGTGCATCAGGAATGTTTGTCGGAATCTTTGTTGGATTAGTAGCTACTGAGCTATTCATTAAATTATCTACAAATGAAAAATTGCAAATCAAACTATCTGGAAATATCCCGCCCGCAGTGTTGAAGTCATTCAATGTATTGATCCCGATCATGATTACTGTTACTGGTTTTGCGATTCTATCTTTCGCTGTCAATCAGTTATTCAACATGGACGTAAATGGCTTGATCACTAAAGCGATCACGGGACCTTTAAGTCACATCACAACTGGTTTACCTGGCTTTATCTTAATCACATCAATCGCCAATTTATTCTTTGGTTTTGGAATTCATCAAGCTGTAATTTCAGGTTCTTTACTTGATCCGTTCTTATTACAAAACATGCAAGAAAATATGGCAGCTTATGCAAACCATGAACACATCCCACATATTATCAACATGGCTTTCAAGGATACTTTTGCTGTTATGGGTGGTTCAGGAAATACGATCGCCTTATTGATTGCGATTTTCATCTTCAGTCGTCGAAAAAATTATAAAGACTTTGCTAAACTATCGGTAACACCAGCGATGTTTAATATCAGCGAGCCGATCATCTTTGGATTACCGATCGTATTTAACTTGAGTCTAATTATTCCGTTTGTGTTAGCACCAATCTTCTCGTTAGTAACTGCCTACTTTGCGACTGCAGCCGGCTTAATCAATCATGTGGTAGTTCAGATACCGTGGACCACACCACCAGTTATTTCAGGATTCCTTGCGACAGGTGGAGATTGGCGAGCAGCAGTATTGCAAGTTCTAATCATTGCGGTTAGCGTATTTATCTATCTACCATTCCTACGAATTGATGAACACGTAACGGCAAAAATGGCTCAAAAGGAAGCTGAAATCACTAATCCATAATTGACACCTCCGCTCCTAAAAAAGTGGCCTTTCTCGTTTAGTAAATATGTAAAAAAACGTCCTCAATTCTCTTAACAACCGACATTTGGGATCATCGTTGCATTTTGAATAAGTTGAAATTATGAGACTGATGAATCAGAACAGATTCTTCAGTCTCATTTTCAGTTAACTTGCCAATGACAAAACGATTGTTAGTAAAAACATTCAAAAAAGGTTCTTATTATTCAAGGACTGTCGAAATTTATATTTTTAGACACTCTCTAGCAGGATTTTTTTCTGATCTCATTAATACGCATAGCGTTTGCGTGTAGTACATATAAACTTGATAAGCTGATTACGTTCACCTACCAGATCTGTCGCCCCTTTGGTATGAATAGGACTGTCATCGTGTCATCTGATTGACGTGTATTTAAGATATACCAAAGTGACTCGACTTTTTGCTCCTTGTTTGCCACTCTTGCAAATCTATAATGTCAAATAATCTAGACTTATCGCTTATAAAAATAAACAAAAAAAGAACCCTTGAAAATCAAGGGTTCTTCCACTATCAGATAACGATAGATTAACGACGGATTTCTTTGATACGAGCAGCTTTTCCGTGTAATGCACGTAAGTAGTACAATTTTGCACGACGTACTTTACCGTAGCGAACGACTTCGATCTTTGCAACACGTGGTGTATGCAATGGGAATGTACGTTCAACACCTACTCCGTTAGAAACTTTACGTACTGTATAAGTTTCGCTGATTCCAGCTCCGCGGCGTTTGATTACAACACCTTCAAATAACTGGATACGTTCACGTGTACCTTCGACAACTTTCGCATGAACACGTACAGTGTCACCAGGGCGGAAAGCTGGGATGTCAGAACGTAGTTGTTCTTTTGTTAATTCTTCGATTAATGGATTCATTGATCTTTTCTCCTTATTCCAAACATTCTTATGAGTTTTCCCTCACAGCGGAACATCGTAATAGTTAAGTGCTTTTGCACTTACCATAAGATACTATCATACTATCAATTTAGTGTAAAGAGTCATATTGATATTTCTTATTCTATTTCGTCTGATTCTTCTTTTTTGACTTCTTCTAACAATTTCAGCATTTGTGGAGTCATTGATAATTGTTCCAATAAGTCAGGTCGGCGTTGATAGGTTCTTCTTAAGGATTCTTTCAGTTGCCATTCTTCAATCAATTTATGGTTTCCATTTGTTAAAACTTCTGGGACTTTCATCCCGTTAAATTCTGCTGGCCGTGTATATTGAGGATGTTCCAATAATCCCGTTGAATAAGAATCTGTTTGAGCGGATGTTTGATTTCCTAAAACGTCCGGTAGTAAGCGGACTGTTGCATCAATCATCACCATTGCGCCAAGTTCGCCACCAGTCAAGACATAATCACCTAAAGAGACTTCATCCGTAACTAGCGAACGGATTCGTTCATCATAGCCTTCGTAATGTCCACAAATAAATACTAAATGTTCTTCATTCGAAAATTCTTCCGCCATCGCTTGATCAAATCGTTTACCAGCTGGATCCAATAAAATCACACGTTTTTTTGTTTCAGGATTTGCTTGTTCAATTGCTTTGATATTGTCATAGATAGGTTGGACTTTTAACAACATCCCTGCCCCGCCACCATATGGATAATCATCGACCGTTTGATGTTTATTATCGGAATAGTCTCTAAAATTAGAAACATTGATCTCTAACAATCCTTTATTGACCGCTTTACCGATGATCGATTCACCCATTGGTCCTTCAAACATTCGTGGGAAGAGTGTTAAGACATCAATTTTCATCATCGATCAATCCTTCTGGAATCTCGACGTAAATGACCCCATTTTCTAAATCAACTGTTTTAACCACTGAATCAATATAAGGAAGCAAAACATCCTTTTTCTTTGGTCGTTGGACTACCCAAACATCGTTAGCACCTGGTGAAATAATTTCTTTGATTTTACCTAATTCATTTCCATTTTCCTCAACGACCTTTGCTCCAATGATCTCATGATAATAAAATTCATTTTCTGGCAACTCGATCGTTTCTTCTTTTGAAACTTTTAAAATACCGTCTCGATATTTTTCAACATCGTTGATTGAAGGATGCCCTTCAAAACTTAACAAGTCAAAATTTTTATGTTTACGATGACTTTTGACGGTTAATTCAATTGGCGCTTTCTTCTCTTGAAACAAGGTAAGTACAGCACCTTTTTTATATCGTTCTTCTGGAAAATCTGTGGTAGAAATGACGCGCACTTCTCCTTTGATCCCTTGAGTATTTACGATTTTTCCAACATTTAAATATTCAGTCAACTTGTATCCCCTTTTCCTTTTCACACATGTTTCAACCAAACAATGGTTTTTAAATGGCTGAACGTGTTTTTGACGTATCTGCCTTATTTTAGCATGTGTGCATATGCAATTCTACTTTCTTTTCGCTTTTCTATATCATTTTCCAATCATTTATTGGTTCATAGAAACAGCCATTTTCAATGCGGAAAGAGTATCTTTGTGGGTAACAGTATAAACATTTTTAGGCTCTTGCCAGCTTACTTGTGTAGCTTGTTGGGAAGAATCATTCATTTCAACCGTAATTTTCCCGTACTTCTCAGGAGCAGGCAAACTTGCTTTTTCTAAGTAAGCAACGATTTCTTTGGCTAACGGTACAGGATCTTGTCCTTCAATATTACTTGCCCGGACACGAATACTCCAATTTCCTTCTTGCCATTCTAGAATACTAGATCCCGCTGCTCCTTGTTGATAGCCAGTAATATTATAGCCCAAATCGACTTGTCGGCCGTTTGTATCAACCGTAACTGGTTGCAAGGCATCAATTGCTTCTTGACTAGAAGCAAAGCCATACTGGTAAAGATAAGAAGCCATCGGGGTTTCTTGGTTTAACTCTTTGGCATTTAAGACATAGGCTTTGGGTAGGTCATAGTATAAGATCGAAAAGCCCTGTTTGGTTTCGGCAGCAGCGATGTTTAATTTCCCTGTTGTAATCGGTATCTCTTGTGGCATCGGTGTTGTTGGGTATTTTTCTTTCAGTTCTTCAAATGCGGTTTGTGATTGTTTATTCTGTGTAGATGTTTCTGTTTTTGTAGTCGCCGTTTCCGTTGTATTTCCAGACATCTCAGAGCTTTCACTCTTTTTGGTTGTTGATTGAGTATCTGTTTCTTTGGAAGTACTATGACTCGTTGAATGAGTCTCTGGTGTCGCCGTATCAGTTGTTTCAGTAGAATTATTTGTCCCTTGACAGGCACTTAAAAGTAAAAGAGCTGGTATCAATAATGCAACTTTTTTCATAGGTATCTACTCCTTTCTATACTTTAAGGATACGCTTTCTATACTCATTTGCCAAGTAGTCCCCTCAAAAAGAAAAAAGCTGTCTCGTCAAGACGAAACAGCTTTTTTTATTCCTTATGATCGATAATATTTAAACGCACTTTTTTCGGTGCATTTGTTCGTACCCCGTAAACGATCGTACGAATTGCTTTCGCAACACGCCCTTGTTTACCGATGATACGACCAATATCTTCAGGAGCCACAGTTAGGTTATATTCATAGAAGTCTTTTGACTCAGTGACTTCTAACTGGATTTGTTCAGGATAAGTGACTAACGGACGAACGATTGTTAAGACTAATTCGCTTAAATCTTTCATATCCGATCACCTTATTTCTTTGAGAATTTAGCTTCGTGGTGTTTTTGCATAACGCCTTCTCTTGAAAGGATGTTACGTACAGTATCAGAAGGTTGCGCACCTTTAGATAACCAGTTAAGAACTAAATCTTCTTTTAAAACTACTTCTGCAGGGTCTTTCAAAGGATTGTAAGTACCTACAGTTTCGATGAAACGTCCATCACGAGGAGAACGTGAATCAGCTACGACGATACGGTAAAAAGGACTCTTTTTAGAACCCATACGTTTTAAACGGATTTTAACTGCCATTATATATTTCCACCTCCATTGTTTTATTCACAAGTTGTAGTGTAACAGTTTTTTTTTACCCTGTAAAGCTTTTTTTCTTTACAGCTAATAAAAAATTTTTTCAACTCTCTTTTTTATTGAAAAAAAGAATTCCTGTCACTAAAAAGGCAGCAATCATCAAACCTGTTACCACTAAAGAAAAAGAATAGTTACTCGAATCAATCCTTTCCCCCAATGCGTTCGAAACTGTCGTTAAATAAAAAGGAGAATACTCAGCAACTTTTGTAAACATAGATAACAAATAACAGCCAGCCACACAAAACCCTCCACAAGCTAGCACAAAATAGCCAGAAGAAATAAAGGAGGACAACCATAGAAATAAAGTATATAACCACACACCCCATAAATAATAATAAAAACTTCTTGTCCCTAATTGAATAACCAGCTCATTATCCCAATAAATAGCAGTATAAAAGTAAGTAATGAAGGAACAACCCCAAAAACCAACTGCCCAAAAAAACTGTCCCATGATCCATTTAGTAAAATAAATTTTCCAGCGAACCATCCCTTTGGTTAAAAGATTAATCAATGTTCCTTTTTGATATTCATTCGTCAAGGTCGAGCTAAACAATAACAAAAACAATAAAAGAAACATAGGCATGTTTTTATAAAATTGTCCCCAAGAAGTCAGCGCATCTACATTGACTTCCCCGATTTTCATACCAGATGCTGCTAAATTTTCTGACATCGATTGAACGATGTAGGGTGTTAATTTGGCTATCAGTGGATTCATGATCCCAAAAATGATCGTTAATGAAAGCAACAGTAATAATCTACCTGTACGCCAATTTTCCTTCCATTCTTTTTTTGAAAACGCGAGTAATTGCTTCATTTGTCCACCACTTCCATAAAAATTTGTTCTAAGGAAGGTTCTAAACGATGAATCGATTGAATCGGTAATTTGTGATCAACAATTAAAGATAGTGCACGAAGTAAGTCTTCGTTAGTTCTGCCAGGATAAATAAGGGTTTCATTTTTCATGATTGCTCCCGGCAAAAGCGATAAAAATTCTTGAGAATGTTTCACAGTTGAAAATTGGATTTCAAATCCTTCATTTTTAGGATGGGTTTTCAATTCTGCTACCGTGCCCGATAAAACGATTTCTCCTTTATTTAAGAAAGCCACTTCATCACAAATTTGTTCCACGTCTGATAGAATATGTGTGGAAAAAAGGATCGTTGTTTGCTCTTTGACACGTAATAAGATATCCAAAATTTCTTTACGCCCCAATGGATCCAACGCCGAAGTCGGCTCATCACAAATAAACAGTTTTGGTTCATTCAGTAACCCCTGGGCAATCCCCAAACGTTGCTTCATCCCTCTTGAAAAAGTCCTAATCCTTTTTTTCTCGTGAGCCAATCCGACTAACGCTAATAACTCTTGCGTTTTTTGTTGGATTTTATGTTTAGGCATCTCGGTGATTTCCCCGCATAATTGCAAATACTCTTCGGCGGTAAGGTAGTCATAAAACATCGGAATATCTGGCAAATAGCCGATCCAGCGATTCGTTTTTGTTTGACCATAGTGAACCGTTTCATCATTAACCTTGATTGTTCCAGCATCTTTTTTTAGCAACCCCAAAATCAATTTCATCGTTGTCGTTTTCCCTGCACCATTTTTTCCAATAAACCCAAAGATCGTCTTTTCCTTGACGGTAAGGGAAAGATGGTTCAACACTTTTTTTTCACCAAAAGATTTTGATACATCGATTAGTTCAAGGATCGCCATTATGCCTCCTCCTTACCGAACACGAAATACAAGATTGGACCAACAAATTGAAATCCTATGAGAATTACGATGATCCAGAGTGTTCGACTGCCAAATCGATAATGCGTATGAGTCAAAATATGATAAAGGGCATAAAAAAATAACCCAAGTTGTATGATCACTAACGGGATCAAAAATGGTAAAAACTCGTTAATATGCATTTGTTCCACCTACCAATTTCATCTTTTTATTTGATGCTGCGTTACCCCAAGTCATGCGATGATGTGTACCGATGTTTCAATGAGAAACATTCTTTATCAAAAGTTCATGTACTACACTCTTTTCTAAAAAAATCACACAAACTCCTTTAGACAAGACTTCTATTCACTAATTATAGAAGATCCATGTCAAGTGAAGCAAATATATATACGTAATAACTACTATAAGTAGTCGAAAAAAGTAGTTAAGTTAGTCGCTATGTTCCTCAAGTGTTTTTATTTGCTGAGTTTACTTATTTTTTGTAAGATAAATATAGAAAGTTTGAAGGAGGAATTGTTTTATGACTAAAAAAATTGGATTTTTTGTAGGTAGTTTGCGTAAGGATTCGTACAATAGAAAAGTAGCAGAGGCTTTCGCTAACTTGCTACCTGAAGGATATGAAGGTGTTTTTATAAAGATCGATGATCTGCCTTTTTATAACGAAGATCTTGAAACTCCAGAGAATGCTCCTGCTGAATGGAGTCGTTTCCGTGATGAGGTCAAGGAATTAGCAGGTGTTGTTTTTGTTTCTCCAGAATACAATCGTTCGGTTCCTGCTGTACTTAAAAATGCACTAGATGTAGGCTCTCGCCCTTACGGTCAAAGCGCATGGGACGGCAAACCTGGGTTAGTTGTCACTGCTTCCCCTGGCGGTATCGGTGGATTTGGCGCGAACCATCATCTACGTCAATCACTTGTATTCTTAAATGTTCCTACCTTACAACAACCTGAAGCTTATATTGGCAATATTGCAAATTTAGTTGATGAAGAAGGTCATATTGTGGAAGGAACACTCAGCTTCTTCCAAACGATTCTAGATGCTTATCTTGATTTTTTAAATAAATTAACTAAGTAAAAATTAGCTTTGATAAGCGATGGGTCGAATCAAATAGATCATATATGAAGGAAACAATCGAAAAAAGGTTGTGACCTGTCTAGCTCTGAAAAACAAGCCGAAGAATCCGAAAATAGCTTCTCCTATTTTTGGAATTCTTCGGCTTGTTTTCCTATTTATGGTCAAAGTACTATCACTACTAGAATCTGTCATACTAGCATAGCCCCCCCGATCTAATTATTTACTTATTTGTTCAGTTTTGAGCTGAGTAAATTGTTTCATTCTATTTTCTATCTCATTATAGGCCTTATTTCCATGAAGTACTTTGACAATTTTACCACCTTCCATAAAGATGACTGCTGGCACGCTAACCACACCAAGTTCATTATAAAATTTTTTAAAATTAGATACTTCATCTTCATTTCCAGTAGTATTCAGGTAATTGATTCTCAGACCTTCTTTACTTAAAAATGAACTTAATTTTGGCTTAAAAATGATACATTCTGGACAATTGTCTCTTCCCACATAAATAACTGTATCTTCATTACTTTTAATTAATTCCTTGATTTCATTTATAGATGTTTCCTTAAACGGTTCTTTATTTAATACAATACTATTCATTAAGAGAACTTGTAGCAAAATGGCAAACAATGAAATTATTAAATATATCATTTTCTTATAGCGTTTTGTATATGTAATTCCTAATATTACAAAAGTGAAACAAAAATAAAATAATAGAATTTGTATCCCAAAATTCTGATTAAAATTAAATTCAATTGCGTTTCCTAAATCATTCGTATTCCCTATGACAGTAAATAAATTATAAGGTGCGTGAAAATTTGTTCCATAAAAAAAACTGATCAAGCAAATAGGGATAATTGACATGATTAACATCAAAAATGTAATAAAAAATGATATACCGCTACATTTTAAAAGATCAACGAATATTTTTCTCATAGACTTTCCTTCTCCCATCTAAAATTAATAATAGAAATAGTTACTAATATACCGATTAATAATAATAGTACTATCAGAAAGAGTTGCATGGAAAATGAAAAAACGCTAAATTTATTTATCAAATAAGAGATTGGAAATAATCCCACAGTTCCTAAAAAAATTAGACTTATTTGTGAAGATGGATTATTTTTATTATATGGAAATGCTATTCCTAAAATGAAGCAACAGATAGTAGATATAGTAAAAATACTTAATGAAATAAATAATTCTTTCCAACTATCTAAAGACGCTACTACACATGTAGTAAGGAATAGAATTACACCAATAAAATAGGCACTTAATAGTTTGGATAAAATATAAGTGTATTTTCCAATCCCTAAAAATTTATAGAAAGTTAACATTTTATTATCTATACCGTAACAAGGAAAAGGAAGAGTAGCGATTAATAATGCGTTAAATTTTAATAATAAAAATGGTGGTATAGAAGTTTCAGAAATAAAAATAAAAATATTCAATCCATACAAAATAAATAAAAGCAGACTAGTGTTTTCTGAACGTAATAATAATTTAACATCTTTGAAAAAAAGACTTAAATATCTATTCATTGGACTTTGCAAACTCCATAATATTTTCGAGTGATATTCATTGTTTCTTTCAACTCCTGAAAGTAATGTAAAACTGAAAATACATATAATAATACTTATAATTTGACTTGAAATTATCAATATATTGTTCACTATAAAGCTATCCCCTATAAATAATTTACCTACCAAACCACCATTCCAAATCAAAAGATGATTTGGAAATAGATCGTAGTTTACTAGAAACATATGCATATTTGTAATCGTATTGAATCCTACTCTAGCCATAATAACTGTTTGAATTAACAAAACAAAACTTTTTATATAAGGTATTTTAATTCTACTCCCCATAAAATAAAGGCAATTATAACTGATGTGTGATATGGTAGTAATGAATAACGACTGGGAAAAAAATAGCGCTGATATAATGATAGGTATATGAATTGATACATCATGCTGTATTAAATGAGGAACTATAATAATAGAAAACATTAAAAAAGGAATTACTATTTCTATTATTAATTGAAAAGAATAATAACCTATATACTTGATATGGGGTTTCAAGTCCAAACTGTCTAAAACTTTTAATATTTTAGAATTATTTGGATCAATAAATTTTAAAATGACAAATAAAAAGAACGTAATAACAGATAGAGAAATTAAATATGTTAAAACTGCTGAATATAGTATTTTTGAATCTCCATTTAAAAATAGTACAATCACATCTTTAGTTAAAACATTAGCCAAAAAAGTTGATATACCGATCATACTCAAAACAAAAATATAAGAAAAAATTTTTTTGGCAGTCGTATCTATTAACTGTTTTAATTTATTTCTGTATACTGTTATAATCATTAAAAAAATTATTAAGAATTTTTTCAAGTCTGTCACCTCGTTCCTTCAAAAAAGCTACTTCTAAGAAAATATCCTCTATTTTTTCTTTCCTATAATTTAATTTCAACATATCAGGCATACCGCTTTCTAGTATTTTTCCATTACTAATTATTGATATACTGTCACAAATTTCTTCTACAAAAAGTAAATCATGACTAGTAATTAAAATTATTTTCCCTTGTCTTTTTAATTCATAAATGATTCTTTTTATTATATATATAGCTTCTACATCTAGTCCTCTACACGGCTCATCTAAAATTAGAACCTGAAAATCTCTCATAATTGTTGATATGATTTGTAACTTTTTTTTCATTCCATGCGAATATGAACTTATTAAATCATGAATATCTTCCTTCAAATCAAAAATTTCTAGTAATTGTGCAATTCTTTTATCTGTTACACCTATTGACAATTTTTTTATAAATAAGAGATATTCAATACCAGTTAATTCTTCAATCAATATAATCTCATCTGATACATAAGCTATTTCTTTATTTATTCTGTAGTTTTCTAAAGGTTGATTGCATAATGAAATGTTACCACTATCCTTTTTTACAATACCTAGGATAGTGTTTATCAAGGTGGTTTTTCCAGATCCATTAGGTCCAGCTAAGCAAAGAATCTCTCCATGTTTAATTTCAAATGAAGCCCACTTTAGACCTTTTTGAGACTTCTTGTATATCTTTCTCAGTCCTTCAATTTTTAACATATACCCTCCCAAAAATAATTATTAATTAACGCAAATAAAAACAAAAAGGAGTGATATATAATATACAGCTGTATATAGTTCCTCCTTTTTGAAAATGTATGTCCCAAGATATGAATAATGTTTTTAACTTGATTTAATTAATTATTTACATCCTAACCTAACTGAGCCGTTACCATTTACATATGACCACGATCCTGTAAAGTTTTTACCTTTAGTCAAACAGTACAAGACTGCTGCTCCAACAATAGTAATAGCAAGTAAAAGTAAAATTGCTATTGCTACTACATACCAAACTACTTTATCTTCTGTTAATGATATATTTTGTTCCACTATTTTTGGTGTTGAATAATTCATTTAACACTCACCTTTCTTTTTGCTATTATAAGAACATTAAGTCTAATGACTTAACAACTCTTTTACTATTTCATAACCATCACCAAATATCGGTAACAAATTGATTATGTGAAATAAGAATATAACTGCGGGAATCCTTACCCACAACTCTTTGGATAACAAATAAAGTATAATTCCCAGTAAAACAGTAAATACTGCTCCAGAAGCTCGAACTTTTATACTTAAACTTTTCCTTAATTTGCCTCTAATTATAGAAAAAGTGAATCTTCTTAATACTAAATAACCTGAAAAATTTTTCATAATTGATCTATACACGATTAAATGTACTGTTTCATGTATAACTAAACTAATTAACAAATTTAAATATATATATAACGGTAGTAACAATAATAAAAAATTAGCATTCCAAATTTTAATATAATTTTTAAGTAAATATACAACAATCAACTCCGCTATAATTATGAATGCTATCGGAAAAATGTTTTCTTTAAACACATATTTAAAAATCTCACAAAAATTCCCAAATTTATTTTTCCCCTGAATATCATAGCGGATTCTTGTATCATTTTTTAAATTTTGATATTTCCATAATAGGATACCTATAAATGATGCCCTCTCGATTGGAAAAAAATTTAATATTCCTTTTCGATTCATTGAAATTAAAAATAACTTAATATCGGTATATAATGTATCTAATGACGTGGTGGGAAATATACTTTTCATCCATTGAATTAAATCTGAAAAAAAGATATTTTTACTATTAATCAATTTATTACAAATAATTTTCCCAATATTATCTAGCTCAATCCTTAACTCAGGTATTTTATCATCAGATAAATAATTTCCTTCTATTGTTATTGAAGATGGTATTTCAATTTTAAAATCATCAAATCTAGATAAATTATTTTTGTAAAAGGTTTTTCTAAAAAAATACTTATCCAATCAAATCTCCTTAATTTATCATTTTATAGAAAGTAAAGTAATCGTTTACTTTTATATATGTAAATCGTATAACCTTGTATTATTTTAGTAAAGGGGAAAATTTCCCCACACAACACCTTTTAAATACAATATGTTACCTATATAATTCAAGGTGAAGCGCTTTATATTAAGGAGTGATTTGTATTTTCTATGCAAGGTGGTTAAAACGAAAAAGATTAAAGGCAAATTATACTCAAACATTTGTTGCAAATTATCTCAATGTAAGTCGAGAAACCGTTTCTTGTTGGGAAAGAGGAAAAGGAAGACCTAATTACGAATGTTTGCGCAATATTTTTAATCTTTATCGTTGTAGTGATAAAGAAATCGCTCAATTTATTAACATGAGAGACGATTAAGACTTAAGTTAGTTATAATATACATCATACTAACTTAAGTCTTAATCGCCTTCTCTCTTGATTTAATCAAACTATTTTTAAACAATAATACTTGCCATCACAACATAATCTTTCCCATCATATTCCACGATTACTTACATAATGCAATTCAATGAACTCTCCAAAATAATTAGTATCAACTAGTTTCAATCGTTCTTCGTATGCGCCTTCTTGAAACAATCGAATACCTTCTCCTAAAAGCACAGGTGCGATTTGGATCCACCATTCATCAATTAAATGATTTTCGATCAAAGGTTTCAACAAATTCCCACCACCAACGACCCAGACTGTTTGGTTAGAATGTTCTTTTATGTTTTTCACGAATGAAACGGGATCTTCATGAACAACTGTTGCATCATTTAATACCAATTCTTTGTTAGTAGAAAATACAAAATTCTTTTTTTCAGGATACAGATGGTCAGTTGCTAACAATTTTTTTGCTTCCTGATAAGTTTTTCTTCCCATAATCGTTTGATCAATTGTTTGATAAAAAGCCTCGTAAGTTGTTTTTTCTCCAGTTGGTGTGTCAAATAACCACTGTAAACTATCCTCTTTTGTTGCTAAGTAGCCATCTAAACTAATGGCACCATAAAAGACGATTTTCCCCATCATATTCACTCTCCTTTTCCCATCTGGCTGACTTCTTGTTTGCGAAAGCAATGATCTAAATGATCATTGACAATTCCCACAGCTTCTAAAAAAGCATATATGGTTGTGCTTCCGATGAATTTAAATCCGCGTTGTTTTAGATCTTTGGCGATTTGATCAGATAACGGGCTCGTTGTTGGTACCTCATTTTGTTCTTTATACGAGTGATTGATCACTTGATGATCCGAAAATGACCACAAATAATCCGCAAAACTACCAAATTCATGTTGGATTTTTTGGACACCCTGAGCATTGGCTACCGCTGCTTCAATTTTACGACGGTTACGAATGATCCCTTTATTTTCCATCAACTCATTGATTTTTGCTTCTGTATATTCGGCTACTTTACCGATCGAAAAAAAGTCATAAGCTTCATCAAAGGAGGCACTTTTATTCAAAATCGTTTGCCAGCTTAATCCCGCTTGATTGATATCTAACATCAATTTACGAAAAAGTAATTGATCATCATATTCTGGAACACCCCAAACTGTGTCATGATAATGTTTCATACTTGCTGTTTGCTCACCCCAAGGACATCTTCGTTTCATTCTCTTCACCTCTTAGCTTTATTGTACCATTCCTTTGTTTCTCTATCTAAAACGAGGAACGCTATGGCAGGTAGTTTTTGAATTGGGTTTATCTAGTATGCAAAAAAAGAATCGCAAAGCCAGCAGAAGCTAACTCAACGATTCTTTCGATGGATGAAACGGTAAACAAAATTCTACTATTATAATAGAAGTACGATAGACGTACGATAGAAGCTTTATTTCCGTTTTTTCTTTTTCTTTTTGTTTTTCTTGATCATGCGATTCATCGCCATTTTTCCAAGTTTTCCTTTGACACCTGTGCCAAACATTTGGTCCATTCCAGGAATATTCATATCTCCCTTAGACATTTGTTGCATCATTTTGCGTGATTCTTTAAATTGCTTAATCATGCGGTTAACTTCAACCACACTGTTACCAGAACCTGCGGCAATCCTTCTGCGACGACTTGGATTCAATAAATCAGGGTTTTCTCTTTCTGCAGGTGTCATTGAGTAAACCATTGCTTTTTTACGTTCGACATCTTTAGGATCTACTTTGACATTTTCAATCCCTGGTACTTGGTTCATCCCAGGAATCATTTTGATCAGATCCTCTAACGGTCCCATCCCCATCACTTGATCCAACTGTTCAATGAAATCATTGAAATCAAATGAATTTTCCCGCATTTTTTTCGCTAATTCTTCTGCTTTTTTCTCGTCATAGTCTTGTTGCGCTTTTTCGATCAACGTCAACATATCGCCCATACCAAGAATACGGCTTGCCATACGGTCTGGGTGGAAAACTTCAAGATCTGTTAATTTTTCCCCTGACCCGATGAATTTGATTGATGCGCCAGTCACAGAACGGATCGAAAGTGCTGCACCACCACGTGTATCACCATCTAATTTAGTAATAACTACCCCAGTGATCCCTAGTTGTTGGTTAAAACTATCTGCCACATTGACAGCATCTTGACCGGTCATCGCATCGACAACCAACAAGATTTCATTTGGTTGTGTTAATTCTTTGATTTGTTTCAATTCATCCATCAGGGTTTCATCGATATGCAGACGCCCCGCCGTATCGATCAGAACATAATCATTTTTCTTTTCTTTTGCTAATTCCATCCCTTGACGAACGATCTCAACTGGACTAACATCTGTTCCCATATCAAAAACAGGTACATCTAATTGTTGCCCTAGAACTTTCAATTGATCGATCGCAGCTGGACGATACACGTCACCTGCGATTAGTAAAGGACGTGCATTTTCATTTTTCTTTAAATAGTTGGCTAGTTTACCAGTAAACGTCGTCTTACCTGCCCCTTGCAAACCTGCCATCATGATGACTGTTGGAATTTTTGGTGATTTATTCAATTCAACAGTTTCTGCCCCTAAAGTGATCGTCAATTCTTCATCAACGATCTTAACGATTTGTTGTGCAGGTGTTAAACTTTCTAATACTTCTACACCAATCGCCCGTTCTCGAACACGCTTCGTAAAGTCTTTTACTACTTGTAAGTTTACATCGGCTTCTAGTAATGCAAGGCGGATCTCCCGCATCATTTCTTTGACGTCAGCTTCTGAAACTTTCCCTTTTTTTCTTAACTTGCTCATTGCCTGTTGAAGGCGCTCAGTTAAATTTTCAAATGCCATGATTTCTTCATTCCTTTATTCTTCAATTTCTTGGATCTGTTTCACATAATCAAGGAGAACTTCATCTTTAGGATAAGTTTCCTTTACATAAGTTTTCATTTTTTCTAATAACTGTTCCCGAACAATATAATTAGAGAAAAGATGGAGTTTCTTTTCATAATCTTCTAAAATCTTACTGGTTCGTTTGATATTATCGTATACTGCTTGGCGACTTACTTCATACTCTTCTGCTATTTCTCCTAATGAAAAATCGTCTGCATAATACAACTCCATATAATTCATCTGTTTTTCGGTTAAAAGCGTAGAATAAAATTCAAAAAGTGCGTTCATTCGGTTCGTTTTCTCGATTTCCATTCTGTTCACCTCGCAATTTCAACCATTCTTCATCAGAGAGTACGGTCATCTTTTGTTGGATAAAATAAGCAGTTGCCACACCAGTTCCAGACTTCAAGGTTCCTGAAAAACTCCCATCATAAATAAGAGAGGAACCACAAGAAGGACTTTTCGCTTTTAATATCACTAAATCTATTTCTTGCTCTTTTAATTTTTGATAAGCATGGATTGCCCCTTCTTGGTAGGCTTTTGTGACGTCTTCACCATTTGTAGTGATCACTTTTGCCTGACCATTCCAAACGTCAAATCCATCGCCACCAACGATTTCTACTGGGGCTCTAGGAGTTGAAAGACCGCCCATTACTTCAGGACAAACCATGATCGCTTTACCTTCAGCGACCAGTTTCTTTAATTCCGGCACAGCTTTTTCTTGTCCATCATACCGACATAAGACACCGCCTAAACAAGCGCTAATTCCGATCAATTGCCACTCACTCCTTTATCCAACAAAGTGCCTTCCTATTATACCATTTATTTAGTTGGTAAAATAGTCCTTCTACTGGATTCTATGCTAAAATAAGAAATGTCTATTCATGACACTTAATTAAAAAAACCAGGCATTAGTTGATAGCTGTTTTTAAATAAACAAAAAGAATGAACGCAAGAAAAGGGAGAAGTTATGAAAAAAGTATTAGTGGTAGATGATGAACCTTCAATCGTCACATTGTTGACATTCAATCTGGAAAAAGAAGGGTATCAAGTAACAAGTGCTTTAGACGGACAAAAAGGACTGGAATTAGCACTGGAAGAACCTTTTGATTTTATGATTTTAGATGTGATGCTGCCTTCTATAGATGGTATGGCAATCACCCAAAAGTTAAGACAAGAAAAAATTGATACTCCAATTTTAATGCTAACAGCCAAAGATGACCAGGTCGATCGGATCATCGGTTTGGAAATTGGTGCTGATGATTATTTAACAAAGCCTTTCAGCCCTAGAGAAGTACTTGCTCGAATGAAAGCTATTTTTCGCCGCATCGAACCACGCCATGTCCAACAAGAAGAAGCAGAACCTGCTTACCTAACGATTGGACAGATCAAAGCAGATTTAACGAATTTCCAAGTAACCGTAGAGGAACGACCAATCGAATTAACGCCAAAAGAATTTGAACTGCTCGTTTATTTTATGAAACGAAAAGATCGTGTAATTGATCGTGATACCCTGCTAAATCGCATCTGGAATTTTGATTTTGCAGGTCAAAGTCGAATCGTTGATGTCCATGTCAGTCACTTAAGAGAAAAAATCGAAAGAGACCCTAAACATCCAAAATATTTAGTGACAGTTCGCGGTTTTGGCTATAAATTTCAGGAACCAAAACGATGAATTGGAAAAAAATTTCTGAGCGTGTCTTCTTTTTCATTCTCTTAGTGGGACTGTTTTTCGGTGGCTGGCAAATGATTTCTCAATATTTCAAACAACAAATCATCGAGCAACAAGAAAGCTATCTTTCAAAAAAAGGGCAATTGCTGATCCAGCAATTGACTATTGATGATTTATCTTCGAAGCATAATCAATCAGTTTTAACAGACTTTGTTCATCAATCAAATGAACGACTAACCTTATTAGCTCCAAATGGTACAATCCTATTCGATACGACCGATCACTCACTACGAGGGCAGCGAAATACTCGTCCAGAAATCAAAGCAGTCCTTGATGGCGGCTCACTAGGTACTTCTTTAAGAATGAGCAGTACGTTAAAGGAAGAATTATTATATGTAGCACTACCGATCAAGAAGAATGGGCAGTTGGAAGCCATTATTCGAATCGCAGAACCAACAAATGGCTTTTTGCCAAGAACAGAAAATTTTCGTCGTTGGGTCTTTTTCTTCTTTTTGGTTTTCTTCGTTGTTTTGTCCAGTATGAGCTATTATTTGGTTTATCAACGTAACCGTCCCTTGAAAACCGTGCTGCCCGTCTTAAAGAAAATGGTCAAAAACCCTGATAAAACCGAGACCATCATGCAAACTTCTGATCAATGGGAAGAACTTTACCAAACGATCAATGCTTTGAGTGAACAAATGAGTAAAGTCTATCGTGCCTATACGACCACTGAAGAACAATTGTATACTCTATTGAATGAATTAATGATTGGTGTCTTTTTGATCGATTCAGAGTCACATCTGCGGCTATTGAATCCAAAAATGCAGGCACATTTAGGGGTACATGATTATCAGCCTAATCAACGGTATACTGAGATCATTCAAGAGCCAAAATTAATCCAATTGATTCATCAAGTTACGCCAAATGAACCATTGATCCATCAAGAAATTACTATTTCAGAGGGACAACAAACATTAGACATCAGCTTACGTTACTTCAATAGTTCTGAAGAGACTGGGCAGATTCTAGGCGTGGCTTATGATCTCACAAAAGTAAGACGATTAGAAAAACTGCAAAAAGACTTCGTAGGAAATATTTCTCATGAACTTAAAACACCGGTTACTTCATTGATCGGATTTACTGAAACACTGCTGGATGGAGCCAAAGATGACCCAAAAATATTGAATGAGTTCCTATTGATCATGCAAAAAGATGCGATTCGTTTAGATAAGCTGATCCGAGAAATCATTCAGCTATCAAAAGATGAAGAAACAGCACACGAAACGCAAACCATCCATTTAGCAACTTACTTTGAACAAATCATTCAAAGTTACCAACCAATGATCGAAAAGAAACACTTAACCCTGGAAATGCAACAGAAAGAACAATCATTTACAACTCAAACTGAACTCTTATACCCGATCATCAAAAATCTGATCGAAAATGCAATCCAATATTCTAAAGAATCAGAGAAAATAATCATCCGTTACGAGGTTGACAACCAATTGACATTCTCCGTTCAAGACTTTGGTATTGGGATTGATCGTGAAGATCAAGAAAGGATCTTTGAGCGCTTCTATCGAGTGGATAAAGCACGTAGTCGACACTCAGGTGGTACTGGTCTAGGTCTGGCTATTGTGAAAGATTACGTCAATCTCTTGGGTGGTACGATCAAAGTGGAAAGTCATCCAGGAATGGGGTCGACTTTTACCGTCACCATCCCTCCAGCATGATCACCTTTAAATCTTCAAAAAATGAATGAACAAGTGAAATAGCGGAACAGAAAAAAATAGGCGGTTGGCATAACCGCCTATTTTTGTTTTGTCTATCTGTTAATCGTGTTTATTGTCTACTGAAAACAGCACTTTGAGCCAGAACCAAACAGACCGTTTTTTCTTTCCATCCTTCAACTGGCTGTAATTTTCAATCATTCGCGAATACTGCCGGAAAATCGAGTCCGCCGCAAAAAATAGAATCAAAAGCAACAGAATCGAAACGGGTGAAATAGCGGAGATAGAAAATAATTTATGCAGAAAGACGACTGAAAATAAGATACCTGCTGCACAAAATAAAATGATCCGCCCTCTGAATTGGTTCAATGGGTAACAAATTTTATAGAGTACGAGAAAACCAACCGCTGTCAGTAGCATCGTTGAAGCCGTGGAAACATCTGTCTTATTCAAATGCAAGATGACACCGCCTACCACTAAAGTCCCCACGACAGTCATATCTGTTAGCCCACCAGGAATGGCTTTTTCTAAGACATTCACAATAAACTTTCCTTCAATTCGATTTTTGTTTTCTTCAAGAGCAAGTAAAAACGATGGCAAACCAATCGTAAACAGACTAATCAATGTAATTTGAGAAGGCTCCAACGGATAAGTCAGTGCGAACAAGACAGAAAAGACGGAAAGTAAGAAAGAAAAAATATTTTTTACTAAAAACAAACTAGCAGATCGTTCAATATTATTAACAACTCGCCGACCTTCTGCTACGATCTCAGGCATTCTAGAAAAATCAGAATCTAATAAAGCAACTTGCGCAGCTTGGATCGTTGCTTCGTTGCCAGAAGCCATAGCGATACTACAATCAGCTTCTTTCATTGCTAAAATATCATTGACACCATCACCAGTCATCGCGACTGTATTTTTTTGTTTAAGAAGCTGAACGAACTGCATTTTTTGTTCAGGTTTTACCCGTCCAAATACGGTGTATTTTTCCACTGCTGAGAGATAATCTTCCTCAGCAAGTTGAGAAACATCAATATATTGGTCTGCATTAGCAATGCCCGCCTGTAATGCTACAGTTGAAACGGTCTGCGGATTATCCCCTGAAATCACTTTGATTGCTACCCCTTGTTCCTTAAAATAAGCAAATGTGTCAGGGGCTTCTTTTCGAATTGGGTTGGCAATCAAAAGATAAGCAAGCGGAATCACTTCTGCTTCTAAAAGTGCTTCGCTCAATTTTCCTTGGTAACTACCGAAAACCAACACACGGTAGCCTTGATCAGCATATTGACTAAATTCATTTTTAACTGTTTCGAAACGTTCACGTAAAACCATTTCTGGCGCTCCTAATACATAGACCCCATCCGCAAATGTTACGCTACTGAATTTTTGTACCGACGAAAAAGGCAAGATAGATAAAGGTTCTTGATCTGTAGGCTTATTAAAGTACGTTTTGATTGCTTGCATCGTCGCATTGTCATTTGCCATAGCTTTAGCATAATCTGAAATGAGTTCTTGAATCCTAGTTGCCTGTTGCTCCGCTTGCTCATTTTTAGCAATCACTAGTTTTTGTACAGACATCTGATTTTCAGTAATAGTTCCCGTTTTATCTACACATAGTACATTAACCCTTGCTAAAGTCTCTATGCTTTTCATATCATGTAATAATACTCGTTGCTTAGCTAAACGAGCGGCACTCATTGCTAGAGCGATCGTTGTCAATAGATACAAGCCTTCTGGTATCATCCCGATTAAAGCTGCTTCCATGGCTACCACACTTTCTTTGATCGTGTTGCCATTAAAAAAGTAACTTTGTGAAAACAAGGTGATACCGATGGGAATAATAATGATCCCGATCCATTTGATTAATTTATTCAGCGAAGCAATCATTTCTGATTGTTCGCCTCCTCCCATTTTTTTTGCTTTTGCTGTTAATTGGGAGATGTAAGAGTCATAGCCAACCTTGTCTAATCGTGCATAAGCCTTACCAGAAACGACAAAGCTCCCTGACATCAAATAATCATCTACTTCTTTCACGATCTCATCTGCTTCACCTGTCAAAAGTGCTTCATTGACTTGTAATTTACCGTCTAAGACATAACCGTCTGCAGGAATCTGTTGACCCGTTTCGAGCAAGATGACATCATCTAAAACTAATTCCTCCATATCGATCTTATTGGCTACGCCGTTTCTTACGACTGTGACTTTTGCTGCATTCAGTACACTCAAATTATCTAATATCTTTTTTGAGCGAATCTCTTGATAGATAGCAATTCCCGTGTTTGCAAGAATCACTGGCAAAAAAGTCAAATTTTTATAGGAACTAACTAGACATAATAAAACTGCTAAGACGATAAAAATCAAATTAAAATAAGTAAATATATTTTGCAAAACGATTTGTTTGTTCGTTTTAAATGATGGGTCGATCGTTTCATTTGTTGCTTGAGCATGCACTCGTTCTGCAACTTGCTCATCTGTTAGCCCCTCTCGATAATCGGGAGCATATCTTGTAATATTTTTAACTGAAGTTTGATCTTTTTCAACTTCCGTTTGATGACTAAATATTCTCATTTACCGTTTACCTCGATTATTAGTATTATATTTACCTTAATACATTTGTAAAAAAAAAGCCTATGAAATGACTAATAAATATCTTTCATTACTGTCATATTCATTTGCAGGAAATAGCTAAAAAAAAAGCATGCCCGTTAAAGGCACACTTTTAGGGGTAGCAGATTTGAGTACATGATTGCTTATTTTAAGTTTCCTTCAGCATCACGTTCTACTTTCATCGCAGTAATTGGTAAGTAACCGAGTTCTTTCACCGGTCCTTGTTGGATTTCGTCTGTCATCATATAATCTAAAAATTTTTGAACTTCTGGGGAAGGCTCACCTTTTGTATACATGTGTTCATAAGACCAAATTTTCCAACTGTTGTCAGCAACATTTTCTTCTTTTGGTTCTACACCATCAATACTTAAAGCCTGTGTTTTATCATCCAAATAAGAAAAAGCAAGGTAGCTGATTGCGCCAGGAGTTTGGCTAACAATTTGTCGAACAGTTCCTGATGAATCCTGTTCTTGTGATTGTACTGGAGTAGCACCATCTAATCCCCACTTTTCAAAAGTAGCTCGTGTACCACTACCATTTGCCCGATTGATGACATTGATTTTTTCATCTTTCCCACCTAGTTCTTGCCAATTGGTAATTTTCCCAGTGAATATATCAATTAATTCCTGTTTTGTAATATTTTTGACGTTCGTGTCTTTATTGACGATTGGCGCCATACCTACCACCGCAACTTTATGATCCTTTATTTTACTTGCATCTACGCCTTCTTTTTCCTCAGCAAAGACATCGGAGTTTCCGATCGTCACTGCCCCAGACTCGACTTGACTTAACCCAGTACCACTTCCGCCACCTTGGACAGAGATTTGATAGTTGGGATTTTTTTGGACAAAACTTTCTTGTGCCGCATCGACTAGAGGTTGGAGCGCAGTAGATCCGACAGCCACGATTTTGACTTGATCGCCAGAAGTTGCAGAATTATTTTGTGCTGCGGAGCCATCCGTGCTACCAGAACCGGAACCACAGCCAGCTAACATAAGACCTAAAACACCTAAAGAAAATAATACTTTTTTCATTGATATACCCCTTTCTTATTTACAAGTAAATTGTAGCAATCCACTGTAAATCCTGCATATTGAAGGTGTAAATATCCAGTTAATTTATGTAAAGTTATCGTAAATCCAAGCCAAATAAAAAGGCTCCGTACTTTTTGATGTTGGTGAAATTCACCGACATCAATTGACAATGAGCCTTTCTTATTTGCTAATTAATCTTCATCCCAATGAGGATCAATTGCATCTTGCCCACATTCTAAGAGAAATGAGGAACAAGCTTGGCAATAATATTCGCCTTCACTGTAAAACTCTATATCTAATTCACTTTTTGTGAATTCATTACCACATTCTTGACATGTAAATTTTTCTATTTATATAGGCTCCTTTTTAGAATAAAACTTGAAATATATGGAATGATAACACTTTTTTTGACAGAAATTATAAGGTATTACCATTCCATCTTTTTGTCTACAGTCTGAGAGATTTATATCTCTTTTATTTCAGAATAAATAAACTATTATCCTCACAGAAAAATTACTTAAAAATGCAAAAAATTACTCGTTCTTCCATAAGCTGTATATTTGAGTTCTTTTGTTAAAAGTTTCTTTCCCACCTTCCATAATATCAATAACTTTATTCTGAATATCTTTATTATCTACACTGCCAGTTTCTACATTTATCTGGTTTTCATCATAAAAAACAGCAATTACTTGTTCCGAATCACATAATACCGGAATGTTAGCATTATGTGTTGCAAAGATAAATTGAACTTCAGGTTTTCTCTCTTTTACCTTAGTAATTATTTCATTATAGATTACTTGATTGTACTATATCTATAGTTAGTTTTTAAATTAGAATAAAAAAATATTTTTTTATTATTTATTTAGAACCAGACAAATAGTAGTGAAAATCTAATATGCATATTCTATTATTCAAGACTGAATTTTTCTCGACATATTATGGCAATTAAAAAGGATTCATATATGTATATGAATAAAACGGTTAATTAGGTGTACTCTAATGGTTCAATCAGCTAGCTTTTCTATAAACTAACCAACTAGTTTTAAGGCATATAATTTTTTCTGTCCTTTTGTATCCAATTCAACACTTTCTATTGTAGAAGAAATACCTTGACTTAATTTAATTAATCAATCTTTATCTGTAAAAATGGGATATCGAGAAATATATATACTCATTAACAAATTCTTAGTCTACTCAGTATCTTTAAACAGATTTTCGGAAATAGTAGATACACAATCTCCCATAAGTGCATATTCTTTGAAGAAATTTATCATAAAAGAGTAATCATCGAAATCAAGAAGGTTATGATTTTTTTTATTATAATAATCTTTTAAATTTTCTATTGTAATATATAAAGATAAATCTATATTGTGAAAAACTACTTTCAATAATTCATTAAGAAGAAATACTTTAGTAGAATCATAGTGTGAAACATTTTTTAAATAATTCTCAAAATATTTACTAAATATTGAAACTATTATGTTCTGGTGTTCAGTAGTTAGATTTCTATTATCATGCTTTAAAGAAGCTAGTAAATTATCTTTAAAGTTTATATTGGAAGTAAATTTACTATTTAAAATAGTTGAAACAAATCTTATATCAAAATCATTTGAAAATAGTCGAGTTAGTATTTTATAGATAGTTTTTATGGAAAAAGAATTAAATTTTTGTGTATATTTATATATATATTGTTTTGATTCACTACAACTTTGTTCGGTGAACTTAAAAAACATTTCCTTAATGCAAGCAAGTAAATCATAATAACTAAAGTCTTCAGCTAGAGAATCATTTAATATTATAGGTAAATCATGATAACTATAATCTTGAATTATTTCATAATTGCTATAAGTAACTTTAGAAACAGTATCTTTTTAATAATCTTGTAAATATGTGTTTAACAAATTCAACTTGTTCTGGCCTTCTGCTACTTTACAGTGTTTAAAAAAATTTTCAGAAGTTTCAACTCGTCTAATCCTATTCGTTGTTCAGCATCTCCCCAAATTGTATTCCAAATAGTTATTTGATTGGCTGTATTACCAGTCATACTATTTAAATATTGATATCTTTTGGAATTACGATAAGATTCTTTTTCATTTTCTTTACTTATAATCCAATAGTATGCGTTTTTTAAAAGTAAAAACATAAAATATAACCCGATAACATATAAGGCTAAAAATTATAGGGAAAACATTTTTAGTTTCATCATTTAAACTTAAAGGAAAAGTTATAAATGTTAGTCTAAAAACAATGGAACGAATTTTAATAACTTGCGAAAAAATTACAAGTTTATCCCATTTGAAAAACTGATCAATGAGATTACTACTATTTTCAAGTAATAGAATAGCAATTGGGATTAATGATTCTACTATGATTGAAGAAGTAGCAATATGCTATATTTAATGTCATGCAGAACAACACTTCGCAAACAAAGTTACTTTTCAAATTTAGATAAATGGGTTATAATAAAAATGAAAGGGCATGCTGTAACATGCCCAGCGTAGTCCGTTCAAAGCGGATGGCATTTTTTAACAAGTTTAGAGCCTGTCTACTCTGCCAAAAGTTGAGACGGCTCTATTTTTTTTGTTCTTTTTTGAACTTTAACCATGCTAAAATCGAATCACTAGCTTTCGCTATTGCAGTAATTATTACTGCTGCTGCTCCGATAATAGCAATGATTTGATCCAATGAGAACAAATCAGGCATTTCCTTTCTAAAGAGTACGTCCAACAAGCTAATAAGCCCATAGGCACCACGCCCCCTCAATTGGATTTGCCAAACCGCCACAAACTTTCTACAATAATATTATATCATAGAATAAAGATCTTTAGCTTGCCTAAAAAGGCTATTTGAATTTTTTAAATAGGTTGATTATTATACGAAAAGAGATATTTCCTTTGCGGAATATGTAATACATTCAGTTATTTATTCTTTTATATTTCGATTTGATTTTCTTCATTGTATTCTTCTTCAGGCAACATTGCTTCATTCATATCTTCATCCATTGATTGCGTATCTAACTTCTTACTTAGTGAATACTCCATTTCTATGTTTATTCTAGTTTGTTCTACCACTTTTTCTTTGAGTTCTTCCTTTTGTGGGAAACGAAGCTGTTTTTTCGCTATTTCTAACTTCTCTTCTATTTCCTTAAGTTGTTCTTGCTTTCCTGCCATCCTTTCAGGTATTTTTGTACAGTGTTTTCAAAACGTCGAATCCTGCCAACGCCTGTTTTGGGATCAAAAATCTTTGACAAAGAGCAAAAAAACACTGTTCGCTACTATCATTTGCTCACAATGTTTCCTCTTTATTGAACCTATTTATTAACTTCGCCGGACAGTTTTTCTTCTATTCTTAATTTTGCTATAGAATAAAAAATGACTGCTAATAAAAACGAAAGAATCGCTAGATAAAAACTTGGTTTAATGGTCAAAAAGTACATCGAAGTTTCCCCTGTATCTTTCAATCCACTTTCACTTAAGCCATTCGGTCCAACAATGATTCGTGGCAGAATAGAAAAAAAGGAAGTAAAAACCAACATACAAGAAAAATGAATCAAATGCCAATTATAACTATTCATAAATTTATTTGTCAAAATCAAGCTCATACTCACTAAAAAATAGAATAGTGTTAAAATTGGAAAATTTTTCGATACTACAATCCCAGTACCATGAATTAGCCCCAAAATTTCTGCTCCCTGAACAACGGCATTCACCCAAGTAAACGGCAACAGCAGAATTGGAAAAAACCAAAAAAATAAATACAATTGTTCAAGTTTTATTTTCTTTTTCATCACTTTACTCCTACGCGATTTTTTCTTTCACCTACTATAAGCGTTTTCTCTAAAAAAATTAGGGGGAAAATCTTTTTTTTTAGAGATAAGGCTATGAGAGTTTATTCATTTAATCTACAAATTTCAAAAAAGTGTTTGATTATTAGCTGGTTGATTTTAGAATGAAAGTAGAAGAAATCGGATTCACCTGATTGGGGGAACACACCATGAAAAATCATGGAAAAAAATTAATTTTGCTCTTACTTTTCATTCCGTATGTGTACTTCTCTTTACTACTAGATTATCGGTATCATTCTGTTTTTGGCTTGATTTTTTTGATTTTTCTGTCTTTTTACGCTGGCTTTAGCTTCCAGAAAAAGCAACAGTTACTCTTTCTCTTCTTTATTAATATTAGTTCAACATTCATTTCTTATTTGATTTGTCACTATTACTCTGATTGGCATTTCTTTTACCAGCCATTCAAACCAACCCAACTGATTTTACTGCTTTCAGTTTTGTATTTGATCCCTCAAATTCTTGGGGCTTTTTGGGCAAGAATTTTCACTCGCTAAATCAGTGAATCGAAAAAATATGACTAGCAAAGGATCGGTAAACACCCAATTTTTATAGAAAATCAGCTATGATTTCTCATTGATCCTTGTAAAAAAGTCTGAAAAATCATAGCACCGAAAGAAGCAAAAAATAAAAATTTACGCTATTCATTAAAGTTCATGCAGATAGATTTTTTTTATAATAATTTTATCAAATAATTGTGATTGACTGTCTTGTTCACCAATAATCTCGGCAATTACTGTACGACTGTTTGGTTTTCTACGTAACTGATAATTGATCTTTCCAGTTGCGGTCAATTCGTTTAACATATCGACCACTCCTCCAAAGCCCGTCTTTTTCGTAATGAAACCTAGTGTAACCATTCGTTCATCTAAATTTTTAGCAGAAATCGTTACACCAGTAATCAAATAACGTTTCAGTGTTTGTACCAACTCATCTAGACCATCAGAAGTCGAAACGACAGCAGCTGTTTGGTCAGTGTAGTCTCCAAGTAGTTCATTACTTTCTATAGGTGCCTGTACTTCTTCATTTGCCTTCTGACGTAAATCTGCTAATTCTTGTAACAGTGTTTCATATTGCTCTTGTGTCAACATCACTCCTGCAACTTTTTCACGATTAAATATATATACACCGGTTTCAGCTTTTCTTGCCTGATCAAATACATCCATCGGTGATCGTTTTACTTCAGTGATTGAAGATGTAGGAACTTCTAATTTCTTTAAATCCAAAAGACATCCTCCTTTACTCATCTTCTTTATTATAACACACCCTTTTCATATGATAAAAATCAATTTTTCGTATCAATCCAATAATCAATATCTGATAGTAGACGATCTACCCCAAAAGAAGGTTGGTAGAAATAAGTCTTTTGATGTTTACTATTATTTAATGGAAAAAAATGGTCCGTAATAATCAATTGTGCATAACTTGGAGGGATTGATCGAGTACAAACATGTATGGAGGTCCGTTTTCGATGTCGCAAGGTCTTATCCAGAACAGAAGCTAGGCGGCGCGCTTCCTCATGATCGTAACGAAAAAAAAAGACGATTTTTACTTCTGGTGGATAGATTTCCAGGTATCCTCTTTCTTGCAAAACTTTAAGTAAAAGTAGGCCCCATTCATACGATGGATATGTAAGTGCTTGTTGTAAAGCCATCCGGTATTGATAAAGTTTTTCATTAACATTCGGCACCAAACGCAAGCTTTCCTGATACTCATGAAATTCCTCTTTGACTACTCTTTCGTGTAGTCCAATTGAGTAACGGAGCCACTCTTGATAGATAACTCGCGTAATCGTTGTTTTATTCGTACTTTCAAATTCACTAGCCAACCAAAACAACGAATCCAATTTCTCTGTTAAGGTCATTAATTTTCGGTAGATTTTCGTTTCTTCAATTTTTTTCCAGTATTTTTCGATAATGATGTTGCAACTTAAACGAACGATACAGCGGTAATTTTTTTCGCGGACAGATAACCGTTGTTCGTGTCGGAATAATAACTCTGGAAAAAGTTCAAAAAAAAGCGTGCGATGTTCGTCTAATATTTTGATTTCGGCATTTTGGGCACGTGTCTCCAACAAATGGATAAATAATTCGGAAAAAGACTGTTCTGTATCCCCAATAAAAAAGAGGGGAAAATCTTTAAGAAAACAGAAAAAAAGATAGCGTATCTTTCTTTCAGAACCATAAAGTTGTTGTTTTCGATAAGAAAAAGACAAATGATATTCACCCAGCCATTTTCTTAGACGCTCTTGTGAGGAGCGATCATACTCTTGTTGATACTCCGTGTTCAAAATCAAATCCTTCAATAAGCAAAAGGACGAAGAGTGGATCAGAAAATCAAACAACAAATAGGGCTCACTGTAGCCTTTATTATAAATCAGCTTTACGCTTTTTTTATGTTGAATCAGTTGGATCGGAAAATCTCCTTCTTCTAATCTTTTTAAATATCGATCGATCGTTTTTACATCAACTAATAGTTTTTCTGCTAGATCCGTTTTTTTCCACGATAAATCTTTCATTTGATGGATCAATATAAATAGATTTTGTACATTTTTTGACAATAATCTTTGCCACTTCATTGGCGTTCCCTCACTTATTTTTTACTGTGTGTTTCAGGAGTACGATCAACTATAGATTAATACATCTCCCTATATATAAATTACGAAAAAAAACATTTTTTCTTCTTTAATTCAAACGAAATTCATTAAATTCTAATTTAACAGATCGAAAAAGTTAACTACTGCTATTTTTTTCTTACCGTCACACATTGAACTGTGCAAAATTTCGTACAATGGGAACAACTATGGTTACTGATTATTTCTTGAATCCCTCTCTCAACTTTTCTCCTGCCATTTTTTCTTTTCATTTTGTCTACATAAATAAAAAAGACAATCTTTAGCGACCTTTGCTAAAATTGATTC
The DNA here is from genome assembly GCF_050530965.1 of Enterococcus sp. DIV1089c. Classification (NCBI taxonomy): domain Bacteria; kingdom Bacillati; phylum Bacillota; class Bacilli; order Lactobacillales; family Enterococcaceae; genus Enterococcus; species Enterococcus sp. DIV1089c. Next base: position 1,828,617 of record NZ_CP172888.1, read on the forward strand.
GCTGAAAAATAGCTGCTTGCCAGTTTTCATTTGAATAAATTTGCTTGTGTTTGTCCTTAAAGATTGTCTTTTTTCTATTTTTACACTCACTCGTTAATCAAGTAACGTTAACAACTTATTTTAAAGTTAGGGCGTTGAGCGCAACGACCACTGTACTTAGTGACATCAAGACTGCTCCCACTGCTGGGCTTAAAATAAGTCCGATCGGTGCTAAGATTCCTGCTGCTAAAGGAATAGCAATAATATTATATCCAGCGCCCCACCAAAGATTTTGGATCATTTTTCTTCTCGTTTCTTTTGCTAATTCTAAGAAATGCAAGATATCTTTGGGGTCACTGTTCGTTAAGACAACATCTGCAGAATCAATCGCAATATCAGTTCCTGCTCCGATTGCCATACCTATCGTTGCCCGTGCTAAGCTTGGCGCATCATTGATGCCGTCACCAACCATGATCACTTTTTTTCCTTGATCAAGATATCTTTGAACGATCGCCTCTTTGTCATCTGGCAGTAGACCACCGTAATATTCATTGATTCCAAGATATTCCGCTACTGCTTGGGCTGCTTTGGGGTTATCCCCAGTCAACATGACTGGGATAATATTTTTTTCTTTGATCGCTTGGATAAACTCTTTTGCTTCTGGTTTAATGACATCTCCTAGAGCAATCACAGCCACTAATTTATCTGAAACTACTAAAAAGCTGACAGTGTTTCCTTGAGCTTCATAGTTTTTTAATCGTTCAGGGTCGATTTTTAGTCCTAAACGTTTTGCTTCTTTTTCATTAATAATTTTAACATCTTTGTCTTCCACAGTTGCTTCTAAACCAACACCTGCTAAATTTTTTTGTTCCTGTGCTTGATAAGGAGTTATCTTTTTTTCTTTTAAATAATTCATTATCCCAATCGCTAAAGGATGATTTGCATGTGCTTCTAAAGCACCGATATATTTCAAGATTTCTTCTTCTTGATAAGCTTCATCTAAAATCTCAATACCAGTTACAGTAAATTTTCCTTGGGTCAACGTGCCTGTTTTATCTAACATGATCACATCTAGATCATTGGCTTGTTCCATCGCATTCCGATTTTTCAAAAGCAACCCATTTTTAGCTGCGATCGAAGTCGAACGAGCAACGACTAATGGAATCGCAAGTCCCAGTGCATGCGGACAAGCAATGATGAACACGGTGACCATTCGTTCTAGTGCATCTGGTAGATTTGCTAGGAAGAGCCAAGCAATAAAGGCGATGATCCCAACTACTAAAGCCACATAAAATAACCATTTTGCTACTTTATCTGATAGAAACTCTAATTTAGATTTTTCTCCTTGGGCTTTTCGTACCATCTCCATTACTTTTGCAAGGTAACCATTTTCGCCAGTACCTGTTACAGTAATTTCAATTGTTCCGTCGCCATTAATTGATCCACCAATGACCGAATCGCCCACTTGCTTTTTAACCCCTTTGGATTCACCCGTAACAGCAGATTCATCAACAATGGTATGTCCTTTGTCGATCGTCCCATCCGTTGGCATCTTGTCTCCAGCACGAACAATTAGACGATCACCTTCATGGACTTCTTTTAAAGAGACGGTTTCTTCAGTTCCGTCTTTTTTCAATCGTTTTACCGATTCAGGTAATAATTCTGCTAATTTTTGTAAAGCATCGCTGGCATTAGAGACTGCATTCATTTCGATCCAATGTCCCAATAACATGATTACGATTAACGTTGCTAATTCCCAGAAAAAATCCATGACATGTGTATGGGGGTTGATGAGGTTGGCTATAAAAGAATACACACTATAAACATATGCGACGGTAATCCCCATAGCAATCAGTGTCATCATTGCTGGACTTTTTTGTTTCAGTTCCATTTTGGCTCCGCTTAAGAATGGTTGTCCGCCATAAATAAATAAAACCGTTGCAAGAATCAACACCACCCAATTAGAACCAGGAAACGTCACTTGAAAAGGAAAAGACATCCCCATCATCGGTGAAAAAAGAATAATCGGAATCGCTAAAATCAGAGAAAGCCAAAATTTTTGCTTAAAGTTCCCCATGTGCATAGAATGATCCATTCCACCCATATTTTCATGACCCATGTGGCTATGATTCATTCCACTCATATCTTCATGATCCATATGGCTATGATCCATTCCGCTCATGTGTCCATGGTCCATCTGTTGGTGCCGTTCCATGTGTCCATGCGTATGGTGTTGATCCATAATTTCCATTTTTCCATGTTCCTGTAAATTATTCTTGGTATTCGTTTGTTCTACAGTTATTTTTTCCTCAGGATTCTTTCCAATAGCGCCCTTTTTATTTGTTTCATTCTCAGGATCTATTCCATTATTCATCTTTTTCCTTCCTTTCCTCTGAAACGATTTATTTGATCGTTTTTCGATTTAAGCTTAAAGAATTCAATAATACACTGATTGAACTAAAGGCCATTGCGCCACCAGCAATGATTGGGTTTAAAAAACCAAAGGCAGCAAAAGGAATCCCGATCGTATTATAAATGAATGCCCAAAACAAATTTTGTTTGATTTTTTTTAATGTGGCAGCTGATAAAGAAATCATTTGATTGATAGAAGTTAAATGACTATTCATTAATGTCACATCGGCTGTTTCCATCGCAATATCGGTTCCACTTCCCATTGCAATCCCAACATCTGCTAAAGCTAGCGCTGGGGCATCATTGATTCCATCACCGACCATGCCAACTTTCTTTCCAGCTTTCTGTAGTTTTTCTACATAGTTGGCTTTTTCTTCAGGTAAAACTTCTGCAAAGATATGGTCGGAATCAATTCCTACTTGTTTGCCGATTGCTTGAGCGGCTCGTTGATTATCTCCCGTAACCATAAACACATCTACACCTTTTTGTTGTAGTTGCTCGATTGCTTGTTTTGCATCTTCTTTGATTTGATCAGCAACGGCAATCATTCCAAGAACCTGTTCTTCGTTGGCTAAAAACATCACTGTTTTCCCTGCCTGTTCTAATTCTAACGCCTGTTCTTGAAATTCATCAAATGAAAGGTTCATTTCAGCTAGTCTCTTTCTAGTCCCAGCAAAATAATGAACACCGTTGATCGTTCCACTGATTCCTGCACCAGGATGAGCAACAAAATCAGTGATTGGCTGAGTTTTTGCACCGACTTTTGTACCATAAGCAACAATAGCTTTTCCTAAAGGATGTTCAGAAGCATGTTCAAGGGAATAGAAAAGGGAAATGATCTCTTTGGGACCGATGACATCTGTTACTTCTGGTCGGCCTTGTGTAATCGTTCCAGTTTTATCCAAAATAATACTATTTAGATGAGCGGCTCCTTCTAACGCTTCGCCACCTTTGATCAATATCCCATTATGAGCACCGACTCCTGTTCCTACCATGATGGCAGTTGGTGTTGCTAAACCAAGCGCACAGGGGCAAGCAATGACCAAAACGGACACACTATGAAGTAATGCTAACTGCCAATCCTTCGTGAGCCATCCTGTAACTAATAGTGTCACCAATGCTAAAAACAAAACGATCGGTACGAAAATCCCTGAAATCTTGTCAGCAATTTGTTGGATCGGTGCTTTACTTCCTTGAGCATCTTCCACCATTTGGATGATTTGTGCCAACACCGTATCTTTTCCTATCTGAGAAACTTGTATTTGGATCAATCCATTGGTATTGATCGTTCCACCAAAAACCATATCTTTTTCTTTTTTCTCAACAGGTACACTTTCTCCTGTCAACATGCTTTCATCCAATGCACTAGCGCCAGCAATGATCCGTCCATCTGTAGGTACTTGTTCACCAGGACGAATCACTAAGATGTCATCAATCATGACCTCCTCAATTGCAATCGTCTCTTCTTTGCCATCTCTTAAAACTTGTGCTGTTTTTGTCTGAAGGGACATCAACTGTTTGATGGCATCGCCTGTTTTACTTTTTGCTGTATGTTCTAAATACTTTCCAAGTAAAATCAAGGTAATGATCATACTGCTACTTTCAAAATAAAGATCATGGGAATGGCTAGGGAAAAAACCATTATAAATGCTTAATGCGAAGGCTGCAGATGTTCCAATCGCAACTAAGACATCCATATTCGGTGCCTTAGTTTTTAATGCATGATAGGCTCCTTTATAAAAGCGCCAACCTACATAAAATTGCACAGGCAAAGCAAAGAGCAACTGCACAAGAGACAGATGGAAGAACGACACAATTGGTCCATGACTTCCAAGCATCATGGCAATCATTGCTAACATCAAGGGTAAAGTCAAGATCGCACTAAAGATAAGATCAAACTTCATTTTTCTTAAATAGGTTTGTTTCTCCTCAGCAATTTTTTGTTTATGCGCTTCGTCATATAAAATTGCCCCATAGCCGATATTTTCGACACTTTTGATCAATCTTTCTGTAGTAGTGTCGGTATATTTCACACTTGCCTTTTCAGTGGCTAAATTGACAGTAGCAGACATGACACCAGGTTGTTCATTTAGTTCTTTTTCGATTCGAGCAGAACAATTCGCACATGTCATTCCAGTAATGACAAATGTTTCCATTTTGGTATTCGTTGCCATCAAATCACCTCTGCTTGATAGCCTAATTCATTGATTGCTTGACAAATCTCTGTCGCTTGAACATTTGCTTCATCAAATTTCACAACGGCTTTTTCTTTTTTCAGCTGAACTTTTACTTTTTTGACACCACTGATTCTTCCGACCGCTTCTTCAATCCGAGCCACACAATGGTTGCAACTCATCCCTTTAACTGAAAATTCTTGTTTCATTCTTGTTTCCTCCTTATTACTGTTTCTTACATTCACATTGGCCAGGTATACAATTACATTCAATCGTTTCGACTGGCTCTTTTTTATTGAGTTGTTTCATGATCTGCTGAATATCTTCTTGGGTCAATGTCGCTTCTTCAACCAAATCAGCAATTGTCGCACCGACTCTTTTTGCACAAATATGTGAAAAGAGATTTTCAGTAGCACTTCGAACGGTTTCCATCTCGGAAACAGCTGGATGATAAATAAATTTCTTTCCCTCTTGTTCAGTCCAAAGCGCTTCTTTTTTCACCAAACGCCCTAGAAGGGTTTTAACAGTTGCTACTTTCCAATCCATCGAATCAGCTAATATCTGAGTGATTTGTTGGGCATTTGCTTGACCTAAAGTCCAGATAACTCGCATGACTTCCCATTCAGAATCACTGATTTTAATTAATACTCTCTTTTCTTCCATTGGTTTTCCACCTCCATCGATTACATTTGTAAACTTAACTTCGATAATAGATTACAACTGTAATCGTAAATTGTCAAACAATGGGCTTATTTTTTTTCAACTGGTTAATATACTTTTGTCGATCACGTTTATTATCTAAAATGAGTAACTTATTTTTTACTTGCAATGTATCAATCAGTTGGAAGATTCGAGGTTCATTCTTTCGCTTAAAACGCCAAACAAAACACAAAAAATCCAAGTATTCTTTATCCAACTTTTCAGTAAAGTCATTAGGCATGTCAGGTCTGGTCGCACGATCTCGCTTTCTTTTTAAAGTTCGTTTGATGACACGAGCCATTGCAAGATACGTTGGCACTCGTAATAAGATGATTTGATCTGCTTCTTGCAGTCTCTTCCTAGCAGTAGCAAGATAGTTTCCTTCGATGATCCAGTTCTCATGTTTAGCCATAAAGTTTTCTTGCTCTAGTTGAAACCAAACTTGTGCCTTTTCACTATAATCTGTACCATGCCATAAAAAATCTAAGGGTAAAAGAGGAATCTTTGCCGTTTCTTGAATAGTTCTTGCCAGTGTCGATTTTCCAGAGCCACTTTGTCCTAAAATTACTATCTTCATCTTATTCCTCCTCCACTCAAAACTTTTTCTTTTTTTATTTATGATAACATGAGGCACAAAAAAAGAGAGAAACGATCGTTTCTCTCTCAACTCATTATGTTTCAATCAATGTTTCTTTTACATTTTTATTTTTATCACGACGGGCAATCGCTGGTAAGATCATTCCCAACATGATCAAAATAATTGGTGTAACGACATTTGAGATCAACTGGAACCACCAAGCTTTAGGATCAGCCGCATACTCGACTTTGGGAACCATTCCCAGAATACAAGCAAAAGCGGTAAAGGCAAAACACCAAGCACCGAAAATAAAACCAACCTTTGGATTCTTCACGAATTTATACTCAGAAGTAAATTTCTTGTAAGCTTTATTCAACATCATATACGCTAAGAATACCCATAAATAACGCATAGGCATTACTACTGAATTTAGATTAGTCAACCATTTCACTAATTCGTTCATGTCTTTGATTCCAAAAATGGGTAGTAAAATGATGATGCTAACTAAAATCCCAGTCAATAAATAGCCATTGACGAGTGTTCCTTTATTGCTTCGTTTACGTAACCATGAAGGAACAAATTCTGGATCTGCATCTGCTAATAAAATTTTCAGCGGTGCATCGATTGAGAAGGCTAATGCGGAAATTTGACCAACCATATTTGTCAAAGCATAGATGATCATCAACGAATTACCAATGCCATAATAGTTGCCTAGGATTTGGAAAGCACTGTAAGCACCATTTGCCATTAAGTCTTTCGGAATATTGTCACTCGCAAATAACATTCCCATCGCTACAGAACCTAAAACCGCACAAACACCAACCATTGCAGCCAAGAAAATCATTCCTTTTGGAAATTCTTTGGCTGGATTTCTTGTGGAATTGACATAAGGAGAGATTTTTTCTGCCCCACCTACTGCAAATACAAGCATCGAAACGGTCGTAAAATAGCTAAAGTCAAATGTCGGGATGTATGTTTTGACCTGATTCATTCCTGTAGTAGCAAATTCCATATCAGTAGTAATAAATGGAGCTGTTACTGCCATCAAAATAAATAAAAGTGACATGACAAACATCGCAGTTCCTGCTAATCCACCAATGACCTTCAATGTGGATAATCCTTTTGTAGAAAGATACAAGAAGGCTAAGAAAATTACTAAGGAAATCACTGCTACCATTTGAACAGTCATTGTGTTAACAATATTTCCATTTCCTTGAACTGCCCATCCAGCAGCAATCAAAATTGCCTGAGGTTTTTGTGCAAGATAAGGAATGTGGACGACCCAATAAGTCCATGCAGCATAGTATGCCAACCGTTTATTTGATGTCGTATTTTCGACCCAAGAGCTGACGCCACCTTTACTGTCTTTAAATGCGGAACCAAGTTGTCCTACGATCAAGGCATAAGGGATAAAATAAATAGCAAGAATCAATAGCCAAGAAGTAACAACTGAGATTCCTTGTTGCGCATAGTTGTTTACTACATTCCCCATGCCCCAAACCATGTTGAAAGCAATGAGTGCTACGGTAAACCAACGTAGTTGTTTATCGTTCATCTGTTTTCTCCTTTTAAATTTTTTTAAATAAAATATTTATCTATTTACAATCATAAACAAATTCTTATCTATTTACAATAGTTCGTTATTTTATGTGTGTATATTTTTAATTTTCCCACACTATTTTTCCATCTTTTTATCATTTTACACAAGATAACACCTTATATAAATTAGTTAATCCCTTTCAAACTGAAGGATGTAAAAGAATTTTCAAAAAATTAGATCAAACAGTTATTTTAATATGCTTACTTTCTAATCAAAAAACAACAATAGGTAGTACAATTCAAAAATCGTCGCTTTTACATAAAAAAAGAAATTCCCCTTTCATCCGAACAGTCATCAAGCTGACGAATAAAGGAAAATTTCTTTTCTATTGATCAATAACAAACAAAATACACCTATAGAACTTCATTTTAAACACGCATATAAATAGTTTGGTTAAAGATTTTCACTTATTTTCTGATAATCCTACTCCGTAGGCAAGAAAAGTTCACTTTAACGATGCTTGTGTTTAGATCAACAGTCGATCGTTAGAGTTTTAAACATCTCATAGCGTTTAAGACTGCTAGTACAGTGACACCTACATCAGCAAATACGGCATCTCCCATTGTGGCGATCCCGAATGCGCCTAAAATTAAGACAACACTTTTGATCCCGATTGCAAAGATAATATTTTGTTTAACGATTTTCAACGTTTTTCTTGATAAGCGAATAGCATCTGCGATTTTTCCAGGTTCATCATTCATGATCACTACATCAGCCGCTTCGATTGCTGCATCACTTCCAAGACCTCCCATCGCTATTCCGACATCAGCTCTAGCTAACACAGGTGCATCATTGATTCCGTCACCAACAAACGCAGTCTTTTGCGATGCGTTCGTGAGGATTTGCTCTAATTTAGCCACTTTGTCTTGCGGTAAGAGCTCGCTATAGACCGTATCGATTCCTAATTCATTTCCAATATGTGTCGCAATTGCTTGTGCGTCCCCGGTAAGCATCACAGTTTGTTTAACTCCAAGTTTTTTTAGTTTTTGTAAAGCTGCTTTTGCATCTTCTTTGATGGAATCTGCAATCACTATGCTTCCAACATACTGTTGATCAATTGCCACATATACTAAGGTACCAACTGCTTGATTGACTGGAAAGGCTATATTGTATCGAGTGAAAAGTTTATGATTTCCTACTAAGACTACTTTCCCATCCACAACTGCCTTGATTCCTTCGCCTAAAACTTCTTCCATTTGATCCGTGGGTAATAATGCCCCTTCATAATCAGCTAAAATTGCTTGTGCAATCGGATGTGTCGAATATTGTTCTACACTTGCAACATATTGCATGAATAAAGGTTCAACCATAGTAGTTTCAATTGATTGAACAGAAAAATCACCTTTTGTCAGAGTTCCTGTTTTGTCAAAAACCATGGTGTCTGTATGAGCTAATAATTCAAGGTAATTACTACCCTTCACTAATACACCCATTTTACTAGCTCCACCAATCCCTCCAAAAAAGCTTAAAGGTACCGAAATTACTAAAGCACAAGGACACGAAATCACTAAGAACGTCAAAGCTCGGTAAATCCATTCATCAAATCCTGTATTTGGTAACACAAGTGGTGGTAAAATGGCTAATAAAACAGCTAATACTACTACCACTGGCGTGTAGTAACGAGCAAATTTAGTGATGAAATTTTCTGCTGGTGCCTTTTTACTACTTGCATTTTCTACTAATTCGAGCAATTTACTAATGGTTGAGTTTTGATAATTTTTTTCTACTTCAACAACTAATGGTTGATTGATATTGATAAAACCACTTAATACTGACTCTCCTTCAAAAACTTCTTTTGGAACCGATTCTCCCGTTAATGCAGAAGTGTCAACTAATGACTGCCCACTGATGACTTTCCCATCTAATGGTACTCGTTCTCCTGGTTTGACAAAAACATGCTCCCCAATCATTACTCTTTCTGGCTGGGTTGTCACCAATCCAGCTTCTGTTTCAACATGAGCCACTTCTGGTCGAATCTCCATCAATGCACGTATCGATTTTCTTGATTGGTTGACTGCAAAGCCTTGGAAATATTCACCTACTTGATAAAACAACATGACCGCTACTGCCTCTGGATATTCACCAATCAACATCGCACCGATCGTTGCGATTGCCATCAAAAAATTTTCATCAAACAATTGACCTCTCGTAATGTTTAATGCAGCTTGTTTAATAACATCAAAACCAATAAATAAATAGACAAGTAAAAATCCAATAAAACGAATCGGTTCAGCTGGAGCCCAAATAAACAAGCCTAATAAGCCAATAGCTGATAGGACAATACGAATCAGATCCTTTTTTTCTTCATTTAATGTCGAAGTCACTTCTTCCATCTCTTTTACCTCAACTTCTGGTTCTAATTCCTTGATCACTTTTCTAGTTTCAGTTTCGATTTCACCTATCTTATCCTGATCTGCGTCAATCGTTAATTTACCTACAGCAAAGTTAACATTTGCTTGCTTTACCCCATTGATTTCGTTGATTCTTTTTTCGATTTTCATTGCACAGTTTGCGCAATCCAATCCTTCTAATCGATAGCTTTTCATGCTCTGACCTCCTCACTTTAAACATGAACGTTTATTCATGTATAATTATATATGAGTGGTCACTCATTTGTCAAACTAATACTTCTTCTATTTTTTATCAATCAAAAAAGCATTACCTTTACAATAAAAAAAGCGACTCATAAAGTGAAAACCATATCATCCATTTTAAGAGTACAGGAGTGTCACAAATAAAAAAGAACTGAACAACGGAATCTACACTTGTCCTTACCCGAACTAATCCATACCTAATAGCTATCTTATCAGCAATAAAAAAAATAAGCATTTCTCCTATTTGATTAAAACTCCCCCACTAGCCAAACGAGTGAGGGAGTTTTTTTATTGTTGTCGTATCTCTTCATCCTAAGCGATATCTATTTTACTGGGATTATTCCACTTCTATAGTCGCTAGTAGTTGTTGGAAACTATTCGTAGTACTTGTTCCTGGTCGATTACCTACTAATTTAATTGAAATGATATCGCCAGCAACCACGCCTTTACCGTAAGTCACCCGAACGGTCTCATTCATTTTTTTGACTGATGAATAGTAAGCTTTTCCTTTATAAGTTTCCGCGATATATGCATCATTTTTATAAAGTACGATTCGATTGTCTTGCTCAAATATTTCTCGATCAATATCCATCACTACTTTATTTCCAACTACTTGAATATCTTTCACGATCTGATCATATTCAGTCGCTGCTGATTCCAATTTTTTCTCTACTACATGGGTTTCTAACAATACTTTACCTGCAGAGCTTTGACCAGGTGATCCAGGCGCTAAATAAACTTCAATTTTTTCACCTTTGTTGCCTTCAAACCCACGACGTATCTTTACCAGTTCGTCTGTTATCTCTTTGTAAGAGTAGTAAGCTTTACCATTATACGTTTCAAAATAATAGTTACCATCCAAATAAACCATCAGGCGTTGTTTGATATTAAATTGTTCTGGCGTTAAGTTTAAGTAGATATATGGTTGGTGACTTTCTACTCCAACAGATAACAAAGTATTTTGTGATATGTCATCTTCTGATTGGATATCGATATTTTTAAAAGTTGCCCAACCATTTCCCGTAGAAGAAAAACGGATAATATATGTATTGTCTTTTTCTGGTGTCGTAAAAGTAAACGAATGTCTTTCCCATTGTTCATTATTATGTGCCGATTCTTGTAAAGAAACAAATTTTTCTCCGTGATTCAATGTACCAAACTCGACTTTACTCGGAAAATTTTTGCTTCCCGCAGCTTCATAAGAAAATGTGTAGGTCGTATTGGGTTGTAATTTCACATATTGATGGATATTTTCGCCCAACATTGCTTTCACATAAGAAACCCCATTTTCAGTTACCAGTGTTGGATTGTTCGATTCTGGGTTTGACACGATCCAATGATCTAAACCAGCGCTAAAATCCCCATTACTGATAATCGAGTCCTCAACCACTTCTTTCAAGTTATCACTGATAGTAATAGCTTCCTTACCTATGGTTGTTGCATGTACGCCTATAGAAGTTCCTAAAGACAGACAGGCAATACTTGCGACAAATACCTTCTTCATGTTATTTTTCATTCTATTTTCCCCCACTAATTGATTTCTGCTGTTACGATTAGGTAACGAGACTCATTCTATATTATCTCTGGAGATACTCTTTTATTTGCCTTGAATTTTCATGAACATTTTATTTTAAAGATCCTTTTTTACACAAAAAAAGAAATAAATCGCCAAATTCCCATTTTTCATCTCTCTATTTAGCAATCCTGCTAATGTTTACTAATTTTTTGGAATTGTCCATAATTTTTTTTCCAAAAAAAGAAATTATCATTGCCGATAGCAGCTATTTCATTAGTACAATCCTTATAACGAGTAAGGAGGTTCCAACCAAGATGAGAGCGATATTATCCAAAAAACATTATATCCAATTAATTATTTTAGAAACATATTTAGCAAATGGACAAGTGACCGTTCAACAACTAGAAGAAACAACCCAAGCAACCAAGCAAACGATTCTTAAACAATTGAATGAGCTGGAAAATCGTGGCTTTTTTCAAGTGGAAAAGAAAAAAGATCATTTATTGCTGAGAAAAAATAAACCAATCAGCTATAGTGAAGTATACAGTTATATTTATCAAGATTCTGTACAGATTCAATTTATTTCTCTGGTTTTTTCTTGTCCGTTTATAACAACTTCGGAAATTTTAAAAAAACTAAAAATCAGTAAATCTCAATTTCGCCGTATCAAAAAACAAGTAGCTGATTTTTTGAACTGCCATGATATTTGTCTGACTGACTCTCCTTTCTACTTTACAGGAGATTCATCTAAACTATATCAGTTTTTTTATGTCTTTTTTTCAGAAAAATATCACGCTAATACTCAATATATTCTTCCGAAAGAACAATTAATTCTTGATCAACTGTTGCAAGCATTTACCGAATTGCCCAACTTCTCTACTTCTCGAGAACAACAACGATTAAGTAGCTGGATCTGGGTGATTATTAAGCTTAGTGTCCATATCCAAAAATCAACGACTTATTATAAATCAGCGGATAAAAATGCAATATCCTCAGCAACTTTACCATTTGATGATTCACGAATCGTCATTGATTATGCACACTTCAAAGAAGTATTCAAGCTTTCATATACGGGTGTCGTCCAATCAAATCTCTTAACATTTCAGTCAATGATGAAAGAACCAAAGCTTTCACTAGAAATGCAAGGGAAAAAGCAATCCTTGATTCAGTTGACAACTGAACTCTACCAGCTATTTGGAGAAAATAAAGAAATTGAGCTCCATTATTCGATCGATCAATCACTAACTTTGTCTGGAAAAATCAAATATTTGTTAAATGATCAAAAAAAAAGATTTGTGATTGAATTTTTTAAGCAAAATGGGCGCTTTTCTGCCCATACTGCTAACCGACTGTTACAAAAATTGATCACTTTCAGAAATGAAATAAATGATGATCCTTTATTTTATGAATGGCTCTATCTTACAATTATCTATGATAAACACTTAAAGGAACTTATTAGAAAAAATCAACAGAAGAAAAAAATTGGTCTTGCTTTTACCTACGACCAAGTACATAGTGAATTACTGATTACGCTTCTTAAAACGAAATTGAATGAGTACGCAGTTTTTGAGATCATTGATGTCCAAGATTCTGTAATGAACGAGCAAAATGCAGATTCCATCGATTACTGGATTTCTAATATTCCAATAGCTCCTCAGAAAAACTGGCTACTTTTAGACAATTATCCTTCGCTAAAAGAGATTCGTACCTTAGAATTGCTTCTTCAGCAATCAACGATCCAACCATTAATCGAAGCTTTAAAAAAGCCATTACCAACTGACTAAGTTATAAAAAAACTGCAGAAAGTTAACCTCCTAAGAGGCCACTTTCTGCATTTTTTTGTGGTTGAACCAGCTATTTCATTTTTATGGATAGATACGGTTCAACAAACGTGGGAATGGAATTGCTTCACGCACATGGTCGATACCTGCGATCCAAGTAACTGTTCGCTCTAAGCCCAATCCAAATCCAGAATGTGGCACTGAACCATATTTACGCAAATCAAGATACCAAGAATATTCATTTTCGTCTAAACCATGATTTTTGATCTGTTCTAATAAGAATTCATAATCCGTTGCCCGTTCACTACCACCAATGATCTCACCGTATCCTTCTGGTGCGATCATATCGGCACAGATCACTACATCTTCACGAGTTGGATGTGGTTTCATATAGAAAGGTTTGATTGCTTTTGGATAATTCAAGATAAATACGGGTTGTTCAAATGAATTGGCAATGAATGTCTCATGCGGAGAACCAAAATCATCGCCCCACTCAATATCATCAAACCCATTTTTCTTCAATAATTCAATCGCATCATCATAAGAGATACGTGGGAATGGTAACTTCGTATAAGTTTTCAATACTTCTTTGTCTCGTTCCAAGACATCTAATGCGTAATCACAGTGATCCAATACATTTTGTACTAAGAAAGCAACATATTGTTCTTGGACCTCTAGACTTTCTTCTTGATGTGTAAATGCCATCTCAGGTTCAATCATCCAAAATTCGATCAAATGACGACGTGTTTTTGATTTTTCTGCACGGAATGTTGGACCAAAGGAGAATACTTTACCAAAAGCCATCGCTGCAGCTTCCATATATAATTGACCACTTTGTGATAAGTACGCTTTTTGGTCAAAATAGTTCGTTTCAAATAAGTCAGTCGTTCCTTCTGGTGCAGAACCAGTTAAAATTGGAGGATCGATTTTGACAAAGTTATGGTTATTAAAGAACTCATATGTTGCACGAATAATTTCATTTCTAATTTGCATGATTGCATGTTGTCTGGAAGAACGTAACCATAAATGACGGTGATCCATCAAAAAATCAGTTCCATGTTCTTTAGGTGTGATGGGATAATCATGACTTTCACTGACAACTTCGATTGTCTTAATCCCGATTTCGTAGCCAAATTTTGAACGGCTATCTTCACGGATTTCTCCGGTCAAGATGATTGATGTTTCTTGGTGAAGATTTTTCGCTAATTGAAATACTTCTTCTGGAACTTCACTTTTCACAACTACTCCTTGAAAATAAGCCGTTCCATCTCTTAGTTGTAGAAAAGCAATTTTTCCGCTTGAACGTTTATTTGCTACCCAAGCGCCAATCTTTACTGTTTCTCCTACATGATTTTTCGAATCAATGATTTGAATTGTTTCCACTTATGACTCTCCTTCGCTCTACCTTAATTATTAGGATTATATTTGACTTTTACTCTCAATAAATTGCGCAATACGTCGGACTGCTTCTTCCAAAGTTCCAAGATCCGTTGCATAACTTAATCGCACATTTTCTGGCGCACCAAACCCTTCACCAGTTACTAAAGCAACACCCGTTTCCTCTAATAGATCTTCTACCCACTTCGTGACATTCTCATAACCGCACATAGCCAACGTTTCTTTTACATTCGGAAACAAATAAAAAGCACCTTGTGGTTTATTAAGTGTCACTCCAGGTAAGTTTGAAACAAGTGGATATAAGATATTTAGGCGTTCTTCAAATGCCACGCGCATTTCTTCCACTGGATCTTGCTCACCAGTCAACGCTTCAATCGCAGCATATTGGCTGACTGCTGTTGAATTACTTGTTGATTGAGAAGCAATTGCAATCATCCCATCGATGATTTCTTGGTTCCCCAAAGCATAGCCGATTCTCCATCCCGTCATTGCATAAGTTTTTGAGACCCCATTGATGATGATCGTTTGCTTACGAATAGCTTCAGAGATTGTTGCAATTGGAGTAAACTCATTGCCATTATAAACTAAACGTCCATAAATATCATCTGCAACTATCAAAATATCATGTTTGACAGCCCATTCTCCGATTGCTTGCAGCTCTTTTTGATCATAGATCATTCCTGTCGGATTCGAAGGAGAATTGATGATCAATGCTTTCGTTTTAAGGGTTCGTGATGCTTCTAGCTGGGAAACAGTTATTTTAAATCCATTGTTTTCCTCGCCTTTAACAAATACCGGTCGACCTTCTGCTAATTTTACTTGCTCTCCATAACTTACCCAATAAGGTACTGGGATGATCACTTCATCTTCAGGATCTAAAATCGTCTGAAAAAGGGCATATAACGCAAATTTTGCACCATCCGTTACAATTGTTTGAGAAGGTTCATAGGTGATCCCATAGTACTCCTTGATATAATCGACAATTGCTTGGCGTAGTTCAGGAATCCCTGCGCTCGGCGTATAGTAACTTGCTTTGCCGTTTCTAATTGCCTGAACCGCCACTTCTTGGATATTTTCGGGCGTTGCAAAGTCAGGTTCTCCGACCGTTAGACTTAAGATATCTTTTCCTTGTGCTTTCAAAGCTTTTGCTTTTGCTGCTGCAGCAAGCGTCACAGAAGGTTCTAATTGTTGTACTCTTTTTGACAGCTTCATCCTACTCATCCTTTACAAATTATATTCCAGTGATAGTTTTTATTTCTTTCCCTGACTCGAAAGAAAGCAAATAATAATTGAATTGATCCTTTGAATTTTTTCCAACAACTTCCCAGACAGCTTGATTATCGTACATTCCTAGTGAAGCTTTTTCGATTTGGACTTCTGGATGAGCTTGAGCAATTTTTTCTTTTGCTTCTTGTTCAGTTATCCCATCTTTTTGAGCTAATACTTTGACCTTTTCGCCCGATTTAGGAATAATGACCGCAATTTCTTGTCCTTTATCGTTTTTACCAGTCAAAGAAAAGTAAGTATGATTCCGAGTAAACCAATAAAAGTGATCTGCTTCTTCAAGTCCTGCGTATTTTTTAGCAATCTCAATTGCTTCTTGTTTGGCTTGCATCCTTGGGCGGCTCGCACGTAAATAAAAAATCGAACTAAATACGATGATCGCTAATAAAGCGATAATCAACCCTAGTAATACATGATTAATTGTTTTTTCTTTCGGAGATTCTTGCTTTTGTTTTGATTGTTTCTTCAAGGATCGTCGCTCCTTTTATATTCGCTAAGTTTTATTATAGCAGATTTTTCATGCGAAAATAGATTGTCTGAAGAAGTTTATTCTTCGTTTTTCTTTAAGAATTTTGGGATATCTTTGCAAATATCGTCCAATGTTTCTTCTTTGATCGTAATATTCTTCGGTAAGGCCTGCAAGATCCGATTACTGTATTTCGCAGACAGTAATCGACGATCCAGAATCAATAAAACGCCTCGATCTTCTTCACCACGAATCAATCTTCCTAAGGCTTGTCTCAATTTTAAAGCAGCTTTAGGGATCGATTCTTGATAGAATGGGTTGATTCCTTCTGATTCAAGATAGGTATTCCTTGCCTTCACCATCGGTCGTAACGGATTGTCAAAAGGTAAGCGGGTAACCACGACAATCTGTAAAGCATCCCCCGGTAAATCCACACCTTCCCAAAAACTATCAGCTCCAAATAAAACACTCATTTCAGACAGCATGAATCGTTTCAACAATTTCTGTCGGCTACCGCCGATCCCTTGGGCTAAGATTTCCCGTCCATGCTCTAACATGGATAAATGAATCGCCTGATAAACTTTTTGTAAAATATCATGTGACGTAAACAAAACCAAGATTGGTCGCTTTTCTTGTAAGATCAATTGAGACAACGTCTGAGACAAATAGTCCACGTATTGTTGCTGATCAACTTGACTAATTGACGGTGCTTCTTTGGGTACATAGATACGGGCTTGTTTTTCGTAATCATAAGGAGATGCAATCACTTTCAATGGTGTACCTTCAATTCCTAAACGTTTCGCAAGATACTGACGATTCGGTCCCACTTTAAGCGTGCCGCCAATATATAAAATATGCGTGTAGCGCGGATACCAAACTGTTCTTTTCAGTGAGGCTGCCTTGAAATCGTGAAGATGAAAAATCGTTTGTTGCGCCGTTTTGTTGGGAACAAACCAATGGATCAAATTTTCATGCCAATCTTCCAGCCACTGTTCCATCAAAGTTGCTTGCTTTTCCATTTGATCGAATAATTGATAAAGAGTGGCTAAATCAATGCGCATTTGTTTCGTCCAGCTTTCTTGAATGATTGTCAAACTTAAGCGCATTTGGTCTTGTAGTTGTTTGATTTCACGATAAAATACATGGAGATGGTCAATTGCAAGGCTCGACTCAAAGGGTAACTGCGAAAGCATTTCTTGAGTAACCATCATTTCTTCTGGATACTGACCGTTTGTTTGCTTTGCCGCAAATTGATTCAGTCCTTCTGCCAGAAAAATTTGCGCTTCGTTAAGTGCGTTTAACTCCTCTTGGTAAATCTCTAACCAACGTTGAACTTCGTGGTTTTCTGATAAATACGCTTTGATCCGGTCAAACAAATGATCCGATTCGTTAAACTGTTGGATTTGTTTGAAAAAATACGCAATACTTAAGCGGCGATCATTGACTTTCTCTGCAATATCAGGCAAATGATGCGCCTCATCGATCAATAAATATGGACTCTCTGGTAACAATGGTCGCTTTCTTTGGGTTTCTTGGACTAAAAAGGCATGATTCACAATCAAAAAATTGCTTTGCTGGATCTTTCTCTCTAAAAAACGAACAAAATCTTGTGCATAAAACGGTTGATTTTTAGCTAAAAATGAAGTCCCCCGATGGGCAATCTCACTAAAGAGAAGATGATTCAAGTTGGTCAA
Organism: Enterococcus sp. DIV1089c; assembly: GCF_050530965.1. NCBI lineage: Bacteria > Bacillati > Bacillota > Bacilli > Lactobacillales > Enterococcaceae > Enterococcus > Enterococcus sp. DIV1089c. Next base: position 1,846,791 of record NZ_CP172888.1, read on the forward strand.
ATGCAATTCGTCTAAATCACCGGTTTTCGTTTGAGTCAACCAAACAAGGATTGCCATTTGGTAAAGTAAATATTGTTTTTGTTCTTTTGGCGCTTCAAGGGTCGCTTTGAACCTTTGCAAATCGATATAATGGCGATAACTTTTAATCACTGTTGCTTGAATCGGCTGATCCAACAATTGATTTAACAATGGGATATCTTTCTCCAAGATCTGCTGCTGGAGTACCAGTGAGACAGTACTGATGATCGCCGGCTTTTCAGGAGTGGCTAAATAGCTGAGTGGGAGTAGATACCCGATCGTTTTTCCCATTCCAGTAGCGGCTTCAATCATCAAATCTTTGGACTCATCTTTGGTAAAATGGTCGTATACTGCATTCATCAAGCGATTTTGTTCCTTACGATACATCAATGTTTTCCCAAATATCTTTTCTTTAGCTTGTTTCTTTCTAGGATAAACTTGCTCATTGTAATGAATGCTGGTATAAAGATCTACTTCTTTTTTTTGCAAAGCTAACCCATCGATTATCTCTAATTCTTCGTTTAACGGCTGAGGTTGTTCTCTCATCTCTTCCATCACACTTTGAATAAATCGACTTGTATCCATTCCAGTTTGCCCACTTAATGCATAAATGGCTTCTAATGTGACTAACGGTAAACGGCGCATCCGTTCTTCAATCAATAGAAGAAGTTGGGCAGTCACTTCGGCATCACTATCAGCTTGGTGTGGGTTTTCATGAATAAAGCCTAGACTCTCTGACAGATCAGCCAATCGAAAACTTGGCTCACTTGGCAAGAAGATTTGAGCTAATTCAACAGTATCGATGCCAGGAATCTTTAATCCCGGTGTTTGGCACCTTAATAGCTCCTGATTAAGAAAGTTATAATCAAAATAAATATTATGAGCAACAAAAATCGTATCCGCCAACAGATTATAGATGGTTGCGGCCACATCTTCAAAATAAGGTGCTTGTTGGACACGACGATTGGTAATTCCTGTCAGATGTTGGATTTGTTTGGAAATCTTGCGTCCGGGATTAATATCAATCGAAAAACGAGAAGTGATTCGACCACCTTCAATCATGACACATCCAAATTGGATAATGCGATCTTCTTTTGGATTTGTCCCAGTCGTTTCAATATCGACAACTGCATAAGTTTTTGATTTCAAATTTACTTCCTCTTCTCTTGCCTTTAAATGTTCTCTTGCGATTATACTACAATCACAAGAAAATTTCTTAATCTCTCTTTCCATTTGTGAAAAAAAACCTTTATATTATTGGTTCACTTTCTAAATCATCTGATCATCTTACCTACCGGCTGATTACTCAACTACCTATTGATGCAGAATCAATTCCACTTATCTGAAGAACGTATTTAACTTCGTGATTGATCCAAAACAAAAAAGCTCGACAACTACAAAGTAGTTATCGAGCTTTTATTCAAATCAATTAATTAAGCTTTAACAACGTTAGTTGCTTGAGGGCCACGTTGACCTTCTTCAACGTCAAAGTTTACTGTTTGACCTTCTTCAAGAGTTTTGAATCCGTCGCCTTGGATAGCTGAGAAATGAACGAATACATCGTTACCGTTTTCTGCTGTAATGAATCCAAAACCTTTTTCTGAGTTAAACCATTTTACTGTACCTGTTTCCATAATAAAAATCCTCCTTGTGTTTCAACACATATTTTGCAATTACTTGAATGGTGTATATCTGGAAGATGTTTATTTGAAACATGCCACAGATTACCGAACAAAAACTACACTCTTAATATATCATATCGGTTACAAAATAGCCACTATTTTCCCTTCTTTTTTTCCTTTTCATCTGGTGTTTTCTGACAAAAACGAGAAAAAGAGGGATATCTCTGTATTCCGTCCTAACAAATATGGAATCGTTTCCTTATAATTCAGACTTTCTCTAACGATTTTTTTTGATAAGATTCCCCTTAAGAACGATAGTTGATAGTAAAATAACACCAGTTGAATTGATTTCTTCTACTTTTTATTTTTTAACTATAAACAAGACTGAGGAAAAAATTTCCCCAGTCGTGCTCTTTCATTTCTTTATTCAAAATGCAAAATCTCACGTCACTCTATTAGTAACGAAGGATTGCTACTAAACTTTTCTCATCTGGTGCCTCTTTTTGTTCAAGAATGACTACTTGTCCTCCGTTCATGATGACATTATCTGCCAATTCATTTAAAACTTGACGACGGTCATACTCTGTTTCTGGATCTTCTCCAAATCCATCCACTAAGTTAGACGTAGCAATAAACAAGTGAGAAATTTTCCCTTCTTTAGCAGCTGGAACGATATCTACTAGTTGATCGATAAATTTCTTATCTAACAAACGATTATACCCTTCTGCTTCTTTCGCAGCTAATTCCTCAGAAAGTTTTTTAGCTCCTGCTTCGATTTCTTTTAACGATAATTGTGCAGGTGAGGCAGAGATCGCCACATCAGAACAATAGTACGGATTTTTAGCGATTTTTTTGAACATCGTTTGGTTTTCCGGTAACGCAAAGAGATAAATTGGGCGTTTTTCAGGATTGTCAAAGGTATCCTTAAGATAATCATCAACTGCTTGATAATAATTGACCCAGTCGATCTCTACTTCCTCATCTTTTGGATTGACACCATGAAACGTAGCTCCCTCACTACCATTTGAAGTATAGTTTAATCCGCCACCTGTTAACTCAGAACCTAAAGCTGTTACTACATCTTTCGGTGCATATTCCGGTAATTTTACTTCAGTTACCTGCTTATTGTTTACTTCGTACAACTTCATTGAATCACGATTCAATCCTAGTAGATAATAAGCGTAGTTAAAGTGACTATTTTTGATAATCGCTAGAAGATATGGCAGATCACTCACATAATATTGGTCATCTACAGGAATACCTAAGCGATGGATATACGTATGTTCTGGAGATAAGATGACAGCCACGCTTGTTGTAGCGCTTCGCCAAAATGAAGCATCTTCTAACAAACTAGTGATTTTTTCTTGGAACAAGGACCAGTCATGTTCAGCATATTTTTTTTCAAACCGTTTTTTTGCTTCTTTCGCAAAATTTTTGAACTTGATTTGATCTTTTTCTACATCTTGATGTGCGACATGGGTGTTCAACATAATCGTGACGAATGGGCCTGTAGCACCTTCTGAAGTCAGCTGTGACAATAATTCTTTCGCCATTTTTGTCATAATCGTATCCCTCCTAAAAAAATTCATTCCTTTACTATAAGTAAAGTCTACCACAACAAATTTTTTCGAGATAATAAAACGAATTTTAATAAAACGACTTATTTCTATTTTTGTTTTATTTAATTAATTTCATAATTATTTCATACTTTACTCAATCATTCCTTTCATTTCTTAAAAAGAAATTCAATTCTTTTTGCTATACTAATAGAAAATAAATGAATGAGGTGATCACATGCACATATTCATGATCTTCAGTTTATTAACCCTAACTGCTGTTACTATTTTTGTTGCTTCTCGATTGAATGAGCCAGAAGTGCAACCGGTAAAAATTCGTAGCAAAGATCAAGAGAAGTAACCACTTTTCTCCTTTTTCTATAAATATCTTTTATTATGTTTTTATCAGAAATATTGAAACTACTCTATCTCTTTGATAAAATTTTAATTTATAGGAAAACTATTAGAAAACAAGGAGAAAATAAATGCCTCAAAAAAAATTACGATTGTTCATGTTATTAACAAGTTTGATCTTGTGCCTCACTGCGATTTTACCAATCACAGCAGTTCACGCTGACGAATCATTCAAAGTCAATGCAAAAGCCGCTTTTGCTGTTGATGCAGAGAGTGGTAAGATCCTTTATGATCAAGATGGAGAAAAACCAATGGGAATTGCTTCAATCACCAAAATAATTGGTCTTTATATCGTTCTTGATCAAGTAAAAGAAGGAAAACTGACTTGGGATGAAAAAGTGCCAATTTCAGATTATGCTGAAAAATTGAGCGTTGTTCCTGACTTGTCAAACGTACCTTTGCACAAAGAGAACAGCTATACGGTCAAAGAACTTTTTGATTCAGCCTTTATTCAATCTGCTAACGCCTCAATGGTAGCTTTAGCCGAAAAAATAGCTGGCAGTGAAACAAAGTTTCTTGAATTGATGAAAAAACAATTAAAAGATTGGGGTATTAACGACGCAACGATTGTGAACGCCTCTGGATTAAATAATTCCTATCTCGGTGAGAATCGTCCTGAAGGTACCTCGGAAACAGAAGAAAACCAAATGTCAGCCAAAGATGTTGCGATTGTTGCCAGACACTTGATCTTAGATTTCCCTGAGGTATTAAAAGTGACAAATACTACTAATGAAACATTCGGCGAAGGGACTCAGTCACCTGTCGAAATGGTGAATTGGAATTGGATGCTTTCTGGGTTTGTTAACTACAAAGAAGGCGTAGATGGTTTAAAAACTGGTACAACTGAATTTGCTGGTGCTTGTTTTGTTGGAACGATCAATAAAGATGGTAGACGAGTCATTACGGTTGTTTTAAATGCCGATGACCATGCTACAAATCCAAGTGCCCGCTTCAACGAAACCGGACGTTTAATGGATTACTGCTATGATAATTGGTCAATTAAAGAACTTGGAAAGTCCAATGCAAGTATTCCAGATTTAAAAAACTTAGCAGTGAAAGATGGCAAAGAAACTTCAGTAGCTGTTGCCTTAAAAAATCCTGTAAAAGTTTGGGTAAGAAATGGTATGGATACTGGTAAATTAAAAATTACTCCTACCCTTGATAAAAAAGTCGTAACGAATGATCAAGTAGCAGCCCCCGTCAATAAAGGTATGAAGGTAGGGACAGCAACGATTACCTTAGCCGATGATTCACTGGGCTATTTGGAAGACAATAAAGAACCAACCACAGATATTATTACTGCTAAATCAGTTGAAAAAGCAAATATCTTTGTGATTGGTTGGCGACATGTTACTGATTTTTTTAGTAATTTGTTCTAATCCAGCTAAAATGCCAACAAGTAAAATGTAGAATTTTAAGTACACCTCTTAAGTCAGAATGTCATTGTCTAACTTAGGAGGTGTACTTTTATCTAACAATCCCTGCTACATGCCTCAAGTTTTCCTTTTTTTAGTTTTTAATTTTTCAGAACAGCTTTTTTCTCTAATTTTAGCTATAATAGTAAAGGTTGTGTCAATTTTATTGATTTTATCTTTCAATCAATCGTTTTTGCGTAAATTGGTAACAACCTAAACAAAACACGTTTTATTTCGTGTTCATTAAACGAAAGGAGTTAATTCTATGAATTTGACAAGAGACCTGACTTTCTTGGTTCTCTATGTTTTAGGGTTTACCGGTATTCTTTATTGGCGCCGTCGTCAAAGTGATCCTGCTCTGTTCTTTTATTGTGGATCTTGGACATTTATGATGATGGTCACTTACTTCATTGTTTTGGAAATTTTTTATTCCACCTTTTACTTTTTGATCCCACTTGTTTTTTTCAGTATTTTTGCATTCTCCTATTTTACTGAAAAACGCAAACTATTGAACGGGGTATTGTTCAATTTCTTTTTAATTAGTTTTGGTGGCTACTTAGTCACCTTGCTGCTTGAAACACAAAATATTTTTATTGGTGGTTTATTTGCAATAATTGCTATCCCCGTTTTGTTGATCTTGTTATTTGGCGTTTACATTTTGATCGTCTTTTTATTTTGGAACGGGTTATTAGTTTTAAAAAGAGAATCTCGCTCATTAGCCAATCTCTTAACTTTATTATTAGCAATCTTTTTGACGTTATATACTATATTTCAAATCTTCTTTATCCAATATTTCCCACAATGGTTCAATGTATTATTCACGGCTGTCCCATTGATTCTGTTTTATCTTTTTGTGGTTTTCTATAACTTTATAACCGTTTCTTTTTTGTATCAGTTCAACCGTCCACGATACAACCAAAATTACATTATCGTTTTAGGAGCTGGTCTACTAAATGGCGAAACGGTATCTCCTCTTTTAGCAAAAAGAATCGACAAAGCGATCGCCTTTTATTGGGCACAAAGTAAAGCAACCTTGAACCCGCCTATTCTATTGATGTCTGGTGGTCAAGGATCAGATGAAAAAGTGCCGGAAGCAATTGCGATGAAGCAATATGCTTTAGCTAAAGGCATTCCTGAGAGAGATATCTTGGTGGAAGCCAATTCAAAGACAACTTTAGAAAATATGCGTTTTTCTAAAGAACTCATGGATCAACAAACTGGTGGGCCATATCGAGCGATTTTCACTTCTAATAATTACCACATCTTCCGTGCAGGTCTTTATGCAAAGCAAGCTGGTTTAAAAGCGGATGGAATCGGAGCGAAAACTGCCTTTTACTACTTGCCGAATGCATTTTTGCGAGAATATATCGCCATCTTGGTTCTGCACAAAAAAAGACACTTGATCGTTGGTGGCTTAATCGTGCTATTTACCGTATTATTCGCAGCTTTGAGCATCTTTATTTAAATAAGGCATTTGGGTGCCCCCCAAATGCCTTTTACTTTTTGTAATCTTTCCTTTTGCAACAATTATTTTCGTGTTTTCGTTCTCCCCTTAGATCGCTCAGACTGTTTCTGACTTCCCATCATTGGCAGGAAAAGAATTCCCTTTTTCACTACTACTTTTTGTGCTGAATAAATTCCACTATTACCAGAACACATGAAGCTCACCAGACAGATCATAAAGAAATAACTGGCTGCTTGTCCACCGAACAATTCGATTCCCATAACAAAACAAGCAATGGGTGTATTTGTTGCTCCTGAAAAGACGCCAATGAATCCCAAGGCTGCTAAAAAAGGAATGGACACATGTAAGATTGGTGCTAGAGCAGCACCTAATGTCGCTCCGATTTCAAATAAAGGAGTTACCTCTCCACCTTGATAACCAGCACCTAAAGACAAGACAGTAAATCCAAGCTTTCCAAGAAAATCATAGAAATGGGCGGTACCATTAAAGGCATCAGTTAACAAAGGCAAACTGAGCCCCAAATATCTTTGGGTTTGCAATAAGAGCGCTGCGATGACGACCACAGCTCCGCCAATAAAATTACGTAGAACTGGACTAGCCATTCTTTTGGCATACCAAGTTTTCAAAAAAACGATCGAACGACTAAATACCCAACCAATAAGACCAAAAGCAATGCCTGCAACGAATAATTTAAAGAAAAGAGATACATCCCAATTTGGAATCGTCCCCATAGGGTAATGGATATGTTTCACCCCAAAGCTTTCAGTCACAAAGTTAGCAAACAGTGCTGCAAAAAAACTTGGAAATAAGGCTTCTGTTCTAACTTTTCCAATTGCTAAAACTTCTAACCCAAATAGTGTTCCAGCCAGAGGCGTACCAAAAACGGAACTAAAACCAGCACTGATCCCGCTGATCACCAATAACTCCCGTTCCACTTTATTTAACCGAAAGAGACGGGCTAAATTTTCTGCTAAAGCGCCTCCCATTTGCACAGCTGTTCCTTCTCGTCCGACAGAACCACCAAATAAATGGGTGGTAATCGTTCCAAATAACGTTAAAGGAATCAGGCGTAAAGGAATTTTTTCTTCCCCACCATTTCCTTGATCAATCACTAAGTTATTTCCTCTACCAGAATTTCCTCCGTACTTACTATATAAAAAAGCAAAAATTCCACCACTTACTGGTAAAAGAAACAACAACCAGGGTGAAGCAAGGCGTATATTAGTAACCCATGTTAAACTATTGAGAAAAAAGGCTGATAAACTCCCCATAAAGATTCCCAATAACAATGTGATTAATAGCCACTTGACCATGTATACGACGACCCTAATTGGATCAGGTAATCGATTTTCCATCTCTTTTCCTCCTCAAAAAAACGCCTACTAAAAAAAGGGGTATCCCGATTCTTAGTAGGCGTCATTAGTTATCTTAAGATTAACGTTTAAAGGCGAACACCATCACCTATTCACTTCATCAATTAAAATAGCATATATTTATGAAAAATACAATGAAATTATCCTTCTTTTTTTACAATCTCAGTAAATTCATAAAAAGGAGTCAATTGGACTAAATTGTGGTTACAATGCTCACTATCATGGCAAATATAGTTTCCTTTTTTCGTATAGGTGCCATCTGAATTCGATTTTGTTGTTGCTAAAAAGAGTGACACACTCGAAGTTTTTTTACAAATCGTACAAATCCCTTTCGTGATGGTCGGGGATAAAGTCCCGCGAATACCGTTTAACTTCCCTGATTCATCATAATAAACAAGAAATTTTTTCTGGGTACCAGGATCATTCCATCCAATATAGGTGTGTTCTCTTAAATCCAAATGATTCCAATCAGGTTGTTTTAACTTTTTCACTTTTCGGAATAATTTTTCGATTTGAGCTTTCGAAGGTTGCTCAAAAGGTTGAACTGATTCTTTTAATTCTTCTAATAAGCGTTCAGCAGTTTCTTTGGTCAAAGAATTATCTAAGATGTTTTCTAAGAAAAGGTTCATCCTTTGTGAGGGTTCTACTAGTTCCTCTATTCTCTCCACAGCTAATGCTTGGACCGTTTCGATCGTTTTAGAATCGTTTACTGAATGATAGACTGATATTAATTGTTCGACTTCTCTTTTAATAAAATAATATTGATAAGGTTTAATTGTTTTTTCCATGACTTTGAGTCCTTTCTTCTTTCAAGTGAATGTACTTTGAAGAAAAGAACTTCAACAAAGTACGTTAGTTAAAGCTTTTCCACTCTTTTAAATAAGATCCATATGGCATCTTATCATCACCCCCTTTAAGTTTGTTTCAACAACTTGTTCTTGATACAAAGTAAACAGTAAAAATCATGGTTCGTCAATAAAAAAAAACCTGAGAAATTTTATGAAATTTCTCAGGAAGAATTCTTAATCACATCGTATTAAATCGATTGTTCTTTGCCGAAATATCTTTGCCATTTTTGTTTCATCGAAGCAGTCATCGGCTGTGCTGCTTCTTTCACAGCACAATATTTGTCGACAAACGTCACAATATAGCTTTCTTTATACTTAGGCGGTGCGATCGTAGCGCCCCACATATGTTTTAAGATGATATCACGCTCTAAATCGGATAGGTCAGTAATTTTTTCTGCATTTTTCACTGCGATCCTTGGATGGATATAAGCATGCGTTCCTTCATCAAATTTTGTTGTACGCCAATCATAGTAGAAAAGATCATGCAAAAGACCTGCACGTGCGGTTGCTTTTGCATTACCGCCCCATTTTTTGGCTAATTTATAACTATAATAAGAAACACTAAGAGAATGCTCTAATCGAGTGGAGTGGACATGTTGTGTATAATTGGCTAATTTCTTCACTGCATCTGTTGCTAATAGATCTTCTACATAAGACATATATTCTTCGTCTTCACGCCATTTTTCTGTCATAATTATTGATCTGCCACCTTTTTTGAATTTCATTTTCCTTTGAAATTGATCCTAGTATACCATTAGTGTTCGGAATATTCTAGTGAGGTTCCATCAAAATGTAGAAAGCTTAATAGTTCCTTAATCATAAAGAGAAATGGTAAAGTACGATGCCTGCTGCCACTCCTACATTTAATGATTCAGCATTTCCGCGAATCGGAATATAGATATTTTTATCCGTCAAGGAAAGAATTTCGGGCCGCACGCCTTGCCCTTCATTCCCCATGACAATTGCATACTTCTCAGGAACAGTTACCTGTTCTAATGAACGAGCATCCTCGTTCAATTCCGTTCCATAGATATTAAAATTGTGTTCCTTTAAAAGCGGGATCATTTGCTCAAGGTCTGTTTGAAGTATTGGTAGATGGTAATTGCTCCCCTGCATACTTCTTAACACTTTTGTACTATAAATGTCAGCTGATCCTTTTCCTAAAACGACACCAGATAATCCAAAAGCATCTGCCGTACGAATCATTGTTCCAACATTCCCAGGATCTTGGACATTATCTAACAATAACCATCCTCCAGTTAATTCGGGCATGTTTACTTTTTCGTAGAGCATAACGGCTAAGATACCTTGGGGTGTTGGCAAATCTGATACCACAGCCATGACTTCATTCGTTACCAAGGTACAAGGGATGTCTAAATGGTTTTTAAGCCACTCCTCCCACTCTTCTAACCCTTTCTCTGTGATTAAGATTTCTTTTACTTTGGCATGAGAAGCAACTGCCTCTTCAACCAAATGGAATCCTTCGAGTAGATACTCGCCTGTTTCTTCCCGGTATTTTTTCTTATGTAGTTTTTTCAATTCTTTGATTCTTGGATTTTTTGCTGATTGGATTTCTTTCACATTTTTCACCTCACTTAATTATAGCATGAATTCGAACCTTGAACTTGTTACAACATCAAAAAATCGGTATCATTAATTTAAAAAGCAAGGAAAGAAAGGTGGATATGATGAAAAAAATCAAGATGAACGTTCAAGGACGTGTCCAAGGTGTTGGCTTTCGTTATATGACAAAAATCGTTGCCGATCAATTAGGGATAACAGGCACAGTTAAAAACGAAGAAGATGGTTCGGTGACAATCGAAGCATGTGGCGATGAGGAAACGATCAAAAGATTCATTGAAGAAGTAAAGGATTCTCCAAGTCCTAGTGGTCGCGTACAATACGTTGACTTGCAAGATAATCCGATGATGGAAGAACGAAAAAAATTTGATGTGATCGGCTAATTTACTGATTCTGAATGGACGAAACACGCAAAAGGTAGTTCTATTTACACTATGAGAAGGCTCACATGACTTTAAGAAAGTTTGACGATAAAGGACTTTTTTAAAGAAACAACGTGCCTTCTCTCTTCTAATCGTCCCTCATTCGTTTGATCGTTTTTGCTTCTGTTTAACCGATGGCTTTTCTCCCTTTCCTTTTTGTGGTTTGACAAATAACTTTTTTTTTAAGACCATATAGGTAGGAATCTATGAATTTTCTATAAAGTAGATTGAATTGTGTGTGCTTTTTTAGTATAGTTAATTTTGTGTAAAAATTATAAAAGAGGAAGTATTTTATGAATAAATGGAAAAATTGGGTATTGGGTTCTGGCCTTGTCACAGTCATGCTTTTCTTATCTGGTTGTGTTCGTCTGGATTCAAATGGTAACCCTGACACATCAGGTATCGTGTACCGAGTATTAGTCCATCCAATGGGACAAGCGATTACATATTTAGTGGAGAACTTCAACTGGTCCTATGGTTGGGCTGTTATTTTAATGACAGTCATCGTTCGTATCATCATTTTGCCATTAGGTATTAGTCAATCGAAAAAGACAATGATCCAATCTGAAAAAATGCAAGCATTGAAGCCGCAAGTCGAAGCCGCTCAACAAAAACTAAAAACGGCGACTACTCGTGAAGAACAAATGGCTGCACAAGCTGAAATGCAACAAGTTTATCGTGAAAATGGGTTAAGTATGACTGGCGGGATTGGCTGCTTGCCTCTCTTGATCCAAATGCCGATCTTTTCAGCCCTTTATTTCACAGCTCGTTATACAGAAGGCATTCGTGAATCCTCTTTCTATGGGATCGACTTAGGACACCCTAGTTTTGTATTAGTTGCGATTGCTGGTGCTGCTTATTTACTTCAAGGATATATTTCAACAATCGGTATCCCTGAAGAACAAAAGAAAACAATGCGTACGATGCTTATCGTTTCGCCTGCGATGATCGTCTTCATGTCGATCAGTGCGCCAGCTGGAGTCACACTTTATTGGGTAGTTGGTGGTATCTTTAGTTGTTTGCAAACCTTCATTACAAATGTCATCATGAAGCCTAAATTAAAAGCTCAAGTGGCAGAAGAGTTAAAACAAAATCCACCGAAGCAAGTCGTAACACCTCGTAAAGACGTGACACCTTCGGATAGCGAACAACCAGTGAAGAAACAAGTCAAAGCACCTAAAAACCAAACAGGTCGTAACGCTGGAAAACAACAAAAACGGAAATAACTAAGCATTTCGTTTATTTCTCAAAATAGCTAAAATAAAAAAGGAAGAGAGAACGCCTCTCCTCCTTTTTTATTTTGTCCTCTGATCATTGATTATTCTTCGCTATATTGCCGAATCAATAGTTCGGATTGAATGAAAATCAGTGTAAACATTTTTCTTTTCACTAGCAGCAACCACTTTCAAGGTCTTTGACCTGTTGTTTGTCATCATTAGATTTTCTTTTTGATCCTCAATAAATCAACTAGTGGATTGACTTTGGTTATCGTTGTGATTGCGAGATAGATCGGACAAGCAATGACGAATTGGATCAGATTGGTTCGGATATTACTCGTTAAATGACCTGTTAAAAACCTAGTGATCAAACACATGATCAATCCAGCAATTATAAACATCCCGATTTTTCTGAGAGAAAAGGTAAACGTCGTCTGTTTCAGAAAAGCTCTTGTTCTTACAACTGTAACGAAACTTTCGGCGAGAATAGTTGAAAATACGACGCCCAAAAAGCCAATAGACGGCAATAGTATGAGATTTGCCACAAGATTGATGATAGCTCCAATGATTACTGAACGATTATACTCTTTAACCTGACCAATTGGCATTAGATATTGTCTAGAAATCGCCATGCCTAAAGGAACGATCACAATCAAAACCGTAAAATATGGAATAATTTGAGTGATGTAGCTAAATTTTTCGCCAAAAAACCAAGGAACGAGCTTGTCATAAACTGTCAACATCCCAAACATGATTGGAATCGAAAAAAACAATTGTAAATGAATCGTTTTTTCCATCGTGCGAACGATTTTCTCCATATTTTTTTTTGCAAAAAAACTTGTCATATGGGGAAGTAAGACGATGTCTAAGGTAGTTATGATCGTGATGAATACGGTATTCAATTGCAGAGAATTGGTAAAATAGCCCACTGCAACACTTCCTAATGTGAAACCTAAAAGGGTCTTATTCAAATTGGTATACAACATGATCGCAATTTGAGGAATAAAATAATCAAAAGAGCCCTTTAAATGACTAAGACTTTTCTTTAAATCAACTTTCGTCAAATGAATGTATTTAGGAATAAAGAACCAGACACTCACTTGTGAACAAACTAAACCTAGTCCTTGAATCAAGGTATATTTTAACGTGTCGTCTTCGTTTTTAATCAAGAAAAGAATGAGAAAAAACGTGACTAGTTGGACTACTAAATTAGCTATACTAGTTTTCTTAAAATCTTCAATTCCCATAAAAAACCAAGATACGTCAAATAATACGGCAAAAATCGCCAAGGATTGGACAAACAAATACGAACGATTATTTAATAAAGAGGCAACAATAAAGTAAGCGACTATGACAATTAAGCTCGCTAATGCCTTAAAAAGCAGAATTTCCCAAAAAACTTCTGATAACGCTTCTTTCTTACGGTTGTAAGTCAAAGTTATTTCCCGGTTCCCGTACATCGTTACCCCTAGCCCCGCAAACAAAACAAAATATTGGACAATTGAAAACGTATAATTATAAAGACCTATCCCACTTGGCCCTAAAGCATTAGAAACGATTGGAATGGTAATAATCGGAAGAATGATTTTCGTCAGTTGAAACAAGCTCTGATAAAAAAAATTTTTGGCTATATTTTTCATTTATTCATCCCGTCTAAAAATATCTCTCGTATAGACTTTTTCGATCACATCTTTTAATTGATGGTCCATCCGATTTGAGACGATCACATCCGATAGTTGTTTGAATCGCGCAAGATCGGAAACGACAGGCGCATGATGAAATTCTTCAACAGGTAACGTTGGCTCATAGACAACCACCGAAACTCCTTGTTCCTGGATTCGTTTCATGACTCCTTGAATCGATGAATAACGGAAATTGTCTGAATCGGCTTTCATCGTTAACCGATAGATTCCCACAGTCTTAGGCTTTTGGGCTAAAATTTGTTCTGCAATAAAATCTTTTCTGGTTGTATTTGCTTCAACGATCGCTTGGATAAGATTGTTAGGCACATCGGTATAATTTGCTTTCAACTGTTTCGTATCTTTTGGCAAACAATACCCTCCATAACCAAATGAAGGATTATTGTAATGAGAGCCGATACGTGGGTCCAGTCCGACGCCTTCAATGATTTGTTTCGTATTTAAGCCTCGTATCTCCGCATAACTATCCAATTCATTGAAGTAAGCCACACGCAACGCCAGATACGTATTTGAGAATAACTTGATTGCTTCCGCTTCTGTTGAATGAGTCAATAAAACTGGGACGTTATCTGCTTGCGTATTCTTTTTGAACATATTCGCAATCTCTGTCCCCCTATCTGAACATTCTCCTACAACAATGCGTGAAGGATAAAGATTATCGTACAATGCTTTACCTTCACGTAAAAATTCTGGTGAAAAAATAATATTTTCTGTTTGATATTTTTTCTTTAATTCAGCCGTATATCCTACTGGTACCGTGGATTTGATGATAAATTGTGCTTCTGGACGAATGGCGAGAGCTTGTTCAATGATGCTCTCAATCGATGAGGTATTAAAATAATTTTTCTTTTCATCGTAATCTGTGGGTGTGGCAATAATCAAATAGTCACCAAATAGAACCGCTTCTCGGAAATCCTTAATAAATTCGATTGCTAGGTCTTCTCTTTGAAGAAAATTATGTACTTCACGGTCTTCAATTGGTGACTCCTTCTTTTGTAGTCGTTCGATCTTTTCTGCTACGATGTCATAAGCTTTGACATTCTCATGCTGGCTAAGTAATAACGCATTGGCTAGCCCTACATAGCCTAGGCCGAAAATTGATACGTTCAATTGGTTTCACCTCTATAATTAGTTTTATTAACATAAAAAACACAAACTGGAACGTTATTGGTCGTTCTTCGTTTCATTCGCTTTATCATTCTTCTAAAAAAACAAAGCCATTTACTTTTCCTATGAATGCATGCTCGTTTCGTCAGTCACTCTTACAAATAATGAAAACATCCTTGAGGTTAAGAGCTTTTTACCTCATTTTCCCTGTTTAAGTACTTTTTTATTTTGTGAAATTCCTTTAGTTATAACGTTTCATAAAGGTCTGCTACTTGGTTGACGATCACATTTTCGCTGAACTGTTGGATATGAGCAACAGCGTTCTCGGAATATTTTGTAACAGGTAACGTTCCAGCAAAAAAAGTTTGAAGGATATCCACTAGTTCTTCTGGCTCTTTGACATCAAATAATTTCCCTGTGTTCTCATCATAGATCAGATCTTTATTGCCTCGTATATTTGAAGCGACTACCGGTAAACCAACGCTCATAGCCTCCATGATCGATACAGGCAATCCTTCTCTTAAAGAAGGAAAGAGAAATAGATCACTCATTTTCATGATCTCAATGATATCCTTACGATATCCGAGTAAACTGACTTTCTTTTCCAAACCTAAATCTTTAATTTTTTGTTCCAGCGTTTGTTTTAAAGGGCCAGTTCCACAAATAAAATAGTGGAAATCTTGATCTTTAAATGAAGCGAGTGCATTAATCACCAGTTCGTGGTTTTTGTTTTTATTCAATTCACCGACTGAAAGGAGTACTTTGGTTGTTGGCTGAGCTAGTGAAAGTACTTTACTTTTTAGCCGTTTATCAACCAAGGTTTTCTCGAACTTTTCGACTTGGATTCCAACCCCCTGAATCAAATGAGTTTGTGTTGCTTTAAATTTTTGTGAAGCAAGCAAATAATCTTCCTGATTAATGGTAATAAGCTTACTTGTATAACGAGATAAGTATTTTTCAACTGGGTAATAGACGAACCAATTAAGCATTGGGGCTCCTTGATAAAAGTGAAACCCATGTGCCGTATAGTAGATAGGAATATTGATCCGCTTACAAGCAAGTCTTGTCACCATCGAAGCAACTGGCGTATGCGTATGTACGATATCGATATTCTCTTCTTTGATCAGCTGTTTGATTTTCTTATAGGCTAAAAGATTGCTTTTAGCTAATGGATTCCTATTGAATGGTATTTGAAACACAGGTATTTTTTTATCAGAAAAATAAGATGCCAACGGTTGTTCAAGCGCACATGCCACACTCACTTCATGTCCATTTTTGATTAGTTGATCAATATGTGGGATTAAAAAAGCATTGAGTGTATTGGAGATCGTCGTCACATATAAAATTTTCAGTATGGTTCATTCCCTTCAAATTTTTCACTTGTTGGTCCAAAATTTGAGCTAATCCCTTCTTGTTTGAACACTTTAAGGACTGTTTGTAACAAGATCCAAACATCTTTGCCAAACGAATAACTTTCAACGTACAAACAATCATACGTAAACTTTTCTTCCCAACTGATCGCATTTCTACCACTGACTTGGGCCAATCCGGTCAAACCTGGGCGAATGTTGTGGCGTTTTCGTTGCTCTTCATTATAAAGTGACAAATATTCTACCAATAATGGACGAGGACCAACAAAAGACATTTCGCCTTTAAAGATATTCCAAAGCTCTGGCAGCTCGTCAAGGCTAGTCGCTCTAAGTAGTTTGCCGAATTTTGTTAGACGAACTTCATCTGGAAGATACGCGTCATGTTGATCTTTCTCGTCTGTCATCGTGCGAAACTTGTACATAAAAAATAATTGTTCATTCTTCCCTGGTCTTGTTTGCTTAAAAATAACCGGTGAACCTAATTTTAATCGCACACACCCTGCAAGTATGAGTATCAGTGGTGCAAGCAAAAGCAATAAAAGACCTGAGAAAAAAAGATCGAACGTACGCTTTCCAAAAAGTCGATAAAAGGTTGGTTTACTCATAACGCATCACTCGCTTGATCGTTGCAACGACTCTATTTAACTCTTCATCCGTCATTTTAGTATCTGAGGGAAGACAAACTCCAGAAGAAAAAAGCGATTCTGCAACTTCGCCGCCAATAAAATCAAAAGAGTCAAAAACAGGCTGTAAGTGCATCGGTTTCCAGACAGGACGTGCTTCGATCTGTTCTTTTTCCAATTCTTCAATCAAATAAGATGGATCTATTCCTTCTAAACGAATGACACTCAACCAATAGTTAGGTTCGTTCCAAGAGTTTTCCGGCATAAATTGTATATTAGGAAACTCGGACAATTCTTCTTGATAAAATTGATAGATGGCACGCTTCTTTTGGATTCTTTCATTTAATACTTTTAATTGTCCACGTCCGATTCCTGCTAATATATTGCTCATACGATAGTTATAACCGATTTCTAAATGTTGATAATAACGTTCATTTTCACGAGATTGAGTGGCCCAAAATTTGACTTTTTCGATTTTTGATTGATCGTCAGAGATTAATGCTCCCCCACCTGAAGTTGTGATGATCTTATTTCCATTGAAGGAATAAATCCCATAGTCTCCAAACGTTCCTGTATATTTACCTTGGTAAGTCGTTCCTAATGATTCGGCAGCATCTTCAATCAACGTCACTTGATATTCTTGACAGATCTGCATGATTTCAGCTAAGTTTGCAGCTAATCCATATAAGTGAACGACGATCACCGCTTTCGCTTTTGGATATTTTTCTAAAGCTGCGCGTAAATGAACAGGACTCATATTCCAAGTTTCGGCATCACTATCCACAAAGATTGGGACGGCTCCTTGATAAAGAATCGGGTTGACCGTAGCTGCAAAAGTCAAGGATTGACAAATCACTTGATCTCCTTTAGTGACACCTGCTGCCTTTAATGCTAAATGAATCGCTGCCGTACCTGAAGAAAGCGCAGCAACATGCTTGGCTCCCACATGATCTGCCAGTTCTTGCTCAAAACCATCGACGTTGGCACCTAAAGGAGCAATCCAATTCGTATCAAAGGCTTCTTTGACAAACGCTTGTTCATAGCCTGCTTCACTCATATGGGGCGAAGCTAATAATATTCGCTTTTTTCTCACATCAACTCCACCTTTCAATTATCTTTGCTGGTACCCCCACCCATTTTGAATGATGAGGGATATCTCTGATGACAACACTGCCAGCCCCAATAATGTTGCCATCACCAATCGAACATTCTTGAATAATCTTTGTACCGACACCCAGTTCATTTTTATCTCCTAAAGTGACTGCTCCCGAAATATTGACATTAGGAAAAATGGCATTGTAACTACCTATAATGGAGTCATGACCGATTGTTGAACCAATATTGATCATATTGAAGTCACCGATTGAAATATCTGCAGTATAGGTCGTGTAAGGCATCAATATGTTCCCAATGCCCAGTTGAACATTTAAGCCAATCAATGCGCTAGGGGCAAACAAATTTGGAAAAAGCAAGTGAGGGTTTTGTCGTAACTGTTCATAGATGTTTTCTTTGACCGTCGGAGCCGCAATCCCAAGAAAAACTGCCATTGGTGTTTTGACTTGAAGCAAGACAGCAATTTTGCCAATCACAGGTTTTCCTAGAACATCGCTTTGCTCACTTTTACGATCATCGACAAAACCGACCCACTGATACTCATTTTGTTGTTGGAGCAAAAAAGCAATTTCTTTACCAAACCCACCTGCTCCTACTATTATTGCATCCACTCGCTTTCTCCTCTCGTTTCTTTTTTTGATGGTCAAACGTTTTTTTACATGCGATTTGAATAACGTATCCCTATGCAATTTTTGATCGCAGGAATCGTATAATCCAGCACATAAAGCAATGATTTTACTACTTTACTAATAGTACGTTCAGCTTAAAACAGCTAGTTTCTATTGATTAGAAGCATTGGCAAAACGAATCACTTCTCTTGCTAATTGTTTCTCATCTTTTGGCAAATGACGGATAAAATCCATCACTTTTTGATTTGAATAACCTTTGATGTTTCCGACAAAAATTTTTTCATAGACAGCTTCATCGTTTCTCTCTTTATCCAACAGTAGTTCTTCATATAGTTTTTCCCCAGGACGGATACCCGTTTCAAGAATCTCAATTTCGTCTTCACGATAGCCACTCAGGCGAATCATATTTTTGGCAAGGTTGACGATTTTGACTGGTTCACCCATATCTAAAATAAAAATCTCTCCACCTTTAGCCAAGACTCCTGATTGAATGACCAATCGACTTGCTTCAGGAATTGTCATAAAGTAACGTGTCATCCGAAAATCAGTAATCGTGACTGGTCCACCTTGCGCAATTTGTTCACGAAAGACAGGAATCACACTTCCTCGTGAACCTAATACATTTCCAAAGCGAACAGCGGAAAATGTTGTTCCATTTTTTTCGTTCAATCCTGTTACAATCATTTCTGCAATCCGCTTTGTCGCTCCCATCACATTAGGTGGATGATTCGCTTTATCTGTTGAGACCATCACAAAATTCTTGACTTTCGCTTGTTTGGCTGCTTCCGCAACATTTTTCGTTCCAAGAATATTATTTTTTACTGCTTCTTTGGGATTTACTTCCATGAGAGGAACATGCTTATGTGCTGCAGCATGATAAACGATATCTGGGCGATAGTTTTGCATGATCTCATTGATTTTGTCACGATCTTGAATATCTGCAATGAGCGGGACGATTTTTGTCTGCTGATTTTGCTGATTCATGCGGAGTTCCCGATCGATCAAATAAATCGAATTTTCCCCATGTCCTACTAGTAATAATTGTGCTGGGGAAAACTGGATAATCTGCCGACAAATCTCTGAGCCGATCGAGCCACCCGCACCAGTCACCAGAATGGTTTTCCCTGTCAAATGACCTTTGATCGATTCAATGTCCAATTCAACTTCATCTCTTTCTAGTAAATCAACTACGTCAATTTTTTTTAATTTTGTGACACTGACTTTTCCAGAAGCGATTTCTTCCATTGAAGGCATCGTGTTTACTTTGACATGCAAGGATTCTACCATTTGAAAGATATTCCTGATTTTTGTTTTGGATAAGGAAGGAATGGCGATGGTAACGATTTGTACATCATGTTTCTTGATTAGTGCAGGGAGGTCTTTGATCATACCGATCACTTTTTTTCCTGAAAGATATGTATTTTGCTTATTAGGATCATCATCAACAAAACCAATGACATAGGTGTCACTTGCTGTTTTTGATCCAAGTAAGATATTTGCCAAAATTCTACCGCCTTCACCAGCGCCTACGATGATCGTCTTCTTGGCAGTGGCTCTAGGTTGTAGCTTTGTCTGCTTTTTCTCAATGTAAAGACGCCACTCCAGACGGCTTCCCATGATTAAAAGCAAAGACAAAATATAGGTAAAGATCGTTAGACGTAACATATACTGATGATTGATAAAAAACAAGACAAAAAGATTTGAAATCATAGTGATCGACAAAGAAACAAAAATCGCCCTGATTTCTTCTAAATTCATATAGCGATTGATCCTTGTAAAGACTTTAAATAAACTCCCATAAAACAAATAGAAACCTATGGAAACGCCTGTAGAGATGAACATAAAATCCGTTGATACTTCTGCGAATGGCTTCATGAATCTAATTGTAGCAATGTTTGCCAAAAACAACAATAAGCTATCAACTCCTATCAAAATAGCAATCTTTCTTTTTCTTGTGACTTCAAACACCTTTACTCCCCCTAAAATAACCCAAACTTCTTCTTTTTTATCGCTTGATAAGTTGGATAATGAATCTGCTCCCCATTGATTAAATCTTTGGCGACTTGTTTCATTTGTTCAACTTTTTCGTTATTGAAGTCTTTAGCGATTTGTTCATAACATTCTTTTAAACAAAAAGAACGTCGCTCAACACCGTGAGCATCCGAAGCAATCATTTGTACAAGATTGTACTTGACCATTTTTTTTGCTGTTTTTTGGATTTCTTTGCCAAAGCGCCCCAGATAACTTGGCGCTGTCAGCTGTGTCAAACAGCCCATTTCTAGATAAGGCAACAAACGATTCGGATCTTTTGCAAAATAAGTATTACGCTCAGGATGCACGATTACTGGTATTTTTCCTAGTTTCAACAGTTCAAAAAAAAGGTTCTTTGCATATAACGGTACTTCTAATGTAGGAAATTCAATCAACAGATAAGTATCATTTAAATCTGTAAAAAGAAGTTCATCTCGGTGAAGCGCTTCAAGCAATTCTCCAGTAATACGAACTTCTTGACCTTCTAATAACACCAACGGTAAATTTCTTTTATCCAGCTCTTTTTGTAAAGTGGCGACTAGGGGAATGACTTTTTTCTTTTGATTACAATACTTGCCATTGTTATGGTGCGGTGTACATAAAATATGAGTAATCCCTTGTTCAACCGCTTTTTCAGCCATTGCCAGGCTTTCTTCCAGGTTTTGCGCACCATCGTCAACTGCTGGTAATAGATGACAATGTAAATCGATCATTCCCTTTACCTCCTCTTTATCATTCATAATAATAACTTGTATCTTTGCTTTGTTCGACTCCGTTATAAACAATTCCCAGTACCTTTGCCTGAGCCATCTCTAATAATTTTTTGGCTTTCACAACTGCTTCTTTTCGTGAAGTCTTTTCACGTACTACCAGAAGCGTACCATCTGCCTTTGATGACAAGATTTGAGCATCTGTCACAGTTACAATCGGCGGCAAATCAAACATCACGATATCATAGAGCTGACTTGCTTCTACCATTAGCTGATCCATTCTTTTCGAGCTTAACAGCTCTGATGGATTAGGAGGAATAGGTCCACTTGGTAATACTGATAATTCCTTGATTGCCGTTTTTTGGATCCCTTTACTGATCGTTTCAGTTGAACTGAGTAGATTACTTAACCCATAATGATTATTTATTTGAAATGCTTTGTAAATAACTGGTTTTCGCATGTCAGCATCAACTAATAACACTTTCTGACCAGCTTTTGCAAAGACAACAGCCAGATTTGCAGCCGTGGTCGATTTCCCTTCACCTGGTCCAGATGACGTGACCACGATCGTTTTGACTTGTTGATCATTGATTGAAACAAATTGGATATTGGTTCGAATCGTTCGGTAGTGCTCAGCCGCTGCTGATGAAGGATTAGTTAAAGTAATCAAACGAATCGGTTGAAGTAGTGTTTCTTTTTGTTTTATGACACGTCGCATGTTTTCCCTCCTACACTCTCGAACGAGCTCTACGAGAAGCTCTCGCTTGTTCACCAGTTTCATCGTTTATTGTCACCGGTGCGTTGTTGTTTTTGTCATTTCTATTGAAATCTTTGGCAGTCATTTCTGGTACCGTCCCTAAAATTGGAAACCCTATGACCTCCGAAAGATATTTTTCATCTTTCACAGTCTGGTCGAACAATTCCAATAACAGAGCTATCCCCATGCCAATCATCAGACCTAAAATAAGGCCAAGGGCAATATTTATTTTTTTATTTGGTGACACCGATGTTCCGTCCGCAACCGCTTCAGAAATGATCGATATTTTATCGACATTCATCACATCTTTTGCTTTCGTTTGAAACACCTCAGCTGTGGTATTCGCAATTTTCTGAGCATTATCTGGAATCGAACTAATCGCTTGGATAGAAAACATTTGTGAATTTTCGGATTGATTCACTGTGATTGCTTGTTTGATTTCTCCAACCGTCATTGCTAGCTGATCTTGCGTTTCTAATTGATCTTTCACTTCACTTAAAACTAAGTCACTAATGATCATATCTTTGTAGGTGTTAATCATTTGTAAATTCGTATTCACATCATTGACATTCGTAATATTTGACTGAGGCAACGTGACAATCAATTGGGCTTGTGAACTAAACTTGGGTGTTAAAATAAAGAATGTAACGAAACTTGCTACCGCCAAACCAACTAACGTTGAAATAAATAAGGTCAACAAACGCTTACGAAATACTCCGATGATCTCTTTTATACTAATTGTCTCTTCCATTTCTCTCCACTTTCCTGTTACTTTCCTAGATTCATTTTTCTTTTAACACATGACATCCTGCTGATGTTACTTGTTCTCATAAAATATACTCGTTTCAGTGAAGCTTCGTGAGACTTCCATCCTATGAACATACTTAGATAATTAAATGACATCGATTTCTAAAAAAATTTTTAGTTTATCATTCAGATGATAATTATTATCATCTAGAGTAAGATACTGGATCCCATCGTTTTAAAAACTTTTTATTCCCAAAAAAATAAATCGTTACTTTATCTAATCGCTTCCAAATCACGGGAAATTTGCTAATTTCATTAGACAAGTAAAGAATTTCTACCTGAGATCCTATTTACTATTATCCCATTCATAACAAGCTTTTCTTGTTATGAATAACAATTTTTCTATATTAATTATACCTAACTTTCATTTTTAAATAAAGGATGATTTAAAAATAACAAAAACTATGCATTTCACTCAATAGCACTAACCGATTGTTCTCTTTTTACCAAAAAATGTCATATTGTTCTGATTCGTGAAAGAAAAGTCGTTTATTGCTAGATAGCATGAATAAAAACGATATACACTACATAAAAAGAGTCTGAGGTATTAAGACCTTAAACTTACTTTTTATACTAAGATGAGTAATTGCTATGAAAGCATCCACTCTGGTACTTTCACAATCTTATCGACGGCGTTCAAAGATCTGCACTTCGGTAATCAGTCAAAAAATAAGCCGAAGCATTTAAAAATAGAAGAAACTATTTTCGGATGCTTCGGCTTATATATCAGAGCTAGACTTGTCATAACGCTTGTTTCAAATCAAGTTGGCAAAGGGCTACCTGATTTATTTAGTGATAATCTGATCTAAGCTTGCTATTGATAGTGCCATTTCAGCAATTTGTTTCAGCTGTGCCAAACGATTGTTACGGACAGCAGGATCGTCTACCATGACCATGGTTTGGTCAAAATACGTTTCGATCAATGGACGTAAAGCAACAAGTTGATCATAATCTTCTTTCAGCGTTTGTGTACCAAATTGTTTTTTCATTTCTGCTACCGCTTGATAAAGTGCTGTTTCAGCTTCATTTTCAAATAACGCAGGATTAATCTCTGTTGTCGTTGTTTCTTGCGCTTTCTTCGCTAAATTAACCACTCGAGTCAATGCTTCCATCGATGGCTTAAACTCTTCCTCATCTAAACGTTCTTTAAACAGTTGAGCTGCTGCAAAAACTTTTGTCAAATCGCTTTGTTTTGCATTTAAAACTGCATCAATCACATCGTGTCGGATTTGTTTTGTAGTTAGTAACTGACGGAAACGTCCTTTGATAAAATCAATGACTGCCTGTTGTCCATCCGATAACTGGACGCCAAAACGTTCTTGATCTTCATTGATTGCCTGGTCGATTTCACGTTGTAAACGAACCAATGGAAATGCCCAATTTTTTGCTTCGATGATGCGGACAATCCCATACGCTTGACGACGAAGAGCATACGGATCATTTGACCCACTTGGGATCATTCCAACTGTAAAGAAAGAGAAGATACTATCTAATTTGTCTGCAATCGCTAATACTGCACCAATTTTGGTTTCTGGTAAGTCACCTTCACTTGAAATTGGCAGATAGTGTTCCTTGATAGCTGTTGCTACAGCTGATGTTTCGCCGTGTAATCGCGCATATTTTTCACCCATGATCCCTTGAAGCTCTGGAAACTCACCTACCATGTTGGTCACTAAATCAAATTTATAGATTTCAGCAGCACGTTGTAAATCCGTTAACTCTTCTGGTGATAAGCCGACAGATTTACCTAAAATACGAGCAATAACTTGTACTCGTTGCATTTTTTCGTAGATGCTTCCAATTTTTTCATGGAAAGTCACTGATTTTAATTTATCAACAAAAGTCTCGATTTCAATCTTTTTATCTTCATTGTAGAAAAACTCTGCATCTTCTAAACGAGCAGTCAATACTTTTTGATTTCCACGGATCACGTTTTCTAGTTTGACACGATCCCCATTTCGAGCAGAAATAAAATGTGGCAAGAGTAATCCTTGGTCATTTCTTACTTCAAAATAACGTTGGTGCTCCTTCATTGAAGTAACCAATACTTCTTCAGGGACAGACAGATATTTTTCTTCAAAATCGCCAGCAAAAACTGTGGGATATTCGACTAAATTATTCACTTCTTCTAATAACTTTTCGTCTAAATCGATCGTCCAATGGTTTTTCTCTGCTAATTCTGTTGCTTGTTGGACAATCATTTCTTTTCTTTTATGTGGCGCAGCTATCACGAATTGTTCTTGTAATTTTTCTTCATACTCATTGGCATGAGCGAAACGAACTGTTTCTCCTAAGAAACGATGACCACGTGATGTGCGATCTGTTGTAACATCTAAAATCTCGAAAGGAATCACTTCATCATCTAGTAAAGCAACAATCCAATGAATAGGACGAATATATTCGAAGTCAAAATTTGCCCAATGCATCGTAACAGGAAATGTCAAACTTTTGATGACATCTGCAAGTCCAGTCAATACTTCTTTCGCTGGTTGTCCATGTGTATATTTGGTTACGTACACATACTCTACACCCTTCAGCTCTTTAAAGGTAATATCGTCAGTCGTCAAACCTTGACCACGTACAAACCCTTCTGCGGCTTTCGTCCAATTTCCATCTGAATCCAATGCGATTTTTTTAGCCGGACCCTTTAATTCTTCTTCGCTATCTGCTTGACGTTCTGGGATATTGGTTACTTTGATCGCTAAACGTCTTGGCGTTGAAAAAGTTTCGATTGTATCATAAGACAATTGGTGTTCATCTAAAAACTTTGCTGTTTTTTGTTCCAGTTGTTTCATGCTTGGTGTAACTACATGGGCAGGCATTTCTTCCAACCCGATTTCTAAAAGTAACTCTTTTGCCATGTTATTCAGCCTCCTTAACCGTTTCTGGATTTGCTGTGTTTTTATTCAATAAAGGAAATCCTAATTTTTCACGCTCTGCCACAAAAATCTTTGCAACAGATTTTGCCATATTTCTGATACGTGACAGATAACCAGCACGTTCTGTGACAGAAACTGCCCCACGAGCATCTAGTAGATTGAATGTATGGCTGCATTTTAAAATGTAATCATAGGCAGGATGAACTAAATTTTCATCAATGCATCGTTTAGCTTCTTTTTCAAAACGATCAAAATTACTTAATAATAGTTCTTGATCACTGACTTCAAATGAATACTTGGAGTGTTCGTATTCAGGCTGTTTGAAAATCTCCCCATATTTTACGCCATCTGACCATTCAAGATCATAGACACTTTCTACTTCTTGGATGTAGGATGCCAAGCGCTCCAAACCATAAGTAATTTCAGATGTCACTGGTTTACATGGCAGACCGCCGACTTGTTGGAAATACGTGAATTGTGTAATTTCCATTCCATCGAGCCAAACTTCCCAACCAACACCGGCACAGCCCATCGAAGGGTTTTCCCAGTTATCTTCGACAAACCGAATGTCGTGTTCCAAAGGATCGATCCCCAATAAACGTAAACTTTCTAAATAAAGTTCTTGGATATTTTCAGGTGATGGTTTCATCACTACTTGGAACTGATGATGTTGATACAGACGGTTCGGATTTTCCCCATAACGACCGTCGGCTGGGCGACGAGAAGGCTCTACGTATGCTGCATTCCAAGGCTCTGGTCCAATTGCTCGTAAAAAGGTATATGGGCTCATTGTACCTGCCCCCTTTTCTGTATCATAGGCTTGCATCAACATGCACCCATTTGATGACCAAAATTTTTGTAACGTCAAGATCATGTCTTGTACAGATAATTTTTTGCTCATTTAAAATGACTCCTTCCACTTCTAAATAGTTTGCTGAGAATTTGAAACAACAAAAAGTCCCTATGCTTGTCTAAACAAACATAGGGACGAATAACTTCGCGGTTCCACCCTACTTCCGAAAATTTCGGCAGCTTCATTGTCAGTACTCCCAAGTGCCTCTTCAAAAACCGACAGCATTCGGCTCACACCCTCCCGAACTCGCTTTTGCTACGTATTTTTTACTGATCTTGTTCAACGTACTTTATTCTTTTATTTAGCCAATCAAGTTTTTGTACAAAACTCTCATTTATCTAGGTTCCATAATAGACGTATAGTTAGGCTTTTGTCAAATAGTTTTGAATGTTGATTGAACATTCTACTCATTTTTTTTGGTTTTCAGAAGCACTTTCTCCTTCCGGATCAGGCTTTTTTAGGACATGTTCCCATGATTTCATTTGATCAATGAACTTTTTACTTTTTAGATGAATCCCTACGTATTCTTCGTATAACTGGTCAATCAGTTGCCTGATCGTTGCTTTGGTTTCGTCTTTTAAATTGATTCCTGTGATCTTATCATAAGAAATAGCAGAGAACATACGCACGAAATAAACAGCTCTTGGATCTGCATGATAACGACGGTGATCCATTGACCAATGTTCTTCGCACAGCACGCCTCCATATTTGGAAGAATAATCAAATTTACCTTGAGTTTTGCCGCACACCACACAATGTGTCCAAATCGGTGCAATCCCAAAGCGTTGCAATAATTGTACCTCAAAGATGTTGGTGATGATTTCCGCGTCGTCCCCCTGATCCATCCGTTGCAATGCTGCTTGTGTAAATTGAAAAAGATGGGGATCATATTGGTGGTCTTCGATCGCTGCATCCACTAAGTTTAACAAATACGTGCCGTAACCACTTAAAAAAATGTCTTCTTGAATTTTTCTAAAGGAATGAACATCTTTTACGCTGGTTATAAACGAAAGTCCTTCACTTTTAAACGTACCAATGTAGATTCCTTCAGTAAAAGGGAGTAGTGCAGGGGCTAATGGTTGGTTTTGCCGGTGAATTCCTTTGACATAAAACATCAGTTTCCCCGCAGACTCAGTAAAAATTTTCACTAATTTGTCTTTTTCTTTATAATTTCGACTGGACAATATGATCCCTTTTGATTCGGCTAGCTGGCTCATTTTTTTCGCCCCCCTTTTAGAAAAAGAATAAGGAAAAGAAAAATCATTCACTGAATCATTTTCCTTTCCCACTTATTCTACTCATTTTCTTGTCTTCTGACTTTTACACGCGGTTTCGTCTATCGAATAATCACGTTCAACTCATTTTTATCTACTTAAAGTTAATATTCCTCTTTGCGGTAACCAAAATCTTGTAAATAAACTCTTTTATCGCGCCAATCTTTTTGAACTTTAACCCATAGTTCTAGAAATACTTTGTCACCAAGCAAATTTTCAATATCTTTTCTTGCTTTCGTCCCAATTTCTTTTAGCATTTTACCACCTTTACCGATGATAATCCCTTTTTGACTATCACGTTCAACGATAATGGTTGCTTGAATTTGGATTTTATCATTTTCATTGCGTTTCATTGAGTCAACAACAACAGCCACTGAATGTGGGACTTCATCTCTAGTCAAAAACAGGACTTTCTCACGAATCAATTCCGAAACGATAAAGTATTCTGGATGATCCGTTACTTGATCATCCGGGAAGTATTGAGGACCTTCTGGCATCTCAGCGATCAACACTTCCATTAGACGGTCCACATTGTTCCCTTCGGTAGCCGAAATCGGTACAACTTGTGCAAAAGGCATTTGTGCCGAATAATCTTCGATGATTCCTAATAATTCATCTGGATGAACTTTATCGATTTTATTGATAATCAAATAAACAGGTGATTGAACATTTTTTAATCGTTCAATAATAAAATCATCCCCACGTCCACGTTTTTGATCCGCACTGATCATAAATAAGACAGCATCCACTTCTCTTAGTGCACTGTAGGCTGATTCTACCATAAAATCACCCAAACGATGTTTTGGTTTATGGATTCCCGGAGTGTCGATAAAAATCAACTGTGCTTCTGGTGTCGTATAAACGCCTTGGATCTTATTTCTGGTCGTTTGTGCCTTGTCACTCATGATAGCAATTTTTTGCCCAACGATTCGATTTAATAATGTTGATTTGCCAACATTTGGTCGTCCCACAATAGCGACAAAACCTGATTTATGTTCTAACATATTATTCTCCTTTTAATTAAAAAACATTTGATAGATTTTAGGTACAAATAAAATGAGACCGACGATCACTGCAAAACAAGCGGTGACTAACACTGCTCCTGCCGCCATATCTTTGATTTTTTTCCCAATTGGATGGAAATGAAAATCGGTAAACATATCCACCACATTCTCAAAAACAGTATTTAAAATCTCAACGATCCACACCAGAAAAACTGCTAAAATTAACCACAGCCATTCTAGTTGATTCAGTTGAAATACAACTCCCATAAAAAACGCCAGCAACCCAAAACCTACATGTTTTTTCATATTACGTTCCTCATCAAAGACTGTTTTAACCCCTTGAAGAGCAAATTCTACTGACATAGCGAAGTGCTTATTTTTCTCAACCTTTTTCTCGCACTCTTTATCTTTTAAGTCCATAAGCATCTAAAATCTCTTTCTGTAAACCAAACATCTCTGCTTCATCTTCGGGTGTCATGTGATCATAACCATTGATGTGCAAAAAGCCATGCACTGCCAAAAATCCCAACTCTCGATCATACGAATGACCATATTCTTCCGCTTGTTCCTGGGCACGCTCAATTGAGATCATGATATCTCCTAATACTCGTGGTAAAGGATTATCGCCTTCTTCAAAAATCACGGGAATTTCGTCTTCCCCTTCGTCTTCTAATGCAAAACTAATCACATCTGTTGGGGCATCTTTGCCACGGTAGACACGGTTGATTTCTTGGATTGCTGCATTGTCCATAAAAGTAACAGACATTTCTGTTTCCTCGGATAATTTCAAATGAGCCGCTGCAAATTGCAGAAGGTCCTCGATCTCTTTGATTTTTTCTGTTGAAACTTTCTGTGTTTCATCCATAAA
Organism: Enterococcus sp. DIV1089c; assembly: GCF_050530965.1. Taxonomy (NCBI): domain Bacteria; kingdom Bacillati; phylum Bacillota; class Bacilli; order Lactobacillales; family Enterococcaceae; genus Enterococcus; species Enterococcus sp. DIV1089c. The sequence goes on from NZ_CP172888.1 coordinate 1,876,447, forward strand.
TGTGATGTCCATATTTATCGCTTCTTTCTTACTTATTGCTGATATTTTTTATTTTAGCCATTTTCTTTTTCTACTTTCATCGTTTCCGCTTCCGATTTCATTTTAGGATATTTGATCCGTGAATGGAAGGTACTACTTAACCCACTGATCAAAGATTTTTCCACTTTGCGAATTTCTTTTAATGTTAAACCACTATCATCAAGTTGACCATCAGAGATTCGTTCTTCAATCAAATTATGGACAAATTTTTCGATTTTTTCACCTGTTGGATGATCCATTGCCCGTACTGCCGCTTCACAACTATCTGCAATATTCACGATGCCGGCTTCTCGGGTCTGTGGTTTGGGACCAGGATAACGAAATTGTTCTTCGGTGACTTCAGGATTTCTTTCTTTTGCCTTAATATAGAAATACTTCATCAATGTTGTTCCATGATGCTGTCGGCAAATATCGATTACCATTTGCGGCATGCCATATTCCTCTAAAATTTTCGCTCCATCGGTCACATGACCAAAAATGATCTGTTTACTATCTTCCGGTAATAAGAAATTATGTGGATTTTCAGCACCAGAAGGCAAGTTTTCTACAAAAAAGCTAGCATGTTTGATTTTACCAATATCGTGGTAGTAACAAGCTACACGTGTCAATAATGACCGCCCATTGATCTCAGCCACTGCGTTCGCGCTTAAATTGGCGACCATCATACTGTGATGATAAGTTCCTGGTGCTTCTTCCAATAGCTGTTTTAACAATGGATGGTTAGGATTACTTAACTCATTCAAGACGATCACACTATCATCGTTGACCATCAATTCGATATACGGATGTAATCCCATCGTTAACAGATACGACAGCAAAGCCCCCATAAAGCCACAAATCAGTGTTAACCAAGTTGTTCCATTACTAAAGCTCATACCTTGATAAACAATCAACACAACATCCATCATCAACGGAAAAATAATGACCCACATCATAGCTGAAAACCATTGTTCTGACACTCGTTGGCGTTTTAAAACCGTCGCTAATAAACCTGAAAAAAGATAAGCCATCAAGATAACGGTCAAAAAGTTGGTCCCAATCGAGCCATAAAAAATAAACAATGCAGATACGGCTTGGAACAAGGCAGCCATGATTCCTGCCCTCCGGTTCAAAAAGAAATTTAAAACTAAAGGAACAAAAGCTGCAGGATAAAACAGCGGGATAAAAGCTGCTTGTTCCGTTTGGAATAGTTGGAAAAATTTCATTAATAACACACTAATGGACATAGCCGTAACATAAAAGAGAACATACTCTGTTCGTTTTCCGGCTTCATGGTACTGCATTGAGTTGTAAACTAAAACAGCAATTTGCAATAAGACTGCTAAGATCATTGCTACTAAAGGAAAAATTGACGTTGTTTGACTGGTCAATCCTAATAATTCAAGCTTTTTCATTGCATCTGCATCGATTTGATTTCCTTCACGAACAATGATTTCGCCTTGATAGATCATGACCGGTTGAACCGCACTCCTTGCTGATTGTTTCAATTCCTCTGTTTTCTTTTCATTTAAGACATCATTTACGACGATTCCTTGATCGACAAGATAATGGATCGTTTGTTGTTGGTCAGGTGTCACGTTCAAATATTGGATCTGTTCTTCTGCCTGTTGCTTGAAGGTTTCTAAATCACTTTCTCGAACTTGTTTTTTCATTTGTTCATTGATCAATCGAAGACTTTCATCTCGGACTGTCGCAATTTGACTATCTGACATACTAAAGATTTTTGTGTAAAAATTAGTCGGTAATTTTTGATAAAATGCCACGTTTTCAGCATTGGCATTTTCAAAACTCTTCTTTAAAGCTGCAATTCGTTCGTCGATAGTTGGCTTAGGAACATTTTCATCTTCTTTTGCTTTATCTACTTTTTCTTTATACGCTTTATTGATCGAATCATTTGTTTTATTGATCAATTCAAAAAGCTGCTTGATGCGACTACTTTGTTCACTAGCTAAATCTTGTTGATACGTATATTCTGGCGTAACAGCTTCCGCTGCTAATTTTCTTTTTTGTTCGGTTTCTTCTGTATTCTCAATCGTTTTATTCGCACGAATACTTTCTTCTGCCACTTGTCCTTCTCTGAAGTCATTGGCTTTTTGCTTGACGCTACTAAACGTAACGCCACAAACGATCACAAAAAACAAAAGCAATAAGAAAGGCATTGCCGCCTTTCCTAATTTTGCTTGCAGTTGTTGGAGTATTTTATTCAACATTGCTTATCCCCCTAAGCCTTACTCTTGATGAAGGTCTGCCTTTTCATAAGCTTTGATGATTTCGGCTACAACAGGATGACGAACGACGTCACTTGCTTCAAAATTGACGAAAGCAATTTTTTTGATTTGTTTCAATGTACGTTCTGCATGGATCAAACCACTCATCGTCCCTTTAGGTAAGTCAATCTGACTTGTATCGCCGTTTACGATCATTTTTGATTGATACCCCAAACGAGTCAAGAACATTTTCATCTGTGCCACTGTTGTATTTTGAGCTTCATCTAGTATTACAAAAGCATCGTCAAGTGTTCGCCCACGCATATAAGCTAATGGCGCAATTTCGATGATCCCACGCTCCATCAAACGATTGGTATGATCTAAACCAAATATTTGATACAGTGCATCATACACTGGACGTAAATAAGGATCAACCTTTTCTTTCAGATCACCCGGTAAGAAACCAAGATTTTCTCCTGCTTCCACCGCTGGACGAGTCAAAATGATTTTTTGGACTTCGCCTTTTTTCAACGCAGCAATTGCTAAAACGACCGCTAGAAATGTTTTACCTGTTCCAGCAGGACCGACACCAAATACGATGTCATGTTTAGCAACGGCCTCGACATATTGTTTTTGTCCACTATTTTTCACTCGAATCGGTTTACCATTGCGGTCTTTGACGATTTCTTCTTCATACATTTCAATGAAGTAATCCAATGTCCCTTTTTGCCCCATTTTTAAGGCAGTAACAACATCAGGTGTACTGACATGTATCCCCCGCTTGATCAATTCTTGTAAGGTACGTATCACCGATTGTGCTAACGAAAGCCCCGGCTCTTCTCCAATAATCTGGATCATTTCGCCTCTCGTATGAATCGTTGTTTCAGTCATTTCTTCAATTAATTTTACATGTTTGTCATGCGAGCCTAACAACATACTGATATCGTCAGCAGCTGTTAATCTAATTTCTAAAGAACTGGATGCTTCTGTCAAAAATAGACATCTCCTTTACTTCAATTCATTCCTTCCTATTTTACCATATTCGTAAAAAACTATATAGCAAATAAAAAAGGTTGTCTCACTCCTTATTCGTTTCATTCATTTTAACCTAAAATTACTTTGCTGAACTTCCATGATTTACTTTATGTTATTCCATGATTGAGAGATTCCTGCCTATCAATAAACAGCTTTTACTTAATAGATAAGGCAAAGAACCAATCTAACCAAGCCTAGATCTATCGAGTGAGGAAGAGAGATAAAAGAAGGATATGTATGATTGCATGGGGAACAAGGCGTACCGATTGATGTTGCCTTGGCGCTCACCTTGAGGAAATTGGGACATGCATGAAAAAAATCTAAAAAAATAAGTCTGATTTTGACGTTGTGGATCAAAATCAGGCTTATTTTCTTTTTAAGAGAGGGCGGTTGTCCCAAACTCTTTAAATGATAAGTTTAAGATTGTAATAGCTCTTTCACAATCGCATTCACTTGGTTCCCATCTGCTTTTCCTTTGACTTTCGGCATGATCGCACCCATGACTTTGCCAAATTCTTTGACAGAAGAAGCTCCAGTTTGTGTAATCGCTTCTTGAACAAGTTGACGAATATCATCCTCAGAAAGTTGTTCTGGCATGTATTTTTCAACAATTACTATTTCACTTTTCACTTTTTCAGCTAAATCGTCACGTCCAGCTTCTTCGAACTCATGTAAAGAATCACGCCGTTGTTTCATTTCACGAGACAACACTGTTAATTCTTCATCTTCAGTCAAGTCGTGACCTTCTTTGATTTGCTCGTTTTGAATGGATGACTTAATCATACGTATGACTTGTAAAGATTCTTTATCTTTTGCTTTCATCGCTGTTTTCATGTCATCGTTCAATCTACTTAGTAGTGACACACTACCAACTCCAATTCATAAAGGAACTAGTTTTTTTGCGTTTTTTTGCGTTTTTTCGCTGCTTTTCTAGCTGCTTCAGATTTTTTCTTACGTTTTACGCTTGGTTTTTCGTAGAATTCACGTTTACGAGATTCTTGTAAAGTACCCGCTTTTGACACGGAACGTTTGAAGCGACGAAGAGCATCGTCAATTGATTCGTTTTTACGAATGACTGTTTTTGACATGTTAATTCCCTCCCTCCGAGCTTAAAAAGTAACCGTAATTGTTATTGAAATTATAATCCAAAAAACAAGACTGTTCTATAAAACATTATATCTAATGCTGATTTGACCGTCAAGGGAATCTTTGGATTTTTTAAAATAATGATATGTTATTTTATTATAAAACAACTACTGACAGTTTTCACATCGACCGAAAATTTCAAACCGATGCCCTTCGATCGTACAACCTGATAATTGATTTTCAAAATAGTCCATTGGACACATATGGATTTCTTTTGTCATCCCACAAACGGTACAAATAAAATGATGATGGTGACCGATCTCTCCCTGGCAACAATGAAAACGAAACTTCATTTCGCCATTCAAATCGGTTTCTTCTAATAAGTCTAACTCAGAGAAATCATGGAGATTACGATAAATCGTATCATAACTCACTCCTTTAAATTCCTCATTCATAAAATCAAATACTTCTTTTGCTGACACATAACGATTTCTTTTGACCAAATAAGTCAATAATGCTTCTCGCTTTTTCGTGTATTTAAATCCGTTATTTTTCAAAATTTCTAACGATTGTTCGATTAATGTTTGGTTTTTCAAGTCTTTCCCTCCAAATCAAAATGATTACGAAGTACATATTCCACAGTATGGTATACTAAAGATAAAAAAAATGCAAGTGAGGTTTTTTATTTATGGCTTTTGATTCTACTGAGATCGTTACTTTTTTTGTCATTTCTGATTCAGCTGGTGAAACAGCAACAAAACTCGCACAGGCAACCATGGCACAATATCCTACAGTTGAATTTAATTTATTTCGTCGAACGTTTGTCACTGACCAAGACACACTCGAACAAGCCTTACAAGATGCGTTAGCAGAAAAAGCGTTAGTTCTTCATACCTTGATCAACCAAGAGCTGATTGATTATACCCGAAGTTTTTGCGAAGAAAACAACTTATTTAGTTTTGACGTGATGACCCCACCGATCGAAGAAATCCAACGATTAACAGGAATTCAACCCACTCGTCAACCTGGAGCCCTACATTTATTGAATGAAAATTATTTTAAACGAATCAAGGCAATGGAATTTGCTGTAAAATACGATGATGGGAAAGATCCAAGAGGTTTCTTAGAAGCAGACGTGGTGTTGCTAGGAGTTTCCAGAACGTCAAAGACACCGTTAAGTCTTTTTTTAGCGAATAAAAACTTAAAAGTGGCGAATCTCCCACTCATTCCTCAAGCCCATATCCCAAAACAACTTTGGGAGATCGATCCTAAAAAAATTGTTGGTTTAACCAATAATCTCGATATTTTAAATAATATTCGAAAAGAACGGATGCGTTCCTATGGATTAAATCCTGATACGGCTTATTCTGATATCGAAAAAATACGAGCAGAATTAGATTTTGCTAATGATTTGTATGAAAAATTAGGTTGCGTTGTGATCAATGTTGCTTCTCTCTCAATTGAAGAAACGGCTTCGTTGATCCTAAATGCCTTAGATTTAGAGGACCACAGTTATTATGGCACGGATACTTCAGGAGAAAAATAAAGAACAAATAATTGTATCCAGTAAGCAGCTATAACAAACAACCAGAACCAAACGCATAACTAGTTGAAAAAAAAGCCAGCAGACACGTGTCTGCTGGCTTTTTTTTCAGTATAATCTATTTACATTCCCTTAGAAATGCCTCATTCTTATTTTACTGATGTTCCACATGTTTCAAGGTTTGTTCCAAGATATCCAACACGTGAAAATCATCTAAACTATACAATATTGCTTTGCCTTCACGATGCGATTTTACCACATGGTTTTCCCTTAATAAACGTAGTTGGTGGGAAACAGCGGATTGTTCCATTTCCACCGCTTGGCTGATGGCCGTCACATTTTGTTCTCCATCTTTTAAATACATCAATATTTTCAATCGGGTAGGATCACTTAAGACTTTAAATAATTGACTCACTTTTTCTATTTCGCTTTTTGGTGTGTCTGTCAACCGATTCACCTCCATAAAAAAAGACTGACTTCTAAAGTTTACCACTTTTTCCATCAGTCTCAATTATTTTATTCTTCTGTCATTGATTTGATGATTGCTTCATAGGTATCGATCTTTTCTTGTGCCTCTTGTGCGGAATTGCCTTTTACACCGATATAGAATTTGATTTTTGGCTCTGTTCCTGAAGGACGGATCGCTACCCAACCATGTTCTTCTAATACATATTTTAATACGTCAGATGGAGGTGTCGTTAATTTTTCCACTCGTCCAGCTGAATCTGTTTTCGTTAATTCTTTGAAATCTTCTGTTTGAAGAACTTTTGCTCCAGCAAATTCTGATGGGGCATGGTCACGGAATTTCTTCATCAAAGCAGCGATTTTGGCTGAACCTTCTTGACCACTCATCGTGACTGAGATTGTTTTTTCAGCAAAATAACCATATTTTTCAAAAATCATTTGTAAGCCGTCATAAAGTGTCTTCCCTTGTTTTTTATAAAAAGCAGCCACTTCGGCTAACAATAAGAGTGCTTGGATTGCATCTTTATCACGTACAAATGGTTTGACCAAGTAACCATAGCTTTCTTCAAAACCAAACATAAATGTATGAGAATGATCTTTTTCAAATTGATGGATTTTTTCTGCAATAAATTTAAAGCCTGTTAAGACATTGATCATCGTAGCGCCATAGCTTTCAGCGATGGCTGCAGGAAGTTCACTTGATACGATTGACTTAAGTACGGCTGCATTTTCAGGTAAAGTCCCTCGTGATTGATGTGCTTCTAAAATATATTGAATCATTAACGCACCGATTTGATTACCGGTCAAAACTTTATAAGAGCCATCAGGTTGGCGAACTGCTGCTCCTAAGCGATCCGCATCAGGATCAGTTGCAATCAATAAATCAGCGCCTTCTTTTTCACCTAAACGAATCGCATACTCAAATGCTGAATGTTCTTCAGGGTTTGGTGATTGAACCGTTGTAAAGTCAGGATCAGCTACAGCTTGTTCAGGTACAAGCATAAATTGTTCGAAACCAGCTTGTTGTAATGCTCTTTCTCCTAGCATTTTTCCTGTACCATGAAGGGGTGTAAACACCAATTTTAAGTCTTTCCCCATTGTTTGGACTAATTCTTGATCAATCGTGACTGCTTTGATTTCTTCCAAATATGCTTTATCGACTTCTTCACCAATGATCGTAATCAATCCACTAGTTTCTACTTCGTCATCAGCTAAAACAGCGACTTTTAAAGGATTACTTACTTCACGTACATATTTTGTCAATGCATCCGCATCAGCGGGTGGCATTTGTCCGCCATCTTCTCCATAAACTTTATAGCCATTGTAAGCTGCTGGGTTATGAGAAGCTGTCACCATGATTCCCGCAAACGTATTCAAATGACGAACAGCGAAAGAAAGCTCAGGTGTTGGACGTAGACTCTCAAAGACAAAAGAAGGAATATCGTGTTGTGCCAAAGTCTTCGCTGCTTCCATCGCAAATTCAGGCGATTGATGGCGTGAATCATAAGCAATCGCTACGCCGCGACGTCTTGTTTCTTCTCCTTGTGTATCCATAAAACGTGCCAGCCCTTCTGTTGCTTGTCTGACCGTATAAATATTCATTCGATTGATCCCAGGACCTAAAATTCCCCGCATTCCTGCTGTTCCAAATTCTAAAGGAGCATAAAAAGCATCTTCCAGCTTTTCAGGGTCCTGACTAAGATCAGTTAATTGTTTTTTTAAATTTTCTTCTAAATTTTCTTCATTGGCCCATTGTTGGTATACTTGTTCCCAAGACATGAAGCGAACACCTCTTTCTAAAATATCTACCTCTTTCAGTATAGCATTCTCTTTTTAGATAGAAAAGTCAGAAGAAAAAATAAGCGCAGATAGGATCTTCTTTTCTTTCACCAAGATCAAGATTATTCCTACTGTTCTTACAATATTAAACAAGATTTTTCTTGTTTTTGAAATTGCACTGAACCGTTACGATTATCTGGTTGAGTTTTTTTATTTTTTAGAATATCAAATAATTTTCTTTTTTTATTTGTTTGCTCTTCTTTCTTTTGCAAAGTTCCAAGATTATTCCAACTCTTCGGCTGATATGCTTGCCAAACTTCTGGTTCCTGTTCCCAAGGTGCTTTTACCCTCTGTCCTCCTTTCATAAAAATAACTTTCTCGCTCAATTCCTTCCTATTGCGATAAACGTAGCGAAGCTCAGTTGATGTTTTCTTTTTGCCGTTGCAATTGTCTTTAGATAAAACCTCACTCATATTTAACCCATCTAAACAAAAATGGATCTTTAAATTTGGATTTAGTTTTGCACTATTCAAGCCAATTTTGTATCCTCTACGTATATGCCTTATGGAGAGGAAAGTGCGCATAACAGAAAAATAAGTTCGATTTTGACAATAAACATCAAAATCGAACTTATTTTCTTTTTGAGAAAGAACTATTGTCCCACTCTCTCTTTAGTAGTATAAAAATGAATAATATTCAAACAGCCCTTCTAACGACCTCTTTTGATCACTTTACGCTTGTGTTGTTTCTTCTAATGATTCTAAATATTTATAAACTTGTTGACCAGCAATGCCGCCATCGCCGACTGCTGTCGTGATTTGTCGTAAATCTTTTTCACGAACATCCCCAATAGCGAACACACCAGGCATAGTCGTACGCATGTCTTGATCTGTTGGAATCCAACCAGCTGCATTAGTTAAACCAGCTTTTTTAAATGGTTCAGTCAATGGATCTAATCCTACGTAAATAAACACGCCATCTGCTGCTAAATCAATGGTTTCATTCGTTTTCACATTATGCGCTTTAACCCCAGTGACCACCATGTCATTACCAACGATTTCATCTGTGACAGTGTCCCAGACAAATGAAATCTTTTCATTAGCAAAGGCACGATCTTGGATGATTTTTTGCGCACGTAATTCGTCTCTTCGATGAACAATCACGACTTCAGAAGCAAATTGCGTTAGGTAGATGGCTTCTTCTACCGCAGAATCGCCACCACCGATCACGACTAAGCGTTTGTTTCGGAAAAAAGCACCGTCACATACTGCACAATAGGAAACACCTCGGCCAGCGTATTCTTCTTCTCCAGGAACACCTAACTTACGATGGATACAACCCGTTGCGATAATCACTGTTTTGGCTTCATAAGATTGATCTTCACAGATCACTTCTTTGTAATTTCCATGGTCTTTGATGTCTTGCACAATTCCATAGACATTTTCTGTTCCAAATTTAGTGACACCTTCATACATTTTATATGCAAGGTCAGGTCCCATGATAGAATCAAATCCAGGGTAATTTTCAACTTCAGCGGTGTTATTCATTTGTCCACCAGGTGCGCCTTGTTCAATCATAGCAACTGAAAGATTTGAACGTGACGCATATAACGCAGCAGTCATTCCAGCAGGTCCAGCACCAATCACGATAACATCATACATATGTACATTCCTCCATTATAAAAATCAAGTAAGCTTACTTTACAGCCTATAGAAAAAAAAGTCTATTGTTCTGCTTACTCTTTTCTCGAATAGATTTATTATACTCGAAAAATTAGTTTAAAAACAATAGACTTTTATTTGATTCACTATTCGTTACTTAAATCTTCTCCATTTGTTGCAATGACTTTTTTATACCAGTTGAACGATTTCTTCTTCGAGCGTTCCAATGTCCCATTTCCTTCGTTGTCACGGTCAACGTAGATGAACCCATAGCGTTTCTTCATTTCGCCAGTCCCAGCAGAGACAAGATCGATACAGCCCCAAGTCGTGTAGCCCAGGAGATCCACACCATCGAGCTCAACCGCATCTTTCATTGCTTGGATATGTTGTGCTAAATAATCGATCCGATAGTCGTCTTCTACATAGCCATTTTCATCTGGTGTATCAATCGCACCTAATCCATTTTCGACGATGAACAATGGCTTTTGGTAACGATCATAAAGATCATTCATCGTGATACGTAACCCCAATGGATCAATTTGCCAGCCCCATTCACTGGCTGAAAGATAAGGATTTTTAGCCGATTCAAAAATATTACCGGCCGTTTGCTCTAATACTTTTGGATCAGTAGTAGCTACCCGGGAAGAGTAATAGGAGAATGAAATAAAATCAACGGTATGTTCTTTTAATATTTCTAAGTCAGTTGGTTCCATCTCGATTTTGATTCCATTACGTGCCATTTCTTTTAAGGCATAAGCTGGATAACTTCCCCTTGACTGGACATCAATAAAGAAATAGTTTTCCCGGTCCGCCTTTCTTGACGCCCAGACATCTTCAGGTTTACAAGTGTAAGGATAATTTGCGCCAGCTGCTAACATACAGCCAACTTTATTTTCTGGATCCACTTCATGAGCGATCTTTGTAGCGATTGCACTAGCAACTAGTTCATGATGGGCTGCCTGGTATTTGATTTGTTCCACATCGTCCCCTTCTTCAAAATACAATCCAGCGCCCATAAATGGAGCATGTAAAATCATATTGATTTCGTTGAAGGTCAACCAGTATTTCACTAGTCCTTTGTAACGATTAAAAATGACATGGCAAAGTCTTTCATAAAACTCTATCAACTTTCGAGAACGCCAAGCACCATATTCTTTGACCAAATGCATCGGACAATCAAAATGAGTGATTGTCACTAACGGTTCGATTCCATATTTTTGACATTCTTTAAAGACATCTTCATAGAACTTCAACCCTTCTTCATTTGGTTCCTTTTCATCACCTTTTGGAAAAATACGACTCCACCCAATGGATAAGCGATAGGTTTTAAATCCCATTTCCGCAAAAAGTGCAATATCCTCTTTGTAACGATGGTACATATCAATGGCTGTTTTTGCTGGATAAAAATGTTCCTCATCAAAGTCAAACATTTTTTGTTTCCCAGTGATCACTGAAAAACGATCTTTACCGATTGGAACAACATCAACATTAGCTAAACCACGTCCACCTTCAGCGTAGCCTCCTTCACATTGATTGGCAGCCGTTGCGCCACCCCATAAAAAGTCTTTTCTAAATGCCATCCTATTTCCTCCACTATTGTTTTTGATAAGTTTTTGTCAGGTTGTTTGCTATTTCATCTTGTACTTCGATCCCCTCTTCTTTTAAGCGGTGGATCGTTTCCTTAAATTGTGGCAAATACGCTTCGTGAGCAACAAACAATTCATCCATGATCCGTTTCGCTGTTTCACCCGACCGTACTAAGGGATTGATCGTAAATGCTTGAAGCGCTGTGCCATAATTACCCGTCACTGCCGCTTCGATCGTCAATAATTCCATATTTTTCATGACTTGAAGCCAGCCACGTTCAGCTGGTGGCAAAGAACCGAAAGCAACGTTGCGTGCCCCTTGTGCCCCGACATACGCTGTGACCTCCACGACACAATCAGCAGGCAGATCAGGAACAGCGCCGTCATTTTTTGTTGAAACAACGATTTGGGTTTCTTTATTGGCATAGATCGAAGCGATCGTTTCACAGGCAGCATCTGAATAATAAGCACCCCCACGTTGTTGTAACTGTTCTGGTTTATGGTCTAGTTCTGGGTCCTGATACAACTCAAATAATTCTGCTTCCGTTTTTTTGACTTGTTCTGCTCTTGTACCAATTGTTTGATATTCTTCTAAAGCATGGTTCAACATTTCTTCTTCACGATAATAATAGCGATGGTAGCCACAAGGAATCATTTGCATTTGTTGTAATTGTTCTTTGAAAAACGGCACATCGAATATATTTTTTGGTAAGCCATTATTTTCAGCATAAAGTCGGTCGATTAGCTCATTCGTTCGATCGTTTCCATGTGAATCTGCTACTTTATGCCAATGAAAGTGATTGAGTCCAGCAAATTTATAAATCAAGTTTTCTTTGGTTTCTACCAGCATTTCTGGCTCTGTCATCATTGCCATAACTGGTACATTACAAAGCCCAATCACCTTTTCCCATTTTCCGTAGCGAACGACAGCTTCTGTAACCATTCCACTAGGATTGGCAAAATTGATCAGCCAAGCATCTGGACATAGTCTTTTCATATCTTCTACGATTGAAAGAATGACCGGAATGGTACGAAACGCTTTGAACATCCCGCCAGCTCCATTGGTTTCTTGTCCAAGCATGCCATAATATGCAGGGATTCGTTCATCTTTCACTCTGGCATCTAATTGACCTACCCGAAACTGAGTTGTTACAAAATCAGCATCCCGCAGTGCTTCTTCTCGATCCAACGTCGCATAGATCTTAACATCATAAGGCGAAGCATCCCACATTCGTTGAGACATTTCACTGACGATTCTTAGTTTTTCTTGACCCTCTGCTACATCCACTAACCAGATTTCTTTAATCGGTAATTCTTCATATCGTTTAATAAACCCTTCCATCAATTCAGGGGTATAGCTACTTCCGCCACCAATTGTTGCAATCTTCACTTTTCGTTCCATGAGCTTCCTCCTTTTTTGTTTTTACAACTATATTATGTTTTTTGTAAACGAAAACAACAAGTTAACTTTATTCTTTTGCATTTCCATTTACAAAAATTCATTATATAGCCGATTATTTTGTAAAAATCTTGTATAAGAACAACGAACGATTGACGAATCAACAAATAGCGCTTACAATATTTTTACACAAAAAATTAAAAACATGTAAAAGAGGATCGTCATGCTATTAAAAGAAAAACTAAAAAAAATTGCTTTTTCTCCCGCAGAAACAGAAGTGATCCATTTTATTCAAAGCCATGAATATCAACTCAAAGAAGCAACAATTCAACAAATTGCGAAGGCATGTTATGTCCATCCTTCTACGTTGATTCGGATTGCCAAAAAGGCTGGGTTCAACGGTTGGGTCCACTTTAAGGAAGCTTTTTTGGCGGAAAACGAGTATTTGGAAGGAAATTTTCAAGAAGTTGATGCCAACCTCCCCTTTCTAGAAAACGATGGAATCATGTCTATTGCGAACAAAGTCGCTGCACTGGAACGAATGACGATTGAAGACACACTCTCATTGCTTCACCACGATGACTTACAACGAGCAAAACAGCTTTTATTGAAAGCAAAAAAAATCGTCCTTTTTTCTAGTAATTCGAATACTTTGATCTCGCAGGCTTTTATGTTGAAAATGAAGCGAATCAAACGAGACGTAACGATCGTGACGACTTCAGGCGAATCCTACTATGAAGCCTACAACTGTACGCCTGATACTTGTGCCATCTTAATTTCTTATACCGGCGAAAATAAAATGATGTTACGAACAGCCAAGATTTTGCAAGAAATCAATGTGCCGATTTTAACATTGACGAGTATTGGTGATTCCACTCTTTCTACTTTCAGCTCAGCAATCCTTCGTATCACTACCAGAGAACGATTGTATTCCAAAATCAGTAATTTTACGATCAATACTTCAATTTGTTACTTACTAGACGTACTATACAGCTGTATCTTTGCAGAGGAATATCAAAAAAACCTCAACCATTTAATCAAAATCGGACAAAAAGTAGACGATCGCCCAATCAGCTCCTCTATTATGGAAGAGCCTCCTACAATTAAGGAATAAATTATCTCACACTTTTCAGCTTCTTATGCATTTTCTCTTTTCACCATCTAGCTTGTTAAGTTAGTCGTGTCCAAAAAGAAAAACCTAAAAAATTTACCATGACAACATGGATATTTTTTAGGTTTTATTTGCTTAAATTTCATGTTGTTTTTCGTAGTTGTTAACAGTTGGACTAGGCTCAGTAGCGCCTATTAGTCCACGTTCTCTTGCCTGACTAAAACTTGCTCCCCCCCCTCACTCTCTTTGTTTCTTTGTTTTGATTCAATTGATGAGAGTTGTTCCATTTTGGCAGCCACTACTTTTTTGAGCTCTTCTACGGATACTTTTGGATCATCAATCTTGTCGGCCATTAAGTCTACCAAAACTGCTTTTTGTTTTTCATTAAGTTCTGACAGACGATAAAATGTCTCCGCTAAGAAATGATTACTAAATAGTTATTTTATATCTGTTTGTTTATTTCAAACGCTATTGTTCAAGGTACTCTACTTCTGATACTCAATAAAATTGTCTTTATTAAAAAAACAGAGAAAAAGAAGATGATTTCCTCTTTTTCTCTGTCTGATTACTTCTATTTGGAACAACTATTCACTTTGAAGTTTATACATATCAGCATACAGTCCTTCTTTTACTAGCAACTCCTGGTGGGTTCCTTGTTCAACGATTTTTCCTTTATCCAAGACAAGAATGAGTTCCGCATCTTTGATCGTTGACAAGCGGTGCGCAATCGCAATAGTGGTTCTTCCTTGACGCATCTTTGCTAATCCTTCTTGGATCAACCCTTCTGTCTCGGTATCAATATTGGCAGTTGCTTCATCTAAAACCAAGATTTTAGGATCAGTAACAATGGTTCGTGCGAATGTGATCAATTGTCGTTGTCCACTAGAATAACTTGCGCCTCGCTCAATCACTTTTGAATGATACCCATTTGGTAATTCATTAATAAAGCGATCTGCTTGGACAAATTCTGCCGCTGCACGTATCTGTTCATCTGTGATCGCTGGATCCATCATACGTATATTTCCTGCAATATCCCCATAGAATAGAAAAGCATCTTGGAGAACTAACCCCATTTTTTTACGAAGTTCAGCAATCGGATATTCCCGAATATCACACCCGTCAATTAAAATCTGCCCTTCATAAAATTCATAAAAACGCATCAATACATTGATGATCGAACTTTTCCCACTGCCAGTATGACCGACTAATGCGACAGTTTCACCAGGATTGGCAACAAAAGAAATGTTGTTCAGTACTTTATTTTTTCCATCATAGGAAAAGCTGACATTACGAAATTCGATTTTCCCCTCAGTGATGGTTTTGTTTGCTCCTTCATGTTGCTGTGGTGCGTATTCTTCTGTGTCCATGATTTTTAAGATTCTGCTACCAGCGACGATCCCGTCAGTGAATATACTTAAGAAATCCATCATTTGAGACATCGGATTGAAGAACCCTTGGACATATGTGGTGAAAGCATAGATCAGTCCAACTTCCACTGGTGATTTTAAGGCATCTAAACCAAAAAGTGTCAGTGCCCAAGCAATGGCTAATGCATATAAAAAGCTGATAATCGGGCTCAATAACAGCGAATTGGTTTTGATCATAGCGTATCGTGTATTGAGATAATCCGTATTGACCGCTTCAAATTCGTTTGCTAACCGTTTTTCCTGCCGGAATTGCTGGATGATCCGCATCCCTGAAATGGATTCATTTAATTTAGTATTCAACTGACTTAACTTTTCTCGCATATTACGATAAATCCGAGAACTAAATTTTTGATAATACCAGATCACGACTCCTAGAACAGGTAAAAAAAGCAACAGCCATAAAGCAATGCGTCCGTTGATTTGAAACATTGCAATAAAGGAGGAAACTACTGCGAAAATGCCTGTCAATACCATCAGAAAAACATACCAAAATTCAAAAAGCGTTTCGGTGTCATTCGTGACTCTTGAGACAGTCGAGCCGGCTGGTGTCTGGTCAAAATATCTCATTCCCAATGTATGCAATTTTTCAAATAATTTTATACGGATATATTGATAGGTTTTAAGCGAAGCATTGGAATACAAATACCATTGGAAAAACCAGATGATACTTTTGACGATGACCCCAAATAAATACAAGCCTGCAAAAAATAAAATCACTTGTGTCGTAGCAGATTGTTTGGCTAAATATTCATCCATAAAGGTTTGAATGATTCGAGGTAATAGGACATTGATTACTGACAATCCCAAAGCAAACAGGATGGCAATGATGAAAGTCGCTTTAAAGGGTTTAGCAAAATGCAACAAGCGTTTAATGATTTGCTTTTGCTCTCGCAATGGAATGGATTTTGACCATTCGGATTGATAGTTATCTTCCATCATTTTCTCCCCTTTCAATTTTGGCTTCTAACTGTTGTTTTTCCCACATTTGTTTGTACCAACCACCTAAAGCCAATAGCTCGGCGTGACGGCCACGTTCAACGATCTGTCCTTTGTCAATGACGATGATTTCATCAGCATGCATCACACTGCTTAGTCGATGAGCGGCAATGATCGTGGTTTTACTTTGACGAATTTCTTTTAAATTCCGCAAAATTCTTTCTTCTGTTTTAGCATCCACTGCCGACAACGCATCGTCAAGGATCAATAACTCTGGATTTTGGATCAATGCTCTGGCAATCGAGATCCGCTGTTTTTGTCCACCAGATAAGGAAACACCCCGCTCACCAACTAATGTTTCATACCCCTTCGGTAATTCTTTGATCTCTTGGTTGATTGATGCTAACGACGCAGCAGCTTCCACTTCTTCGTTAGATAACTTAGGATCAGAAAAACGGATATTCTCACGAATCGTCGTTGAAAACAAAAAATGATCTTGTGGTACATAGCCAATAGAATGTAAAAGAGCATCTAAGGAATATTCTTTGATCGAACGACCACCAAATTTGATTTGTCCTTGATAGTCATCATATTCACGCATCAGCAACTTCATGATCGTGGTTTTTCCAGCACCAGTTTTACCAACAATTCCTAATGTATCCCCTTCTTTAATTGCAAACTTGATTTGTTCCAAGGCGGGTAATTCTTCTTTGGGATAATGGAATTGCGCGATCTCTACATTTAATTCTCCTTTTGCGGGTGTCTTCACTGCACCAAGTTGTTCGACGATATGGGTCTTCTCATGTAAGAGTTCATTCACTCGGTCATAAGAAGCATTTCCTCTTTCCAGAACATTGAACAACCGACCAATAGCAAACATCGGCCAAACCAACATTCCAATGTAACTGATGAAGGAAACCATTTGTCCAATCGTGATCGTGCCATCTAGCACATATTTACCACCCAAGATGATCGTTAAAACATAAGATAACCCAATGATCAGCGTGATAAACGGATCAAACAAAGCATCTAAAAAGTTGACACGTTTATTCTTGGTGATTGCCTGTTCGATTTTTTCTTGAAAATCTGCCAGATCTTCCTGCTCTTGCCCAAAAGTTTTGATTACTTTAATCCCAGTAATACTTTCTTGCGTTTTGTCGTTGATACTGGAAAAAGCTTCTTGTGATTCTCGAAAAGCATCATGTAGTTTTGATCCTAATATCCTTGAAGTAACAGCTAATAGCGGCAAAGGGATCAGAGCAAGTAAAGTCAAGCGCCAGTCAATGAAAAGGATCATGGCAATGATTGTGGTTCCACCGGTAATGACCGAATCAGCAAATGTCAAGATGCCTGCTCCTGCCACATTTTGAATCGCATTTAAATCATTGGTCGCATGTGCCATTAAGTCACCTGTACGATATTTTTGGTAAAACATACTATCCATACGAGTGAAATGGATAAACAAACGCTGACGTAATTCCTTCTCTAGCCTCGCTGCACTTCCCCAAATATTCACCCGCCAAATGAAACGAAAGAGATACTGTAAAATGGCAGATCCGATTAATACAGCGATCCAAAAGACGATAAATCGCATGGAGAGATTCTTATCTGCAATCTCATCGATGATGATCCCGATTACTTTAGGCGGAACTAACTGAACCAAGGCAACACATAATAAAGAAAAAACGCCGATCACATAGTGCTTCTTTTCTTGTTTAAAAAACCAACCCAACTTCCTAAAAATAGACATATTTTTCCTCCTTTTTAACTCCCATCAACCTCTTTTTCTCTTAAAAATTTAGTCAGTGTCACTCATTTTTCTCACTAACTACACAACCTTGTTTTTAATCGCTTCCATAAATCCATCTAAAAAAAAAGCGAGCTGAAATCAATCAGCCCGCTATGATTTGTCCAATGAAAACCCTATTTTTTCCCTTGGTTTTTCATTTGTTGCATCATCTGACGAATTTTCTTTTCAGATGGTTTTTGCCCCATTGACATCATCATTGATCGTAACATGTCCTCATTAACGGGAGGATTTTTTTCTAAATAATCTTTCATATATTTACGCGCAAAAAAGAATCCACCGATTGCGCCGATTAATAAAGCAATAACTGCGATAAGTACGACTATTCCTGTTTTTACCATATAAATCTCTCCTTTCTATTTCCGAATTGCTCTCAATGACTTATTTTACTAAAGTTTTCCCAAAAAAGAAAGGCGTTTTCTTTAGTTTTGGCTAAAAAGTTTATTTTACTGCTTTCCTATAACTTCGCCAAATAGAAGCTTAACCATATATTTTTTTTAGGCAAACCGAATAAATTGCTTTCAATTTTTTTGATGCAGGTGTAGAATGGTGTCGTGAAGAAAATGAGAGGTGATTTTTTTGAGTAATCAATTCCATAAACAAAAATTGATTGAACACACCAACGGCTTATCTTTAGCTGAAGTGAACGGAACAGTCAAAGTTCCTAAAGGGAAAAGTTTTTTTAAAACATTATTAGCTTATTCAGGTCCTGGCGCACTCGTTGCGGTAGGTTATATGGACCCAGGAAACTGGTCGACTTCTATTACAGGAGGTCAAAACTTTCAATATTTACTGATGTCAGTCATTCTTTTATCCAGCTTAGTCGCTATGCTTTTGCAATATATGGCAGCAAAACTAGGCATCGTTAGTCAAATGGATTTAGCCCAAGCCATCCGAGCCCGTACAAGTAAAACACTTGGTGTGATTTTGTGGGTGTTAACTGAATTGGCAATCATGGCAACCGATATTGCAGAAGTAATTGGGGCCGCCATTGCCCTTTATTTACTTTTTGATATTCCATTAGTAATTGCCGTATTTATTACTGTTTTTGATGTTTTTGTTTTATTGATGTTAACTAAGATTGGCTTTCGTAAAATTGAAGCGATCGTCGTTTGTTTGATCTTTGTCATTTTATTCGTTTTTGTCTACCAAGTGGCTTTGTCAAATCCCGACTGGAAACATTTATTTGCTGGCTTTGTTCCTAATAGCAAAACGTTTGCTGATTCACCGATGATTGGTGGTGAGACACCATTGACAGGTGCATTAGGAATCATTGGCGCAACTGTCATGCCTCATAATTTGTATCTCCATTCTGCAGTCTCACAAACGAGAGAAATCGATCGGAAAGACCCAACCGATATCGCTCGAGCTGTTCGTTTTACAACTTGGGATTCTAATATTCAATTAACTATGGCTTTTTTAGTCAATGCTTTACTTTTGATCATGGGCGTTGCAGTATTTAAAAATGGTTCTGTGCAAGACCCATCATTTTTTGGGCTTTACGAAGCATTGTCTAATCCTTCTGTTATGAGCAATGATGTATTGACCACTGTAGCAAAATCTGGCATTTTATCTACATTATTTGCTGTTGCCCTTTTAGCTTCTGGACAAAATTCTACGATTACTGGAACACTGACAGGACAAGTGATCATGGAAGGCTTTATCCACATGCGTATGCCGATTTGGTTACGTCGTTTGGTCACACGTCTCTTGTCTGTCATCCCTGTTTTACTCTGTGTCCTCTTTACCAGCACGAAAGGAACGATCGAAGAACATACTGCTTTGAATCATTTGATGAACGAATCTCAAGTATTCCTTGCATTTGCGCTTCCTTTTTCAATGATTCCATTATTGATGATGACAAATAGTGAAGTAGAGATGGGGAAACAATTTAAAAATAATCTATTCGTTAAATCTTTAGGCTGGATCTCCGTAATCAGTCTGACATTCTTGAATTTACGAGGGTTGCCTGGACAAATCGAAAGTTTCTTTGGTGATCAAGCAACTACCAATGAATTGATGTGGGCAGACAATGTGGCCTACTTGATTATCTTTGCTGTCTTAGCCTTATTGTGTTGGACGATCGTCGACTTGTATAAAGGGAACAAAAGATATGCAGAACGTTTGCAACAACTAACCGTCCAAGAAAATAACTAATAAAAAGATTAGATGATAAAAAAGTTGTTCCTTAAGTGTCCAACTTTAAAAAATAAGCCAAAGAATCCCGAAATAGTTACTCAGGGAAATTCTTCGGCTTATTTTAATTCGTATAACTACATTCAACAGCTTTGATGTCCATTTGTTGAAATGTCTTCGTGAAGCAAATGAATCACGTTTTTTACTACTAATATCATGTAGGTTTTGCACAGATCCTACAATCAAAACTTTAAGGTTTCATTTGTTTATTCATTCACTGCTGCTAATAATTCTGGGAAAGCTTCTGGATCAAAGTGTTTTTCTTTTAACATAGCAATTTCTTTTCCATATGGTGCATAGGCCGTTTTTTTCTCTTTCCCTACATAAGGGGTTTCTAAGATTTTGGCAATATCTGAAAACATCGGTTCATGTACGATTTCTTTCAGTGCATCAAAACCGATCGTCCCGAAACCAATATTAGCATGACGATCCTTATGTGACCCTTGAGGATTCTTCGAGTCATTGATGTGTAACACTTTCAATCGATCCAAGCCGATTACTTTATCAAATTCTGTCATGACACCTGAAAAATCATGACACACGTCATAGCCTGCATCGTTCGTATGACAAGTATCAAATGTCACAGACAATTTTTCATTCAAAGTCACGCCATCAATGATCTGCGCTAATTCTTCAAATGTCCGACCGACTTCCGTCCCTTTACCAGCCATTGTCTCTAAAGCAATTTGTGCAGTCTGTTCTTTCGTCAAAACTTCATTCAATCCTTCAATGATTTTGGCAATACCTGCTGCGGCACCTGCACCGACATGGGCACCTGGATGTAAAGTGATCTGGGTTGCTCCTAAAGCCTCCGCTCGGACGATCTCTTCTCTTAAAAATTGAACCGCAAAAGGAAACATCTCCGGTTTAATCGTATTTCCCAAATTAATAATATAAGGTGCATGAACCACTATATCAGATAATCCATGTTCCTTCATGTACGCTTTCCCCGCTTCGATATTCATGTCTTCAATTGCTTTACGTCTAGTATTTTGCGGTGCTCCAGTATAAATCATAAAGGTTGAAGCACCGTAACTTGCAGCTTCTTCTGCTGCCCCTAATAGCATTTTTTTCCCACTCATGCTTACGTGTGACCCTAATAACATAAAATTCTTCCTCTCCATAAAAAGTGAGTCAATGATCGAAATCCTTGTCAAGCCCTATTCCATTCATTGATAATCACTCTAAATAAGCTAATCTTTTTCTATTTTAACTGAACATATAGGGAAAGGAAAGTTTACGACTCGAAAACCGGTCTAGTGCTTTAAGTTTCTCGTTCACTCTATCATTCAGAAAAAGAAAGTTGAAATAATCCTTATAAAAATCACCATATCTGTTTTTTTGTTCCATTATTTGCTATAATTAGCGAAATAAAACTATTAGTTGAGGTGAACCCTTTTGCCACGTAAAGATACTCGGAAAAAGCAACATCGAAGGAAAAAGCAAAAATGGTTGGGATTAAACATCGCTTTTGGTGTCTTCCAATCACTGACTACTTTTATCGTCGTCCTTCTTCTGCTACTGGCAGCCCTTGGTGTTGGTATCGGAGCTGGTTATTTTGCCTATCTTGTTGAAGATACCGAAATACCATCCAAAGCAACCCTGCAATCAGAGCTTGGCAACATTACAGAAACATCTAAACTTGTTTATGCTGACAATTCTGAAATATCAAAGATCCAAACTGATTTAATGCGGACAGCCGTTCCTTCAGATCAAATTTCGCCTTTATTGAAAACTGCAATCATTAGTACTGAAGATGAGTATTTTGAGCGACATAACGGCTATGTACCAAAAGCTGTTTTGCGTGCTTTATTTTCTGAAGCAACTGGTATCGGTTCTTCCGGTGGTTCCACGTTGACTCAACAGTTAGTCAAACAACAAATCTTAACTGATGAAACAACATTCAAGCGAAAAGCAAATGAAATTTTATTAGCAGCACAAGTCGAGAAACACTTTTCCAAAAATGAAATTATTTCTATGTATCTAAATGTTTCTCCATTTGGTCGAAACAATAAAGGACAAAATATCGCTGGTGTACAAGAAGCAGCGAAAGGAATCTTTGGTGTTAATGCCAAAGATGTCAACTTACCACAAGCTGCCTTTATCGCAGGTTTGCCACAAAGTCCGATCACTTATAGTCCTTATACAAATACTGGGAGTTTAAAAGAAGACCTTTCAGCAGGATTGAATCGAAAAGATGTGGTTCTATTCAGCATGTATCGTGAAAATAAAATCACAAAACAGCAATATGAAGAAGCGAAAGCTTATGATCTCACGAAAGATTTCTTACCACAACAGATTGCTGAACAAAGTGATCGTGAGTTTCTATATTATACCGTTATGGGTGAAGCCACAGAGATCATCACTAAACAATTAGCTGAAAAAGATGATGCAGATTTATCTGATAGTTCAGTCTATGATGCCTACTATCAAAAAGCACAACAAACGATCCAAAACAAAGGTTATACGATCCATTCAACGATCGATAAAAATGTTTATGCGGCAATGCAAGAAGCAACAAAAAGTTATGGTCATCTATTAGACGATGGCAAAGCCACACAAGTTGAGACAGGAAATGTCTTGATGGATAATAAAACTGGTCGTATCTATGGTTTTGTTGGTGGTAGAAATTATCTACAAAACCAAAATAATCATGCTTTTGACACCCAAAGACAAGCTGGGTCTTCGATTAAACCAGTACTCGTGTATGGTCCAGCCATCGATATGGGGCTCGTAGGATCAGAATCACGTGTTTCTGATTACGCAACTACCTGGCAAGAAGGAAGTAACGCAGGAGAAAAAATCGTCAATGCAACGAATGAAGGTTCTAATACCTTCCAAACGATTCGAGAGTCTTTGGAATGGTCTAACAATATCCCTGCCTATCATTTATATCAGGATGTTTTAGAAAATGGTGGTTCTAAACAATATGCTTATGAAAATTACTTGGCAAAAATGAATTATCCAACCAACGATAATTGGGGCGTTGAGTCTGCACCTTTGGGAACCGTTGATGTAACGACTTTGGAACAAACCAATGGCTTCCAAGCTTTAGCTAATGGCGGGGTCTATCAAGAAGGTTATTTGATTGATTCAATTACTGATAACTCAGGAAACGTCATCTACAAACATGAGGAAAAACCTGTAAGAGTGTATTCTGAAGCTACAGCATCAATTATGAATGATATGATGCGTAGTGTAATCACTGCGAAAATCACGACACCTTTTAAAGATGATATTACTGCTTTAAATCATGAACTGGGACAAGCGGATTGGATCGGCAAAACAGGTTCAACAAATGACTACCGTGATTCTTGGCTGATTGTTTCAACGCCATCTATTACGATCAGTAGTTGGGCAGGTCACGATGACAACACTGGAATGGACTCAAGAGCCCGATTACGTTCTTCTAGCTATTTAGCCAATCTCATTAATCAAGTATACCAAGCAAATCCAGCGATGTTCGGGACAAAGGATAAATTTGAATTATCTTCTGATGTCTCCAAGAAAAAAGTAGCATCCTTTACAGGACAACTTCCTGGTAAAGTTACTGTTGATAAGAAAACCATCGAAACACCAAGTCAGACAGTTGAATCGCTTTGGGCAAAAAATGGTCCAAAAAAATCAACATTCAAGTTTGGTGTCGGTGGAACGGATGAAAACTATAAAAACTATTGGGGAACTGCTTCATCCTTTGCTCGAGCGCATCCAGCAAAAAAAGAAAATGATAAAGAAAAAGAATAACTCAGACTTTGTCAAATAATATTGATGAAACGTACCAACATTATTTGACAAAGGACCTAAAAAAACAGTCGCCAATTATGGCGACTGTTTTTATCTTGTTAATTTTTCAGTAGCGCCCATACGCTTTTTTTCTTGCTGTTTGACTAAGCTCATTGCTTTATTCCTTTTTTGATCCACTGTTTGCTGTTGATGAGTATTTTTATCTATAGTCGATGAATATTTAGACTGATTTAGATCATTGGTAGCAGATTTGCTTTTTTCTTTTTCATGTGTGACTGGTTCCCATACCCCAATTTCAAACCACAGCGGGTTCGTTTCACTTGATTTCTTTAGGTTATCTGACTGTCGGTCATTTCCATTGATATTCATCGAGGGCTCAGCTTTTTCTAAATATAGGCTGGTTCCTTCTTTGAATTTAGGAGCAGTCAAGCTTTTAAAGGTGCTAGGGTTAAAACTATTTAGATCATTGGTAGCAGGTTTGCTTTTTTCTTTTTCATGTATGACTGGTTCCCATACCCCAATTTCAAACCACAGCGGGTTCGTTTCACTTGATTTCTTTAGGTTATCTGACTGTTGGTCATTTCCATTGATATTCATTGAGGGCTCAGCTTTTTCTAAATATAGGCTGGTTCCTTCTTTGAATTTAGGAGCAGTCAAGCTTTTAAAGGTGCTAGAGTTAAAACTATTTAGATCATTGGTAGCAAGGTTGCTTTTTTCTTTTTCATGTATGACTGGTTCCCATACCCCAATTTCAAACCACAGCGGGTTCGTTTCACTTGATTTCTTTAGGTTATCTGACTGTTGGTCATTTCCATCGATATTCATCGAGGGCCCAGCTTTTTCTAAAGGTAGGCTTGCATCATCTTTGTCTTTTCCTTTAAAGTCACCTGATTGCCGGTTATCCCCTTCTTTGACAGTCATCACTTGCTTACTTTCGATTTCCCTACAATAATCGCTATTGTTTTCTCTATTTGGCTCTTCAGGACTTTGCATTTTACTTTCATCTTTATTCCAATTGGTTCTTTCGCTACTGTTCGTTTGTACTTCTATCCATACTTGTGGGTCATGCTGTTTTTGTTTCTCTTCTTCCAAACGTATGCTGTCAACCCTTTTTTGATTACGTTCCTTTGAAGCTTCACGTCCTTTTCTCCTTTTGTTGACAGGATCTAATAACTCAATAGATTGATTGTTTTGAAATTGGAAGACTGTATCATTTTCCATGCTTTTTTTCAAAATATCGTTAAAATTGTCTCTAAACCGTCCATATATTTGACTTACTTTCCTACTAATGCTAACTAAAATAGCATCGATTTTACTGTCAGACAATTCACTTTTTTTCAAAGTAGAAAGATATTCAAAAGAATAACTCTCCGTATGTAAACCTATATGTTTTGCTAAGATATAACCAATCGCTTCTGATTTAAAATATTCTAATTGGTCTGGATAATCGGTACTAGTCCCTCTTGTCTTATGTATGGCTGAACGCATAAAGTTACTCAATGTTTGTTTATCATTCATCCCTGATTGAATCTCGATTGGCATACTTTTAAATTGGTTAATACTTTGGAACAAAATTTGGTAGAGAAATGAATCAACTGTTTGATTCCCTACATAGTATGCTGGTCTGGGTATTTCTTGCTTTTCCGCTAATTCACTAACATCGAAAACCTGTACTAGAAAAGAGGCTGTTAGTTTACTTTTTGTTTCTTTGTCGAAACGTACTTCTGTATGGTCTCTATAAAGTGCCTCTGGACCCAGTTTTAATTTTTTTCCTAGTTTCTTCCATTCCTGAGCCTCGAGAGCCAATTGGACATCTGGTTTTTGGGCGATCAGGTTTTGGGTTATTTTTGAGTGTTGCCAAGGAAGATGCGCTGTAACAGATAAAAACTTAATAAAATTATCCTCTTCTAGAAAAGTTGAAAGTTGTTTTTTTCGATACGTTTCAATCCCTTCCCTATCCCCCCGTTTATTCAAGCTTTGTATACTTTTATCGTCTATTCCCTCATTAAACCTAAGATTTAGTATATATTCAACTCCTTCTGGAAATAAGTCAATTGAGTTAACCAACTTATTACCACGTTCATTAATATGATGTGCCATACTTACAAAATAATAAAATTTTTCTATGATCTTTTCTTTATTTTCTTCTATAAACGGACGATATAATTCCATTCCCGGATCCTTAGTTACTATTACCAGTGAAGAATCAAGATACAAGGAATGATTAAAAACAAAACCTGGAGTACAGCGACGATTGTTCTTGTACTTCTCTTCCATTACTGGCAATGGATATACAAACTCTGTAAAAATTTTCTCTGTAAAAGATTTAATAGGAATATACCAATTTCTCCTATTTCTTTCCAATGCAAGATATGTCCTATTTAAATTTTCTAATGTTATTTCTTTGTACTTTGAAGTTTTTAACTCATCGTAAACATCAGGAAGCAGTTTCACAAAATAAATATCTGACATTTATAACTTCTCCTTACAATTTAAATTTTCTCTTCTGATAGAGATTCCATTTCATTATACGGAATAAAAAGCTAAAATTTGTCCAAGTTTTTACAAAAAAATAAATAGTTGTTCTTGTTAACTAGCTAAAAGCTTCAACGAATGTTTACTTATTTCAATCACTAAATCTTTTTTAGAAGTTAAAACGAGAGTTGGACAATAGTTCTTTCTCAATCGTTGGCGATTTGGAAATTATAACCTGGTTTGCGCTGTCCATTTCGCATATAACCGTCTTTCATCCACATAAAGGTGGTAACAGTTAATGTTCTACATTTCGTGGTAAAGTTGTTTGGCTGATGGTATAATTTTTAAACATAAAGCACACTCCTTTGATTTTTGTTTAAGCACTTTAATCATACAAGGTTGTGCTTTTTATGTACCTTAAAATCAAAAAAATGGGGAAATAATCAGATTTTTTTCTGACTATTGTCCCACTCTCGTTTTTATCTGGTTATGGTTTTAAAGAAACTTTTTTATCTTGCCACTGTTCTACGCCCGGATACTCCATTTTTTTCTACCGATTATTTTTAGTTGCCTTTTCCTGAGCTATCCTTTGCCGTTGCGGACTGTTTTTATCTGTAGTAAATGAACTTAGTCTGTTAGTATCTACTTTTTCTAAAGTGCTTTTGTTGCTTTTGTTGCTTTTTTTACTTCCTTTTCTTGTAACTGTTTCCCAAGTCATTTCTTCCGACTCACTTTGATCCGCTTGATGATCTGTCTGCTGATCTTTTCCATTAATAGTCGTCGAATGTTTAGATTCAGTTCGGTTGGTATCCTCAGCTTTTTTCAAAGATAGGCTTTCACCTTCTTTGGCTTTCATGTTAAACAAGCTTGCAAAGGTTTTAAGGGTAGAAGATTCTTGATGATCTGTCTGCGGGTTAATTCTATTAATAGTCGTCGAATGTTCAAATTCATTTCGGTTGGTATCCTCAGCTTTTCTCAAAGGTAGACTTGCACCTTCTTTGGCTTTAAGGATAATCGATCCTTCAAAAGTTCTAAGTTTAGAACTCTTTAAATCATTGGTAACAACATTTTCTGAAGTACTTGTATTACTTCCTTTACTTGTGTTTTTTTCCAAAGTTCCTTTCTCAAACCATTGTTGATTCGCTTCTCTATATTTCTCTAGATTATCTAGCTGATTGTTTCTTTCTGTGCTTGAGTTCTCTTTCCAAGATCTCTCTTTAACTTCTTGTTGCTTAGTACCATTTGATCCTTTAATATGAACTGTCTGTTGCTCATTTCCCTTAATATCCATCGAGAGTTCAGTTTTTTTTATGCAGGCACCCTCAGCTTTTTCCAAAGATATTTTGACTTCAGGTCTAATCAATCCTTTAGAGTCGCCTGATAGCTGGTGGTTCCCTTCTTTGACTTCCCTCACGTGTTTACTTTCGATTTCCCACCAATACTCGCTATTATTTTCGCTATTTTGCCCTTCAGAATTTTGTATTTTACTCTCATATATATTCGGATGGATTCTTTTACTCTTTTTAGTTTTAACTTCTGTCCAAGTTTGTGGATCACGCTGCTGTTTTTCTCCTACTTTCAAACGTTTGTCGCTAAACTTTTTTTTACTATTTTCAATCAAAGCTTCACGTCTTTTTTTCCCTTTATTGACGGGGTCTAATATCTCTATAGATTGATTGTTTTGAAGTTGGGTAACTTTATTCTTTTCGTTACTTTTATTCAAAATAATATTAAATTTTTCTCTAAAGTCATTATATGTTTTATTTACTTCTGAACTAATGCTCTCTAAAATATTATCTATTGTAGTTTCAGACAATTTATTCTGCCTCAAAGTAGAAAGATATTCAAAAGAATAACTCTCCGTAGATAATCCTAAATGTTTTGCTAAGGTATAACCGACCGCTTCTGATTTAAAATATTCTAAATGGTCTTGATCACCGATACTAGTCCATCTTCTCTTATGTATGGCTGAACGCAATAAGATACTCAATTTTTCTTTATCATTCATTCCTGATTTAATCTCGATTGACCTACTTGTAAGTCCTCGGATACTTTGGAATAAAATTTTATAGAGAAATGAATCAACTGTTTGATCTCCTACGTAGTAAGCAGGTCTAGGTATTTCTTGATTTTCCTTTAATTCACTAACATCAAAAACCTGTACTTGAAAATAATCTGTTGGTTTAGAGTTTGTTTTTTTTTTGAAAACTTCTCCTGTATATGCTCTAAGGAGGGATTCCGGACACAGATTTAGTTTTTTTTCAAGTTTCTTCCATTCCCAAGCCTGAAGAGCCAATTGGACGTCTGGTTTTTGGGCGATCAAGATTTGGATTATGCTTGAATCTTGCCAAGGAAGATGAGATTTAACAGATAAAAACTTAATAAAATAATCTTCTTCTAGAAAATTTGGAAGTTGTTTTTCTCGATATGCTTCAATCCCTTTTATATCACCTCGTTTGCTCAAATTTTGTATACTTTTATCACTTATTCCCTCATTAAACTTAAGATTGCATATTTCCTCTATTTCTTTTAGAAATAATTCAAGCGTTCCGGTCTTCTTATCGTATACACAATGATTATAATATCCTCTTAGATAATGATAAAAAGCGTCCTTAATTTTTTCCAAATTTTTTTCTATAAACGGTATATATAAATCAGCTATCTCTTTCCTTTCTATCTCTGTTTCTATTACATCGGAAGAGGAAAGATTTAAGGACTGATAGAAAACTAATCCCGGAGAAACAAGATGAGGGTCCTCCTCCAATATTGGCAAAAAAAATACAGAATCTGGATGTTTTGTACTTGTATGAGCTTTAAAAGGAATATACCAATTTCTTCCATTTTGTTCGAACGCAAGATACATTCTTGTTTCTTTATTTAATATCCTATTTTTAGTTTCCTTTGAAGTTATTAAATCATTGTAAACTTCAGGGCGTAGTTTTACAAAATAAAAATCTGACATATACAGTAACTCCTGGCATTTTAGATTTTCTCTTCTGATAGAGATTCCATTTCATTATACGGAATAAAAAGATAAAATTTGTCCAAGTTTTTACAAAAAAATAAATAGTTGTTCTTGCTAACTAGCTAAAAGCTTCAACGAATGTTTACTTGTTTCAATCACTGAATCTTTTTTAGAAGTTAAAAACACTCCACTAGCATCATCTAGTGGAGTGTTAATCACTTATTATTTCGTCGATCCTTTTTCTTCAATTCCATAAGGTAAGATAATTGTTTTTTCTTCAACTTCTTCTTTATTCATCATTTTTGTTAATAGACGCATTGAAACGGCACCTAAATCATACAATGGTTGTGTGATACTTGTTAGGCGTGGACGTGCAACTTCTGTTAACAATGAGTTATTACTTGTAATAATCTCAAATTCTTCCGGTACTTTCACACCCTTATCTAAAAGACCATCTAAAATACCGATAGCTAATTCATCATCTGAAACATAAACAGCTGTTGCGCCACTATTATGAATGCGATCAACTAGGGTTAATCCGTCTTTAAAGTTATACTCTGCTTCAAAGATCAAACCTTCGCTGTAAGGTAAATTATTTTCTTTAAGTGCTTCTTTATATCCTTTCAAGCGATTTTGACCATTGATTGGATCAATCAATGCCCCACTGACAAAGGCAATTTTTTTATTGCCATTCTTAGCTAATTTATTGACAGCATCCTTAGTTGCTGAAGTGTAATCGATATTCACACTTCCAACTTGTTCATCAGGGTCAATTGAGCCAGCCAATACTACAGGAGTCTTAGATCGAGAAAACTCACCACGGATTTCATCAGTGATATGATGTCCCATGAAGATCACGCCATCTACTTGTTTTGCTAACAAGTTATTTAATACATTCACTTCTTTTTGATCATTGCCGTCTGAATTTGCTAAAATGATGTTGTATTTGTACATTGTAGCAACATCATCGATCCCACGTGCTAAAGAAGCAAAAAACATATTGCTGACATCTGGAATGATTACCCCTACTGTCGTTGTCTTCTTACTTGCTAGCCCACGTGCAACAGCATTCGGACGATAGTCCAATCGATCAATGACTTCTAACACTTTTTTTCTAGTCGCAGGTTTGACATTCGGATTCCCGTTAACGACACGTGAAACAGTAGCCATCGAAACATTTGCCTCTCTCGCTACATCATAAATAGTAATTGTTTGCTTTTCCATTCTTGCTCTCCTGTTCATTTTTATATGTTTTCTGAAAATACGCTTTACATTTCTAAAACAGGATAACAAATAATACTCAAAATTGCAACCGTTTTACTACCGCTTTCATGAAAATAATTCATTTTTTCACTTTTATACGTTGGTCTTTGAAACATTAAGTGGTACAATTATCTAATAATTCAATAAATTAGAAAGAAGGATGCCAAAATGAATAACGTAAAAATCAACGAATTACGTAAATGGATGGCTCAAAATCAAGTGGATCTTGCCTATATTAGTGATCCAGGACACATCGCTTATTTTTCAGGATACGAAAGTGAACCCCATGAACGTGTCTTAGCACTATTTATCCCACTTGAACAGGATCCTTTTTTATTCACTCCGGCTTTAGAAGTTGAAGATGCACAAAACAGTGCATGGTCTTTTGATGTTCGTGGCTATTTAGACAGCGAAAATCCTTGGGAAATCATTGGGAAAGAAATTCGTCACCGTTATGGTCAGCCTGGAAATATCGGAATTGAAAAAAATGCGTTAACCGTTGATCGTTTCGATGCCATTTCAGATGTTCTAACTGGTTCTGACAACTTTACTGATTTAACAGCAATCATTCAACGTCTCCAATTAATCAAAACACTGGAAGAAAAAGACCAATTACTTGCTGCTGGTAAATGGGCAGATGTTGCCTTTGAAATCGGCTTTAAGGCAGTAAAAGAAGGTGTTACTGAGCAAGCAATCATTGCGGAAATCGAATACCAACTAAAAAAACAAGGTGTTTCGCAAATGTCGTTTGACACGCTCGTTTTAGCTGGTAAAAACGCAGCAAGCCCCCACGGTGCTCCAGGCAGCACAAAAATTTCGCCTAATGAACTTGTTTTGTTTGATTTAGGTGTTATTTGGGATGGTTATTGCAGCGATGCTACTCGAACTGTAGCCTATAAAAAACCAACTGAATTTCAGGAAAAAATTTATCAAATCACACTTGAGGCACAATTAGCTGCCCAAGCAGCTGTACGTCCCGGCGTAACGGCTGCCGAACTAGATCAAATTGCAAGAAATGTAATCAATAGCTATGGCTATGGCGAATACTTCAATCATCGTCTAGGTCACGGAATCGGAACCACTGTCCATGAATTTCCTTCCCTTGTAGCAGGTAATGATTTAGTCATCGAAGAAGGCATGTGCTTCTCCCTTGAACCAGGAATCTATATCCCTGATCAAGTAGGTGTTCGAATCGAAGACTGTGTCTACGTGACAAAAGACGGCTGTATTCCATTTACAACTACGCCAAAAGAATTATTGGTTATTGAATAAGGTTGTGAGAAGAGCGACTTGATCTGAGCGCTCACCAAGTAAAAACTACGACGAGTAATCGCAGGAGCAGTAAGGATGAAAATCTCGAAACAGCTTCCCATGTTTTGAGATTTTTTGACTTATCACCGAAGATCAGCTCTTTGAACGCCGTTTATCACTTCTACATCTATTAATGAGTCTAGGGTGACTGTTAGTCCTAGACTCATTTTTTTCTTATCTTCAACCTCACTAATCGTTGTTGGCTCATTCATACCAAAGAGCTCTGGTTACCATTAGATTTTACGAATTCTTCTGATCATTCTGGTTCTTTTATAGTGTCTTCACTCTCATGGTAATAAGCATGCTATCAAGTGATTACGCAAATTAGACCTTTACATTATGTATTATTCTAGTAATTATCCAAACAAAAAAATATCAAAGCTAGGAAACTTTGCTAGCTTTGATATTCATCACTTGTTCCGTT
This sequence comes from Enterococcus sp. DIV1089c, assembly GCF_050530965.1. Classification (NCBI taxonomy): domain Bacteria; kingdom Bacillati; phylum Bacillota; class Bacilli; order Lactobacillales; family Enterococcaceae; genus Enterococcus; species Enterococcus sp. DIV1089c. The sequence continues at coordinate 1,908,906 of NZ_CP172888.1, forward strand.
CGATTAACCAAAATCGAGATAGCATCTATTGATTATTTACAAAAAATAGAAATTGCCTATTTTCCATTGTCAGTAAATGTATCTTTTAAATCTTCTTTTTTAGCTTTTACGTCTTCTTTAGCCATATCTGCCATTGCTTGCGCATCTTTTGCGACTGGTTTTGCTTCAGCAATGCCTTCTTTGACTGTTTGTCCAGCTTCACCTGCAGCATCTTTCGCATTGATCATCATATCTTCAGATGCATCTTTAACTGTTTCATTCATTTGTCCGACTGGCTTTTTAAGCTCATCTGCTGATTTCTTGAAGCGATGAGAAAGATCTTCTGATTGTTCTTTTAATGTTAATAAAATGTCTTCAGACTCATCTTCGACATCATTTGCAGAATGATTGACTTTATTTTTCACGCTACCAGCTAAGTCACCAGCTTGTTGGGATAGATCTTGCGCTTTTTCTTTTGCGATGTCTGTTAATGTCGCTGATTTTTCTTTTGCCATATCCGTGTAGTCTGAAGCCATATCAAGTAAATCATCTGCTTGTGCAGCAAGTTCATCGCGTAGTTCTTTTCCTGACTTTGGTGCTAATAATAATGCTGCGACTGCCGCTGCTGTCCCACCAATAACTGCTCCTAGTAAAAATCCACCTTTTTTTGCCATAATTAAATTCCTCCAGTCTTTTCTGTATGTTTTTTATTTTTGAAAAACTTTAAAGCTGTGCCACCAACTTTTCCAGCCACGGTAGCTTTAGCTGTTGTACGCCCAATCCCACCAACTTTGGTTACGATATTTTTACTTGATGTATTCAATTCTGACACGCTTTCACTTAAATCCGCGATAGCTGTAAATAATGGATCAATCGTTTCTACTTTCCCATTGATGTCTAAAAGCAATTCATTACTTTTGACTAGTAAACCTTCCACCTGCCTTGACAAAAGATCGACATCTTTGGTGACGACTTCAATCGTCGTATTTGCTTCTGCCACTGTTTGATCCACTTTTTCTAGTGTTTTTGATAATTGTAACAATACTCTTATGATAAAAACAACGAGGACTGCAAATGCGATGGCCGCAATCAGCCCAGCAATTTCTCCGCCTGTCATACTCGAACTCCCTTCTGATACTCTTTCTATAAGCATAGCATTTTCGCATTTTTTAAACAAATAAAAAATAGCAAAGCTTCAACTACTTTTTTTGGATAAGAGCAGTTGAAGCTTTCATTGCTAAAAAATTTATTTTTTCAGCTCATCTTTTGATTCAATTTTTTTGTTGTCTTTTTTTGGTACCATCGTTTGATCTGCTTCTAATTGTTTCCCTAGCTCTTTAATATATTCTTTTAATGGTTCGCCGACTTCTGGATGAGTCAAGCCGTATTCAATACTGGTTTTCATGAAACCAAACTTGTCACCAACATCATAGCGTTTGCCTGTAAAGTTACGAGCAAATACTCGTTGTGTTTTATTCAATGTATCAATCGCATCTGTCAGTTGGATCTCATTCCCAGCACCTGGTTGTTGTTCTGCCAAAACATCAAAGATTTCAGGAGTTAATAAATAGCGTCCAATAATAGCTAAATTACTTGGTGCTTTACTTGGGTCTGGTTTTTCAACGAAGTTTTTAACATTGAACAATCCTTCTTCTAATTCTTCACCAGGATTAATAATTCCGTATTTAGACGTATCTTTTTGTGGCACTTCCATCACTGCGATCGTTGATGCATGTGTCCGCTCATAGTCATCAATCAATTGTTGTGTCAAAGGTACTTCATCTTCCATGATATCATCACCTAACATCACAATAAAAGGTTCATTACCAATAAAAGCACGGGCTTGTAATACAGCATGTCCTAACCCTTTTGGATGAGATTGACGAATGAAGTGTAGATTTACATCAGTTGTTTCTTCAACCAACTTCAATAATTCTGTTTTCCCTTTTTCACTCAAATTCGTTTCTAACTCGATATTTGAATCAAAATGGTCTTCGATTGGTCGTTTTGCTTTCCCAGTGACGATCAAAATGTCTTCGATCCCTGATTTAAGTGCTTCTTCTACGATAAATTGAATCGTTGGTTTGTCAACGATTGGAAGCATTTCTTTTGCCATCGCTTTTGTTGCAGGTAAAAATCTTGTTCCTAAACCTGCTGCTGGAATAACTGCCTTTTTTACTTTCATTTGTCATCTCTCCTCTAAAAAATTAATCGTGAAAATTCATTTTCTTTTTTTCCATCTCGCAACATGATTTCTCTTGCCGCAATTTGTACATTTTTATTTTCATAAAGTACTTCATAAATTGTTTGAGTGATTGGCATGTCTACACCTACTTGCTGAGCAAGTTCTTTTGCGGCTTTTGTCGTATGGACACCTTCCACAACCATCCCCATATTTTCCAATACTTCTGACAGTTCATGCCCTTTACCTAACAAATTGCCCGCTCGCCAATTTCGCGAATGGATACTAGTACAAGTAACGATCAAATCGCCCACACCACTAAGACCAATAAAAGTCAAGGGGTTGGCACCCATGGCAACACCTAAACGACTGATTTCAGCTAAACCTCTAGTCATAATAGCAGCTTTTGCATTATCCCCGAAACCTAATCCGTGGATTGCTCCTGCACCAAGAGCAATAATATTTTTCAATGCAGCCCCCATTTCAACCCCAATCACATCAGGGTTGGTATAAATCCTAAAATAATGATTCATGAATAACTTTTGGACAAAGGAAGCTGTTTTTTGATCTGTGCTAGCAGCTGTGATCGTAGTAATGTCATGATTTGCTACTTCTTCTGCGTGACTCGGACCAGATAAAACAGCAATGGATTGACGTTTGTCACTCGGGATCTCTTCTAAAAGAATTTCTGAGATCCGTTTGTGTGTTTCCTGTTCTAGCCCCTTGCTTGCATGGATGATTACAGGCTTGGTATTCAATTTAGTGACCACCTCTTGTGCTACAGAGCGAATGGCTCGTGTCGGAATTACGAATAACAAGGCATCAATATCTTGAACTGCCTGTTCCAACTCACTAAAACCACGGATTGACGTTGACAAATGATAGTCGGGTAAATATTTTTGATTGGTGTGTTGTTGGTTGATCTCGTCTATTTGCGATTGACGATGTCCCCATAGGCGAACATCATGTCCATTTTCAGCAAGAACTTGCGCAAGAGCTGTCCCCCATGAGCCAGCTCCTAAGACTGCCACCCTATATTTCATTTTACCACTCCTGCTATTTTTTTCATTTTTTTAGCTCTGTAAATTAGATAATCATTTGATTTTTACCAAAAGTGCGATCGTAATCTGGTAGATTTCCTTTTTTTCTACGCCAGATAAACAGAATAATTGTCCCAACGAATAAAAAGGCTGACAACAATTGGGAGATACGAATAACACCTAAGAAGTATAAACTATCTGTCCGTAATCCTTCGATAAAAAAGCGCCCGAAGCTGTACCACATCACATAAACAAGTAAAACTTCTCCTTTTTTCAGTAAATGCTTTTTGTTTCTTAAAAATAGGAGTAGGATAAAGCCAATCAAACTCCAAACGGATTCATATAAAAAGGTAGGTTGACGATAAAAACCTTCAATGTACATATTATCAATTATGAATCTTGGGATATGAAGATTTTCTAAAAAGATTCTCGTCGTGACAGGGCCATAAGCTTCATGATTCATAAAATTTCCCCAGCGCCCAATTGCTTGAGCGAGTAGGACACTTGGTGCTGCTATATCTAAAAATGTCCACATGGAAATAAAGTGGTATTTGGTAAAGAAGTATAAAGTAATGGCACCTGCGATTAATCCACCATAAATAGCTAACCCGCCAGAACGGATATTGAATATTTGAATAGGATCAGCTATATATTGTGGTAAATCAAATAAAATATAGTACAACCGTGCGCCAATAATTGAAAGTGGCAATCCCCACAACATAAAATCAGTGACATCCTCAGATTTTAAGCCAACTCGTACGGCTTCACGGCTACTTAGCCACATGGCAATAATTATTCCCGATACAATGATCAAAGCATACCAATAGATTGGTATTCCTAAAAGATTGAACGCTACCCGATCGATTTGCGCTATCATGTTTCCACTCCTTGCTATTGTGCCCCTGAATTTTCTTCGATCAGACGACTTAATCTTTCTTCAAACGTTTTTGTTGCATCAAATCCCATCGTTTTTGCTCGGAAATTCATTGCTGCCACTTCGATGATGATGGCCACGTTTCGTCCAGTTTTAACAGGTATTTTTATTTGTGGAATCCCCACTTCTGCAATTTCCACAGAAGTATCTTCAGAACCTAGTCGATCATATTTTTTGTCCTTCGCCCAGGCTTCTAAATAAACGGCTAACTGCACTTGCATTGAACCACGGACAGCACTTGCTCCAAACAAGTTCATGACATCAATGATTCCGATCCCTCTGATTTCTATCAAGTGTTCTAAGATTTTTGGTGGTTCACCAATGACTGTCAGTTCATCTTGTTGATAAACATCTACTCGGTCATCGGCAATCAGGCGATGACCACGTTTGATTAATTCTAATGCGGTTTCACTCTTACCAATTCCGCTATCCCCTTGAATGAGTACACCTAACCCATAAACATCGACTAGCACACCATGAACGCTCGTTCTAGGAGCTAAACGACCATCTAAATAACTAGATAATTCTCCAAGCAAACGGGATGTGGAGATTGGTGAACGTAAGACAGCCATACCGTATTCGTTGGCTGCTTGAATCATTTCTTCAGAAGCTGGAAGCCCCCGAGAAATAATGAATGCTGGCATATCCTCACTGCACAATCTTCTCATAATCATCAGTCTTTCTTCCGGCATCATCCGTTCAGCAAAGCTAATCTCTTTGCTCCCAAATAATTGTAAACGATCATGTGAATAATAATTAAAATAACCGGTCAATTCTAAACCAGGTCTTGAGATGTCACCAGTTACGATAACACGCTCCAAACTCTTTTCATCACCAGTCACTATTTCTAATGATAATTTTTCTACTAATTGGCTTACTTTTACAACTTCTGCCATTCGTGCTACCTCATTTCTATTAGAGTGTTCCTTCCCATTTTATCATTGTCTGACAAAAAGTACTACCACATAAAAAAAACGTTTTTATTTTAAATTCACTTTTTTTATAAAACAAAGCAAAAAGGTACAACCAGGGAATTTAAGACATTTCCCATGGATGTACCCTTTTAGTCATTATCGATTGTTCACGTTTACCTTCTACTATTGTGTTCACTGACAATCATATTCACCACTGACATGATCACAGCAATCAAAAAAGCTGAACCAAAGGAAGCAAAATTAAAATTAGATGCTCCAACAAAAAAGGAAGTCATCTTCAAGATTGCCGCATTGATGACAAATGTGAACAAGCCCAGTGTCACTAAAGTGAATGGTAGTGATAAAATTGTTAGAATAGGTTTAATGAACATATTCAAGATGGACAATACGAAACTTGCTAAAATAGCTGTCCAAATACTATCTACATAAATCATCGTCGGAAAAATCACTGCCAGAGAGATGAACGTCAACGTATTCACGATGAGGCGCTGAAGATAAGACATTAGAAGTCACTCCATTCGTCATCATTGACCTTTTCCGCCTCTTTACGTTTTTTTGTTTGTTCATGATGATAATTATTATTTTGATAATATTGGTTTTCATGCCCATAACGAGTCTGTTTGTTTCGTCCAGAAGGGATGAGCAAAGCCAATAAAATATATAAGATAACTGGACTTCCAAATGCCACTAAGCTTAGGAATACATAGATCACACGAACTACCGTTGGATCAATTCCAAGATATTCTGCGATCCCAGCTAATGTACCAGTCAAAACAATATTTTTATTTGATTTTGTCAATTTTCTTTTCATTTTACTTTCACCTCTGTTCTATTCATTTTAATGGAAGAAAAAGAGTGTGACAATAGATAAACTGTTCATTCTCACTACACTTTTTCTCCAAAGATTTTTGCTTTTCCTCGTTAAAGGAACGAATGACCAAGTATCATCGTCTAATAGTGAACGTACATCCCACTTATCAATCCTGCTTTCGATTGTTAGAATAAGCTAACTCACCGGTTGATTACTTTATTGATCCGTATCTTTTAAATAAATACTACCAGTCGTAGTCGATAATTGGATTCTAGCTACCTCATTTTCAGAGAGACGACGGAACTGTAGTAATTGATTGGTCCGTTCTTTTTTTTCACGGATTACTTCATAATCAGTCAGGCGGCTGTTGATGCTGCCTAAACTTGTTTTCGCATTACCTTCCATGCCAATTCCTGTTGGTAAAGCTACTTTGACATTGCCATTGACTGAACTTGCTTCAATTTTTTTCAAATGTTCTTCTTTCATTGTCAACCGTACATCCCCATTAACGAGAGAAACGGAAAGATTTTCAGGGGTTGTTCCTACAGTGACCGTACCATTCACTGTTTCGATGATCGAATCTAAGATTGCACCTGATTGAACATCGATATTCCCATTAACGCCTTCAATTTCAAGCATGGTTGCTTGTAATTTTTGAATGACGATATTTCCATTTGTCGATTTGGTGTACACATCTTTACCTTCTAAGTCGTTAATCGTAATATTCCCATTTAACAATTTGATTGCTGTATGGTCATATACTCGTTTTGGTAAATAAAAGACTAGATCCGCACGTACACGTTTATTTGGGATTTGGAATGAGACATGCTCATCATTGACTTCAATTTGACTACGTTCTAAGAATGCCTCGAATGGTTCTGCATTCATTTTACCGTATAATTTGATTTTAGCTTCAACTTTCACATCTTCACTTTCCCAAGTTTTCAATGTGACATTTCCGTTTGCAGCTTTGATATCAAGAATACTTGCTGCAGGTGCTTCATAATAAAATTCGTGTTCAAATTTTGTCGTTGCGATACCTGGTACACGGAGATTGACATCTTTCCATTCCATGTTTTCATTAACTGTTTCCGATACCGTTTGGAATGTCTTCCGCAAAAACTTGCCTAGCTGAGAACCAGCTTCAGACATTTTTTCTCCAACTTGGTTCAATGTATCGTTGGCTTGTTCTTTCCAGTCATCTGGCAACTCAAATTTATCAGCAATTGTTTCTTTCTTTTCTGTCCATTGGTTTTTGCGAATATCTTTTAATTCTGCTTCTAGTTTCAATTGTTCTTCTGTTAATTGTTCACTCGCAGCTTCTAATTCCTTGATCTCAGATTCAAGAGTCTTTCTTTGGAGAAGCTCATCTTCTGTTAGTTCATCCAATTCTTCTTTGGTATTCAGCTGCATCAATGTTTCCTGTTTGTCATTGCGTGCCGCTTTATTTTGTGCTAACTTTTCATTCACTTCGTCTAAATGAGCTGACGTTTGATTTGCTTGTGTTGCTAACTCATCTAAGATACGTTCCAAATTTTCTTGATCTTCTTTTTCGTTTTGTTTTGGATCGGCATTAAAATGGATTTCTTCTGATGTGCCATTTTCCAATTCATCGATCAATTGAGTTGCTTGATCTTTTTCTTTATGACTAGCAGTTACTTTATCTGCTTCTTTTGCGATTTGCTTTTCATCTTTCTCAGTTGCCATGCTTTCTAATAAATCTAAGCCCTCTTCAGTGGAAAGGATCCCTTTTTTAACTAAGTCTAAAATACGTTCTCTTTCTTTCATGGAAATTGCCTCCTTAAGCAAATATAGTTTGCAAGCTTTTCCTTACATTCATATTATGCACGGAATGGAAGAAAAAGTCATAGGACTTAAGTTGTAACTTTTTCTCCAACTTGAGTTACTGAACGATTTACTTCCCATTGAACCAGCCAATAATGCTTTAAAAACAATATTTCTTTCCCTTTTTATGGCAAGAAATATTGTTTTCTAATTTTTTATGAATTATGTATGAATATTATGGATATTAAAAAAGCAATTGGATAAATGACCATAAATAGCGTATAACACGAAACAGGATAACTAGTAAAAATATATTTCCGACAATAAAACGTCCCATATTACCAATGCTTTCTTTTAAATTACTAAATGTAAACCGACGCAAAAAACGTGGCATTGAATGATAGCCGTTTCGCTTCAAACGAAACTTTTCTTCATAGGTTAGTTCAAGCATATCATAATAAACAATTTGAAGTGGTTCACGCGGAAAAAAGGACTTGGAGAATCCAACCATCAATGTATACTGTTTATTCCTTGACGGCAAATTACGCATACCAGTTTTGTTAATCCTGACACTCTTGTCTTCAAGATCATTATAGCTATACTCTGCTTCTTGGATCTTAACGATTTTTGCTTCTGGTTGATTTATCTCTAGATATTTTTGATAGACCTCTGGAAATTTTTGTTTTTGCAGATAAAGATAAATACCTCCCCCAGCAATGATTATCATCAGTAAAACATTATAAAGTAAATGTTCCTGAAAGATGCCTGTATAAGCCAGAACAATCACGAGTACGAATGCTAAGATTAGAATTCGCTTCCAATAATAACTTTGATACATTCTTTTGATTGTGCGCTCATAATAAGCAAAATCTTGCTCAACAAATTTTATCTTCTTTCACTCCTTTTCATCTCTATGCTCTTATTATAATTGAACGAGTTGAAAAAACAAAGACTAGTCGCTGAATTTCGATTATACAAATGACAATTAGTCTTGACCTTTTTCTCTCAGAGAAGTCAGCAATATTCACTCTAAGTCTTCAAGTTACAAAAAAACCGAAGAATTCCTAGGATATTTCCTATTTAGGAATTTTTCGGCTTATTACTCATAACTCACACGTTGATCGTTACTTTCCAATCTTCAAGAGTTAGAAAATTTCGTTATGATTTGAGTTTAATTCGGTGATTTTTCCTGTAGCTAGATACACGATCCATTCACAAATATTCGTTACATAATCGCCAATCCGTTCTAAGTAGCTGGCAACATTTAGATAATCTGTCCCACTGATGACTGTTTCTGGATCAGACTGCATATTTTTGATCGTTGCATTGTAGATACGATTGAAATAATCATTGACCCGTTGATCCATATTTGCGATCGTTCGAGCATCTTTTTCATCCGTTTTGACGTAAGCAACCAACACATTGTCCACCATTTTTTTGACATAATCAGACATATCAGAGATTTCTTTTTCGATCTCTGGGATTCTGGTTTGACCTTTCACACGGATCGTTGATTTGGCAACTGAAACCGCATGATCTGCCATTCGTTCCAAATCAGAACTAGCTTTCATCACGGTAATAATCATCCGTAAGTCTGTAGTCACTGGTTGTTGCAAAGCAATCATTTCAAAACTTTTTTTCTCTAAACGTGTTTCCATGTCGTTGATTTTAATATCATTTTCGATCACTTCTTGAGCAAGTGCTTTATCATGTTTGATATAAGAACGAACTGATTTATGCACTGCACTACTTACCATCATCCCCATCTCATAAAATTGATTATGAAGGTTAAGTAGTTCTTCTTCAAACTGTGTACGTAACATTTCGTTTCCTCCTTATCCAAATCGCCCTGAGATATAGTCTTCCGTTTCTTGTTTTTCTGGAGTCATAAAGATTTTTTTCGTATCATTGAACTCAATTAAATTCCCATCTAAGAAAAAGGCTGTTTTATCAGAAATCCGTGAAGCTTGTGACATATTATGCGTAACTATAATCATAGTATATCTTTCCTTTAATTCCAAGAGCATGCTTTCAATTTTCCCAGTAGAAACAGGATCAAGCGCACTAGTTGGCTCATCTAACAAAATAATTTCTGGATTGACGGCTAACACTCTTGCAATGCATACCCGTTGTTGTTGACCACCTGATAAGGATAAGGCACTTTTATGCAGTTTGTCTTTGACATCATCCCACACAGATGCAGCCTTTAAACTTTCTTCGACTACTTGATCAAGGACTTTTTTATCTTTTTCGCCTTTTAGTTTTAACCCATAGATCACATTTTCGTAAATCGAAAAGGGAAAAGGATTTGGTTGTTGGAAGACCATTCCAATTTCTTTACGCAATTCAACAATGTCCGTTTTAGGGCCATAGATATCTTTTCCTTTATACAGGACACTTCCAGTGATCGTCACACTCGGTATCAAATCATTCATTCGATTCAATGAGCGTAGATAAGTTGATTTACCACAGCCAGAAGGACCAATCATCGCTGTGATTTCGCCTTGATTGAAGCTTAGATCGATTCCTTTTAACGCTTCTTTTTTTCCATAATATAAGTGAAGATCTTTTGATGAGATAATTTCTTTTGTCATAACGAATCCTCCGTCTTACCCAAAATGACCCGATACATAATCTTCGGTCGCTTTAATTTTTGGTCTAGTAAATATCTTATTCGTTTTATCGTATTCGATCGCTTTTCCTAAGTAGAAAAAGGCAGTATAGTCACTGATACGAGCTGCTTGTTGCATGTTATGGGTCACAATGATGATCGTGTAATCATCTTTTAGATTCACCAATGTTTCTTCTACTGTCCCAGTAGAAATCGGATCAAGTGCGCTGGCTGGCTCATCTAATAACAAGATATCCGGTTTCATCGCAATCGCACGTGCAATACATAAACGTTGTTGTTGACCACCTGACAAGGCTAAAGCACTTTTATCCAGGCTATCTTTTACTTGATCCCATAATGCTGCTTGTTTCAAGCTGGTCTCAACGATCTCATCTAATTTCTTCTTGTTCTTTTCGCCATGTTGCTTCAATGCAAACGTGATATTTTCATAGATTGATTTACTAAATGGATTTGGTCGTTGGAAAACCATTCCGATTCGCTTACGCATCTCATAGACATCAATTTGTGGCGCATTGATATCGACATCTTTGTACATGATTTTACCAGTTACCTTAGTATTTGCGATCCCATCATTCATCCGATTCAACGAACGTAAATAAGTAGACTTACCACAGCCAGAAGGACCGATTAAAGCTGTGATCTTATTCTTTTCAAATTCCAGATCAACACCTTTGATCGCTTCGTTGTCACCGTACCAAACATGAAGATCATCTGTATAAAGGGCAATTTCTTTTTCTTGACCCATTGTGATGATATTTCTTTCATTCCAATTATATTCTTTCATCTTACTTCTTCTCCTTAAGCTGAAGTCATTTTCCGGTACAAACGTTTACCAATCGCACGAGCACCAAAATTGAATAGTAATACTGCGATAATTAAGACCGCAGATGCTCCAGCAGATACTGATACGCCATCTGGCATCGTTCCTTCCGTATTGATTTTCCAAATATGAACAGCTAGTGTTTCAGCTTGACGGAAAATACTGATTGGACTAGAGACACTCAATGGATTCCAGTTTGAGAAATCAAGTGCAGGTGCGCTTTGCCCAGCTGTATAGATCAAAGCTGCTGCTTCCCCAAAAATTCTCCCTGAGCTTAAAATGACTCCTGTTAAAATCCCTGGAGTTGCCTCAGGTACAACTACACGAATCACTGTTTCCCAACGTGACAAACCTAATGCAAGCCCTGCCTCACGCTGTGTGTAATGCACCGCTTGTAAAGATTCTTCTACCGTTCTCGTCAATAGAGGTAAGTTAAAAACTGTTAAAGCTAGTGCCCCAGAGATAATGGAGAAGCCATACTGGAATTGGATAACAAAAACTAAAAAGCCAAACAAACCAACAACTACAGATGGTAATGAGCTTAATATTTCAATTGAAGTACGGATAACATCAGTCAACCAGTTTTTACCAGCATATTCAGAAAGGTAAATACCGGCTCCTAAAGAAAGCGGAAAACTAATGATCATCGTGATCAATAATAAATAAATCGAGTTAAATAATTGGATACCGATTCCGCCACCTACTTGATAGGCTTTTGATGGTTCAGTTAAAAATGACCAAGAGATATGAGGAATTCCTCGAACTAAAATATATAAAAGTAACGCAGCTAAGATCAATACAATAATTCCCGATATTGCATAAAGGACTCCTGTTGCGATTTTATCAGAGCGTTTTGCGTTCATTATTTCAATGCCCCTTTCTTACCAATCATTCGGATCACAATATTAAAGATTAATGACATCAATAGCAAGATCAAAGCTAATGACCATAACACGTTGTTTTCAATTGTTCCCATGATCGTATTTCCGATCCCCATTGTTAAAATCGATGTCAATGTTGAAGCAGGAGTTGTTAATCCTGTTGGCATCAAGGCAGCATTCCCGATGACCATTTGGATCGCTAATGCTTCACCAAATGCACGTGCCATACCAAATACAACGGCTGTCAAGATTCCCGGTACAGCAGCTCGTAAAACGACTTTATAGATCGTTTGCCAACGTGTAGCTCCTAAAGCTAATGATGCTTCACGATAATGACGCGGCACAGCTTTTAAGGCATCGACTGTCATAGTCGTCACAGTTGGTAAGATCATGACAAACAAAACAAATGTCCCAGCTAAAATACCAAAACCAGTTCCGCCAAAAATGTTTCGGATAAATGGTACGATGACTGATAATCCAATAAAACCATAAACAACAGATGGAATACCAACTAATAGTTCAATGACTGGTTGCAAGATTTTTGTGCCATTTTTTGGAGATATCTCTGTCATGAAGACCGCTGCACCGATGGCAAAAGGTGTCGCGATGATCGCAGATAAAAAAGTAACGATAAACGAACCAGCGATCATTGGTAATGCCCCGACCATCGGTTTACCATCCGCACCAATTTGTCCAGGATTCCAATTTGTTCCAAACAAGAAATCAAATACGTTGATCTTATCAACGAAAAAGGTCGCTAATCCTTTACTTGCAACAAAATAAAAAATGGCTACTACTACTAGAACGATCAAGGCGATACATAAGAAGCTGATGAATTTACCACGCTGCTCCATTTTTGAACGTTTTGATTTTGTTAATAATACTTTTTTCACATCTTCCACAGATGATTCCCCCCCAGTAAGGTTTAACATACTTATACAGTGTACAAAGCGAACATCAATTTGAGTTTAATAACATGTAAAATTTATGCGAAGTTTGTAAAGATTGTGTAAAGATGATTATTTTACAATATTTCCTTCCCAATCACGTTCTACTTGCATACGTGAAACCGGAATATAACCTAATTCACCTACGATATTATTTTGAACTTCTTCTGATAGCATGTAGTTTAAAAACTCTTTCGTTAACTGTTTTGGTTGATTTTTTGTATACATATGTTCATAAGCCCAAATGATCCATTTATTGGTCGTAACGTTATCATCGGTTGGCTCTACACCATCAATACTCAAAGTAGCCACATCGTTGGTTACATATGAGAAAGCGACATAACTAATTGCTCCTGGAGTATCTGCAACGATTTGTCGCACCATTCCGCTTGAATCTTGTTCTTGCGCACGAATCGCCGTTTCTCCATCAAGGACCCATTTTTCAAAAGTACTACGTGTCCCACTTCCTGATGCACGATTTAAAATAACCACTGGTTGGTCTTTCCCGCCAAGTTCTTTCCAGTTGGTGATTTCACCCGTAAATAACTTCCGTAAGTTTTCCATTGAGATGTCTTTAACGCCCACTTCCTTGTTAACGATCGGTGTGATCCCAACTACAGCCACCCGATGATCAACTAAAGCAGATGCATCGATTCCAGATTTTTCCTCCGCAAATAAATCAGAATTCCCGATATCTACTGCTCCAGATTGGACTTGAGATAATCCAGTTCCACTTCCTCCTCCTTGGACATTGATGAATTTCCCAGGGTTTGCAGCCTGAAAAGATTCAGCGACTGTTTCAACTAATGGTTGCAATGCGGAAGACCCGACAGCTGTAATGGATTCTCCTCGATCGATCCATTTTGAACAACCTGATAAAAGAATAGTTAATCCTATTATTGGTAAAAGTAATTTTAATTTTTTCATTTAGAAATCTCCTTCAGTCCTAAAGTAAGTTCATTTTAACATTTAACAAAATACTTGAAAACGAATTAAAATTATAAAATAACAAAAATAATGATTATTAATAAAAAAACACTATCTCATTAGGTTATTCTATGCTATACTGGCTTTGAAATGTGTCTCTTTATCAAACATTATCTAACTTATTTCTTGCTTTCCCCAAAAACAAGAAGTACCCCAAAGTTAGTTTTGTTCCTGTGAGACGCTTTCTCCATTTCTGACAGTTTACAGAAATGGCCCCGACAGAAAAAGGACATGAGCTGACGTCTTAGACGCCTCCCTCATGTCCTTTTTGATTAGCTGGAAGTAGCAATTATAATAATGGCGAGATCAATCGTGCCAAACCTTCTTTTAATTTGATGATAAATCCTCGATTTTCATAGCGTTCTTTGGTTAACAGTTGTGACTTTCTTGAATCAGCAAAGAAAGCTTTTCTTACGTGAGTCGCCATTCCTTCATCATAGATCAACGCATTCACTTCAAAGTCTAATTTGAATGAACGGACATCAATATTTGCTGAACCAATTGAAACTATTCCACTGTCAATGATCATGGTCTTAGCATGGATAAACCCATTTTCATAGGTTTCGATCACTGCACCATATTCGATTAGTTCTGCTGCAAAAGAATAAGTCGCCCAATAGACTAACGGATGATCAGGTTTATTGGGAATCTGAATCTGAACTTTGACACCAGAAAGCAAGGCTAATTTCAATGCTTCATGAATGGATTCATCTGGGATATAGTAAGGCGTTTGAATCAATATTTCTTTTTTTGCTAATGAAATCATTTTTAAATAAGTCAATTTGATTTGTTCATGCTCAGAATCTGGGCCACTTGTGACGATTTGAAGTGCTAAAGTACCTACAGAATCAATTTTTGGGAAAAATTTTGGTGCATAGCTGACTTCTTTCACGTGCTGCGAGTTCCAATCCATCAAAAAACGATTTTGTAGCGTATAAACTGCTTCCCCATAGATTCGCAAATGATTGTCTCGCCAATAACCAAACTTTGAAACTTCTCCTAAATATTCGTTTCCTACATTAAATCCACCAGTATAACCAATTTTCCCATCAATGACAACGATTTTCCGATGGTTTCGATAATTGATTCGTGGATTGATATAAGGGACAAATAGTGGAAAGAAAAAAGCGACTTCACCACCAGCTACCTGTAATTCGTGGAAAAATTTTGCATTTACTTGGGTAGACCCCCAAGCATCTAATAATACACGGACTTTAACCCCTCTTTGAGCTGCTTCAGTCAGCGCGTCACGCACTTCCTTACCCAGAGCATCGCCCCGATAAATATAATATTGTAGATGGATATGATCTTTTGCCTGCTTGATGTCTTCAATCAATGCATCAAATTTTTCTCGTCCATCCGTAAATAAAGTCACTTCATTTCCAGTTGTGTACAATGTACTTTCAAACACTGTCAGCATATAGATTAGTTGCTTGACATCAACTTGTCCTGTTGGTGGATGCGGATAAAGTCCTCGCATCAAGGCTTGTTTGTCTTCTTCAATTTCCAAGTTTTTCCCGATTTTCCCTTGGATCTTCAAATCAAAGATCTTGTCTTGTGAAATACCTCTGCCAAAAAAGATATATAAAAGAAAACCGACAATCGGAATAAACATTAATACTAACAACCATGCCCATGTCTGAGCGGTTTCTTTTCGTTCACGAAAAACAATGACAATTGATAATAAGATATTCGCAATTAAGATGATCGTAAAAAAATTATCAACAACTACTCTCATGGCTCACCTCTTCACTTTTACACCTACTTAAGAATAGCCGAGTTGTTTTTTAAAGTAAAGTGAAAGTATCAGACAGATAATGATCTCAATGAATTAAAATACCTACTGCTGAACCAATATGACCCCCTATTGATCATTACTTGATATTATTTTTTTATTTTATATTATGAGACAAAAAATGATAGCGCTTTACAAAGAGATTGAGACAAAAGTGTTTAGCATCAAGAAATAAGAAGGAATTTCCGAAAATTTACAAGAAACACAAAAACTAGTTTTTGATGTTGATTGTTATCTGCTTGGTGCTTCTCAAATTTTTGGTAAATTTCGGCAAATTTTCCGAAGATGCTGCTTTTGTCTCACCGTGAATCAGAGGTCGTGAAAACATCGGGTAGCTCTGATGACAATAAGAAAGAATTTTTTGAAACAGCTTCTCATGTTTTGAAAAATTCAGGCTTATTTCAAGGAGCTGATATTTGAACACCGTTTAGCAAGAGGTCGTGAAAGAAGCGTTTAGCTCCGAGCGAATAAGAGAGGATTTTTTAAAATAGCTCCTCATATTTTAGAAAATCATCGCTTATTGTTGAGGAGTTGCTTCTTGAACGCCGTTTATTCGTTTTTAGAGATACTAGAAGAGACTGAGACGAGTTTTGTCCCAATCTCAACTAAAAAAGCAGACAGAAAAATGAATTTCTGTCTGCTGATTCATTGAATCATCCATTTAAACTTTAAAGTTGTTGGATCTTCTTGAAACAACTCGTTCCATCCTTTCATATGGTGAAACGATGGAAATGAATTAAAACTTCAAGAATCTTCTCATCGAAATAATTGATCCTAATGAACCGATAATGATTCCGATCCCAGCCATCAAAGCGTTGATTTTCCACACGATATCCTGTGGTTGGATCAAGGAATAGTGGGAGCGCAATAATGAAGGGTTAAGCATTCGGAATACTTCTTGGTACCCAAATGTAATCAGCAATACCGGAATAATTGCACCGATCAAACCAATCCAGCCACCTTCTAAAAAGAATGGCCAACGAATGTAGCCGTTTTTGGCACCAACTAATCGCATGATTTGAATTTCTTTTTGGCGAGATAAGATCGTGATTCTGATTGTATTTGAAATCAAAAACATTGCAATAAACAATAATAATGCTGCTGCAGCTAAGCCCCATGTTCGAACGGTTCCTGCAAGCTTAAGAATTTTATCTGAAGACGTTCCACCGTAATCCGCGCGAGAAACATTCGCTAATTTTCCGGCTTCTTGAGATACTTGTTTCGTATAAGAAGGTTCTGACGTTTGAACGACATAAACATCATATAACGGGTTATTATCTCCTTCAAATAAACTCCATGAATTCCCCATAGCATCCTGGATCTTTTTCAACTCTTGGTCTTTACTTGAGAATTTGACACTTTTGACGTGATCAATCTCTTTTAATTGTTTTTCAAGAGTCTTCATATCTTTTTCATTCGTGCCAATATCAACGAAAACAGAAACATCTACGTTACCTTCGATATCTTCGGCTAGTTTCGTTGCATTCATGATCACAGCCATGAACACCCCAACTAATGTTAATGTGATCGTCACGGCACTCACTGAAGCGACAGTCATCCAGCCGTTACGCTTTAAACTCTTGATACTCTCTAATAAATGTCGGAAAAAGGTTCTAATCATCGTATCCATATTCCCCTTCCGCTTGGTCACGTATGATTCGTCCATTTTCGATGGCGATCACTCGATGACGAATTGTATTCACGATCGTACTGTTATGGGTTGCCATAACGACCGTTGTCCCTTGAGCATTGATTCGGTCCAATAACTTCATGATCTCCCAAGAATTCTCCGGATCTAGATTTCCTGTAGGTTCGTCAGCAATCAATACTTTCGGCGTATTTACGATTGCACGGGCAATCGATACCCGTTGCTGTTCCCCACCAGATAGCTCACTTGGAAAAACACGCACTTTATGTTTCAATCCAACAAGATCTAACACTTCCATCACACGTTTTTTGATATCTCGTGGTTTTCTACCGATTACTTGCATCGCATAAGCGACATTTTCGTAAACTGTTTTTCTCGGCAACAGTTTGTAGTCTTGGAAAACTACCCCGATTTCTCTGCGTAAGTAAGGAACATCTTTGTTTTTGATTGCCATTAAATCATGACCAGCAACATTTAAGGTTCCTTTTGACGCTTTTTCTTCTCGATACATCAATTTGATGAATGTAGATTTCCCAGCCCCTGATGGACCAACTACATAAACGAACTCTCCTTGATCGATAACAACCGATAAATTTCGGATTGCAGTCGTACCATTTGAGTACTTTTTCATGACATCCTTCATTTCAATCATGGCGTTCTCTCCATATCTTTTCTCAGTCTCTCACCATTATAGCATGGTAATGTTTCATCTTGCTTTCAAAAGCTTACAATTTTATTTCAATTAAAGTCAACTATTTAGAGGTGCATTTTTAAATATCCGTCAATAAATAAGTCTAAATCGCCATCCATTACAGCTTGAACATTACCAGTTTCTACGTTTGTCCGGTGATCTTTTACCATTGAATATGGATGGAAGACATAGGAACGAATTTGTGAACCCCAACCAATTTCTTTTTGCTCCCCACGCAATGCTGCAGCTTCTTGTTCTTTCTTTTCAACCTCAAGTTGATACAATTTCGCTTTCAACATGCTCATTGCTTGTTCTCGGTTTTTTAATTGTGAACGCTGCGCTTGACTAGCTACGACCGTTCCTGTTGGAAGATGAGTGATCCGAACGGCAGACTCTGTTTTATTGATATGTTGTCCTCCAGCACCGCTTGCTCGGTACGTATCGATCTTCAAGTCATCTGGGTTGATGGCAACATCAATCGTTTCATCTAGTTCTGGCATCACATCGACCGAACAAAACGAAGTGTGGCGCCGTTTGGCTGAATCAAATGGGGAGATCCGAACAAGACGGTGGACACCTTTTTCCGATTTTAAATAGCCATATGCATTATGCCCTTTGATCAGTAAAGTCACACTTTTTATTCCTGCTTCATCCCCTGCTTGGTAATCCAATGTTTCCACTTGGTAGCCATGTTGTTCTGCCCAACGTGTATACATGCGTAACAACATACTTCCCCAGTCTTGGGATTCTGTACCCCCTGCTCCAGGATGAAGTTCGACGATTGCATGGTTGCGATCATATGGACCATCTAAAAGCATGGCTAATTCATACGTCTTCATTTTTTCGTCTAATAGTTGGATTCTATCTTCTGCTTCTTGTTGCATTTGAGCATCTGGTTCTTCTTGCAACATTTCTACCATTAGGGCTAACTCTTCTAATTCTTCAGCTAACGCATTGAATTGATCATACGTTTCTTTATTTGTGTTGTTTTCATTGATCACTTTTTGTGCTGTTTCGCTATCATCCCAAAAACCAGGCTCTGCCATTTTGGCTTCAGCTTCAGCGATGTCTTCTTCCAACCGATCTAAGTCAAAGAGACCTCCTGAAACTTGTGACCTTTTCTTCCATCTCAGCTAATAAGTTACGGATTTCTGAAATCTCCATAAACTTCCCTCTTTCTATCTACATTATTTTATGTTTTATTCAACCACTTTAGTTTAACAGAAACGCTTCATAACAGAAAGAAGGTGAGTCGATTCTTAATCAAAAAGAACCGATCTCACCAATCTTATCTGCCAGCTGTCAAAAATTAGTTCTCATCTTTTCCATGACAGTTTTTATATTTTTTCCCGCTACCACATGGACAAGGATCATTTCTGCCTACTTTGTTCACGTGAACCGGTTGTTTTTTGGCACTTGTGTTGCTATTTTCTTTTGCATCACCGGTAGTTGGTTGAACTGCTTCGCCGGTTGACACTTGCTCCCGTTGAACATTTTGACGAATCTCAGCTTTCATAAAGAGACGAGTCACTTCATATTCGATCGCTCCAACCATCTCTTCAAACATCTTGTATCCTTCTGTTTGATACTCAACCAATGGATTGTTTTGTCCATATGCTCTAAGACCGATTGATTGGCGTAATTGATCCATAGCATCGATATGATCGGTCCATTTCGAATCCACTACTCGTAGAATGACTACTTTTTCAAATTCTAGTAATTGTTCAGGTCCGTTGAGCTGGTTAGCTTTCGTATTAAATACTTCTTGTGCTAACTCATTTAAATATTCTTTGATCTGTTGCGGTTCTTTCCCTTTAAGATCATCGATTGAGATGCTATCTTCATGGACTAATGTACTACCTGCAAAATCAACGATTCCTTCAAGGTTCCAGTTGTCTTTTTCTAGTTGTGTGTGTGCATCTACTACCCGACTAATCGTACGTTTGATCATATTCATCATTGGTTTAGACAAACTTGTTTCTTCCATGATGACTTCTTGACGTTGTTTGTAGATAACTTCGCGTTGTTCTCGCATTACATCATCGTATTGTAAGACATTTTTACGAGTATCGTAGTTATTTCCTTCGACACGTTTTTGTGCTGATTCCACTTGTTTTGTCAGCATCTTACTTTGGATCACTGCATCCTCTTCACCGATTTTCATGCGATCTAAGAATGCTTTGATCCGTTCAGAACCAAATCGTTTCATTAGATCATCTTCCAATGAAAGATAGAATTGAGACATCCCTGGGTCTCCTTGACGTCCAGCCCTACCACGTAATTGGTTATCGATACGACGTGATTCATGACGTTCTGTCCCGATAACAGCTAGTCCGCCTAGTTCTCTGACACCAAGTCCCAACTTGATATCTGTACCACGTCCAGCCATATTCGTTGCAATCGTCACCGCACCTTTTTGACCAGCATTCATGATGATTTCCGCTTCTTTGAAGTGGTTTTTTGCATTCAATACTTCATGTGGGATACGTTCACGATTCAACATATCAGACAATAATTCTGAAGTTTCTACTGCTACCGTTCCGACAAGAACAGGTTGTCCTTTGCGGTAACGTTCTTTGATGTCTTGCACCACCGCTTGGAACTTGCTAGTCAATGTTGGATATAACAAATCTGGTCGGTCGTCACGAATGACTGGACGATTTGTTGGGATTTGACAAACTTGAATATTATAGATTTCCCGAAACTCTTCTTCTTCTGTTTTTGCTGTACCAGTCATACCTGACAGTTTCTTATACATTCGGAAATAGTTCTGGAACGTGATTGTCGCCATCGTTTTCGTTTCGTCTTCGATCTCTACGCCTTCTTTTGCTTCAATCGCCTGATGTAATCCATCAGAGTAGCGGCGTCCATCCATGATACGACCAGTAAATTGGTCAACGATCAAGACTTTTCCATCTTGGACCACATAATCAATATCCAAGATCATGATATAGTTGGCACGCAATGCTTGATCCAGATGGTGGGTTAAGGCAGTATTTTCAATATCATATAGATTTTCTAAGCCAAATGTTTCTTCGGCTTTCTCGATCCCCGCTTCAGTCAAGCTGATTGTTTTCGATTGCACATCGATTTTATAATCTTCTTCTTCTTTCAAACGTTTCACAAAATTATCTGTTCTTGTATATAAAGCTGTTGATTTTTCAGCTTGACCTGAAATAATCAACGGTGTTCTTGCTTCATCGATCAAGATCGAATCGACTTCATCGACAATCGCATAATTCAATGGTCTTTGAACCATTTGATGACGATAAACGACCATGTTGTCTCTTAGATAGTCGAAACCTAATTCATTATTGGTACTATAGGTAATATCACAATTGTAAGCATCTCGTTTTTCGTCCGCTGATTTTGAATTGATATTCAAGCCAACTGTTAAACCTAAAAAGTTGTATAATTCGCCCATTTCAGAGGAGTCACGAGTAGCCAGGTATTCATTGACAGTAACGACGTGAACGCCTTCTCCCGTCAATGCATTCAAATAAACCGGCATTGTCGCTGTTAAAGTTTTCCCTTCACCAGTACGCATCTCTGGGATATTTCCATCGTGAAGAACGATCCCCCCCATCAATTGTACATGGTAAGGATAAAGTCCCAACACTCGTTTGGCAGCTTCACGAACTACCGCAAAGGCTTCCGGTAATAATTGATCTAAAGTTTCCCCTTTTTGATAGCGAGCTTTAAACTCAGCTGTTTTTGCTTGTAATTGTTCATCTGTTAATGCTGCCATTTCGTCAGCATGATCTTCTACTTTTTTAGCAATACGATCTAAACGTTTTAGTTCTTTTTTATCATTTTCGATAATCGAACGAATAAAATTGGCCATGCGTTGTATAATCTCCTTTTTACATATATTATCCAGATTATGTAGATTCTAGTTTCTATTTTATCATTAGTTCTAGATAATTGAAATATCTTAACACAATTAATGTAATATATTCACAATTAATTCACAATTTCTGACGTAGACAAAAAAGAAGCTGTGGCAAACCGTGAAGGGTTTGCCACAAGCTTTTTACTGCTTTTTCTAATTGTTATTTATCAGTCGGTTTCAATCAAACCGTATTTGCCATCTTTACGACGGTAAACGATACTTGTACCATTGGTTTCTGCATCTTCAAAAATAAAGAAATTATGACCAAGCATGTTCATTTGTAGAACAGCCTCTTCACTGTCCATTGGTTTCAGTGATAAACGTTTCGTACGGACAATGTCTAATTCAGAATCATTTTCATGATCGGCATCGTCAGCTTCGTTATTGAATAATACCGCTGCATCAGCTGTGTTCATACCGGTTTCGCGAGATTTACGGTTAATTTTTGTTTTGAATTTGCGGATTTGTCGTTCCAATTTGTCAACTACCAAATCAATACTTGCATAAAGATCAGGTGATGTTTCTTCGGCACGCAATACAAGATAAGGTAATGGAATAGTTACTTCCACTTTCGCTGTTTTTTCAGTATAAACTTTTAAATTTACATGTGCTGTAGCATCGGGTGCATCACTGAAATAGCGTTCAAGTTTTCCTACTTTTTTCTCAACGTAGTCACGAATCGCTTCAGTTACTTCGATATTTTCACCGCGTACATTGTATCTAAACATAAAAATTACCCCTTTCGTCTACCACAATCAAGAAGGAAAAGGACCACTCTTTCCCTCTTCTTACTACCATTATATCGAACTCTAATCCATTTGCAAACTAAATCGCTATCAAGGACATTCGTTTTTCATTTATTTATCGAGCTAGCGAAAAGGTGCGGATTTTTTCAGGAGCATGTGGCAATAAACAAGAAGCAGCATGGAAAAGGGTTTGCCCCGTCGTATAGACATCGTCTACCAACAATACTTTTTTCCCTTTGATGATCGTTGGAACAACAGCTAATTTGAAAGGTTGGGTAGTTTTTAAACGTTCCTGACGTGTTTTTTGGGATTGTGGAAGTGAATGATCAGAGCGAGTCAGCAGTTGACTATAAGGTATTTTAGCTACTCTCAACATTTCAATGACCTGATTAAACCCACGTTCTTTTAAACGAGCAGTTGCTAGTGGGATTGGACAGATTTGATAATCGCTAAATTCTTGTTGTATTATTTGCAACTGTTTAGCAAATGTACCTGCCAGTCGGACATCTCCCATAAATTTATAGCGCTTTAACCATTCTTTGAAGGCTGAATCATAGTAAAAACAAGCATGATGACTGAAATCATAATTGGGATAGTCGTTTTTCCAGGCAATACAATCTTCACAATACGTAATATCACCAGGCAGTTCTTTCTGG
This sequence comes from Enterococcus sp. DIV1089c, assembly GCF_050530965.1. Taxonomy (NCBI): domain Bacteria; kingdom Bacillati; phylum Bacillota; class Bacilli; order Lactobacillales; family Enterococcaceae; genus Enterococcus; species Enterococcus sp. DIV1089c. Next base: position 1,932,267 of record NZ_CP172888.1, read on the forward strand.
CAAGTTCGACAGCTTTGCTGTTTATTTATCGGACGAAACAAATTTGAACAGTCCTCACAAATTTGAGGAAGAATCTTTCCCAACCCAAGAATCTCGCTGATTTTCAAATTTCGGATGACTTGTTTTTGACAATAACTACAACGATTCATGTGTTTTTTCTCCTCTAGGCTCACTATTTTTCATAGCAAGCTGCTTTTTTCCCTGACGATTCATTTCTTTGATCTCACGACAGGCTAATTTGATAGCTTTTGTCAGTTCTTCATAGAAAAAATAGACTTGGCTATTGGTAAAATCTCCCTTTCGATCGGCTCGACCAGCGATTTGTACAAGGGAAGATTTAGTAAAAACACGGTGATCAGCGCCTAAGACGATCACTGACACATTTGCAAATGTTACCCCACGTTCCAAAATCATTGTAGTAAGTAACACATCATATTGTTGCTTTCTCATTTGCTGAACTTTTTCTGAACGGTTTGGATCTTTTGCGGATGCATCGGTAATACGGTACATGGGTAAACAACGCTTTAACAGTGAGGCTAATCGATTCATCAAGGCAATCGACGGACAAAATAATAAGACATGATTTTGTTGGAGCAGCATGTTTAGACACTTCAAAAGTGGTCGAAGTTTTTTTTCTTTCAAACATTTATTCGGCCAGTCATTCCAAAAAAACAAATGTGGTTCAGGCAATAACCGTTGATGGAAGCGAAGGGGCAATTGATGGATCAAAAAGGTTGAACGGATTTTTTTCAGTAGCTGCTCATTAGGTGTCGCACTTAAATAGATAAAGGTTCCTTTTGGTTTAATTGCAGTTTCAACAGCATAAGCTAACCCAGGATCTCCTGCAAAAGGGAACGCATCCACCTCATCGACGACTAACAGATCAAACGCCTGATAAAAACGATACAGCTGATGCGTAGTCGCAATCACGAATGGACTAAAGCGATAGGCTTCTTTCTTTTTTCCATGAAGCAGGACAATGTCTTCTTCTGGAAAAACGCCACAAAAACGTAGGTAAAGTTCGTTGCACACATCAACCCTAGGTGAAACTAATGCGACTCGTCCGCCTTTTTCTAACGTTTTTATGACCTTTTCATAAAGCATCTCAGTCTTTCCCGCTCCTGTCACAGCCCAAATCATGTGCTGTTTTCCCGAGACATCAGTGACCAAGTTCGTAGAAATCGCTTGTTGAGTTGGCGTTAACTTTCCTGTCCAAGTAAAACAGACATTTCTTTTCGGCAACTCAGGTTGTTCAAATAAAAATAATTCTTGTGTGTTGTCACAACGACCTAAAAAAAGACAAACAGGACAAAAGAAGATCGGTTGATTTTTCTCTATTTTACCTATTTTTGTTCGCTTGTTGCACCGATTACATTTTAGCCAATTCCCTTGTAAATGAATGGCGGCTAGTTTCTGATAGCGAATCTGTTCAAAACTCTCTGTCCATTCTCTCAAGTCTCTCGTAAGTAATCGTCTACCATATAAACTGCATAAACTACTTTTTTCCATCTGATCCGTTGCCAAAAATCTATAAATATTTCTAACCAACTATAAAAGTTGTCAGATTTATGTTTATTTCCTGTTTCTACGTGTCCGATTTTGCCACTTCCTCGCTACTCTCGTTTGCTCTAACACTCCGCAGGCGTTAATTCGGATACAACGAATCCTACATATCTACGTTTCTGTATCAGTAGAAGCTCGTAGATTAAGCAATATAACTAGCTAAATTTAAACTTGCATTATAATCTCTATCTGCTGTATATCCGCATTCTTCACAATGATAGGTGCGGTCAGACAATTTCAAGTCTACTTTCTTATGACCACATTCATGGCATAGTTTGGAGCTTGGATAAAATTTATCTGCTTCTACTAATTCAATGCCGTAATCTTCACATTTATACTGTAGTTGGCGTTTGAACTCATAGAATTTTTGTTGTGCGACTAATTTTGCTAAGTGTTTATTTTTCATCATTCCCTTTACATTCAACGTTTCTACCACGATTTTCGATGGTTTGGTTTTCACTATCTCCGTTGTTGTCTGATGAATGTGGTTCTGACGAATATTTGCTAATTTTCGATGTGTATGCCGAATTTCTTTTTCTAATTTATAGATGTTACACGTTTTGACAAATCGGTTTCCCTCCTTATTCCATTCGTATTTTCGAGAGACTTTACGCTGTAACCGATGTAAACGTTTCTCAATCTTTCTTACTTTTCCTGTTTTATTAATATTTTTGTAGACTCTTCCATTAGAAACAATCGCTAAGTCTTTTATACCAAGGTCAATCCCCAGGATCTCACCTGTTAAGTGCTGTACTGGTTGCTCTTCATCAATTCCAACTGAAATATACCAATACTTGCCATCAAACGAGACTCTTGGATTAGAATACTTCCTATTCATTGGTAGTTGTTCACTGGTTTTTACCCAACCGATTTTTTCAAGTAAAACTGATTTTGGTTTGACTTTCAGTTTTATAGTGTCATTATAAAAAGCAGGTTTAGATTTCTTTCTTGATTTAAAGCGGGGTTTTTCAGCCTTTAAACAACTTTTCCCTGTCATGCTATTAAACCACTTTTTATAAGCATCACAAGCGTCTTTTACTGCCTGCTTGGCAATATTATTGGAAACATTGTTCAACCAAACGTACTTAGGTCGTTTTTTCATTTTAGTGATATGCTTGCGTAAGTCATTATTGGAGATAAATTTACCTCCGAATCGATGGTTCATTTCTTGCATTTTTAACGTCCAGTTAAAAATCCATCGAGCTGTTCCGCTTGATTGCCACAATTGTTTTTCTTGCTCTTTAGTCGGGCATAGCCTTACTTTCTTGGCTCGTATCATCTTCCATCAACTCCTTAATCATTTTCTTCGCTTTATTTGCTCGTTTTCCTTGTAATCGACAACTAAATAAGGTGACAATCTGGATTAGGTCCTCTACGAGTTCTTGCTCTTCAGTCTTTTCCGTATTGTCTATTATTTCGATTTCCGTGCCATATTTATTACAAAGGTTTTCAATAAGCTCATAACCAAAACGAATGAATCGGTCTTTATATAGAATGACTACCTTTTCGATTTCTCCGTTGGTAATTCTATCTATCAACTGATTTAATCCTTTTTTATTGTAGTTGATGCCACTTCCAATATCTCGAATCATATCAAATTGGTATCCTCGTGCAATCATGTAGGTTTTTACATTCTCAATTTGACGTTCTAAATCATTTTTTTGTTTGTTTGAACTTACTCTACGATAGCCAAGAGTTATTCGCTTAGGTTTCTTTCTTCCAACGATTCCTAAGAATTGATTTCGTTGTTCTTCAAAATAATAACGAGTACCACCTTGTGAAACATGGGCAGGTTTTAATTTACCTTTTTTATCCCAATTTCTTAAGATTTGTGGTGTTACGCCTATCTGTTTTCCAAATTCTCCTATTGAATACATGGTCATAGTTTTCACCTCAATAGGAGTATGCTAAATATTGATAATATAGACTATATATTTATATATTCGTTAACTGTTGTTACCCCCTAAAAGAAGATACGCTTCATCAGCCTATTCTTCCAAAAGATGTGGAAAATATATTGGCTGAAACTGTTGGTATTGAAAATAAGCCGAAAAATCCTTGAATAGGCGCCCTATTCGCTGGATTTTTCGGCTTATTTCCGATATGAACATCTTAGTATGCTCTGTCCTTTATTTGTTTTCAATTAAATGGATGGCTTGTTGTAATACTTTTTCGCCATTCATCAACCCATAATCTGCCATATTGATAATATCTAATGGGATTCCTTTTGGCTCTAGACGTTTTTCAAAATCAGCTTTCATGAAGCGGACTTGTGGTCCCAACAGCAAAACATCAACTTCTTTAGAAGCTAGCTGATTATCGGCATCAGAAGCTGATACGGCAAAAATATCCGTATCAATTCCTTGTTCTTCAGCAGCTTTTTGCATTTTTGTTACAAGTAAACTGGTACTCATCCCAGCAGAACATACGAGCATGATTGTTTTTTTAGTCATTTTACTCTCTCCATTCTTTTAACTTTTGCAAACGATTTCTTTTTTTGCTTGTGTGATTATTATACAAAAAAGCAAGATAATGTCAACGTTTTCTTATCAGTCGAATAGCCAACTCGATTTAACTAATTGATTGAACACAACATATTCTTTTTTTAAATTGATCACCACAACCTCGTAGCCAGCATTGATCCAGCCATATGCTCCTTTTTCTGGGTGCTTATAATCATTTGCCCACCAATCAGTGCTTTGTCTAGCTGATTTAGGGAGCCCATAACTTGGAAAAAGAAGTTCGTCGATCTGTGTAAATGTTAAAGTAACCTGTGATCCCCCGTTATTTTTTAAATATTGGGTGATGGCGTCATATTTTTTTATGCGTTCTTTCATCCCCATCTCACCTTTCTTTCTTCTATTATCCCATAGACTCTCTTCATTACTCAAGTATTATAAGTGTTGAAACTAAAGGAATAATTCATTATACTTTGACTATTATCAACTACTTGTAAGGAGGAAGCATCACGCTGAATAGTTATAGAACCATCCAAGCAGACGGTCAAGCAGAAATCGAAGTCAAAAAATCTCGTTTTATTTGCTCTATGAAACGAATTGAAACGGAAGCAGAAGCTAAAGCGTTTATTCAGGCAATGAAAAAAGAGCATTGGAAAGCAAACCATAACTGTAGTGCTTTCGTTCTCGGTGAAAAAAATGAAATTCAACGCAGTAGTGATGACGGTGAGCCTAGTGGTACGGCAGGTGTCCCAATGCTGGAAGTACTAAAAAAAAATGAATTGATCAATGTGGTCGCTGTCGTCACACGCTATTTTGGTGGGACAAAATTGGGTACCGGTGGTTTGATTCGTGCCTATACACAGGCTGTTTCTCACGCACTAATTGAAATCGGGATCGTTGAAGGAACACAACAGCAAGAAATAGCTGTCCATATCACCTATCCGCAATTAGGTAAATTAGAAAATATGCTTGAGTTGAAACATATTCCTATAAAAGAAACGATCTACACAGACAAAGTCACGGTTCACTGTTTGATTGTAGAAACAGAAGTTACTGCATTTAAAACAGCAGTCGTTGAATTATTGAATGGACAGGTGGAATTTACAGATGGTCCAATTTCCTATCATGAACAACTGGTAGAAGCTGACCAGTAATCACTCTATCCGCTGATCTCGAAATCAAAAAAGAAGAGCCTAGGACAAAACTTGTCTCAGGTTCTTCTTTATTTGGACTGTTTCGTGTCTCTCTTTTATTTCTCTAAATAAAATTCAAAACGATTTCCTACATATTGCGTACGAACATATTCAAATGGGGTACCGTCATCAAAATAAGAAGTTTGGCGTAAACGTAACACAGCATCTCCTTTTTTTACTTCTAAATATTCTGTAATTTTTTCTGAAGCAAGAATGGCTGTGATTGTTTGATTAGCTGCCCCGATCTTATGCCCACTTTTCTCTTCGAGTACCCGATAAAGAGAATTGGTAATTTCAGATTTACTATAGTCTGCAATAATCTTTTGCGGGATACTGGCTACTTCAAAACAGATTGGTATATCATCAGCATAACGAATTCGTTCCATACGAAGAATCGTTTCGTCTTTTTCTAGTTGCAGCTTCTCCATTTCACTAGAACTTGGGGAAGTTAAAAAATAAGAGATTGTCCGACTAGAGGGTACTCGATTCTGTGATTCCATAATTTCAGTAAAACTGGTCGCACCCGACATCTTTTCTTGGACTTTTTCTCTTGCTACATATGTACCTGAGCCAATTTTTCTTTCCAAAATCCCTTCATCAGCCAGGTTTTGAATGGCTTGACGTAAAGTCATTCGACTAACATTGAATTTCACTGCCAATTCTCTTTCAGAAGGAAGGCGATCACCGATTTTCCAAATACCTTGTTCGATTTCACTTTTGATCTGATCATAGATTTGTATATAGACTGGTAGTTGATTCGACATAACGTATATCCGCCCTTTCATTTCCTTTATTATAACTGGTATATACCTGGTTCACAACTGAAAAGGAAAAAGTTTCTTTTGCTCGACTAATTGTCGATCAATCATTTGCCAACCCGTTTATTTTATCCGAAAGTTTATGTAAGTAATTGTGTTTCCTTCCTCTTTAATCCAAGTGGAAGGATTGAAAATCATTTTGTAAAATAACAAAACCTCCAAAAGACAGCAAAATCACTGTTTTTTAGAGATTGTGTTATTCTTAACGGTTTTTTGAAAGCCATTTTTTTGTGTGATTGGTTGGACGCTTTGATTTCACTTGTATCGCTTTTTCTGATTTTTTCGGTAACCGGACTTCTACCTGATACTTTTCCGACTTAATCAAATCATAGATTTTCTCTGCGGTCTCATCTACTTTTTCTTTCCACTTCATTTTACTGCCCCCTTTTTTTGATCTATCTACTATTCACTCTAGCCTATTTCATGATAATCTTCAAGAAACAAGCTGTTTTCACACAAAAAAAGAGTGATCTTAATAGATCACTCCGTACTACTGGGGTAGCTGGATTCGAACCAACGCATGAGGGAGTCAAAGTCCCTTGCCTTACCGCTTGGCTATACCCCAATGAAATGGAGGAGAGTGGATTCGAACCACTGAACCCTAAGGAACGGATTTACAGTCCGTCGCGTTTAGCCACTTCGCTACTCCTCCGAAAGGTTTGTATCAACCTGACTTAGTTATAATACCTAATTTTCCAGATTTTTGCAACCCCTTATTGAAAATTTTTTTGATATTTTTTTATTCGTGTAGATTCCAGTGACGAATAACTGTTTCTATCGCGTTTTCAAGACTCTTTTCTTTCCCAAAATCTTCTTCACCAAAAAAAATTTCAAATTCTTTTGGTCCATAAGCCAAAATTTCCCCAATCATTTTTTTACCAATAAATAACTGAGTCACATCATAAGTTGTTCCTTTGATTTGTTTTTTGACTTCTTCGATACGTACTTCAATATCTTTATTTTTTTTTGACATCTTTTTCCACCTCCATGATAGTTTATCATATTCAATCATGGAATGCCTACCATATGTCTAAAAGTTTTGTTCAACGCTATGCATCATTGAACTAAACCTTCACGTTGAGCGGTGAAATTGGCAGCTGCTCCAATCAAGTTTGCATCATTTCGATAATCACATAATAAAATTTTAGGATCAAAGTCATTTAGTTCTAAATCAGTAGTTAATTGTTTCATTCGTTGATTGATTTCTGTTAATAACCCTGCTTTTGCAGAGATCCCCCCACCAATCACGATGACTTCAGGATCAATCGAAAATTGGATACTAAACAAACCTTTTGTTAAATAATTATAAAAATTATCTACCTCTTCTTTTGCTAGTTCATCCCCTTGTTCTGCTCGTTCAAAGACTTCTTTTCCGCTATAAGTCGTACGTGAAACTCCCAAACGGTCACAGTAACGCCAAGCCATTTGAACTGCTGTACCAAGCTTACTAAATGTTTGATTGCCTTCTAAGAACATCAAGCCAAATTCTCCCCCGTACAAATGAGCGCCTTTATTTAGTTGTCCTTGGGTAAAGATTGCCCCACCTACTCCAGTCCCAAGTACAACAAATGCTACATGTTGATATTCTTTCGCTGCGCCTTCATAATACTCAGCCATTCCAGCACAATTAGCATCATTTTCGATCGTCACTGGTAAATAGAAGAGTTCTTCCAGTTCATGAAAAATATTGAATCCGTGGATATAAGGAATGGCACTAATCCCTTCAATCAGCTGTTTCTCCTGATTCACTACTCCAGGTGCGCTGATTGCTACGCCTTCAATCGCCTTCTGTTTTACAAACGTTTGGAATACCCGTTTTAAATGCGCTTTCATTTCTTCCCATGTCTTAGGAGTCGGAAATTGGCTGGTGTCTTCAAGCGCTTGTCCATTCCAATAGCCATATTTTACTGCGGAACCACCAAAATCAAAAACTAAAATACCCATCATTTATTTGTCTCCTTTTCTCATACTGTTTTTATTTTAAGTCAAGCCACAGTATTTTGAAAGCCTTTTTATGGGTGAGTTCAAATTTTCTTTGCTAGAGTTACTTGATCTCGTAAACGTTGGCCATTTTCATAGATTGGCTGTTTATAATTTTTGACAAAATAATCTTTTTCTCTAGAAATTTCCAGGAAGCCTATTTTTTTATACAGTTGTAAAGCTGCTGATGACGTACTCCCCGTCCGAATAATGACTTGTTGTTGAGTGGTTTTTAACTTTTTCATTTCTTTTAGTGTATGGGTAAGCAACGCGTAGCCGATTCCTTGACCTTGAACTTTTGGAGCTACAGCTAAATTCATTATTTCAAACACTAATTTATTTGTGATAAAAACGATCACTCCCTGAATGTCGTTTTCTGCTTTCCATATAAAACCAGCCCCTTGATCAATGTATCGTTGGACGTTTTCCTCTTCAGGATCTGCATCCAACAATAATGACCAAGGTAAAGTTGATTGATCTAGTGTGACGATACTTTTTTCTCCAGAATGCTCGGTCTTACCTGACTGTTTACTTTTCATCATAATTAGGCATCTCTTTATCTTTCTTATTACGTGTCAATTGACAATTTAAAGGCACGTAATCGATTCCGCCCTTTACGAATGGATGGCAACGCAAAATGCGTGCTGTCCCCATCAGCGTTCCTTTAAATGCACCGTGTACTTGAATCGCACGTATCATATAGTTTGAACAAGTAGGATAGTACCGACAGCTAGGTGGGAAAGCAGGAGAAATAAACCGTTGATAAAAACGGACAATAGCCACTAAGATTTTTTTCATCTCATCACCTCATTATTAAAGCTTTGATCCTCATTCTCCTATTCATGACAAACGACTGTTCAAAGGAGCAATAATCTGCCAAACAGTGGAATGACTCACAATAAAAAAGGACTTCTCAAAAGCGAAAATTCGTTTTAAGAAATCCTTTGTTTGCTTACACTATCATTTTCACACAACTCTTTATCTGAAAAAATCTTGGATGTGCAGCCACAAACTTGGTTGAAAAACCTTAAACGGATTTCCACCACCGATAACCCCGTATCCAATCATTGTTCCAGCTATAAATAAAAGAATCAGTAATAGTATGACAACTAAAATCTTCACCAATGTGATTAAAATATACCGTTGGCTACTCATTTTATCACGTCCTTAAACAGTGACTTGAGCTGTTTTATCAGCGGGCGTTTGATCGATTGCCACACGTTCCACATCTGCACCTAAGTTTTGCAATTTAATATGGAATTGATAATAACCACGATCTAAGTATTTAAGATTGCGAACGCGTGTTATGCCATTTGCTTTTAAACCAGCAAGTACTAATGCTGCAGCAGCTCGTAAATCTGTTGCATAAACTTCAGCACCTTGTAATTCATGATTCCCGTCCATAATCGCTACATTTCCATCAATCTTCACATGGGCGTTCATACGGCGCATTTCTTCCAAATGTTGGAAACGATTCTCAAAAACTGTTTCAGTCACCATGCTCGTTCCCTCAGCGACTAACTGAATAGCAGTCATTTGGGCTTGCATGTCTGTCGGAAAACCAGGATGAGGCATTGTTTTGACGTCAGTTGGTAAAATATGTTTTGGACCAACAACTCGAATGCCGCCTTCTTCTTCAGTGATCGTTGCACCCATTTCAATTAATTTAGAAATCAACGGACGATTATGTTCTGAGATTGCATCTGCGATCAAGACATTTCCTTCAGTCATCGCTGCTGCTACCATAAAGGTACCTGCTTCAATCCGGTCTTGAACAATTGCGTGTTTCACTGCATGCAGATGATCGACTCCTTCGATACGCATCGTTTCCGTACCAGCACCATAGATATTTGCGCCCATTTTATTTAAAATATTTGCAAGATCTACAATTTCAGGTTCTCGAGCGACGTTTTCGATGATCGTTGTTCCTTTGGCTTTTACTGCTGCCATCATGATATTTTGAGTGGCTCCAACACTTGGAAAATCTAAATAGATCGTGTTACCGATCAATTCATCCGCAATAGCTTCGATGTAGCCATTTTTTTGAATGATTTTCGCACCCAATGCTTGGAATCCTTTAAGATGTAAATCAATTGGACGTTTCCCAATCGCACATCCCCCTGGCATGGCAACTTTTGCATGACCATTTCTAGCAAGTAATGGTCCCATTACAACGATAGAAGCACGCATTTGACTCACATATTCATATGGCGCTTCGATTTCTAATTGTCTTGACGCATCAAGCGTTACTTGATTATTGTCTTCATCAAACACTACATCTACGTTTAAATGACGAATCACTTGATTCATAGTGAAGACGTCAGAAAGAATTGGAACGTTGTCTAAAACGGTTGTTCCTTCTTCAGCCAACAAACTAGCAGCTAAAATAGGTAGAACAGCATTTTTAGCTCCTTCGATTTTTACTGTTCCATTCAATTGTTTGCCACCTTTGACGATGATCTCTTCCATGTTGTTCCCCCCAAAAAATTCCAATGAGCTATAAAGACTCAAAATCTTTTCTATTATATCATTTCTTTTATTAAAATAGTACCTTTTTTTATAGTACCTTTTTTTACTGCAGGCTAACGAAAAGATTTCGACACAATGCAATAATTTCTAAGAAGAAATTACTGGCAGTATATCCTAAAAAAATAGAGAAGAATACAATCGCCATTCGAATTTGCGTATCATGCATTTTTTTAAAAAACATCTCAATTCGCAGTGACCGCAACGACCAGAAAGCCAGATAAATAAAAGCTAAATGACTCACGATTCGAATAATTGCATCAATTCCGTATACTTGCATAGTGACGTCCCTTCAAAATTATACTTTTTTTAATAACTAACAAAATGATGATACCATAAATTGGAAAAATAGAGAAATTATTGGTTGTAAAAAGATGGAATTTGTTGGCTAAACGAGACGAGAATTTTCAAGAACTTTACATTCAAATGATGACTCTGTTTCAATACCTTATTTTTATAAACTATTTTAACTACTATTTCACATGCTTTTTTGATGAAAGTTGTTCCTTTTTTGCTTATGTACTCATATCATTATGATAGTATTTACCATTGTTAATTAAACGATTATTTAATATAAATATATGCCCTCTCTTATAGTGTAGGAACAAAAAATCCTTTGTTTAATTTCTTGATGATCGTACAATCAAATCTATTTCTTTTTTTTGCCATCTTCTTTGCTTGTACTTTAAGGTCAGCTAAGTTATTTGTTATTGTTTCATTTAAATTCTTTTATCTACATATTCGTTGGTTGATTGTTTCTGGTTTCACTTGATTTTCTTTAAAGGATGGTTGTTCTGCTACTTTTAGCTCAAATAATTTATTTTTTATTTCATTTAGATACTTTTGTCTACATATTCGTTGGTTGATTGTTTCTGGTTTCACTTGATTCTTTTGAAAGGGTGGTTGTTCATTCAACGCTTGCCAACTTTTTGGTTTATAACTTTCCCATTCATTTGGAGATGTTTTCCAAGGTGCAGGCACTTCATATCCATCTTCAAAAAAATGTACCTTTCCTTCAAAATCTTTCCAATTGCGAAAGAGATAGCGAATTTCTTTAGGAGTGAAAGCTTTTTTATCTTTTTTTTTCTATAATACGTTTCATATCTAAATCATCAATACAATAATAAATGGTTACATTTTCATTATCTCTTGCACTGTCTAATCCAATTTTACAACCTCTAACAATCAGCTGTCCTGTATATTTGCGATTTTTCTCACATAGGTGTTCTATATTTTTTTTCGTAGCTTTATGTAGCCCAGGATTAAAATTGATTACTTTATTTTTTTCAGTATCTTGTGTGCGTTGAAAATAGTAAGACCATAAAGGCCACCAATCTTTAAATGGTGAAATATATTTTTTCCAATTTATTGAAAAATCTTTTAAGTATTCAAGATTCATCGGATTTTTTGGGTGATCATATGTAATCGATGAAAAATGATTATTGTACTCTCTGATATCACAGTGGCCTTGTCCTTCAGTATCACTTGAATAGAATCCTTTTTTTCTAATTTTTTCAATCTGTTTCTGTAAGTTTTCCACTTTTAGTGATAAGCCATAAAATAGAATTATTTCCTGTTTCATCGTTCATTTTCCTTCCCATAAGTTTATTTATTTTTAGTTTTCAAGGTAAATAATAGCAGCAATAATCGTCCTCCTTTGAACTTTTTTCTTTTGTCCTAGTCCGATTTAACAAAAAAATAGTCATACTACGAAAATTAAAACACTCAACGTTCTTCCATAGCGGGAGATTGATTGTTTCTAATCGGTTGTTTTTTTAACTGAGTTCTCTGATCCATAATTGTCTTGTTTTTTTGTTCTGCTGTTTCAAACTCAGCTTTTCTAGCGAGATTTAATTTTATTCGTTCTTTCGAATAAGCCATGTTTTGATCAGTACTAGGATTAAAAAATTGATTTGTTTGATCAGTAGGAATCGATTTATCTTGTATTATTGCATCATAAAATGGCTTTTGGATTTTCTCATTTAGTTGCGGGTGAAACATATAAATTGGTGGGAGATATTGCTGATAATTTAACTGCCCTATTCGCTTGATGACATCAATTTGGCTACATGGTATTTTCTTTGATATTTCATTTATGTTTATTACGCCGTATTTATCTATCTGTTCTTTTAATTCAGTATCCAGCCTTGACAATTTATATTGCATTGGCATAGTCCATCCAGAATATGTCAAAAGAATCCTATCTATTGAAGTTTCCTTCTGAGAACCATTCAGATGAGATGCGTGTGCTTGTTCTAGGAGAACTTTTAAGTGATTCTTAGCTAAAATTGTAATATCATTGTTGTTCAATCGTACCATTTGTTTAATATTTTCAAATGATAAATTTTTCCTTCCGTGAAATACTTCCGTTAATAATTGCCGTGCTTTTTCTTCAGACTCTACTTTTATTTTATTATTCTCAGCAGTTACATCTATATTATTCTCAATTAAAATGTTTTTTACAGTTTGACAACTCATCTCATGTTTTTTAGCTAATCGCAAAAAAAATAGTTTATGTCTTTGCTCCAACAAACACTTCACTGATTCAACAAGCGCTTGTTCCTTCTTACTTTGAGTGCTTGTCTGCCCATTCTCCAATGGTTGTTGTGTTGAACAGCTGAACTCGCTATTACTTTCTATTGGCACGTTTGTATCTTGTACAAATTCCTTAGTTTCATATAAAGACTCTTGGGCTTTGGTAGACAGCGTTGTTGATTGGGAAGTGTTTCTGATCCCCAACATTTCTTCTATTTCTAGTAACCGTTCGACATCTAATGAGTACTCCAAATGATTTTCCAGTTCGTTCTCTGGAGCAACTTTTTGTTTCTTATACGGGAGAACTTGTACTTTGTTATTCTGTTCTAACACTGCATGACTATCTTGGTTTTGAATCATTTTCAGTTCATTTTCGTTAATAATGTTTTGCAACGTTCTCTTTCTTTGAATTGTTTCCGATCGCGAGTGTTGTTGCTCAGCAAGATTACCTGTATTATTTTCCGATAGAGGTGGACCAAAATGATGTCTGTTAGATGGAAACTCCTCTTTTTCTTGTTTTTCTGATTCAAGGCTCTTCTTTAAAAGATAGTCCCTAAATTCTTGTAATTGTTTATGTAACGAAACTGTTTGATCATCCGTAAGATTGCCTACTATTTCTGAGTAAGATAGCGATTTTTGTTGCGTATGTGTTTCTTCTTTTGTGTCTACTGAGGAAAAACGTTGAATTTTTTTGGGCATTATGATACCTCCTTTTTTACTGCAATTAGTTTACCATAGTATCATAATGATGAAAGTTCCATATTTTTATGTAATAAAGAAGTAATTGTTCTTTACTTTTTATGTTTAGAATATAACTACCAATAAAAAAATCCAAAATTCTAAGGAATCTCCTTAAGAATCTTGGATTTTTTAAGGCCTACTTGTTAGGTCCTCATTCGTTGCTTTTAAGAATGTTTTGAAACCTTGATTCGGTTGATCGCACGATGCAAAGCAACTGTCGCACGTTTCAATTCATTCGTATCTTCTTTTTCTTTTGCTTCTGCGATTTGTCGCTCAGCACGTTGTTTGGCTCTTTCTGCCCGAGAAACGTCAATATCTCTTTCACGTTCTGCACTATCGGCAACGATTGAAACAACATTGTCACGAACTTCCATGATTCCGCCATTGACAGCAATCCAATCGACGTGGGTATCAGAGTCTGTTCTCTTCACACGGACTTCATCAATTGTTAATGGAACGATGATCGGCGCATGTTTAGGTAAAATACCAATTTCCCCCGCTGTAGTACGTGCTACTACGATCGCTGCATGGTGATCATAGACCAAACCGTCAGGAGTCACCACATTCACAGTTAAATATTGATCCATGGGGCACCCCTTTCTAGTAGCCTAGTTTTTTCGCTTTTTCTACGACGTCTTCTATTCTACCAACACTTCGGAATGCTTCTTCAGGAAGATCATCGTATTTACCTTCTAAGATTTCACGGAAACCTTTGACTGTTTCTTCAACTGGTACATAAGAACCAGGAAGACCTGTAAATTGTTCCGCTACGTTAAAGTTTTGTGACAAGAAGAATTGAACTCTACGTGCACGTGAAACTAAAACTTTTTCTTGATCAGATAATTCATCCATCCCTAAGATCGCAATGATATCTTGTAATTCACGGTAACGTTGTAAGACATGTTGGACTTCAGTCGCTACTTTATAATGTTCTTCACCAACGATTTCAGGTGCCAAAGCACTTGAAGATGAAGCCAATGGGTCCACGGCTGGATAGATCCCTTGTTCTGTCAATTTACGCTCTAAGTTTGTTGTAGCATCTAAGTGGGCAAATGCTGTTGCTGGCGCTGGGTCAGTATAGTCATCGGCTGGTACATAGATTGCTTGGATCGAAGTGATCGAACCTTTTTTCGTTGATGTGATACGTTCTTGTAATTGACCCATTTCAGTTGCTAACGTTGGTTGGTAACCAACGGCAGAAGGCATACGACCTAAAAGGGCAGATACTTCTGAACCAGCTTGAGTGAAACGGAAAATATTATCAATAAACAATAGCACGTCTTGACCTTCTACATCACGGAAGTATTCAGCGATCGTCAAACCAGTCAAAGCTACCCGCATCCGAGCACCTGGTGGTTCGTTCATTTGTCCGAACACCATCGCTGTTTTTTCGATAACGCCTGAATCTTTCATTTCATAGTAAAGGTCATTTCCTTCACGAGTACGTTCCCCAACACCGGTAAATACAGAAATACCACCATGTTCTTGGGCAATATTATGGATCAATTCTTGGATTAATACCGTTTTACCTACACCGGCACCACCGAATAATCCAACTTTCCCACCTTTTAAGTAAGGTGCTAACAAATCGATAACTTTGATCCCAGTTTCAAGGATCTCCGTACTAGTACTTAATTCATCAAAGCTTGGTGCTTTTTTATGAATCTCACTACGTTCTGCATCTTCTGGGAAAGATGATCCTAAATCGATCGTATCTCCTAAAACGTTGAATACACGTCCTAGTGTATCTTTCCCTACTGGAACAGAAATGGCTTTACCAGTATCGATAACTTCCATACCACGTTGTAAACCATCTGTTGATTCCATGGCAATGGTACGGATCACTCCGTCCCCTAATTCTAATGCTGTTTCAAGAACAACTTTTGATTTTTTCTCATCATTTTTATAAACAACTAATGCGTTGTTGATATCTGGTAAGGATTGGTCTAAAGAAAATTCCACGTCGACAACGGGACCGATTACTTGAACAATCTTGCCTGAACTCATCTTTTTTCCTCCAATCTCAATACTATTCTAGCGCCGAAGCTCCGGCAACAATTTCGGTAATTTCTTGGGTAATAGCCCCTTGTCTTGCACGGTTATAAGATACCGTCAAATCATCAATGATCGTTGCAGCATTATCCGTTGCTGTCTTCATGGCAGTCATGCCGGCAGCGTGTTCTGCTGTCTTCGCATCAACGATTGCACCATAGATTAAGCTTTCCGCATATTGAGGCAATAACTGCGCCAAGATTTCTTCTTTTGAAGGTTCAAAAATGTATTCTTGGTCAAAAGTAGTTGCTTCTTCTGGATCTAAATCTGAAATTGGCAGCATTTTTTCTACACGAAATTGGCTAGTTAGTGAATTGATATGATGATTGTAGCATACGTACAATTCATCAAATACTTCATTTTGATACATCGTTGTTGCCATACCTACGATTTTACGCACTTCATCAAAACTTGGTTGATCCGATAAATTACGTAATTCGTAAGCCAAATTAATTCCTCTAGCTTTGAAGAAATCTGCACCTGTACCTCCGATTGCGATCATCACATAATCGTCAGGAGATTTATGGTCTTCTTCTAAAATAGACATTGTTTGCTTTAAAATCGAACTGTTATAGCCACCAACTAAACCACCATCAGCGGTAATCACGATGTACCCCGTTTTCTTTACCGGACGGCTGATTAACATACTATTGTAATTGATATCTCCACGAGGATTATCAGAAGCAATATCATTTAGTTGAGTAGCTGTCAAATGAGTGACGATTTCTCTGACTTTATTTGCATAAATCTGAAACTTCTGAGAAGAAGCTTCAGATTTTGTCAGTTTAGAAGCGGACACCATTTGCATTGCTCGAGTGATTTGACTCGTTTTCTTCGTTGAAGCAATCCGAGTCTTGATTTCATTTAATGAAGCGCCCATTCATCTCACCTCACTATGCATTTTGAATGGATTTCAATTTGTCTTCTGTTGAAGAAGTGTTTCCTTTTGTCGCTAAGAAAATATCTTTGTATTCTTGGATCGCTTGATTCAATCGTTCTTCTTCTGGAAGATCTTTCGTTGTACGGATCGTTTCAAAGATATCTGCATGATTCGTATCTAGATATTCAAATAATTCATGTTCAAAATCTAAGATGCTGTCAACTGGAATACTATCTAAGAATCCATGTGTCAAAGCATATAAGATAACTACTTGTTTTTCAACAGCTAGTGGTGCATGAAGTTTTTGTTTCAAGATCTCAACTGTACGACGTCCACGATTCAATTTCGCTTGAGTCGCAGCATCTAAATCAGAACCAAATTGGGTAAATGCTTCTAATTCACGGTAACTTGCTAAGTCAAGACGTAATGTTCCTGCCACTTTTTTCATTGCTTTGATTTGAGCAGAACCACCTACACGGGAAACGGATAACCCAGCATCAACGGCTGGACGAGTTCCAGCGTAGAACAAGTCACTTTCTAAGAAGATTTGTCCGTCAGTGATTGAAATAACGTTTGTTGGAATATAAGCAGAGATATCTCCAGCTTGTGTTTCAACAAATGGTAAAGCAGTCATTGAACCGCCACCTAAATCATCACTTAGTTTTGCCGCACGTTCTAATAAACGTGAGTGCAAGTAGAAAACATCCCCTGGATAAGCTTCACGACCTGGAGGACGGCGTAATAGCAATGAAAGTTCACGATAAGCAACAGCTTGTTTTGATAAGTCATCAAAGATAATCAATACATGTTTGCCGTTGTACATGAATTCTTCACCCATTGCAGTTCCTGCATAAGGCGCAATATAAAGTAATGGCGCAGGTTGTGATGCACCCGCATTGACTACGATCGTGTAATCCATTGCTCCATATTTTTTCAAAGTTTCTACTTGTGTACGCACAGTAGAATCCTTTTGACCGATCGCCACATAGATACAGATCATATCTTGACCTTTTTGGTTAAGGATCGTATCGATTGCGATAGATGTTTTACCCGTTTTACGGTCACCAATAACTAATTCACGTTGGCCACGTCCGATTGGAACTAAAGCATCGATGGCTTTTAGACCTGTTTGCATTGGTTCATTGACAGATTTACGTTGCATAACGCCTGGTGCCATTGCTTCGACTGGTCGAGCTTTATCTGTAACGATTTCTCCTAACCCATCGATTGGTTGACCTAGCGGATTAACGACACGTCCGATCAAGGCGTCCCCAACTGGAACTTCCATGATTTTACCTGTTCGTTTTACTTTGTCTCCTTCACGAATGGATTCGAAATCACCAAGGATAATGATACCTACATCATTTGATTCTAAGTTTTGCGCCATTCCGTATGAGCCGTTTGAAAATTCAAGCAACTCACCACTCATCGCATTTTCTAAACCGTGTGCACGAGCAATCCCGTCACCGACATAAGTCACGGTACCGATTTCTTCGACTGAAAGCACGTTTTGATAATTTTCAATTTGTTCTTTGATCAAGGCACTAATTTCTTCTGCTTTGATAGCCATTCGATTCACCTACCTCTTTGTACTATCTATTTAATTGATTACGCATTTTTTCTAATTGCGTGCGAATGCTTCCGTCGATCACTCGATGGTTGGCTTCAACAATTGCCCCACCAATAATAGAAGAATCAACGATTTGCTTCAATTCAACTGTTTGATAGTCCATTGTTTTTGCAACATTCATTTCTAGTTTTTGTAATTGTTCATCAGAAAGTGGTACTGCTGTTTTTACACTACCTAAAAGTAGTCCTTTGTAATCGTTGTAACGGTGTTCGTATTCATCGATCATAAACGATAATTCAGACATCCGATTATAACTATAGACCACTTCTAAAAAGTTTTTCACGATACCGTCAAACCCACTGACAAGTTTATCCATAATGATTCGTTTTTCGTGAGGTTCTAAGCGGACGTCACTAAGTACGTTGCCTAATCCAGGTACTTCACTATAGATTTGGCGTAAGCTTAGTAATTCTTGGTAAATTTCTTCTGCGCTATTTGAATCGATCGCCAGTTCAAATAGTGCTTTACCGTAGCGTCTGCCGACAGTATATTTATCTAGTTTCATTTGAAGAACCTAGACCTTCGATATATTGATTGATTAAAGATTCATGCATTTCTGGAGACAATTCTTTGTTCAAGATTTTAGCCGCGATTTGAAGAGAAAGATCTGCTACATCATCTTTTACAGAGTTTAAAGCTGTATCACGTTCTAACATGATATCAGTTTGCGCTTTGCTTTTTAGACGTGCAACTTCTTCTTGCGTTTCCTTCAAAATATTTTGACGGCTTAATTCTCCACTTTCTTTCGCATTTTTAATGATATCAGCTGCATCAGAGCGAGACGCTAACAATTGTTGTTCGCGTTCTTGTTCCATTTTTGCTGAATTGATGCGAGATTTTTCGGCAGAATCTAAATCATTGGCGATCTTATCTTCACGTTTTTTCAAAATATCGCTGATTGGTCCCCAAGCAAAATGTTTCAATAGAAACATTAGTATCAAAAATGAGCCGCTGACAACGATGATATTACCTAACATCGGATTACCAACTTCTGCAATTGCCAATTGATTCAGCATAGGCTAGCCTTCCTTTCTTTAAGGTGTATCTCATGGATGATGAAGGAATCCTGACTTCAATGATTGAAACAGCCTCCTCAACGCCTTTTGTTCTAGTATTATGATGAAACAACTCAATTATTTTGAAAATAATCAGGTTGTTTTTTTTCAGTTTTTGACAATTAAAAGAGGATTAGTGACAGTAGTCCTATCCTCAAACAGTTAATTGATTAAACAGCAAAGACTAGAATCAAGGCAATAACCACACCTAGAATAGGAACAGCTTCAACTAAGGCTACCCCGATGAACATTGTTGTACGTAATTGACCAGACATTTCAGGTTGGCGTGCCATTGATTCGATTGTTTTAGAGATTACTTGACCATTACCATAACCAGCTCCGATAGCTGCTCCCATGATTGCGATTGCTGCTGCGATATAATTCATAATTTATTTCCTCCTAAATATAGATAAATAGTAGTTTGTTAAAAACGATGTTACTCTTCTACTTCAATCTTATGGCTCATATATACCATCGATAAAGTGACAAAGACAAATGCTTGGATGCTTCCGATAAACAATGAGAATGCGATCCAGACCATCTCTAAAGGAATTGCTAACGGTAATGAGAACCAACCTAAATTATTCATCATATTGGCAATCAAGGTAAGTAAAACTTCCCCCGCGTAGATATTCCCGTAAAGACGCAAAGCAAGTGTTAATAGGTTCGTAAATTCTTCGATCAGCTTCATTGGAAACATGAAACTATATGGTTTCAAGAACGAATTTACAAAATACCCTTTAAATCCAAGCTTTTTCACCCCGAATAAATGAGTAAGTGTGATCATTATAAATGCCAAAGTTAAAGTAACAAACGGGTCTGCTGTCGGACTTTTCCAAAGTGTTGTTTCGCTAGGTAAGACGATTTTCGTTATTAAACCTATATTATTTGCCACGAAGACAAACAAGAACAATGTAAAAGCCAACAAATGAAAATTATTCAATTCTTTTCTAGGCAGATTATCTGTTACGATCCCTCGGGTAAAGTCAATGACCCATTCCAGCGCATTTTGTTTCCCCGTTGGTTTCATCTTAAGATTTCTTGTAAAGAAGTAAACTAAGAAGAAGACAATCAAACAGGTCAATAACACCATCATACAAACAGTACCATCAAACCAAACCGGTCCAATATGGAACGTTAGCGAGCGTTCATCCAATCCATTTCACCTCTTTTCCCTGAATTTCACATAAAATCAAATTCATGTGTACATCTGGTTTTTCTAAATCGTTTTCTAACCAAACGGTATCATACCACCATGAAACAGAAAATTCAAAACATTTTCATGAAAATCAGGCAATTTTTTATTTCAGTCAAAAAAGTTTGCTTTTTCCTAAAAATCATCGTGGCGTTTTACAAGAAAAAACCTGTGATACCATGCTTTATCAGATTAAATGCTAACAAATTTTATCATTAAGTAAACCTAAAAGCACCGAATATGCGAAAAAGGATAATGAAATTATCTAGAGAAATTTTTTAATGTTCGATCAATTTGACGATCCACATCTTTTCGTTTTAGATCTTCTCGCTTGTCATAAGATTTCTTCCCTTTCGCAAGACCAATCAAAACTTTGGCATACCCATCACGAATATATACTTTTAAGGGTACGATCGTGACCCCGGTATTTTTTGTTTCATTCTCTAGCCGTGAAATCTGTTTTTTGTGTAATAGTAACTTTCTTGTTCGTAACGGATCATGGTTAAAAATATTGCCTTGTTCATAGGGACTGATATGAACATTATGCAAAAATGCTTCACCGTTTCGAATACGGACAAATCCATCTTTCAAATTGATTCGGCTGTTTCGGATCGATTTGATTTCTGTTCCTTGCAGCACCATTCCTGCTTCCATCGTATCGATAATCGAATAATCATGGCGAGCCTTTTTATTTTGGGCGATTAACTTTCCGTCGCCTTTTGGCATATGACATTCCTCCAAACTGGTATTCATAGTGGTTATTGGTTATTTTTTCTTTTTCTTCTTAATTCCCTTATAAAAAGGTTTTTTCCCTTTTTTATTAGATGGTCCTTTTCCTTTTTTCCGCTCATTTGAATAGGAATTTTTCTTTCCATTCCGTTCAGTATGAGATTTTGATGAACGTTTTTGATGACGATTAGAAGGACGATTTTTGTTTGACGTTTTTGGACGTTCTAATGGAACGATTTCTTCTGCATCAATCAATTCAAAGTCGATTGCACGTTCTTCCGGGTCTGCTTTGATGACTTTTACCCGCACTTTTTGACCGATTTTAAAAGTTAACCCTGTTCGTTCGCCTACTAATGCTAAATGATTCTCAATAAAGTGGAAATAGTCTTGTTTCAACTCATTGATATGGATCAACCCTTCAATCGTATTGGGTAATTCGATAAACAACCCAAATTTAACAACTGAACTGATGATCCCTTCAAATTCCTCTCCTACTTTATCCATCATGTATTCAGCTTTCTTCATTGCATCTACTTCACGCTCTGCCTCGACCGCACGACGTTCCATCTTCGAACTATGCTCCGCAATTTCGGGTAGCTCATTTTCCCAATAAGTTTGATTTGCTTCACTTGGGTCTTGTCCATACGAGCGAATTAAGCGATGAACGATCAAATCTGGATAACGTCTGATAGGTGAAGTGAAATGCGTATAGTATTCCGCAGCTAATCCATAGTGCCCAAAATTATCTTCTGAATAACGTGCTTGTTGCATACTTCTCAACAGCATCGTATTGATAACAGCTGATTCCGGCTTGTCTTCAACGTTTTCAATGACTTTTTGAAGATCTTTAGGTGTGATCGTTCCTTTTGTTCCACGAACGACAATTCCTAGTGCAGAAGCAAAATCAAAGAAACGTTGCATCTTTTCTTCTTTAGGTTGCTCGTGAATCCGATAAATGAATGGAAAGTTGCGTTTATTAAAATGTTCCGCCACCGTTTCATTTGCCGCCAACATGAAAGATTCGATCAACCGTTCGCCTACGCCACGGCTTCGCAATAAGATATCAGTTGGTTGTCCATCTGGTTCTACGAGTATTTTTGCTTCACGGTCTTCAAAAGAAATCGCTCCTCGACGAATCCGCATTTCTTCTAAAATTTGATGTAGCTCTTGCATCTCTTGAAACATCGGCACTAATTGCTGATAACGTTCCATTACCTGCTCATCTTGTTCTTCTAAAATCTGATTGACCGCTGTATAGGTCATTCGTTCCGTCGTTTGGATGACACTTGGGAAAATATCATGAGATACCACCTGACCATTTGGATCAATCTCCATCTCACAACTCATTGTTAGTCTTGGTACGTGAGGATTCAATGAACAAATCCCGTTTGATAATCTTTGTGGGATCATTGGAATGACACGGTCGGTTAAATACACACTCGTTCCTCGTTCGTAAGCTTCACGATCTAACTGGCTTCCTTCGGTCACATAATTGGAAACATCTGCAATGTGTACACCTAAGAAATAATTACCGTTGGCTAATTTTTTCACAGTAACGGCATCATCCAAATCTTTGGCATCTTCTCCGTCAATCGTCACGATCAATTGTTCCCGTAAGTCTCTCCGGCCAACTAGGTCTTTTTCATTAATCGTATCTGGCACTTGATCAGCTTCTGCCAAGACATCATCTGGAAATTTTGTCGGAATCCCGTTTGAGACAACAATCGATAGGATATCCATTCCAGGATCATTTTTATGGCCGATGACTTGTTTGACAATGCCTTCCAAACTGGTCGCATAGTTTTTCTCAGGATAATGGGTCAGCTCAACCATTACGATACTCCCATCAACTGGTCGAATCCCTTCAGCTGCTGCATAAACTTTAAACTGATTCAATTTTTTGTCTTTTGGGATAACCACCCCATAAAGATCCGTTTCATTTATCTCGTCGTCTGTGTAAGCCACGAATTCTCCAGCTAACTGCGTAGTTGCTCGTTTGCGGATCTCAACTACTTTACCTTCTGCTCCACGATCCATCGCAGTATCGGCCGTTTTTATGATATCGATCGCTACCGTATCGCCATCCATGGCATATCCAGTTGCTTCTTTAGGAATATAGATATCATCTTCTTCTGGATCAATCGTCACAAAGCCGAAGCCTCTTTCATTGGCCCGAAACGTTCCTTCGATCAATACTGGTTTTAATGGCAGCTTCACTTTTCCTTTTTTGGTAAAGACCACACTTTGTTCTCGTTCCATTTGAGCGATTGTCTGAACGAGTAGTTTGAAATCTTCACTTTTTTGCAAGCCCAATCCTTGGGCAATTTCTTCCATTGAAAAGCTTTTTTTGCGCTCGCTCTCAATAAAAAAAATAATTTTTTCTTTCAATGTTTCTTTTGTCATTTTCATTCCTCATTCCAAGGTAAATTCTCTAGAAACTCCAACACATCTTTTTCCAGTAATTTTCTAGACTCTCCAACGGTGATCACATGTTTGCTGTTGGGATACCATTGAAGGGTCACTCTTTTATCGGCTAATTTTTTTGCTGTTTCGTAGACTCCAGCTGGATCAATCATTTCATCTTGACCGGCTTGGGCTAAAAAAACAGGTGCTTGGATGTCACTAAGTTTTCCTTCTGTAATTGCTGCTTGGTTTTGTATCTCTGCTAATTGCTGATAAACATTTGGTCGAAGCGCAGCGACAGTTTCTTCGATTTCCTGTTCAGATTCCCCTGCAAGTTTTAGCACATAACGTTCATATCGCTCAAAATTTTCTGGTACATGATTTTCAACTGGTGAAATCGGTGAGCAGAAACATCCGCCACCAATGATCTCTGACTGTTCTGCTAATGCTCGAACAGCGAAGATTCCTCCCATTGATAATCCAAAAACGGCAACTTGGGAAAAACCTTCTGCTTTTAAAAAGTGGATGGCTTGTTTCGTATCTTCCCACCATGTTTCCGTTTTTTGCGCTAAAATGTCTTGTGGAGCTAGCGTTCCATGTCCAGTAAATAATGGAGCATAGACAGTATATTCTGACTTTTCCAAATATCGAGCCAGCATGCGCACATCATTCGGACTTCCAGAATAGGCATGTAAGAGTAGCACAGCTCTCTTGCTATGTTTTGCATAAAGGGGTTTTGGTAGACTTTTCATTAGGTTCACCTCGTTCTTCTCATTTTAACATAGATTGGCGATCCCTTAGGACAAAACCGCTCTTTTGGCAAATAAAAAAGAGCCGCGACGTCAATCACTGCTCTGCATGAAAGGAATTCTTTTTTCGCTCATTCAAATCAACTACTTAAAAAAAATAAGCCGAAATTTTTTGAACGAAAAAACGATTCATAATTATTTCGACTAATCGTTAAATCAACTTTTTATTTAGAAGATAAAAAGGCTAGTACAAATAATAAAATCATCCAAATGGCACCCATTACCGCTGTCGAACGTTGCATGACTGCTTCAAAACCACGTGCTTTTTGTTTACCGAATAATTGATCCGCTCCGCCAGTAAATGCACTTGCTGCACTGTTTTGTTTACTTGGTTGCATCATGATTGCAATGACCATTACAATCGATAACACGATCACGATTCCTAAAATTACATTATACATTAAGCAGCCTCCTTTCCGTAAAATATCATCTATTTTACTTTATCATATAAAAAAAACTCTGACAACCTTCTCTTGCGAATGGGGCTCCAATTTTAGATAACATTTAGTATTAGTACTTATTCATGGGCAAAGACTGAAAAGACGAAAAAACCGAAAGAATAACACCGCTAATAGCCGGTTGCTACAATTTCGGTTTCTCTAATTTAAAAAAAGTTCATTTAGCGGATAGATCCACTTTTTGTCATTTCATTCATTGACGATCGTACGAAAACGAGTCGATTATTTACGAAGCACATCTTGATATTCAGGTTTTCTTTCAAATTCTTTCTTCGCATATGGACACAATGGAATAATTTTTTTACCTTCTCTTCGAGCTAGTTCTACGCCATTAAGCACTAATTTTTCTGCTAATTTTTGTCCACGATACTCTGGTTCTACAAATGTATGATCAATGATCATGATGTCTGGTCCTGCATCAGACCAAGTCATTTCCCCGATTTCTTTTGCTTCATCATTCAATAATACGAAACGATTTTTTTCTTCTTTGATTTCCATTTTCGCCACTCCCCGTATTGACCAAATAATTTGTTCTCCTTGATTCTAACAGTCTAGTTCTCAGCAAACAATTATTTATACTCGGAATAACCTGATTCTCTCCAATCGATTCGCTGTTCGATAAATGAGAAAACAACCGTCCAATATTTGGTGGGATCTTTCACGGCTGCTTCTAAATGTTGAGCTTCTGGGATCAGAAAAAGATCATTTTCACCAGCTGTCGCATTTTGGATCGTATAAGCGGCACTGACTGGAACGAACTGATCCTCTTCCCCATGAATGATCAATACTGGCAGGTGATTACTGCCCAACTGACGGGTTGCTGACGCCTGTTTCAAAGAATAACCAGCATATTTCTTTGCATAGCGATTTGCATGGCGCATGATCATTTTTTTAGGAAGAAAGGTTAGTTTGCTCAACATGTAGCGAAACTCCGCATAGACGGAAACAAACCCGCTATCCAGGATAAACCCTCGAACTGCAGGAGGTAGTTTTTCCCCACTAGCCATCATGATAGCAGAGGCACCCATTGAACTCCCATGTAAAATAATGTTAGCATCTGGCTGCATCTGTAAAATATAGTTGATCCAGATAATCAAGTCTAAACGATCCAACCAACCCATTCCGATGATTTCTCCTTCACTCTTGCCGTGAGCACGCAAATCAGGAATCAAGACGTTAAACCCTGCTTCTGCATATTTCTTTCCAATATAAGACATATCTGTTTTCCCATCACTTCGATAGTCATGGACACAAACAACCCATTTTTTGTTGGGAGAGGAACTTTGAAAGATTCGTCCTAACAGTTTTAACCCATCATGACTTTTGACTTCGATTTCTTTGCCTTTACTCCAAAAGCCTTCAGCTTCTGTTTCCGCAAGTTGCCGTTGCTTTTCTACAATCGTAAAAGCCGATGGGTCCATCAACTGATGACCAGTTTTTTCATACCAATCATATCCTCTTTGTAAACCCGATTGAATTAATTTTTGCGCATAGTAAGAAGAAAGTCCACGATAAATGACTGCGCCTAAAATGAGAACTATAAGAATAAGATACATGACAATCACTTATCTTCCCCGCTTTCCATAAATATTTTTTCTATTATCAATCCGTATAGCCTTCTATTCCATTGTACCATTTTCTAAAAAAACTGCTCAAGTTTTCACCCTAGGCTTCATTGAAATTTAAAACCAATAAAATAGGAATAAAAAATAAGATAACATTTACATTTTATTTAAAAGCCAGTATACTGATTCCGTGCATTTTAATCAAGGAGTATCCTTGGACTGGTTCGGAAACTTCCCAGAATAAAAAACTAAGTATCTCTACAGAAAGGAGATTGGAAATAATGCGAAAAGTAATTATTGACTGCGATCCTGGAATCGATGACACTTTAGCATTGATGTTAGCCATCAAGTCCCCCGAAATCGAGGTGGTTGCGATCACGACGGTCTGCGGTAATGTACCTGTGACGATCGGTAGCCAAAATGTTTTCAAATGTTTGAAACGTTGCGGACGCTTAGACATCCCCGTCTATCAAGGGCAAACACAACCGTTGAAACAGCCGTTTATTAGCGCACAAGACACTCATGGGATGGACGGATTAGGCGAGACAAACTTTGCTCAAGTACAAGAAAAACAAATAGAAGAAAAATCAGCAGTCGATTTTTTGGCGGAATACTTTTCTAAAGAAACAAACACCTCGATCATTGCACTTGGCCCTTTGACCAATATTGCTCGTGCTTTGATGAAAAATCCACATTTAGGGAAACATTTCGAGCGATTTATTTCAATGGGTGGCACCTACAAAAGCCACGGAAACTGTTCACCAGTTGCTGAGTACAATTATTGGTGCGATCCTGATGCAGCTGCCTTTGTGTTTGAAAATTTAGGGAACACGATTGAAATGGTCGGGTTAGATGTTACGAGAGAAATCGTTTTGACACCTACCTTATTAGAATATTGTTGTCAGCTCAATCCTGAGGAAGGAGAATTTCTAAAAGTGATCACTCGTTTTTATTTTGATTTTCACTGGCAACAAGAAAGAATCCTAGGGTGCGTCATCAATGATCCTCTGGCCGTTGCCTACTTTATCGACGAAAGCATTTGTCAGGGATTTACTAGTTATACCGCTGTTGAAACGCAAGGAATCAGCCGTGGGCAAACACTAGTCGATCGCTTTGATTTTTGGCAAAAAGCACCAAACAGCACCATTATGACAGAAGTTGATACTCATCTATTTTTTCGGAAGTTTTTGACCGTTCTTTTAAATGCACAAGAAGAAACGATTAAAAAAGATCTGGAAAGATTAAAGATGGGATGAAAAACATGCGCAAAAAAAGAATCACCACACAGACGATTACGATCGTCGCTTTATGTATCGGAATCAATTATATCGGCGGAACCATTGCATTATGGCTACGATTACCGATCTATCTTGATTCGATCGGTACCATATTCGCTGGGACTTTGTTAGGTCCGGTATTTGGGTTACTCACTGGCTTGGCCAGCGGGGTATTAAGTGGTGTTACCACCGATATCTTCTCGTTGTATTATTCACCTGTTCAAATGGTAACAGGTTTACTTGCTGGAGTGATTTTCCATCAACGATTCACTCGCAGTAAGAACCGCTGGACCTTAGTTTTCTGGGCACTTGTCTTATCACTGCCTGGAACCATCCTTTCTTCCCTAATCACTGTAAAACTCTTTGGGGGAGTCACTTCTTCTGGTTCAAGCATGATTGTTCAGTTCCTCCATGGAATTGGGTTCAATCAAACAATGAGCGTGATTCTCGTTCAAGCGGGAACCGATTACCTCGACCGCCTGCTCTCAGTAGTCGTCGTCACCCTTGTCGTCTTGGCATTGCCGAAAAGGATTGTGAACAGAGCGATTTGAGCTACGTAGTTGTGATGAGCTGGAGTAAATATACGTGCGAATAGAAGTCGGTTACTTCAATTAGTAAATCAAAAAAACGCAAAACATGAAAATTTGTTTTGCTTTTTTTTGATTTAATTGAAGGATCTACTTTGTACTTTTTTGTACTTTGAACCAAAATAGGCTGTTATGCTAAATAAGACAAGATGATTGCTTGATATGTGTCAATCATATCCAAGTAATTATCGATTTCTACATATTCGTCTATTTGATGAGGCAAGTTTACGACTCCGGGACCGAATACCACAAAATCGAAGGAGTGAGCGGATTTAGTAAATTCAGCTGCATCTGTCGTTGCTGCTGCACCTACTAGGGGCAATGGTTGCTCGAACTGTTTTTGAATATGGTAGATCAACGAAGAATCAGGATTTGCTTTCACAGGAATCTTATTGTAGTCGATCGTCAATTCTAAGTGATAGTTTGTTCCTTCATTCAATTCATCCACGATCTTTTGTAATAAATCAATGATTTGATCGTTTGGAAATTCAGGGATTGAGCGGATATTTCCTTGTAATTGCGCCTGACTTGGAATACTGTTGACTTGATTTCCTCCGTTGATCACTGTAACGTTATGGATCGTTTTTCCTAATGCTGAATTTTGGAAATCATTCGCTAAAGCATCCATTTGCTCATTTGCACGCGTAATAAATTCATTTAAATGGTTGATCGCATTGTAGCCTTCTTGAGGCATTGAGCTGTGGGCTTCTTTACCATGAGAAACAACGGTGTAGTTTATTGAACCCATGTGAGTATACATCAAATTGTAATTGGTTGGTTCACCAATGATCAATCCGTCTAAATCGTCGACATAACCTGCTTTTGTCAGTTGTTCACTACCTAATTCTCCGACTTCTTCCCCTACTGTCGCTAATAATTTGATTGTCCCGTTAAACGGTTTCCCAGACTCTTTCAATTCAATCATCGCAATCACCATAGCGGCTAGCCCACTTTTCATATCGGTAGTACCACGTCCATACAAGCGATTACCTTTTATTTCTGCTGCAAAAGGCGGGTAGGTCCAATTCGATTCGTCTCCTGCAGACACAACATCCATGTGACCAGACAAACCTAATACTCTTCCTTGACCATTGTGATACGTCGCTACCAAGTTATCACGCCCCTCAGTGTGAGAAATGATTTCTCCTTGGATTCCATGTTGATTCAATAATTGATTTAAGTAGGCGGCTACTTCCCCTTCGTTCCCATTCACTGACTTGATTCGGATCATTTCTTGTAAAATAGCTATTTTTTCTTCATTTCCCATCCTGTCCCACACTCCTGCTGTTTCTTTCTATTTTACTGAAACAGTGTATCATTTTCAATCATTCATCCATTCTCAGTCGATTAGTTAGCAGCAGCCATTGACACTCCTATGTCTAAAGACACCGAAGCACCCCAAAATAGAAGGAGCTATTTCGGGATGCTTCGGCAATTCGTTATTGAGCTGTTGTAGATCGAAAACAGTTTTCAATGAACCGCTCCGTCTGCTCATAACAAGTTTTTGATTCTGGCAATGTATAATTAAATTGATATTCATGACTGATTTCTTTTTTCTGGTCTTTATAAAATAGTTCGTCTACAGGAACGTCTAACTCTTTTAATTTATTTGCGAAAGCAATCCCTTGATCTTGGAAAGAATACGCATTTCCATCTGTGATATACGTAGGCGGGAAGTCTTTTGACACTTGATCAACTAAACTAGCTTGATATAAGCGTTCGTCTGTTTGCCAATCTTTCGTTCCAATCAAAGACCAAGCTACCGTTTTAACGAAGAAATGCATCAATCGATCACTCGATTGCTGTTTTGCTGTTTGTTGCAAGTCAACTGGCCCACAGTAAGAAATGGCTCCTTTGATCGCTGTTGGATCAATCATTTGTTTCATCTTCATTTCTTTTGCATACTGTTGATTTGTTTGGATAGTGACATACTGTAAGGCAATCTGAGCGCCTGCACTATCGCCACCAAAAATCAGCTTTGAAAGATCCAACTTCTGATTGTTCTCTTTTTTTAATTGTTGGACTAATTCATTGACTTGGACTACTTGATTGGGATACTGAGAGCTAGGTGCCGGTTCATAGTTCATAGCAACAACTGCGATGTGCGTATCTGAAGCTAATCTTGTTGCAAATTCTTTTACACCTGCTTTATCCCCGCTCACATAGCCTCCACCGTGAACCCAGATCAACGTGGGTAAAGGTCCCTCACTGCCTTTAGGATAATAGATATCGTAGTTGTTTTTTTTGAATTGTGATTGATAAGAACGATCAGTGAGCGAACTGGTGGAATCTTTTGCTTGTTCATACGTCTCTTTATCTGTGATCGTTACAGCATCGCTAAACAGATGTCGGATCACATAAGCACTTGGTCTCGGTGAAACTTGAAAAGCAATCACGACCAATAAAATGGTACTGAGAAGCAAAATACCGAACCATTTGAACCCCTTTAAAATTTTTGCTTTCATACACTTTCCCCATTATTCTTTTTTTCCTTTTATCATAATATCTTAGCAATAATTAAATCGTTTGTAAACGTGACAAAAAACGATTATGTAATTCAGTTTTTGTTAGGATAATCTCTAAATTTTTTCTGCAAAAAAAGACCTTTCTCCTATCTTCAAGATAAGAGAAAGGTACTTTTTAATAACTTTAGAATGAAGTAGACCAGCACAGCTATATAATCGACGCTCTGCTATCGTCGTACTTATTTGATCGTCCTAAAATTATTTGTTTTTTAAGTTGTAGAAAGATTTCAAACCTTTGTATTCAGCAACTTCGCCTAATTGGTCTTCGATACGTAGTAATTGGTTGTATTTAGCAATACGGTCAGTACGTGATAGAGAACCAGTTTTGATTTGACCAGCGTTTGTTGCAACAGCAATATCAGAGATTGTTGAATCTTCTGTTTCACCTGAACGGTGAGAAACAACTGCTGTGTAGCCAGCTTCTTTAGCCATTTCGATTGCTTCAAAAGTTTCTGTCAAAGTACCGATTTGGTTAACTTTGATTAGGATTGAGTTAGCGATTCCTTTTTCAATACCTTCAGATAATTTTTGAGTGTTTGTTACGAACAAGTCGTCACCAACTAATTGAACTTTGTCGCCTAATACGTCAGTTAATTTCTTGAATCCGTCCCAGTCGTTTTCGTCTAATCCGTCTTCGATTGAGATGATTGGATATTTAGAAACTAATTCTTCGTAGAATTTGATCATTTCGTCAGTCGTTTTTTCGCCTTCGCCTGAATCAGCTAATACGTAAACACCTTTTTCTTTGTCGTAGAATTCTGAAGAAGCAGCATCCATAGCAAGAACAACGTCTTTACCAGGTACATAGCCAGCTTTTTCGATTGCTTCGATGATTACTTCAAAACCTTCTTCGTTTGAACCAAGGTTAGGAGCGAATCCACCTTCGTCACCAACAGAAGTAGCTAATCCACGAGATTTCAAGATTGCTGCTAATGCGTGGAATACTTCAGCACCCATACGTAGAGCTTCTTTGAATGTTGGAGCGCCAACAGGCATGATCATGAATTCTTGGAAGTCGATTGAGTTATCCGCATGTGATCCACCGTTGATGATGTTCATCATTGGAGTTGGTAAAACTTTTGTATTGAATCCGCCTAGGTAGTGGTATAAAGGTACTTCTAGGTAGTCAGCAGCTGCACGAGCAACAGCGATAGATACACCTAAAATTGCGTTCGCACCTAATTTACCTTTGTTAGGAGTTCCGTCTAAAGCGATCATAGCTTTATCGATTGCCATTTGGTCACGTACATCGTAGCCAATGATTGCTTCAGCAATGATGTTGTTTACGTTGTCAACAGCTTTAGTTACACCTTTACCGCCATAACGAGCTTTGTCTCCATCACGTAATTCAACGGCTTCGTATTCACCAGTTGAAGCACCTGAAGGAACCATTCCACGGCCAAAAGCTCCGCTTTCTGTGTATACTTCTACTTCGATTGTTGGGTTACCGCGTGAGTCTAAGATCTCGCGAGCGTAAACATCAGTAATAATTGACATGTTTTGTCTCTCCTTTGAGTTTGTTTTTTCCTAAGGGATTTCCCTCATATACGATTTTAGTTAATTTTAGGCGTTAGTGCAAACATTTCTTGCATTTTTCGCAAATTTTCACTAATTATTTTACAGCGTCTAATAATGCCAAGAATGAATCAGCTTGTAAGCTTGCGCCACCAACTAATGCTCCGTCAACATTTTCTTTCGCCATATATTCAGCAATGTTTTCTGGTTTTACAGAACCACCGTATTGGATACGTACTGCATCAGATACTTCTTTGCCGTATAATTTTTCAACTGTTTGACGTACAACGCCACAGATTTCGTCAGCAATTTGTGCATCAGCTGATTTACCAGTACCGATTGCCCAGATTGGTTCATAAGCAATAACCATGTTGCTTACTTGACCATCTGTTAATCCTTCAAGACCAGCAGTGATTTGTCCTTCGATCCATTCAGCTGTTTTTCCAGCTTCGTAAGTTTCTAAAGATTCACCACAGCAAAGAATTGGGATCATGCCGTTTGCAAAGATAGCTTTCGCTTTTTTGTTGATGTCTTCATCTGTTTCATGGAAGTATTCACGACGTTCTGAATGTCCGATGATCACATAGTCCACACCTAAGTCTGCTAAAGCAGCTGGTGAAGTTTCACCTGTGAATGCACCTGAGTTTTCCCAGTAGCAGTTTTGTGCTGAGATTTTTAATTCTGTTCCTTCAGCTGAAGCCATTAGTTCTTGTAAGAACAAAGCAGGTGATCCGATAACAGAATCAACTTTTTCATTTGAAGGGATGTTGTTTTTTACTGCTTCAGCAAATTCTTTTGCTTCAGATGCAGTTTTGTTCATTTTCCAGTTACCAGCGATAATTGGTTTACGCATGACAGTATGCACTCCTTTAAAATTATGAGTCGTGGAACTCTCCTCCACGTATAAAAAGAAAAAGCTGCTTTTTGGTTAAGTTTATTTGAGTTTGAATCAATTCACCGTTGCAAAAAGCAGCTGTCTTCATCTAAATCAGATACAACGAACGATGCTTATTTATCGTTGATTGCAGCTAAACCAGGTAGTTCTTTACCTTCTAGTAATTCTAAGCTTGCGCCGCCACCTGTTGAGATATGTGTGAATTTGTCAGCAAAACCTAATTGTTCTGCAGCAGCTGCTGAGTCACCACCACCGATGATTGTTGTTGCATCTTCAAGGTTAGCGATTGCTTCACAAACACCGATTGTACCTTTAGCAAAGTTACTCATTTCGAACACACCCATTGGTCCGTTCCAAACAACTGTTTTTGCACCTTGTAATGTATCAGCAAATAATTTCACTGATGCAGGGCCGATGTCTAAAGCCATCAATCCTTCAGGGATATCGCCTTCGATTACTTGTGTTTCAACATCGTTTGAGAACTCTGGAGCACAAACGTTATCGATTGGCAAGACTAATTTGTCGCCAGCTTTTTCGATCAATTCTTTTGCTAATTCAACTTTATCAGCTTCTACTAAAGAGTTACCGATTTTGATTCCTTTAGCTTCGTAGAATGTGTAAGTCATTCCGCCACCGATCAAGATTTTGTCTGCTTTAGGAATCAAGTTTTCGATTACACCGATTTTATCAGAAACTTTTGCGCCACCTAAGATTGCGATCATAGGGCGTTTTGGTTCTTCAACGGCTTCACCGATAAATTTGATTTCTTTTTCCATCAAGAATCCAGCAACTGTTGGGATACCAGTTGAAGCAATTCCGACGTTTGAAGCATGCGCACGGTGAGCTGTACCGAAAGCATCATTGACAAATACATCACCTAATGAAGCCCAATATTTACCTAGGTCTGCATCATTTTTGCTTTCTTTTTTGCCATCAATGTCTTCAAAACGAGTGTTTTCAAAAACAACCACGTCGCCATCTTTCATGTCATTGATTGCTGCTTCTAATTCTGCACCACGAGTTTCAGGAACGAAAGTTACTTCTTTTCCTAATAGTTCGCCTAAACGTTTTGCAACGGGAGCTAAAGATTTACCTTCTTTATCTTCTTCCGTTTTTACACGTCCTAAGTGAGAGAAAAGAATTGCTTTTCCGCCTTGTTCTAATACGTAGTTGATTGTTGGTAATGCTGCTTTGATACGTGTGTCATCTGTGATCACGCCATCTTTCAAAGGAACATTAAAGTCAACACGGACAAGAACTTTTTTATCTTTTAAATCAATATCTTTCACTGTTTTCTTAGCCATTTTATTTCCTCCTAAATAAACTTACTATCAAAAAAAGCGGAAGAAGCGCGATTGCTTCCCCGCTTTTAAGTGTACATGCTTATAAATTACACTTGTACGTTTGGTCTATCTTATAAGTTAGCGAAGTATTCTAAAGTACGTACTAATTGTGCAGTGTAAGACATTTCGTTGTCATACCAAGCAACAGTTTTAACTAATTGTTTGTCGCCAACAGTCATTACTTTAGTTTGTGTAGCGTCAAATAATGAACCGAAAGTCATACCAACGATATCAGAAGAAACGATTTCGTCTGTGTTGTATCCGTAAGATTCGTTTGAAGCTTCTTTCATTGCTGCGTTGATTTCGTCAACAGTTACTTCTTTTTCAAGAACTGTAACTAATTCAGTTAATGAACCTGTTGGTACAGGAACACGTTGAGCAGCTCCGTCTAATTTACCGTTCAATTCAGGGATTACTAAACCGATAGCTTTAGCAGCACCTGTTGAGTTAGGAACGATGTTTGCAGCAGCAGCGCGTGCACGGCGGAAGTCACCTTTAGGATGAGGTCCGTCTAGAGTCATTTGGTCACCTGTGTAAGCGTGGATAGTTGTCATTAATCCTTCAACAACACCAAATTTGTCGTTTAATGTTTTAGCCATAGGAGCTAAACAGTTAGTAGTACATGAAGCACCTGAGATAACTGTTTCTTTACCAGTTAATGTTTCGTGGTTTGTGTTATAAACGATTGTTGGAACGTCATTTCCACCAGGAGCTGAGATAACAACACGTTTAGCACCAGCTGTTAAATGTTTTTCAGCAGCTGCTTTTGAAGTGAAGAAACCAGTACATTCTAGAACGATGTCAACACCTAGTTCGCCCCAAGGTAATTCTTCAGGGTTACGGTTAGCTAAAACTTTAACTTCTTTTCCGTTAACGTTGAATGAACCTTCGTGAACTTCAACTGTTCCGTTGAAACGTCCTTGAGTTGTGTCATATTTTAACAAGTGTGCTAACATTTTAGCATCTGTTAAGTCGTTGATTGCTACTACTTCGATTCCATCTACATCTTGGATACGACGGAATGCTAGACGTCCGATACGTCCAAAACCATTAATACCTACTTTAACTGTCATTTAAGATTTCCTCCTTATGAAAATCAAAAAAATATTTATTTTAAAGGGATACCCCTTTTAAAATCTCTTTTGCTGCAGCTTCATCAGTGATGAGCCACGTTTGTTTTGGTGCATTTTTCATATAGGCGCGAATCGCTTTTGCTTTTGACTTTCCCCCAGCAATCGCAAGAATGATGGGTACATTTGCCAAATCTTTCAATTCGATTCCGATGCGAGGAACTTTATATACGACTTCGCCATTTTCATTGAAAAAATAGCCGAAAGATTCCGCCACCGCATTCGCCTGTTTCAGCATGACTAATTCCTTTTCAGTCATTTTTCGACGTGCTGCCATATGGAGTGCGCGTCCAATACTATGAATAACACAATTTGCCTGACTAATCAAGTTTAACACTTCTTGAATAGAGGGTTCATTGAGCAAGGAATTGTACGTTGCTAAACTTAATTGTTCTGGAACATACAATGCACGATGATTTCCACTTGCTTTTGTAGCCATTCTAGCACTTACGGAATTTGCTTGTACAGTCACAGCCTCTCCGATACCACCACGAGCTGGCACAAATAGATTATGTCGCTGATTGTTTTCCAAATTTGTCAGTTGTTCAGCTACTACAGCCATCGTTGTTCCGCCCATTACAGCAATGATATTATTGCCCTCCGGTAGTAACAAATCTAAAGCTTCATTTAATGCTTCACCAAAAGCATCCGCCACTTTAGGCTGTTCTTCAGTGTTTCCTGATACCACGATACAACGTTGATTCCCAAAATACTCAGCCAGTTTTTTTTCTGTCTGATGCATTCCTAAAAGTTGATCCATGAAGTTCTCAAGACTTTGATAAACTTCTTCTCCTTTTTTGGTCAAAGTCATACCGCTTTTAGAGGTGTTGATCAAATCTAACTGTTTCAATAGATCTGTTTCTGTTCGTAATACGCGTTCTGTGATGCCCATACTCTCTGATAAACTACGACGACCTATTGGCTGCATCCAATAAATATTACGTAAAATTTTATATCTTTCCTGTAAAACCTCGATAATATCCGGTGCAACAGATTCAATCATTTTCAATTCATCAAGCATAGCGATCTCCTTAGTTGGACGATATTTGTCCAATGTAGACTCAAAACGACCCATGTACGATAAAAAAAGAAAAGCGACTTTCCTACTACTAAGTATTTAAAAGGAAAATCTCAACCTCACGAATGTAAGTCTAACAGTTTTACCCGTTTTTTTCAATAAAAAAAGACTAGAAAAAACTTTTCATTTTTTTCTAGTCGAGATTCACATTATCTATCATAACGTTTTCTTTTCGATGAACTTGGGATTCCCAGCAGGTCACGATATTTTGCAACCGTCCTTCTTGAAATCAATATTTCATCTTTTTTTAATAATTCTACGATCTTTTGATCAGAAAGTGGTTTGATTTTGTCTTCTTGATCTACAAGTTCTTGGATTTTCTTTTGTGCAGTATCAGCTGAGAGATCGGTCTCAGTATCTGTCCCACTTTGCTGTAGTCTAGTTGTAAAGAATTTCTTAAGCTCGAAAACCCCAAATTCAGTTTCCAGGTATTTTCCATTGACGGCACGGCTGACAGTGGATTCATGTACTTCCAACTCTTTTGCCACTTCTTTTAATGTCAGCGGTTTAATTGGTCGTTCTTTATTTGTGAAAAAGGCTTGTTGATGGGAAACAATGATTTGAGCCACCCGTAAAATCGTATCCCCACGTTGTAGAATCGTTTTTTTCAACCAGTCAAATTCTTGTTTCCGTTCTTTCAAGTACGCTTGCGTTTCTTTGTCTGCTTTTTTAAGCATCTGATTAAAATAATGTTCTTGGAAACGAACATCTGGTTGATTTCCTCGTCTAGAAAGGACAGACACTTTTTGGTCCTTATCAACCATCACTTTGACATCAGGAATGATATATAATTCACTGCTTCGATCAAAAATCCGTCCAGGGCTTGGGCTAAGTGTTTGGATGTAATCAAAGATTCGTTGTACTTCACTAAGTTCGATTGAAAAGCGTTGAGCGATCTCTTTCCATTTGCGATCAACCAGCAACTCAAAACACTCTTCCAAAACGATATACGCTAACTCTGGTGCAAAGTCATCTCTTTCCGTTTGTAACATCAAACACT
Source organism: Enterococcus sp. DIV1089c (assembly GCF_050530965.1). Lineage (NCBI taxonomy): Bacteria > Bacillati > Bacillota > Bacilli > Lactobacillales > Enterococcaceae > Enterococcus > Enterococcus sp. DIV1089c. The sequence continues at coordinate 1,970,208 of NZ_CP172888.1, forward strand.
CTTGTAAACTTCGTGCCCCCACACCTGCTGGTTCAAGTTGTTGGACCAGCGTTAGTGCATCAAGGATCTCAATCGAAGTTGCATTTGTTTGTTCTTGTGCCTCTTTTAAATCAATCGTCAAAAATCCATTTAAATCAATGTACTCGACTAAATAAAGAACTAACTGACGTAAGAAGGTCTGCCGATAGTTCAAATGGATCTGTTCGATCAATGATTCAAATAAGGAAACACTGGTATCGGGAATTTGATTTAAGTAGTTGGTTTCTTCATTATCATTGGCTGATCTGATCTTCTGATAGTCAGATTGCCATTCTGGTTCCACTACTTCTATCAATGGATTTTCTAATGCTTGATTTTCAACAAATGCCAAGAGCTCTTCACTGTTATATTGCAATACCTGGATGGACTGTTGCAGATGTTGTGTCATGGCTAATTTTTGTGTTTGCTGTTGTTTTTGTGAAAAGTTTTGTTGAAATTTCATTTTTTTGTCCATTCCCCTTGTAATTTTTTTTTAGTTTCGTTACAATTGTGTCTGTACTTGCGTCCTTAGTGTAGTGGATATCACGTAAGATTCCGGTTCTTGAGACGGGGGTTCGATTCCCTCAGGACGCGTCTATTGCTATCTTAGCATATTTGGGAATGTTTTGCTTTCTAAATTTAAAAGATAAAAAGCTGATCCGCATGTATGGATCAGCTTTTTTCGTTATTTTTTGTGTAAACTAAGTTTTACGAGCCACCCATATCTCTCCCATCACTTTTCTTTAACCATTCACTATTATTCAGCAATGGTTAGCGATCGCTGTCCACTTCCTTACCCGCCTGCAAATCAAAAAGTGATTCGGTGTTCACTATAACTGTATTGGTAATGGCTCCCGGCATCCTTTGTAGTAAACCTTAGATCTAGCGCACTGTCTACACCACTCGTTGATCCGATTTGCCATGAAGTCGTGCCTTGATTAAAGAAGTCACCATTCACGATATAATAGATACGATTGGCTTCTTCTAAGTTGACATAGACAGTTCCGGAAAAGGCTTTTGCCACTTCCTGGTCTTCTCTAACCAAATTTATTGCTACTATTCGTTTAATCGCTCTAAAATGACCACTTTCACTCGTTTCACAATAAAACCGCATCGTTGGCTTGTACGCCTTATTTACCATCACAGTATGCGACAGTACTCGAAAGGTTGCTCTATTTCGAGTAACTGTGTGAACAATCTTGTCCGAAGATTCGAGTTTTTGCCTTGCTTTTGTTGATGAAAGCTGAAGATCGTTTGTGAGTTGCTCAATCATTTGATCATAAGTCATTACTTTGGAAAATGTTGCATGTGTTCCTACATTAGACTTGCTTGTAGTTACCGCTATTTCTTGGGGATGAGAAACCAACAATAGAAGTATAGAGTTAACAAACAAGGTCATGAGTATCTTTACTTTGTTCATACATCACCACTTTTCTTCAATTAATAATAAATCGCTTACAATAAGTAGTTTATTGGACGATCCATTGAGATTCAAGTCTATTTTTTCACTCTACTTTTTAATAAAGAGAAAGAACAAATCAATAAAGAGAAGGAGCAAGCTGGCAAACGGTGAAATTCAGTTAGCTAATTGATCGAATCTTTCTACCCAAACATTGACATTGATCAAAGCCTTACGTGTTCCTCATCTCCCCTGATCCTGCTTGTGGCAAACTATTCTTTGCAACCTTCTTCACACAAAAAGCCAATCAAAACATACGTAATGATTGGCTTTTTTCCGTCATCTATCGAAACAGCTTTTCAACTTAAGAAAAGTCATTATGCTCCGTTTATTCACTTTTGATTCAAAAGATCATTTCTTGTTCTGAGGAAGTTCGTTCTTCCCCTTTCGCTAACTGTGTCACGATTGTTGCCATATTTTTATAGGATTGATTTAGTCCGATCCCACCTTTTTTTGGCATTTTAACGATGGGGATCACTTGCTGATATTTTGCTACAGCAGGATTTTCAACAGACATTGCAGCGGCAGCAGGAATGCCTTCTTTGTTAAAAGCTTCGACTAACCCGCCTGCCATCTCTCCAAAATTAGGATAATGCATAGCTGGTCCACATAATATCGCATCTGCTCCAAACTTTTTGGCGAATCCGATAAATTTTTGTTTAACTTCTTCTGGATGACTTGAATAATAACGATCACCGCAGTATAAAGTAGCAATAATCTCTGCCTTTTTTTCTTTAAACAATGGCGCTAATGTTTCTCCCGGTCCTAGAGCTGTTTTTTTCCACCTGGAGGCAATTGTGCTTGTTCGTCACTTCCCATACCTGCGGTCACATGGTTGAGGATCAAAATGATTTTTTTCATGCTCCTACTCCTTTTTATAAGGTATCAAAATCAAAGTCATCAAAATTGATTTCTTCTGCTGTTGATTCTTCTGCCTCAAGCTCTTCTTTCAGATATTGAGTGTCTAACACTTTGATGAATGGATAATAAACTGCCATTCCTAATAAAATAAGTAATCCCTGAAGGACAGAAGCTTGCCAACCACTGACTAAAAAGCCGGAAATGATCGGTGGCGTTGTCCATGGAAGTTGAATCCCATTGGTGTAAGCAACTAACCCTAGGTCCATACAAAAATAAGCAATAATGATATTGATCGTCGGTACTAAAGCAAATGGGATCAAAATGATTGGATTTAATACGATCGGTAAACCAAAGATGATCGGTTCATTGATCCCGAAAATTCCTGGTACAAGCGATAATTGTGAAAGTTTTTTCACTCGCTGACTTTTACATACAAGAATCATAATCAAAATCAATGATAAGGTAGAACCGCCCCCACCAAATGTTGCAAACATATCTTGAAATTGACCTGTAATGATATTAGGAATTTCATGTCCGTCTTTGAACGCATTTAGATTTTCAATCGATAAAGCACGAAGAACTGGATTGAAAACTGCACCTACGACACTTGAACCGTTGATTCCGAAAAACCAGAAAAAATGTAAAAATAAGTACGCAATGATCATAGCACCTAAAGTATTCCCTAAACTTAACAATGGTGTTTATAAGAATTTAAACAGGATTTCTTGTAAATTCCCATATGTGGTTAAACTCGCTATCCAATTCGCCACCATAAAGAACGTTAAGATGACGAAACTTGGAATCAATGCTTCAAACGATTTAACAACTGTAGGCGGCACGCCATCTGGCATTTTGATTGTCCACCCTGTACGAATCAAGGCAACGAACATACGAGTCGCTACTAAAACAACTACCATCCCTAAAAATAAACCACTTGATCCCATCCAACGTAAAGGAAGACTTCCGACTTCAAATACTTCAGTCGAACCTTCTGGCGTAAATAATGTGGTAAAAGGCGTTACGATAAAGAATGAAACTAAAGAAATAATTGCCGCTTGCATCGCATCCACTTTAAATTGCTTTGCTAAACTATAACCGATGCCCCCAACTGCTAAAATCGTCATGATATCAAAACTGGCGGTAGCAGGCTTATTCAACATGACTGCCCAATTTTCCCCTAAAAATCCAGCCATCCATTCATTCCAATTTGGTATTGGAAAGTTGGTCAATACTAGAAACAATGACCCCACGATCAATAACGGTGTAGAAAGTAAAAAGCCATCTCGTATAGCAATCAAATATTTATTTTCTCCAACCGTTTTTGCCATTGGTGTCAAAACTTTTTCTAACCAATTCAAAAATTTTTGCATCTTTTTTCCCCCGATCTTTTTGTTGACTCCAACTGTTTCCGTTTACAAAAACTCATTTTCTACTTTCTTTGATCATTTTCAGGACATCTTTCATCGCACGTTCGCCATCCATCATGCCATATGCTTCTGTGGCAATTGTGCCTACAGGAATGCCTAACGGCTCAAACGTTTTTTTCATTTTGTCACTTAAATGACGAACTTGTGGTCCTAATAAGATGGCTACCGGTTTCTCTTGTTCAACTTTTTCCTCTGCATGGATTGCTGGGAACGCATGGATTTCTAGTGGCATCTGATGTTTTGTGACTACTTCCATCATTTTATTGACCATAATACTCGTTGACATACCTGCTTCACAGAATAAATAGATTTTTTTTGTTGCCATTTTTTTCTCCTCCTTATATATACATATGCTGATTATCAGCTAAATGACTTCGATACTGGGATCAAACTGGGGCTTTGATGCGTTTTTCATAAGCATCCAGCCATTCTTTGGTGATTGGTTCAATGAACGTTGTCTGATCAACTCCTGGATTAGCTAAGTAGATAGCTGGTTGCTCCTTTTCAGTTGCAACAGTAAACGTAAATTCGACATTGGTCGCAACTCCCCATTCACCTGCTTTATTCATAGCAACTAATGAAAAAGCACCTGCTTTGCCATACCGTTCTTTTAATAAATCAGTAAAAGAATACACAGCTTGATCACAGGCTTTTTGTGGAGTGACTCCTTCTCCCATCAAGCGAACAATTTCATAAGCTAGACAGCCTTTCATTAGATCTTCTCCTAGACCAGTTGCTGTCGCACCACCGATTTGACTGTCGACGTAAAAACCAGAACCAGATAAAGGGGAATCTCCCACACGACCTTGCTTTTTCATAAATAATCCAGAACTAGACGTTCCTGCAGCCATGCCAGTGTGTTGATCCAAAGAAACCACGCCCACCGTATCATGTCCGTCATAGGGGCTTAGATTCGTTTTCGCCACTTCTGCCACTCGTTTTTGCCAAATTTTTTTAGCTCTTGGCGTTAGCATGTTTTTCCGTTCGAATCCTGCTAGCATTGCATATTCAGTGGCTCCTTGTCCTACGCGAAAACTATTGAATTTTTCATTACTTAATTTTCTGGCAACTGATATTGGATTCGCAATATCTACGATCCCAGCCACTGCCCCAATTTTGAACGTATCCCCATCCATAAAAGCCGCATCCATTTCTACAATGCCTCGTTCGTTTGGCAAGCCACCATAGCCAACTGATTTGTAAAATGGATAGTCTTCTACACATTTGATTGACGTTTCCACAGCATCTCCGCATGTTCCTTCCTGTTCTAATAATTCTTTGGCAGCTAACACACCATCATGTGCCATATGCCACGTTGCGATAATTCCCCACATGTTTACTCCTCCTATATATAGCGCTTACATCTATTTTATTTAGTATATACTATTATGTCTATACTAAAAAGAGACTTTTCTTAAAATCTAATTGATTTATAAGAGAAGTCTCTGATAATCTTTTTTTTAAAAATATATAACTGTTTATTCGATCAATGCTTGAATGCTTCGCAGATATATCTCTAAATTCATACGCAGATCTGTTACTTCCATATACTCGTTTTTGTTATGTGCAATCCCTTTCTGTCCAGGAAAAGAGGGACCAAACGCTAATACATTAGGAATCTTTCTGGCATAAGTAGCACCCGTTGTCGTCACTGGTGTAGGGTCGTTCCCAGTAATCTCGCCATAAATTTGAGATAGTTTTTTGATTTCAGGCGAATCTTTTTTCTGACAGATCCCTGGAATACTGCGATTGATTGTAAAAGTCGCTTTCTCGGGCAACTGTTTAGCCAACCCACTCACGACTTCCTCTTCTGTGACTGAAACAGGGTAACGAAAAGCAACTTCTAAATCTAACCCGTTAGTGTTTTTTTGCAAATTCACAGGTGTAAGAATCAACCTGCCTGAATCTTCATCAGACAAAGCAAGATCGATTCCTTCTCCATAATGTTTATTGTGGAAAGCTTGCCAGATCCAATCAAAATAAGCTCGTATTTGTTCTGGAACAGCTGAATCTGCTTTGATTTTTTCGGCAAGCAGCGTAATCGCATTCTCTCCTAATTCTGGGGCATTACTTGGAGAACGTTTTCCTTCCACATCAAATTTTTTCTCATTAATCGAAACACTCAGCTGGTCTGGCACATGATCTCGATATTGATCCCCTGCAAAATCACTGATTTGAATAACTTCTTCTTTAACTAATGGGAAATGAATCGTTAGGTTGACTACTCCTCTTTCTCCGTAAACAACTGGATATTTACAATCTGGCGTAAAACCAAATGATGGCGGAACTTCAGCCTGTAAATAATGAGCCACATCAGACATCCCACTTTCTTCGTCAGTCCCAAAAATAATGCGGATCGTTTTTTTAGGAACCGCTCCCATTTTTTTCAACAGGATCAGAGCATAAAAACAACTAATGATCGGCCCTTTATTATCTAAAATCCCTCGTCCATAAAAGCGTCCATCTTTTTCGCTTAAATCAAAGGGTGGAAAATCCCATCCCGATCCTGCTGGAACCACATCTAAATGACCAATGATCCCAATATAGTCCTCATCATCTTCTCCCCATTGGACGTACCCGATCGCATCATCAATCACTTTGGTCTTAAACCCTACTTCTTTTCCTTTTTTAAGTACAAGGTCCAACACTTCTCGAGGTGCTTTCCCAAACGGAGCATGATCTTCCGGCTCCCTTTTCACACTTGGTACTTTCATAACTGTTTGAAGAAATTCAAGAAATTCCTCCCAATGTTCATCAATCATCGACTTGCTTTTTTTCAATTTATTCACTCCTTTTTTGACGAATCAACGTATTTTTAAATGTATATTTATCTGCACGATAATACGAGCAGTCATATAAGATTGGTTTGGCTGCTGGCGAATATGTCATTGAATGGACAAACAACATCGGTTCATCCACAGCTACTTGCAAGAGTTTTGCCACGTCAGCCGTCGCTTTCACTGCTTCGATTTCTTGGTGAGAATAAGCGATCTCCACGTTTTTTTCGATCACTTGATAGAGTGACCCACTTAATTCTTCTTGAGAGACTTCTCCCAGATAACGTTTTAAAATATAAAGATTTTCAACCGTCATTGGTTCGTCATCAAAATAACGTAATCGTCTCAAATGAACGATTGGCTCAGAAATCGATTCACCAAAAGCTTGTTTAACATTCGTTGGTAGTTGTTCAGTAACTTCGCATTCTAAGACTTGCGTTTTTGTCTTTTTCCCTTGGATTCGAGCAGTTTCGGTAAAGCTTTGCAATCCTCCAGAGCCACTTTGGATCTTAGGTTGTTTCATGACATACGTGCCTTTACTTTTTTCTTTGATCAACTTATTTTGGCTGATCAATAATTCGATTGCTTTACGAACAGTTAAACGACTACATTGAAACTCGTCTGCTAAATCATATTCTGAAGGTAATTTTTGACTAGAAACGTAAATTCCTTCCATGATTCGCTTCTCAATTTCATTCGCAATTTCTTGAAATTTTGGTTGTTTTTTCACGAGATTCCTCCTAAAATATTCTCCAAACTTTCTGCTAGCTTTACTTATTAGCAGAACCAACAATAATGAGAAAATATTTTTATCCAACAATAAGTATATACTAAAAAGTATATACTTTCACATCATTTACGATATTTGCACAAAAAATTCTAGGACGAAATTTGGATAGTTCTCTAAAATAAAAGGGACTGAAACAAAACTTGCTTCAGTCTCTTCTAGTATCTCTAAAAACGAATAAATGATGTTCAAAGAGCTGACCTCTTGTTCACGGTGAGAAAAAAGTAGCATCTTCAAAAAATTTGTCGAAATTGACCAAAAAATTGTGAAGCACCAAGTAGGTAACAATCAACAGCAAAAACCAGTGTTTGCGTTTCTTGTCAATTTTCGGAAATTCCTTCTTATTTCTTGATGCGAAATACTTTTGTCTCAATCTCTCTTAAACAGCTATTTATCCAACAATGGCTGTCCTAGACATTTTGTATATATTATAACCATGTATAATTGAACTATTTGAAGTATTTTTCCAAAATCAAATCAACTCTTATGATAGCGCAAAGGATCAGTTATTTATTTTTTAGGTTGAGCTTACTCATTTAAGTAATCTGGAGAAGCTAAAAGTGAACGTGTCACTTCTTTAGGTATCACAAAGGTTGGTGTGCCCATATAGCCAGGTGCGATCGAAAATTGATCGTAAACTAAGACTAGCTCGTGATTTTTATTGATATAAAAAGATGTGTCTTTAGTAACTAATGGCGTTTTTTTGATTAGTCCATCTTTAAAATCATCATCTGTCCAATAATACTGATCAGGGTTTTCTTTGCTATTTTTTTGCATTTGCTCTTTGACTTCATTTGTCAAAACGGAAAGATACTGATCATCTTTGAATAAAAGTGGTAAAGATAGGACTACTCCGCTTTTTTTATCAATCGTATCATAACGCTTTTCCGTATAGCTGTCTGCGGCAGTTTGTGTCATCTTTCGTTCAATCACTAAAAAACGCGGATCATCCAACAGTTTCTGATAATCTCCCGTAACTTGAAAATGATTTGTTTTAAAGTCTTGGTACTGTACTTTTGCTTTTTCAAAGTTTTCTTGTCCTTCACGAAAGTACTTTTTGTTCAGTCCAGCAATCGTCTGACTATTTTCTTTATCTTTTGTACTGATTTGCGGCACTCGGATCTCGATTGCTTCATCAGACAGTGTTTTCCCTAAAATTAATTTCACGACTGGGCCAATCAAGGGTAAATCTTCAGCAAAACTACGAATTTGATTGTTAAAAAAAACACTGCTGAACATCATCGCAATAATAGCAAAAGATAGAATAAGTCCTTTCACTTGTTTTTTTCGTTTCACTCGTTGGTTAAACCTTTGTTCTTCTAGTGAGTAGCGCTTGATCATCTCATTTTTGATACCACGAGGGATTTCTTGTTGTTGATAGACTTGTTTCAGTTGTTCTAATTCTTTCTGAGCTGAGTACATCCGTCTTTCTCTCCTTTATTGTGATTTTTACTGTAAGATTTTTCTTAGCTGATTTAACGTACGATACATTTTGGTTTTGACGGTGTTTTCATTAAAATCAAGAATCTCTGCAATTTCTTTTAAACGAAAGCCTTCAAAAAAATGTAAAATCAAAATTTCCTTTTCGGGGCTATCAATTCCTTCAATGATTCCATGTAAATCAGTCAATGAATCGTCCATTGTATGAGCGAGTTGAATCGTTTCTTCTTCCAATGTTTCCGATTGATTTCGTTTTTGCTTACGCCAAGCATCGATCGCTGTTCGTATCAAAATACGATAAAACCAAGCTGAAAATCGTTCAATCTCTTTCCCTTGTTCAATAGCAGCTAACGCTTTATGAAAACTGTCTTGCATTACGTCCAATGCTTCTTCTTTGTTATGAACATAATTCATTGTGATCCGAAACATTTTCTCATATTCCTCTTGGATCAATTCACTTAATAAGTTCTTTGATTTTTCGATTTGCTTCTTTTTCTTGTAACGATTAAAAATCGGACCCATCTCCTTTCCCTCTCACTTACTATGACGATCAAACAAACCAAAAAGTTTCAATTATTTTTTAATTTATGTAAAAAATCAATACAAAAAAACTGCAGATCCCTTATTGGGGGATCTGCAGCTATGAATCCGAAAGTCTATTCTTCGGTGAACTCTTCGTCCTCGTAGTCTTCGTCTTCATCGTCATCTTCAATAATGCTTAGATCTTCTTCGATGTTGCCTGGTAATTCTTCTTCATCGTCACTTGTGTCGTCTGCACCGATTTCTTGCAGGTCAGAGTTATAAGCAGCGATTTCTTCATCATCGTCATCATCATCTTCAAAAAGATCATCGTCATCTTCGTCAGACAAGTCAGTATCTTCTGGGTCATCATCATTATAATCGATCGCATCTTCATCATCGTTGATAAAGGCATTGACTTTTTTACGTTTGCGTCGACGAGGTGTATCTTCATCTTCTTCGTCAATTCCATGGTTTACTTCTTCATCGATCGAATCGATCGCATACCATGAACGCAAGCCCCAACGATTGTCACCTAATGAAATAAAGCTACCATCAATATTTAAGTCAGTATAAAATTGTGCCAGTGAATCACGAATCTCACTGTCTGATTTTCCAAGATAGGTTTGGATTTGGTTGGCTAAATCAGAAAAATCCATCACATCGCCACGTTGTTCTAAGATCGCATGTGCTACTTCGATCATTGATAATTCGTTTTTGTTTGCACCTTCAAATACACTAATTTCCAATCAGGACACGTCCTTTCACAGTCTACTCCTTATCATACAAAATCATACGTAAAAAATCAAACGTTTCTTTGCGATTTAAGCAGTAAAATCTAAAGTTAAATAATATTCCCCTAATTTTTCTTGTCCCATTAGCAAGTCGTATTCAATCATTACTTTCCCAGCGGTTGGTCGGTCTTTCAGACTAACATGTAATTCTTTGGTATACGTTTCAATTTGAAGCATGCCATAAGGTGTCCGATACGTTGTTTCCAAACGTTCACGATACCCGAATTTTAGTCGCATCCGTGTTTCTCCCGCACGAATCAGTTGAACCTGTCCATCGGGCATCAATTTGATCGTTACAGGGATTTCTTCTGCTGTATTTTCCTGAATTTCCTGGTATCGTATGTATAACGTATCCCCAATTTTGACCATTTGACCTTTCAGATCAAAGAAAAAGTCTTGATGCTCCCCATTTTGCATGACTTTCGTCCGTAATTTGATTGAAATGGGTGTTCCTTGCGATTGTGCCATTTTACCTTCTCCTTTACTTCATATAGGTACATTGTTCCTAGTTTTCGTCTATTTGTCAAACAACTCGTCATCGAAGAGGTTGTGAAAGCATCGGGGAGCTCCGATGACAATAAGAAAGAATTTTTTAAAATAGCTTCTCATATTTTGAAAAATTCTTTCTTATTTCAAGGAGCTGATGCTTGAACACCGTTTATTCGTTTTTAGAGCTACCAGAAGAGACTGAGCCAAGTTTTGTCCCAGACTCAATAAATTCTTTTTTTAGAGTATGTTAGAGTATAGTATAATAATGAGAGAAAGTCCCATGAAACGATGACAAACGTGAATCATTGGAATGTCAATCGATGATTAATTATATAAAGGAGCGAATGTAATGAATCCAACAATTATATTGGATCAAAAAATTTATCAAAACAATGATTTTACCCCTTTTGCTCTGACGGATATCTTAACCGAGTATTCAAAAAAAAACAACCAAAACTTTCTCCATTTTTGGCAATATGAACAAACGGTGATCTTAGGAATGAAAGATACTCGAACGCCCTACTTCCATGAAGGCATTCAGGAGCTAAGAAAAGCAGGCTATCAGCCAATCGTTCGCAACGCTGGTGGATTAGGGATCATTTCTGATCAAGGGGTTTTAAATCTCTCATTGATTTTCCCTCAAAACGAACAGGAGAAGATATCGATTGATGCTGCCTATGAAAAAATGCTCACATTGACTCGTCTGGCTTTTCCAACCGTATCAATCGAAGCTTTTGAAGTGACTCATTCTTATTGTCCTGGTACGTATGACCTGAGTATCAACGGTAAAAAGTTTGCGGGGATCGCCCAACGTCGCATAAAAAACGGGATTTCTGTGATGATGTATGTTAGTGTCAATGGCGCACAACAAACCAGAGGTCAAGCGATGAAACGATTCTATCAAGAAGCGCTGAAAGAGGATTTCGGCACGGATGGTTACCCGGCGGTCGTTCCTGAAAGTATGGCAACCTTAGCTGATTTACTTGAAACGCCTTTAACCATTGAGGATGTAAAACAACAATTCCAATTGGCACTCACACAACTCTATGGAGAGAGTCGTTCAGTTGATGCGTTATGTTGGAAAGAGGCACATGTCACTTCTGAACAGTGGACGAATCAAATCAATCGAATGGAAGAACGAAATAAATTAAAGGAGCTTGCTGATGACTATTCCTTATAAATATCAATTATTACCGATCGAAAAGGTCTTTCGTGACCCGGTCCATAACTATATCCATGTCCAACACCAAGTCATTTTAGACTTGATCAATTCAAAAGAAGTCCAACGATTGCGCCGTATCAAACAGTTAGGCACTTCTTCCTTTACTTTTCACGGCGCTGAACATAGTCGGTTCACTCATTCATTAGGGGTCTATGAAATTTCAAGACGGATCTGTGATATCTTTTCCCGCAATTTCCCTCAAGAAAAAATTGGCGCTGACGGCTGGGATGATCGAGAACGTTTGGTTACATTGTGCGCAGCATTGCTTCACGATGTTGGTCACGGTCCTTATTCTCATACATTTGAGCATATTTTCCATACGAATCATGAAGCGATCACTGTTGAGATCATTACTTCTCCCGAAACGGAAGTTTATCAAATTTTGAATCGTGTGGAAGAAGGATTTCCAGAAAAAGTTGCCAGTGTGATTCAAAAAACGTATCCTAATCCCCAAGTCGTCCAAATGATTTCCAGTCAGATCGATGCTGATCGAATGGATTACTTGTTGCGAGATGCCTATTACACTGGGACAGAATACGGTACGTTTGATTTAACACGAATTTTACGTGTCATTCGTCCCTATAAAGGCGGGATCGCCTTTTCGATGAATGGGATGCACGCAGTCGAAGATTATATTGTGAGCCGCTATCAAATGTACGTTCAAGTTTATTTCCACCCTGTGTCTCGTGGCATGGAAGTAATTTTAGAACACTTGTTACATCGGGCGCATGAGTTGTATCGAGAAGATCCCAATGTGTTTGAATCCCATTCTCAACTACTCTTACCGTTTCTTGACGAAAACTTTACACTGTATGAGTATTTAAAATTAGACGATGGCGTTTTAGGAACTTATTTTACCCAATGGACGGAATTTTCTGATCCAATCTTAAGTGATTTAGCTAAACGTTTCTTATACCGTAAACCGTTAAAATCGGCAACTTTTTCTGGGGATCGCTCTTCTTCCTTGATCGAGGAAATGACTGCTCTTGTGGAAAAAGTTGGCTACAATCCTGTTTACTATACTGCCATCAATTCCAGTTATGATTTGCCTTATGATTTTTATCGCCCCGAAGAAGGACGCCATCGAACACAAATCGAAATCTTGCGAAATGATGGAACTTTGGTAGAATTATCAGAGGTGAGCCAACTTGTGGCTGCTCTTGCTGGACAAGAACAAGGAGATGAACGATTTTTCTTTCCAAAAGAAATGGTTGATCCGTCTTTAAGAAATCACTACGATCTATTTGACGAAACCTATCAAGAATTTGCAAGCCATATCCGCAATGGTTCACTGATTACCCAAACAAACTAAAACACACGATCACTGGAGGAAATTATGTCTATCAAGTTAGTCGCCATCGACATCGATGGAACCTTATTAAATGAGAAAAGAGAAATTACAGCAGACGTCAAAGAAGCGATTGCTCAGGCTGTCGCTAAAGGAGTAGCTATCGTCTTGTGTACCGGCAGACCGTTGCCTGGTGTCCAAGAACAGTTGAATGAACTCGATTTATTCCAAGAAAATGACTACGTGATCACCTACAATGGCGCACTTGTCCAACAAACAAAATCAGGAAAAATCATCGCACGACATGGTTTGACACATGAAGATTATTTAGAAATCGAAGTGATGGCTCGTCGAGTTGGCAGTCATCTACACTCCATTGATGATCAGGCGATTTACACCTCTAATCGTGATATCAGTGCGTATACGATCCATGAAGCCAGCTTAGTTCATATGCCGTTGAAATACCGCACACCTGAAGAAATGACACCAGATATCAATTTGGTTAAAATGATGATGATCGACGAACCTGATATCTTAGATGCTGCGATTGCGCGTTTACCACAAACATTCCGTGAAAAATACACGACAGTGAAAAGTGCGCCTTATTACTTTGAAGTATTAAACAAAGAAGCAAGCAAAGGCGCAGCCGTTGCGAACTTAGCGCAACATCTTGGAATCGATCAGGATGAGATCATGGCGATTGGTGACAACGAAAATGACTTATCGATGATTGAATATGCTGGCTTAGGCGTTGCGATGGGTAATGCTGTTCCGCTAGTTAAAGAAGCTGCCAACGTGGTCACTAAAACAAATGAAGAACATGGCGTGGCAGAAGCGATCAAAACGTATGTTTTATCATAATAAAAATAACCCTTGCTACTAAATAAAAATCCAAAACCAGTTCGTCACTGACTGTACGCTGGTTTTGGATTTTTTCTTGATTTAATTGTTTTAATTGTTCAATAACCATTTTTCAACCGCCCACTTGTGGCTACCTCGTTTTAATTTTTCAATGGCTTCTTGTGGTGTGACCCACCAAATAGTATTCGTCTTTTCAGTTGGTTCTGCCACTTGTTGCCAGCCGTTTGCCACGTAAAAGTAGCCTGGGTTATAGTAATAGGTCTGACGGTAATTGGAATAAAAATACTCATCCGCTTCCCCTAGATAAGTCGCAATTTCTGCGACGATCCCCATTTCCTCAAGGAGTTCTCTCTTAAGAGCTGCTTCTTTTGTTTCCATCGCTTCGATCTCTCCACCAGGTAAAAAATAAGCACCATTTGGAGCTTCAATCAAAGCTAGTTTGTTCTTTTCTTCCACGATGATATAGGCAGCATATCGTGGGGAATACTGGACCCCTGCTTCTTTTTCACCAAATACTGGTTTATCCATCATTTTGTCCACCTTAAGCTTATTTACTTTTTATTTTACATGAGAGTTTTCTCATAAACAAGCGCAAATCTTCTATTGCTCTTTCTTTTTTTGTTATGATGAAAAAAAAGGAAAGGAAGTAGTTATTTATGAAAATGGCTCATACTTGCGTTCGAGTGAAAGATCTTGACGCTTCATTAGAATTTTACCAAAAAGCGTTTGGCTTTGAAGAAAGTCGTCGCCGTGATTTTCCAGAAAACAAATTCACCCTTGTTTATTTAACTTTACCAGGAGATGACTACGAACTAGAATTAACTTATAACTATGATCATGAAGGCTATGATCTAGGGAATGGCTATGGACACATTGCTATTGCTGCTGATGATTTAGAAGCACTTCACGAAAAACACCAAGCAGAAGGATTCAATGTGACAGACCTAAAAGGACTTCCAGGAACAGCTCCTTCTTATTATTTCGTTGTTGACCCTGACGGATATAAAATCGAAGTTATTCGGGGATAAGGTTGTTAAAAAAACGCTCAAAACAGCTTCTCTTGTTTTGAGCGTTTCTTTTTTATTATCATCAGAACTCCCCGATACCTTCACAACTACCCAAGCATAATGCTTTCTTCTGGGTATTTGTAATTGGCTTCTGCCCTGTTCGCTTTTACTAGTAGTGAAAAAACGACTGTCATGATTCCTACTCGACCGATATACATCAAAGAAATAATGACTAGTTTTCCGATCAATGTCAAATCCGGGGTCAACCCCATCGTCAATCCAACTGTCCCAAAAGCGGAAAAGACTTCAAACGCAATATATTCGATTCCTGACGTTTTGGGAATCGTCTCCGTCACAGATAGGACCATGATCGCAACAACACATAAAGAGAGAGTTACAAAGAAAAGAGTCAATGCACGTAGTACGGCTGCTTGGCGAATGGTTCGACCGAAGGCTTCTGCTCGTGTCTTTCCTTTAAACATGGCATGCATTTGGATCAATAAAATTCCTAATGTCGTAGTTTTCAGTCCTCCAGCTGTCGAACCAGAAGTTCCTCCGATGTACATCAAAAACATCGTTAAAATCAATCCTGCATGACTCATCTGTAAATAATCAATAGAGTAATAGCCTGCTGTTCTTGGTGTCACACTCATAAAAAATGTATTCGCTAATCTTTCTGTAAACGTACCTTTAACTAAAGTCAGTCCATTTCTTTCAGTGATGAAAAATAAAATAAATCCACCAATTAATAAGAGTGCAGTTACAGATAAGGCGACTTTTGAATGTAGTGTGATTTTTTTGACCCGATGATAACTTAGAATATCACGCCAGACAATAAAACCTAATCCACCTGCAATGATCAACGCTGAAACGACCATGATCAGATAAACATTTGTTTGATCCGCGAGTAGACTGTCTCCTAATAAATCAAATCCTGCATTACAAAAACTAGAAACGGCATGAAAGATACTAAACCAGATTCCTTTAACCCAACCAAATTCAGGAATAAAAACTACACTCAAAGCAACGGCCCCGATTACTTGGATCACCACCGCAAATTTTAAGATATAGATCATTAACTTAATTACACCCGACATCTCTTCAAGGTTTAAGGCTTCCTTTAGTACAATCCGCATACTAAAACTGATTTTTTTCTTCGCAATAGCAAAAAAGAGGATCGGGATCATCATAAAGCCTAACCCACCGATTTCAATCAAGGTCATGATCAAAAACTGTCCTGCACTATTCCAATGCTCCGCAGTATTCAGTGTCGTCAAACCAGTCACGCAAACAGCTGAGGTTGCAGTGAATAAGGCATCAATAAAATGGGTGCTTTCTCCGCTGCGGCTAAAAAATGGTAACGTCAGTAAGCTACCTCCAAACAGGATCAAGATAAAAAAACCAGCAGCAATTAGCTGGACAGGTGATAATCGTTTTCTTACTCTTTTTTTCATGATAGTCATTCCTTATGCTTAATTTTTATCTAAGATCTCAGAACGACATTTTGTTCTGCAATCATAAATAGGTACAAAATGAATCATTGGCGTGAAGCAATTACTCGGCAATAAGCGATGATTTTCTAAAATAGGAGAAGCTATTTTAAAAAATCCTCTCTTATTCGCTCGGAGCTGACCGCTTCTTTCACGACCTCTTTCCATTATAAGCAAACGAGCGCAAGAAGAAAAATAAATTACTACTTTTTCTTCTTACGCTAAATTCGATTTGTTTCGATCATGAAAAAAAGCCATTAGAATGCTGAATTGGATCAGCCTTACTCTTCTGTTCCCATATTTTTCACTTTGATCAGGCGAGTTACTTCTGCTCGTTCGTTTTCTTCCAGCTTCATTTTAATATAATAAATCGTTTCTTCCAATTGAGGGATCGTCATATATTCCAACGCATTGACCCTTCTTCTGGTTTTCTCGATCTCTTCAGCCATGAGTTGACATGTTTTTTCAACTTCTGCCAGCTTCAAAAGCTTTGGTAAAAGCTGCGTAAAACCATCGATCGAACGATCCAACTCTGCATTAGAATGAAGATAACCATACTCTAATGGTGTCTCATTCAATGTTTCATCGTATTGAAAATTCATGAGGGGAACTTTGACACTCATAACATTTTTCTCAACTACAGAAAGTGAGACGTTTTCCGCTGGTAATGCTAAAAGTTCGTCAATAAAAGCTTCTTCGACTGTTGACTTTGCTAAGACAAAATCTTTCATTGCGGTTTGGGTTTCTTTTTCTATTGCTTGGCGTAACTCATTATTTTTACGGATCAGTAAAATAAATTGACGCATCAATTCATCTTGTTTATCCTTTAAAAGTTTGTGTCCCCTTGTCGCTGTCGTTAATTGTTTCTTTAAACGAGTTAGCTCCATTCTCGTAGGATTGACGTTTAATCGCATAAGGAACTCACTTCCCTTCTGGCAAATACTTATCCAGTAAATCATCCTTGATTCGTTTTAACTCGGTTCTTGGAAGCATCGCCAACAGTTCCCAACCTAAGTCAAGCGTTTCTGTGATCGTCCGATTGGTGTAAAATCCTTGGTTGACATATTCGTTTTCAAATCGTTCCGCAAATTTTGCATAGATTTTATCAATATCTGACAAGGCAGATTCACCTAAAACGACAGCTAGTTCCTTCGCTTGTTTTCCTTGCGCATAGGCGGCAAACAATTGGTTCATCGTTGCTGCGTGGTCTTCTCTCGTTTTACCGGCACCTGTTCCTTTGTCCTTCAACCGTGAAAGAGAAAGCAAGACATCGATCGGTGGTTGAATCCCACTCTTATAAAGCTCTCTCGTTAAAATGATCTGACCTTCTGTGATATAGCCCGTCAAATCGGGAATCGGATGAGTCTTATCATCTTCTGGCATCGTCAAAATCGGAATTTGAGTTACAGAACCTTTCAATCCTCTAATCCGTCCAGCCCGTTCAAATAAGGTAGCTAAGTTTGTGTAAAGATAGCCTGGATAACCACGACGACCAGGAACTTCTCGACGTGCGGCCGAAATTTCTCTGAGCGCTTCTGCATAGTTAGTCATATCGGTCATGATGACTAAGACGTGCATGCCTTTTTCATAAGCTAAATATTCAGCGGCCGTCAATGCCATTCTTGGTGTGGCGATTCGTTCGATTGCTGGATCATTAGCTAAATTCATAAACATAACAGAGCGATCAATCGCACCTGTTTGTCTAAAATCTTCCATAAAAAACTCGGCTTCTTCAAAAGTAATACCGATGGCAGCAAAAACCACAGCAAAATCATCGGAAGAATCCAAAACAGTTGCTTGGCGAGCAATTTGGGCAGCCAACTCTTTGTGTGGTAAACCTGAGCCAGAAAAAACCGGCAATTTTTGCCCACGGACTAATGTATTCAAATGATCGATTGCTGAAATCCCTGTTTGGATAAATTCATCGGGATAATCTCTGGCAATTGGATTGATTACTTCGCCATTGATATCTAAATATTTTTCTGGCAAGATTTCAGGTCCATTGTCTTTTGGTCGACCAAGACCATCAAAAACCCGACCGATCATGTCTTCTGATACCCCTAATTGTAAAGGGTGTCCTAAAAAACGTACGGAAGAATTTTTTAGATTGATTCCACTGGTTCCTTCAAAGATCTGAACCATTGCTTTGTCTTCTTGGACTTCTAGTACTTGTCCACGACGAATCTCGCCGTTTTGCATCCGAACTTCAATCAATTCTTCATATTTGACTCCCGAAACTTTTTCGACTGCCATCAAAGGGCCGACCACTTCTTTGATTGTACGATATTCTTTAATCATCGGTCATCCCTCCTTCTGAAACAATCAATTGGATCGTTTCTTTGATTTCTTCATTTATACTACTAATTTTGGCTAACTCTTCTTCTGGAATATACTTGCTCCGGCTAATGTGTTCTCTGACCGCTACCGTACCTTCCATGATTTCATTGAAGTACGCTCCCAGCGATAAAGCTTTTCGTGCCTCTTTCCCAAAAGTCAAAATAACTTTCAACATGTTGAATTGCTTTTCTCTTGAAGTAAACGTATCTACATCATCAAAAGCATTTTGTTGTAAATAGTCTTCTCGAATCGATTTTGCTACTTCAAGGGTCAAGCGATCGTTATCAGAAAGTGAATCGATCCCTACCAAGCGCACGATTTCATTTAATTGTTCTTCTTCTTGCAAGATCCGCATGCCTTCAGTTACCATATCAGACCAATCCTGTTGTAAGATTTGATCCATATATCTGCCAACTTCTGTTGAATACAATGAGTAACTTTGGATCCAGTTAATCGATGGAAAATGTCTTTTTTGAGCAAGACTAGAATCTAATCCCCAGAAAACCTTTACCACTCGTAAGGTATTTTGAGTCACTGGTTCAGAGATATCTCCACCAGAAGGAGAAACCGCACTGATGGCAGTGATACTGCCCTCACGTTGGTCAGAGCCTAGAGCAATGACACGTCCTGAACGTTCATAGTATTCAGCTAGACGAGAGCCCAGATAAGCGGGATAACCTTCATCACCAGGCATTTCTTCTAAACGTCCGCTCATTTCACGCAGTGCTTCTGCCCAACGAGAAGTGGAATCTGCCATGATTGCTACATCATACCCCATGTCACGGAAGTACTCGGCAATCGTGATTCCCGTATAAATAGAAGCTTCTCGAGCAGCTACTGGCATGTTCGATGTATTAGCGATCAACACAGTTCGTTCCATCAAAGACTCGCCCGTATTTGGATCGATCAGTTCAGGAAATTCATTGACGACATCCGTCATTTCATTTCCTCGTTCCCCACAACCAACGTAAACCACTAGATCTACGTCCGACCACTTAGCAATCTGGTGTTGCACAACTGTCTTCCCTGCACCAAACGGACCTGGAACGGCTGCCGCTCCTCCTTTAGTTACTGGGAAAAACGTGTCAATGACCCTTTGACCGGTGATCATCGGTACATCTGGATTTAATTTTTGTTTGATTGGTCGACCACGACGTACTGGCCATTTTTGCATCATCGTCAGCTCTTTTAAGCCTTGTTCCGTTTCGATCACACAAATCGGATCATCGATCGTAAATGATCCAGATTCAATTTTTTGTACAGTTCCTTTGATACCATTAGGGACCATGATTTTGTGCTGAATGATCTTCGTTTCATCCACGTACCCAATGATGTCTCCAGCACTTACTTCTGTTCCTTCTTCGATTGTTGCTTCAAACCACCATTGTTTCTCATGATCTAAAGCTGGTAATTGGACCCCACGTCCTAAGAAGTTACTTTGAGTCACTTCCATAAATGTATCCAGTGGCCTTTGAATCCCGTCAAACATTTGTGAAATGATTCCTGGTCCTAGCTCAACAGATAGTGCTTCCCCAGTTGAACGAACAGGTTCTCCGGGACCAATTCCTGAAGTTTCTTCATATACTTGAATAGACGCCACATCTTGACGCATCTCAATGATTTCGCCGATGACTCCTAAATCTCCCACTAAACACATGTCTTGAATACTTGCTTCTGACATATTTTCTGCCATAACGAGAGGACCGGAGACTTTTATGATTTTTCCAATTTGCAAATGACTATCTCCTTTTCCTATTATAAAATATTTTGTCCAACAGCTTTTTCCACACTATTTTGGATCTCTTCTAAACCGATACCAAGGGTTCCTTGATGACTAGGAATCAAAATGATCGCAGGTGTCAATTGTCCTTTATAGCGCTCAATCGTTTCAGGGACCAGATTTGCACATTGTTCGGTGATATAGATCACACCATATTCATTCTTAGCCATCTCATCGATTGTTTTTCTTATTTCAGGCTTTGTCGTACCATGCTGTACATCAAAGCCAAATAATCGAAAAGGCGAGACAGAATCCTTGTCACCTACTACTCCGATTTTATAAGTCATAGACCTGTCTCATCCTTTCTTTTAGTTGTTCCAGTGAAAAGTGATTTCGTTTGCCAATGATCAAAAGGCGCAGATTTTTACTTTCGACTTCTTTTGCGTTCAAAAAAGCTAGTAATGGTAACGGGCCAAACGCTTGTGTCTGTGCTACTTGATAAAAAGAACTTAAATAATCATCTTTCAATTGTTCCAAACTGACTAAATCAATCTGTTCTTCATGGATGACTTGCTTTAATAGATCACTGTAATCTGTTGTCAGTAAAAACTGAGTAAAAGATGCCATTTCCCCACGAACAAAGGAAAGTAATGTGTCTTTCGGAATACTTCCTGAACTTGAAATAACTGTTGTCATAAAACCTGCAGAACGATGCTGCAAGATCCCTCTTGCTGTCGTGGTGATATTCGTTAAATCGATAAAAGCAATGATCTCTTCTAATAGTTCAGGGTAACCAAGCTGTTCCCCTAAGCGACGTTGTTCGGTTAGAAAACAACGGTCATAAATCACATCGATCCCTTGTAAAATAGTCGATTCTTCGCAGTATTCATGAACTTCTCGAATATAATCCATGAGACTGTCTGGCAATTCCACCGACACTTGCGTGTGAATCGCATCTTTCAACACTTCCAGCGAATAAAATCCATCATGGATGTAAAGGTGATCAAGGTTTTGCCCTGTGATCTCAGCCTTTGTCAATACTTTCAAATTATGGAAAGTGTAACGCATCGTATAGATCCAAACGATTTCTGGTTCTGGTGCAGATTCTTTCAACCACTGGAATAATTTGCTGCGTTCCTGAGAGAGATTGACTTCAAACTCCTTATCAAAGCCCTCATAGATATATGGCTGATAGATCGTGGATTGTAAGATTTCTCCAAGTGAATCGATCGAATCGGTTTGGATCATTTGCTCAAACGTGTCTTTTGAAATCAACTCTAATTCTCTACCACGTATCAAGGGATTTAATTCATGATACTCCATTTAACAATCCCTCCTTAGTCAAATAATTCTTTGGCAATTTCAGCACTCATCGTCTCTTGAATTTCCTTGATCAAGTGACTAAATAAAAAGTTATATTGGATACCAGCATCATCAATGATCAACCCTGCTTGTGCTTTTTCAGTAAAGTCTTCCCGGATTAATTCAAAAGGAAGTTCTTCATTCCATTCAGCGATGACCGCAGGTGTTAAGATATCCGCTGATTTTTCTCCTGGGATCAAGCGAGCTGTGCCATTGATCGGTAATGTTTGGATCATTTGCTTCATCAACGCAAGTTGTTCTTCTTTTGGTTCATTTTCTAACTGAAGCGTTGCTTCCGTGAATAAACGCTGTAAAACTTCTTGTTTCACATTTAAGATTTCTTGTTTCACTTGCATTTTTTGCTTGTTTCTCAACTGGCGATAACTTCGTTCAATTTCTTCCAGTTTACTTGCTTTTTCTTTCTGAAAATCTGCTTCGATCTGCCACTTTTTCACTTCGAAGTTTTGATCGATTTCTTTTCGCTTCATTTCTTCGAATGATGCACGTTCGAGTTGTGCTGTTTCATTTATTTGAGTGATGATTTTATCAATCGCATCCACCGTCATTCCTCCTTATAAGCTAGGCTATTACGCATTTAAGACCAGTAAGAAAGAAATAACGAAACCTAAGATGGCATATGTTTCAACCATCGCAGCAAAAATGATCCCTTTCGTTGCATGCTCAGGTTTTTTCGCTAGAATTTGAATACCAGCTGCTGCAACCTTCCCTTGAGCGATCCCTGAGAATAAACCAGTAAAGGCAATCGGTAAGGAAGCCCCTAAGAAGTTCAATCCTTGAACGACAGACATATCACTGCCTAAGTTGATAAAAATCAAGAAGGCGATAACGAAACCGTATAAGCCTTGGGTACCTGGAAGTAATTGTAAAATTAACGCTTGTCCGAATTTTTCTGGTTGACTGGTCGTCAATGCTGCTGCCGCTTCCCCAGTCATTCCAACGCCTTTAGCAGACCCGATTCCTGAAAAAATCGTTGCTGTTGCCATCGCTAATACTGCAAATACCATTCCACCATTTTGAGTAATCAAATAATCCATCATTGTATCAAATTCCTCCAATATTTCTATTTTTTCTTATGATTGATGTTGACGTATTTCTCCACCGTTTTTAGTGGTTTGAAGGAACGCCCTCCTCCAGTGTAAAACTTTCCAAAAAATTCTACATATTGTAATCTTGCGCCATGTACATAGGCACTCAAAAGTGTTAAGAACATATTCAAAGCCTGTAGGACAATGATCAATAAAATTCCGACACTAAAACGAGCAGCTGGAGGCATAAAAGCAACTAACATGTTGAAAGCTGCGGCAATACTTCCTCCAGAGATTCCCAGTGCCATTAGTCGTGTATAGCTGACTAAGTCTCCGATATAGCCAGTTAGACCATATAAATTATACGCACCTTTGGCGATCCCCTTGGCTTTTGATGAAGATTGGAAAACAGGAATGATCAAAATACATACGGCTGAAAGAACAGCTAATGCACCGCCTAAATAAACAAAGGCGTTGTTTTTAAGGATCATCGTTCCCAATAAAATCAGAATGATACCAAGCAAGATCCCTTGCCAAGCAAACCCATCATTCACGGCATCGACATATGCTTTTCGTTTGATATGTTCCTTAGCAGCAATAAATAGTCCGACTAATATTTGGATCAAACCAAAAATTACGGATAAAATCAAGATCGTGTTGACATCATCTGTAGTAGACAAAATCGGAAATGGTAAATGAATACCAAAAATTTCTTTAGGCAATGCCGCCCCAAAAAATGAGCTGTAGATAAATCCCCAGATAATCGAAGGGATTGCTAGAATCTCAAAGAATTTTGCAAAACGTTGCATTCCCCGTGGCAATACCACTAATTTTTGGAGTAAAAATGCCCCTAAAAACATCAGTAACCCATACCCGATATCCGCCACCATCATGCCAAAAAAGACGAGGTAAAACGGCATCATCCACGGCGTTGGATCAACTTCTTCATACTTTGGTAAACTATACATCTCCGTTAACATCTCAAAAGGAGCGACGATCGGGTGATTTTTTAGTTTGGTCGGTACTTCTTCAGCAATTTCATTGTCCGTTGGCTCGTCAAAGGTCAAATAGACTTCTTCACTTGCTAAGACATTTTGTAGCATGTGGATCAATTCTTGTTTTTCTTCATGATCCACCCAACCTTGAATCAGAATCAGATAAGGAGTATGAATGATCCGGTCCTTGATTGCTTCTCGTTCAGAGCGAGCCAAGAAGATTTCTTCCGTCCATTCGAAATCTTTGATATACCCACTACAAGCTCCAATGGCTGAAGAGAGTTTTTTTTGTTGGTCCTTGATTTCCTGTAAACTTTGTTTTGCAGCAACTAACTGTTGCTGTGGTGTCCCCTCATACAGATAGTCTTCTTTAACAAATCCATAACGACTGGCGATTTCTTCCATGCGTGACTCGTCAGCTCGTAAAACAATGTAGGCAAAGTAAGTCGTTGTTGGTGAAGAGTTGATTTCTTCTAAATAGGCTTCGTTTATCTCAGCAACTTCAGCTTTAAAAGATTCAGCATTTTTAGCATTGACCGTTCCAATGACTAGCTTGGTCATTTGACTATCAAATGCTTTAGGTGCCAGATCCAGATTTTGCCAATTGAGCAACCAATTCTCTTGGTCTTCCAATTGTTGGCGTTCGTCTACCAGTTGCTCCCATTGTTCTTTCAAAAGTAAGACTTCTTCCAGCTTTTTCGAAAAAGCTTCTTCTGAATAATTTTTTTCCAAGGTATCTAACGAAAGTTCACGCCTTTTTAAGTGTTGTTTTTTCTGACTTTTTTCGCCATGATGTTCGATAAATTGGATAGCTGTACGAATATCCGTTAATTTATAGGATAATTTCGCAAGTTCCTTGTCCTTATCGATCATCTCTGGTTCAGAAAAAAACGTCTCTACCCATTGATTGTTTTCAGATTCTTGGAACAGATCACGGATTTCTACTGCATGGAGTCCTTGAACTGCTTGCAACAAGATTTCACGATTTTTCTTATCTGAAATGAGAGTCACTTTTTCCATTTTAGTGACAGCCATTTTTTTGTTTCATCCTTTCAATGATCTCATTCGTTAAGTTCTTTTTCTTCGCTATTTCCTCTTCTTCTTTTTCTAAATATGTTTTTTCTATTTCAAGAACTTTTTGACGAAATTGTTCTAAAATCAATTCCAGTTTGTGCTGTTCGTCTTCAGTTACTTCCTCTTCATTTTTTCTTTTTTCTTTCATCAGCTTGGTTAATCGTTCTTGGAATTCTTTATTCAAATCGATTAATTCGTTATTTTTTAATTGTTCATATTGAGCAAGTTCAGCTTTGACCTGCTCTTCTTTTTTCTGATTATTCTCTTCTGCTTCTTTGATTCTTGTCAAAATTCGTGCCATTTCTGTCACAATCACTTCCCCCTTTCGATTAAAAAAGGACACATGCTCTCGTTACATTGAAAGTATGTGCCCTTTAGTTGACTAATGATGCTGAGCCCTTCAATATGTTCTTCTCACCCCTTGAAGAACGCGATCCTTGAAGCATTATGCCCAACCATTTTATTCGTGATTTAATTCTATTGTACCAAAATGACGAAAAAATTCAATAAGAACACCATATTTTTCCTCGGTAACTCTGTTTTTTTATAAGAAATTCTCATGAAAAAAATTTTTTCTTCATATGTATTCCCAAACTAGACCTATTTCAAATAGTTTTAAAATTTTTTTATTCTTGATAGAATAGAACGAATAGACGATTTGGAGGAATGTTTATGTTACCCATTATTGGAATTGCTGGAAATCAGTTGATCCGAGCGACAGATATTTTTCAAGGAAATCAAGTAACCTATACTCCCCAAGGCTTTGTCAATGCTGTACAGCAGGCGAATGGTTTACCGATCGTTTTACCGATCTCATCCCCTAAGACTGCTTCTGCTTATATTGACCAAATCGATAAACTGATCTTAGCCGGTGGACAGGATATTTCCCCACAACTGTATCATGAACCTCCCCATCCAAAACTTGTAGAAACCAATCTTCAAAGAGATCTCTTTGAAGCGGCACTTATCAGCGAGGCTCTGAAGCAAAACAAACCAATTTTTGCTGTTTGTCGTGGAATGCAACTCTTAAATGTCGTGCTTGGGGGTAGTTTGTATCAAGATTTAACCACTTATCCTAAGTGGTCAGTCAAACATGAACAGCATCCAACCGCCCCACAATTTGCTACTCATGAAGTAGAGATTTTACCTGACACTCTATTACATCAGCTACTACCTGATACTTATTTGGTAAACTCTTATCATCATCAGGCGTTGAAAGAGCTGGCACCTTCATTAAAAGCCACAGCCTTTTCACCTGATGGTCTAGTGGAAGGGATTGAAAGTCTCGATAAGGATGTTCGATTATTTGGTGTACAATGGCATCCAGAGCTGACACATTCAAGCAATCCCACTGATCAAGGATTATTTGATTTTTTTGTTCAAGAATTTTAGTCCTTAAGGGATTGAACAACGATTTTTCCCTTTAGAATATCCTAAAAAATGCTGGCGTTATTTCGTAGATCAACCGAAATAACGCCAGCATTTAGTTTTTCATTTACCATTTTCTTGTGCCGATACTACTTTTAATAGTCAGTCGGTTAGGATTTTTTACGTTCATTTCTCATAATTGAAAGTGACTGTTTCAACGAACTCCATAAGCCACCTTCACTATAAACAAGAACATTTGATTTATACATATTCGCTGAGAAGAACATTAGCAGGAATGTGACAATGATTAACACTACAAGTGAAATCAATACACTAGTCATTCCCACTGTCTCATTCGCCAATCGAATCGGCATAATATAAGAAGAAAGGAACGGAATATAGGACGTGATCCGAATCACGATATTGTTGGGATCAGATGCGCCTAAGATCAACCCAAGCATATAGCCACCTAAAGAAAGATAAGTAACTGGTAAAATCGCTTTTGCTGTATCTTCTGCTTTGTTGACTAATGATCCACATAATGCCGCTAAAACGGAGAAGATCAAGATACCAAAGAACATAAACAACAATGCGTACCATAAAAATGGACCGATGATCTTATCTAGTGAAATATTCTCTATGATACTTTTTACAAAATCCATATGTTTAAATTGTTGGAATCCCACAGTCAAGATCACACCGTATAGAGCCATCTGCGTTAAAGCAACTAACAAGACACCAGTCAATTTACCATAAAAATGTTTTTGAGCTGTCGTACTTGATAAAATGACTTCCATGATTCGAGTTCCCTTTTCAGAAGCAATTTCTTGCGCGATGATTTGTGAATAAGTCAGGATAATGATAAATAAGATAATGGTTGCTGCATAACTAATCGCATATTGTACGCCAGAATTATCTTCTCCAACTTTCATTTTGTTATTACTATCAAAACTTACTTTTTGTCTAGTCAAACTTGCTGGTTGACTAAGACTAGCTACTTCTTCAGGAGAAAGTCCCAGTTGGCTAGCTCGCAATAGTGATTGCAACCCAGTTAATTGCTGTTGGATCAACAATTGTGTACTTTGTCCTAACGAATTTTCACTGTAAAGTTGACCTTTTAGCTGATCGTTTTCGACTGTGACGACTAAATAGGCATCAATTTTTTCATCGGCTAATTCTTTTTGAGCTTGTGTTTGCGAATCAACCGCTTGAAAGCTGAACTCATCGGTTTTTACTTGTTCAAGCTGTTGCGTTACTTGTTGATTTTCGGACAATACACCAATTTTATTAATCTCACTGTTTTGCTGAGCAAAATTGCCTGCTAAATAAACGATCCCTATCATAATGAATGGCACTAAGATCATAATCAAGAAAGAGATGGATTTGACATTTTTTAAATAGACATCTTTTGTAATGATCCAAAATTTACGCATCAATCTCACCTGCTTTCATTTTGAATATCTCTTCTAAGGTAGGCGGTTGTTGATTGAACATTGGAATATAGCCAAATTGTGTTGCTCGGGTAAAGATTTCTTTTCCTACATCAGGATCGTTTAAAGTGATTTCAAGCGTTTGATCTTCATGAGTGACGACTTTTTCGACTCCTTCGATCATTGCAACTTCCTGCTGGGACAAGCCAGATTCTAAGAATAACTTTGTACGTCCAAAAGAATTTCTGATTTCATGGACTTTCCCACTTAACACCATTTTTCCATTACGCAACATAATTAAATGATCACAGATTTTTTCAACATTATCCATATTGTGACTGGAGAAAATAACACATGATCCATGTTCTTTTAACTCAATGATCCCGTCTTTCAGCAATTCTGCATTGACTGGGTCAAGCCCACTAAACGGCTCATCCAATATGATTAATTTAGGTTCATGGATCAACGTAGCAATCAATTGAACTTTTTGTTGATTTCCTTTAGACAATGATTTTACTTTATCGGTTTTCTTTCCTTTTACTTGGAACTTTTCCATCCAAAAATCGATTTTTGGTTCGATCTCTTTTCTTTTTTTGCCTCTCAATTCAGCAAAATACAACAATTGCTCTTGAATCGTTACTTTCGGATACAACCCACGTTCTTCAGGAAGATAGCCAATAATGTCATAGTCTTTTTCTCCCAAAGGTTGTCCATTCCATAAAACTTCTCCTTGATCCTGTGTCAAAAAATCTAAGATCAATCGAAAAGTTGTGGTTTTTCCTGCCCCGTTTTGTCCGATCAGCCCCATAATCTTTCCATCAGGTATTTGAAAAGACACATGATCAACAGCGGTATAGTCTCCAAACGTCTTAACCAAATCTTTCACTTCTAACATCGTCTCACTCCTTCGTCTCCATTTCTTCTACCATATTCAGATAGTTCAGACAACTTAAATCGCATACAAATGCAAAAAATGAAATAGTCCAGAGATTCTTTATCAATTAAAGGTTCAAAGTTTATTGAAAAATGTATAGTTTAAAAAGAAAACCATTCTTTCCCACTTTTTCATTGAAACAACGACCATTTTGACATTTATTCAATCTAGGTTGGCTATAATCATTTCCAATAGTCATCATAGCGCTTCCCGCCTCGTCGAACTAAAACGAATTCTACATCATTTGTTATACAAAAAATCATAGGACACTTTACGTGGTTTGTAAAGTGTCCTATGCTAGTTCTCATGCAATTTATCAAAAACATTTTGAGCAACATTTTTTGGTAGCCCAATTTGTTGGAGCTCTTCCATCGTTGCTGCCGTAACATTTTTTAACGATTTAAATTCTTTAAGAAGTAATTTTTTTCTTTTCGGTCCTAATCCTTCAATTTCATCCAGCTTAGAAGCAAAACTGTTTTTACTTCGTAGTTGTCTATGGAATGTGATCGCAAACCGATGGACCTCATCTTGGACCCGTTGAAGTAAAAAGAACTCGGGTGAATTTCTTTCCAATGGAACCACCGAAAGTTCATTTCCAAAAAGGAGTTCATTCGTTTTATGCTTATCATTTTTAGCCATACCAGCCACTGGTATGTCGATCCCAAGTTGATTTTCTAAAACATCTTTGGCGACATCCACTTGCCCTTTCCCACCATCGATCAAAATCAAATCAGGTAAAGGAAGCCCTTCTCGAATGACACGAGAATATCTTCGATAGATCACTTCTCGCATCGAAGCATAATCATCTGGTCCTGTGACCGTTTTGATTTTATATTTGCGGTATTCTTTTTTTGCTGGCTTTCCATCGATGAATACCACCATTGCCGCTACTGGATTGGTTCCCATGATATTCGAATTATCGAAGGATTCAATCCGAACAGGTGTAGGAATATTCATGGCATTCCCTAAACGTTCCACTGCCCCAATCGTTCGTTCTTGCTTTCTAGCAATCAAATCAAATCGTTCATTCAATGCAACCGTAGCATTTTTATTCGCAAGTTCTACTAATTTTTTCTTTTCACCACGTTTGGGTTGTAAAACTTTTGTGGACAACAATGCCTCCACACTCGGTTGATCGATCGTGTTAGGAATCAAGACTTCTTTAGGAATAAAATGTTCATTTTCTTGATAAAACTGCCCGATATAAGTCAGAAAATCCTCTTCTGCTTCATTATAAAAAGGAAACATCGACACATCCCGTTCAATCAATTTCCCCTGTCTGACAAAGAATACTTGGACACACATCCAGCCTTTGTCAATGGCATAACCAAAAACATCTCGATCCACCAGATCTGTATTGGTCATTTTTTGACGAGTCATAATCGTTTCAATGGCTCGTATCTGATCGCGGTATTCTGCCGCTTTTTCAAATTCCATCTTTTCAGCAGCTTGAACCATTTTTTGGTGGATTTCTGATTCAACTTTTTCATAGCCACCATTTAAAAAGCTTTTAACTTCATCAACGATTTTCGTGTAAACTTGTGGATCAACATCAAAATAATAAGGACAAAGGCATTGTCCTAAGTGATAATACAAACACGGTTCTTTCGTTTGGCTAGGTTTACACTTGCGTAACGGAAACAACCGATCAAGGATTTTTTTGGTCTCGTTGGCTGCGCCAACATCTGGATATGGTCCAAAATAAACTGCTTTGTCTTTTAACACTTTACGTGTAATAACTAAGCGTGGGTACTTTTCGTTTGTGATTTTCAAAAAAGGATACGTTTTATCATCTTTCAACATGATATTGTATTTAGGATCATTTTTCTTGATCAAATTGATTTCTAAAAGTAAAGCTTCGATATTGGATTCTGTAACGATATATTCAAAGTCTTCGATCTCACTAACTAATCGTTCGGTTTTGGTATTATGACTACCTGTAAAGTAGGAACGGACTCTATTTTTGAGAATCTTTGCTTTCCCAACATAGATGATGGTGCCATTTTTATCTTTCATCAAGTAGCAGCCAGGTTGATCAGGAAGTAAGGCTAATTTATTTTTGATACGTTCGTTCATGAAATACTTCCTTTCAAATTTCATTGAATTAATTATAACATGTCTGTCAAAAAGAATCGTAATCGGCTCATTTGTTTCCTAGACTTGTTTGAGGGTTTAGATAAACTAGAGAAAGGTTTTACTGAAATTTGTGCTAAGGACAAAAAAACCGAGATATCAATCCATTGATTGATATCTCAGTAACATTCCAGATGTTTATAAATATTGATCGATCATTTGACGTAATTGCTCTTTCGAATGTACACCAACCGCTTTTTCAACGACTTGCCCATCTTTTTTCAACAATAATGTTGGAATACTCATAATCCCAAATTGTTGAGGCGTTTGTGGGTTTTCATCTACATCCATTTTTACGATTCGGAATTCATCTTCATCGTATTCTTCTGACAGCTGATCTAAAATTGGTGCTTGCATGCGACAAGGTCCACACCAAGTTGCCCAAAAGTCGATTAATACTAAGCCTTTATCTGTTTCTTCCTTAAATGTCGTATCTGTAACTACTTGTGACATATCAAAGACCTCCATTTTTTAGTCTAGAGTCATTATAGCACCTTTCTTGATTCGAGACGAGCCTTCTGCTTACATTTAGTAAGTTTTATTTAAATTTAACGATCGTCGCCCCATTACCGCCTTGGTTAGCAGGAGCAAATTCAAAACTTTTGACACTTCGATGATTTTTCAAGTAGTCGGTGATTCCTTGACGCAAAGCTCCGGTCCCTTTTCCATGTACGATCGTTACTTGGGGATAGCCAGCAAGGATCGCTGAATCAAGGTATTGGTCAACCTCACTCAACGCTTCTTCATAGCGTTTGCCACGAAGATCTAGTTGGTTCGACACGTGACTAGCTGATTCAGAACGTACAGCATGAATGACCCGCTGTTTTGGTTCCTTTTGTGGTGCAACGGGCGTTAATTCACTTTCAGAAACATTCATTTTTAAAATCCCGATTTCCACTTGCCATTGCTCCCCGTTTTTACGTAACAAGGTTCCTCTTTGACCATAAGTTGTCACTAAAACTTCGTCGCCTGGTTTCAATGTTTTTTGTTCTTTGGCTTTTTTCAACACTTTATTTTTTTTCAGTTGTTCTTCTTGATGTAAGTTTGCCAATTTGGTTTTCGCATCAATCAATTGGTGCTCTTTTACATTTCCTTGGCCTACTTGTTGTTGCATTTTACGAATATCTGCAATGATTTTTTCCGCATTTTCTTGTGCTTCAGAAACTAATTCATTCGCTTTTTTCTTGGCTTTTTCGATTTCTTTTTCTCGTTCTTCAAAGAAATAACGATACGCCTCTTTTAAATTTTCATATAACTCTTGTGCTTCATCAACGTAATGGCGCATTTCTAAATACTCCGTTTCAGCCATTTTTCGTCGATTTTCTAAATCAGCGATCATTTCATTTAAATCTTGGCTTTCGTCATTAATTAACTGTTTGGCTTCATTGATGACTGATTGATCTAATCCTAAGCGGCTAGAAATTTCAAATGCGTTACTTCGCCCTGGTACACCAATCAACAGACGATACGTTGGACTAAGTGTATCAACGTCAAATTCCATACTTGCATTGATTGTATTCGCCCGATTGTATCCATAAACTTTTAGTTCTGGATAGTGTGTCGTAGCCATCACATAAGCCGATTTTTTTCCAAGATCGTCTAAAATAGCAATCGCTAAAGCTGCCCCTTCTTGGGGATCTGTTCCTGCGCCTAATTCATCAAACAAGACTAAACTTTTTTCATTCACATGTGCCAAGATATCGACGGTGTTTGTCATATGGGAAGAAAATGTTGAGAGACTTTGCTCGATGGATTGTTCATCACCGATGTCAGCAAATACTTCCTCAAAAATACCGATTTGACTTTCTTCATCTACAGGGATCGGTAAACCCGATTGCCCCATCAATTGTAACAATCCTAAAGTTTTTAAAGTGATCGTCTTTCCTCCAGTATTTGGACCAGTAATCACGATCGCTTGGTACTCTTTCCCAATACTGATATCATTAGCCACCACTTTTTCTTGATCAATCAACGGATGTCTTGCTTGTTTTAAAATGACATGATTTTCTACACTGATTGCAGGAACGATGGCTTTCAGTTCTTTCCCAAAACGTGCTTTGGCGTTCATCAAATCTAGTTTACCGATCACGTATGCGTTATGAATGATTTCATGTCGATGAGGAACCAGTTCAGCAGAAAGTTCACTTAAAATACGTTGGATCTCATTACGCTCTGCAATTTGATACTGTCTCAAGCGATTATTTAATTCAACGATTTGCTTTGGTTCAACGAATAATGTTTGCCCAGAAGCACTTTGATCATGGACTACCCCACCAAAGACACCCCGGTATTCTTGCTTGACAGGAATCACATAGCGATCATTTCGCATGGTAATGATCGTATCACTTAAGTATTTGGCGTTTTTCCCCCGAACAATGCCATCTAGTTGTTCTCTCACCGTTTGTTCACTTCGACGAATATTTTGACGAATGATTTTTAATTCAGGGGAAGCATCATCTGTTACTCGCCCATCTTCATCGATCGACTCTTTTAAACGTCGATTCAATTCGGGGATCGTCACCAATTGTTCTGCCCAGAAATAAAGACGTAAAAATTCAATTTCGCTATCTGCTAAATCAGCAAAGAATCGTTTTAATTCACTTGTAGTCGATAAAACACGTGCAACTTGCGCTAATTCGAGTCCATTTAAATCAGCACCGATCTCAATTCGTTTCATATGTGGCCGAATATTTTCTAACTTAGGAATAGGGATTCCCCCACGTAACCTTTGAACTTTTAAGCCATCTTCTGTTTCTGCTAACCAATCTGTTAATTTCTCTTGTTGGTTGATCGGCACTAACTTTGCGAGTTCTTCTGTTCCTTGCGCGGTTACCACAAACTGACGAACAAGCTGTTTCACTTTTTCAAATTCTAATGTTTCTAGGATTCGATTATTCACGTTATCACCCTAACTTTCACTAAAAGAAGTTGTCACATTTCGCATTGACTCATTGGTCTTTGCTGTCCTGTCACAACTTCGTTTTTTTTCTTTCACTACTTACTGTTACACTTTTACAAAAAATTTTTGATTAGTTTATCACATTCGTTATCCATAAATCATGGATTTTATTGGTTAGAAATGGTGTCTGCTCTACGATAAAGCGTGCAAGACTATTTCCACTAAATTGTTTTTGAACGATATCTACTGGCACAAAAGTCAATAAACTCAAGAGCAAAAATATCGTGACATAGGCAACGATTAAAGATAAGATGCCTCCCGCAAGCCAATCGACTTGTTTTAGGATCGGAATATAGGTCAAGCTATGAACAAAAATCCCGATAAAACGAGTAAGCAATCCTCCGATAAATAAAATCAGCAAAAAGGCGACTCCTGCATAAAAAGCTTCATCTAATCTGAAAGAAAATGTCTGATCAAAAAAGACCATTTGGGAATTAGATGTTACCGCAGGATAAGGAATATATAATTCCAGACGACTTGCTAGATCCTTATAAAAGTGCTGTGCTGCCATAAAAGACAAGATATAACCGATCGTATAAACGACCTGCATAGAGAATCCTCGTCGCGCACCTGAAAAAAATGCAAGCAGCAAGATAAATAAAATCAAAAGACTTAACATGTCTTGTTCCTTTCTCTTTCATCAATTTGAAGATTTTTGTTTGATTTGACCTTTTCTTTTTTCATTTAAAATTTGTTGGGCTTCCACATGATTCTTGATTTCTCGATCTGCCTGTCCGTTTTCTTTCAACACTTCTCGTGCTTCGTTTTCAATCGCTTCAATTCTTTTGATTCGATTTTCCATTTCCACAAATTTGATCATTTTTTTCTTTAAATCTGCTACTTCTTTTTCAAGTTCGAGATTTCTTTCTTGCTTCTTCAATTGATCCGAGAGCGCATTGACAGCCATTAAGATCGCTGCTTGTTCATTATCGATTTGCGGAGACAAATCCTTCAATTCTTTTAGTTGTTCATTGATCAAATTTGTCACGATATCCATATGGTGCTTTGTTTCACGTCCAATAATCGTGTAAGTTTGGTCGGCAATCACTGCTTTATAGCGTGTTTTTTCGTGCGCCATCCGAATCATTTCCCCCTATTGATAAAATTATTATCTAGTGTACCATGAAATTAATGATTTAACAGTTGTACACAAATTTTCTTATATTTACCTTATCATTATATGATAAACTTTGAAAAAATGCTATGTCTCGTCCCCAACTGAACGACAAGGAACTATTGAGGGATCTTTCATCTAACAAGCATCTAAATTTATTAATTTAACTAAACTGGAGGTACATAATGAGTAATATTATCATCAAAGTAACGACTGCCCAAATGGAAAAAATGAAACAAGCTTATCTTTCTTATCTTTTACCTAAAAAAATTCCTTATACCGTATTTGCTGCTAAAAAAAATGGCACGACCATCACTGCATACACCTCAGGAAAAGTCATGTTCCAAGGTGCAAATGCCGAAAAAGAAGCAAGTCAATGGGGAAAGGCAGCTTCAGCAAAACCCAAAGCTGGAAAAACAGCTGCATCTTTGCCTAAGAACATCGAATCTTTATCTGTATTAGGAAGTGATGAAGTGGGAAATGGGAGTTACTTCGGTCCATTGACAGTTTGTGCTGCTTACGTGGCCAAGGAGCAACTAACACAACTAAAAAAACTAGGCGTTCGTGATTCAAAAGAATTAAAAGATCCTCAAATCATTCAATTGGCTAGTATCTTGAAGAAGACGATCCCTTATCAACTTTTAGTACTCGAGCCTAAAAAATATAACGAGATTCAACCGAAATACAATGCTGTGCGTATGAAAGTTGCTTTGCATAATCAAGCGATCCATCTACTGCTGAAAAAAATTGCTCCTGTCAAACCAGAGGCAATCTTGATCGATCAGTTTACACCAGAAAGCAATTATAAAAAGTATGTCCGTTTGGAAAAAAATCAAGTACAAGAAAAACTCTATTTTGTGACTAAAGGAGAACAATACCACTTAGCGGTAGCTGCGGCATCGATCATCAGCCGAGCAAGTTTTCTAGAAGAATTAGCTAAAGAATCAGCAGAGATCGGTCTAGAGTTACCTTCTGGCGCTGGAACAAAGTCGGATCGAATAGCTGCAAAAATCATTGAACAAGGTGGCGTTGATTTGTTAGCAAATTATGCAAAATTGCATTTTGCGAATACTGAAAAAGCAAAAAAAATGAGTTTATGATATCCCTTTAACGCTTTATTCTAAAGATAATAAACGTTGTTTCAGAAGTCATTCTATAGGAATGAAGTGTTGAAGCAACGGTCATAAGACCTCTTAAAACAGGCTATCCAATTGGTCATTTGACCTTAAGAGCATAGCCTGATCTTTTAGATAGCATAAAAACTCCCATCACAGTAGAATAGAACTTTTTTCCACTGCGATGGGAGCCAATTAATTAGTCCCAAACGTTAAAACTTAGTATGTTTTACCCATTAATAACCAGCAATTTAATCAATCAACTCCCAAGGTCCCCATTGTTCAGTACCTGGTTCTTCCCCGCTTGTCCACCATTTCGCTTGATAGTTTTGCCCTTTATGAGACACCTTATCACCAGCTTTGTAAATATTTGTAGCACTCCATGCTTCATATTTTGATGAAGAGGCATTCGCTAATGTTGTTATACTCAAAGGTTGACTGTGTTCTGAAACATTACCAGAATGATCAAACGCTTTTACAGTATAAATGTACGTTGAACCAGCCATTAAATATTTGTCAATATAATTGGTAGTAGCTGTTTGACCAACTTGTTGTCCGTCACGATAAACATAATAACCTGCTACTCCTTTATTATCCGTCGAAGCGGTCCAATTCAACGTCACGCTTGTCTCTGTCACATTTGAAGCTGTCAGATCAGTCGGAATAGATGGTGCTTCTTTATCTTCTGGATCTGGTGTTGGCGTTGGTGTTGGATTAGTTGAATCCTCTCCATAAATCGTTTGTTGCGAGATATCTATACCGGCTTTTGTAATTCTTTGTGCTAGATTTATAGAAGCAATATGATCAACGGATACATCAGTTGCATTTGATTTTAATCTAAACGTATATGTCTCCCCTGGTTTAAGCTCTTTTCCTTCATAAACCCCACTTAAATCGATCGTCACCGTTCCATTTGAGGTTGAAACCTCGCCTGCTTTGTAATCACCACTACTAAGAATCTCATTTGAATTCAACGCTAAAGTGTATCGTGGTAATTTAATTGTCTTGTGAGAAGATTCAATAGCTGATAAAACGTCCGAATTTTCATT
This sequence comes from Enterococcus sp. DIV1089c, assembly GCF_050530965.1. Classification (NCBI taxonomy): domain Bacteria; kingdom Bacillati; phylum Bacillota; class Bacilli; order Lactobacillales; family Enterococcaceae; genus Enterococcus; species Enterococcus sp. DIV1089c. The sequence goes on from NZ_CP172888.1 coordinate 2,007,283, forward strand.
TAGTGTTTCTTTATTTTTGATGACTAATTCATACCCTTTTGAACTGTTTTCAGAATAAGTAGAAATCCCTACCTCGACATTTAGATCACTTGATACAATTTTATGCTCTGGAAGTTTTTCTGTACCAAACAACCCATTTTTGATTGCTTTGGTCAGTTCATCTCTTTTCGTACTCGTTGTTGGCTTATCTTGCGACTGCATCCAAGAGATTACACCGCCTAATTCATGCTCTTTCACATATTGCGTTTTGTAATTAATTGATTTTACATTGTCATAGGTAAAGAACTCTTTTGAAACTTCGCTGTATAAAAATGGTGCTTTGGCTGTATCATCCCAATATTCTTTTAGAGTCGGGATTTTAGTTTTTAATTCATCAATGTTTCGGTAGGACCAAACTCCACCTGCTCGGCCACCATCCCCAAGTGCCAGAGAATGTTCATTGTCCGCACCATATGTCGGCGTTTGGTCTGCATCTTTATTGCTTTTTTCAGCAGGTTGGAATAATCCAGGAGTATTTTGGTCTGTCCCTTTAGCTACTTCATTCCACCCACGAGTATAGAAAGCTGCACCAATAACGATTTTTTCTGAAGGAGCCCCATGTTCTTTCAAAAAGCGAACGGTCTGATCAACGGACAACCCATTTGCATAGTTCGGGTCGTTAGGATTACCATAAAGTGCAGTATGATGACCACTTGTTGCACTCCAAGCACCATTCATGTCATAAGTCATCATATTCGCAAAGTCAACTACTTCAAATAGTTGTTTGATGTCAATTCCCTTGTCCAACATTCCTTGAGATGCAGGTAATGCTACGGAAAGTTCATAAGTCTTACCTAATTCCACTCCTTGTTTATCGATCGCCGCTCGAATATCTTTTAATAGTAAAATATAATTTTCTTTATCCTCTGGTTTTGCGTTAGGTGTTCCTTCATCATTTTTGTTGTCGACACGATCAGGCTCACGAACATCTGCTGGATATTCCCAATCAATATCAACGAAATCCATATTGGTATATTTTAAGAATTTAGTAATGTTTTCCACTAATTTTTTTCGTTTCGCAGGACTAGCTGCAACTTCAGAAAAATCACCCGATTTTGACCAACCACCTAATGACACGCCAATTTTTAAGTTTTTATTTTGTCCACGCAAATTTTGAAGCGCATTCAACAAACCAGAAGCAGCATTTCCCCATCCGACTTCTGCTTCACCTGCTGGTACACCTACAGCGGCTTCTTTATCTGTAAATTTCAACTCACCATTACTATCAAAATCTAAAAAGGCATAATTTAAATGCGTCAATTGGTCTGCGGCAATATCTTTAGGATAAAATTCTTGTTCTCCTCCCCAAATCGACCAATCACCATAATACATCACATTACGATAAGACGCTTTTTTTGTAATTTCCTGTGCTTCTTCAGCATGCACATGTTCTTTGTGGCTGAATAATGGCGTTGTCAGAGAAATAACAGAAGAAAATAACATTGCTGCCAAACTAATTTTTTTAAACTTTTTCATTTTTAACCCTTCCCCTCTTTTCCTATACGAACTCCCCTAATAAAACTTATTATCCATAAAATAAATCAGTTATTTTTAATAAACCAACCTCCTAAAAAACAAAAAAATGATAACCCTTACAAAATAAGGTTAACATTATCTTATCAAAGCATAAAATGATTTGATATTTTTGTATTGCATATTAACATTTATATATTTATAGTTATCTAAAATAACTAATAAATATCCCTATTCTCTTATCTCTTTTCCATCTTTTTTTACTGCTTTATTTAAAATAACTTTTATTTTTTATTTTTATATTTATAAAAGAACAAAAAAAGCATTCCACCAAAATAAATTGGACAAAATGCTGCGAATCTTTTTATGTATGATTTGTTCATTTTTGAATGTATCCTCTTAGAGTTGGATCTTCCTGATTCTTTTCGTTTCATCATTAACATTTAACTGAAAACTTTTTCAACGAAATTGACGATCATATTTAATCTGTGATTCCTGCTCTCTAAAACAATTTAATGTAAGTAAGTATCGTTTAGCCAATTTTAAATGTTCAGCTAGTGGTTTTTTTTCTCCAAGATAAGTATAATAATTAGCTAACACGACTCTTTTTACCTCGTCTTTAGTGTTGGTCTCTAACTTTAGCTTTTTGATGGTTTCTTTTGCAATTTTGACTGGCATTTTTTGTAAGAAAAAGTAATTGACCAGCGCATGTATATGTCCCCCCTTGGATCGGTTCTCTTTGATTAACTCATCACAACGTTTCCTTATGTCCCTTTTCCCTTTGTTGATCTCATCTGCTGAGAGTTTGCCATCAAAAATCGGTTGAAATAATGGAATCTCATAACGATCACTTAATCGATTACTGATTCTTCTACTTGCACCTATGGAAATCAATGTATTTTCTATTTCTTTCCTTTGCCAGAGCCAATCATCCTTTTTTTGTACGATATGATCACAATACTTCTCAATGATGCTCACCTTTAATGCATCTGAAGAAACGGGCAAAGGAAAATCAAACGCATCAATCACATGGAGTGTTTCCTTTAGTGGTCTCTCTGTAAATAATAGAAAATGAACAATAGCCTTCATTCCTTTTCCATTACCTAAATCCTTTAAAAAAGATTGACAACGATTCAACTGTCCAGATAAACGTCCAGCTTTGGGGAATAACTCTTCATTTACATGGTTATTGATCAACGTGACTAATTCTTGATTCGCTCCCCTTAAGGCAAGGGCATTTTCACTTGATTTTTTCCACTCAATGAGCCCTAATTTATTAAAAGATGCTTGGCACTCCTTAACAAGTCTTACTTCTTCTTTGATAGTCAAATAACTATTATCAAGAACAACATTTACTTTTGAAGGGATTTTTGTAAAAATTTCCTCAAGAACATCTGGAGGCAGCTCTTGAAGCACGAGATAATTCCGTGTTGCCAATGGCTCAAAATGTTCACAACGTTGGACTACTTCGTCAATGAGTTTTTGAGACGACTTCATCTTCAAAGAAGGAAGCAAGGTGACATTTAGTATCTTACTCAATTGATCGATCTGCGTTCGATTCATTCCTCGTAAAACAAGATATTCCTCACATTTTTTCTTTCCAACAGTTCCCTCAGATCCTATCAACATCGATTGGCACTTGTACACTTCCTCGAATTGTTTCTGTAAATAAAATTTATTGATAGTTTTAGGAAACCTTAGATCTCTAAAAATTTTATCAACATACTTGGGCGCTGTATTTTGTAACAATAAGTATTTTTGAATCGCTACAAAGCCTCTTTTTGGTCCTAAGTCTTCTAAAAAAGAATTGCACCGATCAACTAATGTGCTAATTGCCCCTCTTTTAGTCATATCTATCATTGGGAATATTGATTGATCGATGTATTCATTCATTTGATGAAGCTGTTGTAAACTAGGATAAGTTAAAATAAAATAATTCTCGAATTTTTTTCTGCCCATTTCTGATCCTAATTCTCGAACAAATTGGCTATATTTTATATATCTAGTTAAACAAAAATGAAAATTTTTTCGATCCTCATCATTCATAGAATCTTTTATTCGCTCTATGACTTCGATATTGATTGCAGGAGGGAAATCTTCCAACATAAGGTAATTATTGACTGATTTAACTCCATTTACTTTGTTTGGATACCAGTAATTTAAAAAACTTTGGCAATATTTGACTGCTTTAGTTATTTTCTCCTCCTTTGATAAAGGTTCATCTTTCAAGGAAGGCAATAAATTGATGTTTAAAATTTCTCCTATCCGATTGAAAAATTTACGATCTACTCCTTGTAGAACTAGCCGATTTTCTACTTCTGTTGCCCCCATATTATTATAATAGAGCGTTGTAACGAGAAGGTCTTTATACTCTTTTTGATTGATTGTCTTGGGTAATTGAACTTCATTAAGTATATCCTTCGCTCTGTCTGCTGTTGTATTTTGCAACAATAAATAATATTGAACAGCTAATAATCCTTCTGTCTCACCGAAATCCTCTAAAAAAACATTACATCTTTTGGCCGTCAAAGTAATTTGTTTAGAGTATCTGGAATTCTCCCATGTAGGAAACAAAAATTCTCCAATTGTTGCACTTATTTTGTTGTATTCAGATCGAGGAAGTTCATTTAAAATGAGTTGATTTTCAATTGCTTTTATCCCTTCATTTGTGCCATATTTGACCAATGTTTCATTGAACTTTTTATGTAATTGTTTTTTCTTTTCTATCTTTTTAAAAAATCCATGTTTGTTCACAGTTCCCTTAAAAACTAGTCCTTCAACAATTTCTTTAGTCAATTCTGGACTCAGGTCATGTAGCACAAGATAATTTGTAATAGCTTTTTTTCCTATCGCACTATTAAAAACATTTAGCAGCGATTGACAGTATTGAGTGGCTTCGTTAACTATCTCTTGCTGGGTTTTATCCTTAAATATTGGTAAGAAATCCATCTTCTTGATTTGACTGACTGTATCTATAGACTTTCGATTTGCACCTTCCACTAATAAATGGTGTTCGATACTTCGTTTTTCATCTATCTCTTTGATTTTCTCTAATAAATAGCAAACATAACTATCCCTATCTAAATAGAACAAAGTTCTTTTCATTTCTCTTTCCCTTCTCGTTTATTCATTGAGCTTAAGTATAAAGTGGAAAATAGGGAGAAACATTCCTTTTTTTTCAAAAAAAAAAATTTATTGAAATCCCCTAATAGAAAAGCCGCTTCAACTAACGAATGAATCCCATCGGCAACATTAACACAAAAAAACGGCGTGCAAGTGTTCGTTCTTTGAAATGGATCTGATGTTTTGGAGACAACAAATAGTGTCTCCAAAGCATCAGATCCATCCAATCGAACGGAGCTTACACAACCGTTATTCGTCTCAAGCTAAACAATAACCCCATTTAAGTAAAGATCGATCAAAGTCGCCACATCAAAAGGCTGTTCCTCTGAATGACCAGATTCAGTAATATAAGGGGCTAGCAAAAGGAAAAAATGTTTCGCTGCCAGTTCCTGTGTGACGTTTTTTCGTAATAGTTGTTGATGATTGGCAAAAATCTTTTCAAAAGGTTCCCGATAATTCTTTTTCCATAAACAAAACAAATGATTTCTTGTTTCAGCTGAAAGATTGAGCTTCAAATCATGCAGCATCATAAACAAATCAATGAGATGGGTTTCGATAAGATATTCAGCCATCTTAGTCAACGTTTGTTGAAAATCATCGGCACTCGTTGCGGCGATCTTCCTCAAATCGTCCCCTACTGTTTTCAAATGTTGTTCCAGAACTGCCTGGTAAAGTTTTTCTTTGTCACTAAAATAATGATAAAGATTGGGTTGGGTAATCCCGGCGTTCTTAGCAATTTCACGAGTAGACGTGCCGAGATAGCCTTTTGACATAAACAAATGATTGGCTTCATGTAAAATCTTTTTTTGCGTGTCTTTGTTATAGCGATGAACCACATACACACCTTCTTTTTATGCTTATTCTGTTTTTTCTTGAAAAACACCGTCTTCCATCATAAACACTTTATCACATTTGTCAATCAGGCGTGTATCATGGGTGACCATAATGATGGCTTTATTTTTTTCTTTCGATTCTTTCGCTAAAATATCTACGACTTCTCTTGCTTTTTCTGAATCTAAACTGGCTGTTGGTTCATCTGCTAAGATAATGGACGGATCGTTGTAAAGCGCTCTAGCAATGGCGACTCTTTGCCGTTCTCCTCCTGATAATTCTTCTGGATATTTGTTGACCAATTCGGCAACACCTAACTGTTCAAATAGTTCATTCGCTTCTTTCTGACGATTCTCATGTTTGACTTTATCCACTAATATCAATTGCTTTTTGACCGATAAAAATGGAACCAAATTAGACGCTTGTAAAATAAATCCGATTTCCTTAAAACGTAATTTTACCCGCTGATTCTCAGGTTGAGCACTAAATTCTTGCCCATTGATCAAAACAGACCCTTTACTAGGCGTTTGTAAGCCACCTGCAATGGTCAAGAAAGTACTTTTTCCTGAACCAGAAGGACCGATGATCGCAACAAATTCGCCTTTATCTACACTAACATTGGTTTTTTTCAGTGCGTGGACGATTTGATCACCATCTTTGAAATTCTTTTCGACATCTTTAAATTCGATTGCTTTCATTTTTTTCATCTCCTAACCAATTGCCTTCAACGGATCGATTTTTACAATTGCTCGTACCGAAAACAGCGCACCTAAAATGGCGACCACTAACATCAAAACACTGATAACTCCGAAAAATAACCAATTACTTTGAAAAGGTACGGTATCTGGTAAAAGGAACGAGGTCCCCACTGTTCCCAACAAACCAAGACCGATCCCAAAGAATGAGAGTAAGAAAGTTTGGGCCACTACTGAGCGAGCGATAAACCCTCCTGTCATTCCTTGCGCCTTCAAAACACCAAAAATATTGATTTTTTGCATGGTCAACACATAAATGAAAATTCCGATTACAATCGCTGCAATCACGATCAAAAAGCCGATCATAAAACCAAAAGTGAGTACTTGCGCACTATAGCCAGGTAATTCATTGATAAATTTAGAAATGCTGATTTTTTCAAGATCATTTGGTAAATCATCTATCTGCCCTCTAACAACCACCGCGTTGATTCGAGCATTCTCACTTGTATCTGTTTTTTCAAAACGAATTTCTTGGTAAGCATCAAGTGTTGTATATAAAACTGGCGATACATTGAACTTCGCATTTTTGGTAAATCCAGTTAATCGAAAGGTTTTGTCACTACCAGAAAGTTTAACTGTATCGCCAATTCCTAAACCATACTCTTCTTTTAAGCTAATATCACCCACTGCTTCATCGTTCCCAACAAAGGCCTTACCTTCAACAATATTAGGCATGATAAATTGTTCTGGATCAATACCAAAAAAACTCACATTGATTTTTCCTGCCTCATCGTTGTCTTTACTGGTTACGACCCCTGGTGTTTGTGCTAAGTAAGCCACCTTATCCCCTTTTACTTCTTGCGCTGTCTTTTTCGTGATCATTGACATCCCTAAGTTCGTATTGGCATCTTTTGACAGTACAATATAGTCTGCCTCCCACTTATCGACAGCCGTTCGGTTATCTTGTGCCAGTCCATACGCTAAACCGGTTAAAAAAAAGACCAAATATGCAATTAAAAACATCACCCCAGCAACCAACGCATAGCGTAATTTTGAATGTATGATTTCATTTAATGCTAAAAACATCTAACTCCTCCTTTAAAAGTTTATCAAACAATAATACAAGTTTATCACTTGATAAATTTTTAGAGGAATAATCTGCTCACAAAAAAACGGGACTGAGACAAAAGTTGTCTCAGTCTCTTCTAGTATCTCTAAAAACGGATAAACGGCGTTCAAGAAGCAACTCCTCAACAATAAGAGGGGATTTTCTAAAATATGAGGAGCTATTTAAAAAAATCCTCTCTTATTCGCTCGGAGCTAAACGCTTCTTTCACAGCCTCTTGCTAAACGGTGTTCAAACATCAGCTCCTTGAAATAAGCCTGAATTTTTCAAAACATGAGGAGCTGTTTCAAAAAATTCTTTCTTATTGTCATCAGAGCTACCCGATGTTTTCACGACCTCTGATTCACGGTGTTCAAAGAGCTGACCTTCGGCGATAAGTCAAAAAATCTCAAAACATGGGAAGCTGTTTCGAGATTTCCATCCTTAATGCTCCTGCGATTACTCGTCGCAGTTTTTACTTGGTGAGCGCTCAGGTCAAAACACTCTTTTCACGACCTCTTGTTCACGGTGAGACAAAAGTAGCATCTTCGGAAAATTTGAGAAGCACCAAGTAGGTAACAATCAACATCAAAAACTAGTTTTTGTGTTTCTTGTCAATTTTCGGAAATTTCTTCTTATTTCTTGTTGCTGAACACTTTTGTCTCAACTTCGTTTGATTATCGCTATAAAACTGGTTAATATCTTGTTGAAATATTCTTTCCTAAAATAAGCACGATCATTCAAAAATGCTATCCAAAGTCACTATCTGTTCAAGCTATTTTGCTAATTAATCCCTATTGATAAACCGATTTTTTGTCTTAACACATGAAACGATTTTCTCTCAATTTTGTGTTTTTGATGTCTTCAACAGTTTGAGTTCCAGCTAATTGCATGACCATCTCAAGTTCTGTTTTGAAAAAATCAAATACTTGTTTGATTCCTGTACTTCCACCTAAAGAAAGTCCATAAATGGCTGGTCTACCAATGGCAACTAAATCAGCTCCTGAAGCAATCGCTTTAAAGACATGTTGCCCTCGTCTAACACCGCTATCAAATACGATCGGTACACGTTTATCCACAGCTTCAGCTACATAGCGTAATGAATCAAAAGAAGCTGGACCACCATCTAACTGTCTACCACCATGATTGGAGACCCAAATCCCTTGTGCACCAGCATCAAGAGAACGATACACATCATCTTCTGATTGTACCCCTTTGACATAAACCGGCAACTCTGAATGGGTCGTAATAAATTCGATATCTTTTGGACTTAATTTTTGTTTAGACGATTTATAGACTGCATCCATCGTTTGACCGACTCCCGATTGGTAAGCTTGAACGATTGGCATGGGCAACGGAAAAGTAAAACCATTTCGCCGATCTGTTTCACGATTTCCGCCAACTGTTGCATCAGCTGTTAAAACAACCGCCTTTGCTCCGTTTCTTTTTGCCATTTCCAAGATATCCAAGTTGATCCCATCGTCCTTACTCATATAAAACTGAAACCATTGAGGAGCTTCAGAACCACCAGCTGCTCTAATTTCTTCCAGGGTACAAGAAGCGTAAGAACTAGCTGTATAGATCGTTCCAAATTCTGATACTCCTTTAGCCGAAGCTTTTTCAGCTTGTTCATGGGCTAATCCATGCGCTGCTACTGGTGCCATAATGATTGGTGCGGCTAATGTTTCATCAGAAAAATAGGTCGTTGTATCAGGTAATTCCACATCTTTCAAAACATGAGGGATAACCAATTGATGATTAAAGGCTTTTTGATTTTCTCGATAAGTAAACAAATCCCCTGCACCACTACTGATATAGCCATATCCACCACTAGGGATTACTTGAGTAGCTGCTAATTCCAGATCTTCCATATTGATGAAATCAATCATCCCTTCATGTGTACCAGCTTGATAAACTTTTTCCATAATAAAGCCTTCTTTCTCTCGAATTAAGAACCATGAATTTTATGATAGCGTTTGCATTATTATCGTACCTCTCAAAAATGATACAGGCAAATAATCTGTTTGAACTCTAGCAGTAAAGTAGTAGTAAAATAATAGAAAGATTTTCTAGGAAAGCTTCAATATTATGGTTGAAAAGAAGAGACTAAGCCAAAACCTGCCTCAGCCTCTTCTAGTATCTCTAAAAACAGGCTTACTTCTATCCTCTGGAAAACGCCCTGGAAGAAAAAGGTATAGATTGTCAGAGGGAACTCCTGCTTCATTTGCGATGCTTATTTTTCTGGAATATAAGCTTCTCCTTGAGCGAATAGCACTGCTTCTCCACCAATCACGATCCGCTCCCCTCGTAACTCACAATCAAGGTAGCCACCTCTTGGTGAAAGCTGATGGGCAATCATTTTTTTCTTACTTAATTTATTTGCCCAATAAGGAATAAGATTGGAATGAGCAGAACCGCAAACGGGATCTTCATTGATCGTTAATTTCGGGAAAAATGTACGAGAAACAAAATCTTCCTTCTGACCACGTGCGGACACGATCACGCCAACGCCCAAATCAAAATTTTTAATAGCTGAAAAGTTTGGTTGCAACTGTTTTACGGTTTCTTCATCTGTCAGTTCAAAAAATAAATCTCGCGCTAAATAAGCAGCTTTGATTTTTGCACCGATCGCTTTTTCGTATTCAGGTAAAATTGCTACTTTTTTAGGCATGATACTTGGAAAATCTATATAGTAAGTTTCTTGTTGTTTTGTCACAAGAAGTTCGCCACTTTGACTAGTAAATTTGATTATTTCTTCCTCTACCCCATAATAATTGAACAAAACAAACGCTGTTGCTAAAGTAGCATGTCCACATAAGTCGATTTCACGATCCGGAGTAAACCAACGTAACTCATAGTGTTCCTCCTTTTTGACAGTAAATGCTGTTTCAGATAAGTTATTCTCAATAGCAATTTTTTGCATCACTGTATCTGGTAACCACTTCTCTAAAACATAAACTGCTGCTGGATTCCCTTTAAACACTTCTTGTGTGAATGCATCAACAACATAATAACTTAACTTCATTTTATTCAGACTCCTTAACTTTTTGATAAATATATTCTGCACAACATAGATCTTCAATCGCTAAGCCAACGGCATCAAAAATCGTGATTATTTCTTGTTGGTCTTTTAATAATCTTTTTCCTGAAACCAATTCACTTAACGAGCCTGAGATCGCTGATTCTGATAATTCTCCTTCAGCAATCGGAATCAGTAGATCGCCACTTTCTTTCATTGCAGCTTCATAATCATCGACATAGATGGCACTGCTTTTCATCAACTCACTAGTGATTTCACGTGTATCTGGTGTAAACGTACCAATAGCATTGATATGCGTACCAGGAGTAAGCCATTCTTTTTTCAAAAACGCCTCTTTACTAGGTGTTAGCGTACAAATGATCTCAGCTTGTTCCACTGTTTCTGCAAGTGTTTCTCCACTTGAAAATTCAATTTCTGGGTATTCTGTTTGCATTTCCTCAATAAATTGTTGACTTCTTTCTTTACTCAAGTCATAGACAGATACTTTATTGATTGAACGTACAGCACAGATCGCATTCAAATGCGAGCTTGCTTGTTGTCCAGCCCCGATTAAAGCTAATGATGCCGCTTCTTTTTTCGCCAATATATCAGTGGCTAAAGCGGAAACTGCAGCGGTACGAATCCAAGTGACTGCATTCGCGTTGATTAGCGCTACAGGTACACCGTTTTTAGAATCAAATAATAGAATTTCCCCCAAATGTGAAGATAGTCCTTGTAAATGATTATCAGGAAATGCAGTAATGATTTTTGCACCAAAATAACGATCTTTACCAAGATAAGCAGGCATCATCGCAAAAACATTTTTGTTTTTACCATCTGGCAAAATCTCTACCATACGTGTATTTTGACTAATTTTTCCTTCGCCATAATCGCTAAAACACTGACGCATTACTTCAATTGCCTCTTGAAAATCTAATCGTGATACTGCTTCTTCAAAATCGATTTTTCTCATAAAAATCTCCCCTTCACATCCATATATTATCATTGAATTATATACATTCAATAATATAATTGTATGGAATACAATTTTAGAGGTGAATAAAATGCCCATAAATTCTTATGAAGATTATCCGATCACTTGGCGACCTGATAAAACAAAATTAACACGCCCCATCTATAAATCTCTGATCCAACAGCTAGAAGAAGATATTCTTACAAGTAAGTTACAAAAAAATACCCAACTTCCTTCTCAGAGAGAATTAGCCGACTATTTAGATATCAATTTTACAACTGTCGGTCAGGCCTATAAATATGGTATTGAGAAAGGTCTCTTGTACACCAATATTGGAAGTGGTACGTTCGTTTCCCCTAATGCTTTTACTTCAATCACGATTTCAACTAATCAAGTAGCTGAGCATGTGATTGATTTTGGATTAGTTAGTTCTTTTGAAGACTGCAACCATCTTGTCCTGCCTTTTATCCATTCAGTCAGTCTCAACCCCAATATCGTGGGTTTATTGAATTATCGTGACCCTATGGGAACCAATTTTCAATTAAAGACGGCAGTCGAATGGTTACAGACTCAAGGGGTTCAAACAACGATTCATCATACCGCAATCGTTTCTGGTGTTCAAAATGGTCTTGCTGTGACACTTGCCGCCTTTTTTTCTCCTGGAGATCGAATCGCTATTGATCGATATACCTATTCCAATTTTATTGAGTTAGCGCATTTGTATCACTTAGAAGTAGTTCCGATCGATTTCGACCAAGAAGGAATGAAACCTGAATTATTGCTACAAGAGTGTCATAAAAAGAAAATAAAAGGGATTTATCTGATGCCTTCTTGTAATAACCCCATCGGTTTTCAACTGTCTCTCCAACGGCGTAATGAATTGAAAGCTATTATTTCCAAAGAAAAGTTATTAGTTATTGAAGACGATATTCATTCTTTTTTAACGACCCATTTTCAACAACAAGTTTTGCCACCGTTTCAACAGCTGCTACCTGACCAAACCATTTACTTGTCAGGAATGACCAAATTCATTTGTTCAGGTCTTCGTGTAGCCTATCTTGTATTCCCAGAACGTTTAAGAGAACGAATTGAACGTGCAATCTTTAATATAAACGTCAAAACATCTGGTTTAGATGCAGAAATCATCACTCAAATCTTGCACTCACCAGAAACAGTCCAGAAAATCTTAACAACAAAATTAAAACGAACAGCCGAAGCAAATGACTGCTTTGATGCGTATTTTGATTTACCTCGTCCTTCGAATCCTTATCCTTATTATCGAAATATTCCGATCCGAGCCGATATTTCTCCCTTAGATGTAGAACAACATTTTTTGAACAAAGGGATAAGAATTTATCACTCGAATCGCTTCACTAGTCAACAACAAGCTGATCCTTTTATCCGAATCGCCTTATCATCCAATCATTTGGAGATTTTAAAGAAAGGATTACGGATCATTAAAGAAGAAATCGATGCTTATTTATGATTTTTTAGTTTCTATTCTTAGGTGTACTCAAAAAATCATTCAATCACTGGCAAACAAAAGAAGATCCATCACTCCTTTGATTTAGAACGTCCTCTCTTGTTATTGGGGTTCATCATTGAATCGATCATTTACTCGTAGTAAAAAAGTTTAGCACAACTTCATGCTCAACTTTTTTACTTCCTTAAGTAAGCCATTCAAATTGATTCGCCGTTCTTTCGATCACTTGGATAGCTGTCTTGACCCATGTTCCTTTAGAAACGTGACTTAAATGACTTGCATAACTTGTAGTCAGCTGTTTCAACGTTTGTTTCTTCTGTTGAAGCGTTAGCTTAGTTAACTTTTTTCTATTTTGCGATGTGGCATGACTTGGTGTTGCAACAATAAGCCGTATGAGTTGTTTCTCCAATGTTCTTTGTAATTCTTCAAACATGTTTTTCTTCCGTTTCGTTTTTATTAGTTGTTAGATTCTTTCTCTAAAGCAGAATACTTCTCTACTAATGGACATTCAATGCGACATTCGATCATTCTTTTCTCTCTGCGAAAAATCCCTTCCGCCTCTTCTTTACTATCATTTAACAGATGATAGAACTGTTTTCTGTGGGGGGAAACATCAAAAAACAAAAAATCATGGAACTGGTCTGCTAAGTGATCTAAGTAATGATCAAATTTACTTTTTTCTTTCTTTAGTTGGTCGAGTTGATTTTCTAATTGTTTTTTTTCTGAATATAACTGTTTTTCCATAGGTTGAGACTGTCCTTCACCTTTTTTCATCCATAACCCCTCCATTTTATGAAAGATATTGGGACAATGTTTTATCTGTCCTCACCTGTTCTTCAATGGTGGTTACTATCTGTTTCAGCAGCGTATCTAATTCACATTGGACCTTTTGCAATAGGGTTAGTTGTTGTTCATAGGTAGCCACTGGCTGACGGACTAGTGTGTACTCTGTCACCTGATTTTCTGCCAGAATAGCCATTTTTTCGGTATCATTCAAATGTTCACCCCAGCGGTTCGTATCCCGTTTCGTTTGGCTCCAAAGAAGATTAGCCTGTTCAATCTCCTTGTTTAGCCACTTGACCACTGTGTCTATCTCAGATTGAATCGCTTGTTTGTATCCCAAGGTAATCCTTCTCGCTTGCATCGCATCTAAAAAAATCTCTTGTGAAGAAGAAATTCCTTTACCGCTGTGACTAAATTGATGATGAATCTCAGCGAGCCGATCCAACTCTTGGTTTGTTTGATGTTTTGCTAATTGGATAATCCCTTTAGATTGTGTCACTAGATTCCCATCTTGATCAAATAAATAACCGCCCAACATATGCTGTTTGCCCAACTTCACTTTTTTAGATGTTACTTCAATTACTGTGCCCACTTGTTTTTTTGTCAGTGAATACCCGATCGGTACTAAATCTCTTGTGTCAATAAAGTTGAAAATCTTTCCTTCATTCGTTAATTTATCTGCCGCTGCTTGTTGTCTGGGATTTAAAATACTGTAAATGTTGGGGCCTTGGTAGAGATATACCCCCTCTAGCCGATCATGAAAAGCAGTCGGCAAATCTGAAATAGCATATTGTCCATTCATTGAACCTAAAGAATGGCCATATACTGAAACTTTGGCATTGGGATACATTTGCATGGTTTCTTGTAATGTATGGGCAGCAGACTTTAATTGCGGCATCGCAGTTGCTCCTCCTGCATTGATCACTTGGACAGCCGTAGGAAAATTGTTTACTCCCCAATCTCGCCATACATCTCCAGGATTTACCAGTATTTTATTGATCCCTATCGAGCCTTGATAAAGGATAGTTATCTGTTTCACTTCTTTTGGCTTTTGCACTTTTGGATTTCCGTCGGTAATGATAAAACTTTTTTCTCCACTTTTTTTGTTATCTATTATCTTTGATACATAACCATATGTTTGACGATTCACTGAAATTTTTTGTTCACTTCGAGATTCATATAACTTTGGCTTATCATTTTTATTCTCTCTTCATCAGTCATACTCATGACTGATCCGCTCTCTCAATCAGCCTATCTAGTTTTTCTGAGAGAACTAATCCATCATTCACTAATTGGTTCCTGCGCTCATTGACTACCAATCCTAATGTTAACTCTTTATCTTGATTAATGATCAATTCAACGTTGATTCCTCCTAAACGATTAGGTTCAATACTTTCGTAATCAATTTCATACGAATGGACGATTCCTTCAGCTGCTAATGCTTTGGGATCTAACCGTTTTAACTCAGATTCGATCAGTTGCGCTACTCGGTCACTCTTAATCATATTGACCATTTCTTCATTAAGCTGCTTTTGTTTCATGTACACAATCCCTCCGATTATGATTACTGCTATCCCTAAAATTTTCATTAAACGATACAACATTTTTTGTTTTTTCATAAATCCTCTTCCTGTTTTCTATCTATTTGACCAACACGTTCGTCATTCTCTTTTCATAATAGAGATACGCAAGTACTTGAAGATTTTTGTCAGATAAACCCAATTTTTTTGTTGATCTGGTTTCTTTTACGATTCATGCTTTTGGTTTGATGGATTATCCAAGAACACTCATGACTTTCATCATGGGTAGTTCCTGCTCAATTAGAAGAATGTAAACAAAAAAACATAGATTTGGAACAAACATTGTTCCAGATCTATGTTTTTCTTATCGATTAAAGTAGGAAAAAAATTATTGTCTTCGTTTCTTAAGAAAATAGTTGCATCAAAAATCCTGAAATGATCAAGACGATTGCACCGCCTAAACGATTTCCCATTTGCGCAAAAGCAATTAGTTCCATTCGATTAGCCGCAGATAATACTGCTACGTTCCCTGTACCACCCATTGAGTTGTTACACAATCCAGCTGTAATGGTTGATTCAACTGGGTACAAACCGAATAAACGGCCCACGAATCCTGAAGTGAGCGAGATTGCTACAACACTTGTCAAACATAAAACAACGAATTGCCAAGTTAACGCTGAAGCTAAGACATTTAGATTCAATAGCGCAATCCCTATTCCTGCAAGGACAGCTGCTGTTAAATTCTTAACGATCAGATTATTGAACATAATTGCTGCATCCTCATAATAATCAGGTAAGAGATTTGTAATTTTACAAATCACGACAATGATAATCATGAACGCATACGCATGGATTTTTGGCACAAAGTAGTTGCCGATTTGTCCTAAAATAAAGAATGTCAATGACACCATTAGACCTACACCTAATTGAGGGATCGATGGTTTCACATTCCGTGGTTTACCGTCACCAAGATCGCCTTTTACCATAAGTTTGCCTTCACCATTCAATTTAGGCATTGATTTTCCTGCACGAGCAACCAAAGCTGCTCCAATGATGGCTAAGACATTAGTCATTGCTGTAGCTGGGAGTAATTGAGAAATAATAGAGGAAGCATTCGTTCCTAAGACGTTCGCATAAATCGTAGATAATGGAACTGCGCCAGCTCCAACTCCTCCAGCCATTGCTGGTAAAGAGATATACAGTACGGAACGTCCAAACCCATTACCAATTAACATTCCAACTAGACCAACAGCAAAAAACGAGACAATCATTGAAATAAGTGCTACTGGAATGAAACGTACCGATGCTTTCATTAGTAAATTACGATTCATCCCTAAAATACTCCCAGTGATTAAAGCTGCGATATAAAAATCTAAGAAACCCATGTTACTTACAAAATTTTCAGTAGCTTTCACCACGTATTCTGGTAATATACCAAAAGTCGCAATTGCAGCTGAGGCAAAGATCGCAAATACGGAACCTCCACCTAGATAACTTCTAACGATTGGGATTTTTGTACCAATAAAATGAAATAAATTCCCGAATATCACTAGAACAGCGATCGGACCAATCATATTCGTTGGTAATTTTCCAAGTGCCATTGCAACGATCAGGACTAATACCATAACAAAATAGATAGGAAGACTTACTCCAGTAATCTTAGTTGTCCAAAATCCTTCTTTTGTTTTTTCTTCAACTTTTGTAGTTGATTCTTCTCTTTGTGTCATTCATACAGATCCTTTCTGAATAAAAAAGCACGGTGAAAGGCTGAGGTACGTTGAAAAATAGTTCAATATCTGATTTTTATAGCTTCTTCATCAGGTGACTCCCATTTTTCACCTCGTTGCATCTAATCAGCTGCTTTCCTTTCACCGATTAACGTACTCTGTGTATGATTGTGCTCAACTAATCCTTCATTCACTTTGTTTTAGAAATTTGGTCAAGCTTATTTGTCTAACTCTTGGTATTCTGGTACCCATTTAGCAGATTCCACTGCTGCTTTGATATCAGTGATTTCTTCACGATTCAATTTTTGAGAAACAACAGATTTCGCTACTGTTTCTGCAATTGTTTGAGAAAATTCAGTGATTTTCGCAACTGGAGGTAAAATTGCTGCGCCTGGTTGTGTAACATCAACGATTCCACCTAATGCACGACTTGCTTGAGAAATGATCTCAGCATTCACACGTGTAGCCGTTGAAGCAATCAAACCAAGTCCTAACCCTGGATACATCAACGCATTGTTTGCTTGTCCGATTTGATAAGTTACTCCTTGATATTCCACGTCTGCTGCCGGAATCCCAGTTCCTACTAATGCTTTCCCATCAGTCCATTCAATTAAATCTTTGGCTTTCGCTTCCGCTAATTTCGTTGGATTAGACAATGGCATGATGATTGGACGTGGTGTATGGCTTGCCATTTCCTTAACGATTTCTTCCGTAAACGCACCTGGTTGAGTCGATGTTCCAATCATGATTGTTGGATGAATTTCTTTTACGACCGCTTCTAAAGTTGTTAATTCAGCAGAATTAGTAAATTCAGATCGTTTTCGAGCAAAAGGAATTTGTCCTGGAGTCAAACCTTCTGTATCTTCAAATAATAACCCTTGTTTGTCTACTTGATAAAAGTGTTTTCGAGCTTCTTCTTCTGATACACCTTGACGAATCATTTCGTCTAATAGAATATTGGCAATACCTACGCCCGCAGTACCGGCTCCAAAAGTCAAAATAGTTTGGTCTTTCAATGATTCTCCAGAAATATTCAGTCCACCTAGTACACCAGCAAGAACAACAATCCCTGTTCCTTGGATATCATCATTGAAAGTAGTGATTTTATCTTCATATTTTTCTAAGATCGTTGCAGCATTTCCTCGTCCAAAATCTTCCCAATGTAGTAATAGTTCTGGGAAAAGATCCGTTGCTGCATCAACGAATTGATCGATAAATTCATAATATTTTTGTCCTGTCACACGATGATGGCGATTTCCTAAATATAATGGATTATTTAGTAATTCTTCATTATTTGTTCCTGCATCAATCGATACAGGTAATACTTGGGCAGGGTTGATTCCAGCAGCTGCTGTATAAACCATCAATTTACCGATCGCAATATCTACACCATTGACTCCCCAGTCACCCATACCTAAGATTCCTTCTGCATCAGTCACCACAATCAAGCGAATGTCTCGACCGTCCGCAGCATTTTGTAAACTTGCTTTGATATTTTCTGGTTCATCAATTGAAAGAAACGCAGCATCTTGCGGTTTTAAGAAAATTTCATTGTATTGTTCGATTGAATCCGCAACGACTGGATCATAAACAACTGGCATAAACTCAACTAAATGTTGTCCCATTAATTTATAGAAGAGTGTCCGATTTGTATTGAATAAATTCATTAAAAAGATCCGTTTTTCAAGATCACTTTGTTTACTCAAATATTGTCCGTATGCTTGAATCGATTGTTCCTCTAACGTTTGGACTGTGCTTGGTAACATACCTGTAATCCCATATTTAGCACGTTCTTCTTTCGTAAAAGCTGTTCCTTTATTTAAAAATGGATTATTTAATAAGTTTAATCCTGTCAACATAGCTAATTCCTCCTAGGTTTTAGTAACAAGGGAAGTATAGGCGTGAGAAAAGAATATAGTCAAAACTAATACCTACCATAAATTTTATTTATATGTCACTTTTCCTTATAAACTATATTTTTATGAGCATTACATTTGTATGACACTCTCGTTGAATACAATGACTCGCTTTCTGGCTTCATGACCAAATGAAGGAACGACCAACTACCGCGATTCACTTTCTTATTGTGTTGGTTAAAAAAATAAGATAAGATGAGAAAAATCTTTTGATTGGGGAAAACAAATGAAAGCATCTATCACAAGACAGCTACAACCTGATACCAAGCAAACGATCCGTGAATTGAAAGAACAGATCGAACAGCAGCGTCACTGCCAGTTTAAACTAGCTCCTGATTTTGCTGAACAAACGAACGACCAGATCCGCCATGTCCTTTGTTTTAAAGAAGAGACACTTATTGCCTATGCTTTTTTAAGTTTTTATGATGAGAGCGAACTAGAAGTGACAATGATCGTGCATGAAAATTTGGCTTGTTTACAACAACTACTTGATGAAATAATGCGATTCGCTCAAACCATCGGTCGAACAACGATTCTTTACATCACTGATCCACGTGACCTTTTTTTGAAAAATTACTTTGAGTCGAAAAAAGAATTGAACAAACAGTTTACTGAGTATCGGTTGATTCTTCAGCCAAACAAATTTAAACAGCTAGATTCTCCTTATCGACCACAAAAAGCTACTCTAAAGGAATCTTCCCTAATTGCCCAACTCCAATTAGGAGAAATTGGGGCAACGGTTCCTCCATTGTCATCTGAAGATTTAGAGAAAACAGTTGTTTTTCATAAAGAAAATCAACTGATTGCTTGTGCCCGAATCGAAGAGGATCTATCTTCCTATGGTATCTACGGCTTAGTCGCAGCACCGGATTTTCGTGGTCAAGGATTAGGTAAACTTTGCTTGAACCGTTTGATCCAAGAATTATTAATCAAAGAAGAAAAAGAAATTTATTTAGAAGTCGATGAAACCAATCAAATTGCATATGATTTATATGTAAACATGGGCTTTGAAAAGAAAAGTACATTTGATTACTATGTTTGCCAACTGACTAAATATTGAAAGCTGTCACTCCAAAATATCACTAGAAATAAAACAGTTTTTCAGTTAAGGAATGCTCTATATAGAATGGCTTTATACGTTTTGATGTTGGTGAAGTTCACCAACATTTTTTATAGGCTCTCCCTCAATAATATCTGACAAGGAACCAAGATTCACTAACTCTTCAGCTAATCGTATTACCCTTTCCTTGTGTTCTTCATTTGACCAACTATACGAAATAAACACCTTTTTTGTTTTAATATTTTCCAATAGTATTTTCCCTATGAATATGTAATTAATACTATATATGTAGCACAACTTACTCTTTCTATACCTAATGTAGATTATCTATAGTTGTCCCCCGAATCATCTATAAAATAAAACGTCTATTTAAAGCGTGCCCTAAATAGACACTATATAATCATTGAAAAATCTAGTTGTAACTTTTCTTTATACATGGCAAAAATTTTTCTTAGTATTTGTCACACCAAATTTTGAATAAAATTTTGTAGCGCAATGTTATATAGAGAAATGATTCCCATAGAGCCACGTGTCAACATTACAAATGTGGCACCCACTAAAAAGGAAAGACAAAAAGGGACAAAAATTCAAGATTTTTGCCCCCGTCTGCTGATCCTATTTTATCAGTCAGCATGTTTTATAAATTAAGGTAAGTACTTATCTATATCATGAAAGTACGATTATCAAGAGTAACACGGAGAGTGTAAAATATTTTGTGTAAATAGAAAAAAGGAAGTCCCTTCTGTAGAATAGAGTTACCACAACACATTCACAGAAAAGAGGACTTCCATATGAACGATTTTACTACAGAAATTCTAAAGACTCTAGCGAACAAAGGCGATTTGAATGAATTATTCCGTGTCCATTTGGAAAAAGCTGTCAATACGCTTCTCAAAACGGAGTTAACGGCTTTCCTCGATTACGAAAAGTACGATCGCATTGGTTTTAACACGGGTAATTCTCGTAACGGCTCCTATGACCGTACGGTCAAGACCGAGTACGGGGAACTTCATCTCCAGATTCCGCGCGACCGCAACGGCGAGTTCAAGCAACAGACTGTTCCTGCTTATAGACGGACGAATGATACCTTAGAGGAGACCGTCATTCACCTCTTCCGAAAAGGTATTACCATGTCGGAAATCGCAGACTTGATTGAGAAAATGTATGGGCATCACTACACGCCCCAAACCATGTCCAACATGACTAAAGTGCTGACTGAAGAAGTAAATGCATTTAAAGTTAGAACTCTAAATGATAAGTATGTCGCTATTTTCATGGATGCTACTTATATTCCTTTAAAAAGACAAACTGTTTCAAAAGAAGCAGTTTATATTGTAATTGGCATTCGATTAGATGGAACCAAAGAGGTTCTTGGGTTTAGTCTTGCTCCAACTGAATCTGCTTATGTTTGGAAAGAGATTCTTCAAGACCTAAAAGACCGTGGTTTAAAAGAGGTTTTATTAGTCGTAACTGATGGTTTAAGTGGCATTAACGATAGTATTCATAGTGTTTATCCAAATGCTCAATTTCAACAATGTTGTGTCCATATATCTAGAAATATCGCTCATAAGGTTCGTGTTAGTGATCGACAAGAAATCTGTAGCGATTTCAAATTAGTTTATCAAGCAAGTTCAAAAGAAGAAGCAAATAATCAAATAAGGTTTATGATAGATAAATGGAAAAAGCAGTATCCACGAGTGGTTAAATTGCTCATGAATCCTGCTATATTAACCTTTTATAATTTCCCTCCGTCAATCAGAAGAACTATTTATTCAACTAATTTGATTGAAGGTTTTAACAAACAATTAAAGAAATATACCAAAAGAAAAGAGCAATTTCCTAATGAAGAATCTCTGGAGAGATTTCTAGTATCTCAATTCAACAACTATAATCAAAAGTTTCTATGCCGAGTTCATAAAGGTTTTAAAGAAATACATGATACATTAGAATCAATGTTTTAACTTAATCAACAGAATGGGCTTTTCCATTTACACATAATTCTTGACGCAACCGTAACACGATCACTGTTACTACTAAATCGATAGTGTTTTCCATCCATAAGGGAAGTAATAGTCCTTTTTGATGAGACATAAAAGAATTTTTAATTTTTTTGGAAACAGCAAAATGTAATGTTTTACAGCTAAAAATAGACTTAATATTAAGAGCTGAAATTCACAGGTTTTTATAAGCACTCTAGTTTTCATAACTGGTCTCCTTGAATTTCTATTTAAAATAATTGGGGATTTTCTTAGCTCTTATTTTAAAACGAACTAAATCAATTTCCTTGTTTAGGATAGCTTACTATTTTTCTGGTTCAATGTATGGAACAATCGGTACTGTTACACCAACAGAACTGCCTCTAACAAAGGGTTTGTCTTTTAGTTCTGCTAAATTCTTTGCTTGTCCTGTAATCATTACTCCTAAGACTTCTAGGTCATCTACTTTCTTATTTTCGTTTTCCTTTAGAAAATTAACCATTGCTTTATTATTCACAGAAGAAACGTGTGATTCAAATGAGCTGAAAAAATAATCTTTATCTGCTTCTGCATCAATCAGCTGATTCTTTTCATCAAAACTTAACTGAAAACCATACGTTGGTATACCGGAACGTCCTTTGCTTTCGTCTCTCTCTTCAGAAAACAAATACAACCAGACAACATTGACATTTTCCGGAAACATTTTTTTCACTTCACTATAGCGATAGGGCCGATCAAAGGAAATAGCTACTTCTGCAAGTAAATCATCCGTGTTTTTTAAATCCGCTAATTCATTTTTCACCCCACCATAATAGTTTTCAATCGTCGGATTGTAGAATGTGGCGACTTTTTGTTTGGTTTGACGATTATATTCATATGAATTTTTAAGGGAATGATACCAAGATGTCATCCGTTCATTATTGTCCACTTCGTTGCCAAAAACATTGTACTTACTATGTAAACTACTCCAGGGTACAATGTAGCCATCAATGTTTTTCGATTGGTTAGTTACGACCTCCCCGCCCAAAATTGAGCTGTTAGCAATCACTTGTGAGTCAATTTGTGTATTTGGTGACGCAATTGTTTGGTAAGCAAATAACGACTGATCTAGCTCATGATAATTTTTCGTAGCGACTATATCTAATATAAAAGCCAAGATACCCGACATCGTAAGAAAAATTATGATTGAAACACAACTGACCATTATTATCTGCTTTCTTTTGGCTTTTTTGATACTCCTATTCAAATCCATCACTCATCCTCCCAGTTTGCCTTTAATTTTTTTCGTGCTCTGTATAATTGCTTTTTCACGGTTTCTACTTTTTGATTTAACATACTCGCGATGTCCTCATACGATAGTCGATAATAATACTTAAAAATCAGTAATTCTTGTTCTTGCCTTTTTAGCAAGTCGATAATCATCCATAAATTTTCTGATTCATTAGTTCCATTCGACTGCGAGTCAACATAGCGAAAAATAAGCTCTTTTTCACGCTTCTTTTTCCTGAATAGATCAATATAGTTATTGAAAGAAACTCTAAAAAACCAAGGACGTAAATTATCCTGTGTCATATAGATAAGAGAAGAAAATATAGTATCATAGGTTTTAGAAACAGCATCTTCTGCGTCTTCCAACGTACTCCCCTTTTCTATTAGCACTCTGATTACTTCTTGCCCTAATAAAAGTAATACTTCTTCAAATGTTCCCTCCTGTTTCATTTCATTTTCTCCTTTCATCTATACAACGCTTGAACATCTGAAAAAGTGGACAAGAATATTCACTTTATCTGTCATTTCATTCTTAGAAACAATGACAAGTCACATACTTCATCACAAAGAACCTCTTATTATTATATCGTACCCTACGAAGGGTTTTATATTCCTATCTAGAAATCAGATATTTTCTGCATACTTTATTCTTGATCATTCCTTAAAACAAAATACACTTAATTATTTTGACTCTATTATTTATGAGGCTGATGAAACCGAGTTGATTGTTCAGACTCAGATTTGATTTTACTCCACTCATCAGTCCTTCTTGACAAAGAGCCGATTTTTAATAACCTTGGTCAAAGCAAAACACAAAAAAACTGAACCCTTATCCATCAAGGGTTCAGCCGTCATTTTAAGACTATTCTTCTTCTTCAGCCATGAACGTGTTGAATACTTCTTCGATCATGTCCCATTCTGCATCAGTTTCGATTTGTTCTAGTTCGCCTTCTGTGCCATCTTCATTTTCGACATAAGCATAGGCTTGCAACTCAACATCTTCATCTTCTGGTACACCAGCTGGATAAAGCAATACGTAGTTACGGCCAAATTCTTCTTGTCCATCAACTGTTAATAAAATTTCATATAACGTTTCGTTTCCTTGATCATCTACTAAGGTGATATGCTCGTGCCCTTCGTGATCGTGGTCATGTGTGTGGTTATGTTCTGTCATAAGTCTCCCTCTTTTCATTGAAATTAAAATAATTTTTTTCCTGAACCGTCTAAATAATTTTGTAAAATCATGACAGCAGCTAATTTATCAATCACTTTTTTTCTTTTAGCTCTTGATGTATTGGCTTGCTCAACTAACATTCGTTCAGCTTGAACTGTGGTTAGTCGTTCATCTTGATATTCAACTGGTAACGAGAATAATTCTTTAATTTTTTCTCCATAAGCCATTGAGCTTTCTGCTCTTGGTCCAATTGTATTATTCATATTTTTAGGTAAGCCTACGACAAATCGGTCTACTTCGTATTGATCGACTAGTTCTTTCAAACGGTCAAAGCCAAACTCTTCCGCCTCTTCATCAATACGAATGATCTCTACTCCTTGAGCGGTCCAACCAAATGGATCGCTAACAGCAATACCAACTGTTTTTGAGCCCACATCTAAGCCCATTACTCTCATATACTTACCCCATGGTTTGTTAGATAATCTTTAACAATTACTTCCATGATTTCATCGCGTTCGTGACGGCGTATCAAGTTTCTTGCATCACGATAACGAGGAATGTAGGCCGGGTCTCCAGAAAGCAAGTAGCCAACAATCTGATTAATTGGATTGTAGCCTTTTTCTTCTAAAGCCCGATAAACGATCGCTAATGTCTCACTTACTTCTTTTTTACGACTATCGTCAAAACCAAAACGTACGGTTTCATCTGTAAAACCCATGATTCTACACCTCTTTCCCGCAAGGTATTCATTTACCTTCTACACTTTTATTTTACTCGAATTACCTTAAAACTACAAATAAATCTTAAAAAACTTCCGGTTAAATTAATAAACAGACTTCTCATTACTTTAACATATTTGTGATCAAATGTTCAGTTACTTGATCGTATCTTAACCAAAGTATACGCTATATTTAAATAAATATAAGCTTTTTCGATAATTCTTCAAAAAGTTCATACTTTTTTCGTATACTATCGAATGTCATTAGCTATTTTTTTCTCGCCTGTCCGGTATCATAGTTGATTTCATAACCCTCTTGAACGTTATAAATAAACACATTAAATTTTATTTTTTTATCTTCAATACTTTCTGCTTCTAATTGCACTCCTCTGGCAACTAATTCATTCCCCTTAAAATGTGGAGTGACACGATAACGAACGTGATGATTGGTTTCTTTGATATAAGCGGCAATATCATTTTCATGGACTAGCATATACGGCGCATTTAATGAACGAGTACCTGTCATCAAATTTTTGATGTTGTTGTTTTGTCCAGTCAATTGATAACCAATCAAATGGCTACGATTATAAAGCCATTGGCCATCGCTTAATTTTTTTTGTTTCCAACCAGTTGGATCAATATACAACGGCTCGCGTTTTTCTGTGGGAAAAAGGTCTTTTCCCAATAACGCGTTGGCCGCACCTACACGGTTCAATCGATCAATATTTGAATAGCTTTGCCATGTTCCTTTAGCTAAGCTCAAATCTTCTTCAGTGAAATCCGGACGATTCTGATTGATCTCAATTTCTTGATGCTTCCCATCATATTCTGGTACGTCTGCTACTTTTGACGCTTGTGGGGTTGAGTCAAATAACCCAGTAATTTGTTGGACAATATCTGAATTTTTTTGTGTTGATAGTCCTAGTGCCCCTGCTAAAACAGCAACAACCACACCCATAATGGCTTTTGTTGATTTTTTCTGCATTTCTTTACTCCTTTTCTAAACAACTATTCTAAACTTTAACATACGTTCCCCTTTTTTAAAATATTTAAACTTATTTTATTCCATTTATTTCTACCTTTAATTCTCTATACTAAGTAAAAATTGATCTTTTCTTAAAAAGAATACGTCATAAAAAATCATTGATCTTAAAACAGTATGTTTTCACTTAATCAAGCAAAAAATACCTTGTGACTCAAAAACAAAAAACAGTATTGATCAAACAACATGTGATCAATACTGTTTCTCTTCATTCCTATCGTTCGTTTAAGCGGGTGACGGGAATCGAACCCGCGACATCAGCTTGGGAAGCTGGGATTTTACCACTAAACTACACCCGCATCTTACAAAAATCAGTATACGCCTCTTTCATTTCATACTCAAGTATTTATTTATTTCTCTTTTATTTAGTCATTTGTAGTAAAATAAAAGCAACAAATGAACTATTGGAGAAAATATTATGACAGAAAAAGAGTTGGATTTATTACTTGATACTTGTTTATTAGCTGGCAAAATCATGATGGAAAGCAATGCTGAGATGTACCGAGTAGAAGACACAATGAGCCGAATCGCTCTTGCTTCTGGCAATTATCGCCTGGTCAGCTATGTTACTCAAACGGGTTTGTTTATTGGTCTTGACCGTACGTCAACCATTAGAATGGAACAAATCACCAATCGCTCCATTAATCTGGAAAAAGTTGTCAATGTCAATAATCTTTCTAGAAAATATGTTGCTGGTGAGTTAACTTTGAATGATCTCTACATTGCCTTACAAGCCATTGAAAAAGATCGGTCATTTTTCCCAGTATGGCTTCAAATTTTAAGTGCTGCGGTGATTAGCGGAACGATCATGGTATTATTTGGTGGAGAAATGAGTGATCTACCAATCACTTTGATGATCGGCGGTATCGGCTATGCGATTTACTTATATAGTTTAAAATTTTTTCGGATCAAATTTTTGTCAGAGTTCTTATCTTCCTTGTTAATTGGTCTTACAGCTATTCTCAGCGTTCGTGTCGGATTAGGTGCCAATCAGGATTTGATCATCATCGGTTGTGTCATGCCCCTTGTTCCTGGAGTACAGATTACAAATGCTATTCGGGATTTACTAGCTGGACACTATGTTTCTGGAGTTTCTCGTGGTACAGAAGCCATGATGACTGCCACAATGATCGGATTTGCCATTGCCTTTATCTTCCAACTTTTTTATTGAGAAAGGAACATGATGATGTGGAATCTATTTATTCAATTTTCTTTTAGCTTTTTAGCCACAGCAGCTTTTGCGATCATCACCAACGTTCCTAGACGTGCCTTGATTTGTTGCGGGCTCTCTGGTGCCTTTGGCTGGATGATCTATTGGGTATGTGTGGACTTAGGTGGTACGCCGGCTTTTGGTTCGTTACTGGGTTCTTTAGGTGTTGCATTTATCAGTGATCTTTTTTCTAAACGATTAAAAATGCCTGTAACCATCTTTAATATCCCTGGCATGGTACCACTAGTTCCTGGAGGTCTGGCTTATCAAGCAGTGAGAAATCTAGTAACTGGCTCGTATCAGGCAGCTGCAAGTTATACAGTTCAAGCGATCATGATTGCTGGTGCTATTGCTTTAGGACTCGTTTTATCAGAGGTCTTCAACCACAATATCCGAAACTTCAAATTAAAACGAGAAGCCATTTTTTTGAAACGAAAAAAAAGAACATCTAAAAACATTCATAAATGAAAAAGTAACGGCGAAAATAATCGTGCCATGAATAAAAAGCCAAAGTATCTAGAAAATAGGCAAGCTACAAGCTATTTTCAAGTACTTTGGTTTTTTATTGTCACATCAGTTATTTTTGTCACTAATAATTTTAGTCTTTGCTTTAAAATGACCGATACACATATTGATTTTTGGGCGCCTCGATTTTGGTTAGAGTATTGACCTCTACAACTGGAATGTCCCGTTTGAAGGGTTCATAGTAGTCAGATTGGATGGTGCCTTCGACTTTATACCACTCATCGTTTTTGACATTCGTTCCTTCCGGCATATGTGTTAATAGACCGAATACACCTGAGTCAGCAACGCAATGGATGATTCCAAAACGGAATAAGAAATTATCTTCTTTTTCCCCATCTGGCGTTTTATACACAAAGCCTTCATAAGAGATTTTTTTCCCAATAAATTCACTTGGGTAATTATATATCAATTCCATGACTTCCAAGTAATTCTCATCAGTGATCTTAATAAGCTGTTTGTCATCATATTTTTCTTTTAATTTTTTCATCTGATCCAAATAGTCAGACTTGTTAAAATAAATGCTCGTATCAGGCTTTAAATATTGTGTCTGCATTTCAGGGTCTCCAACCGACTCCTTACTTATTGGAAAATTGAATCCTTTTGCTTCCACAATCGTCGTATCTAAACTGACTGTTGGAAATAAAGTACCGACAATAACAGGTAAAGCCAACAGAACATAAGCGATCACTCGTTGTGAGGGTTTGGTTAACCCGTGATCGTGATCATGATCATGATCGTGGTGATGGTGTACTTCTTCATCTCCCTGTTTTTTCCCTTTTACTGAATCACTCTTGACCCAAATATACAATTGGACCAATGCAAGTAAAGCAGATAAAATCATCGATAAAATAGCCAAATAACGATAATGAACATTGATGTACTGATCTAATTTCCCAGATACTTGTAAATACATCATTAGCTCAAAATAACCAGATAATATCAAAAATCGTATCATACTGCTCCTCCTAGATAAATAATGTAAAACCAATCACACTAACGGCTATCAAACCAATGAGCATCAAAATAAAGCGACCATTAAAATAGCGTTTCATCATCAAAAGGTTTTTGATATCCACCATTGGTCCAAATACTAAGAATGCCACCACAGGAGCTGTACCAAAAAGGCTGAGTAAGGATGACCCGATGAACGCATCTGCTTCCGAGCATAGGGACATCGTAAAAGCTAGAAGAAGCATGATAATAATTGCTAGTAGTTTGGTTGAGCCCAGTGTCAACATGACACGAGTTGGCAAGTAAGTTTGCATACTAGCGGCAATCAGACCACCGACAATCAGATAACGACCCGTATCAAAAAATTCATCGATTGAATGTGTGAGGACATGACCTGTTTGATGACTAAGTTGCTTGATTCTCCCAATTTTGACCTCCTCGTGTTTATTGGTACCATGGGTGTGGTCATGATGATGGTTGTGATGATGGTTATGATCGATTGTTTGTTGGATCTTCGTTTTCAATACACTTTCTTTTTGAAAATAAGCGAGCCAGATACCAATGATCAACGCTACCACAAAGCTTCCAACCATTCGCCAACCGGCCATTTCCCAAGAGTTCCCAAATGCAATAAAAGTAGAAAAAATGACGATTGGATTGATAATAGGTGCTGTTAACATAAATGCAAAAGCGGTATGCACAGGAACTCCTTTTTTGACAAACTGATGAACGATCGGTACGATCCCACATTCACAGGATGGAAAGAAAAATCCTAAAACAGAACCAGTCAAAATGGATAAAAAGCGATTATCTGGTAACCAGCGTTTGACTCGCTCAGGTGTTAAAAAGACTTGTAGTGCCCCAGAGATGAGACAGCCTAATAGAACAAATGGTAAAGCTTCAATAACGATTGATAGAAAAATCGTACTCATCTGCAATACCGAATTTGGTATAAAAGAAAACATTTTTTCGCTCCTTACTATAAACATCATTTGCCAGAATAATATACGCTTTTCGCTAAAAAAAAACAAGGTTACTTCTATTTCTTACCTAACTCTTATCTTTTATTTGATAAAAATAAGACAAGTTAGTTGACTTTTTTTCTTATTGTGATTAAATTGGTTCACGAAATTAGGTTGAGACAAAAGTGTTTAGCATCAAGAAATAAGAAGGAATTTCCGAAAATTGACAAGAAACACAAAAACTAGTTTTTGATGTTAATTGTTACCTACTTGGTGCTTCTCAAATTTTTGGTAAATT
The DNA here is from genome assembly GCF_050530965.1 of Enterococcus sp. DIV1089c. NCBI lineage: Bacteria > Bacillati > Bacillota > Bacilli > Lactobacillales > Enterococcaceae > Enterococcus > Enterococcus sp. DIV1089c. The sequence continues at coordinate 2,037,155 of NZ_CP172888.1, forward strand.
TCGGCTTATTTCCGAAGATGCTACTTTTGTCTCACCGTGAACAAGAGGTCGTGAAAAGAGTGTTTTGACCTGAGCGTTAAGGATGAAAATCTCGAAACAGCTCCCCATGTTTTGAGATTTTTTGACTTATCGCCGAAGGTCAGCTCTTTGAACACCGTTTATCCGTTTTTAGAGAGACTAGAAGAGACTGAGACAAGTTTTGTCCCATTCTCGCTGTTTTGATTAGGAAGGACGTTTTTTATATGAAAAAAACCACGAATCTATCAGAAGTACATCAGTCATTAGCACAAGATGAAACGGTAGTTCTTTACTTATCTATGCCAAATTGCAGCGTGTGTCATGCTGTTCTTCCTCGTTTGAAGAAATTATTGGATCAGTATGATTTTCCTAGTTTTCATTTAGATGCTGTGGAAACACCTGAAGTAGCTAGTGCCTTTCAAATATTGACTGCTCCTGTTATTTTGATCTACCATAAAAATAAAGAAGTCGAACGACAAGCACGCTTTATCAATTTTGCGAAACTAGAAACGCTGCTGGATCAGTTAAATAACTCTGATGAAACGATCAGCTATGAAGAATTGTTTCAGTAATCGTTGTCTTAACCTATACTATAGCTATATGAAGACAATTAATGCGCGCTAACCTTTAGATAGGATAAAATACTTCTTAGGTTTACTTAGGTTTGCTTAAGTTACCTTCATCTTACTATGGGCGAAATTTTGGAAATTCGTTCTAGTATTTTTTTCACTATGGTTTATTTAGCTATGTAGTTGACATTACGTAAAAACACCATAGAGGTTGAACTTCATTCAATCTCCATGGTGTTTTATTATTTGAAATCTGCGGGTAACATTGCACCGCACTAATTTCATAGTACTTCTCGCACTCGCTCTAGATTTTGAGATTTCGTGTATATTGATCTGGATTTCTCACTTGCAAACTCTCAACAACTAGCTGATTACGTCGATTCAAGTGTCCTGTAACAGCAATGTTATATTTTCTTTCTTCCATCATCATCAACTTATCCGCAATCTCGACATTTGCAACAATACAATTAAGTGGCTGATGAATGGTTTCCAATGTAAACCGAACTAGCAATGGTTGCGTCTTTATCACTCTGATCTTATCAAGTAAACCTACATATGTTTTCACATTGATCACCTCGATAATCGTTAGAAAAAGTCTCAAATCAGTTAAATTTTCATTGAAATCAAATGGTCATTACCAAGAAAGAAACGTTCTTTCCTATGCAATTCGGACATAACTTTCCTTCAAAAAATATCTTTTTCGATACAACTAGTCCAAGTCGTGAAATTGTCGATATACTTCTTGCTTTTTGAGTCCATTTTTTACAGCAACAGCTTTAATAGCTGCATTTGTTTTTTCCCCAAGAGCAATCAACTGTTCGACTTGTTCTTTCAATGATCCTTCAATTTGTGTTTGTGGCTCTTCACTTCCAGTATTTCCTTCAACCAATAAACAGCATTCTCCCTTTACAGGGTGTTCTTCAATGTAGTCTAATAACTCTTCAATACTTCCACGTAAATATTCTTCATGGATTTTTGTTAATTCTCGACACAAAACAACTTGACGGTTACCAAAAACAGTCAACATATTCGTTAAAGTTGCACTGATCCGATAAGGAGATTCGTAAAAAATCAATGTAGCTGTGTATTCTTTCAATGTTTCTAACGTTGTTTGTTGTTCTTTTTTCTTTCTTCCTAAAAAACCATAAAATAAAAATGGCTGAGGTAACAAGCCTGAAGCAATCAACGCAGTCATCCCAGCAGTTGGTCCTGGAATAGCGACTACTGGAATCCCCGCTTGGATGCAAGCAAGTACCAGCTCATGTCCTGGATCGCTAATAGAAGGCATCCCAGCATCACTTACCTGTGCAATCGAGCGACCAGACATCAACTCAGCGATCAATTGCGGAATTCGTTCCTTATAGTTGTGTTCATGTAAACTTTTTTGCGGTGTCTGAATCTCAAAATGATTCAGTAATTTTTGGGTATTTCGTGTATCCTCACTGGCAATCAAGTCTACTTCTTGTAACATCCGTACACTACGATAAGTCATATCTTCTAAATTGCCAATCGGAGTCGGTACTAAATAAAGCGAGCCAGTTTCATGATGTCCTTTAAAACTTTTTTGATTAAGCATGATTTATTCTCCTGTGTAAGAGGTCGTGAAAACATCGGGTAGCTCCGATGACAATAAGAAAGAATTTTTTGAAACAGCTTCTCATGTTTTGAAAAATTCAGGCTTATTTCAAGGAGCTGATGTTTGAACGCCGTGGATAAGGTCGTGAAAAGAGCGGTTTGACCAGAGAAATAGTGAAGAAAACTGAAAAATAGCTTCTCATATTTTGCAGTTTTTTGAACTAGTATCAAAGGTCAGCTCTTTGAACGCCGTGTAAAGGTCGTGAAAACATCGGGTAGCTCCGATGACAATAAGAAAGAATTTTTTGAAACAGCTTCTCATGTTTTGAAAAATTCAGGCTTATTTCAAGGAGCTGATGTTTGAACGCCATATAAGAGGTCGTGAACAACACGGCCTCCTTTAAGAATTAAGGGCGAAACATTGAAAAATAGCATTTCTTATTTTTTATTTTCGGACTTAATTCCGTAGAAGTGATACTGTGAGTGCCGTTTATTGATCGCTAAAAATAAGCAATATCAGGCTTGTTTTAAATCTCTTTGTTTACCGTCCGCTTTCTCGATAGATGACTTCTAAACAAAAGGCACAAGGTTCGTCATTCTCACGTCTTGAGCCATAGAGATCATAACAAACATGAAAGCCTTCTTCATAAATCTTTTCTAAGTTCATACGAGATTTTGAAAGTTCTTGTTTCACATTATCTGCTGGTGTTTGTACTTGATTTAATTCCCGTAAATGCTCTCTTAAACGTTGATTTTCCATTTCCAACGTTGTATTTTTTTCAACGATCTCATGTAATGCTTGCTTCATTTCCACCAATTCAGTTAATGTATTTCTTAGCTCTGATTCTAATTGGTTCAAGCCATCATATAATGATCTCTTATCCATTTATCTCACCTACCTGGATGAAGTTTTTCAATTCATCCCATTCATATTCGATTGGATTTTCCCGACCTGTTAATCGAACATTTACTAGTCGATTAAGTAAGTTCAAGCCGACAACTTTCCCTTTACCATCAGGAGTGTTAACCACTGTTCCAAAATCTGGAAGTGCTTTTTTTGCTAATTCATATTCTTCATTTTCATATTGCAAGCAACACATCAAACGTCCACACAACCCAGATATCTTAGTCGGGTTTAAGGACAAATTTTGATTTTTTGCCATTTTGATTGAAACTGGGACAAAATCTCCTAAAAAAGAAGCACAGCATAAAGGCCGTCCACATGGGCCAATTCCACCTAGCAATTTTGCTTCATCTCGTACTCCGATTTGTTGAAGTTCAATCCTAGTACGAAACACGGCAGCTAAGTCTTTGACTAATTCCCGAAAATCAATTCGTCCATCTGCTGTGAATGAAAAGATGAGTTTACTACGATCTAACGTATATTCTACATGAATGATCTTCATTTCTAACCCATGTTTTTTGACTTTTTCTTTCGCAATCAGCCTAGCTTGTTCTGCATCTTCTTTATTTTTTTGTTCTTTTTCGAGTTCTGCTTGTGTCGCTTTATGCAAAATTGAACTGATTTGCTCAGGCAATTCTTCCGGATCAAGTTCTGCTTTAGGAATGGCGACAGTTGCAATATGTAAGTTTTTTTGAGTTTCAACGATTACTTTCTCGTTGTATTCATACGTTAATTGACCAGGTTTAAAATAATAGATAGTACCTGCTTCTTTATAACGGACACCTACTACTTCGACCATTTCCATCCCCCTTGACCCTCATTTTTCCTGCTGTCTCAGCCAGTAATTGTTTGTAAAACAAACTGTTCCGCTACTGCTTGGAAGCTGACATTGCTTCTTAATTTCTGTTCCGCTAATAAAATACGCTCAATCGTCTGATTAATACGTGTTACTTTTCTAAGATTTTCTGCTATTAAAGCTTGTTGTAAAGCTTCTTGATAATAAAACATTAAGATCGATAAACCAGTAAATTGTTGCGATTTTTCTTTAAAAGTCTTTATTAACTTTTTTTGAACATAAATGAATGCTTGTGTATCATTTTTTTGCAAATACACAAACCACTGTTGAATCGAATCCTTAGCATCATTAAACCATTCATTTTGCGATATTTCAACTGCTTTTGTGAAACTGTTCGTCAAGAAAGTCAAAAGTTTCGCTTTTTCTAAAGGAATCTGTGCTTGTTGTAATTTATAAATCAACGCATCTTTAGCCAGCTCCTGAAAATGCAAGATTTGGCAGCGTGATTGAATCGTTGGTAGGATTCGCCCAATCGAATCTGTTTCTAAGATCGCTAGAAAATCGCCTGGTGGTTCTTCTAAAAACTTAAGCAAACTATTTGCTGCACTTGCATTCATCTTTTCTGCTTCTTGAATAAGGAAAACTTTCTTCCGAGATTCATAACCACTACGACTAAATTCGGTTTGCAAACGTCTAATTTGATCGACTTTGATCGTTTGCCCTTCTGGTACGATCGTTAAAACGTCTGGATGTTCTTGGTTTTGGATTCGTTGACAATTATTGCATACTCCACAAGGAAGTTGTTCCTGCAGATTCGTACAAAACAGGTGTTGTGCTAACCAAATCCCCATTTCGTGTTTTCCCGTTCCTTTTTCGCCTTCAAAAAGATAAGCATGAGCGAGGCGCCCATGCTCAAAACTTCGTTGAAGCTGTTGATACACGATAGGTTGCATTTGATCCAGCGTAAATTCTTGATCCATGGCGCCTCCTAAAATTGATGAAATCCTTCAACTGGTAACACAAAGACGGTTGCTCCACCGACTTCAACTTCTACTGGATAAGGAACTCCACCGTCCATAGAGATATCCAACGTGACAGGTGTTGAAACAAATTGTTTTCTTGATTCACAAGTTTTTTTGATGATTTCTAATGCTTCTTCTACACGTTCGTCTTCAATCCCAACAATAAATGTACTGTTGCCAGCTTTCAAAAAGCCACCAGTTGAAGATAATTTTGTTGCACGGATATTGGCATCAATCAATTCATTGGATAAACGATTACTGTCTTTGTCTTGAATAATTGCTAAAATAATTTTCATATACAGTCACCTTCCTAGTTTTCAAAAAATTGTGGGTATTGTTCAACAATGGCTCTGTAACTTGTTTGAAGTACCTCTTCAAAGCTCTTTCTTGCATCAATTTTATAAATACGTTCAGGATTCTCTTCAGCTATTTTTAAATACGCATGACGTACTCGTTGATGAAATTCCAATCCTTCTGAATCTAATCGATCGATTTGACCTCTTCGGTTCTCTTTAATGCGATGCAATCCAGTATCTGAATCAATATCGAGATAAAGGGTAAAGTCAGGTGTCGTACCTTCTGTAGCAAATTCATTCAAGCGGGCAATCTCAGAAACACCAATTCTACGTCCCGCCCCTTGATAAGCCAATGAGCTGTCTACAAATCGATCACATAAAACAATGCTTCCTTCTGATAAAGCAGGTAGGACTTTCTCGACCAAATGCTGTCTTCTAGCCGCAGCATATAGCAAAGCTTCTGTCCGTTCATCCATCCGATCATTTTTAGGATCAAGGATAACTGCCCGAATCTCTTCGGCAATCGGGATCCCACCTGGTTCTCTTGTTTGAATGATCTTTGTTTTTGCTACTTTTTTCAAAAGAGGGAATAACTCATTTAGAATACTGGTTTTCCCAGCTCCATCTGGTCCCTCGATCGTAATAAATAGTCCGTTCACATTTTTGCCCCCATCTCTTGCGTTACTTCTTTATTGTAGCCGAAATTCTTTTTTATAGAAAATTTATAACTCGCGTCTGCCTTCTACCGCTTTTAACAGGGTCACTTCATCAGCATATTCGATATCCGAACCAACGGATAAGCCGTGGGCCAATCGAGTGACTTTGATACCAGCCGGTTTGATCAATCGTGAAAGATACATGGCAGTAGCTTCTCCTTCAGTGGTTGCATTTGTTGCAATGATCACTTCTTTCACTTGATCATCATGTAGGCGTTCAAGTAACGAAGAAATGTTGATATCTTCAGGTCCAGTCCCTTCCATTGGAGAAAGAACCCCATGTAGAACATGATAAAGCCCACGATATTCCCGCATTTTTTCTAACGCCATCACGTCTTTTGGTTCTTCGACAACTAAGATAACCCCCCGGTCTCTTGAAGGATCTTTACAAATCTCACATGGGTCTTCTTCTGTGATGTTGCCACAAACACTACAAAAATGAAGATCTCGCTTGACACTTAACAACGATTTAGCAAATTCATTCACGATTTCATCTTTCATATCGATCGTGTAGAAAGCTAATCTTGTGGCTGTTTTCTGACCGATCCCTGGCAGTCTCATGTAACTATCGATCAATTTAGCAATTGGTTCTGGATATTGCATTTTCATTACCCCTTTAGGAAAAATTAGAAGGGTAACCCCTTAGTGTATTTTCCCATTGTTTTTTCAGATTCTGCATCGATTTTTGTCAAAGCATCATTGACAGCCATCATCAACAGGTCTTGCAACATTTCTGTATCTTCAGGATCCACGACACCTTCACTGATTTGGATGTCTTTCATCCGACGATCACCTGTAAAAATAACTTTCACTAACTCATTGGTTGCTACACCAGTAAATTCTGTTTCGTTCAATTGTTCTTGTGCTTGAACCATCTCTTTTTGCATTTTTTGGACTTGTTTCATCATCCCTTGCATGTTTCCCATTCCGCGCATCATAATTGATCATTCTCCTTTTTTTATTTAATCATCAATGATTGTCACAACATCTGTGCCAAAGATTTCTTCGGCTTTCGTGACGATCGTTTCTTCACTTGGTGCTTGTTGAGGGATCAGTTCGATCTCTTCATCTGAATCTTCCGGAGCAAAAGAATCATCATTACTCCCGTCTTTTGCTTGGACTAAATAGTCTTTGCGGATCGTTGGCCAGCTTTCTCTCGTGATATAGACTGAATCTGGTGCATAGTCTTTGATCATTCGACTTAAATTATTATGGATCGCCAACTGTAATTCTTCGTCGTTAGCAGCTCGTTGACAAACGATCTCGTAATCAAACGCAATGACTAACCCAGTAGGACTAGCCGCAACTGGTTCACTTGCTTTAAGCATCGCTCGTTGTGTCACAGACAAACTCATCAACAAATCGTCCCAGACTTCTTTGACTTCATTCAAATGCTTTCTGGTCGCTTCTCTTAGAACCTGATACACTCGTTCAGTTGGTATCCGATACGTACTTGCTTGTTTCTTTTGAACAGGAGCTTGTGTTTGCTTGGCAGTAGTTGAAGGGGTTCCCCCATTCGTTTTGATCTCGTTGATCGCTTTTTTCAGCTCTTTGATCTCTGCTTGTAGCTGATTAATTAACTGACTGTCTACTTCACTTGCTTGGTTACTACTTGAAGGAGCAGCTGAACCAGAAGCTTGAGCTAGCTTGACGGTTGCTACTTCCAGATAGATCGTAGCACTATTAGTAAAACGAATCTCATTTTGTGTTTCACTCAAAATATGGATCATCTGAAAAAGTCGAGGTGCAGGTACTTCTTTTGCTAGTTCGACAAATGGTTCTCGAAGTGAAGTTGTTCGTTCTGCTACGAGATTTGGTGCTTGTTGGTACATCAGTAAGTCACGACAATACTGTAAAAGATCTTCTAAAAAGCGCCGTGCTTCCTTACCAGCAGCTAAGATATCTGTTAATGATTCTAACGCTTTGGGCACTTCATTATTCACACAAGCGCCTAAAAATTCATCCATCATCTCGTTGGTTAGACTACCGGTAACTTGCATCGCATCATCCACAGTTACGATCCCATTACTAAAAGAAATCGCTTGGTCCATGATACTTAGCGCATCACGCATCCCGCCTTCTGCTGCTCGAGCAATAACCCCTAGTGCTGGTTCTTCATATTGTACGTCTGATTGCTTTAAAATGTATGCCAAATGCTCAACGATATCTGCTGCATTGATTCGTTTGAAATCAAAGCGTTGTGTTCTGGAAATGATCGTTGCTGGTATCTTATGTGGCTCGGTTGTTGCTAAAATAAAAATAACATTTTCTTTAGGTTCTTCTAAAGTTTTCAACAATGCATTGAACGCTCCGGTAGAAAGCATATGCACTTCATCTATGATATAGATTTTATAAGTTGCTTTTGTCGGTGCGTAGTTCGCTCGATCTCGAATAAAACGTATTTCTTCGACTCCGTTATTACTTGCTGCGTCGATTTCAATCACGTCTTCTTGTGTTCCCGCTGTAATCGACTGACACATTTCACAATGATTACAAGGTTCTCCATCTTGACTATTCGGACAGTTGATAGCTTTTGCAAAAATTTTAGCTGCACTCGTTTTACCAGTTCCTCGTGGTCCTGTAAATAGATAAGCATGAGAAGTTTTATGGGAAACGATAGCATTTTTCAACGTCTGTGTCACCGCTTTTTGCCCGACAATGTCTTCGAAACGCTGTGAACGCCAGACACGATAGAGTGCTTGATATGCCATGAAGATCCCCCTTTTTTGAAAAATTCACTATCTTTTATTATACGTGATTTTACTAAAAAAAACTACTATAGTTATGAGAAGAATCATGATTTGTCGTTTGTAGTTACTTGTGTATTCCCCGATTCTTTCAAATAAACACTCACAAACAGCTTTCTCGATCTTCCTTGTTTTTTGCAACTGAAAGAAAATCAGCTAAACAGCTAATATCCATCTTCCGCCTGAGAGTTTTTCATTGCTCCTATGGTATAATAGAGTCATTCATTTAACAATCAACATTCATAAAGGGAGGAATTTTTTATGGGTCTTATCAAAGCAGCAACAAGCATGATCGGCGGTGGATTAGCAGATCAATGGATCGAAGTAATCGAACCAGCGGATATGAGCGATACAACAGTTATGACAAAAGGTGTGAAAGTACGTAAAGATGATAAACGTGGCTCCAATCGTAAAGGAACAGAGGATGTTCTAACTGACGGAACCGTTGTCCATGTCTATCCGAATATGATGATGCTCCTTGTAGATGGTGGTAAAATCATTGATTATACTGCCGAAGAAGGCTACTATACGATCAAAAATGACTCTGCTCCTTCCATGTTCAATGGTTCATTGAAAGGTGCGATCGCAGAAACTTTTGAACGTTTTAAATTAGGTGGCGTGACACCTCAAAAGCAACAAGTCTTTTATATCAATCTTCAAGAAATCAAAGGAATCAAGTTTGGTACCAGTGCGCCGCTAAACTATTTTGACAATTTTTACAATGCTGAATTGTTCTTACGAGCTCATGGTACTTATTCGATCCATATTACTGATCCAATTTTGTTTTATACCAACGCTATTCCTAAAAACAAAACGCAAGTAGAAATCTCAGATATTAATGAGCAGTATCTGGCAGAATTTTTAACAGCTCTTCAAGCTGCGATCAACCAAATGTCTGCTGATGGTCAGCGCATTTCTTATGTTCCATCAAAAAGCTTAGAATTAAGTAAATACATGGGCAATGTTTTAGATGAATCTTGGAATGAATTACGTGGTATGGAAATCGTTTCTGTCGCAGTAGCAAGTATTTCTTACACAGATGATTCAGTGAAATTGATCAATATGCGTAATGAAGGTGCGATGTTGGGAGATCCAAGTGTTCGTGAAGGCTATGTTCAAGGTTCGATTGCTCGTGGGATGGAAGCAGCTGGTAAAAATGATGCCGGCGCGATGACTGGCTTTATGGGCATGGGAATGGGAATGAATGCTAATGGTTCTTACCTTTCACAAGCAGCACAAAATAACCAGGAACAAATCAAACAACAAGCTGAAAAACAAAACCAACAAACTGCTCAAGGGAGCAATGATACTTGGACATGTCCAGTCTGCGGAACTGAAAATACGGGAAAATTCTGTTCTAACTGTGGGGCAGCCAAGCCAGTTGCAAATGTCCAACCAAAGTTACAAATGAAATGTAGTGAATGTAACGAAGTGGTCGATCTTTCAAATGGTATCCCTAAGTTTTGTCCAAATTGTGGAAAACCATTCAAAGGAATCCCACTCGACTAAGTTTTAGAAAGGTGTGGATAGAATGGACGTTCTTACACATAAATGCCCAAACTGTGGGGGTCCTCTCACATTTGATCCAAAAGATCAAAAATTCCACTGTGACTATTGTTTAAATGTTTACACTGAGGAAGAAGTCAGTCAGTACGAACAAGAACAAAAAGCAGCCCGAGGGATTCACTCAGAAGATCAACCGCCTTCCCAACAAGATTCTGAAAAAGATTTTACTTTTACTGCAGATGAACAGTTGGAGCAGATGGATGAAGCAGAACGAAAAGCGTTTGAAGAAGCTGGTGGTTTTTCTGATCCTAGCGATCAAGCAACACCAGCTGAATCAGTGGAAGAAGAAACAGGAGCAACGATGGAACTATTTCTTTGTCCAAGCTGTGGAGCAGAGATCGTGACCGATGCAACAACGGCTGCTACTTACTGCTACTATTGTCACAATCCAGTTGTTTTATCCGGACGGTTAAGTGGAAAATTACTGCCAAATAAAGTCTTACCATTTGCAGTCGAAAAAGAAGAGGCGGTCGAAAAATTCTTAGCTTGGACAAAGAAAAAATGGTTTGTACCCAAAGAATTTTTCAATAAAGACCAAATCGACAAACTAACTGGCGTTTATTTTCCTTATTGGACAACGGATGCAACCGTTGACGGCTCTATGCAAGCGACCGGAACAGTGATTCGTATTTGGCGAGTGGGTGACATCGAGTATACAGAAACCAAACAGTTTGCTGTTCATCGAGAAGGCTCACTTTCCTTTAAAGAACTAGTAAAAAATGCATTGTCCAAGAATACCCAACAAAAAATGGTGGAAGCAGTCCAACCGTTTCCTTTGAACAAGGCAATTGACTTCAAAAGTCAGTATCTGGCAGGGTTTCAAGCAGAAAAACGAGATATCGAATATGAAGCAATCAAATCACAAGTGCAAGATGAACTGCAAGATTACTCCGAGAAATTGTTACGTGACACCGCAAATGGTTATACCACATTGACCAATGTTCGGACTTCGACAGATATCACTAGTGAGAATAATGAATATGTTCTTTTACCGGTATGGTTAGTCACTTATCGCAGTAGTGATGCCAATAAGAAAGTCTATTATTACGCCATGAATGGTCAAACAGGTAAAGTCAGCGGTGTTTTACCCATCAGTCATAAAAAACTGGGCTTGACGGCTTTTGGAATCTTTGCTGTATTGGCGATCCTCTTTATGATTGGAGGATACTTGATATGAAAAAAAGAATTTTACTTTTCTTTCTAGTCCTATTCGGTTTCTTTTGGAGTTCTTCCGTTGACGCTGCTACACCTGCAGTGAACGATGAAGCTGGTTTGTTCACGCAAGAGCAGATCCAATCTTTAGAGCAACAAATCCAGCCTATCAATGAGAAGATCAAAGGACAAATCTTTATCGTAACGACGACTTCCAACTCAGAAGAACCTCGAACGTTTGCAGATGATTACTTAAGAAATGCGATCGGTAATGATCAAAATGGGGCTGTTCTGTTGTTAGATATGGGACAACGTGAGATTTACATTTCAACTTCTGGTAATATGATCGATTATCTTGATGATGCTCGGATCAATGACACGTTAGATGATGTCTACGACCAAATGACGAATTCGGCTTATTTTGCAGCAGCTCAAGCCTATTTGACTAAAACTTCAGAATATGTAGAAGCTGGAGTTCCTGGAGGACATTATCAAATTGATGAAGAGACTGGTAAGATCACGCGGTATAAAGTGTTGACGACGACTGAAATAGTGATTTCTATCATCTTAGCCCTGGCATTGAGCCTCGTATTCTACTTTGTAACAGTTTCGAGGTATCAGTTGAAATCAGGAACTTATAAATACCCATTTAGAGAAAAATCAAACGTAAAATTAACGGATAAAACAGATCGCTTAACCAACTCCTTTGTCACTACACGCAGGATTCCAAAAAGCCCACCTCCTGGCAGCGGCGGTGGCGGAAGTACGACTCATTCCAGCGGTGGTGGGACTTTCGGTGGTGGTGGTCGAAGCTTTTAAAGCACCACAATAGGAACAATCATCCATAAATTAAGATGCTTCCTTCATGCATTGTCGTCAGCTAAAGCTGATACAACTACATGAAGGAAGCATCTTATGTTTTCCACTGATCCTGTTTAAAAGATAATATTGTCTTCCAATAAATCCATATTGGTGATAATGATCCGATGATCTTTAACGGTGATTATCCCATTTTCCTTCAGTTGTTTTAAGATCCTACTCACACTACTAGCGGTAGAGATTCCGCAAAACTTGGCGATTTCTTCATTAGTGATCACAAAATCGATCATCATGCCTTCTTCGGTCCGAACCCCAAATAAATCATATAACTCGTAAAGTTGCGTACATACGGCACCTAATTTCCCATTTAAAAGCATTTGTTGCATTTTTTTCATGGAATACAGCAAACGATACCGATAATACTCTTTTACATAGTGTTGCATCTTTGGATCTTCGTTGATATGTTCCCAAAATTTCACTCGATTGATTCGATAAAATTCTGCATATTCAGATTCAATCCGAATATTGTACGGCGAATCAATAAACTGCGAATATTCATCTTTTAAAAGTGAAACAATCTCTAGATCTTTAATATACCTCAAGTTGAACTCACGACCATCATTCGAGATGACACTTGCTTTGACCGTGCCTTCTTTTAAAATATACGTGTAACAATCCTCCACTCCTTCAAAAGTTAGATACTTATGATATCTTTTTCGTACAATTGGAAATTGATTTTTCTCTAAATATTCCTTTAGCACTCTGCTGTCCAATCATGCTCCCCCATCCAAACATTTATCTAAAAAAATAATACAAGATTTCTAAGTATTTTAAAGCCCAAAGGTATTTTACTAATGATATTAACATTTGTTAAGTACCATTTTAAATTATGTCTGTGATTTTTTTCTTCTTTTCGTTTCGTTATACTGCGAATGTAAAAAAAAATGAAAGAATTGAGGAAAAAAATATGAACTACTGGATGAAAACAATTATTAATCGACTTGAAACAGCTTATCAAACAAGATTTGACATGAAAGCTTCTTTGGTTTTCTTAAATGATGCTTACCAAAATTCGATTGAATTGATCAAAGCAGTCGATGAAAAACCATCGAATGAATTAGAAGAATTTTTAGAATTATTTATGACGACTCGAGACTTGTTCATTCGTCAATTGGTCGATCGCTATCCATCAAATTACCACGATGTTGAAGTACAAATCCAAAAATTAAAAGCTTATTCAGATTAAGGGGTAAACACAAAGCAAATGGAAAAAAAATTATTCAATAAACATTTTATCGGAATCACTCTTATTAATTTCATTGTCTATTTAATTTATTATTTACTGATGGTCATTATTGCCGTTATTGCTCAAGATGATTTACATGCTAGTATGAGCCAAGCAGGTTTTGCTTCTGGTATCTACATCATAGGTACACTATTGGCTCGTTTATTTATGGGTAAACAACTTGAATTATTTGGGCGCAAGTTTACTTTGCGTGGTGGAGCGATTTTTTATTTACTCTCTACTTTAGCCTATCTTTTCACCCCAACGATCGGCGTATTATATCTGGTACGTTTTTTAAATGGGTTTGGCTACGGGACCGTTTCGACAGCAACCAATGCGATCGTCACTGCCTATATTCCTGAATCAAAAAAAGGAGAAGGGATTAATTATTATGGTTTAAGTACTAGTTTAGCCGCTGCTATCGGACCCTTTTTAGGAATGATCTTGCTTAATCTGACTGATTTTCATTTTATTATTTGGTTTTCTATCGTTTTAGTTTTTCTTGTAACGATTGCCTGTCTGATGTTCCCAGTCAAAAACATTGATTTATCTGATACTCAAAGAAAATCACTACAATCTTGGAGTATCCATGGATTCATTGAGAAAAAAGCATTGTTCATTACAGGAATCGCCTTTTTAATGGGTCTTTCTTATTCAAGTGTTTTGTCCTTCTTGTCTTCTTATACGAAAGTCATTCATTTAGTCGCTGCAGGCTCCTTTTTCTTTGTGGTCTATGCGTTAGTTATCACCTTCACTCGCCCATTGACGGGACGTATTTTTGATGCTAAAGGCGAACAGTATGTCATGTATCCTAGCTATTTGTTCTTGACTGCTGGCTTGTTTCTACTAAGTGCGACAACGAACAGCATCACCTTACTTATTTCAGGCGCACTCGTTGGTTTAGGTTACGGGACTTTCATGTCAAACGGACAAGCAGTTTGTTTGAAAATCGTCAAAGAACACCGTATCAGTATCGCTCTTTCAACTTACTTCATCGGATTAGATCTAGGTCTAGGTGTTGGTCCCTACTTGATGGGAATATTGAAATCTTATACGTCATTTAGAGGATTATACATTGTTTCTGGTATCATTCCTTTGATCTGTACAGTTCTCTATATCGTTTATAATAAAAAAAAGAGCCACTCAGCAAAACTTGAATGGAATTAGTGATGATCTGAAACTGATTCAAGAAACGAATAAAAGGTGTTGAAGTATTCACCTCTAGCAAAACATTGGCCGAAGAATCCAAAGATAGAAGAAACTATTTTTGGATTCTTCGGCTTATTTTCATGATTAGATACTTCTGTCAAAACTCCTTTTTGTTTAGAAACAATCACTCAACTTTTATTCTGCTAACCCATAAACTTCTAGTTCATAAAGACGGACAGCTGTATCTGCGCCTTGAGTTGGTTGATCGATGATGACTCTCACAAATCGGGCAGTCGTTGCTGCAAAGGTATTTAGCGTTGAACCTTGCGTATTATTAGTTGTTCGCGAAACTTCTTGGAAATTTTCTCCGTCTGCACTCACTTCTATAGTATAAGCTTTGGTATTCATCCCTACACTTTCTCCTCCTGCAGAAGCGTGGGCCATGCGCACTTCACTGATCAATTTAGCTGTTCCTAAATCAACCGTGATGGTATGTGGCGCACTCCCTACAGCACACCATTTTGTTCCAAGATCACCATCGACAGCAAACTTTGGTGCCTCTGATTCATTCACATATGAAGAGGCTTCTGCTTTGGCACCTTTAGATAATAAACTCAGACCAGCTTGGGCATTCTTGGTAACCGTAACGATCCCTTTCATTTCAGTTGTCGTTTCTCCTGCTTCATTGATCGCTGTCAATTCTACATCGTAGCTTCCTTCTTTTGAATAAGTGACACGAGGCTGTTGCTCTGTACTTGACTCTACATCAGCACCTTTGAATGTCCACTTTAAGCTTTGGGTATTTCGTGAAGAGGTGTTCGTGAAAGTGATCGGTTCTCCTGGCGCTACCAAAGTTTTTGAGACAGTAAAGGAAGCACGTGGTAACTGAACAGGTGGCCAGTCAAAACTGTTTGGTCTGGAAGGTTCACCCTTGTTGCCATAGATATCAACTGGCACAACTTCGATAGCTGTAGCTGTTGCATTTTGACGTTCTAAGCCATTGATAAAATAATTATCAGCAGGTGTGGCTCCGATAAAGACACGTGTTCCATCGTCTAGAACTCGGTAAATTTCATAGTGTTTGATGCGATCTGCTTGTGGACTAGTCCAAGATAGTCTGATCCCGGCAAACATTGCTTCTTCGTCAAATGACAAATCATCGAACGTAACATCATTGACTGCTGTTGGACTCAGCACTTTTTTAGGTGTTGCAGAAATTTGACCTAAGAATAACTCATAATTCTCATTTGCTTTTGCTGAGGTTACCTCATAGGCAATCGACGTTACTTCTTTTCCAGTTGCTTTATTCAAAGGATAAGAAACCGTTGTCCAGTCATTCCCTATTTTTTTATTGCCATTAAACGTTTCAAATGTACCATCAGCAAAACCTAACACTAGTTTCAACGTGGTTCGATCAGATGCTTTGGCTGTCGTCGTAAATGACATGTTTTTCTCGACTTTGACTTTTGTTTGATACAGTTTGATCTTACTTGTTACTTTTTCCGCAAGTTTTCCTTTAAAAGCCAAGGAACTCCCACCATTAAAAGCAGTAGTATAGTCTACACTACCAGCTAATTTATTGCCAGCTCCTTCTTCGATAATATAGCGGTAAGTCGGCATGATATCTTGGAGACTTCGATTATTCCATTCATTTGTTGAAACTTGTTGCCCATTGCTAAAATAGCTGTAACCATTTCCGACATTGAAATTGGTGATAAAAGGCCATTGCGTAATAGCGGTTTGTTCAACCGAAAAAGTAGAGATTCCAGGCCAACTTGTGCCGGTTGGTAGTGTACTTTTAGTAGGATCCCCTTGTTCATTGATCCAGAATTTTTCTTCTTTTTGTTGGTAGTCCATTGGGTCATTGGAAGAAGAATAGGTCCAACTTGGGACGTAAAGCCCTAGTGAAGTATAGGGTATTCCCTTCTTATCCGTAAACAAATCCCATCTGACCCGTGTATCGTACCCTTTTTCTTGGACATCGATTCCCGCAAATAAATCATAGGGATCAATGGCTAAACTTTCTGCTTTTTCTTTTGATTTACGCAATAGATCTTGGCCTGCTAAGCTAGAGGTATTCCACCAAAAATTCAAAAACATGCTATCTGCTACTGGATTCAAATTAGCATCCACTAAATAATCTTGGTTTTGATCAGTTAACGCATTCTGCCAATCCATTTTCCCGTCATTCGTCATGGAATCGTACCACATAACCTCTAACGTACCAGCTGATTTTTGTTTAAATTCCACAATCAGTTCTTTCATTAAATCAGCGTGTTTTTTCGTTAGATTGGTTTCTGTCTCTTGATTGATGAACCATCCATCAAACCCATATCTTTGTGCGACTTCGATCATCTTGTCCACGATTGGAAAATGACCTTGAGCATCTTTTTCTAAAAAGGTATTCAACCATTCGATTTTTCCGCCATGGGCCCCTTGTGGAAAAAAGATCGTGCCTAAAACAGGCACACCATTTTTATGCGCCGCATCGGTAACATCTGGGCTTGGCGGAACAATGATACCTTCGCCAGCTGAGCCTCCCCAATAAACCAATTGATCAATATATTGCCAATTCGAAAAAACATTTGCATCAAACTGATTGCTCCCTCTTGGTGCATTTTCACTAGTGCTATTATTCATGATCGAAAGTGCGACAACCTTCATCTTTTCGTTTTGGGTAGTATTCGATTTTAATAAGTGCGATTTCTCCACTCGTGTGGCTAAAGGCTCAACACTAACATTGTATTTCGCATCTGCATCCTGATCAAACGTCCATTTAAGCAATTCATCAGGGAACCAGTAAGAGGACTCCGGTTGATTATCCATCGAAACCCTTACCTCGGGATTTGTGGCATCTACTTGTGCATAAACGACCGGTTCTTTCAGTGCAATTCCCATCATCACCGTTACCAACAATCCAGCTAAAGTACCTTCTAACTTCTTCATTACTTCCTCCTATGATTTGATCTTATCTAATCGCTTGCTGCAACTGTTCACTCGTTACTCCTTTCTCAATTATTATCTCCCACAATTTATGATAGCGCTTACCAAAAAGGGTGTACATGAACAAACTATAGCTTTCTTGATACAAATTATAGGTGTTATCAATGAATGAATTTTATGAGAACATACACTTTTATTGGTCTTTCTGATTAATAAAAACACTCTGTGTGGTGTTCATGGATTTTTTTCAATTGTTCGTTCGTTAATTTCTGACTGGTCACTAAATAATCGATTTCATGACTAGCAATTGCTTGATGAATGAAGCGTTGTTCTAATTTATCCTGTGTAGCTAACACCATCAAATGATTGGCTTGTTTACGAAACGCTCTTTTTACTAACGCTTCTCCTTCATGCGTTTCCGTCACGCCTTGATTAAAATCAAATCCTCGACAGCTGATGATTGCAAGGTCAGCAGCATAAGTCAAAATATCATTATACGCTTTTGCTCCGTTGATCGTTGCTCGTTTTTGAACGATTTTACCACCGACGATCGATACTTTTGCTGAAGTAAATTCACTTAGCATCGCAGCAGTAATGACCCCATTCGTAATGATTTGCAGCCCCTCAAATCGACCTAAATTTCGAACTAAATGCAAACTAGTTGTACTAGAGTCTAAAAATAAAACCATATCATCTTTGATCAAATTAGCTGCAATATCCGCAATATAACGTTTTTCACTTTCTTCCTCTAAATGGGTGATTTTCATCATATATGGTACATCGATTTTCTGATTATCTACTAACATAGCCCCACCACGGACTCTTCGGATCAGACCACTTTGTTCTAAGACAACAAGATCTCGTTTCACTGTCGCTTCACTGTAATTTACTAAATCGATCAATTCAGTAATCCTGGCAAATTGGTTGATTTTCAAATGATTGACAATCGTTTGTTGTCGCTCTTCTACGTCACTTAACATCTTCCCCACTCCTTTCTCATTCGCTTTATTTTACCATAAACAAAGATGCCTCCACCTACATCCAAAAACAGAATCGAGCGGTTAGAATGAAAATGCTTCGCTATAGGACATCAGCCGAAACAACTAAAGTTAGCGATTCATTGGCTTATTCCTAGAAATACTGAGCATTTTTTCATGACCACTCGATTTCGATTTCATTGGAGACTGAGCCAAAACTTGTCTCGGTCTCTTCTAGTATCTCTAAAACGAATAAACGGTGAGAAATTCGTCTTATTTATAACACTTGGCTTGATCGATCGTGTTTAAGATCGTCATTTTATGTTTCACTACTTCCTGTACTTTTTGATTCGCATAAGGGTAGATCATATTCGGTTCATACATTTCCGGGTTTTCATTTAAGATTTCTCTTAAAGCATCGAAAAAGACACTTTTAAGATCCGAACTAAGGTTGACCTTAGCTACACCATATTTAACTGCTTCGCTTACTTCTTTATCCGGATTTCCTGAACCACCATGCAAAACAAACGGCAAATCGATGGTCTCATTCAATTCTTTCAATAACTCGATATTCAGTTTTGGTGTTTTATCTTTAGGATATAAGCCATGTGCTGTTCCAATAGCGATAGCTAATGTATCAATATTCGTTTCTTCAACAAACTGTTTTGCTTGTTCAGGATCTGTGTAAATAATATTAGCTGCCCCACCTTCTGCTGACCCATTATTCCCAATCGTACCAATTTCTGCTTCGACTGACACATCTACCTCGTGAGCTAGAGCCACCACTTCTTTAGTTATCTTTATATTTTCATCAAACGATTGTAAGGAGGCATCAATCATGACCGAGGTATAGCCATTGCGGATGGCACGTAACACATCACTTACTTTACCGCCATGGTCAAGATGGATGACTACAGGTACTTTACTTTTATGCGCATAAGCTCGAACAGCAGCAACAAATTCATCATTCAAGTAAGCAATCTCATCGGGATGGATCTCTAAAATCACTGGTGCATTTAACCGTTCTACTTCTTCCATGATTGCCTTTAACATATCATAACTACAAATATTAAAAGCAGGAACAGCAAATTGATTGTCTTTAGCTACTTTCAATAACTCTTTCATTGTATATAACATTATACTTCCACCTCATTTATTATTTTTTCTTGCTTCACTATTTTTTCTTCATTTCCGACTTGTTCTTCGCTTGATTTCTTTAATAATCCAAGTGAAAGAGCCGTAACTACTGTCCCAGCACCAATCGCTAGCAAATACATGGGTAGGTGATTGATCACGTTAGGTATCAGCATGACCCAAATCCCACCATGAGGAGCAATGGATGTGACACCGGCAGCCATTGAGATACCCGCTGCAGTAGCAGAGCCGAGAATCAAGCTCGGAATGACTCGAATCGGATCTGAAACTGCGAAGGGAATCGCTCCTTCTGTAATATAAGAAGCACCAAGCACCCAACAAGATTGACCAGAAGTCCGTTCTTCTTTCGTAAATTTTTTCTTGAACAACAGTGTGGCTAAAGCGATCCCCAGCGGTGGGGTCATTCCAGCTGCCATACATGCTGCGATCGGTGCATTGACTCCGGCAGACATCAAACCAATGGAAAAAGTTGAGATCGATTTATTGATCGGCCCTCCCATATCAGCTGCCATCATCACGCCGATGATCAAGCCAAACATTAATCCGGAAGTATTACCTAAACTATTCAACCAATTGGTTAATACTTCTAATAACCACGAAATGGGTTGTTCGATTACAAAAACCATTGCTAAACCAATGATCAAGATAGATATTAACGGAACGACGATCAATTGATACATCGCTAAGATACCTTTTTTTACAGGAATTTTATTTGCCAGAAAATCTGTCACATACCCTGCTAACAGCCCCCCAATCATCCCCCCAAGAAATCCAGAACCACCAGTAGATGCCAGTAGCCCTGCCACGATCCCAGGTGCAAAGCCAGCTTTCCCCGCAATAGAGGTCGCAATCCCTGCCCCTAAAGCTGGCACCATCATAGCAAAAGCGGTGTCTCCGCCAATTCTAGAAAATGCGGCAGCTAGGACATTATAGTCAGCTGATTCAGGATCCGCTGCAGTGATCCCAAAAGCAAAACTTAATGCGATAATAATTCCGCCCGCAATCACAAACGGTAACATATAGTTCACACCACTCATAAAATGGTTATAAAGTGTGGCTTTTTGTTTCGTGGCTTTTGTTTGTTCAACTGATTGAGCAATTTCTAACGTATTGATCCCTTTTAATGCTTCATCAATTACCAATTCTGGTTCTTTAATTGCTCGACTCGTTGAAACTTTTTTGATTCTTTTACCCGTAAAACGTTGCATATCAATTTCTTTATCAATTGCTAGAATAATCGCATCTGCTTCAGCAATCTCTTTTGTAGTTAACCTATTTTCCGTTTTGATTCCTTGCGTTTCAAACTTTGCATCATGGCCTAGTTTTTTAGCAGTCCCTTCTAATTTCTCAGCGGACATATACGTATGCGCAATTCCCGTAGGACATGCGGTAACACCAATTATTTTCATCGTTATTCTCCCCTATCTGCTTATTCAATAACGGTCTCAGTTGATGCGTGTGACATTATTCGATGATTCATTTAACGGATTGCTTTTTCTTCATTTTTTAAAACGGTCATAATTTCTGAGGCTGAATTTGCTTCTTTGATTTGTTTTCTAAAGTTTGGATCAATTAATCGCCTTGACAACGCACTGAGAATCTCAAGATGACTGTCAGCAGCGTTTGCAGGAACCACGATTGCAAAAGTATATGCAATTGGCTCCCCATCTAAGCCAAGATATTCTGTAATCTGGCTGCTACGAACAAAACAAATGGTTGGTGTAATGACAGCCTTGCTTTTAGCATGTGGGATACCAAATCCAGCTTCAATCCCTGTAGGCACTTCCTCTTCTCTTTTGAATAATGCTTTGATTATTTTTTTTGCACTTTTTACTCTATGTGTGGTTTCAAGTGTAGTACCGATACATTCAAATAATGATTTTTTTGATCGAATTGAGTCATCGAAAAGAATCAATTCTTCTGAAATCAGTTGACTAATCTCCACTCCATATAGCCTCCTTTCACTATTTGTTAACGCTTTCTAATAACTGTGGCAAGTATAGCATCCCTAATTCAGCCATTCAATGCTTTGAACGAATAACGAAAAATGGATCAAAATTTTAAAAAATCAGTCAAAAAAATGATCGATAGTGATCATCAAAATAAGAGGTTCATGTGTTTCAGACCTTACTTATATAAAAAAACACAACGTATTTTGACCGTTACAATCAAAATACGTTGTGTTTATTGATGATCAATCAATTCTTTCCCAGTCAATCGTTTCTCCAGGAACTTTATCGGTATTCCACCATTTTGCACGATATTTTACACCTTTATACATGACAATATCCCCAGCAACATACACTTTATCTTTATCCCAAGTTTCAATTGAAGGATCTTCCGTGTTGCCATTGTTATTATCATCATCGGTAATATTTCCTACATCACCTTTCATTTCATCACGATATTCCCAGATTTTCTTCGTTAATTTTGGTAGTCTTGCTAATTTTTTTTTAGTATCAGCAGTAACTTCGATAGCCCATTTTTCAAAAAATGGCGTTAGATTTTTGTTACTGATCTTTGAAGCAGATAAGATAAAATGTTGTCGCTTGTCTTGTTCTGTCCATAGCTGTGGACTTTCTTCACGGTATAACTGATGTAGTTTAGGATAGAAGTCGCTGCCAAATGCTAATTCCAACTGTCAAAACATTCCTAGTCGAACAAATTCATCTTGTTTATCAAAATTTTTCGATTGACTTCGATTCAAATAATTGAAAATATCCGTATATACGCGATCTTCTTCTAAACGACTACGCTGTCCTAATGCTTTTTGTACCCGCATCGAAAAGATATTCACGGTCACTTCGGTCATATCCTCCCAACCCATATCATCAATTTGATAGGTATGACCTAATTCATGCCAAATCCCCCACTGTGAGGAACCGTCTGGATCTAACAAGACTCTCATTCCATCTGCATAATTAAAACCAGTATGTTGTTCATACGCGTACATATAATCTTCTCTGGCACTCGTTTCACGCATATGTTGAACTAAGCCAGTTGGTTGACGATGGATTGTAGCGCTATTATCTAGTCCGGCTGTTTGATCGTGAAGATCAATTACTTTTTCTTTCGTTGTTAAAATTTTAGTTGGGTCCTTCACATAATTAATTGTTTTGTGGGATCCTGTAACCAAAACTCGATCACTGACCAATTCATAGGCAGGTGCATTTGGATGATTTCTTACTTCATTCTGCCAATCTTTATTGGTCATTTTTCCTAGAATAAAACGTGGAATTGTAATACCACCACGTATTTCAATTCTCGTTTTTTGTTGCGTGATGCGAGTGGATTCATTTTGGATATGGATCACACCTTCTTGGGTACCGGAAATGACGTTTCTTCCTCTATTTAGTCGTTTCCCTTTCGTTGCCCCTTCGAGATAATCTTTCAGACTAGCCCTGGTAATCGTATACGTCGGTAGTTGTTGCGCCGTTTCATCTACATAAATTTCGATCGTATCATTTTTACGTTTATAGATCCCTGTAGATTGATTGCTACTAGGACCAAACCAATTACCGATTTCTTCCCGATAACTCTCAACATCCTCACTTTGATAAGCATTCAAAACCGTTGAAACGTTTTCATTACTTCGCTCTGAAAGAACGACTTCCGTCCCAATAGTCGGTTCATTTACTGTTGCCTCAACATTTAGGTCATTTGATAAAATAACCATACTGAACAGTAAAGACCCCAAGATCATTGCTTTTTTCTTACTCATATCAGCACCCCTTAATGTTATTTTTTATTTATAATATAACATTAACATGCATTATTTTATAAATGTTGTCGTTTTTTTCCAACAGAAGGAAATAATGAAAATCAGACTTTTAAATAATATGGTATGATAAATTTTTAGTGACCATTTTTTGATTATCAGAAACAGAAAACACAAAAAAAACAGACTACCCTTATCAGATAGTCTGCTAAACATCGTATGAACAATGTTTTGATTATTCTGCAGCGTTTGCGTCTTTGAGACCGTATTTTTTGTTGAAACGGTCCACACGTCCGTCTGCTTGTGTGAATTTTTGACGTCCAGTATAGAATGGATGTGAGTCAGAAGTAACTTCGACACGGATGACTGGGTATGTATTACCGTCTTCCCATTCAACTGTTTCTTGTGAAGTTTTTGTTGAACCTGACAAGAATTTAAAGCCAGTTGTTGAATCCAAGAACACTACTGGATGGTAATCTGGATGGATGTTTTCTTTCATGCGTTTTCGCTCCTTTGCCCTGACCCATTTGCTGAACCAGAGTTGATTTGTCGATATACAACAGTAACATCTTAACATGTTTCTAACAACGTTGCAATTATCTTTTTAGATTTCTTGTCTGATTTTTTTTACCGAACGAGACATCTTGGAATTCTTTGAAAAATTGTTGATTGTTTTTGGTTTTTCTTAAAAAACGGATCAATTGTTCGGTGTATTCCAATGAATCGCCGACCATATTCTTTCGTAACTTCCAAATTTCTTCTAATTGATCTTCTGGCATTAGAAGCTCTTCTTTTCTCGTACCAGATTTCTTGATATCAATGGCAGGGAAGATACGACGCTCAGATAGTTCACGAGACAGTTGAAGTTCTAAATTCCCTGTTCCTTTAAACTCTTCATAGATCACATCATCCATTCGGCTACCCGTATCGACTAAGGCAGTTGCTAAGATCGTCAAGCTTCCACCTTCTTCGATATTTCTAGCTGCTCCGAAGAATTTTTTTGGTTTATATAGTGCGGCTGGATCGATTCCCCCACTCAATGTACGACCACTTGGCGGTACGACTAAATTGTAAGCTCTAGCTAATCGGGTAATACTGTCCATCAAGATCACGACATCTCGTTTATCTTCGACTAAACGCATCGCTCTTTCCAGGACCAACTCAGATACCCTTGTATGATTTTGTGGTTGTAAATCGAAAGTAGATGAAACGACATCACCTTTGACGCTTCGTTCCAAATCCGTGACTTCTTCTGGGCGTTCATCGATCAGAAGAACGATCAGTTCTACTTCTGGATGATTTTCAGTGATTCCATTGGCGATTTCCTTTAACACAGAAGTTTTTCCGGCTTTAGGAGGTGCTACGATCAAGCCACGTTGACCAAAACCTACTGGTGAGAAGATATCGATCATTCTTGTTGCTAGTCTTTGAGAGGTTGTTTCTAACCTAAGCTGTTCTTGAGGATACAGAGGTGTCAATGCTGGAAAATGCGGACGTTCTTTTGCTTCTTCTGGGTCTTTTCCATTTACACTTTCCACGTGCATCAACCCATAATAACGTTCTGACTCTTTAGGTGGGCGAGCCTTTCCTGCTACTTTATCTCCATTTCGCAAACTAAACCGTCTTATTTGTGAAGCAGAGATATAGATATCTTCTACACTTGGCCCATAATTGATTGGTCGTAAAAAACCATACCCATCTTGTCCAACGATATCTAAGATTCCTTCCATATAATAAAACCCTTGTTTTTCTGCTTGCGCCCGAATCACAGCTAAAGATAATTCTTTTTTATTCATTTTGCTATAATAAGGAATCTTAAATTCTTTTGCGTAACTGTAGACCTCTTTTAATGTCTTATTTTCCAGTTCCGCCATCGTTAAATAATCACTCATTCAGCTTCCACTTCCTCCACCATTTGGATTTCAGCACCTAATGCCGTCAATTTTTCAATAATATGATCATAACCACGTAAAATATATTCTACGTTATAAATAGTAGTTGTTCCTTCAGCCATGAGACCTGCAATAACTAAACAAGCACCTGCTCGAAGGTCAGAAGCGACTACCTCTGTTCCATGAAGTTTATTTGGTCCATTTGTAATGATCAAATTCCCTTCCACTGATATATCAGCACCCATACGTGCTAATTCAGGCACATGATTCACACGTTTAGCATAGATCGTATCTGTGATTTCAGCTGTTCCTTTGGTCATTAATAAGAGGGGAGTCAATGGTTGTTGTAAGTCTGTTGCAAACCCAGGATATGGATAAGTCATCACATTCACCGCTTTTAACTCTTTAGACGGAAACACTTCAATCTCATCTTCTCTAATCGTCATGTTTACGCCCATTTCTTGAAGTTTAGCAATAAAACTTTCTAAATGTTCGTAAATCACATTTTTGATCTTAACACCATTTCCTGCTGCTGCAGCAAGCGCTAGATAAGTCCCTGCTTCGATTCGATCAGGGATCATGAAATGGCGACAACCATGGAGTTTGTCTACACCTTCGATCCGGATCACATCCGTCCCTGCTCCTCGCACTTTGGCACCCATATTATTTAACAAAGTAGCAACATCGATGATCTCTGGTTCACGAGCGGCATTTTCGATTACTGTCTGACCTTTCGCTTTAATAGCAGCCAGCATCACATTGATCGTTGCACCGACTGAAACGACATCCATGAAAATCCGATTTCCCTGTAATCCCTGTTGGTCGGTCCGTAAATACATTGCACCATGTTCATTATTGACTGAAGCACCTAATGCTTCGAAACCCTTGACATGTAAATCAATTGGTCGTGGTCCTAAGTAGCAACCACCTGGCAAACCAACCACTGCCTCACCAAATTTTCCAAGCAGTGCCCCCATAAAATAATAGGAAGCCCGTAGACTATTGATCTTACCACTTGGCATGGGCACAGAGACGATACCGCGGGGATCAATTTCTAAAATATTTTGTGAAAAATGGATTTTTGCTCCCATGATTTCTAAAATTTCGATTAGTGAATGAACATCCTGAATATCAGGTACGCCTTCTAAAATAACCGGAGAATCTGCTAAAATCGCTGCAGGAATCAAAGCCACTGCACTATTTTTAGCCCCACTGATCGTTACTTCACCAGTTAACGGACGATTTCCTTCAATTATGATTTTTTTCATTGATTTCCACCTTGTTATTGTTCAATTTTATTACACATGCTTGTATTTTATCATAGATGAAATAAAGAAACGAGTTCCCATTCTTTTTTATTTCCTCAAAAATCAAAGGTCTATTCTGAAAAAAGATGGACAAATGTTTATCAAAGTGAACGATTATCAATTTGCGAAAAAAAAACCGCAAAACAGGTTGAACCTGTTTCACGGCATTCTTAATCGATTAATTAAGCTTTGTTAGCTGAACCGAACCAATCAATGTGTTCTTCTGCATCTTTAATGATTGCAGCTTTACCTGGTGCTAACAATTTACGAGGGTCAAAACCTTTTCCTTCTTTATCTTTACCAGCTTCGATATATTCACGAGTAGCTTTAGCAAATGATAATTGGAATTCAGTATTTACGTTTACTTTAGAAACACCCATTGAAATTGCTTTTTGGATTTGTTCTTGAGGAATACCTGATCCACCATGTAATACTAAAGGCATATCTGGACCTACAGCATCAGCGATTGCTTGTAAATGATCAAATGCTAAACCATTCCAGTTTTCTGGATATTGACCATGGATGTTACCGATACCACATGCTAGGTAGTCGATTCCTGTAGCAACCATTTGTTTGCATTCTTCGATATCTGCTAATTCACCGTTACCGATGATTCCATCTTCTTCTCCGCCGATTGAACCAACTTCACATTCAACAGAAATTCCTTTAGCGTGAGCTTTTTCTACAACTTCTTTCGCTAATTTCAAGTTTTCTTCAAATGGTAAGTGAGAACCGTCAAACATAACTGAAGTATAGCCTACTTCGATACATTCCATAGCTGCATCATAGTCACCATGGTCTAAGTGGATGGCAACAGGAACAGTGATGTTCATTGATTCAACTAAGTCACAAATAATATCTTTAGCAACTTTGTAGCCGCCCATGTATTTAGCCGCACCCATTGAAGTTTGGATAAGTACTGGTGCTTGTTTTGCTTCAGCTGCTTCAAGGATTGCTTGAGTCCATTCTAAGTTATTTGTATTGAATCCGCCGACAGCGTAACCGCCTTTACGAGCAGCTTTTAAAAATTCAGCTCCTGATACTACTGGCATAATAAATTCCTCCTAAGTTTTGTAAAACTAAATTTGTTAAGACTATCCTTAACCAACGAACCTATTTTACCAAACATTTTCAGAGTTTTCTACTAAAATCAATGAAAATGAAAATTTTCAAGAACTTTTTTGCAAAAAATAAGGTTTTCAGTTGGCTGATTTAGTCAAAAATGGCTAGTTTATCGTTTTTTATTGTTCAAACAATAACAATTTATTTATAACTGTTTTCTCTAAATTCATCTGAAACATTAAAAGCGTATTTGTCCCGCTTATTTTCCTTCACGTTCAGACAAAGCAGCTCCGACAAATCCTTTGATCAATTTTTGTGGGCGATTTGGTCTTGAGATCAATTCTGGATGGAATTGACAACCAACAAAGAATTTTTTCTCTGTTAATTCCACGATTTCCACTAAACGATTATCAGGAGAAACACCTGAGAATACTAATCCTTTTTCTTCAAATAATTGACGGTATTTATTGTTGAATTCATAACGATGACGGTGACGTTCTTGTACTACATCGGCTCCGTCATAAGCTTCGGCTGTTTTCGTTCCTTTTTTAATTTTACATGGGTAAAGACCTAGACGTAACGTTCCACCTAAGTTTTCGATATTTTCTTGGTCTGCCATCAAATCAATGATATTGTTCGTTGTTTCTGGTGTAGTTTCTGCTGAAGCAGCATCTTCCAAACCAACCACATTACGAGCAAACTCCACACACGCCATTTGCATGCCTAAACAAATACCTAAGAAAGGCACATCATTTTCACGAGCGTAACGGATGGCTTCGATTTTTCCTTCGACCCCACGATCGCCAAAACCACCAGGTACTAAGATGCCATCTGCATCTTTCAAATATTCTGCAACATTTTCTTTAGTTAAATCTTGAGCCTTGATCCAGTCAAGTTCGATATCCGCATCAAAAGCAAAGCCTGAATGTTTCAACGCTTCAACAACTGAGATATAAGCATCTGGTAATTCTACATATTTACCTACTAAAGCAATTCGGACTTTTTTCTTCAGATTCAATACTTTTTCTTCTAATTGTTTCCATTCTTCCATATCAGCTTCTGGCGTTTCTAGTTTCAAATGTTCACAAACGATGCGATCCATGCCTTGTTTTTGTAAAAGCAACGGAATAGAGTAAAGAGTGTCCACATCTGGTGATTCAATGACCGCTTCGGGTTCTACGTCACAAAATTGTGCTAATTTATTTTTCACATTTTGTGAAACAGGTTGCTCTGTTCGAACCACCAAGATATTAGGTTGGATTCCTAAACCACGTAATTCTTTTACACTATGTTGAGTTGGTTTAGTTTTCATTTCTCCCGCAGCTTTTAGATAAGGAATCAATGTTGTGTGGATATACATCACGTTATCAGCACCAACATCCGCCTTCATTTGGCGT
This sequence comes from Enterococcus sp. DIV1089c, assembly GCF_050530965.1. Taxonomy (NCBI): domain Bacteria; kingdom Bacillati; phylum Bacillota; class Bacilli; order Lactobacillales; family Enterococcaceae; genus Enterococcus; species Enterococcus sp. DIV1089c. The sequence goes on from NZ_CP172888.1 coordinate 2,066,220, forward strand.
AGTGCTTCTAAAAATGGTAAAGATTCGATATCGCCGACTGTTCCGCCAACTTCAGTGATGATCACGTCTGAATCAGTCATTTTTGCTGCACGCATGATTTTCTCTTTGATTTCATTTGTGATATGAGGGATGACTTGAACAGTTGCTCCTAAGTATTCCCCTTTTCGTTCTTTACGAAGTACTTCTGAATAAATTTTCCCTGTAGTAACATTGGAGTATTTGTTCAAATTGATATCGATAAAACGTTCATAATGGCCTAGATCCAAATCAGTTTCTGCTCCGTCGTCTGTTACAAAAACTTCTCCGTGTTGGTACGGACTCATCGTTCCCGGGTCTACGTTGATGTAGGGATCAAATTTTTGGATGGTTACTTTTAAGCCACGATTTTTCAACAAACGACCTAAAGAAGCTGCAACGATTCCTTTACCAATCGATGAAACTACGCCGCCCGTTACAAAAATGTATTTTGTCATAAGTTCAAAAACTCCTTCTTCTTTTATCTGCAGGAAAAGTCCCAGAAAATGAACAAAGCTCCCTATTCTAGTTAGAATAGGGAGCAAAATTTCTGTGAACTTCTGACCCTTTAAAAGGGTGCCCAATGAGTATACTACAAGCAAATTTGAAGAAAGTCAAGCCTCTAATTTAACGTTGCAGATGTCGTTAGTCATAAGAATAATCCAACGTCATTGATAAATGAAAACAGGTAGTTCACTCTCTAATAAAAAACTGCACGAAAAATAGTACACTCATTCTTTTAGTAAGAACGATTAGCCATACGACTTCTTTACTCATTCACTAGACTATCTTTGATGATCTCTAGAAGATTTTTGTCCTTGTTTTTCAGATGTGTTTGTACTTCTCGTTCCTGCAGCATTGAATTTTTCTGTCCTATTTTTTAACGGTGACAATTTTTCTACATCTAATTGTTTCCAGTTTTCTTGTCTTCTTTTCTTAAAATCCTCCACTTTTTTCATTACCTGTTCCTGTTGTCCGGGGGTCAAATTAGAAAATTCAGCTTGAAAACCTAATTTATCTTCAGCTTTAGTTCCCACCTTGCCTACACTTTCATTAACCAACTCTCTAAATTCTCTTTTATATAATTCAAGGTTTGAAAGTTCCTGTGGATTGCCATGCACAAGATCTGTTTGTGGATACTGTAACATATTGAATTCAGCATAGTTAGTCAGCAGTTCTACAGCATGGCGGTTAAATTGCCAACGTTCATTTACGTTTTCCACGCTCAAACCAAGATTATGTATAATTTCCCTATATTCATTCTGCCTAAGAGGCAAAACACGTCTTGAAGTACCTTCTATTGTTGTACTATGTGGTATATCTAAATTCTCTTCTAATATAGATACAACCTCGTGTTGTGCAAGTGGAATAACTGGGTCATTCATTTGCTCACGAAGTACTGAAGTGATATCCTGTATCAGGGTAAAAGGACGGCGCATTCTCAACCTTTCTATTTTTATTGAAAGTTCAGTATCCCTTATTGCCTTCATCTCCTCAATTCTTTTCTTTTGTGATTCTTTAATTTTATTACGAGTATCAGGACTGAGGTCAAACAAGTCCACGAAAGAACCAATATCATTAGGTTTCATCTTAAAATTTTCTATTACAAATTCTATATCCTCACTTAAATCAGCCTCATTAACTTTGTAAGGTAACTCTGAATACATTTTTTTAAGACTCTCTGCAACCTCTGTGAACGTCCTTGATGTCATCGACTGTTGCACCATTTCGTTAATTTTTTGTATTCGTTCTTCTTTTAAAAACTTGATTTTACGTCGAGGTTCTTCTTCAATCTCCCTTTTTCTAATTGTTTCACGAAGATTTTCTTTATTTGCTAGTTCTAGCTTATCAATAGTAGAATTTATTTCATCTGGTGTAAAATAGGTTTTTTCAAAGAAGACGTCTAATGCCTCACTTATATCAATATCGTCTATTGGTTGAATAACATTAATTTCCGGATCATGAATCAATTGATTGATAGATGCAACAACTGTATCTATCATCTTTGAGCGATCAGAGAATGAATTGACTTCCTCACTTTGTTTGTTTAAATTTTTATGAACAGCTCTAAGTTTTTCGTCTCTTAATAAATTTTTTTTTCGCACTTGATGTTTTTTCATTGAATTAATTTGTGATGTTCTAACCTGTTCACGAGTATGATCATCCAGATTAAGACGATCTACTACGTAATTGATTTCATCTTTAGAATAAGTACGTAGGTCTAATAAAAATATTTCTTCTTCATCTTCCTCTAATCCTTCATTCATATCTTTGATTATTTGATCTAATTCAACTTTATTCATAAATTTATGCCTCCTTTATAATATAATAATAAGGCAATAACTTTAATTTTAGCATACCTAATTTTCCCCCCAGAAGAAATAGGTATGCTCAAATTAAAAAAATTCAATTATTTATCATCATATACAATCTTCAATGAACTCATTTTTTACTTGTGCGTATCAACCAGGAGTGCAATAATCACTGTAAAACAAGAATATTCTTAGAAAAATTCTACACAAAAAAAATGAAAAAAATTTTTTTATACTATAGAATAGGTGTGTTATTCATATTTTGCAAATAATTTTTTTTCCATTAAAATTTTAAAAAAAATTTCAATCAGAAATAGCTGTATACTACTCGTAGAGAATGATTTCGTTACACAATCCAACCAGTTATTTGTGATTCAGAATAACTTAACATCATCCGTTTCTCATTCTCGTACTCCTGAAGTGTATTCTTCAGGAGTTTTTTGTTGTCCCACCACATAAGTTACTCACCAAACAATGCGCGAACAAAATAAGCCAAAATTTCCTAAAATAAGTCTTCAGCGACTAAGAAATCAGTGAAACAAACTAACTTTCTCTTCAGTCGTACTTATTTTTCGTAAAATTTTGGCTTATTGTCCTGTTATCATGCAAAAGAAGGCTGTGAAAAGAGCGGTTTGCCCTGAGTATTAAGGATGAAACCCTCGAAACAGATTCTCATGTTTTGAAAAATTCAGACTTACTTCAAGGAGCTAATGCTTAAAAACCATTCACTCGTTTTTAAAGTGAAGTGAGATTGATATCTTCAACTCCAATTATTCGTATTCTAATGGGGAAGCGATAATCAATATAATTCCAAGTATTGTTCTCTTTCCCATTCTGAAACAGTTTGTCTAAAGGCTGCCCATTCTAAGCGTTTTGCTTCGACAAAGTTCGAAAAGATATGTTGTCCCAATGCATCGATCATTACTTTGTCTTTTCTTAATTCTTTGATTGCATTATGGATCGTTGAAGGAAGATCTTGAATGTGGGCTTCTTCTCGTTCTTCTTCGTTCATCACATAAATATTTCGGTCCACCGCTGCTGGTGGTGTGATTTCATTACGGACACCATCTAATCCAGCTTGTAATAAAACAGCCATTGCTAAATATGGGTTAGCAGATGGATCAACTGAACGCAATTCCAAACGTGTGGATAAGCCACGTGATTCTGGAACACGGACTAATGGTGAACGATTGCGACCGCTCCATGCCACATATACTGGTGCTTCATAGCCAGGAACTAAACGTTTATATGAGTTGACGGTCGGATTGCAAACCGCTGTATAGGCACGAGCATGTTTCAATAGCCCACCTAGGAAATGATACGCTGTTTGGCTAAGTTCTAAATCGCCATCTTTGTCATAAAAGACATTTCCTTCATCATTGAACAAGGACATATTACAGTGCATCCCCGAACCATTGATCCCGAATAATGGTTTAGGCATGAACGTTGCGTGTAACCCATGTTTACGAGCAATTGTTTTAACGACTAGTTTGAATGTTTGAATATTGTCACAAGCATCCACAACGTCTGCATATTTAAAATCAATCTCATGTTGCCCAGGAGCTACTTCGTGGTGAGAAGCTTCTACTTCAAACCCAAGGCTTTCTAATTCTAAAACAATATCACGACGACAGTTCTCACCTAAATCTGTTGGTGCAAAATCAAAATATCCACCTTTATCGTTTAACGTGGTCGTGATTCCACCATCTTCATCTAACTTAAATAAGAAGAATTCTGGTTCTGGACCTAAGTTGAAAGAGGTAAATCCAAGGTTGCGCATATCTTTTAATGCACGTTTCAAATTCCCGCGTGGATCACCTGCAAAAGGTGTGCCATCTGGGTTATAGATATCACAAATCAAACGAGCTACTTTGCCATGATCACTTTCCCAAGGGAAGATCATCCATGTTGAAAGATCAGGATACAAATACATATCGCTTTCTTCAATCCGAACAAAACCTTCGATCGAAGAACCATCAAACATCATTTTGTTTTCAAGTACTTTATCGATTTGACTAACGGGTACTTCGACATTTTTGATCGTTCCTAAGATATCTGTGAACATTAATCTTAAAAATCGAACGTTCTCTTCTTCAATGATTCGTTTAATTTCATCACCAGTTATTTGTTTCTTTACCATGGTATCCCTCTTTCTTTTTCTTTATATTATTCAGTCAAAGAATTGTCGTTGCATTCCTTGCGACTGATAATGCCCAGTTTTACTTAGCCCACCTTGCGCCAATATCTCATCACGAAAAATTTGTCGAACGTCATGATCAGTTAGCGGTTTTTTGCTCTTTTCTTCCTGTTTTTTGGCTTGAGCCATTTCGTAAACTCGTTTGATACCAGCCATATTTAATCCATCAGAAAGATAATCTTTGATCTCTAACAACAAGTCAATATCGTTTAATGAATACATTCGACGATTTCCTTCGCTTCTTTCAGGATGAACAAAATCTTGTTCTTCATAATAACGAATTTGTCGTGCGGATAAATCAGTCAGTTTCATTACTGTACCAATTGGAAATACAGACATTGAACGGCGCAATTCCTTTTCTCCCATCAGACGTCCCCTTTCGTTTAACAAGTTGGGTAAAGTATACCAATCAAAAAAACTACTGTCAACCGCTTATGTCAGGTTTTCTAACATGAGAGTTGGTTTTTTTACAAAAAAACTTGAGCAACGATTCATTGCTCAAGTTTTCTAACTTTTAAAAAAAGAGAAAATACATAGGTCACTCTGATAAGAAAGAGACAACGACCATTTAACTATTCAGCCATTTAGAAGTTGACTTTGCAAATCCTTTTACTTCATATCCATTTTTTTCTTCTACAAAATGCTCTTTCAAAACGAGGGTTTGTCTTCGTAAAGCACTTAACGTTTGCCCATCCTGACTGGGTACAAAGAGCGTGTATGGCCCCATCAATTCCAACAACTGCTGTTTGATCGCTTGTACTAGCTTTTCTTTCCCATCGGTACTTTGCGCCGATATCAATACATTCGGAAAGAGTGAGGGAGTAAATAAGGCTGGATCAATTTGATCCGCTTTGTTATAGACTGTTAATACAGGCATCTCTTCCATCTTTAGTTCCGCCATCAACTGTAATACAGTCTGCTCCTGCAAAATACGATCTGGCGAACTTGCATCAACTACATGTAACAATAGATCCATGGATTGACTTTCTTCCAATGTTGAATGGAACGCATCAATTAATTGTGTCGGAAGATCTTGAATAAATCCAACCGTATCAGTAACAGTAATCTCAAATCCTTCTGCAAATCGCCATTTCTTTGTTAAGGGATCCAAAGTAGCAAATAACTGATCTTTAGAATACGTATCCGCTTGCGTAAGCAAATTAAGAATGGTTGACTTCCCCGCATTGGTATACCCAATCAAACCAATTTGAAAGATTTCACTAGACTGTCTTTTTTGGCGGTTTCTCGCTCGATGCGCTTCTACAGCCTTCAACTCACGTTTTACCCCTAATATTTTATTACGGATATGACGTCGATCCGTTTCCAACTTGGTTTCCCCAGGTCCTCTCGTTCCGATTCCACCACCTAATCGAGACAATGACTTTCCTTGTCCAGCTAAGCGTGGTAAAAGGTATTCTAATTGAGCTAGCTCTACTTGCAACTTTCCTTCTTTCGAACGGGCTCTCATGGCAAAAATATCTAAAATCAACTGGACTCGGTCAATGATAGGGATTCCTACTGCTTCTGAGACTAGCTGACTCTGCCGAGGGGTCATTTCATGGTTAAAGATAATCAGATCCGCTTCATGAGCATCCGCTTGTTGGATCAATTCTTGTAATTTACCTTTACCGATAATGGTTTGACGATCGACTTGCGGTCGTTTTTGCGTCAATGTAAATACAACTTCCCCAGAAGCTGTATTGGTCAGCTTGCTTAATTCTGCCATCGACTCTGTGAAGTATCGTTGATTCTGTTCTGTCTCAACGCCTACGATGATCACTTTTTCTTTTTTATTTGTCATCTTTTTCCTCCAACCACGTTCTGATCAATTGATCAATTTGCTCCATACTACTGGACTCTGCTAATAAGTCAAACCAATGTGCATCAAGACGATTACGAAACCATGTTAATTGTCGCTTTGCATACCGTCTCGAGTTCATCTTCAACTGCTCCACAACGTTTTCTAAAGATTCTTCTCCCTTAAAATACGGATAAAATTCTTTGTATCCAATACCTTGACTCGCTTGGACTTCACCAAGTTCATACACAAAACGTGCTTCTTCTAATAAGCCTTCCTCTAACATACTATCTACACGTTGATTGATGCGCTGGTATAACAAGGCTCTCTCGGTATTAAGACCAATCATACAATAATCATAAAGACGTGCGGGTTCCTCTTGCGGTGTTGTGATACTGTAGCCAGTCACTTCAAATACTTCTAAAGCTCGAATCACTTTTCGTTGGTTGTTCCAATGAATTTTTTCCGCTGCTAGCGGATCTTTTGTTTTCAAATACTCCCAAAGTTCTTTTTTACTGAGTGTTTCAGCTAATTCTTCATATTTTTTTCGTACCGCTGTGACGCTTTCCTCTTTTGCACCCAATTGAAAATCATAAAGTAAAGATTGAATATACAACCCTGTTCCGCCAACGATCATCGGCAAACGACCACGTTCTGTGATTTCTGTGATCAATTTTCGTCCAGCTTTTTGAAAATCTGCTACGGAATAAGTTTCATTCGGTTCGATGACATCAATCAAATGATGGGGAATACCTTCCATTTCTGACGTCTTTATTTTAGCTGTTCCGATATCTAATTTCTTGTAAACTTGCAGTGAATCTCCACTAATAATTTCACCGTTAAATTTTTTAGCCAATTCCACGCTAAGCGCTGTTTTCCCTACCGCTGTAGGTCCAACGATTACTAATACTTTTTCCATTATCATCCTACTTTTTCATTGTTTGTTTTATCCAAAATGCTTTTTGGGGAAAGTCTGTGATTATTGCATCTAGTTGTTGATCGAAACATCGTGTCATCTGCTGGTCGTCGTTGATGGTCCAGCATCTGATCGATTTGGGGAATATCTCCATGGATGGCAAATGCTCCAAGTACCAGTCACCTCTAGGATGAATCCCTTCTATCCAAGGAGTATCTTCAGCTAACTGTACTTTCTTTTGTGACGTACTTAAAAGAAGATCCAGATGTGCCTGAGGATCAATTTTTACTACTCGTTCCAATGTATGAAAGTTAAAACTGCAGTACGCATGTCGAAAAGGCCATTCCACTGCTTTTAATTGTTGAACTACTTTTTCTTCGATGCCAGCATACTCATATTTATCTGTTTTGATCTCGATCATTACCGTTCCACGATAATTCATTTCCCAAAAAAGATGCAAGACCTCTTTCAAAGTTGGCACTTTTGTTGCCTGAAACTCTGTATTGAACCACTTTCCTGCATTCAACTTTTTTATCTCTGCTAATGTTTTTTCCCGTACCAATCCTTTGCCATCCGTCGTCCGATCCACTTCCTCATCATGAATCACCACGATCTGCTCATCTTTCGTCAAATGAACATCTAGTTCAATCCCATCTGCACCTATTCGAACCGCTTCGGCAAACGCAGGCAATGTATTCTCTGGATGGGTATCACTACTTCCACGATGCGCAAAAATCTGAACCATTTCATCACCACTTTCAGTCTCTTTGATTGTACCATAGGAAAAAGGCTGTGAAAAAGTCGTAATACTTCGAATGTCTAAGAATGAGGTTGACTTGTCATTCTAAAAAATGAGTAAACGGTATTCAATAAAGAACTCCTCAGCAATAAGCGATGATTTTCTAAAATATGAAAAGCTATAAAAAAGTCCTCTCTCATTCATAGTGTTCCCTCTATCGAAAATAAGCCGAAAAAACCAAAAATATAAGGAACTACTTTTGGATTCTTCGGCTTATTTCTAAAAGCTAGACAATTCTGTCACAACCTTGCCTTTACAAATTATAAAAGTTTTTTGATCCTCTTCGATCTCAACTCAAAAAACAATTAGCTCCACACATTATCATTTGAGAAAAAGCCAATGGGTTGTCGCGTGACACTTTTTAATTGCGCTTTTTTTTCATTGATCATTTCCGTCAGGTTATCCGTGAAGTTTTCTAAGATCACACGTCCACCTTTATAAGCATAACCGCCTATTTTCATCGTTTCGTCAGGAGAAAGAACGACTTTACGGTGCGCAATGTTTTTAAACAACTCCTCTAAGATGTAATTTGGAAGATAAAAATTATTTTGTGCAGCAAATGACTGTAAATAAGCAAAATCATCAATAGTGATATAACAATCATCAAATGCATCAAAGCTGACATATTCATCTAACAGTGTTGCTCTTTTTTGCAAGATTTCATTGATTTTTTTATTTAGTTGATTCAAAGTCTCAATCTCTTTGACTTTTAATTCTAACTCCCGTCTTCGTTGCTCTTTGTTTTCAAGATGGCGCATCTGAACAACCATCCCGATATATACTAAAATAGCTCCTAATAAAACGCCAATTAAGCCTACGATGCCAACTACCAATTAGTGTTCCTCCTTGCTGTATTCTTCTATTTCATCATAACATAAACGTGCAAGCACAGACTATTTTCTAAAATTTTTTTATTTGACCTTTATTGACCAAGAATGTATACTACTTTTTAGGTAGAAGAAATGAATTTGTGTTACACTATTTGTAAAGAACTTAAGGAGGAACCAAATTATGAATTTAATCCCTACAGTTATTGAACAATCCTCTCGTGGCGAACGAGCTTATGATATTTATTCACGCTTATTAAAAGACCGCATTATCATGTTAAGTGGTCAAGTGACAGATGATCTTGCAAACTCGATCATTGCCCAATTGCTTTTCCTAGATGCACAAGATTCTGAAAAAGACATTTATCTTTATATCAACTCTCCTGGCGGTTCTGTTACTGCTGGAATGGCGATTTATGATACGATGAATTTTGTTAAAGCAGATGTCCAAACCATTGTGATGGGTATGGCTGCTTCTATGGGTAGTTTCTTACTGACAGCAGGTAAAAAAGGCAAACGTTTTGCTTTACCAAATGCTGAAATCATGATCCATCAACCACTTGGCGGCGCACAAGGTCAAGCGACAGAAATCGAAATCGCAGCTCGTCACATTTTACAAACACGAGAACGCTTGAACAAAATTTTAGCAGAACGTACTGGTCAACCTCTTGAAGTGATCGAAAAAGATACCGACCGTGATAATTACATGACTGCTGAACAAGCAAAAGCATACGGTTTGATTGATGAAGTGATGGAAAACAGTGCTGGATTAAACTAATATCATTTGTAAACTAAAAGGACGATGGGACTGCTCGATTGAGCGGCTCATCGTCCTTTTTTCAGTTGGAACGAAAGCTCGTTTTTTCAATGCTGTTCTTTAAACTTTCCTTCGTTATATTGTTCTCCAAGTTCAACGTAATGTTGAATATTTTGGCGATTCTTTTCAATCTCTTCTTCCGTTAAAGGACGAATGACTTTAGCTGGCCGACCAAACGCTAATACGTTGGGCGGAATGACCTTGCCTTCGGTCACTAAAGAACCAGCACCAATCAAACTATTTTCACCGATCACTGCATGGTTCAAAATAGTTGATCCCATACCAATCAACGCGCCCTTTTCGATGGTGCAACCATGAAGCATACATTGATGTCCTACCGTTACATTTTCAGCAATTTCAACTGGTGCATCATGGTCCACATGAATAACAGTACCATCTTGAATATTCGTTCTTGCTCCAACTTTAACCGTATTGCTATCCCCACGAATCACCGCTTGATACCAAACTGTGACCGATTCTGCGAGCTCTACATCGCCAACAACAGTTGCATTCGGTGCAATAAATTTTTGACTCATTTTTACACATCTCCTTTTTTGGCTTATTTCCAATTATAGCAGAAGATGGATTTCTCCTTCAAAAAGACTGGCAGCTATTATTTCATAGTCCCTTCAAGCACGCCTACTCTCTAGGGACTGAGACAAAAGTTGTCTCAGTCTCTTCTAGTATCTCTAAAAACGAATAAACGGCGTTCAAGAAGCAACTCCTCAACAATAAGCCTGAATTTTTTCAAAACATGAGAAGCTGTTTCAAAAAATTCTTTCTTATTGTCATCAGAGCTACCCGATGTTTTCACGACCTCTGATTCACGGTGATACAAAAGTAGCATCTTCGGAAAATTTGCCGAAATTTACCAAAAATTTGAGAATCACCAAGTAGGTAACAATCAACATCAAAAACGAGTTTTTGTGTTTCTTGTCAATTTTCGGAAATTCCTTCTTATTTCTTGATGCTGAACACTTTTGTCTCAACCTCTCGTTTTTACACAACTAAAGAGCTCAGAACAATCTTTCGTGTTCCAAGCTCTTTCCTTTTATCTATATGCTATCTAAACTGGTAGCTAAATTTTATCCATTTACTTTAGAAATATTAATTGAGCCGATATAGCCAGCTTTATAGTTTTCCACATTGATTAGTGGGCTTGTTTCTCCTTTATTTACTTTAAAAGTAGTTGTAAGTCGATAGTATCCTTTTTCTTCTAAAACCCCATCTCTCATCAATGTGGTGTTAAGGAGTTCACGACTATCTTTAGACGAAGTATCTTCCTTCAATGCCACTTTTACATAATGGTCACTCAACATATCGACCACTGGTTTCACATAAACAGTTACCCGATAAGTAGCATTTTCTTCTAAAGCTTCACTACCGTTAAAGATTTTATATACACTAGCATGCTGATCAGCGAAGAAAGTATAGTCACCAACTAAAGCATTCACAGGGTCTTTCACTAGTTCAATGTCATCTCCTGAGAACATTTTCCATCCAGCAGTTTGTCCGTCAGGCCAATTATCATTGATTTTCACCGTTACATTAATCGTTTTTCTAGCCACTTCATTTACACTATTTTTCACTTCATAAGTGACTTGGTATTTTCCAGGAATAGAGGAGTCAACGTTGTTTTCTACCACTTTGATTTTGTCTGTGATGTCTCCGTCAACACGATCATAAGCACTTAGATTGATTCGTTTGTCAAATGGATCAAATAACTCATCGTGCAAAATTTCAATATCATTTGCATGTAACTCTGGTTTTTCAAAAACTGCTGCAAATTGATTGATTCTGACAGTATGCGTATTGAAGTGTTCTCCTGTTGCAGCTCCAATCGTAAAAGTATATTTCTTTGATTTATCGATGTTTGGATTTTTCAATTCCCAATGTTGCCCATCATAATCTGCAGTAATAAGTTGTTGCTTGCTATTCCATTTTAACGTTAATTTTTTAAAAGTATTTGGCGTGAATTTAATTTGTTGCATAGGAGCTAAAGCGGTTAAAAATCCGCTGTTGGCATCTGTTGAAACAAAGCCTCCATGAGCACCAACCATTTGAGCATGGTTGAAAGAAGTATCCGCATCATCTCTATCTGGCGCTTTAGAATAGGTATCCAATTCAAATCCAATTCCCTTTTTCAGGCCTCTGATACCTAGACCACCACCATTAGCTCCAATGTCGCCAATTGCTCCTTGGTGGAAAGCCACACCTACCCCATCAGCACCATTTACATTATCACCTAAATTGACATCCATATCCAACAAGAAATCATAGTTCATATCAAGGGAGACGATTCCAGATATTGTTCCTTTTTGAAATTGTTTCGATTGAGTAAGACGAGCTGTATGGGAATCAAGTTGGACGGCACTTCCATTAAATGCGACGATGTCTTTCAAATCAAAATTATTTTGATCCACATTTTGGGAGATAGCAATATTTTTATTGACTAAAACATTACTAGTTTCTGCATTTACTGACAATCCAACAACACTTACCCCAATTAATCCAATAGTTCCTGCACATACTTTTTTATAAAAGGTCTTTTTGTTCATAATAAATAACACTCCCATTTATATAGTTATTTTTTATACACTATCCTTTTCCGTTTTATCTGCATTTCACCATCTCTTTTCATTCTTTTAGTAAACAATTACGCGTAAAATTCATTTACTAGCAAGCATCCAGTAGTAGAAGCATTTTTGAATGCTATTTCGCCTCCCTTGATCTTTTTTCTACTACAAAATTATCGTAACGCTCAGATCCTATTATTTTTATTTTGTATAGTAGTCCAACAAATAAAAAAAGAGGTGAGACAAAAATGTTTAGCTTTAATAAATAAGAAGGGATTTCTGAAAACTAACAAGAAGCATAAACACTCGTTTTTTGCTGTTGATCGTTACCTACTTGGTGCTTCTTATTTCTTGATGCTACTTTTATCTCACTGTTTATTCGATTTTTAGAGATACTAAAAGAGACTGAGGAAAGTTTTTCCTCAGTCTCTCTATTCTAAAATTCTTTCTTATTGTCATCGGAGCTACCCGCTTCTTTCACAACCTCTTGTTTTAATCGGTATCAAGCATCAGCAACATCTTCAGCAAATTGGCTATTGTACAGTTTTTCATAGAATCCGCCTTGAGCTAACAGCCCTTCATGCGTTCCTTTTTCGATAATTTGTCCTTGATCCATCACTAAGATCAAATCCGCATCACGAATCGTTGAAAGGCGATGAGCAATAACAAAACTTGTTCGTCCTTCCATTACACGATCCATTGCTTTTTGGATCAATGCTTCTAAACGAGTATCGACAGAACTAGTAGCTTCATCAAGTATCAAGATTTTAGGATCAGAAACCACGGCTCTGGCAATAGTCAATAATTGCTTTTGCCCTAACGAAACATTGTCACCTTCAGCGTTGATTTCCATTTCGTACCCATCAGGCATTGTCCGAATAAAATGATCAACGTTAGCTGTTTTTGCTGCATCAACGACTTCATAATCCGTCGCATCTAATTTACCAAAACGAATATTATCAGCGATTGTCCCTTCATAGAGCCAAGCATCTTGAAGAACCATCCCAAATAATGAGCGGACATCACTACGACTCATCGTTTTAGTATCAATACCATCGATTTTTATTGCCCCATGACTCACATCATAAAAACGCATCAATAAATTAATCAGAGTGGTTTTCCCTGCACCGGTTGGTCCGACTACCGCAACTGTTTGACCAGCTTTTACTTCAAAGTTCAAATCTTGAATCAACGGTTTTTTAGGGTCATAAGCAAAATCAACATGTTCAAATGAAACATTTCCTGCTACTGTTTCTGGTAAAGTGACATCCACTTTATTTTCTTTTTCTTCTGGTTCATCTAAAATCTCAAAGACACGTCTGGTAGCCGCAGATGCACTTTGCAATACAGAAGATAACTGTGTGATATTCCCCATTGGCTGGCTGATTTGCCAAATATATTGGATAAATGCTTGTAATTGCCCCACAACGATGACACCCGTAATGACGTAAAAACTTCCCAATACAGCCATACCGATATAAGTAGCATATGCGGTCAACTGAACTAAGGGCATCATCAATCCAGATATAAAGGCTGCTCTAAATCCATAATGTTTCAATCGATGATTGACTTGTTTGAATCCTTCAAACGTTTTTTTCTCACGTCCATAAACTTTTAACACACTAAAACCAGTCATATTTTCTTGGACATAACCATTTAAATCCCCTAACGAATTTTGCATTTCTTGGAAATATTTTTGCGAAGCATTGATCACACGTTTTGAAATCCAGATAGATGCAGGAATCATGATCATCGAGATCAACGCCATCAATGGCTGGATATAAAACATCATCGCTGCTGCCAGTGTGATCCCTAAAATAGCATTCACCACACCGATAAACGCTTGCTGTAACGCTCCACTGACTGCGTCTACGTCATTCGTCACCCGAGATAAGATATTTCCTTGTTGATTTTTATCAAAATAAGAAACAGGCAATCGATTGATTTTTTCTTCAATATCTCTTCGCAAATCTTGCATTGCACTTTGCACGACATTCGTCATCAAAACACCTGAAAGTAATTGCGAAACACAATAACCAACGCCCACGATCGTGATCCAAATCAAACAATTGAAAATATAAGAAAAATTAATCGCTTCGTTGTTTGCAATATTGTGACTGATCTCAGTAGTTGGCAATCCGACAACGTAGGGTAAAGCAACGTTGAAAATCACCGTCAAAACAGTAAACAACAGCACAAAGAAAAATGTTAACTGATAAGGTTTGATGTATCGAGCTAATCGTTTTAAGGAAGATAATGTTTGTTTCATGCTAATTCCTCCTTCGATAATTGCGAAGCTGCGATATCATAATAGATTGGACAGTTTTCTAATAATTCACGGTGTGTCCCGATACCTACGACTTCTCCCTCATTCAAGACGATGATTTTATCAGCATGCATGATCGTACCCACTCGCTGCGCCACGATTAACACCGTTGATTCGGTCGTTTCTTTTTTCAAGCGAGCCCGAAGTTTTGCATCCGTTTGATAATCAAGTGCCGAGAAGCTGTCATCAAAAATATAGATTTCCGGACGTCGAATAATAGCTCTGGCAATCGCTAAACGCTGCTTTTGTCCTCCAGAGAAATTAGCTCCACCTTCGGAAAGAAGTTCATCATACCCATCCGTTTTCTTCGAAATGAAGTCCGTTGCTTGTGCGATTTCAGCTGCTCGCTCCATCTCCTCTTGCGTAGCATCTTCTTTTCCATATCTTAAATTATCTGCGATCGTCCCAGTAAATAACAATGCTTTTTGAGGAATAAAGCCAATTTTATCTCTTAATTTACTCAAGCGATAGTCCCTGACATCTACGCCATCAATAAGGATTTCCCCATCACTTACATCGTAAAATCGAGGAATCAATTGAATCAACGTTGACTTCCCGCTACCTGTACTACCGATGAATGCGACTGTCTCTCCTGGCGAAGCAGTAAAACTCACATTACGGATCACGGGTTCTTGTGAATGTCCAGGGTAAGCAAATGTCACATTCTTAAACTCAATATATCCTTTGGTTTTTGTTTCAGATACACCATTTGGATCTTCTTTGATCGACGGTGAGGCATCTAATGCTTCTTGGATACGCCCTGCTGAAACAGCTGCCCGTGGATACATCATAAAGACACTTGCAAACAGCATGAAGGAGAATAATGCATGGAAAATATATTCAATAAATGCAATCAGATCCCCCACTTGAAGAGAACCAGCATCGATTTGAACCGCTCCGCTCCAAATAATCAAGACCATTACAATGTTAAACAGGAAGTAGAATCCAGGCTGTGCAACAGCCATTAAACGAAACAAGCTTTTCGAGCTTTTTGTATAGTTATCATTAACTTTCGCAAATCGTTTTTCTTCAAATTTTTCATTAACGAATGCCCGGATAACACGTAATCCTGAAAGATTTTCACGTAAAATACTATTGATCTTATCCAAATTTTTCTGTTGTTTTTTTGATAACGGTTCAGAAAATTTCGCAATCGCAACCACTGAAAGTAGTAAAAACGGTAGAGCTCCGATCACATAATAACTCAATGAAACACTGGTCCGCATAACCATATAAAGACTGACAACAAACATCATCGGTGTCATAAATCCGATCCGTAAGATATTTTGTAAGAACAGCATAATTTGATAAGCGTCGTTCGTCGTACGCGTGATCAACGAAGCAACCCCTAATGTTTCATATTCTTGGTGAGAATAACTCTGGATTTTCTTGAATAGATCGTCACGAATATCCGCAACGATGTTCGTCGTGATCCGTGAACCAAAATAGCCTAATAGAATATTCATAATGATCCCAACCACAGTAATCACGACCATCAAGATCCCTTGTTGTTTTACATAACCAAAATCGTTGTTACGAATCCCGACATCAATCATACGAGCTAAAATCGTTGGTAAGCCTAACTCAATTAAAATAAAACCAAATACGCAGATGAAATTTAATAACAAATATTTCTTATAGCGCATGGTATAGTGCCACATCAACTTCAAACTCTCATCTCCTTTTAATTAGAATAAATTTAGCTATTAATAAAAATAATAGCACACTCCTATAGTATATAGAACACCTCTCTCATCAAAAATTTTTTTTATTACATTTAAATGATAAAAAACATTTTTCCTTTCCACCTTGTTGATTTCTATACTTATCCACTTTTTTATGGTAAAATAGCAATTAACTATTGTATGAATTCATACAGAAGGTACGGTTGAAAAAATTTCCGAACAGAGAAGCAAAACGAGGCTTGTCTCTTTGATTAGAATCGCTCATTTTAATCAAAGCATATCAAAAAACAGGTGGCTTGACCCCTCGTTTTGTGTTGTCTAAAAAATCAACTAGCTAAATTACTGCGACATGCAGATAAAGGAGACATAAACATGATTTACAAAGTATATTATCAAGAATCAAAAATCCGTAATCCTAAACGGGAAGAAACAAAATCACTTTACATTGAAGCAAATAGTGATGTTGACGCACGTCAACAAGTGGAAGAAAATACCCCATACAACATTGAATTCGTTCAACTTCTAGAAGGCAGTCATCTAGAATACGAAAAAGAAAATGCTGAATTCACATTAGTGGAGTTTTAAAATGAAACTTTCCATCAAAAATAATGAGACAGGCGTCTTTGCTATTGGTGGATTAGGTGAAATCGGGAAAAACACGTATGGGGTACAATTCCAAGATGAGATTATTATCATTGATGCTGGAATCAAGTTTCCAGAAGATGATCTGCTTGGGATTGACTACGTAATTCCTGACTACAACTATATCGTTCAAAATATACACAAAGTGAAAGCACTGGTGATCACGCATGGACACGAAGACCATATCGGTGGCATTCCTTATTTGTTGAAACAAGCGAATATCCCTATTTATGCTGGGCCATTAGCGCTTGCACTGATTACCAATAAGTTGGATGAACACGGATTGCTTAGAGATGCACAATTGCATGAAATCAATGAAGATACCGTAATTCGTTTCAGAAAAACATCGGTCAGCTTTTTTAGAACAACCCATAGTATCCCTGATGCGTTGGGTGTCGTTGTAAAAACACCTTCTGGTAATATCGTTGCAACAGGTGACTTTAAATTTGATTTCACCCCAGTCGGTGAACCTGCTAACCTGCACAAAATGGCGCGGATCGGTGAAGAAGGCGTACTCTGCTTGCTATCAGACAGTACAAATGCTGAGATCCCAACATTTACAAAATCAGAAAAAACGATTGGTCTTTCGATCCTAAAGATTTTTGAGAAAATCGAAGGTCGGATCATTTTTGCCAGCTTCGCTTCAAACATTTTCCGTCTACAACAAGCAGCAGATGCAGCGGTTGCTACCGGCAGAAAAATTGCTGTTTTTGGACGCAGTATGGAAAATGCGATCGTTAACGGCCAACGTTTAGGCTATATCAAAGTCCCAGAAGGAACCTTCGTTGATGCACATGAAATCAATCGATTACCTGCGAATGAAACGATGATCTTATGTACTGGTTCTCAAGGTGAACCGATGGCTGCTTTAAGTCGTATTGCTAATGGTACCCATCGCCAAATCCAGATTCAACCAGATGATACCGTCATTTTCTCAAGCTCACCAATTCCTGGGAATACTACCAGCGTCAACCATTTGATCAATTTATTATCTGAAGCTGGTGCAGAAGTCATTCATGGGAAAATCAACAATATCCATACTTCTGGACACGGTGGTCAAGAAGAACAAAAGCTGATGCTTCGTTTGATGAAGCCTAAATACTTTGTCCCAGTCCACGGAGAATTCAGAATGTTGAAGATCCATGCTTCCCTTGCTCAAGACACTGGTGTACCTGCTGAAAATTGCTTTATTATGGAAAATGGAGATGTGTTGGCTTTGACTAGCGAAACCGCTCGTCCAGCCGGACATTTTATTGCCGGTGACGTCTATATCGACGGTAGCGGGATCGGTGACATTGGAAATGTTGTTTTGAGAGACCGTCATTTGTTATCTGAAGAAGGACTAGTTCTGGCAGTTGCTACTGTCGACATCAAAAAGAAAGAAATTTTAGCGGGACCTGATATTTTATCACGTGGCTTTGTTTATATGCGTGAATCAGGTGAGATGATCAATGAGGCGCAACGCATCCTTTTCCATGCATTGCGTGAAGTGTTAAATGCTCCTGATTGCTCTGAACATAAACTGAAAGAAGCCATGACAGGCGCTTTACAACCTTTCTTATTTGAACGAACAGAAAGACATCCAATGATCCTTCCAATGGTGATGACACCTGATGAAGAAAAATAAATGAAAAACTTATAATGGCTGCATGCGCCGACTACCTACATAGATGGGTAAAGTTCGGCGCAGTTGTCCATTATAAGTTTTTTTGTAACAAAAAAGAGCGTAATCACTTACGCTCTTAACATGTTTAAATAGGTGAACAACACTTATTTAGTTTACTCGCTCTACTTAAGCTTTTTCAACATTAGCAGCTTGTGGGCCACGATCTGATTCTTCAACATCAAAAGTCACTGCTTGACCTTCTTCTAAAGTTTTGAATCCGTCACCTTGGATAGCTGAAAAGTGAACAAAAACATCGCTTCCGTCTTCACGTGAAATAAAACCAAATCCTTTTTCAGCGTTGAACCATTTAACTGTTCCGTTTTCCATTAATAATACCCTCCTCGTGCCTAAGCACTTAATTGATTGTAACATTGCTCGCGTACGATAGAGGTGCAACAGATGTTTCAACTTCTATTCCCAAACAAAATTACAATATAATTGTACACTTGGTTCTTTTTTTTTGCAAGAAAGCTACTTCCACTTATTCAATTTATTCCTCTTCCATCAATCCCTCCTCTCTCAGACTAAAATACTGTTTGCATCCAATGATCAAATGATCTAAGACATCGATTCCCATCATCTCCCCACATTTTTGAACTCTTTTAGTAAAAAGCAAGTCTTGTTTAGATGGAAGAACATTCCCCGAGGGATGATTATGAACTAAAATAATTCTCGCTGCAGAATATCGAACAGCATAATGGAACACTTCTCTTGGATGTGCGATCGTTTGATCCAGGGAACCAATAAATAGCGTTTTTTTCAACAATACTTGATTCTTAGTATCCAAATAAATACAAATCAAATGTTCTTGTTTGTGATCCTTTAATTCTATGATTAATTGATGCGCTAATTCATAGCTGGCATGGATCGTGGGTTGTACCGCTACATGCTGTGTTTGGATTCTTTTTCCTAGCTCGATCAGTGCTTTGATTTCAAGAGCCTTAATCTGACCAATTCCTCGTATTTTTTCCAGCTCCGTCAGCGTTGCCTGTCTTAACAGTGCAAGTCCACCAAATGTTTTCAACAAATTACCTGCTAGTTCCAAGACATTATAGGGATGCTGTCCCGTGCGTAATAAAATAGCAAGTAATTCTTGATCAGAGAGTGCTTTCTCTCCGTAAAGCAACATTCGCTCCCTTGGAAGTGAGGTTGCTGGCACAGCATCCAGCAAATTTTTTTCCATAAAATCCCCCCTTTCTTCTTCTCACTAATAAGATACGAAAAAAGGGGGGAGCTATTTTTATTTTTTTAGATATCCTGGTACTTCGTGTAGAGAAGATAAAACTGCTAACGTTTTTTGTTGCAAGTCTTCTGAAGGAGCCAACAAATCTGGAATCATAATCACTGGGATCTCCGCACTTGCTGCTGCAAGTATCCCGTTTTTAGAATCTTCCAGAACCAATGTTTCTTGTTTTTTCGTTCCTAGATATTCATGGGCAAGCAAAAAGATTTCTGGATCAGGTTTAGCACGTTTGACATTTTCTGCTGAAACAATCGTTTCAAAATAGTTTGTCAGTTGGTTCTTTTCCAATAATAGCTCAATAATATGACGTTGGTTACTAGAAGCGACAACTTTAGGTATTCGGTGTTCTTCTAAAAAGTCCAGTAATTCGATTACTCCTGGTTTTAATTGCACTGCACCTAAGGAAAACCGTCTGATCGTTTCTTCATAAGCATCATTAATGAATTTTTGGACATTATTTTCCCCAAAACTTGCAAAGATCTGATGATAATTTGCCCAAACCTCTTCATCTGATACACCTAGATATTTCAAATACAATTCTTTGTCGTAAGGAAAGCCCATTTGATCAGCAACCATTTGCGAGGCTTCATAGTAGACGATTTCTGTGTCGAAGAGTAACCCGTCCATGTCAAAAATGACAGCTTTATAATTCATTTTTTCCTCCTAACTGTAACAATAGTGTTCGTACTTCAGAAATAAAGTAAAGAGAACCTGTAACCACTAAGACATCTTCATTGGTCATTTTTTCTAATATTTCAGCTAAACCAAATTGCCATAATGAAACAATTGAAACTGTTTCATCTACAAGATCAGTCACGTTGCTTAAATCCAATGCTTTCGGGTGTTCAAACGTCGTTAAATACAAATGCGCATTAGGAACTGCTTTTAATTGGGTTAGCATTGCTTCTACATCTTTTGTACTTAGTGCAGAAAATAAAATATTGATCCGATAATCTTTGAACTCTTTCTTCAAATTTTGAACCAAACGGCTGACTGCATGTGTATTATGAGCGCCATCTAAAATAACAAAAGGTTCTTCACTTAATTTTTCCATTCGTCCAGGCCAGTGCGCTTTTTTCAGCCCTTTGCGAATTTCTTTTTCACTAAATGGTATACCTGTCATCTTGCAGTAAACTTGGTATAGTTCAATTGCCATACCAGCATTTTCTGTCTGATGTTGTCCAATCATGCCAATCGTAAGCGAGGTCATTTTTCCATGCTCATTATGAAATGAAAATACTTCTCCCCATCGCTCAGCTGGATGTTGATAAGTAACTTGATAGTTTTCGCCAAAAATATGAAGGGGGGCATTTCTTAGTCTAGCCTGTTTTTTGATTACTTCTAAAGCTCTTTCTTCGATATTTCCCGTAACGACAGGCACCCCTTGCTTGATTATTCCTGCTTTTTGGGCAGCGATTTCTTCAATTGTTTCTCCTAAAATATCCGTATGATCCAAGCCAATCGTGGTGATTCCTGTAAGTAATGGTACGGCAACATTTGTTGAGTCTAGTAAACCGCCTAACCCAACTTCAATAATAGCAACGTCGACTTTTTGACACAAAAAATAATCAAATGCCATTGCTGTCAGCGTTTCAAACTCAGTGATTCCGGCAACTGCTTCAAATCGATCCAAATGTTCAACAAGTGGTCGGTATTTTTGTACAAGCTTGATTAAGTCTTGATCTGGAATTTCTTGTCCATTGATCGAGATTCGTTCATTAAAAGATTCAATATACGGAGAAGTAAATGTCCCCACTGTCAGACCTGCTTCTTCTAGTAGACATCTCAGATACGTAACCGTCGAACCTTTTCCGTTGGTTCCTGCGATATGAATCGTTTTCACCTGTTTTTCTGGATGCCCGACTATCTCTAATAATGCCTCCACTCGATCTAGTCCCGGACGAGAGCCAAATGGCAAGCGGCTATGGATCCAGGCGATTGCTTCTTCTATTTTCATCAACGTTTCCCCCATTCCATATTTATTATAGCAAAAAGCAAGCGGAAACACAGAAAAAGACGTAGTATATGTAAAAGAAGAAGAGATACTGAATAGCCAATTCTGATTCTACTTATTTGTGCTGACGTCTTGCTTTTTACTTAAAAAAAGAGCGGAAATGTTTTTCAACTACTTTCCGCTCTCTTTTGCATTTGTACGATTGTTCGAATGTCAGATTACTGGATGGTTCTTAAGCTGCGGATTCTTTCTGTAACTGCTGCTTGTTTGTCCAAATAATCTTTTTCTTTTGCCCGCTCTGCTTCAACCACTTCTGCTGGTGCGTTGGCAACAAAGCGTTCATTGCCTAATTTTCCTTGTACTCGTTTCACTTCATCTGTCCATTTCGCTAGTTCTTTTTCTAACCGTTTGATTTCTTCTTCGATATTGATCAAACCTGCTAATGGTAAGAAAATTTCTGCCCCTGTCAATACAGCTGACATTGCTAGATCAGGCGCAACGATTTCACTTGAGATCGTTAGCTCTTCTGGATTACAGAAACGCTCGATATAGCTGGTATTTTCTGTTAAGAATTGACCGATTTTCGGATCATTGATCTTAATCATTAATGTAATTGGTTTTGATAATGGTGTATTCACTTCAGAACGAATATTACGTACGGAACGAATTAGTTCTTTGAGTACTTCCATCCCTTTTGAAGCTGTTTCATCATTAAATTCCGGATGAACCACCGGATAATCAGCAACTACTAAAGAAGTACCTTGATGTGGGATGTGTTGCCAAATTTCTTCAGTAACAAATGGCATAATTGGATGCAATAGACGCAAAATTTGATCTAACGTATGCACCAAAATACTTTGTGTTGTTTGTTTTGAGACAGCATCATCACCATACAAGACTTCTTTACTCATCTCGATATACCAGTCACAAAAATCATCCCAAATAAAGTTATACAACTGACGCCCAGCTTCCCCAAATTCAAAATGATCAAAGAGTTCAGTAACCTTAGCGATCGTTTCATTTAGACGTGTCAAGATCCAGCGGTCTGCCACAGTTTTCTCGCCAGTTAGCGTAATATCTTCAACTGTCATGCCTTCACTGTTCATAATAACAAAACGTGAAGCATTCCAAATTTTATTAATGAAATTCCAAGCTGCATCCATTTTTTCATAGCTGAAACGGACATCTTGACCAGGTGCTGAACCGTTTGATAAGAACCAACGTAAGGCATCAGCGCCATATTTTTCAATCACTTCCATTGGGTCAATGCCGTTTCCAAGAGATTTACTCATCTTACGTCCTTGCTCGTCCCGAATCAACCCATGAATCAAAACATTTTCAAACGGACGACGATCTGTAAATTCTAAGCTTTGGAAAATCATTCGACTAACCCAGAAGAAGATAATGTCGTAGCCAGTTACTAATGTGCTTGTTGGGAAATAGCGTTGATAATCAGCACTATTTTCATCTGGCCATCCCATCGTTGAAAAAGGCCATAATGCTGAACTAAACCAAGTGTCTAATACATCTGGATCTTGTACCCACTCTTCACTATTTTCTGGAGCTTCCATCCCTACATACATTTCACCCGTTTCTTTATGGTACCAAGCCGGGATTTGGTGTCCCCACCACAATTGACGAGAGATAACCCAATCGTGAACATTTTCCATCCAACGTAGAAATGTTTGATTAAAACGTGGTGGGAAAAATTCAACTGCATCATCAGTATTTTGATTTTTCATTGCTTTCTCAGCTAATGGAGCCATTTTAACAAACCATTGTGTGGACAAGCGTGGTTCAATGACTACTCCCGTACGTTCTGAATGCCCAACATTATGGATCATTTTTTCAATTTTGATCAATCGTCCGATTTCCTTCAAATCAGAGACAATCGCTTTACGTGCTTCGAAACGATCCATACCTGCATATTTTCCAGCTAAGTCATTCATCGTTCCATTTTCGTTCATCACATTTACACGTGGCAGATCATGACGGTTACCTACCTCAAAGTCATTTGGATCATGCGCAGGTGTAATTTTCACTACGCCTGTTCCAAATTCCATATCAACATACGTATCTGCAATAATCGGAATTTCTTTATTTACTAATGGTAAAATTACTTTTTTGCCGATCAACGCTTGATAACGCTCGTCTTCTGGGTGTACAGCAATCGCTGTGTCACCTAGCATAGTTTCTGGACGAGTCGTTGCAATTTCCACTACACCCGAACCATCAGCCAGTTCATAGCTCATGTGGTAGAAAGCACCTTCAATCTCTTTGTGGATCACTTCGATATCCGATAAAGCAGTGCGTGCTTGCGGGTCCCAGTTAATAATGTATTCACCACGGTAAATCAAGCCTTTTTCATAAAGTGTCACGAATACTTTACGAACAGCTTCTGACAAGCCATCATCTAGTGTAAAACGTTCACGACTATAATCGAGAGATAAGCCCATTTTTGCCCATTGTTCACGGATATGGCTTGCATACTCTTCTTTCCATTCCCATACTTGATCCACAAATTTTTCACGTCCTAAGTCATAACGCGAAATTCCTTGTTGACGAAGCTTTTCTTCTACTTTTGCCTGTGTAGCGATCCCTGCATGGTCCATTCCAGGTAACCACAAGGTATCAAAGCCTTGCATCCGTTTTTGACGAATCAGCATGTCTTGTAAAGTCGTATCCCAGGCATGTCCTAAGTGAAGTTTTCCTGTAACATTTGGTGGGGGGATTACGATTGAATAGGGTTTTGCTTTCTGATCGCCACTTGGTTTGAACAAATCTTGTTCCAACCATTTTTCATAACGGCCAGCTTCAACTTCTTGCGGATTGTATTTTGTTGATAGATTTTTTTCTTCCGTCATACTGATGTCCTCCTTAAAAATAAAAAAAGTCCTAAAATACTTTCGTATTTTAGGACGTATTGATTTACGCGGTACCACCTAATTTGTAGCAGTTTCCTACTACCTCTCATGTGAGTTAACGATCACGACTCGTTTATCTCTAGGTTTTATCGGTTTGCTGTACACGATAAAGGGTTCAAGATAAAAACTCCCAAGCTACCTTCACTAGTCTCTCCTAAGAACGTCCCACCATCTCGTTCTCTCTCTAAAAGGCTGTAACTAGTTACTCCTCTTGATCAACGTTATGCCTCATTTTACAATGGTTCAATTTTAAAGTCAATAAAAGACGGTAAGAATCGTATTTCCCTAAATAGTACCTCTTTAGGCTTATGATTCGCCTATTATAAAGAATTGACTAAACAATAAGCAGTATTGACAATGTTTGTTTATTCAGATCGTAACTGTTCAAAGAAATTTTTTAAATTTCTTACAGAAGGCTGATTTTTTCCTGCTTCCTTCATCTCATTTAGATTATTAGCCTTATTTGTAGACTGATTCATTCGCTCCTCTAGTGTTTGAATTTTTATTACAGGGTGACTATTGGGCGTTTGAGTTGATTTATTACTTGTCAAAGAGAGACTATTAGCCGTTTGAGATGATTTATTTGTTAGAGAGAGACTATCAGTCGTTTGGGTTGACTTACTTATCAGAGAGAGATTCCTGATTTCCTTGGGAATTGGTGTTGGTTCAATACCTGCAGACTTTTCTTTAGGTTGCTCCTTTTTTCTCTCTGGTTCCTTTACTGAATTACTTATTAGAGACTGATTACTTGTTCCCTGAGGCATTGGAGTTGGTTGAACAAATACGCTTATTTCTTTTGATTGCTCTGTTTCTTGCATATGTAAGTATAAATTCTCGCAACTAGCAATTAGCCATTTTGCCTTTTGTCGAGTCTGATAATGGTCTGGTTCGTAATAAAGATTTTCTGCTATGGCTCTATAATTTGATTTTTTCTGTTCTCCCGATGAAATTACTAAAAAAGACCAAACAATCCGTGTACAACAATCGTTATCTGCATCATATAATTTTACAACTTGTTGATTCACATCAGACACCAATGGATTTTTATTACTTACCTGTGTCGTTATAAGCTGTTTCAATTGATCCGCTTCCTTTGCCCACCACTCTTTGTCGAATGGCAACATTAACTTATGAATGTTATTAAAACTTGTATTATCGTTTCTCTTAACATCGTTACAACCCAATTTTTTAAGGTTAACAGAAACTAAGGAAATCTGTTTGGTACACTCGTCAATGATACTTTTTAAATTAGGATATGTATGTATAAAATGTTGTATGCCTTTTTCTTGATAAAGGATATTTGAAAATTGTTCTTCTATACTGAGTTGAGTATTTCTATATTTGCACACCTCAATCACACTATATTTCATTGCTTGTTTTATTTCTTCTTTTTTATTATTTAAATCTATGAGAAACTGTTTATTCACACTGCTAGATCTGGCTTTTTCTTTATCTGTTTCCTTCAATAAAATCTTCTCAATCTTATTTATGACAACTTGCGTTTTTCTTTTTCGCTTTTCTTCATCCATCGATAAACATTTTTTCGTCCAATTGATGACATCCGATTCAGTAAAATCAATATTACTCGAGGAAAGTTCTTTTTTTATTGGTTGGAGAAAGCCCTCGGCTTTTGAGAAGTCCTTGATTTCCTTTAATAATCCTTCTCCGTCATCCCCAAACCTTTTTTTAAAATCAGTTACATCACTTGAATTTCCCCATTCTCTACTCATTACAGAATAAATGACTGTTGATATAGTCTCTCCCACCTTTTTTTGCTGGAGTGCTTCTTCGATTTTTGGAAGTAGTTCTTTTTTTGTCTGATAATCTTGTAATAGATTTAATGCTTTTTCTCTATCCGAACGATTCGAACAATCGATTCCTTCTTCATTTAGTGTATGATTAATCGTTTCCAGTATTTTAGGAAAAAGGTAATCTACTTTTTGTTTTTCTAAATCTTTTCTAACTTCACCCATTATATCAAGATCTTTTATTTTATCAGTAGGGGGATGTTTTATAGTTTGTACTTTTTCTCCCATTTCCATGCTTATTGCGGATATTTTTAGGATCAGTTCTTTTTCATTCAAAATTTTGTTTGTTTGAATCTTATCCTCTTCATTTAAATAAGTGCTTAATTGATTATTGACTTGTTCAAAGTTTTTTTCCGTCCAGTTTGGGTAATTAACTTTTAACTGAAGCATAATCGTTGCGATCTGCTCGGGTTTTAATTGCTTGAGATAGTCATTGTTCGCCAGTTTATTATCAATTGATCGAAGTCCATTCATGAGTCGCTGATTTTCGATTTCACTCAGATCTTTTTTCATCATTTCCGATAAGGAACTATTTTTTTTTGCTTCTGTTTCCTTTAATTCTTCTTTAAATGCCTGAACTGTTTCAAATTTGTGCCATTGATTTTCACCAAAAACAAGTCGCCCTAAATAGGATAACTGTTTTTTTGACTCTGGGGAATTCAATAATCTATAGAATCTATCAAATCGGTCTATTTTTGCCCCACTATTCAATAAATCTTCTAATTGATCCCCTAAATCTGATCGATTTTCTTTTTTTAGTTTTTCGATGATACTTTTTTTATAAAATTCTAAACGGTCCGTTTCTTTGAAGGAAGTATTGACATGTTGCCTAACAGACTCTTTTACTAATGTGGACTGAGCCTCAACATGAATTTGTGTCATCAACTCAACAGTTCCTTGTTCTTTTCCTCTTAATATTTCATCATACTTTACCGCCAACTCTGGGGTTACTTCTTTAGCAATCAAATAAACGAGCTCTTGCTCAAGAAGTCTTTTTTCTGTAATTATGTCAATTTCTTTTATCTTTGTTCTTTCAAAATACGATATTTTTTTACCAATATGTGGCGAATCAATATGCTTGGTAGCTATAGAAATATATGTTTTTTTTTCAGCTTCTGATAAATCCTTTCTTTGAAGAAGCATAGAAATTATTTTATCTTCTCTCAAAAAATCAAAAAACCATTTATACTTATCAGCAGGGTCAGGCATCATTCCAAAAAATCCATCAATTACGATTTCTCTACATCCTTCTTCGTAAGCTGGCTCCATATTGACTAATTGTTGATAGTTTACACTGCCCTCGTTTAATATTTCAAATGTACGAGC
The DNA here is from genome assembly GCF_050530965.1 of Enterococcus sp. DIV1089c. NCBI lineage: Bacteria > Bacillati > Bacillota > Bacilli > Lactobacillales > Enterococcaceae > Enterococcus > Enterococcus sp. DIV1089c. The sequence continues at coordinate 2,094,051 of NZ_CP172888.1, forward strand.
AAAAATATCCTCTTTGACTTTAGCTGAGTTCATGCCATATTGTAATTCTATACATGTCGATTTTATTTGTTGATTTGTTTCACGATTCAATAAATCTATTTTTTCATGATCATCCAAAAAATTACGAGAACAATTTTTACTTCTATCTATTGTTAAATTTTTTAATAAATTTAGCTGTTTGTTCAGATTTATAGTTGGAACCATTAGAAGATCAAAAAGATGAATCTGATTTATTACATTATCAGAATTTTGTTGAAAATAGAGACAAGATTCCACGATCTCTCTCGTTATTACTCTCTCTTGTTTCAGCATCATTATCAGCTCATCAAGAGTTTTAAATCTGTTAATTGCCGTCCCCCCCCCTTAATGTATCCAGTAATTGCTGATAATCTGCAGTTATTTTGTAAGGAAATTTATTCAGCACTGCTTTCATTTGGTGGTATCCTTCACTTGTTTTGTCCGAAAACCGTTCCATTTCCATAAGAATTGTATTTTTTACCTTCTCTTGATTCATTTTTACCATCCTTTACATTTTTTTGTTATAGCATCCGTGGCTTGTCTGTTTTGCTAGACATTCATATCTAGCCTGAATCATAAGAATTAAGGATTGTTCCTTTTATGTACATTCAATCAAATCTTAAACTTCATTAGTATTTTTTACTCCAACTTGTTTCATAACCGCCTCCTTCAGATTAACTTTTTTCTTACAACAGTGATTCTATCCATTGCATTCATCTTTATTACTGTCATTCACTCCTAAAAAAAGGTTTCTTCTTTCAAAAAAACCAGTTATTTTATAATCCCTGCACACGATGATACAATGAACTGAAAGCTATTATATCAGTATTATGATTGTAAACAAACAAAAATAGATATAAACATGCGTTATAAAAAAACGCTTAGAAACATTGGCTCTAAGCGCTAAAACTATGGATTGTCATAAAAAAACTTCTGAATATTTTTCGTTAAAAAATATAAGCGTTTGCAATTCTGTCGTCAAATCAATGTATTGAATATTCACATGTTTGGGTACGATCACTCGGTCAGGAGCAAAGTTTAAGATCGCTGATACGCCACCTTTCACAATTTCATCGATTGCTGACTGGGAGTGTTTACTTGGAACCGTTGAAATCGCAACTGTTACTTTTTCTTTTTTGACGATTTCGCCAAACTGTTCGATTGGATAAATGAATTGACCATCGATTTCTTGATTGACGATTTTAGGGTCATTGTCAAATACACAGACGATATTCAAATTTTCATTTCTTCTAAAATTATTGTGCTTTAAAGCTTTCCCTAGATTTCCATACCCAACTAAGGCAATTCGTTTTTCCTCTTCAGTCTTTAAGATTCGATCAAAGACTTCGATCAGATAAGGCACTTCATAACCATAGCCACTGCGCCCCAATTCACCTAAATATGAAAAATCTCTACGGATCGACGCAGAAGGTACTTGGGTGATTTGACTAAATTCATTTGATTTAATCCGCTTCACACCTGAATCATTGAGCATTTTTAAATAACGTAAATATAAAGGTAGTCTTTTAGCTGTTGCTTTTGGTAAAACCGCTATTTTTTCTCCCATCTTCAAACTCCTTTGTTAATTTCTTCACATAGTCAGTTTATCATTTATCCTCTCTTAGAGCAACAGTAGGGAACATAAAAAAGAGTCTGGGATTGACCCCAGACTCTTAAATAAGTGTAAGAACAAATAAAAAGTAATGTTTTTAAAGTCTGTTTTATTAAACATAAAAAAACGGTTCAATCTACTTTCTTATTCTTGTCAAAGCTCCACGATAATTTCAAGACTCTTATAACAAATCAGCAAATTCTTCTACTTGTTCAGCTTCGGTAGCTGTATGGATCGTTTCCATTTTTAAACCAGAAAGAGCTCGTTCGATCATTTCTTCGATTGGTAAACGTTCTTCGTATTGATGAACTTTATCAAGGCGTGGTCGGGTCTTTGGTTGAGGTGGGGCAAAAATCGTGCAGCAATCTTCAAACGGTTGGACTGAAAGCTCAAAAGTATCGATTTGTTCAGCTACTTCAATGATTTCTAATTTATCCATCGTAGCAACTGGACGAATGATAGGCGTATTCGTTACTTCATTGATAGCAACCATGCTTTGTAAGGTCTGCGAAGCTACTTGTCCTAAAGACTCCCCATTAAGGATAATCAACCCATGGCGTAATCGGCGGATCTCATCCGTTAATCGCAGCATCATCCGTCGAGTAATCGTCATCCAGTACCCTTGCGGAATGTTTTTCTTGATTTCTTCTTGGATCTCAGTAAACGGTACCTCGATAAACTCGATTTTACCGACATAAGGAGTCAATTTTGCTGTTAAATCTTTTGCTTTTTGTAATGCCTGCTCACTCGTGTAAGGTGGACTAGCAAAGTGGACCGCTTCAATTTCGACACCACGCTTCATGGCAAAATAACCAGCCACAGGTGAGTCGATTCCACCAGACAACATCAACATGCCTTTACCACTCGTTCCCACTGGCAATCCGCCTGCTCCTTTAATCGTTTCATAGGATAGGTAAGCAGCATCTCGACGGATTTCTACCCGTAGTGGAATATCTGGTTTACGCATTTGTGCTTCTATATCAGGGAAGATATCTACCACCGCATTTCCTAACGTTTGATTTAATTCATTACTTGTTAATTCAAAGTCGTGGTCACTACGTTTCGCAATAATTTTAAAGGTTTCTTTTCCTGTATAGACTTCTTTCATGATAGCTTGAACTGCATCTTTTAACTTTTGAACATCTTTTTCGATTCGAATACTTGGTGAGAAATTTTGGATACCGAAAATTTTAGCCAATTTAGGTATAACTAACGCACTATCAGCACCATTTAACAGTAGGTGCATCCGGTCACGATCAGCATGGATCTTGATTTCGGGGAAATCACTCAATGCTTGACGAACATTTTGAGCAAGTTGCATAATAAAACTTTTACGGTTTTTTCCTTTTGTTGACAGTTCACCATAGCGGACCATGATTTCACTATATTTCACAAAAACACTCCTTATTGATTAATTGATGGTTGAAAATTTCTTATATAATTGTTTAAAAATGATCATAAATTGTTCTACTTCTGCCATAGAATTACTTTCATCTAAACTAATGCGAACAGCTGACGTAGCTAAATCATCAGGCACATGCATGGCATGCAACGTGCTACTTGCAAGGTGTTTACGAGAAGAACAAGCACTAGTTGTAGAAATAAATATTTGTTTTTCTTCTAACGCATGAACAAGGACTTCTCCTCGAATCCCTTTGAGTGAAAAACATAAGATATGTGGTGCATAATCTTCTCCCTCTGAAAAAATAGTCACTTTTTCATAGGCTTTCAAAGCGTTGATCAATGCCTCTTTTAAATGTTTGGTGTGATCTGGCTTTTGAAGTTTTCGATCCAGTGCAATTCGTAAGGCTTTCGCCATTGCGACAATCGCAGGAACATTTTCTGTTCCACTTCGCTGATTTTTTTCTTGGCCACCACCATTAAGAAGCGGTGCTAAACGTCGTCCCTTCTTCCAATAAATAAAACCTATACCACGTGGTCCATGAAATTTATGAGCTGAAAACGTCGCAAAATCAACTCTTTCGGTCAGCCATTCAGATAAAGAAACTTTTCCGATTGCTTGCACAGCATCCACATGAAAATGGATTTTAGGGTATTCTTTTAGCAACTCACTGATTTCTAAAATTGGTTGGATTGATCCAATTTCGTTATTGACTGCCATGATTGAAACCAATACCGTGTCTTTACGAATTAGTTTCTTCAATTCATCAACAATGACAAATCCTTGATTATTTACTGGCGCTATACTAACTTCTACCCCTAGAGATTTAAGTTGTTCAGCTGTTTCACTTACAGCAGGATGTTCTATCCCAGAGATGATCATGTGGTTTCCATATTCACGTTTTTCAATCATCGTCCCTTTAAGTACCCAATTATCGCCTTCTGTCCCACCAGAAGTAAAATAAATTTCATCTGGAGTAACAGTGATCAGCTCAGCAATTTGTTTTCTAGCTTGTTGTAACAAACGGTTTGCTTGATTGCCTAAATCATGCAAACTTGACGGATTCCCAATAATCCGCTGACTTGTCTTTATATAGGCATCTAAACTTTGCGGAAAGATTGGGGTTGTCGCACTATTATCAAAATATATCATAAGAAACCCCTCTTTTTTGAAATTCTTTACTATTATAACGGTTGTCCCAATTGCTTTCAAGAGGAGGTTGTTTTTTCAGAAAGTTTCGTGTAATTGAACACGAAAAAAGACAACACTTGGTGGATTGACCAGTGTTGCCTTTTTAGTTAGTTTTATTAAACTAAATCAGGATTCTTAAAATAAAAATCTTCAATTCGCTTGAAAGCACCAGGTTCAACACGTTCGAGTGCTGTACCGATCTCATCCAGAGCTTCTTGATAATGATGTTCCTTATTGAATAAGTAATAACTTTTATCAATTGCTTCTCTGATTTCTTCATGTGTGTGGCGATAACGATTTGCATACTGTAGCATTTGTTCTGTCAGTGCTGCAGCATCCACTAAATCATGCGTTTTCTTATCAAGTAAGTCTAAATCTTCTTCACATAACGTAACTAAGCGATTGACTTCTTCCATATTGACTCTGATTTTATTTAGCACGATACTTAGCTCTTCAATCCGATCAGTTGCCACAAAGAAAAATTCTAAATAATCATTTGGTAGACCAGGCAAACGTTGTTGTTCCACAAAACGTTTCAAATTACGCAATTTAAATTCGAAAGTATCGATTTTTTCTTGCGCTTCTTTTTCACCTTTTCTTAACTCGTGTAGTGAGTCATCGATTTCAACTTGTTGGTTTTCGATATCTTCTAAAACTTTGAATACTTTTTTATAGAAAGTCCGTACTTCAGAATATGGTAGCAAGTGTTGCTGGATTTGTGGTTTCATCTGTTCGTTTTGACGTTCGATTTCTTCCACTTCTGTTTGGAATCCGCGTACTCGACCAATTTCATTATGATTCAACGCATAACTTTGAGCAGTATGATCTAACTCAATCAATAATTGACGATTGTTTTTTGTGGCATGTTTGATGTATTGTTCAATGGTTGCTTGATTGGTTGTGACATAATTTTGGGCTTCCATTTCCCGCTCTAGAATGTCGTAGAGCGAATCAATCATACTAGCAGTTTCACGATTCTCGAATTCAACCGTTTCAACTTCTGTTTTTTCAAGATTTGCTAATGAACTTTCAATACGATGGCTTACTTTTTCAATCTCACCAACAAGATCTTCTTCTGGGAAAACATATTGTTCCTGCATCAATTTTTCATAAGTTTGCTGGATTTCTTCCAGTTGTTCTGGGAAAGTAGTGTTCAAATCTTCAAATAGCGGCGGAACTTTTTTCATCAAAGCTTCAACTTCATACGTATGTTTTTCTGCTTTATCCAAAACTTCTCGAGCTTCAACAGGATCACCTGAAGTATTCAATGCAACAAATTGCGTGAATTCATTTTCGATCATCTTGACTTGCTTTTGTAATTCAGGAAACGCAGGACCGTATTCTTGCTCATCTTCTCTGATTGTTTCTTTCAGTTCTTCATAGACATCCAAAGCTTGCTGAACCGCTAGTGAATTACGTTCTTCTGTTTCACGTAACTCTTTTAGTCCATCACGAATCTCAGAAACTTTCTTTTCCATTTGGTCCATGGTTTTTTCTGCTTCGATCACAGCTTTTTTACCTTTTAAAAATCGGAAACTCTCATTAAGATTTTCTACTTCAAAAATTTGACTTTCTAACTCAGCAAACGAGGAAGTGGATATGTCATTCCATTTTTGACTCCATTCACGAAAGGTATTTTGGCTTTGCCCCACCAGATGCATTTTTTTAACATCATCGACTTCTTCAATCACAGGCAAGTCGAATAATTCTTCCTTGCGCTTTTCCAAGGCGTCCAATCGATCTTGGTTTTTTTTCTTCATATAGTAACTAACCAAAAAGACGACTAGGGCGACTATAATGATTGCTATGACGATTCCGATGATAACATTATTTCCCATTTAAGGTACCTCCGTTTTCAATATGCATCTATTTTTTATGCTTAGTTAAATAATTTGTGTGCATAAAACAATAAATACGTCTTCCGTGCAAAAGACATCTATTGTAAATTATAACACACAATTTTTAAGCATTCACTAACTTCATCGAAAATCTTTTATTCCTACCTAGAAAATAGCATAACCAGTATGAAACGCCGGTTTATTTTGGTTTGTTTCGTCCATTCAAGACTGTTTCTTTCGAGTCGCTTGGGCGATTTGCCGTTGAATTTCTTTGGCGATCTTAGGTTCAGGGGCACACTGCTCTTCCCAGTTATCAGGTTTTAATACCTTATTCGTGACCGGATGATAATGTGGTTTACCATCTGGGAATAATTTCCCCATGTTTGCTTGGTGAACGATCTCAAATATCTTCGTAGGATCAACACCCAATAATGAAAAAGAACCATAAGTAAAATATAAAAGATCGGTTAAAGCATCGACTTGCTCGATCAAAGGTGCTTGTCCCCATTCTTTTTTAGTCAACATTTTTTGTTCTGCTTTCTCTAATGCTTCGTGAAGAGCTGTTACTCCTTCGTGTAATTGTTCCTGATCTCCCTGACAATTGGCCGCAATCAATTCGACTAATTCTTCAATTTTAAATTCTGCACGATAAATGGCTGCTTGTTTCGAAAATGCAGTCGGTACATCAGGTGAACGAGGGTCAAAAATTTTATGAAACTCTTCTACTTGTTGAAAGGGTGTTTTCTCAGACATCTTTTTCTACCTTCTTTTCTTACTTCTCTTAACATTTTTACTGAAGTCTAGTCTATCAACTGTTTTAGTAAATCAAACCATAATGCTTCAGTCCTTGATAAATTCCGTCTTTTTCATTGGTATCCGTCACATAATCAGCAGCTTGCTTAACTTCTTTTTGAGCATTCCCCATAGCAACCCCGATTCCGACACCTTCCAGCATCTCAATGTCGTTATAATGATCACCAAATGCCATGATCTCGGTCATTTCGATCCCCATGTCTTTGGCAAAGGCTGCAATTCCTGAAAGCTTTGAGCCACCTTTTGGAATGATATCAACGGTATACGCATTGGACCGTTGAAAGCTGCACTCCGGAAACCGCTCTTCTAATTTTTCTTGTTCTGATTCCTGACTCAATAATATACATTGGTAAATTGGCTCATCAAGAATCTCCAGTGCCTCATATCGCTTTTTCTGTCGATGTGGGCTAAAAATTTGCAGTCCCTTTTTCATCAATCGAACGGGAAATTTTTTTGGTAATAAACTAACTAAACGTTTGATCAAAATCGACTGTCCTAATAGCATCGTGGTCGAACCAGCTAGTTGATCTCTTCCACCAAAAATGATCTGGCGATGGTTCTTATCAGCATATTCCACGATCTTACTTAAAACGACTTGATCAAATGGTTGATCTACAATCGTTCGTTCGGCAGTAAATACCAATTGTCCATTATAGACAACATACATATCTAATTCCAATTCATCAATCACTTCTTTGATTTTAACTGGACTCCGCCCAGTTGCTACACCACACAATATCCCATTTTTTCTAGCATAGCTAATCGCACGTTTAGTCGAAGCAAGTGCTTTTGAACGGTCGTTGACTAATGTGCCATCAATATCAAAAAAAATTGCTTTGATCATTCAACGCTCCCTCTCTAAAATAAATCCATTTGTTGTGGGTTTAAGCCTTCCGGTTTTATTTTTAATATTTTTTGTAAAGCTAACGCATTTTCTGCAGCATCTCCACCAGAATTGTTGTTAAAGATAATTCCGATTTCTTTCGTTTTTGAGCTAACAGAGTCAATAGCAGTTGCTAGTTCTCTCAGTTCCTGCTCAGAATAGCGATAAAGAGTTCTTTTTTTACGCCAATCTTTATCATTGGCCTGCCAACCTTGAGCATTTCTTCCGTGAAACCTGAAAAGAGCAAAGTCTGGATTCGTGATGAATGGGTCAAAAGGAACTGTTGTGTTTAACAACTGTGGTTCATCAATTACTGCCAAAGAAAATTCTGCTCGAGTCATGAAGCTTCTCGTGCGCTCAACGAATTCCTCACTATACCACGAAAAGTCCCGAAGTTCGATTGCTACCGGATAGCCAGCAAACCATTTTCGAAGCTTACGTAAGTATTGTACACTTTCCTTGGTGCATTTAAAGGAAGCTGGAAATTGGACTAAAAAACAAAAAAGCTTGTTCGCATCACTCATTGGTTTCATTACTTCCAGAAATTTAGCAATCATTTCTTCTTCTGTTTGATAATATTTTTCCCAGTCTCCTTGACCACTAATCCCTTGATACGCCTTAACAACAAAACGAAAATCATTTGGAACCTCTTGCACCCATTTTTCTACCGAAGTTCGTCTTGGGATTCCATAGTAAGCTGTATCAAGCTCCACTAATGGTAAATATCTAGCATACTCATAAAGTGTGTTATTCTTTTTTCCAGTCAATTTATCATGTTCTTTAAATGAGGTTAATCCGATTCGTATCATTTCAAGCCACCTTTGCTTTTCCATCCAAAAATCAACTATGTATAGTGAGATTTACTACTCATTGCTCAATGCCACGGATAGCAAAACTCTTTCATATAGTATACAATAAGCGTTAAAGCCTATGCAAAATTATATGTAAGGAAGTCCGAAAAAAAATGAAAAAAATTCTAATTTTACACACTGGCGGAACGATTGCCATGAGAGAAAATCTTTTAACTGGTGGAGTGAGTCCTGATGTTGTGAATCCTTTGCTAGATGCTGAAATTGAAATTCCAGAAGATGTTGATTTAGTAATAGAAGATATCTTTAATCTTCCTTCACCTCATATCATGCCTAAACATATGTTGATTTTAAAAAATCGGATTAATGAAGCCTATCATTTGGGGTTTGACGGTGTTGTAATCACTCATGGAACAGATACGTTAGAAGAAACCGCCTTTTTCTTAGACACGACGATTGGAGATAAACTGCCGATCGTACTAACTGGCGCTATGCGATCCAGCAACGAATTAGGGAGCGATGGGCTGTACAATTTCGAGAGTGCTATTCGAGTCGCTAGTTGTAAGGAAGCAAATGGAAAAGGTGTATTGGTCGTAATGAACGATGAGATCCACTCCGCGCGTTACGTGACCAAAACCCACACGACAAATGTTGCCACTTTTCGTACACCCACATTAGGTCCAATTGGTCTAGTAACAAAACATCGGATCTTATTTATGCAAGAATTACTAGAAACTACACGCTTAGATATCACTTCAGTCAATGGTACGATCCCAATCGTTAAGGCTTATGCGGGGATGCAAGGTGATCTATTAGAAGCTATCGCCCATACCAAAGTAGATGGCCTAGTGATCGAAGCTTTAGGAGCTGGCAATTTACCACCACAAGCTGTAACAGCTTTGAAAAAATTATTAGTACAAAAAATCCCAGTGGTCTTAGTTTCCCGGTGTTTTAATGGGATAGCAGAACCTGTTTATGACTACGAGGGTGGCGGAAAGGAATTAGCAAACATGGGGATTATTTTTTGTAATAGCATCAATAGCCAAAAAGCTCGCATCAAACTACTGATTGCCTTGAATCACGGGTTAAAAGATCAATCATTGATTTCGTTTATTACTCAATAAGTTATAGCTAAATCACATACAAAAATTCCGTTCTAAAAAAATCCAGTGTTCGTTTAGCAATTGAACCAATTTTGCGCATTCTTTTTTCAATCATGGAAGGTTATCGATCCTTACCTATTACTGGATATCCAAAAGTCTTATTTCCATGTTAGAATGTCCAAAAGTATGAACACCTAAAGAATTCTTTATTATTCAGCACTTCGGCAATCAATCAAAAAAGCTCAAAACAGTTTTGTTTTGAGCTTTTTTCCCTTGTTGTTCCTGCTTATTTCCCAGAGCTAGACACTTCTGCGACAACCTCTTTCCGATTGGAACATCGTTTGCTATTAGCAGTTTATTTATTTTTCCAAGTGATATTTGCTTCACAATAGAGTTGTTCTTGCATTCTGATTTCATGTCTTGTTTTCACACCATGTTCCATCTCTACTTGTTCATAATGACTTTCAATTTCATTTCCATATTCCACTTCTTTGTCAAAACGGATCAAAACTTTTTCTGGTACATGTGTCGTCAAGAAATCATAGCCTAAGACATCAATAATCCAGTTGAAATACATGGCATTGTTCACATGTTGGTTACTATCGATATCATAGAAACGCACGCGATAAGGTAACATCGTGCCCGATTCGATCTTTTCTATTTTTTCTTGCCGTTTGATTTTTTTGATTTTTTCGCTTTCAAACGGTGCAATAATTTCTTCATTGACGCTACTCATTTTCCGATTCACAAAATCCATTAATACAAAAACTGATTCTATTTTTACCAGTTCTGTACCTTCTTCATCATGAATCCAAAAATTACGATAACAAAAGAATTTATTGTACTCCATGGCTTGTGTTGTTATAGAAATCGTCTCTCCTACTTTAGGCAAACGAGTGATTGTCATTGAATAATTGGTAATGACCCAAGTCAGTCCAAAACTATTGACAAATTTACTGCCACGATCAAGCGCATCACTTTGATCTTCTGATGTCTTGATCACGATTCCTAACATTGATGGAAATGTCATGGTCTGATTAATGTCACATTCATAATATGAAACTTCATGTTTTTTTGTATATCTCTTTGCCAAAAAAACACCCTCCTCTTATCTTTTCGCTAATAATTGATCCACTTGTGAACCATAACTTTCCCCAAACATATTTAGATGGGCTAACAAATAATATAACTGGTAAATCGGCAATCGTTTTTCCCAATTTTTTTCCAAAGGATAGACCATTTGATAACTTTGTAAAAACTCTGGACGAAACCCACCAAATAGCTGGCTCATAGCTATGTCCTGCTCACGATCACCGTAAGAAACGGCTGGATCAACGAAGACTGGTTCTCCTTGCTGATCAAAGAACACATTACCACTCCACAAGTCGCCATGCAAGAGGCTAGGGACAATCTTTTTATCACTAAAGTTTTCTAACACGTATTGCTTAAAAGAAATAAATGTTTCTTGGCGGTTTTGATTCCAATGGTTGTTTTTTTGTGCCAAAGCAATTTGACTTTCTAGACGATTTTTGAAGAAGAAAAGCCACCAATCTTCTTCCACGTGATTGAATTGCGGAACGGTCCCTAAATAGTTATCCTTTCGATACCCAAATTGAGGAGCGGTTACCTTATGCAATTTCGCCAAAGAAACGGCTAGATCTTTTTGATCTCCTTTGCCAGGTTCGATCCATTCCATCAAAAGATAGGCACCATCTTTTTGTTCACCCAGCATGTAAGTTTCAGGTACTCGAACGTAGGGAGCTAGTTCTTTTAACCCATCCACTTCCGCTTCAAAAAAAGACTTTCCAATATTAGGATGAAGCTTTAAGAAATATGATTTATTTTGCTCTTCAATTCGATACGTTTGATTAACGTCCCCACCAGTGATAGGTATCACTTTGCCTTCTAATTGGATTTCTGCTAACACCGACTGAATATTCATCTCTACTCCTCCTTACATGCTTTTCCAACCTATTTGTTAGCTATCATTATATCACAGAGAATCTAAAACAAAGAAAATGAGTCTAGTAACTCTTTGTTCAACAGTAAAAGTCCATTGCTCATATTTATAGACAAAAAAAGAGAGGCTTCTTTCAAAATTAGCAATCCTACTAATTTCGAAGACTAACCTCGTCTTTCTTTCAATCCCTCATTTACTTTCTTTTTCAGTAATCTGAGACACCAATTCGTCTATTTTCTTCATACTTTGAGTAGAATCAGTTTTTTAAGCCAATGCGCCCATTGGATCCCAAGGAGCTAAAACGATTGGTTCTTCATTGAAGGCTTGGAGTTGCTCTTTCGACAACAAATCTTTGCGAACAACGATTTGATACGTGTATTCGTTCATCCAATCGTCACTCATTACAAAAAATCCTTTATTGCCAACTTTTTCTCCCCAGCTATTTTCGACTTTCCATTTCGTTGATTTCCCATCAACAAGATCGACTCCCGTCAATACCATCGCGTGGGTCATTAAGCTTTCACCAAAATCTAAACGTTGTGCTTTAGTCATCGTAAAATCTACATCGAATAAGTCATCCATGTCGTAAACATCCAGTGCCATGACCCCACTATCTCTAGTTGAAGATTGTCCAACATCACAACCAAACCAAACGGACTCTCCTTGTTCCAGTTGGGCAATAGCCAACTGTTTAAACGTTGACATATCTACGTTCAAGTAACGAACTTCTTTCCCTCCAACCACATTACCTAACATTTCTACAGTGTAAGAACGATCAAAAGGTTTGTCTTTTGTCGGTGCATTGATGATGCTAACGTAATCATCTAGTTTTACACCAATATATTTATCATAAAAGAGTTGAGGTGTAAGCTGTTGGTCAATATGATAATTGTTTTCTTCGTCACGGTATTCAAAATCAAATTCTTTTGGTGGTGTTCCTAAGGAGATGGCTAAAAATTGATAGATTCCTTCTAGCATTTCCTCTTTTTTTGCTTGAATCGCTTCAGCAGTTTCACCACCGGCAATCATTTCACGTAAGACCGTCGCATCTTTACGCAACAATTTATTCAAGTAATTATTTAAATCTCGTGAATTTGAACTATTTGCACTTTCTGGCATAACAGATTTAGGAACTACACCATATTTCTGGAAGAGGGAAACGATCATATCCCATTGTCCGCCATCTTGTTGTGGGGTTGTTAATAAAAAGGCTACTTTTCGGCTATCTAAGGCATCATTCCCTGTTGCGATAATATTTTCATAAAAATAATTAGCTTTTTCATATTTGTCCCAGAAAAACGTATAGTTTTGTGATAATTCAAATTCTTTCAAATGGAATTGATTGAGCAATTTATGTCGGAAAGTATTTAATGCTGCAAACATCCAGCAACGACCAGATTGTTTCTGATTTGAAACCTTTCCCGTTGTTAAATCAATTGAAAAAACCGGTGTATTAGAGACATGGGCAGCCACATTTTCAGCAGAAGCGGTGATCCCATTTTTTACTACCGCTCTTTGTAGAGCTTGTTGCTTGTTGTTTTCTTCAAAACCTTTTGCAAATTTTTTCGTCATTTCAGGTGTAATAGCTTTCATCCAATCATCCTTCCAATCAAAAATATATCTTTAATTCTACCCTTAAGTGGTTTGAAATACAACGACTCACTTTTAATCGTTACAACAAATCGACTGAATCCCCCTCACGACAACCCTTTTTTGTTATTCTCAAAAGTTTTTGAGAATAACAAAAAAACCACAGCCTCTAAGCTGTGGTTGAAGTACTCCGGCAGTAGGACTCGAACCTACGACATCATGATTAACAGT
>NZ_CP172888.1:2112500-2330000 GCF_050530965.1 Enterococcus sp. DIV1089c
CGGGCGGTGTGTACAAGGCCCGGGAACGTATTCACCGCGGCGTGCTGATCCGCGATTACTAGCGATTCCGGCTTCATGTAGGCGAGTTGCAGCCTACAATCCGAACTGAGAGAAGCTTTAAGAGATTAGCTTAGCCTCGCGACTTTGCGACTCGTTGTACTTCCCATTGTAGCACGTGTGTAGCCCAGGTCATAAGGGGCATGATGATTTGACGTCATCCCCACCTTCCTCCGGTTTGTCACCGGCAGTCTTGCTAGAGTGCCCAACTAAATGATGGCAACTAACAATAAGGGTTGCGCTCGTTGCGGGACTTAACCCAACATCTCACGACACGAGCTGACGACAACCATGCACCACCTGTCACTTTGCCCCCGAAGGGGAAGCTCTATCTCTAGAGTGGTCAAAGGATGTCAAGACCTGGTAAGGTTCTTCGCGTTGCTTCGAATTAAACCACATGCTCCACCGCTTGTGCGGGCCCCCGTCAATTCCTTTGAGTTTCAACCTTGCGGTCGTACTCCCCAGGCGGAGTGCTTAATGCGTTAGCTGCAGCACTGAAGGGCGGAAACCCTCCAACACTTAGCACTCATCGTTTACGGCGTGGACTACCAGGGTATCTAATCCTGTTTGCTCCCCACGCTTTCGAGCCTCAGCGTCAGTTACAGACCAGAGAGCCGCCTTCGCCACTGGTGTTCCTCCATATATCTACGCATTTCACCGCTACACATGGAATTCCACTCTCCTCTTCTGCACTCAAGTCTCCCAGTTTCCAATGACCCTCCCCGGTTGAGCCGGGGGCTTTCACATCAGACTTAAGAAACCGCCTGCGCTCGCTTTACGCCCAATAAATCCGGACAACGCTTGCCACCTACGTATTACCGCGGCTGCTGGCACGTAGTTAGCCGTGGCTTTCTGGTTAGATACCGTCAAGGGATGAACAGTTACTCTCATCCTTGTTCTTCTCTAACAACAGAGTTTTACGATCCGAAAACCTTCTTCACTCACGCGGCGTTGCTCGGTCAGACTTTCGTCCATTGCCGAAGATTCCCTACTGCTGCCTCCCGTAGGAGTTTGGGCCGTGTCTCAGTCCCAATGTGGCCGATCACCCTCTCAGGTCGGCTATGCATCGTCGCCTTGGTGAGCCGTTACCTCACCAACTAGCTAATGCACCGCGGGTCCATCCATCAGCGACACCCGAAAGCGCCTTTCAAATCAAAACCATGCGGTTTCGATTGTTATACGGTATTAGCACCTGTTTCCAAGTGTTATCCCCTTCTGATGGGCAGGTTACCCACGTGTTACTCACCCGTTCGCCACTCCTCTTTTCCCGGTGGAGCAAGCTCCGGTGGAAAAAGAAGCGTTCGACTTGCATGTATTAGGCACGCCGCCAGCGTTCGTCCTGAGCCAGGATCAAACTCTCATAAAAAGTTCGAACAATCTTGCGATTGTTAAGCTCAATTGTTTGCTAGCATATTGCTTGCTTGTTAAAAATGTTTGTTGTCTTGAATCAATCAAGACGCCCTACACATTTGGTTTGTCTTTGCTTTGTTCAGTTTTCAAAGGTCTACTTGATTAAAAGCTAATCAGTTGAGATTGCCGTAGCAACTTTTATATCATATCAGAGCGACGTTTGTTTGTCAACTCTTTTTTTAAAAGTTTTTTTGACTTCGTTTTTCAGAAGTGTTTCAGCAACTTATTTATCATAACTCATCGTTTGTTATTTGTCAACAACTTTTTTGAAGTTTTTTTCGATATAATCAAACTTCGTAAGCTGTCGTTTTTTAACGACTTAGTTATCTTATCATGTGTTTTTAGAAACGTCAAGAACTTTTCTGCTATTTTTTTAGAAAGTTTCATTACGCTGTTTCTTAAATCAACGTTAATAAATTTATCACGTAAACCAAGGTACGTCAACAAGCATTTTCACTTAATTTTTCAAAAGAATATTTAAGCAAAAGATCATCATTCGCTTTTACTTCAAAAGAATCATAAAAAAGTTTGCATTATCGAATATAATCCATGATAAACTGAACGTTTCATCCTTTAAAGAGGACCGGTTACCATAAAAAAAGAAACTTGAATTTTTTTCAAGTTTCTTTTGGTGTCTAATTCTACATTAAAAGAAAGGAACTCCTTCCACTTCGTAAGTGCCAAGGACAGAGCGCATTTGATCTGGGTCTTCCCAAAGATAGCCTTTACCTAAGTCTTCACTTTGACTTTTTTGCTCAGTTTCAAAAACAAACAATGGAACATTTTCGTGATTAATATGTGTATTGGTCAACTCCATCAAATTAATTTTGCTAACATCAATATGAACGATTTCTTTTAAAAAGCTAAGTATGTTTGCTAACCCCGTCTTTTCTTCTGAAAGCTCTGCTAATGCAAACTCCAGCTTGTCATCAATTGAATGGACTAAAAATTTTTTTGATCCA
This sequence comes from Enterococcus sp. DIV1089c, assembly GCF_050530965.1. Lineage (NCBI taxonomy): Bacteria > Bacillati > Bacillota > Bacilli > Lactobacillales > Enterococcaceae > Enterococcus > Enterococcus sp. DIV1089c. The sequence goes on from NZ_CP172888.1 coordinate 2,114,930, forward strand.
TCCTCCAAATGCAACATGATTGTACCAGCTACTTTTTTGCTTGCCAAAATTTCCACCTCGATCAACTTGTTCTGTGGTTTACATAAAAATTCTAGCACATTTTCAGAAAAAATACACTTTTTATTTCTTATTTTCTTTCTGTTCTAGTTCTTCTAGTGCTTCGTCCACCCATTTTGGTAGTTGTTCCGCAATCGTGGCAAACCCGATCTTTTTATTTTTATTCGTAAAGTATCTTTTCCTTCGATAAGGAATAACAGGGCTCTTCTTCTCCAACGTACGTAACGACAAACTAATTTTTTTTGAATATTCATCAATATCAATGATTTGAACAGTTACTGGTTGACCAACTTTTAACAATGTGTGAATACTTTTCGTGTAACCTGATTGTACTTCTGATACGTGAATCAAGCCTTGTGTTTCCTCGTCTAAAGACACAAATGCACCATAAGGCTGTATTCCAGTTATTTTTCCTTTAATTATTTGTCCAATTTTATATGTCATGTACTTCCCTCTCTTTGCATTTATCATTATACTGTAAATGATTTAAAAAAAGAAGTTTTGAAAATACTCAATAGAAAAAGGGGTCCTTTAGATGAGTGAATTTGACAAGAAAGTTTCAAGAAGACATACCGATAGCGTAAAATGGGATTCAATTAAAGAAACCTATCAAAGAGACGACTTATTGCCTTTATGGGTTGCAGACATGGATTTTTTATCACCTGCTGGAGTAAAAAAAGCTTTTGAAAATTATGTTTCTCAAGGTCTTTTTGGTTACTCTACCGTTTCAGAAAAATTATATCACGCAGTCATCAATTGGGAAAAACAACAGCATCAGGTATCTTTAACAAAAGAACACATTGTCTTTACTAGCGGTGTTTTATCTAGTTTAGCTGTTGCAATTCAAACTTTTACTGAACCAGGTGACAGTGTGCTGATCCATGACCCCGTTTACCCACCTTTTTCTGCAATCGTCGAGAGTAATCACCGTCAGCTTATACGGAGTCAATTAATTGAACAAAACAATAAATTCATGATGGACTTTCAAGATATGGAAAAAAAGATCGTTGAACAACAAGTAAAAGTGGTAATCCTTTGTAATCCCCACAATCCAGGGGGGCGTGTTTGGACTAAAGAAGAATTATCACAACTAAGCGAACTATGTTTGAAACACAAAGTGCTGCTTTTTAGTGATGAAATTCATCAAGACTTAGTTTTTTCAACGAACCATTTTAACTCGATGTTAACGATTGATGAAACACTAAGTCAGTCTTTAATCACGTTTACTTCGGCAACCAAGACCTTTAATTTAGCAGCGATTAAAAACTCAATGGTGTTTATAAAAAATCCTAAATTAAAAGAACAATTTGAACAGCGGTTACTAATGAATCAGCAACAAGATATAAATACTTTTGGTCTAATCGGTACACAAGCTGCTTACGAAACGGGTAGAGAATGGCTTAGTCAACTGCTTCCTTATATAGAAAAAAACGCGGCCACTGCCACTTCTTTTTTTGAAAAACATTTACCTCAACTAGGTGTGATGACGATTGAAGGAACGTATTTGATGTGGTTAGATTTTTCTGCTTATGAAGCGAATGACGAGTTGCTAGAACAAACATTGATTACCAAAGGAAAAGTTGTTTTAAATCCTGGCATCTCATTTGGTCCTGCCGGTCATGCTCATATGCGATTGAATTTAGCTTGTCCGGAAGAAACACTACTAGATGGATTGATGCGGATAAAAAAAGCCTTCACATAAAAAACAAAAGCATTTTTGACGACTTTTAAACGAGGTTCTATTCTAATTAGAAATAAAATAAACCAACTGGGTCAATGATTGAAACCAGTTGGTTTATTTTGTGCTTAGTTAGTAATTAAGATGCCTTACTATTGCGAGTGATTATTCTGATACTTCAACTTTCTCGATCACTACATCATGTACTGGACGATCTTGTGGACCACGTTGTACGTTAGCAATTTCATCTACGGTAGTCATGCCATCAATCACATGACCAAATACAGTATGACGGAAATCTAGCCAAGGTGTCCCACCACCTTTGTATGCTTCGATGATTTCAGCCGGGAAGCCTGCACCTTCTAATTGATCTAGCATATTCGCTGGTACATTTTCATTATTCACGATAAAGAACTGGCTACCGTTTGTATTTGGTCCAGAGTTAGCCATCGATAACGCCCCACGTAAGTTGAACAACTCACGACTAAATTCATCTTCAAAACTTTCACCATAGATGCTTTCGCCACCCATACCTGTACCAGTTGGATCGCCACCTTGAATCATAAAATCAGGGATGACACGGTGGAAAATTACTCCGTCGTAATATCCTTTTTTAGCAAGTTCAATAAAATTTTTAACTGTTTTAGGCGCTAATTCTGGGAATAATTGGACCGTAATGTCACCACGGTTTGTTTTTATTACTGCCTTTGGTCCTTTTTCATTTTCTAAGCTTAATTGTGGGAATACCATATCTTTTTCCTCCTAAAAATTATTCCTTCATTGGTAATAATAACATATTCTCTCTATTCGCTGTTACATGAAACTTAAGAAAACAAAAAGACTCATCCTTATGTAAAAATGATTATATACTTTTTATCAAATGATAGATACTTTTCTGCGTTTCTCTGACTTAAAAAATAATCCACGAGTATTTTTAAATATGTGAACCAGTAGATTTCACGAGAGATCGTTTTCGCTTCTGCCCCAACCTCCTTAAGAATTAGAAATAAATCATTTGTTTGAGAAGTATTCTCAATTAAATTCTGCTATAGTGTGGGTATGAGGAGGAAGTTTTCTATGGAAATCTATGATATTACAATTATCGGTGCAGGACCAGTAGGGATGTTTGCAGCGTTTTACGCAGGTATGCGTCAAGCAAAAACTAAGATCATTGACAGTTTACCTCAACTAGGTGGGCAATTAGCAACGCTTTACCCAGAAAAATATATTTATGATATTCCCGGCTATCCCGCCGTGAAAGCCAGTGACTTAGTAGCAAATCTGGAAAAACAGTTAACCACATTCAATCACTCTTTTCATTTGAATGAGGAAGTTCTTTCTATTACTAAAGAAGATGAAATAATTGAGATCACAACTACTAAAGGAATCCACTATTCAAAAGCAGTCATTTTGACTTTAGGAAGCGGTTCTTTTCAACCTAGAAAATTAAATGTACCAGAAGCAACAACTTATGAGCATCACGGTCTCGATTATTTTGTGAACGATTTAATGAAATATGCTGGTAAAAAAGTAGCAATTGCAGGTGGTGGTGATTCAGCAATTGATTGGGCGTTGATGCTAGAACCGATTGCGAGTGAAGTTTATCTTATCCATCGCCGGCCAGAATTTAGAGCTCATGAGCATAGTGTAAACTTATTGAAAGCTTCATCAGTCAATCTTTTAACTCCCTATCTCATTGATGAATTATCTGGAGAAAATGGGGAATTGACTGCTGTTCGCTTAAAACGGGTAAAAAGCGAGGAAACAATTGAGTTACTGATTGATTCATTGATTGTTAATTATGGGTTCACCTCAAATCTAGAACATCTTTCAACATGGGGACTTGAAAGTACCAGAAATGCAATTTCAGTAAACTCAGATATGTCAACCTCGATACCAGGCGTTTATGCTGCTGGCGATATCTGTTCTTACAAAGGAAAAGTAAAATTGATCGCTACTGGATTTGGCGAAGCACCTACAGCTGTCAATAATGCGTTACACTTTATTAACCCTAAAGAACGCACACAACCTGGACACAGTACCAGTTTATACGATAAAAAAGTTCCTCCTAAATAGGATATCTTGTATGATTTTTGACCATTTTGTCCAAAGCAGAGGAGACAACATTTGTTTCTTGCTTTTTTATTTGGTAGGCTAACAATATAGTTGATTCACAGAAGCAAAAGGAGGAAGAAAATGGTTATCAAAACTGAAACGCTAGAAGAAAAAGCACGTGAATTGCTCAATGAGCGTGGAGTAACCCTTGAAGACATTGCTGAGCTAGTGATGTTTTTACAAAAAGATTACATTACTGATCTTACTTTAGCAGATTGTATCCAAAGTGTTCACGCTGTCTTAACCAAACGTGAAGTCCATAACGCAATCATAACTGGGGTTCAATTAGATATTTTAGCAGAAGAAAATAAGTTGATGTCACCGCTCCAACATATCATTGAAGATGATGAAGGACTGTATGGGATCGATGAAATACTAGCCTTATCAATTGTAAATGTCTATGGGACAATCGGTTTCACTAATTATGGCTATATCGATAAAGTAAAGCCTGGTATTTTACAAAAATTAAATAGCCATGACGGAAAAAATGTGCATACTTTCTTGGATGACATCGTGGGTGCAATCGCTGCCTCTGCTGCCAGTCGTCTTGCTCACCAAGAGCCAGAAAAACGCAGTCGTTTGACTCAATAAGAGGTTGTGAAAGAAGCGATCAGCTCCTCGCTTATTGCTGAGGAGTTGCTTCTTGAACACCGTGAATCAGAGGTTGTGACAAGAGCGTTTTGTCCTGAGTATTAAGGACGAAAATCTCGAAACAGCTTTTCATGTTTTGAGATTTTTTGACTTAATACCGAAGGACAGCTCTTTGAACACCGTTTAAAGCAAAAACCCGAGACAATCTCCTTGTCTCGGGCTTTTTTTATTCTGTTGAAACAAAATAGGCATTATGATTTGTTCTATTCTATGTTTGATTTTAACTTCTTTTTAGCTCTCTTTTTCCAATGATAACAAAAAAAGCAAAAAAGAGTTCAATTAAAATAAAAAATAAAATAAAACTATGCATAAAAAATTGTTCTGGTAAGACGTTAATGATTGGATCGGTTGTCGGATCAAACAGCCAATCGTCGTTGTTAAAAAATGTTTCATGGAACAAGATAAAAAAGCGATCAAATCCTACCAACATAAAAAAGCCAAAAACAATCGGTACGAGCATTCCAATCTTAAACGGTTGAACTAAACGCCAAAAACGCTTATGACGTTTCAGATAAAAGAGATAGTAGATACTAGGTATCAACGTCAACAGCAGCACAAAATAGTTAAGTAAAAAAAGTTTTTTGACTTCATAAAAATGATGTGCTCCACTTGCAGAAATAGGAAAATTTTGCAGACTTAATTCCTTCTGAAAAGGATTATTTAAATAAGCCATTAATCGATCAAAATTTTTCAATAAAGTTTCTTGATCAAGCGTAGTATGATCCAATATGTTCAGATATTTGATGTCTAGTTCATAGAGAAAGCGAAAATTGATTGTTATCGCGATCGCCAGACTGATCAGCATGAAGAATAGACAAACCAAACCCGCATATTCTCCCCACACCCATTTTGTTTTTCTCATTCTAGAAACTCCACTCATCTAACGAACGGAGAACGTGTGTAGCAGGTACCGGTAATAAAGGTACATCCTCAGCTTTCGTAAATCCTGAGAGCACCAACAACGTATCAATCCCATTTCGAATCCCTGCTTGGATGTCTGTTTCATAGTTGTCTCCAACCATGATGACATCTGCTTTCGTTAAACCTAATTTTTCTACCGCCTTATCCATAATGATCGCTTCTGGTTTGCCAATATAAATCGGCGGCGTCTGTGTAGCTGTCTCCACAAACGAAATAACCGATCCTGCACCTGGCAGCAACCCACGCTCAGTTGGAATATTTTTATCTGGATTTGTTCCAATAAATGTTGCCCCTTTTTGGATCGCAAGAGTCGCTTTGACTACTTTTTCATACGTCAGATAATTATCTAGACCGACTACTACATAATCGGGATTTTCTTCGTCCCAGACAAATCCTGCTTCTAAAATCAAATCGATCAAACCAGCTTCACCTATGGCATAAAACGTGTTTCCTTTCCCGGCAGCGTGCATAAAATCGATCGTTGCTAAAGAAGCTGTGTAAACAGTTTCTGGGCTGACGTGTATATCAAATTCATCTGCCAAGCGATTGGCTACTGCCTGTGGACTTTTTGTGGTGTTATTCGTAACAAACAGAAAAGGCTGTTTTTTTGCCTGAAGAGCCTCCACAAAACGTTTCCCAGCAGGTATAGGTTCAGTCCCCCGATAAATCGTTCCATCTAAATCAATCAAATATCCTTTATAATCCATCTTTACTCTTCCCTTTGTCTTATCGTAAAATTAGTGTTGGCTTTTGGTTTAGTTGATGTTTTTTCAGTCTTTTTTTGTTCTGTTTTTCTTTTTTTGATGACCGGTTTTTTGTGATTTGAAGAAACGAGTCCTTTTTTCTCATCAATGTACGCACGATGTTGGTTTTGATTTTTCTTTTTTCTTCGGCGAGGAGTATTTTTTTCCTTCTTACCTCCGATTTGTTCAATCACAAAATAAGCGCAACCAAAATTACAATACTCATACAAATAATCTTCCAAAGCATCAATTCGTTGGTCGGGATGAGCACGTCTGTTATCTACACGGAAAAATCCTTTTAATCTTAGTTGTTCATAGCCCCAATCACCAACGATATAGTCATAACGCGACAAGACTTCACTATATCTTTCGCCAAGTTTTTCTGGATTGAACCCCTCTCGATGATCCTTTACTAGGCGATAGTGCTGTTCGCCAATCAAAAAATTCTTCTCATCGATGAAAGTAATGATTTCTCCTTTTACTTTCTCCGGTTTGGGTTCTTCGATAATTTCTTCTAACACGGCGGTGATTTCTTCTGTCACCGTATGATCCTCGACATTTTTCGCTGTCTGTTTTTCTTTTGTTTTAGCTTCAACGGCGTGTTGCTCTTTTTGTTTTGCCGACATGCTTTCACCACCTATCATTCCTATTATACCTTGTTTTTATTTTATTGGATAGTGAGCATTTAAGTATTCCCCTACTACGCTACGAATAAATTCCGGAAATAAAAATTCATTTTCACCAGCAATCTCAATCGTTGGAAAGAAAGGTACAAACATAAAATGATCCACTGTTGTAAATGTATATCGACGCTCGTTATCTATCGGCTGATTCAGCCAGTGAACTTGATGATTAACTGCATCATAAGAGATCCCACTATAAACCACTTGTCCAAAAATTTTTCCCCGAAATCCCATACCTCTGATTGGATAATTGCGTAAAAAAGCACGATTTTTTTCGATTTCTAATACCAATCGAATCAAATCACTTCCTTTAAGTGTGACATTCAGTAAATGCATTGGATGAGGTAATGCCGTATGCAGTTGATCCTGATTGATCAGCCCTGTTGGTAATCCAGTTAAAAACAACCCACTATTTAGCATTGCGCCTTGTGTTTGCCCACGATACTTGACTGCTTCTAACGCCTCATAAATAAAAGAATGTTCCGCAAAAATATCTACTGATAAATCATAAGGTAACTTGGCTACTTTTTTTGCCGCTAATAGTTCGTGCCCTTTAGTTAAATAATCTTGGCTTTCCTGCTCATCTTCAATAAACGTCGTCATCGTTTCTGTTGGGATAGCCCGAGCTGATTTTTGGATGATGTTTTTATGCTCATCAACGGTGAGGTGAACCTCTCCAACGTATTGTCCATATTTTCCCGCTGCTGCAAGCTGAACACCATTAACGATTTGACCATCAATCAGCAAATGATGCGTATGTGAGCCTAAGATTACATCGATTGACGGAAGTTCTTGGGCAATCTGACGATCGTCTTGGATACCTAGATGGCTCATCAATACCAAGATGTCTACTTTTGGTCTTAGTTCTTCCACCAATTCAGGCAAAATATCATAAGGGTTTCTGATATCCCAACCATTTGGACTATATGTTAAGGGAAAAGGAGCCGTCAAAGCCAGTAAGCCGATTTTAGTCTGTTGAGGAGTCTCAATGATCTTGTACTTTTTTGCCCATTTCGGCGGTTGCAACAGATGTTTATCAAACAAATTATCCAATAAAATATCAAAGTTTGCCTGATCATAAAGATGATTCAATTGATCCTTGGCATTTCCCACGCCTTCATTATTACCTATCGTCACAGCATCATAGCCTACGTTATTCATTAGTTCAACATTTGCTTGTCCATCGGTTGCTTCTGATAGCGGGTGCCAGCGATCAACAAAGTCACCTAAATCAACAGTGATGGTCGTGGTATTTTCTTTTTTTTCGTTTTCACGCTTTTTTTGCTCAATAAACCTTCTGATTTTAGGCCAGTTTTCTAGATGCGAGTGTAAATCATTCGTATGTAATAGAACTATTTTTTCCATCTTATTCTTTCGCCTCACTTTTCTTTATCATACCATAGGCTTTTTCTTTGTTCACTTTGAAAGATTTTAAAGAAAATCAAATTCCTCCGCTGTGAATAGATTCCATTTTAAACGTTAGCCTTGTGGATAATATCGGATCAAAGTAATAATCAGTCTATCTCTAGCTAGCGATTCGGGGTAGAAAAGTGATGAAAAAATACGTTACAGCAAAACATGATCAATAGATATAATTCTATCGGCATTGCCCATTTATTCGTCAACCAACGTTCAAACAAATCGACAGAAATAAGCCGTAGAATTTCCAGTATACGCAGGACGAATGTCGGAATTCTTCGGCTTATTTCTTAAAACTAACTCTTCTATTCCTACTTCTTCAGCAATAATCAAGTAGCAATCAGTTTCTCATTTTTCTCTTTTCAGCCAACTAATTGAAGTTTTTTTAATCAAAAAATTGATTAGATGCAGCTATGCTGATTTGTAGACGATCCAATGGTTCGCCAAACATTCCTGCCCAGCCATCATAGCCAGCGATAGAGGTGCCATCATCACAACATACTCCTAGCCAACCAGCTCGGGCGGTCGTTTGAGAACGGTAGTAGGCTTGCGATAATGTCTTACCTGTAGGTGTTGTATAGTAAAGTTGCACACCATCGATGGCTTCACCAGGATTTCCTGCACATCCATTGACCATATCATTTGGATCACCTTTGCTGACCCAATCTAACCAACCACTTTTTACCGTATGGACTCGATAACGAATCGTTCCCGCATCTACTTTGATATAAAGCATGTCATGTTGATTATTTGGCAATCCTGAAAAACCATTGGAATCGACATCATTGAAATTGGTAATTTCTCCTAACCAACTTCCGCCCAAAACACGTAACCCATAGTGAACATTGGTAGAAAAACTTCCCCCATTATTTACCCCTGGTGAATAAGTAAATAAAGGATTGGATTTCGCAATCCCGATTTGCAGACGGTCTAGCGGTTCGCCAAACATCCCTGCCCAACCATCGTAACCGACGATCGATGTTCCATCATCGCAACAAGTTTGTAACCAGTCAGCACGAGCGGTCGTTTGTGAACGGTAATATGCTTGTGAATAAGTTTCTCCAGCAGGTGTTGTGTAATAGATTTGTACACCATCAATCGCTTCTCCAGGATTCCCTGCACATCCATTGACCATATCATTTGGATCACCTTTACTAACCCAATCTAACCAACCGCTTGTCATCGTGTGTACTCGATAACGTAATGTTCCTTTATCAACCTTGATATATAGCATATCGTGTTGATGATTCGGTAATCCTGAAAAACCATTAGAATCTGAATTGTTAAAGTTAGTGATTTCTCCTAACCAAGCTCCCCCCAACACTCGTAAACTATAATGAACATTTGTCGAAAATGAAGGTGGCGTTGGGTCATTAGTTATTCCTGTTGAACTTGATTGATTAAAACCGCCAGAAAAACGCCAAACTTCATAATAATGAAACCCATTTGCAACGATATAATTTTTATCAAAACGTAATTCTTGAATCGCAGTATTTTTTCTCCTTGCGTATAGTAACAAGTTGAAGTGATGTTTTTACCACCACCAGTAATCACACCTGTATGTCCAATCGCACCACCTGAATCAGCCATCGAGGACCCACCAGAAAGTAAAACAATATCCTCATCTTTCAGCTGAGAGAGATTGGAAGCGTTTGAATTTCCGACTAAAACTAATACATAACCACATCTTTGGAGATAACCACCAAGGGTAACCGTATTATATAAATAGCTATAAGGAATTCCAGAGCTGTCTTTGACTGCTTGAGTAATACTTCCAGAACAATCTGCCGTTCCATCTGTACCGTTTCTTGAGCCAGTCATGGAATAGGTTATCTGTCCACGATGTTTATTGAACCAATCCACGACTTTTGTTCGGTTTAATTGTTGGTACCAGTATCTAGCTTGTTGCGCTCTTGCTGGTTGGTTTGCATTTGCCGGTCTTTCATAATATTGAATGAAAATATTCGCCAGTTCTTCTGGAGACTTGTTACTTGTCTTAAATTGTTGAAACGTCATAGATATATTATAAAATTGTTGATTGTTTGCTACCTCCCACTCAATACGTTTGCATTGAGAAATGACGTCTTTGTAATTTAATCCATTCGCATTTGCCCAATTGATATATTTAGATGCTGGTGTCCATTGCACTAGTCCGTATCCACCAGACATATTTCCGACAATGTCGCTCTCCCATCGGTCGGCAATAATGCCACTTTCTGATTGCATGTTCCCTAATAATCCAGCAACTGCGGTTTTTGACCAGCCTTGACTGACCAAGTAATCCCAAATTGTTTTTGCTGTTTCAAATTGTCCCATAATAGTTGTTCGCTCCTTACTTTCAATCATTTTTTCATATTAGTTGCGCCTTTAAATGTACACAGCTTATTACTTACTGTTATCTTCCATCCTCCTAAAAAATTATTTTGATCATTTGATTCGAATCACATAGATATGTGAGCTATTTTAGTGATTTGTGACAGAAAAAATAAAATCTTTCACTTTTTTCTAAAAAGCTGTGCCTAGGTTGCTTTGTTAGTAAATAAAAAAGTCATTATCACGTAGTATCTCGGTAAATTCACTTTGATCGTTCCTAATCGTTCTCTGTTTCGTTATTGTTTTGGTTTCATTTTGTCTTGAATTGATTTTAAAATCCCCTCAAAATAAGTCGTTACTTCTGACTCAGCAATATTGGTCAAAATGCTCCCAATCTCAGTGAAAATCAGGCAAGTCGTAAAAACCTTTACTAACGTAAATTCAAAATGAACGCCGTTTTGGATCAACACAAAATCAACGACTCCCGTCAGGATCAATAACACAAAATGACTGAGTTTTTTCCAAAGTCCTCGCCAACTTAGCGTTGAATACCAAACATGATTGACTTTTGCTTTAAGCCAACCTGTTATGAGATCTAATAGAACCACTAGAAAAAAACTGTGAATTAATGCTTGATCACTAGCAAAGACTTTCGTTAATGCCGTCATACTAACACCTCCTTTTAAACGTAATGACTGCGAAAGAAATGCCCTCCATAACAGACATTAGTTTGCAGTTTTGAGTCCCTTGCTTTTAGCTTTCATCATTTGTTTGATACACTATTCTTCTTTTTACATTGTCAGACCTTCCTTTCACTACTTTGCTAAAGATTTTTGTTTCCATTTAGATATGTTGGAAAATAATAAAATTTGTGACAAAAAAAAGGGACTGGGACAAAAGTTGTCTCAGTCTCTTCTAGTATCTCTAAAAACGAATAAACGGCGTTCAAGAAGCAACTCCTCAACAATAAGCGATGATTTTCTAAAATATGAGGAGCTATTTTAAAAAATCATCGCTTATTCGCTCGGAGCTGAACGCTTCTTTCACAGCCTCTTGCTAAACGGTGTTCAAAGAGCTGACCTTCGGCGATAAGTCAAAAAATCTCAAAACATGGGAAGCTGTTTCGAGATTTCCATCCTTAACGCTCAGGTCAAAACACTCTTTTCACGACCTCTTGTTCACGGTGAGAAAAAAGTAGCATCTTCGGAAAATTTGCCGAAATTTACCAAGAATTTGAGAATCACCAAGTAGGTAACAATCAACATCAAAAACTAGTTTTTGTGTTTCTTGTCAATTTTCGGAAATTCCTTCTTATTTCTTGATGCTGAACACTTTTGTCTCAACCTCTTTCAACTTTTCACTGTTCTTAAGCCAACTTATTCGTTCACTATTAAATTTAGAGCTGTCATTTTATCAAGTTCTCTGCTTATTCAAAAAAAGAATTTTACAAAATATTCGTTGTGAATATTTGTAAAATCCATATTTTGGACTAAAGTTAAATTTTATTCCAGGCTTTTTTCTTGTCATTTATTTTAATTATTTTTTACTTCTTCTGCTTTCTTTAAAATCGCATGTGTCAATGTTTCAGAAAAATTGATCTTCAATTCTTTGCCTAATTTATCTGCCCACTTAGGAATAGACACATTTTTACGTTCTCTCTTTTCCATGTCCAGATACTCTTTTATATTAACTGAAACAAGCGTGACAAATGAATCCTCTTTATTGTATGTATTCGTCTGCTCAAAAGGGAAATAGTTTTCTACATTAATATTGTTTACACTTGAGCTAGACGGCAATTTATTTTCTTCCTCAATATAATAAGACAATTGTAGCCCAAGATAGTCACTAGCCATCTGCATACCGTCGTTTATATCATTTGCTTGTGTTCCGTTTCCATCAATATCAGGAAAATGTATAAAATAGTATGGTTCTTTATCATCGGTCATTAAATAAAAAACAGCTGGATACGTTAATACCATCAATATGTACCTCTTTCGATTATTTATTTTTAGGTCATTGGTATGAAACTGTATCTTTCTACCAATAACAATTATACTCTCTATAGCTATTTACTTCTCTATAAAATACAAATAAAGTACCTAAAAAACTAAAGAGGCTCTGGTTCATTAGACAAAAAAAACGTAACAAGTAGTAAAGTACTACCTATCACGCTTTTAAGATTCGTTTTAATCAGACACATGGCGGATCCTGCTTAGTGCTGCTTCCTTCCAGATCTGACACGCTTCACAAGCCCGCCATTGTCCTAGCCTTTCGGCAAATAATAGTATACCTGATTTTTTTTTATTTGGCTAGCCTTTTTTTAATTTCTTTTTTCTTAAGCGCAACTCTCTAAAAAAATCCGTTAAAAGTTGGCCACATTCCGTTTCCAAAACGCCTCCTACTACATGGGCTTGGTGGTTAAAGCGTTCATCTGTCAACAAATTCATTAATGTTCCCGCTGTTCCGCCCTTTGGATCATACGCACCGAAGTATACTTCTTTGACTCGAGATAAAATCATCGCACCGCTACACATAGGACAAGGCTCGAGCGTCACATATAATTGGGCTTCTTCTAAACGCCAACTTCCAACATTTTGACAAGCTTCACGGATCGCAATCATTTCCGCATGCGTGGTTGCGTCTTGCGTGGTTTCTCTTAAATTGTAGCCTCTTCCAATGATTTCATCATTTAAAACAACAATCGCTCCAATTGGTACTTCCGCTAATTGTTGGGCTTTCTGAGCTTCTTCAATGGCTAACCGCATCCATTTTTCATGTTTTTCATTATCGATTTCCTTCATTTCCAATCGATCCCCTACTTTTCATTTTCTTGCTTAACTTTAGCATAAGACAAAAAGGTTGTAACTAGCTTTTTGTCTTATGGTAAAATAAAACATGAGGTGACTTTGATGGACTTGACAAAACTGATAACACTTTATCCTAATGCACAGAAAAAAAATTCCCCTGCTTCCGATAAAGGAATTCTCTCTTTAGCAATTGATGATTATTTTTTATGGATCGATCAATCGACGATTTCGACACAAGAAACAAATATTTTGAAAGCGTTATTCCCTGTAGCTACTGTCGAAGATAATCATCCATGGTATCATTATTTATTTGAAAATAAACCGCTAGTAGCAGAAGAAAGCTTTCGCATGATTCAATTTCACATTGATCCAAGAGGAGAATTTCTTAAGCGCCAATGGCAAGAAACAATCGGTGAAATGTTTTTCCACTTAGAAGATTTTTTCTTTTATACAGAAACCGATGCTGTACTGATTGAAAAAAAATGTCCTAGTTATCTAGAAATTTCTGAGCTAAGAGGTATTTTTCTTTCATTAGATGCAGACTTTGAAATTACTACCCAAGTATTTATTGGCTCATTTCATTTGCCTTCTCCCAATTTTTCAGAACTGTTTTTTGAAGAGCGGAAAATATTTTTTGAAGAAAAAAAGCACTTTGCTTTACATGGTGGCGCAATCTCATTATCGGAGGTGGCTTTACATCATTATACAAAAGGAACAATGAACAACAATCAGTTAATTGCAAGTTATCAGGAGATGGTCAAACGGACAGAAATGGAAGAGATCATTTCAGTGTTATGGAAAAATTTAGGTAATATTAGTTCGACAGCTAAATCACTCTTTCTTCATCGAAATACATTGAAATACAAAATCGAAAAATTCCAAGAACAAACTGGGTTCAACTTAAAAGAAGCAAATGATTTACTGTTTTGTCATTTGCTCTTACTGCAAGAACAAACACATTGAACACAAAAAGCGAAAGTATTCGTTCATGAGACAAACCAATAATGTTTGTCCCATTTTCTAATACTTTCGCTCTTTTTGTACTTTTAACTTTACTTTTTTTGTTGCATCACATGATTTTATCAACGTAATGGAGTAAACGGTCTTTCACATCTTCCGTTGATCCTTTTAGAGAATCCCCATAGACAGAAATTTTCTTTTTGCCTGACTTGATCTTCGCTAGGATTCCCATCAAAGAATCTAAATCACTATCCGATAAATGTTCAACGATATCTAGTAGTTTTTCGTTTCCATCAAATGTCTCATTAACGAACTTTTTTACTTTTGCCCGGTTCGTCAAATGATGGATTTTTTCAATGACTTTTCCCGAAACAACTACTGCTGTCGCTACGCTTGCTGCTGCTGCGACACCTAATCCAATTGTTACTTTTGTTGATGTTTTCATCATTATCAGCTCCTTTTATCTATATTAATCATAGCATAGATAAAAAGATAAACGAACTATTTACCCTTTTTCACTTTCAAAATCGCCGAAAAATAAAACGCTACCACCAATTTTTCTGATCATCTATATGAAAGGACGCTTCAGCATCGTTTCATCCATTTACTTAGGGGAATATTCAATATTTGTTAATACTTCAGGCAAGTTCTCTTCCAACTCAGCCAATTTATTCCAAATCAATGTCATTGTTTCAAAAAATTCATGAGAAGATCGATCTGAGTTCAAACTGCCTAATGCATTGAGCCAAAGTAATTCTAATAAGTAAGGCTCTTTGATCCCAGTATGTTCTTTAACATATTCTGAAAACGCACGTTTAAATAAGGAAGCCATATCTAACTCAGACTTAATCACTACTCCACGAATGCTTTCATGGATTGAAAAGAACTCTTTTAGGAGATGGACGATACTGAAGAAATCATCAATGACATATTCTGATAAATAGCGATCAAAACAGATCGTTATTTCTTCAAGTATTTTTTCTTTTAATATACGTATTGATTTAAAGTGGGCATAAATCGGATAAGTGGAACAGCCACAAAAAGAAGCTAAACTCCTAGCTGTTATCTTTGATAAGCCATTTTCTTCAGCATATACCATACTTTTAAAGAGTAAATACTCTTTGCTAAAATTTGTTACTCTACTCATACAATTCTTCCTTTCTCACTTTTGATCATTTTCTTTTAAAAAGACATTATTTTTAGTCATCTCTAAATTAAAGACATTATTATTTAGAGGACAGTACTAATCCCCCATTAAAAATAACAACATAACATCAAAAAAATATATTTAGGTACAATTTCAACAAGAAGCTTATTTTATTAATAACTTTCTTCAATACTCAAAACCCAACATAACAAAATCAGCTAAACAACAATGTTTTTGTTATATAAATTGATTATTTAATCTGTTATAACTTGACAAAATGAGCGAAAAAAACAACAATAGAATAAACGATTGTTATATACCATTTAAATAACAACAAGCACATACAACAACTACTACTATGTGAGAATAACATACATTAAAAACTCTTTCCACTCACAGTTTATGTCCTCCCATGGACAAAAAATAAAAGGAAAAGGAGCAACTTATGTTAACGGACGCAAAAAAGAAAGAATTGTTAGTATTCTATACCATTGTTCAAACCAATAAATGTTCCTTACGTGAATTATCTCAGGTTCTATCAATCCCTAAGAGAACGATCAAAGAAATCATCCGCAAATTAAACGGGACTATTTTTCAACAACTAAGTATCCCTAGATTCATTTACTCAACTGCCAAAGGCGAATTGAAATTAGATTCACAACATAAAGATGAAAAAATGGCGATCTTTCATTATATAAAATTGTTTTTCCTACGCGAATCAAATCGGTTTAATTTTTTATTGTTACTTTTTGATTCGCCACACAGTCGTGTTTCAAAAAAAATATTATTGGAAAAGTTGTACATATCTCCTTCTTATTTAGAAAAACTAACTAATCAATTAAACAAATCACTTAAAAAGTTCCATCTGCAAATCATCTCTCGCCAAAATTGTTACATTTTGAAAGGCGATGAATTATCGATTAGAATTTATATGTATTTCTTTTTTTCTGATGCTTTTCAGGGGATTGATTGGCCTTTGACAAATATGAAACTTTCCCAAGTAAAGCATACTCATTTATCCAATGAGCTTTTGATGACCAAGAAAACATCAAAGATACAAGAAAAAGTTTACTTATTAGTGGCAATCTTTTTAATGCGATCTGCTCATCATCAATTACCAGATGCTAGCCTCTTAGAAAGCTATGAAACAATGAAAATTTTAACTTCTACAAAAGATTTTAGCGGCGAATTGAAAAAACAATTGTCCCAATCCTTGCCTGAAAGTCTTGTCCAAAATGAAGTACTATACTTTAATTTTTTACTTTGCTATTTTTTTCCTAACCTCATTCCCGAACAACAAAAAACACTCTTTGGCTATGAGTTTTCTAAAAGTAATCATTCGCTTTGTCGACAAGTTTCTTTTCTGATCAAAAAAATAGCTGAGTCATTCCCTTCGATATCTGCTGGTGAAAAGAAATATTATTACCATTATTTGATTATGATGCTGACGACGTTTATTTTTTTATTCCAAGAAAAAATCGATTACTTCCATGCACTTTATTATCCTTCTGAAAATATGAAAATCGATGCCTCGGATCAACGATTAAAAAAAATACAAATGATCATCGCTGACACGTTTACTTCTCAACCAAGCCAAAATTTACTGCACGAACATCTTAGTCGCCTGATCTATACACTTTTAAAATCGGAAGAAAATAAAAAATTAGCGATACATCTACAGATAAGCAAGGTCTTTTCGGGAAACTACCACATCGAAAAATTATTAAAAAATATTTTTAATCATCAGTTTTTACAAATCACCGAAAACCCTGAAGAAGCTGATTTAATCGTCACTGATTGGTTCGATACCCAACAACAAACGGCAGATATCTTTTATCTTGACCCTGAACGTGAAGATGAACTTTGGCTCCATTTATTCCATCTGATACAAAGACTCCACCAAAAATAATCCTTTTGTTTCCTTAAGCTGGAAAATAGCTGAAACAAGCCAAAAAAGTATAGGACAACCTGTTGTCCTATACTTAACTATTATCTTGATAGATAAACCTATCTTATTCAACTCTTCACGTTTGAACCAGGTCAAAGCGGTTTAACGATAATTACTTACGATTTTTCATTGCTAGTAAGGACCTTAATAATGTCCCATGTACTAGTCTCTACGATTACCACCGAATAATAAGATCAAACGAAGCAATTGTAAGAAAGTGGCAAGTGCTGCAGCTACGTATGTCAATGCTGCGGCAAAGAGTACGTGTCTAGCCATTGGTACTTCTTCTGCTGTCAGAAGACCACCTTCGCTTAGAATTTGAATGGCTCGTCTGGATGCATTAAATTCGACTGGTAATGTAACTAGCTGAAACAAAAGCGCAAGTGAAAAAGCAAAAATACCGATGTTGATCAATGTATCATTCCAGCTCAGTAAAACACCAATCAAAATCAATGGAAATGAAATCATCGAACCAAAATTAGCCACTGGAACCAGTGCGGCACGAATCTTTAGTGGCGCATAACCAACAGCATCTTGTACCGCATGCCCACATTCATGAGCAGCAACACCAATTGCAGCTACCGAAGTAGACTGTGCCGTTGCTTGTGATAAGCTCAACATTTTATTTCCTGAATTATAATTATCGGTCAAATCTCCTGCAATTTGTTGGACACCGACATCATTAATTTGTTGACTTTGTAAAATGTATTGCGCTGCTTGAGTACCCGTCACGTTATTCTTACTTCTGATTTTGTCATATTTACGAAAAGTACTGTTCACATAAGCTGAGGCAATACCGGAAATAACTAATCCGATGATCACTAACAAAAATGTAGGATCAAAAAAGCCATACATGCCATATCCATACATGATAAATCCACTCCTTTTTATTTTAACTTATTTTACCATGAGTGATCTAAAAAGAAGGTGAAAATACCTTGAGTGTATTAGAGTTTTTTAACAAATTCTGATTTTAATTTCATCGGTCCAAATCCATCGACTTTACAATCAATGTTATGGTCGCCTTCCACTAGACGAATATTTTTCACTTTTGTTCCTTGTTTGATGGCACCAGATGCACCTTTCACTTTTAAATCTTTGATCACTGTCACACTATCGCCTTCTGCCAAAGGATTACCATTAGCATCAAGAACGATCAAGCCATCTACTTGGTCCTGTTCTTCATTTGTCCATTCATTTGCACATTCAGGACAAATAAATAATCCTCGATCTTCGTAAGTGTATTCAGAGCCACATTGTGGGCAGTTTGGTAATGTCATCTTCTTTCTCCTTTAAAAATAGCGTTGAGCATTATTGTAACGGATAACGTGTCTTTTGAAAAGAGAGACTTGTGATTTTTAAAACAAAGTTTAGTAAAAATCATTTTTACAACGAACAACTCTCTCTTCTAAAATAGTTACTATCTTTGATACGCATGACAAATCTCTTTGATTTCGTCATAAATTTCTGCCACTTCCGCTAAATCTTTCGCACTTGCGCCACTTGCGAGCGGGTGGCCACCACCATGATGCTTTTTCGCTAATTCATTAATGATCGGGCCTTTCGAACGTAACCGTACACGGTAATATCCTTCAGGTTGTTGCACAAAGATTCCCCAAGCTAATACCTCATCAATGACACCAGGCAAGGAAACAACAGCTGCTGTTTCAGAATCATCAATTCCGTATTGCGAAAGGAGTTCTTGTGATAAAATCACTTTTCCTGCGCCATTTTCATCAACCTGGATATTTTGGTATAAATAACCTGAAAGTTTAGCAACTTTCATCGGCATTTGTTCAATTTCACGATTCAATGCACTGGCATCAAAAGGATAACGTCTTAAATCTGCTGCAATTTCCAACGTCCTGGCGGTTGTAGCTGGATATAGGAAGCGTCCTGTATCTCCTACAATCCCAGCATAAAGCAAACGCGCTGCACTGGTATTCAACGTTAACTCATTTGGAAACATGAGGGCAAACTCCGTAATCATCTCACTACAACTGCTGGCTTTCGTATCGACCCAGACCAGATCACCATACGGTTCATCATTTGGATGATGATCAATTTTTATTAATTTCTCACCTAACTTAAAACGATCATCACTGATTCTAGGTGCATTTGCTGTATCAGTGACGATGACCAAAGCTCCTTCATACACTTGATCATCAACTATTTGCATTTCTGCTAAAAAGCGCAAGCCCTCCACAGTTTCCCCGACTTGGTAAATTTCTTTTTGAGGAAACGTTGCTCTTAAAATCTCTGCTAAACCTACTTGAGAACCTAAAGCATCTGGGTCAGGACGTTGATGTCGATGGATGATGATTCGATCATATTTTTTTATTTCTGCTAAAATTTCAGATTGGACAGTCATTATTTCCCTGCTTTCTATGAACGTTCCATTACTTGGCAAACAACGATTGCCTTGGAAACGATCGTATTTTCGATATATACTTCAATGTCTAGTTTGGCTGATCTCCGACCAATTTCAAGCACTCTTGGACGAATATCCAATTCGCTTTCAAGTTGGATTAAACGTAGATAATGGAGACTCATCTGTTCGATCATGATATTTCTGCGTTGATTTAATACCATGGTTTTTTGTGCAACATCAGAAAGGATCTCACTTAATACACCAAATGAAATCGTACCGACCCCATTGACCATTTGAGGGGTAACCATAAATTTAAACTTTGGATTTGCCAAAAGATTCCCGTCTCGGTCTCGATCGATCGTTTGGATTCCTCCTGAGATTTGGTCAGAGATCGTATCTGCAATTTGCGGTTGTCGCTGAACTAACTGCATGGCTTTCATCACATCTTGCCGAGTAATCAGCCCTTCAAGTGTCAAATCATCCGAAACGACTGGCATGACTTCTAAACCATCCCAAATCATTTGATGGCTGACAGAAGCAACACTCATGGTTTTTTTCACACTGATCGGGTCTTTTGTCATGACCCGCTCAATTACTTGTGTATCTGCTTTACCAAGTACATCTTTAGCAGTAATAATTCCCATCAAGCGCATGTGACGGTTCACTACTGGAAATCGTGAATGGTGCGTTTCCTCTGATAGTTTTTGATAATCGGCGATCGTATCTGTTTGTAGCAGGTAGTGTGTCTTTTCTGCTGACATATAGATATCACTGACAAGCATAATGTCTTTTTTAATCAATTGATCACTCAAAGCACGGTTGATCATCGTTGCTACGGTAAAGGTATCATAAGTCGTACGAAGAATCGGCATCGCTAATTCATCTGCTAAGCGAGCAATCTCGGGGGTAGTGTCAAATCCACCAGTAATCAGCACGGCGGCTCCATCTTCTAAAGCTAATTTTTGAACTTCCGAGCGGTTACCGACGATCATCAATGATCCTGGTGTGATATAGCGTTCCATCGCATGTTTCGTCATCGCACCGATCACAAATTTATTCAATACTTTGTCTAATCCTGTTGCGCCTCCCAATACATCTCCTTCAATGATCCTGACGACTTCCCCAAACGTTAGTCGTTCAATATGTTTTTTCAATTTTCGCTCAATCCGGATTGTTCCGACACGTTGGATCGTTGAAACTAATCCGATATTTTCAGCATCCTTGATGGCACGATAGGCCGTTCCTTCACTTACGTTTAATTCTTTTGCTATGCTTCTGACTGAAATACGATTTCCAACCGGTAAGCTTTCGATATATTCTAAAATCAAGTCATGTTTCGTCGCCATATCTTTAACCTACACTTCTAGCGTTTCAGAAACGCTCATTATTTTTCCTTCGTTCCCTGCCAACTTCTCAATAAATAGTTGAGGATCTTGTTGGATAACAGGAAATGTATTGTAATGGATAGGAACGACTAGATTAGCGCCAATCCGTTTCGCTGCTCTCGCTGCATCTTCTGGTCCCATTGTAAAATTATCACCAATTGGTAAAAAGGCAACATCAATGGTAAATTGTTCGGCAAGTAAAGCCAAATCACTAAAATCAGCGGTATCTCCTGCGTGATAGATCGTTTTTCCTTCTGCTTGGATCACAATCCCACTAGGTTCGCCCATATAAAGCGGTGTGCCAGCTACCTCATAACTTGAGCTGTGTTGAGCAGGAACAAATTTTACGATCCCAAATGGAAATTCATATTTTCCACCAATATTCATCCCATGTCCTTTGGCACCTAACTGTTCCGCATAATTTGTAATCTCAACAATGCTGATAATCGTTGCATCATTTTGTTTAGCAATCGGCACCATGTCTCCTACATGATCGTTGTGCCCATGAGTAACTAAAACCCAGTCTACTTCTACCTTATCAGCTGTTAAATCTGTTAACGGATTACCTGTAATAAACGGGTCGATAATCAAGCGTTCACCATTTTTCATTTCGATCGACACACATGAATGTCCGTGATAAGTAATTTTCACTTTTCTCACTCCTTTTACTTTCTTTCATACATTAAATAAACCGATTTCATTTAGAGAATAATCCTAAATAATAGTACAGTACATACGTAATCATTGTAACAGATAATACAGTTTGTACCAAGTGGCAAATCAGCTCAAACCACTCTAAGTACGCTACTCCACTAACTCTGCATACGTAAAAGGAACTATTTTTTCGAAGTCTGTTCTAGCGATCTTAATGCTTCTGCCAATTTCGCCACTTGACATGACCAACATTTGCTTTTCTTTGAAAGATGCATCAACTAAAAAAAGATAATCTGGGTGTTTACGATAAATGCCGATCGGTGTATTTGCACCATGTGGATAACCAGTAGATGCCATCACAAAATCCATTCCGGGAAAACCGACTTTGTGATCACCAGAAATTTTCCTGGTTTTTTTGTAATCTAAATGTTCCGACAATGGAACAACAGCAATGATTACACCTGTTTTATCCCCTTTCAAAACTAATGTTTTACAAACACTGTTTTGATCAATCTGTTTTTGCTTGAGTATTTTTTGAAAATCATTCAATTCTGTCTGATTAAATGTCAGAGCTTCGTAAGAAATTCTTTCTTTTTCTAAATATTCTTCTACTTTTGTTTTCATCTACTATCTTCCTTCCATTTCCTTCTCTTTTATTTTACAAAAAAATAGAAAAAAAAGAACGAGCAAGAACTTTGGTTCAACTGATACAAAAAATGGTATGGAAAAGTCGCCTCTTTAAAAGATTACGACCTTTTCCACACCATTATTGTTTCAATTATTTTTTGCCTCTACGTTGTGTTGCTTCCATGATCACTGGTAAAATCACTGGACGACGTTTTGTTTGTTCAAATAGGTAGCGTCCTAATTGATCTCGAATGTCTTGTTTTAATTTACTCCACTCAAAGTCGTTACTTTCCAAGTGTTTTTCCACGATTTCTTCGATCATCGTCCCACTTTCTTTCATCAAATCACGACTAGCTTTGACATAAACGAAACCGCGAGATGTGATTTGTGGTTTTGAGACAATTTTCTTTTCACGGCGACTAATAGTAACTACAGCTACAAAAATACCATCTTCTGACAAGATTTTACGGTCACGTAACACAATATTACCAATATCACCAATTCCTAAACCATCGATCATCACATTTTCAGCACTGATCGTTCCAGCGACACTCATCCGTTTATTTTTATATTCCAACACATCACCACGTCCTGTGATGTAAATGTTTTTGTAAGGGATCCCGACGGCATGAGCTAAATCAGCATGAGCAGCTAATTCACGATATTCACCTTGAACAGGAATAAAATAAGTTGGTCTCATCAAATTAAGCATCAACTGAAGATCGTTAGGGTTCGCATGTCCAGACACTCGCATGTTCTCAGAGATCAATTTGACCGTACCACCTGCACGATAAATGATATCTTCTGTTTTAGCTACCATCGTTTCCATCGCAATACTTGGAGTAGTTGTGATATAGACTAAGTCGCCTTCTTCGATTTTGATATTACGGTGGGTTTTATTGGCCATTTTTTGCAATGACTTAATTGGTTCACCCATCCGTCCAGTTTCTAAAATGATGATTTCTTCTGGTTTGTATTTCTTCATGTCCTTCAAGGTCACAAGCAAATCTTCACTCGGAAGTTGTAGTTTTTCCAGACGCATTGCTGTTCGGATAATCCGTTCAAAATCTTGCCCTGTCAATACTACTTTTCTTTGTGCCTTTTCGGCTGCATCCAAGACTTGTTGAACCCGCTGTAGATTACTTGCCACACAAGCAACGATGATTCTACCTTCCCAATACTTGATCGTATCGAAGACTTCATCCGCAATCTGTAGCTCTGATGCTACAGGAACTGAGTTTTCAGCGTTCGCTGATTCACTAAGTAATGCCAATACGCCTTCTTTACCGATTTCTGCCAAACGAGCATAATCAGTTTGATACATTGGAATAGCTGTCTGATCGAATTTAAAATCGCCTGTGTAAACGATACTGCCCTCTTTGGTTTTCAAGTTGATCCCGACTGAGTCTGGAATCGTGTGGGTGGTTCGGAAAAAGCTGACGATCGTCTCGCCAAAATCAATCTCCGTGTGTTCATCGACTACATGGAAATCTTTGAAACCTTTTGCTGCATCATTTCGTCCCACACTCAATTTAGCAAGCTCGATCGTTAACTCGGTTCCAAATACTGGTACAGAGAGCTTAGAAAGTAAATAAGGTAACGCTCCGATCGCATCTGCATGTCCATGTGTCAAAAAGACTCCCGCTACCCGATCAATGTTTTCTTCCAGATACGTAAAGTCAGGAATGACTACATCAATACCTAACAATTCGTTTTCAGGATATTTTAAACCACAGTCTAAAACAAAAATATCTTCTCCCACTTCAGCGATGTACATATTTTTTCCATTTTCACGTACGCCGCCTAAAGGGATAATTTTAATGGTACTCACAAATTTCACCTCTTCTTATGATGCCCAAGTTTAAAGACATCGATTCTCTTCTTTAACTAAATAGATGATTCATCTCAATGAGCAACTCACAAAATTTTAGCTGACTTCTTCTATTGCTTAGCAAGAAAAAGCAGCTGATTGACAGTCCTCTTGTTTATCTTCTGCCATTTTTGAATAAGTTTCATTAAAGCGATGAATCGATTATTTTTAACACAAAAGTCGAAAGCAATGGATTCGACTACTCCCCATCATTATACAACAAATTAGATAAATCGCTAGCATCTGCTATTCTCAAGAAAAAAAGCCTGGTTTTATAAAGCACAACCAATCTTGCCTCAAGTCGTTGATTAAAACAGTCTCAATTTAACAAACTGTCTACTTTTATCCGTTCTTCTGTTACAAACATACTCCGTCTATTTTACCATATTTTTAGGAATAACTATAGTAGGATTTTCGATCTCAATAAAAGCTTTCTTACTATAAATCACTTCAAAGCTCTATTAAGTTCATTGACTTATAATTATACTTATCATAATTCGAGAGAGTACATCGATAGATTTGCTGGAACGCATACTAAAAAAAGACGGTAGAATTGGTATCGTGGCGCACCTCAAAAGTTCGTTTACTAACTATAAGAGGTGCAAAACACAATAAACCAAATCTATCGTCTTTTACAATCAATCTTCCT
This sequence comes from Enterococcus sp. DIV1089c, assembly GCF_050530965.1. Classification (NCBI taxonomy): domain Bacteria; kingdom Bacillati; phylum Bacillota; class Bacilli; order Lactobacillales; family Enterococcaceae; genus Enterococcus; species Enterococcus sp. DIV1089c. Next base: position 2,139,928 of record NZ_CP172888.1, read on the forward strand.
TAAGAACTAGCTTTGGACAAAACCAGAGGATCATTCTCAAAGTTTTAACCAAACTTCTCTTTTGGAGAAACTATTTTTTATCATCTTTTTTGGAGAATTTTTCTTTGACATCTTCAAAGCCTTCTTTGATATCATCGCCTAAATTACGAGCTTTTTCTTTGATATCAGCACCAAGTGATTGTGCTTTTCCTTCAGCTTCTTTGCTTTTATCATCTGTTGCTTTACCGTAAGCTTCTTTTCCTTTACCAACTACTTTGTCTTTTGCATCTTCAGAACGTCCTTTTAAATCTGCCATCTTAATTCCTCCCTTAAATTTCTCATTTCTAACTATCTAACTATTATCAGGGTATCATCAACTTGAAAAACAGACAAACAGTATGCTCTTAGATCGTTTTTTCAAAGGTTCCCCACACTTTAACTTCTTTGTTTTCAACCATTACTTGTCCTTTGGCGATCACTGTTTCGATGGCTAAGGTTTCTTTGTCAAGTATACATAGATCAGCATCGTTCCCTACTTTGATTGTTCCTTTTCGCTCCAGCTTTAACACACGAGCGGGATTGACTGTGATTGCTCGCAAGGCTACTTCAAGTGGAATCTCTTCTTTTTCTACCGCTTCTTTGATACCTACCAGTAGTGATTTTGCGCTTCCGACACCCATACCAAGAAAGTGATTTTTTTCATCAAAGTAAGGTAAACTTCCTTGTCCATCAGATGACATTGTAAAATGATCAAGGGAAACGCCAGCTTCGATCAACTGTTTTAAAGCTTTACTAAAGCGGACTTCCCCATCTGTTCGTTCCCAAAAATCAGGATCTTCGCTCGCTGTGAAGTCAATTGTCCCACCTTTTTTCGCAAACTCGATACAAGCTGTTAAAAGTTCTGGCGTGCGGTTAGCATGGGTAGGTAAAAATTGCGTAATCGGAATCTCGGTTTCCTCAACTACCCTTGTTAATAACTCTAGTTTACGTTTTCCTCCACCTAAATGGACATTGACGATACCAGCTTTACCAGACAACATACCTCCTACTCGGGCATCAGCAGTTGCTCGAGAAAATTCTTCAAATGTAGGCTGAGATGATCGATGGTCAGAAACAGCAATTTCGCCAATTCCGATGATTTTATCAATTGTCAAAAAATCTTTGATGATTGAATCCGTAACGGTTTTGATTGGTAATCGATAAGAACCTTCATAGACGTAAGTTGAGATCCCTTCTGCTTCTAAGCCTTTTGCCTTACTGATAAGTGCAGTCATGTCACGACCTTCACCATCTGTTCCCAAACACCCAACAACTGTTGTTACACCCGCTGTCGTCAATTGACTTAAAGTTACTTCTGGCGTACGATTTTGAAAACCGCCCTCTCCACCTCCACCTAAAAGGTGAAAATGGCAATCAATAAAGCCCGGTGTCAACACTTTCCCACTACCGGAAATTTCTTCCACTTCTAACTCAGCATAGCCACCGCTCAACGCTTCTTCAAGCGCAATAATTTTATCCCCGGCAATCAATACATCCATGACCCCTAAATAATCTGGTGCATAAACCTCAATTTGACGAATGATTTTCATTTGACTTCATCCTTTCTCATACCGATATTTTGGTTTTCTTTGTTTCAAAAGTAACTATTTTTATTATAAAAAAGCCGAAGAATAATGAAAATAAGACAAACTATTTTCAGTCTCTTCGGCTTGCTTTCTATAAGTCAACTTTTTGGCTAGTAAGTTTGAAAAAGCATCGAGTTCCTCTGTCATCAGAAAAAACACGATTCGTGTATTCTTCACTAGCCTTAACTTTATTGCTTCGCTATTGTAAGCCGATTGCTATCGCAATCATGATAAAGATAGTACCTAGGACAAAAAAGAATCCTTGCATTTTGATTTGGAATCTTGCCCATTTTGCCCACTCGATACGTGCAACACCTAAGACACCAATCAAACTAGCTGATACAGGGGTAAAGGCATCCATAAATCCAGCGCCTAATTGATAAGCTAATACAGCTACTTGACGAGAGACCCCTACTAAGTCAGCAAGTGGTGCCATGATTGGCATCGTTAACGCCGCTTGACCAGAATTGGATGTCACGACTAAATTAAACAGGCTTTGGAAAATATACATTGCCCACGCTCCGATAGCCGCTGGTACTCCTGCTAAAGCTGTACCGATACCATGTAGAATGGTGTTTAAAGCAGAAGGAACAGAAGCATCTGAGCCACCTAATACTAATAAGATCCCTTTTGCCATCCCTACAACGATTGCTGTTCCAGCTAGATCAGCAGCACCCGATTGGAAAGAAGAGGCAATATCATTGATCCGCATGCCATCCAATTTGAAGATTACTGCAATGATCCCTGCGACTAATCCCATAACAAAAAATTGTGAAGCAATTTCTGGGATATAATACCCTTCTTGCGTAACACCCCAAACGATCCAAACCAATACGATGAGCATTTCAAGTAAAATCAATTTGTGTCCCAACATAAACGCTTTTTTCTCGTCGGTTGTTTTTTTCAAATGACTTCTGAAATAATCATCTGATTTATACGTCAATGAGCTTTCAGGGTTTTTACGGATTTTCTCCCCATAAATCATCAAATAGCCAGCAGATAACGCTGTGATAACGACCCACATGATCAATCGGAACGTCGCACCCGATAACACTGGAATGCCAGCGATCCCTTGAGCAACTGCTACACTAAACGGACTCATCCAGGAAGTCGCATTTCCGACTTGAGAGGCGACATACGTGACTGTTACTGCAACGATCGAGTCATAACCAAGAGCTATCACAAATGGGACCATCACCATAGAAAAAGGAATGACTTCCTCTGCCATGCCGAATGTCGCGCCACCGAATGAAAAAGCAAAAAATAATAGCGGTAAGGCTAAACGCTCCAGTCCCCTTGTCTTACTGATGAAAGCATAGATCCCTGCATCAATTGCCCCGGTGCGCATGATAATTCCAAAAGCACCACCAACAACTAAAATAAGCGCAGCGATTCCGACAGCCGATCCATACTTGTCTCCTGAAACTAACCCTTCAAAGACAAAATTCAAAAATCCGAAACCACCAAAATCATCGGTCCCCCATACTCGAGCCGTTTTATGGAGTTTTTTTGAAGTATCATAAATGCGTTCGCCAAATTGGTCATAAAGTACATCATCTGTTAAAGAGATTTCATCTAACTTTTCTTGCGTTAATTTCTTTTCACCTTCAGAAATCACTTCTTCTAACCCTTTTTCAGGGACTTTTAATTTCTCTCTTTCCGTCGGATCATTTTGTAACTTCTCTAATTGATCAAATACATAGGAGCGATCCAAGGCATAAGCATAACGAAATGAATCTTGGCGTAATACAGTTCGCGTACTTGTTTCTCCATTTGCATCTTGGTATTCGATATCTTGTGTACTAAATTTTCCTGCTGGTACAATAAATGTCAGCAACCAAGCAAGGATGACCACTCCAAAAATGATGACATAAGTATGGGGTGTCGTCATTTTTGTGAGATCCCGTTTGGATTTCCCCGAAGACACTTGCTTCTTCACTATGAAGTCTTCCTTTCTATCTTTAAATTTTTATGAATAAAACAATCAATATCAGATTAGATTATACAGCAAAAAAACGCTAAACACATTAATTATCTATTAAAGCAATCTTTTTTATTTTTGTTAAAAGCAACCAAAAAAAGTTAAATAATTCTCTTGTATTTTGTGATGCAAGGATATAATCAATTAGTTTCATATGATATCTTGGTTGCGTCAAGAATTATGTGTAAATGGAAAAGCCCATTCTGTTGATTAAGTTAAAACATTGATTCTAATGTATCATGTATTTCTTTAAAACCTTTATGAACTCGGCATAGAAACTTTTGATTATAGTTGTTGAATTGAGATACTAGAAATCTCTCCAGAGATTCTTCATTAGGAAATTGCTCTTTTCTTTTGGTATATTTCTTTAATTGTTTGTTAAAACCTTCAATCAAATTAGTTGAATAAATAGTTCTTCTGATTGACGGAGGGAAATTATAAAAGGTTAATATAGCAGGATTCATGAGCAATTTAACCACTCGTGGATACTGCTTTTTCCATTTATCTATCATAAACCTTATTTGATTATTTGCTTCTTCTTTTGAACTTGCTTGATAAACTAATTTGAAATCGCTACAGATTTCTTGTCGATCACTAACACGAACCTTATGAGCGATATTTCTAGATATATGGACACAACATTGTTGAAATTGAGCATTTGGATAAACACTATGAATACTATCGTTAATGCCACTTAAACCATCAGTTACGACTAATAAAACCTCTTTTAAACCACGGTCTTTTAGGTCTTGAAGAATCTCTTTCCAAACATAAGCAGATTCAGTTGGAGCAAGACTAAACCCAAGAACCTCTTTGGTTCCATCTAATCGAATGCCAATTACAATATAAACTGCTTCTTTTGAAACAGTTTGTCTTTTTAAAGGAATATAAGTAGCATCCATGAAAATAGCGACATACTTATCATTTAGAGTTCTAACTTTAAATGCATTTACTTCTTCAGTCAGCACTTTAGTCATGTTGGACATGGTTTGGGGCGTGTAGTGATGCCCATACATTTTCTCAATCAAGTCTGCGATTTCCCACATGGTAATACCTTTTCGGAAGAGGTGAATGACGGTCTCCTCTAAGGTATCATTCGTCCGTCTATAAGCAGGAACAGTCTGTTGCTTGAACTCGCCGTTGCGGTCGCGCGGAATCTGGAGATGAAGTTCCCCGTACTCGGTCTTGACCGTACGGTCATAGGAGCCGTTACGAGAATTACCCGTGTTAAAACCAATGCGATCGTACTTTTCGTAATCGAGGAAAGCCGTTAACTCCGTTTTGAGAAGCGTATTGACAGCTTTTTCCAAATGGACACGGAATAATTCATTCAAATCGCCTTTGTTCGCTAGAGTCTTTAGAATTTCTGTAGTAAAATCGTTCATATGGAAGTCCTCTTTTCTGTGAATGTGTTGTGGTAACTCTATTCTACAGAAGGGACTTCCTTTTTTCTATTTACACAAAATATTTTACACTCTCGATATCTTTACTTGTTTTATTATTTATGAAGAAAAACCAATTATATTTTATCATTTTTAAAATATGTATATTTTTTCAACATTCGATATAAATAGAATTTTTTATTCATTATTTATCCGAAAAAAAACGAATAAAAAAACAGATAGTCTATGAGAAAAAATAGCTGCTTCAGACTTTTTTTAATCTATAAACAATCTTCATTGCAATAATCATAACTAATGTACTATAATTGCAATGTAAAGAGTTTTGGGGAAGACTCTTTCATCAACGTGTATTAAGAGACAAAAAAGAATTCAAGTGAATTCTTTTTTGTCTCTTCTTTGTGATATTTTGCTTGTTTTAACTATTGAAAAAAGAGGTTACCTTGCTCTACTTTTTACACTAACACTTAGAAATCGCCGAATGTTCCTAGTTTTATTCAAAGGTGTCCCTTTTTCATCTACTTCAAGGCAATGTTTCCATTCATTCTATTTTTACGTTCCCTAACGAATCAGCTGGCAGACTGTAAAATATAGGGTTTGCTGCAATAGTAATATGGTAGCGATAGAGGAACTATCACAAAGAGCAAGCTCAACTTCTGACAATGATAAAGCGGTATCATTCATTTGTGCATGGTTATCCAATACTAGGTCAGCAAATTCAAACAGTCGCAACCCATTACTGTGTTGTGATTTGATACTTCGCGAGAGATCAAATCCAGTAACAATAATCAGTAAATGACCATTTGACTTGATCCATTGAGCTAACTCCACAATACTTGGATCCCTACCTTCATTGGAAAGAAGTAGAAAAATATCTGCTTGTTTGACAGAGAGCTGATCAATGATCGCTTTTCCTGTTCCTTCCAAAGTTTCATATATCCCATTTGCCGGATTTTCAATTAACTTGCCCGGTATCATTTCAGGTAAATGCTCCCAAAACTCAAATGCTATCCCGCTTAGTGTACGACTAGCAAAGATTTGTAAACGTCCACCTAATGAAACTTGACGAGCAATTAAAGAAGCAGCTTGAACCATCAAGGGTTCTTCGATTCTTAATTTCTTTTCTAGTTGCTGATAATAATCAAAATAGCGTAAACTCATTTATTTCTCCACCTTTAATTTCACAACAAAAACAGCAAGTGCGCTAAAACATAAAAAAAGAAATCAGTTAAGACGTATCAACCTTTTGCTTGAAAATGAAAGATAAAAAAAGGCATTGAGCATACTGCCCAATACCTTGACATAGTAAATAAACGAGCTACCGACCATCGAAAAACCGACACAAGGGTAGAAATCTCCCCAGAAATTAGGTACAATAAATACGGTCGATGCCTTGCATTGACTATGGCAAATGATCGGTCAGGGTTTATACGTGTGACTGGTCATTCCCTGATAGTTAGTTGCCGCTAACTATTAGGGAGCCTTTTTTTATTCTGCTGTTTCTATCTTCAATCATTTTAAGTAATCTATCAGACAAGTGCAAGTCCGAAAAAATAAAAAAAACATGGTCTGTTTTCTTGACATATAAATCAACTTTTTTAACTGAACAAGAATCCTATCACGATAGGATTCTTGTTTTTAGATTTATTTTTTAACAATGATAACAGCCAATATCTACTTAAATAAATAAATTTGCCGTCCACAATTAAACATGTCATGATCATTTTTTTGTTTAGCCTACCAAGATGACTCTCCCCTACTGCTTTTCGCTAACTCCCATTCCTTAAATGGCATACTCAGACCCTAAAACCAGACAAAAAAGCAACCGCTCATCCAAATAAAATGGATTTAACCAGCCGTTGCTTTGTTCTAACGAAAAACTCAAGCGAGCAATAACCGTAGTTGCAAGCTACATGGATCAACTTTCTTAACTCACTGCTTTTAGCGTTTATCTGATCGTTTTGTTCTGCGATGAGAAGCCGTGTGTCTGCCTTTTTTGCCGATATGAACGCCTCTAAAGAAATAAGGGATAAAGATGATGAAATAACCTATGATAAATATCAAAGCAAAAATCATAGCTTCCCACGCACCTAAAGCAAGTTCAAGCATAACACTTAAAATAGAAATTGTTGCTAAATACCAGATAAAAATCAATAATTTCTCTTTTTTTCTAGCCATTTGAATGAAAACATATCCACAAATTAGCACCAATGGAGTCAAAAACAACCAGTTATTTCCTTCCATCAGCCATTTCAATCCATCAAGAAGTGTTTGACCGATTGTAATCAATTTTCCCATACAAAGCTACACACCTTTTCTGTATTTAAAAGTCAATTTTGCCATAACTCTTTTATATTACTACATAATAAGAAAAATGACGTTTATTTTAATAGCTAACAAAAAGTATTTTACTAAAATTTAAGCAACGAACTAGATAAGACCAAGTAAAAGTACCTTAGTTTAGAAATTATAACTCTTTACTAAGTTGTATCAGATACTCTTTAAGGGCAGCGCCGATTTCTGGATGTTGTAACCCATAATCAATATTGGTTCGCATGTAACCATATTTATCACCAACATCATATCGTCTCCCTTTAAAATTTCTTGCATAGACTTTTTGATGGCGATTTAATGTATCAATCGCATCCGTTAATTGGATTTCATTGCCCGCACCTGGTGTTTGCGTTTCGAGTATTGGAAAAATGTCTGGTGTTAATAAATAGCGTCCAATAATGGCAAGGTTACTAGGCGCCTCTTGAGGAGTAGGTTTTTCTACCATTTTTCTTACTCGATATAACCCAGTTTTTTCTTCCTCTCCAGGATCAATGATTCCATATTTTCCTGTATCTTCTGGCAAAACTTCCATCACTGCAATCGTTGATGAATGAGTTTCCTCGAAGTCCATCATTAGCTGTTTTGTCAAAGGGACTTGATCCACCATCAAGTCGTCCCCTAACATGACAACAAATGGTTCATCTCCTACAAATGCTTTGGCCTGAAGAACTGCATGCCCTAATCCTTTAGGGTAAGATTGTCGGATAAAATGAAGATTAACAGCTTCCGTTTCCTTGATGGTACTTAATAAATCGAGTTTTCCCTTCTCACGCAGATTTAATTCCAATTCAAGGTTAGCATCAAAATGATCTTCGATAGGACGTTTTTCTTTCCCAGTAACAATTAAAATATCTTCAATCCCAGATTTTAACGCTTCTTCAACAATGAATTGGATCGTTGGTTTGTCAACAATAGGAAGCATTTCTTTAGCCATTGCTTTTGTCGCAGGTAAAAAACGCGTGCCTAAACCACCTGCAGGTATGATTGCTTTCTTAACTTTCATACACCCCGTCCTTTCATTTCAATATAAGCCCTTAGCTTAATGAAAATTCATTCTCTATTTTACCATCTCGCAACATGATTTCTTTGGCTGCTTGTTTGATGTCTTCTCCATTATATAATACATTGTAGATTGTCTGTGTGATCGGCATCTCTACCCCTAGTTGTTCCGCTAATTCAACCGCAGCTTTAGTGGTAGAGACTCCTTCAACCACCATTCCCATATTCTCAAGTACTTCTTCTAATTTATGTCCTTGACCAAGCAAATTTCCTGCTCGCCAGTTACGAGAATGAACACTTGTACAAGTCACGATCAAGTCACCTACACCACTCAAGCCAATAAATGTCAATGGATTGGCACCCATTGCCACTCCTAGACGGCTAATCTCCGCTAATCCTCGAGTCATGATCGCCGCTTTTGCATCATCACCAAAACCTAATCCATGGATGGCACCAGCACCGATAGCAATGATATTTTTTAAAGCCGCACCCGTTTCAACTCCGATGACATCATTATTCGTATAAATTCTAAAATAATCATTCATGAACAGATCTTGCACATAGATTGCCGCTTGCTGATCAATGCTTGCAGCAGTAATGGTCGTAATATCATGAACAGCAACTTCTTCCGCGTGGCTTGGTCCAGAAAGCACGACGATTGCCTTTCTTTTTTCCTCTGGAATCTCTTCAGCAATAACTTCAGAAATGCGTTTATGTGTTCCTTGCTCTAACCCTTTACTTGCATGAATGATGATTGGTTTAGTATTCATTTTCTCAATCAATTCTTGAGCAACTGAACGAATGGCTTTCGTTGGTACAACGAATAAAACCGCATCGACATCCTTCACTGCTTCTGCTAATTCTTTATAACCGATAATCGTTTCGGAAATTTTTAGGTTAGGTAAAAATTGTTTATTTGTATGATACTGATTAATTTCATCGATTTGTTCAGGAACATTTCCCCAAACACGAACATCATGTCCGTTTTCTGCTAAGGTTTGCGCTAAAGCAGTCCCCCAAGAGCCTGGGCCTAAAACTGCAATTTTTTGTTTCATTGATATTCCTCCAAATAGTTGATAGTAACTATTATAGTATAGATACTCTAAATGTTGAAAACTATTTTTCCCGTTTTAACAGTTTGTTTAACACTTGACATTGTTGTATTAAGATACATTTTAATTTTATGTCATTCAAAGCGTTATAATTATCATATAAATAATCATTGAATCAACTAGAAAGGGGGGCTAGAATATGTGGTCTGTTACACCGCCATTTTAATTAATGTTTCAGTTATTTTTATTCCAGCGATATGGGTTGCATCGTTTGTCCCATCACTTTTGTACGATCGTTACTAAATGATAAAAGAAGAAAACACCAGAATTCAGATTGAACTGTGTGTTTTCTTCTTTTGTTTATTCTCTCATCCTGAACAACTGAAAATAACTATTTAGATCAGAGCATGTAAAATGGTTGCGTGGCTTATCTTATATTTTGATTCTGACAATTTTATGTAAAAAAATCAGAGTGCGCTTTATATGTGTATGTCCTCATTACATCCTCATTGTAATAGCCCTGACATACTGCACTCTGACTCTTTTTTTATTTTGTTAACTTTATTAACTGATCTTCAGCCATAATGCTAAAGCCACATCAGGTTCCCAACCGATTTGTCCCATGTGGATGTTACGACAACGGTAAAGATTTCCTTTATAGGTCACAATATCACCAATATTATATAATTTCCCAATTTTCCATTCTTCTGCTTGATTATCTGCTGTCGTTTTCGCTGTCACTTGTTGACTTTTCTTAGAAATACCAGAAGAATTGACTGCTGCGATTTGATAAGTGTATGTCGTATCAGACATTAATCCCTTGTCTATAAAATCTGGTGTCATCGTGGTTGTTAATAGAACGCCATTTCGATAGATTTCATAGCCGATGACCTCTTCTTTCGGATCATTTGCAGACCAACCGAGTGTCACAGAGTTTTGCGATACACCTTTTACTACTAAACCAGTTGGCATCGAAGGGGCTGGTAATTGTGAACCAGCTTGTGTTCTGATCGTTAATACATCAGACGATGTTGAGCGATTTCCTGATGTATCGACTGCTTCAACCGTAAATGAATAGGTTGTGTCAGGGGATAAATTGCTCACCGTATAATTGGTTGTGTTACTAGTGCCAATGAGTTGTTTGTTTTGATAAATATTATAATGAGAAACACGCACATTATCAGTAGAAGCTGACCAGCTTAATGAAATGCTTGATTGCGTTGCAGTTCCTTTTAAATTTTCTGGTTTAGAAGGTTTCTCAGTATCTGGTACTTGCTCTTTGAACAATCCTTGATAAGCATTCGCAAACGACTGATTATAGGCAATCCCAGCTTTATTTCTGCCCTCGTCCCAATTGACACTCCATGTCATGATTCCTTTTAATGGCGTTTGATCTTTTGTCATTTGTTCAAACACTTGGTAGACCTTTGAAGGATCTTTAACATAGCCATTCGCTGCGGCATCTTCGTTAGCTGGGATCCCTAATGCTAGTTTACTTGCAGGAATTTGGATAAAGCCACCGCTTCCTTCATTAAATGATTTTAAAATCCCGTACAAAAATTCATACTTTTTATTGTCATTGTTTTGGGCAATCCATTCCGTCCCAACACTAATCCCATCGCCTGCTTGATTATACAATTGAGGGGCAATAAAGTCATATTCATTTTGTAAAGCTGTAATGTATGGTACATATGCCCCATTTGTTCTTAAGTATGGAAATTCAGGCGCCATTGAGATAATAAAATGTTTGTTTTCTTTCTTGTAATGCTCACGAACGATTTTTAATGCCGCCGGAATGACTGTTTGATTATCCCCAGCAGCCACCGCAGTTTGTTCCAAATCAATATCTAATCCATCAAAGCCATATACTTCTACTAACCGAATGATTTCATTCGCAAAAGCTTGTTCCTGGCCGCGATGTAATTCAATATGTGAATCTGCTCCTCCTAGAGAAATAATGACTGCTCGCCCTTGCGCATTCAATGTTGCTACTTTTTCACGAAAGGCCTGATCCGTCATATTATAAGGTTTAAAAGTAGGAATCCCTTCTCCTTTCATAAACGAAACCGTCACTACATTGTAAAAAGGATTTATTTTGGCCAAATCAATGTCGGCTGGACGACCTCCTTGATAGCCTGCGCCTTGTTCCGCTTGCCAGTTATGATAGTATCCGACTGCAATTTGTTTATTCGCGAGGTCAGGCATCGTGTCTGCTGCATCAGCTGCAAAAACCGTCGTACCTCCACTTACTATTGCACTAAACACGCCTACAGAAAATAATACTAGTTTTTTCTTCATCAAACCGCCTCCATTATTCTTTATTACATAACATATTACACCATCAATTAAAACGATTACAATTATTTGCATAGTATTGCAACACCCAAATAATCGATTACGCACTTCTTCTTTAAAAGCGTGCAAAAATGACGCTTTATTTAAATTTTATTACATTTGTGATATATTTAAAAAAACATCTACAATATATATAAAAAAACACTAGGAGGATAAAAACATGACTAACCATTCGTCTCTGATTCGTAAGTTAAGAAAAGAACGTGGCTTAACACAAGAACAGTTGACACGAGGTATCTCACAACGAGGAACCCTTGCAGCGTTTGAATCAAGAGGAACAAAGATCAGTTTTGAACTATTAGTTAACTACCTTGAACGAATGAACATTACTTTAGAAGAGTATCAATTTCTTCTTAATAGCAATTCACTTACGAATAAACAAAAATTGACCAACTATCTCATCTCATCCAAAAAAATTACTCACGAACAAGAATTAGAACTACTAAATGAATACGAAAAAACAGGCAGCATCTACTATCGTTTGATTTATGCCCAACGAAAATTGATTATGAACTACCTCTACAACCATACTGATACCACTTTGAAAATAGAAGAAGAAATTTTTGTGATCAAAAATTATCTTGAAAAAATTGAAACCTGGGGACATTTTGAACTAACGATTTTTTCAAACTGTTTGTTTATTTTTGATGATCAATACATCATCCATCTCTTTCAAACCAGTGTATCAAAAATGAAAACGTACATAGACGCTACCTACTATTCAGAACTTTTCTCTAATTTTATTCTAAATGGTTTACGCCTCTCATTTAACCGTCATTCTGCGATTCTTAGAAAACTTTTTCTATGCGAACTGAAAAGATTAACGCAAAATCACAAACAGTCAATTGATCTTGCCCAGTATAAATTATTTGCGGCTTTGGATCGATTAGCAGATGGCGATCATTCAGCCATCCCGGAAATCGAAAAGGGTCTTCGTTTTTTTGAGTGGTTAGATTTGACTAATGCTAAAGAATATTTTAGTAATCTCAAAAATTCATTGATTGAAAGCAGTTTACAAAACAAAGCTAATTAACAATTACGAACCGGAAGATGTTATTTTTGTTGTAATGCTAGACAAACAATCTAAGCTTATTGTTCTCCCCGTTATACTAAATCCATGAAAAGAAAACCTTTTCATAAAAATTATTTGGAGGAAAGTTATAATATGAAAAAAAGTTCTTTATTAGGGTTAGGTTTGGTTTTAGCAACGACAGGATTGACAACATTATCTTCCGTCAATGTTTCAGCACATGGTTATGTTATCTCGCCAATTAGCCGTGCCTATCAAGGTCAATTGGATAAAGAAAACATTGGCTATGATTTCGCAGTTCAAAAATATGGTCCGATCATTAATGAACCACAATCACTAGAAGCTCCTCAGGGATTCCCTAAAGGTGGACCAGCAGATGGAAAAATCGCTTCTGCAAATGGTGCAAGAGGATTTGAATTAGATAAGCAAACTTCTAGTCTATGGACGAAACAAAATTTAACAGGGGGAGCGACAAAATTCACTTGGAAGTATACGCAATCACACCCAACTAGTAAATGGCATTACTATATCACTAAACCAGGTTGGAACCAGAATAAACCACTTTCTCGCAATGAACTTCAATTGATCGGCGAAGTCCAAGGAAAAGGTGCGCAAGCTAGCACGAGTCCAACTCACACCATTACGATCCCAAATGACCGGATAGGTTATCATGTGATTTTAGCAGTTTGGGATGTAAGTGATACATCAAATGCCTTCTACAATGTCATTGATGCGAATATCCAACCTCGTAGTATCTTAAATGATTTAAATGAATCCATGTGATTCTCTTTAACTGAACAATCAATCATTCTTCATTTTCTTTACTGTTTATTGAAAACATTTGCTCAATCTTTCCCACGATGGGTAGTTCTAGTATTGCTAGGCTCAACATCGTGGGATCTTTTTCGTTTCACTTTTGCCACTCATCAATAATAAGAGCGTATCAGAAAGAAGTTATCTTTTATCGAACGCTTTTTCATGATAGCGAACTGAGTGTACTTTTTTAGGAACCATACTTTTTTTGTTGCAATAACAAACAATATTTAACCCTCTTCTCCTATCGTTTTATACTATTTTTGTGAAAAAATTTATTTCACATAATAAGCAATTGATGGAGGGAATCAAGATGAAAAAAAGTTTAGTCGTAGGATTAGGTCTCGTTTTAGCAACAACTGGTTTAACTGCCTTATCGACAGTTAATGTGGATGCTCACGGTTATGTGGAGAAACCTATCAGTCGTGCCTATCAAGGAGAATTAGACAGTAGGAAGAATTGGCATGCAGCTCTTGAAAAATACGGTGAAATAATTACTGAGCCACAATCACTAGAAGCACCTAAAGGATTCCCAAATGGTGGACCTGCAGATGGAAAAATTGCTTCCGCAAATGGTGCCAAAGGATTTGAATTAGACAAACAAACTGCTACTATTTGGACAAAACAAAACCTTTCAACTGGTCCAACGAAATTCACTTGGTCTTATACTGCCGCACATAAAACAGCTAAATGGCATTACTATATCACGAAAAATAATTGGAATCCAAACAAACCATTATCCCGCGATGAATTTCAATTTATAGGTGAGGTAGACGGTCACGGGAAAGATGCCGACACAAATCTAACACACACGATCACTATTCCAAGTGATCATCTCGGTTATCATATCATCTTAGCCGTTTGGGATGTGAATGATACTTCAAATGCCTTTTACAATGTGATTGATGCGAATATCCAACCTCGTAATCTCTTAACTGACTTATCAAACAATTCATAAAAATTCTTCTATCAACATATCAACACACGGATCAAATCGCTCACTTGATCCATGTCATAACCAAAAAACATACCAGCATGAACCGTTTATTTCACTGACAGACGATTCATATTGGTATGTTTTATTTTATTATTTTACGAAATCGTTCCTCTTAGAACTGATTGTGTCGCTTAATACTCAAATTGACGGTAATATCTTCTGATTTCTAAGGGGTGACAATTTAATTGCTCGATATGCGCATCGATTCGTTGCGTCACCGCATGCATCAGCAAATAAGAAAGGACACGCCCACGATAACTTTCGTCAATTCCTTCAATTGGATAGTCTTTTGTATCAATCAATGTATAATTTGCACAGATTTTTGGTAATAGGTTTGCGACTCTTTCTGCAAGTACACGTTGTTCATCTTCTCCTAAGAACAACGTCACTGGTGTCGTTTCTTCAATCACTTCTAGCGTACCATGTAAAAATTCAGCAGCGTGGATCGATTTAGAAGGCAACCAACTTTGCTCTTCCCAATAACACATCGCATAAGAATAGACAGCGCCCCATTGGTTCCCAGCACCGATAAAATAGTGCATCGAATCGTGACGATGTTTTTCAGCAAACGCTAATCCAAAAGCATCTGCTTGTTTTTCGGCTTCGACTAAGCCAACTGCTAAGTGCTCTTCTAATTGTTGATAATAGGTTTCGTAGTCTTCAAATTCGCCATGATTATACATCAAACGATCTGCGACCATAAAGAATTTGATTTGTTCGGTTCCAGGTGCAGGATAAGTGATCGTATGGTCACAAAGTTCAGCGAGAATACTCTCTTTTGTATCAATAAACCCGATCAGTGTCGCACCCACTGTTTTGATTTCTTTGACCGCTTGCACGACTTCTTGCGTGGTACCAGTAACTGAAGACAAGACAACAATTGATTTTTCTGTTAGGCGTTTGTTGCCAGTTGTGTAATATTCTGCTGCATGTTGGACATAAACAGGTAGGTTACTTTTACCATTCATATAAGTCACAGCTTGCATCGCTGATGCGTAGGTTCCGCCGATTCCTAAATAATAAATTGCATCGAATCCCTCTCCCAATCCGTCAATGATTTGTTCCACTTGCGGACGTAAAGCTAGCGCCCCATTGATATCCTCGATTTGTTTTTGTTCATTGAATTTTAACATAGTCTCCACCTCTTAAATTTTACTTTTTAATACTTCATCAAAATCATCAAAAATTCTTTGACCTAAATCGATCCCTTTAGCAGTCGCAATTTTATAAGCCAAAACTTGGATCGGTACAACTAAAGCTAAAACAGAAAGATCTTCTTCGCTAGTGATTCCCAGACTAAGCTGATTCTCAGTCGTTTCTCCTTCAGTCGTTACAACAATGACCTGTCCAACATATTGTTTCATGTATTGTGCTAATCGCTGGGAACGTTTTTGACTATCACTATCGGTTTCCAGGAAGAATAGGATGTGACCAGGATTGGCTTCTAAATACGGACCGTGCATGTATGCCTCTAATTCAAAGCCTTGGGAAGGTTCCCTAACAGTTTCTGTAAACTTGGTTTCAAACTCTTTCGCTGTTCCCCAATTCGGTCCATATCCGATCGCAATAAATCGTTTTGCTACACGAAAGAGTGCTTCATTTTTTTCAAAAAATTGTTCTGTTTGCGCAATGATCTGAGGAATTTTCATCACGATTTCTCTTAGTTGAACTAGTTTTTCTTCTTTTTGCGCTGCTGTTATTCTGTCTTTACTGGTTCCAATCGCTAGACCTAAGAGAATCAACTGAAGAACGGTTGCTGAATAGCCCTTGGTAACAAACCCCACTTTTTCCACGCCCATATTCAAGTCAATCACTTGATCCACTTCTTTGGTGATCGGACTTTGATCATCTCCAGTTAAAGCGATCGTCCGTCGTTTTGATGATCGGATCTTTTGGATGGCATCGACTGTCGAAGCACTTTTCCCACTTTGAGAAACAGCGATGACTGTATCAACTTCTTCTGACAATTTCCCATAATGATTAAAATGATAAGGTTCTTGGATATCCACAGTGATGTCTCCATAGCTTTCTAGTGCCGGCTTTGCAGCAAGACAAGCATTATACGAAGAACCTGTCGCCAGAATCAGAACGTGTTGCATGTTTTGATAAGACACATGAAGTGACGAATCATTCTTTTCAAGAATCGCTGATAAAACTGTTTTTTCTTCATGAATATAATCAAGCATTGTGACCATCTTGTTCTCTCCTTTTCTAAAAGATACCAATCCATGAACCAGCAATCCCAAAAATAGCTAATCCAATCAAAATCATCAATGGTTTGACTTCTTTTTTCAATAAATAAAAGACTGCTCCAAAGGCACCTAAACTTAAAATATGAGGAACGATATCATCAAAAATACTTTGGATCGTGACGGCATTTTCACCTGTTCCGATTTTCAAAGGAATATTGATATCGATCATCGTCGCAGTCATTCCGCCAACTACCATCAATCCAATGATTGAAGCACCTAACGTCAAACTTTCCATCATTCCGTTTGCTTGGATTTTCTTTAAAAATCCAGTACCTAGTCGATAGCCCCAACTTGTTGCCAAGTAACGAAACAAAACATGAGGGATATTGAAAATCAAAAGGAATAAAATTGGTCCTAAAATATTTCCTTGTAGTGCTAGCGAAGTCCCAACACCCGTCGCAATCAAACGCAACGTTCCCCAAAAGAATGAATCGCCTAACCCTGCTAAAGGACCCATTAGTGAGGTCTTGATACTATCGATAGCTGTTACATCAAACTCTGGGTCATTTTTATTTTCTTCTTCCATTGCTGCATTGATCCCTAAGATCAGGGTCACGATATGTGGTGTCGTGTTAAAAAATTCCAAGTGTCGTTTAAGCGCTGCTGACATTTCTTCTTTAGTATGATAGAGCTTTTTCAAGATGGGAATGATGGCAAAGACATAGGCCATATTCATCTGTCTTTCATAGTTCCATGAAAATTCCATTTGAAATGAGCGCCAAAAGACCTGATTCAATTCTTTTTTGGTCACTTTGTGTTCTTCTTGATTAGAAGTCTTCATCCTCTTCTACCTCCCCTGCTGAAGTTTGAACGGATACTTGACGTACGTTCATGATATTGACGACAATGACGGCTAAGATCGCCCCAAAGATGGCAATACCTGTTACTGGAATCTCTAAGTAAGCTGCTACAGCAAAGCCTAAAAAGAAATAAGGTGCTACTTTTTTATTGATCAATAAACGTGCCAGCATGGCAAATCCAAGTGCTGGAATCAACCCAGTTGCAACGGTCAATCCGTTTTGCACAAAATCTGGTATTTTCGCTAAGAGATTCCCAATCGTTTGACTTCCGACTAAATAAGAAATCATGACTACCAGACCAAGCATCAATGACAAGCCGAAACCAGCTAGTAAGTGCATGTGTTCGACCCCTTTATAATTCCCATCCTCCGCATAACGATCTGCTCTGTGGTTCATGATCGGAATCAAGAGTCCTAAATAAACATTTTTTAAAATAAGGGTAAGTGTCGCAATTGGTAACCCTAATAGTAATGCTGTTTCTGTTCCTGCTCCTGCAGTAATGGCAAATGCAGTTCCTAAGATTCCACCGGTCACAACGTCTGGTGGAATCGATGCTCCAACTGAAAATGAACCAATAAAAGCTAATTCCAAAGTTGCTCCCATAATAATACCTGTTTTTACATCTCCCAAAACAATCCCTGTAAATAATCCCGTTACGATCGGACGAGAAAGCAGGGAAGTTCCTAACGCATACTCTGATTGCGCAATAAAGGCAACCAGACCTAAAAGAATTGCTTGTAGGATCATCTTTTATTCTTCCTTTCTCATAAGACTTCCTTTGCTGCTATTTTTTTATCTGCTGGTACTTGACGAATTTCTACTTCTATCCCATTAGCGATCATTTGTTCCAACAATTTTTCTTCTTCAGGTAATACGTTGACCGCTTTACCTAGACTCCGCGTTCCTTCCTTTGATTTAATCCCACCTAAATTGATTTGCTTGATCTGTGGACAAGCTTTTGCTAATTGATACGCATCTTTCACAGACTCTACTACGATAAATAGTTTATATTTATCCGTTACGCCACTTTGTAATGCAGCGATCGAATCTTCAATCGATTTGATCACTAGTTTCACTCCTTGTGGCTTTGCCAGCTTAATGGTTGTTTTGCGTATTTCATTGTTTGGCACATCATCATTTGCGATCAAAATACAATCTGCCCCAATTGATTGTGTCCAAGAAAAAGCGACTTGACCATGCAATAAACGATGATCGACTCTTGTTAAAATAATCATTTCCAATCCCTCCTAAAATTCTTCTTCTTCCATTTTTTTTTCGATACTTTCATTACAAAATTGGATCATTTCTTTTGAATCATTCAATACCTGATGGATCAATTCAACGATTGAATCAGCTGTCTCAATTTTTGTGGCAATCTCGATCAACAATGGCAGATTCAAACCAGCAATCAAGTAGATATTCGGTCGGTTAATGTACTGCAAAAATTCATTGTTTACACTGCCACCAAATAAGTCAGTGATGATGATCAACTCCTGCCCTTGATGATCGTTAATCAATTGCTGCACTGATTTTGCTAAATCAAACGTTTCAGTTCCATAGCAATCTAACGCTAGGATCGAATGCGTTTTACCAAAAATAAGTTCCAAAGAATCTAAAATCCCTGAAGCAAAACGTCCATGGGAGGCTAGAATAATTGTTCTTTCCATGTTTCCACCTCTTTCTTACTCTCACTACAAATAAAGCAAGATACGTGCCAACATAGTGGCGGTATCTTGCTTACGATTAAAATTCTTCTTCTGAGCCTATTTTATCCTCTACATTTTCGAGAATATCATAAATATAAGCGACTTCTGATGGTGGGATCGTGACACTATAATGTTCTTCGATGACACTAAATGCTTCTTTGATTCGATCCAAGGTTTCTTTTTGACACTGTAACAACTGTTCTTGACCATGGTAACTTTCAATCGGGATCTGCCGGATCAATCGCTCGATCAAACAACTGACATGGACAAAAAGGGCGATCTTTTGTGGCGTCGTGATGTTCTTATCAAAACGCATCTCCAATTCACGCATAAACAGCTCGATTTCTGTCATCACTTTTTCTGTATCAAGGATCGTCACCGACTCCAGTACTTTTTCTAATGAAAAATTTCGGACAAATTGCTGATCAAAGTTAGCTTGTTCTTTCAATGAAAAAATAGGAGCCAGCCATTGAACAAGTTCATCCATTTTCTCTCCTGAAATCAATGACTCTAACGAAAGATATGGCATCGTGTCGATTTGAGGATTCGTTGTCCCAATGATGCCAATCACATCGTACATCGAAAAAACCGATTCCGTTAATTTTCTTTGTGTTAATACTTGGTATTCATAAGGGATGATTTTAAGTGCGCTGTTTGCTGGTAAACTTTTTTCAAGTAGTTCACTCATATGGACAGCCGTTCCGATCCCCGTCATGCAAGTGATCAGTAATGCTTTTTGTTTATTTTTTTGAGGGTAAATGATCGTCCACTCTGCTTCCAAGGAGGCCACCGCTTCCTTGACGATTTCTTCCAGATCAGTCATTTTTTGCATTTTTTCTCCAATACTGATAACTAATGGTGTTGTCACATTATTCAAAATAACGATTGGGGCAAAGACCTGATCTTTGAATAGTTGATGGATTTCTTTTAGCGAGCCCATATCAACTAAAATGATCAGTCCATTAGAGATATCATGACGATTACTGTAATCGATCATTTCATCCGCAATTTGTTGGGGAGTCACATCTAAGGGCATATCAAAGGATTCAAACAGATCATTTCCCAACAGTCGATTAGCGACGTTCGCCATACTACTAGCGGTAGCATAACCATGAGCAGCAATGATTGCTTTAGGCACACTTTGTTCTTTTGTCCATTTCGTCCGTCTCAAATAGATCGTTAATAAAATATGATCTAATAAAGTAACTTCTAAATCTAACTTGGCTTGTGTCAATTCCAAGATCCGATGGGCGTAGTGATAGTTTGCTGGATACATTAGTTCTAACTGGCGGTCTAGTTCCTTGATCAATTGTTCGATTTCCCCATCTTCTGGTAACCACTTTACTGTGCTTCTTTGATAGAGATAATAACTTAGCGCATAGACGCTGTTACCATCAAACTTGATCTGATAGGCACTTTCCATTTGTTTTAGCGTTTCTCGAATGGAGTGCAACCAGTAGACTAGTAGTTCATGTTTTTCTTGGCGACTCGTTTCAAAGAGCAAAAAATCAAATAAATAAACGACTTCTTCTTTTAATTTTTCCTCACAGTTACTTACTGTTGCGCCATTTTTCTTAAAGGTCAATAATAGTTGTTCAAAGCAGCGGATCATTCGCTCCTGTTCTGGTTGTCTTTTTTCAACCAAATGAGCTAATTCTTTTTTCTCAGTGATCCACACAGCTGATTGGGCTGGGCTATCTTGATGGGGAACCTTCAAAAGATATCTTTGTAAATGTTGGAGTTTGATCGATAGGCTCTCTTCCTCTTTTTGTTCAGCGAATGCTTTGGCTACAGCTACTTTTACGCTATTTTTCAATTCGCCGATGTTTCCCGAAAAACTTTGGTTCGTCAATAATGACAGCACTTGACCACTCACTTTCATTGGTCGCTCGATTTTTCTTTGTTCATTTAAGAAAAAAGAATAAATCAGCTCCAATCGTTCTTCTTTTCCACGAGCACGTAAAGAAGGCAGATCAATCTTAAAAGGAATCCGACGCATAAAAGTGGGCAGAAAATGTTTGGTGACTTCTTCAGTCGTAGCAAAGAAGAGCCGAACATCGACTTTTTTCCCCTGATTCGTTTCTCCCATTCGATAAATAATCCCTTGATCCAGATACGTAAACAATTTTTCTTGTCCTTCAGGGCTAAGTCGATGAACTTCATCTAAAAATAATAATCCCCCATCGGCTGCCTCAAAAGCGCCAACTTTATCTTGTGTCGCACCGGTGTATGCTCCACTGACATGTCCAAATAAATTACTCGTCAACAATTCTGGATTGTCGGCATATTGGGCACAATTCAACGTCACGAAAGGCGCATTTTCTGGTAAGAGATCATGTTCTAAACAGTATTGATAAACGATATTGACTAAGAAGCTTTTCCCTGTACCACTTTCTCCAGTTAATAACACAGGTAGCCCACCATCTGGATAAAAAAGAGCTGTTTTGATTTGTTCAATGCTTTCTTTCAGGCTTGCTTCGTGACCGATCACTAAAGAAAACAGATCTTTACTTCTTGAAAAAATAGGCTGTTCAGCCCTTATTTCTTCAGTTGAGGCATAATACGTTTTACTTAAAGCAAAAAATTGCTGTTCAAAAGCCATTTTATGAAAGTAATAGACCGGACGAGAATTGATCTTAACCAAAATACCAGCTTCATTTAATTGATTAAGATAATGACTGACCGTATTACGTTTCACTTTAAAGTATGCTGCTAAATATTTCGCTGTAAAAACATCACTTAATTGTGCTAAATCGATAAATGCCGTTTGATTTTCTAAATAATCTTGGATTTCTTCTTTTAACATTCTCTCACCTCTTCTCCATCATAGGAAACGCATTCATTTTGTCAATAGCTATTTTTATCTAAAAAGAAGGAGAAACAAACGAGATTCGTCAATGACTTTTTTTGCTAATTCACTTCAAAGTTTCATTTATGAAAAGGCTTATTCACTTTTCATTCTAAATTTCATAAGATACAATGTGAGAGTACCTACTTATATATAGGAAAATACTCGTTTAAGACAAAGGGTCATCAATGTAAAATAGACAGAAATTTCTTGCAACTGACTCCCCTTTCTCTTAAATCCGTGCCTACCGTTTAAGTAGCTAAGAAAGAAATTCGAGAAAATTTATTTGGCTTTTTCTTAGCTAATGGTAAATATATTTTAGGAGGAATCATATGATTCAGTTATTGCGTTATGCAAAAGATTACCGTAAACAAATCATTCTGGGTCCCGTTTTTAAATTCTTAGAAGCTGTCTTTGAATTGATTTTGCCATTATTGATGGCCTCATTGATTGATAACGGTCTAAAGATGAATGATCGTGGTGTGATCATCCAAATGGGGATCTGGATGGTCGTGATGTCAGTTGTTGGATTGATTTGTGCGATCATTTGTCAATATTATGCTTCAATAGCTTCACAAGGATTTGGTACTGAGCTTAGAAATCAACTAATCAAGAAAATCAATTCCTTTTCACATAGTGAATTAAATCATTTTGGTACAGATACATTGATCACTCGAATGACGAACGACATCAACCAACTCCAATTAGCATTAGCCATGGTAATCCGTTTATTGATCCGTGCGCCATTTCTAAGTATCGGTTCAGTCGTCATGGCCTTTGTGATTGACTGGGAAATCGGCTTGTTTTTCTTAGCTATCCTACCGATTTTTTCAATCATTTTATACTTTATCATCAAAAAAACAATTCCACTGTACCAAAAAGTCCAAGAAAAACTGGATCGTTTAAATGAAACGGTTAGTCAAAATCTAAGCGGTGTTCGTGTAATTCGAGCATTCTCCCGCACAAAAACAGAAATTGATACTTTTGATGAGGACACCGATGAATTAGCTAAAAACTATTTACGTGTTTCAAACATCTCAGCTCTCTTATCACCGGCTACCACATTGATCATGAATATCGGTATTATTTGTTTGTTGA
Source organism: Enterococcus sp. DIV1089c (assembly GCF_050530965.1). Taxonomy (NCBI): domain Bacteria; kingdom Bacillati; phylum Bacillota; class Bacilli; order Lactobacillales; family Enterococcaceae; genus Enterococcus; species Enterococcus sp. DIV1089c. The sequence goes on from NZ_CP172888.1 coordinate 2,163,197, forward strand.
CTGTTGGTGGGATCAAAGTCAATATCGGACATTTGCAACAAGGTCAAGTCCTTGCGTTGATCAATTACATGAATCAAATGTTACTGGCATTGATCGTCGTTTCTAACTTGGTCGTTATCTTTACCCGGGCCGAAGCTTCAGGTAATCGGGTCAAAGAAGTCCTAGAAACTGACACCACACTGACAGATGCAGAAGATGCCTTGACACCGAATTTCCAATCCGAAAACATCGTTCAATTTGAACATGTCGACTTTCGTTATACTGAAAAATCAGGATTATCTTTACAAGACATTACTTTTGCTTTGAAACGAAACACGGTTTTGGGGATCATTGGACCAACCGGTAGCGGAAAAACAACTTTAACTCAATTGATTCCACGTTTCTATGACGTCAACGCAGGTTCCGTTGCTTTTGATGACGTGGATGTTCGCTCATGGAAACTTGATCCTTTAAGAAGCCAAATCTCACAAGTTCCTCAAACCGCTGTTTTATTCACTGGAACTATCCGTGAAAACCTTCAATGGGGAAAAGAAGATGCCACAGATGAAGAATGTTGGGAAGCTCTTAGAATTGCTCAAGCAGAAGATTTTGTTCGACAACTTCCTAAAGGATTAGAAACAAAAGTAATGGAAAACGGAAAAAACTTTTCTGGCGGTCAAAAACAACGGCTAACGATTGCACGTGCGTTAATTGCCAAACCTGAATTATTGATTTTAGATGATTCTTTAAGCGCGTTAGATTATCAAACCGATCTTAACTTAAGAAAAGCATTACAAACCTCACTAGATACGACAGTCATTATTATTTCTCAACGAATCCGCTCGATTCAAGAAGCACATAAGATCCTCGTGATGGATCAAGGAAAGATCGTTGCGCAAGGGAAACATGAAGATTTATTGAAGGATTCCGTTGAGTATCGCGAAATCGTCGCATCACAGGAGGAAGAATAAGATGAAAACAAAAAAATTATCCTGGAAAACCCTTAAACGATTCGTTCCTTACCTTACAGCCTATTCAAAAGATATCTGGTTTGCGATCCTTTTAGGGATCATCAACGGGATCGCTACTGTGGTAATGACTTTACAGATTGGTCAAAGTATTGACCAAATGATCGGCGCAGGTCAAGTTCGATTTGCTCAATTGTTCCACCTCTTATTATTATTTGGCGGGATCGTATTGATCAACGTGATCAGTCAATGGCTGATCCAAGTCTTAAGTAATCGCTTGGCTTATCTTTCCGTAGCAAAATTAAGAAAAGATGCCTTTGCACGTTTGAATAAATTACCGCTTCGTTACTATGATCAAAATTCACACGGGAATATCGTTAGTCGTTTTACCAACGATATGGATAATATTTCCATTGCGATCTCTGCGGCTTTTAACCAAATGTTTGCTGGCGTGGCTATCATCGTCTTGTCTTTTATATTTATGTTACGCCTTAGCCCGTTATTGACACTCGTCGTGATTTGCTCCACACCGATCATTTTTCTTGTGAGTTGGATCGTTGCCCGTGCATCACAAAACGACTTTGACAATCAACAAAAGATTATCGGGAATATCTCTGGCTTTGTTACCGAACGGATCGGGAATCAAAAAATCGTCAAAGCCTTTCAACAAGAAGAAATGAATCAACGACAATTCCAAGCATTGAACACTGATCTTTATCAAAAAGGACAACGTGCCCAATTTTCTTCTTCTTTGACGAATCCGTCTTCTCGTTTTGTGGATCACTTGGCTTATCTTTCGATTGGATTAGTTGGTGGTTTACTAGCATTAAGAAGTGGCTCAGCCATTACAGTCGGTGTGATCTCTAGTTTCACGATCTATTCTAGTCAGTTTTCTAAACCGTTTATTGAACTTTCTGGAATCACGACACAGATCCAAACCGCTTTTTCTGGATTAGAACGTGCCTTTGAACTCATCGATCAACCCGAAGAAACGCCAGATGAACCTAATGCTTATGCGTTGAATCCAGCAACAATCAAAGGTGAAGTAGCGTTCAATCATGTATCCTTTTCTTATGAACCAAGTCAACGATTGATCGAAAATTTCAGTTTCGTTGCTAAACCAGGGCAAACGATTGCGATTGTAGGTAAGACTGGTGCTGGTAAATCCACGTTAGTTAACCTGTTGATGCGTTTTTATGATGCGACAGGTGGAACCATTACGATCGACGGGTATGATATTCGAGATATCCAAAGAGATAGCTTGCGAAAAAGCTTTGGAATGGTTTTACAAGATACTTGGCTCTTTGACAGTACGTTAAAAGAAAATCTACAGTATGGCAATCCAGATGCTAGTGATGAAGAAATCAATCAAGCACTCAAAGCTTCGTATATGTATGAATTTGTGGAACGCTTGCCTGAAAAGTTAGCAACAAAAATCGGCGGACAAGGTCTGAAAATCTCTGACGGACAAAGACAATTGTTAACGATCGCCCGTACAATGATCAGCAACCCTCCTATGTTGATCCTAGATGAAGCAACTAGTTCAGTCGATACTTTGACGGAAAAGAAAATTCAAGATGCCTTTTTAACAATGATGGAAGGCAAAACGAGCTTTGTGATTGCCCACCGTTTATCGACAATCAAAAATGCCGATCAAATCTTAGTCATGGAGCAAGGCGCCATCGTTGAGATGGGTACCCACGATGAATTACTACAAAAAGACGGGTACTACCATCAACTATATCAAGCGCAGTTTACTAAACAGTAATCCTGTAATTAGACAAACCAAAGAAGCAACCTTCTGGGATGGGAAGGTTGCTTCTTTGGTTTCTGAGTTGACTATTTTGCGTGAAGAGTCATACTTCTTAAAATCTTTTTGTATGGAATACTACGTCCGACGTAATACATCGCAATGGTTTGAATAGGAATCCAAACGACTGTTTTTAATAACCTTGGTGCCCAGACGATCCAACTAAATAATGGAACATGATACATCATCGCTAGCCACAAAGGAGTCAATAGCAAATTAATGATCAGCGTGACCGAAAGTGTAGCTAATAGCGAATTTTTCCAAGTAATCTCTTTTCGGTAAAAAAAGAAACCATAAATTGCTCCTTCGATAAAGGCATTCAAAGTAAAGCCAATAAAGAAAGCTGTTTTTGAAAATAACGCCATTCCTACTAAGTCAGCTAATACACCCCCAATTCCAGACCAAAACGGGCCAAATAAAATCCCCATGATCATTTGTGGAATAAATGTGACACTGATCTTCACAAAAGGGGTTTCGATCGATACCAAACGGGATAAAGTGACCATCAAAGCAATCAACAATCCCATGATAGCGATCATGCGTGCGTCTAACCGATTTTTCTTCATTTCTTAGCATCTCCTTTAAGAGCTGCTACATCCTACATGCAGCGAATGCGAAAATAAAACCGCGAACAACTTGTCCTTCGTCAAAGAGGCAACATCCCATCCTCTCAGCACTTAACGCTTTATTTTCTACTCTGTTTATTTTTGGGAAGTCATTCCCAGCAAAACTATAGCATAGATCACACACGACTGTAAATAAAAAAACATACATTCCCGAATAAAAAGTAATTCATGTTCGTGAAAAATCACACATTCAACGAACATAAATGGACGATCAATAGCAAATAACGAATTTTATTCCAGAGACAACGGTCGATTTTCTAACTCATGAACTACAGTACGGAAATCCAGAAAGCCAACTTCTAGTCCTCGCAACAGTACTTCTGCTGTTCCAATATTAGTTGCTAAAGGAATTTCGTAAACATCCGATAAGCGGATTAGTGCAGTCACATCCGGTTCATGAGGCTGTGCAGCCAACGGATCTCGCAGAAAAATCACGAGGTCTAATTGATCTTCTGAGATCATTGCACCAATTTGTTGGTCACCACCTAAAGGACCGGATTTAAAGCGATGGACTTTTAAGCCAGTTGCTTCGGTGATTTTACCACCTGTTGTCCCGGTTGCGAATAATTCATGTTTTTCCAGGATTGCCTTATAGGCGGTTGTCAACTTGATCATCAAGGGCTTTTTGCGGTCATGAGCAATTAAAGCAATTTTCATATTGATCATCCTTTCCTCTCTCAACATCTTGTTCCTACTCTATTCTACCTCAAGGTGTAGCATATTGCCCAAAAAGACAATCAATTCTTGTTCAAGTTGCCATTGAGCATAGATAACGCTTTCATTTATACTTAATTCAACATTAAAACTAAACAGAAAGCGTGGAATGAATCATGGTAGAAATGGCACTGAAACATGTATACAAACAATATGACAACGCAGAAAATTATTCCGTAACGGATTTTAACTTAGCAATCGATGATCGTGAATTTATTGTCTTTGTTGGACCTTCTGGTTGTGGAAAATCAACTACATTAAGAATGATTGCTGGGCTAGAAGATATCTCGGAAGGAGAATTAAGCATCGGCGGTAAAGTGATGAACGATGTAGCACCAAAAGATCGTGATATCGCTATGGTATTCCAGAACTATGCGTTATACCCACACATGACTGTATTTGACAATATGGCTTTTGGGTTGAAGTTGAGAAAGTATGACAAAGCAGACATCAAAAAACGGGTAGAAAATGCTGCTGAGATTTTAGGGCTTACTGAATATTTGAAACGTAAACCTGCTGCTCTCTCAGGTGGCCAACGTCAACGGGTTGCTTTAGGACGTGCCATCGTTCGTGACGCAAAAGTTTTCTTGATGGATGAACCATTATCAAACTTAGATGCAAAATTACGGGTAGCGATGCGTGCTGAGATCGCCAAACTCCATCAACGTTTAGAAACAACAACCATCTATGTAACCCACGACCAAACAGAAGCAATGACGATGGCAGATCGTATCGTTATCATGAAAGATGGCTTTATCCAACAGATCGGTACGCCAAAAGAAGTGTATGACACACCAGTCAATATGTTCGTCGCAGGCTTTATCGGTTCACCCGCAATGAACTTCTTCAACGTTACTTTAAACAATGGAGTAATCAGTGACGGTCATGGTTTAAAATTAAAAATCCCTGAAGGAAAAAACAAAGTCTTAGTTGAAAAAGGCTATGAAGGGAAAGAAGTTGTTTTTGGTATTCGCCCTGAAGATATCCACAGTGAACAAGTGGTGTTAGAAGCACAACCCGAAGCAGTTGTTCATTCAGAAGTTGTTGTATCAGAATTGTTAGGTGCAGAAACCATGCTTTATACCCGAACAGGTACAACTGAATTTATTTCAAAAGTCGATGCACGTGACTTCCATAAACCAGGGGAAATGGTCGACTTAGCATTCAATATCAGCAAAGGACATTTCTTTGACAAATCAACTGAAGAAGTGATCGGATTGCCATAAAAATTAAAAAATCAGCTTTTGATGTAAATTTTAGCAGAAACTATGCCAAAAGCTAGAACTATAACAAATAAGCCGAAAGTGCTGTGTTCATACACAGCACTTTCGGCTTATTCATTTTAAAGGAGTTATCTCTAGTTAAAGAGGAAAAACTGATTGATAATGGTACTTTTTTCAAGCCATTTTCTTGATTGATTTCGTTGAAGGTGTCTTCTGACTTACTTGCTTAGCTTTAGTGAAAACTGGAATATCAAAGTATTTGCTCAATGTTCCGGCTACAAAATAAGCAATATTGTAATCGACTAAACTATGGATCAACCCACCAATCCCCATTAGGATAAAGACTGTATAAAAATAGCCTTCAGAATAATAAGTTTCTGGCATGTTCCCTACAAAGAAAAAGACACTAACCACTAACATTTCCGCAATCGAATGAATGATACCTATCACAAAATTGAAACTTTGGAAGCTCCAGTTGGCTAAAGTAAATTGGCCATTTTTTAAAACGATTTCTGGTTTCTTTTGCAAATACCAAGAACCAATCACTGCAAAAATCAAATGAGATAATGCACGCAGCGCAATAATTACTGGTGTGGTCAAAAAGAAGCCAAATGTTGTACCCAAAGCAACGGTAATCGCAATTCCTGGTGAAAAAAACATCGCAATAAATATGGGTACATGAGAAGCCAAAGTAAAAGAAGCAGGTGGAATCATGATTTTTGGCATAACCATTGGAATAATAACCCCCATAGCTATCAACAAGGCAGAAATAGTCAGGGATCGTACTGATTTTTTTTTCATTTTTTTCTCTCCTAATGTGTCTTGACACCTTTATGATGTCTTATTTTAACTTTAACAACAAAATGTGTCAAGACACATCAATCAGAAAAATGTTGAATGAGCCTTTTTCATGTATTCAATTATCCGACACCAGATAAAGTAAATTTTGAATGAAGCTTATACAAGAAATATGTTTTAAACTACAGTCTCTGCTAGCTACATCATCTCCTTCAATTTTTGTCTATATAGATGAAAGATAAATACAAAAAAGAAGTACGCCCTATGTACATGTCAACAACAATATTTCCTGGAACCCTATTTAGCCCCAGTATCATTCTAATTCCCTACCCTAAGGTATACACACTAAAACAACGAGATACACTGGGCTCACCCTCTTGAAGTATAGTCCATTTTAATGGTTGCTGATTTTAATACAAAAATAAACTCGTCCACCCTCACTGAAGTTTATGACAGGTTTATTTTTGGTTGTTTTACTTCAATCAAAAAAATTTTTTTCTTTTTTATAAGGATAGCTCCACCAAAACAACAGTATGAACACGATAAAAAAAATTACTTTTAGATAGGCAGGAACATCCCTGAAATAAACTCTTACTGTTTTTCCAAAATCATCATGAATAAATAATCTAATGAAATTAGATACACAAAAAAATAGTGTCAGTCCCCAAAAAACCAGTCTCTTTGTTCCTTTCATTTTCTTACACTCATCCTATAAGAAAATGAAGCTAGCAGTCTTAACAGTCCAATGAGCTGCGGTTCTATTCCACCCATGATTCACTAACCAATTTTCTGCACCTTGTTCTAAATTATCTTGCCATTCGAATAAGTAATTAGTAACATCACTTACCGTTTTTTCACCTGTTTTAGCTACTAACCATTTGGCTATCTTTTTAATGACGGCAATTTTCCAGCGAGGAGTTAGTTGTCTATCGGACTCGTATTTTTCTTTTAATATTTGTAATTGCTCCACTTGGGATAAGTGAGCACCGGATACTAATCGTTCAAATTCTGCTTTCTTTTCATTTGATAAATCGTTGTAGTATTTATCAAATTCGTTTGTGGCGGTAAAGTTCGTAGCTTTTTCTGAAGCAAATACATTGGTAACAGGGGCAATTGATCCGCCAACGGTAATCAATGTTAACCCCAAAACAATCGATTGGTTCATTTTGTTCATTAACTCACCCTTCTTTCTCCTTAGTAATCAAAATAAGTTCTAAAAATTCATCGTGTTCATTTATGATTATAGTATCGTTTTATTCTAAAAAAATTTATTTTCATAAGAAACTATTTTTCGGTCTAAACCGTTAGCCATTCTTAAATACATGAACGATTATGATCTTAAACTGAGATTACAGGAATTGGGTTACAGTAGTCATTTACTTATTTTTCAATTAGTGGTGACCAGCCAACTCATTTTTATTGGACTTAGATAAACAAAACACCTAAAAGCTAGTATGCTAGACTTTTAGGCGTTTTGCTTTCTTTATTGAATTAGATTAGAACTTAGTTTTTCTCGCTCATCTCTTCCATTGCATTACTTAATGCAGCAAATTCGGCTAATGAGAGGGTTTCTCCACGACGTTTAGGATCGATGTTAGCTTTTTCTAAACTAGTCGTTAACCAAGCTTTCGTTGCTTCATCTTTGCCATATGAAGATTGTAAGTTATTCCATAATGTTTTTCTTCGTTGCTGAAACGCTGCTTTTGTCAATCGGAAAAATGCCTTTTCATCCGTAACCGCTACAGCTGGTTGCTTTCTTCTGGTTAGTTTCAAGATAGCTGAATCGACATTCGGTTGTGGAACAAAAACAGTCTTAGGTACGATGAAAGCAACAGATGCTTCCATATAATACTGTACAGCGATTGATAATGAGCCATATGCTTTTGTACCAGGCTTAGCAGAAATACGATCAGCAACTTCTTTTTGCATCATCACAACCATTTCTTCTACTTGCAGATCTGATTCTAAGAAATGCATCATGATCGGTGTCGTAATATAATAAGGTAAATTTGCAACAACTTTGATCGGTAAAGCTTGTTCAAAATAGGTTGTTGCTGCCTGATCTAAATTAGTTTTTAAAATATCTTGATGAACAACAGTCACATTAGGATAAGGAGCTAACGTATCTTTTAACACAGGAATCAAGCGATCATCGATTTCAAAGGCAACGACTTGATTGGCATTACGTGCTAGTTGTTCCGTCAACGCTCCAATACCTGGACCAACTTCGATGACATTTGTTTGTTGATCGATTTCGCCAGTTTCCACGATTTTTCTTAAGATATTTGGCTCAGTCAAAAAATTTTGACCTAAACTTTTTTTAAATGAAAATCCATGTTTCAATAAGATTTCTTTTGTTCTAGAAGGTGTCGCAATATCACGCTGTTCACTCATGTTGTTCCTCCACTTTTTTCATTGCTTGGGCAAATTCCTCTGGTGTGATTCGAAACATTTTCAAACGCTTCTCCAGTTGTTTCCCATTGGTATAACCAATTCTTAATTCGTCCCCTAATTTTTCACGTTTTTCTTTTGCTTGTGCTCCCGCTATTAAACCATGAGAAATCAACACTTGTCTAGTAATTTCCGTTTCGTCTTCCTCAAAAGATGGGGTGATTACTTTTTTTAATGCTTCTAAGATGGCCTCGTCACTAGCATGTTCAACGCCAAGACTTCCTTGTTTTTTGGGACGTGCTTGCTGACGAGGTAAGAAAGCATGTTTTGCCTGAGGAACGACTTCCATGATCGTCTTGCGGATTTTCTCACCCGAAAAATCAGGATCAGTAAAGATGATTACACCACGTGTTTCCTGCGCATGTTCAATCTGCATGAGTATTTCATCATTGATCGCTGAACCAATCGTTTCGATCGTGTCGACGTCGACTACTTCTTGGAGTCTTCTAGTATCGTCTTTTCCCTCAACGACTACAATTTCTTGGATTTTTAATTTAGTCATTTTCAGCGATCCTAAATAGACGATGAGCATTTTTCCAAGTTTGGAGCGCCACTTCTTCTACCGGAAGATTACGTAATTCGGCAATTTTTTCAACTGTATAACGGGTATAACCTGGCTCGTTTCGTTTCCCACGATAAGGTACTGGAGCTAAGTAAGGCGCATCCGTTTCTACTAGCAATCGATCGAGTGGAACATGAGTGGCTGCTTCTTGAACATCTTGCGCTTTTTTGAAAGTCACGACCCCACTAAATGAAATGTGCATTCCTAAATCAAGAAATCGTTTGGCCCATTCAAAATCGCCACTAAAACTGTGCATGATTCCACCAATATCACGAATATCTTCTTCTTTTAAAATTTGATAAGTATCTGCTAACGCTTCTCTGGTATGGATACTGATCGGCAGATTCATTTCTTTCGCAATCGCAATTTGTCTACGAAAAACTTCAGCTTGCACTGCTTTCGGATCTTCCATCCAGTAATAATCTAAGCCGATTTCACCTAACGCTACCACTTTCGGCATCGTTAATTGCTCTTGTAATTTTTTCTCAATGTCTTTAGTATAACTTCCTGCTTCAGTAGGATGCCAACCAATAATACTATATATGTTTGAATAATCGTGACTAAGCTGTAATGATTTTTCGATCGTTGGGGTATCGAAACCTACTACCGCCATTTTTGTCACGCCCAACTCTTTGGCCCGTTCAATAGTTTCAGGAATATCATCATTAAATTGTTCCGCATTCAAATGGGTATGAGAATCAAATATCATTTTTTATCGCTCCTTTTCTTCATTACTTTAGCATATAAGTGGCTATGGCAGAAGTAGGAAAGACAAAAATCAGGTCAAATTTATTGAAATGCAAACTTCTAGTTGTAAATAAAAGAGGTTGAGGCAAAAGTGTTCATCATCAAGAAATAAGAAGGAATTTCCGAAAATTGCTTCTCAAATTTTTGGTAAATTTCGGCTTATTTCCGAAGATGCTACTTTTGTCTCACCGTGAACAAGAGGTCGTGAAAAGAGTGTTTTGACCTGAGCGTTAAGGATGGAAATCTCGAAACAGCTCCCCATGTTTTGAGATTTTTTGACTTATCGCCGAAGGTCAGCTCTTTGAACACCGTTTATCCGTTTTTAGAGAGACTAGAAGAGACTGAGACAACTTTTGTCCCAGTCCCTTTTACATGACTATTAAATTAACGCTCGTCTTGTTTTTTCTTGTAATAATACACTGGGATACCTAGTAATGTGACAACGATCCCGATCATTGCCAAAGCTGTTTGAGTAAATAAAGTCATCCCTAAAATAAAGACAGCGCCAAAGATTGCAATCAATGGAATCACGGGATACAAAGGTACTTTGTATGGTCTTGGTAAGTCTGGTTGTTTTTTTCTTAAAACAAATACACCGATAAATATCAATAAGCTAAACAGCCACATAACAAAAATTAGCATATCAGTTAAAAAGTCGAATGAACCTAAACTCATCATAATGCACGCAATCACTAATTGAAAAAGTGCTGGAACATATGGCACAGTGAATTTTTTTGATAATTTCGTTAACTGTTTACTAAAAGGTAACTCACCTTCCAAAGCCATCGCATAAGGAATACGAATGCCGGTCAACGTGTACCCATTCAGTGCCCCATAAACAGAAATCAAGATACCGATCGTCACGATCTTTCCACCGATATTTCCAAAAATAACCGCTGATGCATCAGATGCTGCATTAAGGTTACCTGCAATCTGATCAATTGGCAGAGTTTTTAAGAAAACAAAGTTGATCAATAAGTAAACCACTGTTACAAAACTTAACCCTAAAATAATTGCTTTAGGTAAATCTTTTTCGGGACGTTTCATTTCCCCCGCCATTGCACCGACACCAAGCCAGCCATCATAAGCGAATAAAGTCGCTAACAAAGCACTACTCAAGCCTTCTGCAAAAGACACATCTTTCCCTGCTTCGAATGGGAATAGTTGGATCGTTCCACTACCTGGTGTCAACAGTCCCCAAATAACGATGACAGCTAATGGAATCAATTTGATAATCAGTGTCGCAGACTGGACAGTCGTACCCACTTTTGTTCCTAGTAAATTCAAACCAGTAACAGAAATAGCAGTAATAATCGCAATTAATAGAAGATAATCCGTAGATATTTGTAATAAGTTCGTCATTTGTGTCGCAAAAATAATCGAAAGCGCCGCAATATTCGCTGGAAAATAAATCAAGCTTTGGGACCAACCCAGTAAAAAGCTCGGTAATTTTCCATAAGCGGCTTCAATATATTTGACTGCACCACCCGTTTCTGGGATCGCAGTTGCCAACTCAGCTACCGTTAGACCAGCACAGATCGTTAAAAATCCTCCTAATAGCCATGCCAATAAGGTCAAACTAGTCGATTGTGTACTTGCCGTAACAGCCGCTGTTTTAAAGAAAACTCCTGCCCCAATTACAGTTCCCATAACAGTTGCTAATGCGCCAAATAAGTTGATCTCTCGTTTTAACTTGCCTTTCATTCACATTCCCCTTTTCCCCGCAGTTTTTAATATAATTTTCAGTATAACGGAGAATATTTTGTTTTACCATCATTTTTTTCAGTAAATTTATTGAAAGATACCACCTTAGACCTATGAATCCTCCATTCTCCTCACTTATAATTAATGTAGGTTAGATAAAGGAGGACCAATTATGGAATTTAATCGTTCTTACCCAAAACTGGCATCTTTCCTAAAGGATCATTTTGCCATTTCCAGAAAATCACAACAACAATCACTTTGGCATTGGTTCACGCTGATTTTGTTCGGGACATTTATTCTTGCTACTTTCACTCAACAGTTGCTTTTGTTGTTTAGCTTGATTCTGCTAGTTGCACTGATCAAAGGTCCCGGAATGATTCTATGGGGAGCCATTTATGCTTTTTTAATCAGCCTTTTTCCTCCTCTAGGTATCATTTTATCTGCGCTTTTCTTTCTATTGAATCTCAGTACTTTCACCAAAAATTGGCGAGTCACTTTAGTTGCTGGTTTCTTTTATTTTTACCCTGCAACGATCATGTCGTTAAGAACGCTCTCACATCTCGATAATCCTTGGTTCCTTTATAGCAGTTTATTCGCTGGGTTAGTGCTACTCCATTTGATGTTGCAAAAACTTTACCAACGCTATGGGATTGGCCGAACGATTTTTTGGTACATTGTATCGATACCTTTTACTCTTTTAAGTTTCTTGTTACCAACTCGTTTAAAAGAGCGATTCAAAAAAATCCCCTCAAAAAAATAGTGTCAATTTGTATAGCGACCACCTAAAGTTAGATTTTTTGGTCTAACTTTAGGTGGTCGCTTTAATGTATCTATTTCAAGCAAAACATACTAAGATTAATATTTACGTTTGTTACATTTAGTAAACTGAAGAATGCTATTTACACAGTAAACTCATCATACTCTAAAAAATAGGAATTCTTAAATTTGTTGTGAAAGAGAAATCATCTCAATTAACCCTTGCGCAGCTTCACTGCCTTTATTCCCTGCTTTCGTCCCTGCTCGTTCAATTGCTTGTTCAATGGATTCCGTGGTTAATACCCCGAACATCACTGGAATATTGGACTCCAGGTTAATATGTGCGACTCCTTTGGCTACCTCATTGGAAACCAATTCATAATGAGTAGTTGCACCTCTGATAACTGTCCCCAACGTAATCAACCCATCGTAACTGTCCTTTTTGCTGAGCTTTTTGGTAATAAAAGGAATTTCAAAAGCTCCTGGTACCCAATAAATATCAATTTGTTCTTCTTTCACACCGTGCCTTTTTAAATTATCCAAAGCTCCTTGTAATAATTTTTGATTGATAAATTCATTAAAACGCGCGACTACAATTCCGATTCGAAGATCCTTTGGAGAATAATTTCCTTCAAAAATTGTCATTTTCTTGCTCCTTTATTTTTATACTGATAAGTAATGGTGAAACTTATCTTTTTTTGTTTTTAAATAGGCTTGGTTTTCCTTTTTCGGAACGGTTTCAATTGGTACCCTATCGACAATCGTAATTCCATCTTGTTGTAACTCTATTACTTTATCGGGATTGTTTGTAAGTAAACGAATGGACGTTACACCAATTGATTTTAAAATTTCTGCTGCAAAGTGATAATCCCGTTCATCCGGAGCAAATCCCAATTCAGTATTTGCTTCATAAGTATCCAATCCTTTTTCCTGCAATTGATACGCTTTTAACTTATTCCTCAATCCGATTCCGCGACCTTCTTGACGAAGATAAAGAATAGCTCCAGTCCCCTCTTCCTCGATCATTCTCATCGCTTCATGTAACTGTTCCCCACAATCGCAACGCTGAGACCCGAAGACATCACCAGTTAGACATTCCGAATGAACTCGGACTAATGTAGGAAACTGACTATTTTGAATATCTCCCTTTGTTAACAATAGATGCTCCCGTTTTTCTTCGTCTTCATAAATAGTCAATTTGAAATCACCATAATCTGTTGGTAAATTTACGGTTATATGACTATTTTCTTCTAAATAATTTACCAACTCATCAATCGTAATTAAGGGTAATTGCCATTCTTCAGATAAACGGGTCAGATCTTTCATTCTTGCCATCGTTCCATCTTCTTTCAGAATCTCACAAATATAAGCAGCCTCTACACTATTAGCTAATTTGGCTAAATCAATTGCAGCTTCGGTGTGTCCTCGACGTATAAGCGTTCCACCATCTACACTAATCAAAGGAAAAATATGTCCTGGTCTAAGAAAATCACTTGTTTTCGAATGAGGATCAGCCAATGCTTTAATGGAAGTAGCTCGATCAAATACTGAAATACCAGTCTTCGTATGTTTATGATCCACACTAATCGTAAAAGCTGTACCAAACGCATCAGTATTATGAGTTGTCATTTCTCCTAAAGATAAGCGTTGCGCAATGTCATTAGAAATCGGCACACAGATTAATCCTCGACCAAATTTGGTCATGAAATTTACTGCCTCAGGTGTCACATATTCGGCTAAACCAACCAGATCTCCTTCTGATTCTCTATCTTCATCATCAGCTACAATGATTAATCCGCCCTTTTTCAAGGTCTTTATTGCTTCAGTAATATTCCTCATAATAAGTCCTTCTCCTTGTACATCTCAAATTTATTTCTCTGTGCCTTTACATATTTCCCAACGATATCCGTTTCTATATTCACAAGATGTCCTACACCTAAATTCCCCAGATTTGTTAAGGATTTAGAATGTGGAATCAGGCTAACAGAAAAGCTTGCTGTTGTTGTTTCCGTAACCGTTAAACTTACTCCATTAATTGCAATTGATCCTTGCGGAATGATTTCACCTGCATATTTGGTTGGATAAGCAAACGTCAAAATTAATGCGTTTTGATTCTCTATTTTCTTAATCAATTTTGTAACAGTATCAATATGTCCCGAAATAAAATGCCCTTCAAAGCGTTGTGTCATCAAAACTGCTCGTTCTAGATTTACCCTCTCTCCAACTTTTACGGTGGAGAAAGTAGTCCGTTTAAAAGTTTCAGGCATTATTTCAGCTTTAAAAAATGTGCTTGAAACCTCAATAGCAGTTAAACACACGCCATTGACTGCCATGCTATCTCCAATTTTGTAGTCACTTAGTATACTGTTTGAAGCTTGGAAAGTGAGTTGGATCATTTGTTGGTTTCGTCTAATTTCTTTGACTTTTCCTTGCTCGGCGATTAATCCTGTGAACATTGCTTTCGTTTCCCCCTAACTCGAATGTCTTTTCCAAGCTGTTCAACTTCTAAAAATTCTAATTGTTGCTCTTTAGAAACTAAACGATCACTATGAAAGGACATCGGACCTTTTCCACCAAAAAGTTTGGGCGCAATATAACTGATGACTTCATCCCAGAGATTTTCTGCTAAAAAAGCATCATGAATTTTCGCTCCCCCTTCTATATACAGCGACTGAACACCTCTTTTTTTCATGGTCTCAATAAAGAAGGTAAAAGAAAACTTAGGCGTATAAAAAATAGTTACATGGGGAAACAGTTCCTTTAGCTTAGGGTTTTCCGTAAATATCCAGACTGGATTTGTTGTCATTTGAAAAAGATTAAGTCTAGGATTTTTAAGAATCCGCCCTCTACGATCCAAAACAATGCGCACTGGCGGAAAGTTAGTTACGACATCAGGCAACAAAAGAGGGTTATCAACTAGAACGGTTTCGCTTCCCACTACGATTCCTTGATATTCTCCTCGCTCTTTCCGTACTCTTGAGATTGCCTCTGTACCTGTTATTGAGTACCGAGAACCTTCTTTTAAAGAAATCTTTCCATCTAGTGTAATAGCTTGTTTTAATGTGATATAGGGACGATCTCTTTCAAAAAAATGGTTATAAAAAGGGTTCAGTGCTCTACATTTCTCTTCTTCCACACCTACAATTACTTTGATTCCATGCTTTTGTAGAAATTCTTTCCCTTTTCCTGCTACTAAAGGATTTGGGTCAAGCTGACCTATGACTACCGTTGAGATACCAGACTGAATAACGGCTTGCGTACAAGGCGGCTGTTTCCCTTGGTGGTTACAAGGTTCTAAGGTAACATATAGAGTTGAATTAAACAGTTCTTCGGGGGAATCACAATTTTGAATAGCATTTACTTCAGCGTGGGACTCGCCATATTGTAAATGGGCACCTAGTGAGAGTAGCTTTCCTTCTTTTACAATCGCTGCTCCAACTAATGGATTGGTAAAGGTATTTCCCTTTCCTTTTCTTGCCTCTTCAATCGCAGCCATCATGAAAGACTGGTGCATATAAATTCCCCCTTTCAACAAAAAAAGCCCTGCGAAATTATTCACAGGGCATAACTAAATAAACCTAAATATAATCGATTTTAATACAAATAAAACCGATCTTCAGTCGATTTTTCTTCTCCCATCCAGACTTTAACTGTCGGTGCCAGATTCTCACTGGCTCAACCACAAAAATGTGGGTCACGGACTTCGAGTAAACTCGTCACCGTCGGTCGGGAATTACACCCTGCCCCGAAGAAATATTCAATTCGTTTAGAGTATATTCTTAAAACTTAATTGTGTCAACCTAAAAAATAGAGAGAAAATGGCGTATGGACGTCCTCGTTTATTTAATGCTAATCATATGATTAGAACAAGTATTACATATTTATAAAATAGTCTCCTAAAAATTGATTCATTTTACATAAATATCAGCTTTGTTATTTTCCGTCTTTTGAAATCGTTTACAAAAACTTGGTTATCTCGATTGTATGAAGTCACAATCTGTGACATCATGATAATGGTCATATTCCACAATTTCTGACTAATTGTACCTCTTTTTATGTTTAAATATAATTAAAAAGGAAAAAGAAATATAGGAGGTTTTTATGGAATTTGGAAAACTGTTAAAACAAGAAAGGAAGAAAATGAATTTGACCCAAGCGGATTTGGCTGAACAGTTAAATGTAAGTCGTTCAGCGATTTCAAATTGGGAAATTGGTAGAAATTATCCCGATATTCAAACAATTATTGATATATCTAATGTTTTAGGTGTATCTCTTGATTATCTTTTGAATGAAGATCAAAAAATAATGGAAGCCGTGGATAATGATTTAACAAAGAAAAAAAAGATAAAAAAGATCTCTGTTATTTTGGCTGGATTACTATTAGTGGCTATTGGGACTATCATTTTTCTTTTATATCCAAAAAAACCTACGATAATTTTTGTTAAGGATGTTCTTCCAAAAAATTCTGAAATTTCCACCTTAAAGAAACATGAAATAAAGGAAGTTTTTCTTGAAGACCATCAATTAAAAATTATTTTACATATCACAGGAAATGAAGCTGGGTATTATGTAGAAAGTGGTGCTGACGAAATGACAGTTAGCCTCTATAAAACAAAAAATAAATCTTTGAAATCAAATAAACTTATCCCATACGATGGAGTGTTTACTATCGATTTAATCGAATACCCTCGCTTAAAAAATATTTATATCGCTTATTCTCCTAATTAATTTATTATTAATTTCGTCAGTTTAAAATCAAGTTAATAAGTCCTAATTTTGATAAATACTGTCAATAGTCATTCAAAAATGTCGGTGTGTCCAAAACGACATTTTTGAATGACTATCGACAAGAAAAATAACGCTCATTGATTCCATTATTTACCTAAAGAAGAAAAATGTACAACTTATATCCAGTTTACTAATCATGGCTGAATCCATTGATAATCCACTTCTAGATAAATCCACTAGAGATTTAACCATTCAAATATTGGCCATGATTGCGGAAAAATAATGCATCGAATCTAAACGACGCTAGACGCAGAGAATTAAAATTGCCAAGGCGAATAGACTTTACAAAGGACGATCAAAACTTTGTAGTGCAGACACAAAAGACTCCCATTATCTCCTTGTTTATAAAAGCATCGTTGAGGATTTCTATAAAAGTGTTTCGATTGCTAAAGAATGCAATGTAACCAGACAAACTACTTATAGGAAAAAAAGATTTCACTAATTAGCAAGTTATAATTATACTTTTTTCATAATCATAGGCGATTTTTATCACAGATAGTTAATCTTTCTCCTCTAGATATTCAAAATGATAACCTAAACTATACAAATCATTTAATTTAGGCGTTATTTTTTTTATTGTATCTTCAATACCCTTAATCTCTATATTTGGATTATTAAACGATTTTACTTTTTTGTAAATCACATAATTTCTTAGTAAGTCGTTTTCTTCGAAAAAATCCATTCTCCTTCCTGAAATACCTATCAACCCATTAAATCTAAAATACAATAAAAAGTGATTTGGATTAATGGAATACAATTCCTCAATTTTATCCCATAATTCTGGTGTCCATTTATCAAACATTTGCCATAAATTTAATTTCGCTAAATATGTTAATAAATAATATAATTTTTCCTTTTGTTCCGGATATTCTTCTGAAAACACATCAATACCAAGGTTCATTTCACTTAGTAAAGCGAATGATAGTATAGAATTTATTTCTATAAATTTTAGTTTTTGAGACAAATCCACCTCATATTTTGCTAATTTTTCTGACCAGTTTTCATATATTCTTTTTTCGATATTAGAGTCCTGTTTCAATGATTCTTTTCTTATTTTCTCTTTTTCGAATGAAATTATCAGTTTCGATAAATCACTATAAACATTCTTCAAACTATTCTGTATTGCAGCATCCAATAGACTATTCTGAATTTTGACTTCTAGTTGATCATATTTTTTTAAAATATAGTTATACAAATCCCCATTATAGTCACCTTTTCTCAAAATATTTTTATTAATATTTTCAAAATCATTTAATATATTTGTTATTTCCCTCTCTGTCATATTGCTTACAGATTCAGAGATAAAGTATATCTCTCTGCTTTTTGAAAATGATACTGGATAGTCATTATTATCGCTTAATAGTTCATTAATAATTTGTTCGAGATCATCTTTTTTAGATGAAAGATATCCATTTTTTAATAGTATAGAGTACTTTGGATAATGAAATAAATATATATATATGATGACTAGCTGTTGACCACACTGTACATGATTTTTTTTTCCGTGTAAAAAGAATTCTTGATTTACATAATCATTGAATTGTACTCTATCACGTAGATTCCTATTTTCTATAATAAATAGATTTAACAACTCTGCTGGTAAATCGACATCAAATGTTTTTTCTAATTTATTAAAATAATTATTCCATATATCTCGAGAATGTAATACATAAGGTAAATCTATTCTTTTATCAATTATTTTTTGTAAATAATTATCTCCACTAATAGGTATTTTGTTAATGTCCCCCACAAAAATTATTGGTAATCGATTATGCAATATATTAAATAATTTATATGCTTCATTTTGCTTATCTACAGACACACGATCAAAATCATCTACAATCAATACTTTATTTTGAGCTGTTTATTAATTCTATTACAATTTAGAATTGTGTAGAAAAACTGATCTGATTTAATTTTAAAAAACTGGCCGATTGCTATCAATAAAGCAATAAATCCAGCACATTTTATAAGAATACTTGGAAATATTCCTTCTAATCCTAAATTGATAACTGGAGTTGACAAAATTGAAATTGCTACACAAATAATAAAGAATATTTTAAAGAATATATACCATTTAGGAAATAATTGATTAACTCCTATATGAATTACTGTTCTCTCATCTTTCAACTCCCACAATTTTAAAAATATAAAATTTTTTTCTTCTGCTTGATTGCTTACCCTATTTAAAAATTCAGTTTTTCCAGATCCCCAAGTTCCATTTAAAAAAAATGTCTTTTTTTCTTTAATTAATTTTGAAAACATTTTTACTGCTTCTGTAGTATCAATTCTTTCTAACTCTATTTGCTTTATGACAATCCCCTCCTAAGAAATAAATTTCCCAAGTGTATCTTTTTTAATATATTTCAGTTCATTAGAATTATATATAGTAAAAATAGTTTGCGATTCACATAGCTGCCAAATAAGAATTTAGCACAATTTGGTACTAATACTAACTAGCGATTTATTTCCTATTGCTCAACTTAGTTATGGTACTATACGTTCTAAAGTTACATTATTTATCAGCTTAATCTCTTCGTTTCTCAATTTTAATCATGCTTTTCATTAGGTGCTCAATTTCGTTGACTGTATCTGTAAATGAAATGGATTTCGCAAACGTGTTAACTGAACGATATTTTTCCCACTGTTCTTCCAAGTAGTCGTTTCCTCTGATCTTTTCCATTTCTCTTTCATAATAAAAAGACAAAGATTCGGTATCTCCACGTTTTGTGAATGTATTTCGAACACTTTTATATAACTCTTTCGTATCAATATTTTCTAATTTTGGTATGGTAAATAAGTCATAGTAATCTTTTACTCTCGAATTATCTGTACCAAAGCTGAACGTAGCACTTAGCTTTTCTGCAATAATTTGTTCTGTTGGATAAGCTGGAATCTCCACTTTTTTATCTTTAAACATTAATTGGTGACAGTGTGTATCTACTTCAGGATAAATAGAATCTCCTGTTGTCACGTCCATTTTAAACGGCACACGCACTTTCTCTAAATTAGCCACCAATTTAATTTGAAATCCAGGATAAAAATCGGCTTCTCTTGTTTCCTTCATTCCTTGAATAGAGAAAACAATACCTTCTTTCGTGGGCTTCCTAATCAAATCATTAAAAATATTATTCAATTTTTCTTCAGTTAATTTGCTATTTCTAAATGTCGTGTCGATATCAATTGTTGTCCTTCTATCGATTCCATATTTTGATCCTAATAAAAAGCCACCTTTCAAAATGAAGTCATTTTTGTACTTTGATTCAGAAATTTGTTCAATTAAACGATCCATCATAAAATGCCGTTGTACTAACTGTGCATTTAGCCCTGTACTCTTTGCTAAATTTCTGGTTTTTGATGCAAATTGTGTCGGTGTCATCTTTTCCCTCCATTAATATAAGCTTTGCATGTGGTATTTCATTTCTTTTTCTACATGTAGTTTTGTCATATAATCTCTTAATTTGCTCGGATCTCTAAATGGATCTTCCATGTACTCTTTTAATGCTGCTAATTTCATTTCGTATTCAATTTCATATCTCGGATTCCAAATATCACAAAGTGTACGCTCTTTATCATACATAGTAATAGGATTCCCTTGGAAGGAAGTTCCCTCTACTTTTCCTAGCTCATAAACTTCTTTCTTCACGAAATGAAATTGTAACTGCTGCTCTTTTGTAATTGAACGATCAACATTGTATCCATGGGGAAAAGTTAAATGAATGAATTTCGGCATATTCGTAGAAAGCTGGTAAATATCTAAAGTCGTTTCATGAGAAAAGATTCCCCTGGAAAATCGTTGCTGAAGCCAAAATAAATCATCTATTCCATGACCATCCTCTACATAATAACCACGATCAACTTTGATCAATTTTCCTTTATTCACCAATCTTTGTACAGTAGTTGCTGCGATTCCAAATTTTCTGGCTTCCTTCATAGATAAATTTCCATCGCGAATAGCCAACAATTCTTTCAATTTATCTTGCATTTACTTACCTCTTCTTTCGTTACAAATACACTACTTAAATTATATCATGGTAGTTTAATTGTAACAAGATGAACTTTGATGTCGATGAAATTCGCCAATATCTTTTTTATGATGTAAAAGGGTAAAAAAGACACCCTGAGATCCTTTAGAATTAATTTGACGAACCAATTCATAGGAGGACTCAAAATGGCTTATACTCAGCTTATCGAAGGACTTTAAATATTCTAAACCTAACTATCTATTTCGAGGAAAATGATTTAACCAAAAAAATATAATGGCAAATTTAATTGATTGCCAAAGATACTCTTCAATACACGCCCGAAGAATATCCGCATTGTCATTTGTCGTCCCCTCTAGGATCATTTGTTAGAAGGACAATTATTGCGACGATTTATGATTCGTCACGATAAAACCAACCAAATAAAAAAGACAGAAAGAAGTATTTCTTCTTTCTGTCCAAATTATTCTAAGATTATTCTTTACCAGCATCATTTGACTACATTACTTTTTATGATGATTGGCTCACCATTCACGCTTACTGATTATTGACCTAAATCATATGGATGTTCATCTTACCCAATTTCTGAACCATTTGGCATTGATTTTGGCGCTTCGACTACTTGTAACGTGCCATCTGGTGCTTCTGCAGAAAGAATCATCCCTTGACTGATTTGTCCACGCATCTTACGTGGTTTCAAATTCGCTACGATCACTAGTTTTTTGCCGATCAATTCACTTGGATCAGGATAAAATTCAGCGATACCTGATAAAATTTGACGGTCTTGGTTATCTCCCGCATCTAAACGGAATTGCAATAGCTTATCTGCTCCTTCAACTTTTTGACAGTTGATGACTTCAGCTACTTTTAATTCCACTTTTTCAAATACATCAAATTTGATTTGTTTGTCTTTAGTTGAAACAAGCTCAGTTTCTTCGGGGTCCCATTTCACTGATTCTTCATTCGTTTGTGTTCCTTCAGACATTTTCGCTTGGATATAGCTGATTTCTTCTTCCATGTCCAACCGTGGGAAAATTGGCGTACCTTTAGCAACTACTTTTGTTCCAGAAGGAAATTCGCCAAAGTGCAAGCCTTGAAGATTCATCGTTTCTGGGTCTAGTCCTAATTGATTAAAGATTTTAATTGGCGTTTCTGTCATGATCGGTTGCAATAAGATCGCAGTGATCCGTAATGATTCTGCTAGATGGATCATTACACTCGCTAATTCTTTTTTCTTGTCCTCGTCTTTGACTAAAACCCATGGCTCTGTTTCATCGATATATTTATTTGCACGAGAAATCAAGACCCAAATTTCAGCTAATGCCGTATTGAACTCCATTTTTTCCATCGCATCATGATATCGTCCGACGACATTTGCAGCTGTTGTTGATAATTCACTATCAAAAGGCGTCACTAAAGAAGCATAGTCAGGAACGATTCCATCACAATATTTATTGATCATTGCAACGGTACGATTCAATAGGTTTCCAAGATCGTTCGCCAAGTCATAGTTGACCCGAGAAACAAAATCTTCTGGTGTAAATACGCCATCTGAACCAAATGGAACAGCACGAAGTAAATAGTAACGTAACGCATCGAGACCATAACGTTCCACTAGCATCTCTGGATAAACCACGTTTCCTTTTGACTTAGACATTTTTCCGTCTTTCATCAACAACCAACCGTGACCAAAGACTTTTTTCGGTAACGGTAAATCTAATGCCATCAACATGATCGGCCAATAGATCGTATGGAAACGGACAATTTCTTTTCCAACCATATGGACATCTGCCGGCCAATATTTTTGGAATAAGCTATCATCATCAGAGCCGTAACCTAATGCAGTAATATAGTTGGATAACGCATCGATCCAAACATAAACGACATGTTTAGGGTCGTCTTTCACAGGGATTCCCCAACTAAAAGTCGTTCTGGAAACAGCAAGATCTTCTAACCCTGGTTTGATAAAGTTATTGATCATTTCTTTCTTACGAGATTCTGGTTGGATAAATTCAGGATGTTCTTGGTAATATTCTAAAAGACGATCGGCATATTTGCTCATACGGAAGAAATAAGATTCTTCTTTGACTAATTCGACTTCATGCCCACTTGGAGCTTTCCCACCGATTACATTTCCTTCTTCGTCTTTATAAACTTCTGCTAATTGTGTTTCAGTGAAAAATTCTTCATCCGAAACAGAATACCAGCCTTCATATTCGCCAAGATAAATATCGCCTTGTTCAACTAGACGATCAAAGATTTTTTGAACAGCCGCTTTATGATAATCATCCGTTGTTCGAATGAATTTGTCATAACTGATATCCAGCGTTTTCCAAAGTTTTTTCACATCCGCAGCCATCTTATCGACATAGGCTTGTGGTTCAACACCTAATTCTGCTGCTTTTTTTTCTATTTTTTGACCGTGTTCATCCACCCCAGTTAGATAAAACACATCAAAGCCCATCAATCGCTTATAACGTGCAACTGCATCACAGGCAATCGTTGTATACGAATTACCAATATGCAGTTTGCCACTTGGATAATAGATTGGCGTCGTAATATAAAAAGTTTCCTTTTCTGCCATGGGGCTCTTCCTCCTTTATCGCATGATGCGAATTCATTTCCTTGCTAGTATACCATAAATCAAAAAGACTGCGACGATTTTTTCGCTACCCTCTAACAAATGCCTTTCCTCTTTATTATTTTCCTAGTAAAACATGCTATAATAATTAATAGTGTGTGAGAAGAAACCTAGGAATCAGTAAGTTTCATTTTTAGTAAGCAGCATGTTTACATGTAGGTTAGCTCTCACAATGTCACGGAATCTTGTAGCAGTTCTGTTGTTTTATTTTGATGAAACATGGTTTCGACTTAGTAGCTGCTTATAGGAAGAATACATCGTTCTCCCTTCTAAATAAACCTTTTTATAACAACCCAAAAGCAAGTGGATCTGAACTCGGTTGTTTATGTTTACGACTAATAGACATTCCATTGTCCAAGAAAGGCTGAAATTTTATGCAAAAAAAACATCTTTATTTTACAATCAGTATTGCACTGCTTTCAGTGTTACACTGGCTGTTCAGCTATTTTTATATACGATTATATGGTTATTTTAACCTCCAAGGAAGCTTGAATCAGTTTCTTTTATTTACCCAAGTTTTTCGTTTTGTTCTCAATTTTTATATCATTTTTTGTGGGTATGTAACGCTTCGTGAAGAAAATAGAAAACTGTTACTGATCTATTTACTTTTCTTCTTGTTCAATTTACTCCTACCGTTTTTATTCCCTATCTAAGTATAGAAGTCTTTCTCCAAGGAAAACTTTGGTTTTTTTTTGGAGTCTGCTAAAATAAGATAAAAGTATATTTAAACAAGAACGTCATCAGGAGGTTAAAAGATGAAACAATTTGCTTCTAAAGAAGAGGAAAAGTTATATTATGAACATGAAGCAAGTGAAGCTGATTTTCTTGACTGGTATCAAAAGCAAGAACGCCCAGAATATGACAAACCTTCTTTGACTGTTGATATCGTGTTGATGTGTTACAACAAGGAAGAAGACCAGTTAAAAATTTTACTGATCCAAAGAAAAGGGCATCCCTACCGAAATTCATGGGCTTTACCAGGTGGTTTTGTCCAAAAGAATGAATCCACTGGTGAAAGTGTCTTACGTGAAACCAAAGAGGAAACGGGTGTCGTGATTTCTCAGGAAAATATTGAGCAGCTACACACCTTCAGCACACCGAACCGAGACCCTCGAGGCTGGGTCGTGACTGTCAGTTACTTGGCTTTTATTGGTGAAGAACCGTTGATTGCTGGTGACGATGCAGAAGAAGTCCGATGGTTTACCTTGACACGCCAAGGAAACAAAATCCATCTAACGAGTGATGAAGTTGCTATTTCTTTAGATTTACTGACAAGTGAATCTTCTGGCAAAGATACTTTAGCATTTGACCATAGTGAGATCATTACGAAAGCATTTAATCGAGTGACAAATAAAATGGAACATGAACCACAAGTCTTACAAGTATTAGGTAAAGATTTTACGATCACAGAAGCCCGAAAAGTATTTGCCAAATTTTTAGGGATCGATTTTAAAATGATTGATCATTCAAATTTCAAAAAAGCGATGCTGCAATACTTTGATGAAATTGGTGAACGACCAGTAGGAATCGGGCGTCCATCCAAGATTTATCAGTTGAAGCCTGGAAACTATGAATAAGATGAAGATTTCAGAAAGCTGAAATACCAAAGATTTTTATTGGATTTTTCTGCAATCATTAATACCTGAGCAATCACCCATTAATGACCATCTGATGGATAAATACTTCTCATAAATAAGCCGAAGAATTACACAAAAGCAATGCTTTTGGTATTCTTCGGCTTATTTTAGAGGTTAGCCAGAAAGGTCATTACCTCCTTGTTTGGTTTATCATAATTAGTGAGCTTTTCTTGAGAAGAAAATTCCTAGAAACAAAAACAGCAAGTGTTTTTTATCAACAAGGCGATCCCTAGCGCTCCTACCAGTTCATTTATTCAAAAATCACTTGTTTCCCGATTTTTTCTAGTTCTAGACTTTTTTTAATCACTAAAGGATCGGTTTGCTCATTCATATTGATCAAAATCAACGTTTTATTATACCAGTTTGCTTTATACCTCAACTTAGTCACTAATTTATACCAATCTTGAAGTGAGAAGTCTGACAAGAAAGTTTCATTAGGGACAGCTTCTACAAACAAATAGTCATAATAACGAATCAATTTGCCAGATAACTGTTCCAAATAATTTTCTTTTTGAAATTTTTGTTTTAAATAAAGATCCATTACTTTACGCTTTTGTTTTTGATAGTTCTTCGATCGTTCCAAACGAGCTTTTCGTTTCTGAGCTGCCCGTCCCTTAATCCCTAATTTCCTTTTAGCTAACTTCATTTCTTTTTCGGTTTTTTTCAACAATGGTAATGGTACATCAACTGGAGAGGATGTCTCGATTAGTTTTTGCGGATCATAAGCCACACCGATCCAACGACGAGACTCTGTTATTTCTTTCGCTGAAACCTCACAGAGTAAAGAAACATAAAAAGCTTCATTATAACGTGAGGAGATCGTCGCTGAACGAATCTCTCCTTCGATTGGTCGATGGAGGTTTACCTGAATGAGTTCTTTCTGTTTTGGCAGTTTTAGATACTTATCTTTCAAATAAATTGTGCCTTTTTGATTATTTGTTGTATAAGACTGCCACATACTTTTTTTATTTTTCAATTTTGGAAAACTGGCACGTTTTTTAAAATAATTACGAAACGCACGATCTAGATTTAGTTGTGCATTCGCAAGCGCTAAGCTGTCTGCTTTTTTTAAAAAATCATATTGCTTTTTTAAAGAAGCAGGAGTCAGTGTATAATCGATGACACCTGTTTTAGCGTAGCTTTCCTGACGGGCTTTTAGTAAGTGGTTATACGTAAAACGAACACAGCCAAAATTTTGAACAAACCATTGCTTTTGTGAAGGCGTGGGATAAATTCGGAATTTAAAGGCTTTTAGCATCAGCACTTACCTCCTAAGACGTCACAAGTAAGCTCGCTTCTTTTTGCCGTTTCAATTTTTTTGCGTAATAAGCCACTTCTTGCTCTGTCGCATAGACAAAATGCTCTGGGGCAATTTCTCTTAATGTCCGTTTTTGCCCATCTTCTGGTTCTGGTTGATACTTGATTCTTTTCCGCTGTCTTTCATGATCGGGATCTGGTAGTGGAATTGCAGATAATAAACTTTCCGTATAAGGATGAACGCCATGATGGTAAATCTCATCACTAGTTCCCATTTCCAATAAACGACCGTTGTGCATGACACCGATCCGATCACTGATATGTTTGACCATGGATAAATCATGAGCAATGAATAAGTACGTTAGTTGTTGTTGTTTTTGCAGATCCTGTAATAAATTGACCACTTGCGCTTGAATCGATACGTCTAAAGCCGAAATCGGCTCATCACAAATAATAAAACGAGGGTTAACTGCTAAGGCACGTGCAATACCGATCCGTTGTCGTTGTCCACCTGAAAATTCATGAGGGTAACGTGTACCATGGCTTGGATTCAATCCTACCGTTCGAAGAAGCTCATCCACTTTTTCTGAACGTTCGTCAGGAGACTTGACCAATCCATTGACATCGATCCCTTCTGCAATGATGTCACGAACTTTCATTCGGGGATTCAATGATGCATAAGGGTCTTGAAAGATCATCTGAACCTCCCGGCGAAACTTAGCCATTTCTTGTTTTCCTTTTAGCTTTGTGACATCTTTTCCGTCAAAGAAAATTTCGCCATCGGTCGGTTCATTTAAGCGAATGACTGTCCGCCCAGTGGTTGATTTACCACTACCTGATTCACCAACTAAGCCAAAGGTTTCCCCTTCATAAATATGAAAGCTAATATCATTGACTGCGTGAACTTCATTTTTCTTTCCAATATTGAAATATTGTTTTAGACCATTAACCTCTAGCAGTTTTTTTGGCATTCGTCATCCCTCCATTCGCTTTTTGCTTTTCTTCAAAAATCGCCCAACGACGTTTGATTTCTTCAGGTGGCTCTACTTTTGGTGCTTGAGGTGCTAAAAGCCAAGTTGCTGCTTGATGTGTTTTTGATAATTCAAAAAATGGTGGTTCTTCTTCTGCATCAATCTGCAAGGCATATTCATTCCGTGGATAAAAGGCATCGCCTTTAGGTGGGTTCAATAAATCAGGTGGTGAACCCGGGATCGCATAAAGTCGTTCATTCGCACTATCTAAGGTCGGCATCGAACCTAACAAGCCCCAAGTGTAAGGATGTTGCGGATGATAAAAAATTTCTTCCGAGGTACCGACTTCAATGATCTTTCCGCCATACATCACCGCTACCCGATCCGCTACATTTGCTACTACACCTAAGTCATGTGTGATAAAGATAATCGAGGTATCGATTTTCGTTTGGATTTCTTTTAGCAGTTCTAAAATCTGGGCTTGAATCGTAACATCTAATGCAGTTGTTGGTTCATCAGCGATCAAGATCTCCGGGTAACAGATCAACGCAATCGCAATGACGATCCGTTGCCGTTGTCCTCCTGAAAATTGGTGAGGATAACTGTTGATCCGTTTTTCAGCCTCAGGAATCCCGACTAAGTTTAGTAATTCCAATGCTGCTTTTTGTCCTTCTTTTTTCGAAACTTTATTGTGTTTTCGCAAGGATTCAGCCACTTGTTTCCCAATCGTCATCGTAGGATCGAGAGAAGTCATTGGATCTTGGAAAATCATTGCGATTTCTTTCCCACGAATTTTTTGCATGGCTTTTTCTGATTGATCGACAATATTTTTTCCTTTGAATAAAATCTCGCCCGAATCGATCGTAGCATTACTTGATAACAATCTCATGATACTTCTGGTAGTGACTGATTTCCCACTACCAGATTCTCCAACAATTGCTAGAGTCTCGCCTTTGTTTAAATGAAAATTGACACCGCGGATCGCTCGGACTTTCCCAGCGTACGTATCAAATGAGATTTGCAAATTTTTAACTTCAAGAACTTTTGTCATATTCCTCACTCTTTCATTTTAGGGTCAAAGGCATCACGTAATCCGTCCGCTAGTAAATTGAAGCCGATCATGATAACAGACAACGTTGCCGCAGGGATCCATAATAGATATGGCAGGTACAAGAAAGTTTTATAGCCATCACTCAGCATTGTTCCCAATGAAGCAGATGGTGGCGTCAGCCCCAAACCAATGAAACTTAAAAAGGCTTCAAAGAAAATTGCCGATGGAATACTAAACATCATTTGAATAATGATTACACTGGAAATGTTCGGTAAAATGTGTTTGAAGGCAATTTTCAATTTCGATTCACCTAATGTCATACCAGCTAACACATATTCTTGATCTTTCAGTTTCAGGGTTTGCGCTCGAACGATACGAGCCATCGGAATCCAGTTCGTGATCGCCATTGCTGCCACGATGGAAAAAATACCTGGTTCAAAAACAACCAACATTAAAATCATGACTACCAGATTAGGAATCCCAGATAAGATCTCTAAGAAACGTTGCATTCCGTTGTCGATTCGTCCGCCTAGCAGACCAGAAATCAGCCCATAAGCAACACCGATCGTCACATCTAATAATGCAGCAATAAAAGCGATCAGTAAGGAAATTCGTGTTCCCATGAATAGCCGACTTAATACATCACGTCCTAGACCATCAGTTCCTAAAAAGAAATTCACATTTGCTGGAACATTTGCTTGGGCATATTTATCGACTAACTCACCACCAACCATCGCTTTTCCATTCAATCCATCGATATTTAACCCTGGAATACGTGGGGGTAGATTGATGTAATCAATATTTTGTGCCGTTGGGTTGTGTGGCGAAACAAAGATCGTAACGATCGAGATCAAAATGATCACTGATAGTAAAATCATCGAAACGACTGCGGCTTTGTTTTTCTTTAAACGTCGCCAAGAATCTTGAATGAAATTTAGCGATGGAGCTGCAATTTGTTCTCGTTCTTCTTCAGTGTTTTTTTGTAGCGGAAGAAATTTATCTGCAGGAATATCTGCTATTGTTTCATAACGTTTTGGTATCAGTTCCATCTAGCTTCGACTCCCTTCTGAAACACGGATTCTTGGATCAACTAAACCATACAGCAGGTCAACGACTAAAATCACAAAGATCAACATAAATGAGTAAAGGATCGTTACTGCCATGATCGTTGGATAATCATTCGTCGTGATCGATTTAACGAATTGCTCACCAATACCGGGGATGGCAAAAATGTTTTCGACTACTAACGAACCAGTCATCAAAGCAACTGCTAACGGTCCTAACAATGTCATTAACGGGATCAAACTATTACGAAGACCATGTTTAAAGGCGATCTCCCAACGGCTTAATCCTTTGGCTCTCGCTAATTCCACATAATCGCTGTGTAATACTTCGACCATTTCTGTTCGGATAAAACGAGCTGAATCGGCTAAAGGTGACATAGCTAATGCAATGGTTGGAAGGATCGTATAAATGAAGCCGTCCCACTTAGCAATCGGCAGTACATGCAAGCGGATCGCAAAAATATATTGTAATAAGACTGCAAAAACAAAGTTAGGGATCGAGCGACCCAAAATAGCAACCAACGTGGAAGAAGTGTCTGCCCAAGTGTTTTGCTTCATTGCTGAAATCGTTCCTAAGATCGTACCGATCACTGTTCCAAAAATAATCGCTTGTAGTCCTAGTTGTAATGAAGGACCTACTCTACCAGCTAATAAATGAGCGACAGGCTGATTTTTAAATTGGAAAGAGATACCGAAATCTCCTTGAAGTAAATTTGACAAGTAAATACCATATTGGACGATCACAGGTTTATCCAGTCCAACTTGTTGATTCAACATAGCGATCGTTTCAGGACTCAAGCGCTCTTGGTTGGTATAAGGTGTTCCTGGTAATAATTGCATTAAGAAGAACGTGATTGTGGCAATCAACCAAAGCGTAATGGCCATAAAGAAGACACGTTTTAATACATATTTTAGATAACTATTCACTAATGTTTCCCCCTAGCTTTTGACTTCTGACAAATGTTTCGCTACATTATTAATGAATGAACCAAAGATAAAGGAGCAAACTGATGAAAAAGAAGTCTCTTCCCTACCTGATTGCTGGTGTCTTGATTCTCCTGATTATTGTAAAAAATAGTTTGAATCATCAACTAACACTCACTCAATTATCAAATGATTTATTTTTATGTGCGATGCCGTTTTTGATTATCGGCGGATTTTTATGGGTTTTTTCCTCGGGTTTCTTTGATCATTTTCAACGATCGATCTATTTAGCCCGAACAAGAAACCGCAAGAAAAAACCAGAATTTTCTTCACTCTCGTCTGCCAGCTATGGTATGTATACCTTTTGGCTGATCATTGCCGGAATCTTGCTTGCTCTTTCTATCGTGCTGGTGATTTTTTCGTTTCTATGATACGTAACCTTTAAAAAGTGGAGAGAGATTAAGACAACTGCCTTAATCTCTAGTCCGCTTTTTTTGTCTTAATGTTTGCCTATTCTTCTACATAAGTCCATTTGTAATCCCATGAAGCTCCTGCAGCGTGATGGACAATTCCTTTGATTTTTTCATTGACTAAGTGTCCTTCAGCTTTTTGGTAAACTGGGATCACACCCATATCATCTGCCATGATTTTAGTTGCTTCTTGTAGATCCGCCCAACGTGCTTGCTCATCGCCCGCATCTTTATTCCCTGAGTCATCTACTACTTTGTCGTAGTCCGCATTACTCCATTGCCCACGGTTATAAGAGTTACCTGCAACAAATAGGTCCGTAAAGCTGCTTGGATCAGCATAGTCCGCTGCCCAACCGCCTAATACAGTATCAAAATCACCTGAAGACGAACGGTCTAAACGAACGGAGAATGGGACTGGTGTTGGTTTAACTTTTACGCCATCTAAATTTTCTTGGATTGAGTTTTGGATATACTCGATCACTTTTTTCGATGCATCATCATCTGAAGCCATCAAATTGAATTCAAGGGAATCAATGCCAAGTTCTTTTTTCGCTTTTTCCCAATATTCTTTTGCTTTGTCTTTATCGTAAGAAACAAGTTTGCCTGCTTCTTTCGCAAAATCTTCATTTGTTTCTGGATTTTTAGACATGTCCGCTGGGATCAAGCCAGTTGACACAACCGAGCCATCTCCTAGAACTTGTTTCACTAACGCATCACGATTGATTGAGTATGAAATAGCTTTTCTTAAGTTGACATTTTTAAATGGTGAATCAGCTTCACGTTGGTTCAACTCAATATAGCTCGTACGTGCTTCTTTGACTGACGTATAAGCTGGATCATTCGCATTTTGTTGAGCGAGTTCCCCTGAAAGGATGACGTCATCTGCTTGACCGTCTTTAAAGAGATTCAACGCTGTAGAAGATTCTTTGACCACGCTAACTTTGATTTCAGATAACTTCACTGCATCTTTATCCCAATAGTTATCATTTTTCTTGTATGACCATTCAGTATCTGTCCCTGGTCCGTCAAAATCTGTTAAGGTAAATGGTCCATTGTATACTGCTTTATCACTTGCTGAAGCATAAGCATCACCGTTTTCTTCCACCACTGATTGTTTTTGCGGGAAGAATGATGGGAAAGCAAGTAAATATTGGAAGTATGGCGTTTGTTTCGTCAATGTGATTTCTAATTCATGATCGCCTACTGCTTTGATTCCTAATTCTGATTTATCTTTTTTGCCTGCTGTGATTTCTTCTGCATTCGCTACTGGAGCAAAAAGATACGCATATTCAGAAGCTGTGGCAGCATCCACTGTACGTTGCCAACCATAAACATAATCAGCCGCAACTACTGGATCACCATTGGACCATTTAGCGTCTTCACGCAATTTGATCTTGTAAGTCAACCCATCTTCACTAACTTCTGCCAGTTCACTCGCTCCTGCTGGTTGTGGTTTACTATCCTTATCTAAACGATAGATTCCCTCATACACATTATTTAAAGCAGTGAAACTAATTGTATCCGTTGCTAACGATAAATCTGCTGTTGGCATTTCTTGAGGTACGACTAAATTGAATACTCCGCCTCCATCTGTAGAGTTGCCACTCGCTGAATTACTACTTTTTGTATTTGCACTTCCGCCATAACAGCCTGCAAGTACCAGCCCACTCAAGGCTACAACACTAAATGCCCATTTCTTTTTCATTTCCCGTACCCCTTTTGTCGAAATTTTCAGAATAATTAGTTTTTTCTGAGTTGTTTAAGAGTTTAATGAATAATTATTAAAAAAGCAATACTTTTTTCTCGGTTTTTTTTAAAATAATGTCATTACAGTGAAATATTTATTGTTCTTTTCTGAAAATACACTTATTTTATAAGGTTTTATTTCTACTTGATAAAAAAATAAAATAATTTTCATCAAAAAAAAATAAATCGTAAAAACAGCTATAATGTTCGGATTTAGCTCATAAAAAGATTATAATTTTTTATTCTAACAAAAAAACACTAATACTAGAGAACAAAATGGATCGTTCATTTCTCTAATATTAGTGTCTTAATTTATTCCGTTGGCTCTCTTTTGGCCATTCGTTTTGCTAACCAAATATCAGGCTGGTTCCACCCATTCGCATCTGGGATCACACCGATGATCTGATAGCCAAGTTTCTCATAAAATGTATAGGGATGATGATTGATATTTTTGATTTCTTGTAACTTTGCAAAGGTATCTTCAAATAAATCCGTTTCAACTAAATTTGTTTGTCCTTCAACATCATCTGTCCCTAGATAGATGACCAGGCCACCATATGAAGCGACTTCTTTTTCCAGGTAGGAAACCAATCGTGTCCCGATTTGTTGTTTGCGATGTGCGCTTGCTACTACCAAAGGATGTAACTCCCACCCTGTTTTGCCATATTGAGGGATCGCTCCAACAAAGCCCACCAATTCCTCCCCTTCAATCGCCGATACAGCGATCCGTTCTGGAGCCATCAACTGTTCGACTTCTTTCATCGGCTCTGTCCCATACTCATCAGGCCAAGTCAATCTTAAAAGATCTGCAAGCTGATCTCGCAAGACAATATTCTCACGATCAAACTCACTGATAATCATCGCTATCCCTCCCTTTTCTGCCTATTTTAGCAGTACTAGAAAGAAAAAAGAAAAGTTTATGCTTAAGGTCGTGAAAAGAGCGGTCTGCCCTGAGTATTAAAGATGAAAATCTCGAAACAGCTTTTCATGTTTTGAGATTTTTTGACTTAATACCGAAGGGCAGCTCTTTGAACGCCGTGGGTAAGGTCGTGAAAGAAGCGATCAGCTCCGAGCAAATAAGAGAGGATTTTTTAAAATAGCTTCTCATATTTTAGAAAATCATCGCTTATTGCTGAGGAGTTGCTTCTTGAACGCCGTGGATAAGGTCGTGAAAACATCGGGTAGCTCCGATGACAATAAGAAAGAATTTTTTGAAACAGCTGTGCTAACTGCCATTTCAAGAATAAATTGATGAACTATCATTTCTTATAAAAATCATTAATTTACTAATAGACTCCAATCGTTAACAAATAGCTTTTTCATCCATGGCTAAATAAATAGTATTATGATTAGGATCAATAACAACCCTTTACAAACAATCATGCAATGAGTCACTAACGAATGGGACAGATTAGGAATATTCGTTTTTATTCAATCCCCTCACTTGCATAAAAAAGGATTCAATGATTAAACGCATCAGAATGTATGCAGAATTACTAAATAATGGAGAAGTCTTATGAAGGATCGGAAACTGTTACTATTTTTATCATTATCAATCATCTCAAGTCTCGCTGTCTTGAACGTGACAAAAGATATTCTGTATGCATTATCCTGTTTTGTTCTCTCATGGATATTGTATGGCATTGGGATGAACCGCAAGAACAAACAGTTAATTGAGGTTCTAAGAAAACTCAGCAAAAGACGACAAAGCATAAGGCTTTGTCGTCTTTGTTGTTTCTTCTCCATGGATGTTGGATATTAGCTAATGCTATTTAGTCGTTGCTTTTTCTTTTTTCATTTGTTTACTCCGTAATTGACCACACGCAGCGTCGATATCTGTACCGTGTTCTTTACGGATCACGCAATTGATGCCTTTCTTTTTCAATACATCATAAAATTTCAGCACATCTGCTTTAGGACTTCGAGAGTATTGGTCATGTTCACTGACTGGATTATAAGGGATCAAATTCACATACGTTAATTTCTTTTTGTCTTTTAGTAGATCCGCTAATTGTTGTGCATGCTCCGGACGATCATTGACTTGATTCAACATGATGTATTCAAACGTGATTCGTCGATTGGTTTTTTCAAGATATTCATCTACTGCAGCCATCAATTTCTCGATTGGGAAACTCCGATTGATCCGCATGATGGAGGTCCGAATCTCGTTATTTGGTGCATGTAATGAGATCGCTAAATTGACTTGCAACCCATTATCAGCAAATTCTTTGATCTTATTTGCCAAACCACTTGTTGAAACAGTAATGTGTCGTGCGCCAATTGCCAACCCTTTGGCATCATTGATGATGTGTAAGAAGTTCATGACATTATCATAATTGTCGAACGGTTCGCCAATGCCCATCACAACCACATGGGACACTCTTTCTCCTTCTTGTCGTTCATCAAAATAGTGTTGAACCATCATGATCTGTGCCACGATTTCTCCAGCTGTCAAATCTCGATTCTTTTTTAACAGACCACTTGCACAAAAAGTACAACCAATATTACAGCCGACTTGTGTCGTCACACATACAGATAATCCATATTCTTGTCTCATCAAGACTGTTTCGATCATATTTTTATCTGGTAATTCAAATAGATATTTGACTGTGCCATCCGTTGCTTCTTGAACCACTATTTGTTTTAACGGATTGATCACAAACTGATCCGTTAACTTTGTTATCAAGTTTTTTGACAAGTTGGTCATTTCGGAGAAGTCTTTGACACGCTTTTGATAAAGCCATTCCCACACTTGGGCGGCACGGAATTTTTTTTCGCCGTTTTCTAAAAACCAATTGGTTAATTCTTCGATTGTTAAACCATAAATGGATTGTTTTTCCAAAATCGTTTCCCTCTTTTTTTCAAAGTATCGCTACATACTATAACTGATTCTAACAACTAATGCAATAGTTCACAAGACAAAGATACCAAATCTTAGGCTGTTTATGGATGCTCCTCCTTTTTTAGCTATCGTTTTTTTGATTTTTATGAATAAGTGATCAATCTCATAAAAAAACCGAAGAACACCCAAAATTACTTTTGGCGTTTCTTCGGTTTCATTGTTAGAACTGACAAGCACATACGCACTTATGTTTCGTGATCCGTTGGCATCATATCCATTGGTTCTTCGACTTGCTCAATGAAGACTTTTCTTGGCTTGCTTCCTTCTGAGGGTCCTACTACGCCATGTGCTTCTAATTCATCGACTAAGCGTGCTGCCCGATTATAACCAATTCTAAATCTTCTTTGCAATAATGAAATACTTGCTGTCTGCATTTCAATGACAAGTGCTTTAGCTTCTTCAAATAATTCATCTTGTGGTTGTTCTGCGGTACCGCCTGATTCTACTTCATCAGAAGGCATCATTTTTTCTTCATAATGTGCTTCTTGTTGATCTGTTACAAAGTTGACCACTCGTTCTACTTCGTGGTCAGAAATAAACGCACCTTGAACCCGTATCGGTTTGTTTTCACCCATTGGCAAGAAGAGCATATCCCCACGTCCGAGAAGCTTTTCTGCACCGTTGGAGTCAATGATCGTACGTGAATCCGTCCCACTAGAGACTGCAAATGCCATACGAGAAGGAACATTCGCTTTGATGATTCCTGTGATAACATCCACACTTGGACGTTGGGTCGCTAAAATCATATGGATTCCCGCTGCCCGTGCCATTTGTGCCAAACGAATAATAGCATCTTCGACTTCATTGCTGGCAACCATCATCAAGTCAGCTAATTCATCCACGATCACCACGATAAATGG
Source organism: Enterococcus sp. DIV1089c (assembly GCF_050530965.1). Lineage (NCBI taxonomy): Bacteria > Bacillati > Bacillota > Bacilli > Lactobacillales > Enterococcaceae > Enterococcus > Enterococcus sp. DIV1089c. Next base: position 2,199,829 of record NZ_CP172888.1, read on the forward strand.
TAAGGTAGGATGTTTCGTTCCATTTTCCAAGTTTTTTTGTTGGACAAATTCATTATAACCAGTGATATTTCTAACCCCAGTAGCAGCGAATTTTTCATAACGTTCTTCCATTTCTTGAACGACTTTCTGCAACGCTTGAGCAGCTTTTCTCGGATTTGTCACAACTGGCGTCAAAAGATGAGGAATCCCATTGTACATGTTCAATTCCACCATTTTGGGGTCGATCATCATCAATTTGACTTCATGGGGTTTTGCTCGCATCAAAATGCTGGTAATTATCCCATTGATTGCTACCGATTTCCCACTACCTGTCGATCCGGCTACTAATAAGTGAGGCATTTTAGAAAGGTCTGCGGTTTGGACTCGCCCAGAAACATCTCTTCCTAATGGCACTTCTAACAGCTTATCTGGATGATTGGGTTGCGCTTCGATGATTTCTCTAAATGACACCATGCTGATCTTGCTATTCGGTACTTCGATTCCGATCAATGATTTACCTGGGATCGGTGCTTCCATCCGAACATCTTTAGCCGCTAATGCTAATGCAATGTCATCCGTTAAACTGACGATTTTACTTACTTTGACACCCACTGCTGGTTGGACTTCAAATTTTGTCACAGAGGGTCCTAAACTTGCTTTGACGACTTTCGCATCTACGCCAAAACTTTGAAAAGTTTGTTCTAAGACTCCGATATTTTTCTCGATTTTTTTATACTCGTCACTTTGATCCGTCGTTTTTACTGAATCGAGTAAATCGATTGACGGTAATTCATAATCTTGATTTTCCTGCTCTGCTTCGATTTCAAATTCTAATGCTGTCCCATCATCTTCTAAGCTCTCTGCTTCTAACGGTTCAGATGCAGTAGGCGTTGTGACCGTTGGCTCTGCTTTTGGCATATCCATTGTCGCGGATGGCACAGTTCCTTGAAAACTATCGATCGGTACAAAACTGAGTTGTTCTGGTTCATCATCTGCTATTTTTTCATAAGAAGGCGCAGACTTTGCTTGTTGTTCAGCGGAACGACGTTTTTCCAGCTCAGCGATCTCAGCTTCTGCCGCTTCTTTTGCTGCTAATTTTTTCTCTTCTCGTGCTTTCGCTCGTTGCTTTTGCCGTTCTTCTTTCGCCGCTTGTTTCTTCGCTTGCTTTGCAGGATCTCCTTCCAGCAGTTCTTGCATTCGTTCTCCCATCACTTGCAAGCTATTGACTAATTGATAGCCTTCGATATTGCTAAATAAAATTGCACCACTTATTAATAATAAAATGGCAACAAAGTAACTACCAGGTTGAGCAATCAAGAAATACGTAAAATTATAGAGTGTTGCTCCAACCATCCCACCACCAACATTACTGCTGACTCGAGCATGCTGGATGTCACTTGCTAACAGATCCCAAGTGGTTCCTAGAATGTTTGGTTCGCCACTATGGAGTTTTCCGAATAGATGGGCATGTAAAAAGAGAAGAATTCCTAAGTAAAAAAGAATGCCTCCAAACCACCGACGGCTTTTACCGATTTTAAAATCAGTATTTTTTACAACGACCCAAAAACCTAAAATAGCTAATAATATACAGAGAAGCTGATAAGTGTTCCCTGCAATGATCCGAAAACCATTTGCCACTAAAATACCTAAAAAACCTAGTTTTAAAAAGCCAAATACGGCAAATAAGATCAATGCAAATCCGATACTGATCGCAAGAAGTTGTTCCTGCTGCTGTTGTTGCTTTTTCGTCTTTTTCTTTTTCTTTGCAGGACGTTTTTTCTTTGCCATTTTTATCCCTCATTTCATCAAGTTCCATTATACAAAAAAAAGCGAGGGAACAAAAGTTTTGTTTCTAAGTTTAAAGTTTTTCTTTTCGAACACTGTATTTATGCCAAATACTTTAAGAAACTTTTTCAAATAACCAATGGCTAGATCATGAAACCCTAGCGAGAAACTATGATAAAAAACCGAAATTCCACAAAAACCAAGTAAGTTTTTGGGAATTTCGGTTCATTCAATTCATTTAGTTCATTCAGTGAACTCAATGAGGCTGGAAAGTTTTATCCTCACTGCTTCTATTTTTAGAAAAAAGCGATCACGCTTTATTTCCCTGAACGTTTACTATCAAAAAGGTCAGATCGTTGAGCCATTTTCTTTGATCACTTGTTGGTACCAATAATAACTATCTTTCTTGTAGCGATCCAATGATCCTGCTTGAGTTTCATCTTGATCGACATAAACAAATCCATAACGTTTTTGGTAGCCATTCAACCAACTTAACAGATCAGTGTAAGACCACGTACAATAGCCAAGGACTTCAGCACCATCTGAGATCGCTTCTTTAATCGCTTTGACATGACTTGAAAGGTAAGCGATACGATACTCATCGTGGATCTTTTTATCCTCTGTCAATTCATCGTATTCCCCTAAACCATTTTCAGTAATCAATACAGGCATCCGGTAGCGACTCGTAATCCGTCTTAAAGCGATCCTCAATCCTTCTGGGTCGATCTCCCAATCCCAATTCGTACGTTCAACGAAAGGATTGTCGACTTTTTTGTACATTCCTGGGACGCCTGTTTCTTCAGAAGATCCTTTTTTCCCAGTCGTATTCATTTTGCCAGCTCCTACACCATCCAACGGATTAAAGGCATTAGTCGCTGTTTGATAATAGTTGATCCCCAAGAAGTCTGGTTTAGCAGATTCAAGCAGTTCTGCGTCTCCTTCAACCATTTCAGGTGCCCAGCCACGTTCTTCTAAAAATTTCATAGCGGCGATCGGGTACTTGCCCCACATGTAGACATCCATCCAGTAATGAGCCATCAAATCTTCCGCATTTTCTGCAGCTAAAATATTTTTAGGATCGCTGTTGATTGGATAATTAGGTGTGTAAGCAAAACTTGGACCGATTTTACCTGGCATTCCTAATTCATGAAACTTATTGATCACTGCTGCATTTGCTAAGTTAGCAATATGGTTCACTTGATACATCCGTTTCGGATCAGTAACACCTGGTGGATGAGCAGCTAATAAATAGCCTAGTGAAGTAAAAATATTTTGTTCATTCAAGCTGATCCAATAATGGACTTTTCCTCGAAAAGCATTAAATAATGTTTCAGCGTAATTAGTGAAATCTTCAATGATTTGGCGTGATTCCCAACCTGCATACTCATCTTGCAAGGCTTGTGGAAGATCCCAATGATACAATGTCAACATTGGTTCAATCCCGTTTTCAATCAACTCGTCGATCAGCTCTTCATAAAAAGCTAACCCTGCTTGATTGATTTCCCCACGACCATTAGGAAAAATGCGAGTCCAAGCAACTGAAAAACGATACGCTTTCAATCCTTGTTCTTTCATTAAAGCAATATCTTCTTTAAAGCGATGATAGTGATCAACCGCTAGATCGCCGTTTGTTCCTTTAAAAGTTTTCCCTGGAATACGGACAAAACGATCCCAGACCGATTCTCCTTTGCCGTCTTCTTGCCAGGCTCCTTCAACTTGATAAGCCGCTGAGGCTGATCCCCAAAGAAAGTCTTGGGGAAATTCAGTTAATTTTTGGTGTTCCATCAATCTCTTCCTTTCTTGCTTCAATCCTTACTAAAAAAGAATAACACGAAACCCCTTTCAATACAAAAGGAGAAATCAATCATTGAACAATTTTATGATCATTGGAATTTTTCAGACAAAAAATAAGCAAGAATTTTTTAAAATATGTGTTTCAAAAATTCTTGCTTATTCATTTGGCGCAGGTTAATTTCATAGGTTTTATCGTGTGAACTAAGAGACACTCAAATTACCACGCTTCTTTTTAAGACACTCAATGATGTTAGATTGCCTGTTTACTTCTGAACGGGTGTCACGTCTTCACCAAACCATTTGTCTGAGATTTGTTGGAATTCTCCTGTTTTTTCTAATTCCGCAATCCCTTCATTGATTTTCTTCACTAATTCCTTGTCTTTCTTTCGGGCACCCACGACAAAATCTTCGCTTTGATAATCCCCTTTGATCATATTGAACTGATCCAACTCATTTTTTTGCTTCAAGTAATAACCAGCATATACTTTATCCATCAATAACCCATCGATCCGTCCACTCTTCAAATCGATCAATGCTTCATTAAAGCTATCATATAAAACAGCATCCTGATTTTTTACAATATCTTTTAATATTTTTGGTTGTTTGATAAAGGCATCATATCCAGAAGAACCATTTTGAGCTCCTAGGATTTTGTCCTTCATTTGAGCAAAGCTGGTGATCCCTGATTTTTTCGTAGTGATCAGGACTTGTTCGTTTTGCATATAAGGTTTTGAAAATTGGACTTTTTTTGCTCTTTCAGCTGTTTTAGTATACCCATTCCAAATGAGATCAATCGTCCCATTATTCAATTCAAACTCTTTAATGGACCAGTCAATGGGTTGGAAAACGACTTTGATGTCATATTCTCTAAAAACTGCTCTAGCAAGGTCAATATCAAAACCTGTTAGTTTTCCTTCTTTATCACGAAACCCCATCGGTACAAAGGTGTCATCTAACCCGATGATGATCTTTTTTTCTGATTGAATCGTTGACCAATTGTCTTTATCTGTCTTTTCATTCCTACAACCAGAAAGAAAGACGATCCCTGCAACTATCGCAAGTAGCAAACTGATTTTTTTCATCAAGTGTCCCTCCTTCTTACTTGTTTGGGATGACCTTCACGAGTTGATCTCCCACATTTTCCGCAAACACCAAATCATGGGTTACGATGATTTGTGTCACACCTTCTGCCTTCAATGAGACGATCAAGTTTTCTACTTGTTGTCGCAGCTCAGGGTCTAAGGCACTTGTCGGTTCATCATAAGCAAGAACTCGAGGATTCATTGCCAAGGCACGTGCGATCGCTACCCGTTGTTTTTGACCGCCAGATAACTGATAAGGATAATTGTTGAGTAAATCACTGATCCCAAGTGAATCGGCTAATTCCTGTGCTTTTTTCGTATACGTTTCTTTCGATTGCTTCAACACCATTTTAGGCGCTAAAGTGATATTGTCGAAAATACTTAAGTGTGGGAACAGTTGAAAATCTTGGAAAACAACACCTACGACTTGCTCTTTCGTTTTCAATTCAAATGGGTCAAAGGCTACACCATCCAGATAAAATTCCCCACTGTCTGCTTTTTCCAATCCTGCTAAGATTCTCAAAAGTGTCGTTTTCCCTCCACCAGAAGGACCGACGATCGCCATGGTTTGACCATCTGGAATGACTAGATCTAACGCGTTGATTACTTTCTTTTCTCCAAATGCTTTACTTACTTTCTTTAATTCAATCATGTCCATTCCTCCTAGCGATAATAGTTTAATTTTCCTTCTACTTGTTTCATGATGATCGTTAAGATACCGGTTAGTGCTAGATAGATGAAAGCCACACCTAGTAATGGTAGCAATGTTGCATCACGTTCCATCGCAATCTTCCCTGCTCGCATAACGTCTCCTAGTCCTAAGATATAGATCAATGAAGAGTCTTTCACTAAGTTAATCACTTCGTTCCCAACCGATGGTAAAACGATTTTTGTCACTTGTGGGATAATGATTTTTGTGACGGTTTGAAAAGGACTCAACTGTAACACTTGCGCAGCTTCATATTGTCCTTGGGGAATCGATTGAATCCCCCCACGAAAAATCTCAGCAAAATAAGCGGCATAATTTAAAACAAAAGCCAATAATGCTGCTTCAAAACGATCAAAGACGATCCCGATCGTTGGCAATCCATAGAATACAAAAATCAATTGTAGTAATAACGGTGTACCACGCATGACCCAGACATAGGTCTGCAAGATATAACGAATTGGTTTAAAATGTAAAGACAACCCTAATGCTAAAATGATCCCTAATGGCAATGAACCAATCAAGGTAAAAATAAATAATTTCAACGTTGTAAGAGCCCCTACTAATAGTTGTGGCATGACTTCCAGCAAATAATTCATTTCTTTCTTCCTCCTTTTAAATAAAAAAATCCCCTTGACTCTCGTCAAGAGGACGCATCACACGTGTTCCCACCTCTGTTTGTTTCTTTTTCACAAAAGAAACCTCACGCAGTCATTCCAGAAAATGAGGTAAAACAAAAGTAATTGTTGTTGGACATTTACTTCACACGAAAATAAAAAAACGTCCTTCGGTCAAATGACCAAAGGACGTAAATTACGTGGTTCCACCTTTTTTTGTTAGTCCCTCACGGAAACTAACCTTATCTGGTCATCAAACAATGACCGCAGCTGTAACGGGCTTCCCGGATTTTCCTACTGTATTTCAGAAAATCGACTCCAAGATGTGTTTCACCATTAACTGCTATCTCTTTCCACCTGCCAGAGACTCTCTTCAAACATTTAATCGCTACTCTTCTTTTCGATGTCGTTGATTTTAACTTACGTGTAATTTACACGATTATTTTTCTTTTGTCAATTATTTTTTTATAATGAATGAAAGAAAAAGAAAGGAAGCGATCAATCGATGGTTTTTGCTACTGAAAAAGAAGCCTATCAATTACTTGATTTACTAGACATTCCCTATCAAAAGGTGGATCATCCACCGATTACTTCTGTCAAAAATCTGCCTTTTACACTACCAGGACCTCAAGTGAAGAATCTCGTGTTAAAAGCAAAAAAAGGGAAACAGATTTATCTTGTTATCTTACCTGATGAAAAGCAGGCAAATTTGAAACAACTTGCAGAACAGCTGAATGAGAAGCGTTTGTCTTTTCTTTCAGAAGAACAGCTCCTTGATTTATTAGGGGTAGCTCCCGGTACTGTTACACCTTTTGCATTGATGCATGATCAAGAAAAAGCAATTCAAGTAGTGATTGACTCAGCCATTGATCAAACCTCTACCGTAGGATTTCATCCAAATGTCAACACGACAACATTGATCTTATCGTTTTTAGATTTCATCAAGATTTTAGAATACCTTGAACATCCACCTATCTACGAAGATTTATAAGCACAGCTATTTGTGATAAAAATCCCAACATACAAAAAATGAGGTTCCTCCTAAAAATTGTACGTAAAAACAACAATTTCTAAGAGGAACCTCATGACTTATGTCTCAGACTAAGCTTCTTTCACACTCTAAACCATGTTACATAAACAACAATCACTTGAAACCAATCACCATTTTTAACATACAATAGTGGTCTCAAAAACCATTACTGATTTTCACCGAATGACACATTACTTCTTCATTGCAGCTTTTAAAGCTGCAGCAAGTGGGCTTTCTTCCGGTTCTTCTGCTTGCGTGTACTTTTTCAATAAACGACGTTCTTCATGCTTCGTCATTTTTTTCTTTTGTTCTTTTTTATCTAACATTTTTTCGGTCGTCCCATCATATTTACAACGGAAATAAGCGCCATTTTTGCCTTCGATGATCTCCATTTTCCGATGACATTGCGGACAACGGTGGTTCGAGACTTTTGGATCTTTTCTTCTACGGTAATGACAATCTTGATTCGTGCAGACATAGATTTTGCCATCTCGAGTATTTTTTTCTCTAAGATTGGAACCGCAGTCTGGACATTTTTTCTGTGTGATCGAGAAATCTTGGTAAGATTGTTTACTTGTTTTGATTTCTTGTACCAATCGTTTTGTTTCTTTTTCAATGCCCATTAAAAATTGGCTGGCTTGTTTTTGCCCCGCTGCAATTGCTTCTAAGTCTTTCTCCCAGCTTTCTGTTAAATCAGGGGTCACTAAGGAAGGATTGACTAATTCCAATAATTGCTTCCCTTTTGGTGAGACTTGCAAGCCTTGCGGTGTTCGTTCCATCAATTCCGATTTGATCAACTTTTCAATGATTTCGGCGCGAGTTGCCGGTGTTCCTAAACTATGTTTTTCCATAAGTCCTAGTAAACTCGCCTCTGTCAAAGGCTTAGGCGGTGCCGATAGTTCTTTCTTGATCGTAAATTCTGGTTGGATACGCATTCCCTCCACCCAGTCCACTTCATTGCTCTCCTTTTGACTGACATCTTTCCAACCAGCTTGAAGGACTTGATTTTGATGGAACACAAATTGTTCCTTGCCAAATGTCACAGTCACTTTTGTTTGACTGATTTTGTGTGGCTCAGCGAATAATCCTAAGAATCGAGTAACAATCATTTGATAGATTTTTTGTTCTTCGTTGCTAAGTTTCTCATAGCGTGGACGATTTTCAGTTGGTAATAACGCATGGTGATCAGTGACTTTACTGTCTTGGAAGACTTTTGTTTGTCGAACAACTGCCCCATTTTTTAAATACTGTTTCACTTCTGGAGAAAAATCGCTGACCGCCTGTAAACGCTCTTTCATCGTACTTTTCATATCACTCGTCAGATATTTGCTATCTGTACGAGGGTACGTCACGATTTTATGCGTTTCATATAAACTTTGGACCAGTCCCAAAGTTTTTTTAGCAGAGTAGCCATAACGTTGGTTTGCTTCTCGCTGGATCTCCGTTAGATCATAAGGCAATGGTGCCGGCTCCACTTTTACTTTTTCTTGGATGGCTGTCACAGTCCCTTTATTTTTAGCTAACTCTTTCACTAACGATTGAGCTTCTTCATGAGATTTCAATGCGAATTGATTTTTTTGAACCATCTTTGCTTGTTGTTTTTGCACATCTAATAAAATTGAAAAATAGGTTTGTGGTCTAAATGTTTCAATTTTCCGTTCTTGTGTTCTAACCAATGCGAGTGTTGGAGTTTGAACTCGACCAGCGGACAGATTATCTTGATACTTCACAGTCAGCGCCCGTGTTACGTTCAATCCTACTAACCAGTCAGCTTTTGCCCTAGCTAGCGCCGAATAGTAAAGTGCATCATAGTCTTTTGCGGGCTTCAATTGCTTGAATCCTGTCTTGATTGCTTTATCTGTTTGGGAAGAAATCCAAAGACGTTTCACTGGTTTATTGAAGCGGACATATTCCAAGATCCACCTAGCAACCAATTCCCCTTCTCTTCCGGCATCCGTAGCGATCACAGCCTCTGACACATCTTTACGTTGCGCCAATTGCTTGATTGTTTTTAATTGATGACCTGTTTTAGGCAGTGGTTTGATTCCTAAATTTTTAGGAATCATCGGCAACGTTTCCATTTGCCAACTTTGCCATTCTTTATTGAGGTCTTCAGGCATTTTCAGCCCTAACAAATGACCAAGGGCCCAAGTAACGATCACCTTGGGTCCTTCGTAATAATTTTTGTGTTTTTGATTAGCACCAAGCACCTTGCTTAGGTCTTTCGCAACGCTTGGTTTTTCCGCTAGAATTAGTTGTTTCATAAAATTCCTTTCTGCTTTCTAAAGTGATTGGCTGATGATTTTTCAATAAGGCTAACCCTTTATATTGTTGAAGATCATCATCACATTCTTCACACCAGCGCTCGTCTCCGTCATTCCAGAAGGCACTTAGAAAGTTGCTTTTTGCATGGATATATTCGTATTTATTTTTGATTGCAAGCCATTTTTGTTCATAATTAACCTGTGCTTCTTCAAAAGAATCAAATGTTTCTTCTACTTCGATATCCTCTTCCCAATTCTCAAAGAACCACCAAGGCTCATTATCTCCGAACATTGTCACTACTTGATACATACTCGTGCTCCTTCTCTACGATTTTACTAGACTCATCTTAGACACTTTTCAAGAAAGTTGCAAGAAATTTCTCTTATAAAAGGGACATTTTATGAATTTGTCTATTTTAAAGAAACGTACTACTTATTTACTTGGTAAAGTGGCAATAAAGTCATTGATCATCCAAGAATAACTCTCTTCAGGAGACACAGTTGCTTCCTTTGTGAAATAGCCTAAAAATCGTAAAGACAAATAGCCATGGATGATACTTCGCAATTCTCTGCTGCGATGCGTTTTTTCTTTTCGGGTCAAGTCAAAGGCATCAAATAATTGTAGAATGATCTGGTTCGTTTCATAGATTCCTTCTAACAAAATCTCCTCATTGGTGTGAGGGACACTGATCAGCAACTCGTAAACGGCCTGGTTCGCAAAAGCAAAAGACTGATAGACTTGTGCATAGACACGCAGCGCCTCTGCTCCGCTTTTTCCAACCAAAGAACGACGCAACGCATCGTTTAACTCTTGTAATAATTTTGCAGTTAATGCGGTCTTTACATCACGCATATTTTTAAAATGATTATAGAGGGAAGGAGACTTGACGTCTAGCGCCTTAGCCAGGTGTTGAAAAGTGACTTGTTGAACATCCATCTCTTCCGCTAGTCCACGAAAGCAAGCGATGATTTTTTCTTGAGATAGATTTCTTTTTTTCATTTCGTTGTTCCTCTCGTATGTTAACTACTTAACAACTTTAGTTTACCATGAAAAACGAACTTAAAAAAGAGGCTTCCATTGATAAACTACACATTGTAGTTTATAATAAGCGAATGTAAATGAAAATTTTCAGAAAGAAGGACATAACAGTGACCACACGCATCAAAGAAAAATTACTTAGGAAAAGAGAAACTTGGGAACAAAACTTATTTGTCTTATGGTTTGGGACTTTTATGGCAGGAATTGGGTTTAGCTTAGTCATGCCGTTTATGTCACTATACATAGATACGTTAGGAAACTATAGTACGTCGCAATTGAATTTTTGGAGTGGGTTGACCTTTTCTTCTACGTTCTTCGTCACCACATTGATTTCTCCTTGGTGGGGCAAATTAGCCGATCAGAAAGGCAGAAAATTGATGCTCTTGCGTGCTTCCTTAGGGATGGCTGTCGTTATTGCCTTGATGGGTTGTGTGACCAGTGTGTATCAACTCGTTGCACTGCGGTTGTTATAAGGGATCTTTTCTGGTTACATCAGTAATGCCACTGCCCTTGTCGCTACTGGTACGCCGAAAGAAAAAAGTGGTCAAGTCTTAGGAACATTGGCTACTGGTTCCGTCACAGGAACATTGCTTGGTCCTTTACTTGGGGGGATTTCAGCCTCAGCATTTGGTTATCGTCCAACTTTCTTCATCACAGGAATCATTTTATTTCTCGTCTTTTTATTGAGTCTCTTCTTTGTTCATGAAACATTTGTACCTATTAAAAAAGAAAATATGGCTTCTGCCAAACAAATATTCAAAGAATTGAAGTATCCCCATGTCGTGATTGGTATGTTCGTCACAACAATGATTATTCAAGCTTCGAATAATTCTATTAGCCCAATCATTAGTTTATATATTCGTCAATTACTAAATGGACATGGCAGTGTCACGCTGATTAGTGGGATCATTGCTTCGATCCCAGGAATTGCCACATTGATCGCCGCTCCTCGTTTTGGTCGCTTAGGCGATAAAATCGGGAGTGAACGTATTTTAGCCATTGGCTTAGGATTTGCAATTTTAGTTTATATCCCAATGGCCTTTGTGACGAATGTCTGGGAACTGGCTGCGTTGCGTTTTTTGATCGGTATTTCAGATGCTTGTTTGCTTCCAGCTGTCCAAGCTTTGATCACCAAATATTCCCCACATCACGCCGCCGGTCGGATTTTTAGCTACAATCAATCCTTCCAAGCAACTGGGAATGTCGTTGGTCCAATGATTGGTTCGAGCGTTTCAAGCGTGTTTGGTTACCGAGGAGTCTTTCTTTCCACTTCTTTACTTGTTTTAGTGAACTTCTTACTAGTACGTCGTAACACACAAGAAATCCATGACAATGAGCTTGTTGACTCATCAGAAACATCCGATGCACCTGTCCTTTCTTCAGACAAACACACACAACCTCATGGACATTGATTGCTTACTAATAGTCAATCTGAATAAACAAGAACTATCGTCATATTCCAGATTGAAGAGACCCCCAAAAGTTAGATTTTTTAGTCTAGCTTTTGGGGGTTTCTTCAAAATCAGGTGTTTTTTATAGACCTGTCAAAATCAAATCTACGTCAACTTGATCATAAATATCTGATTTTCTGCACGCTATGATTTTAAGAAGAACTGAAAAAATCATTCAATTATTTTCACGTGACTTTCAGACTGATTAAAAGACAAGCGTATCCCTATTCTGTGTACCTCTGATACAAATTTCCTTATTATTAGGTCGTCTAAATCCATTTCAAAAAATTTGCGGAATGGTATACTGTTCGTATGAATGGTAAATTGAAATTTAATTGATTTCAATTTATTCCGATGGTACTGAAATCAATTAATAAGATACTTTTAGTTTATTCGTTGAAAAGTCTCATGTTTTAAAAATTACTTAAATAGTCGTTTAATGTTCCTAATAGGTAAAAAACATTTACACTCCTCCTAAAATATAGGGTAATATTTTAATATAAATACAGACTAACGTTTCTACATCCAAAAAAAAAAAGCGTTATCCACGGAATTTATCAAACTTTTTATAAAAAGGAGAATAATTAAAATAGGGAATTTAATTATAAAATTCGTGTTATTTTTTAGACTTATTTTTACATTTTTAGTTATTATTTTAGTAGTCCTCTCTATCACTTATATTATAAAAAATTTGAAGAACAAAAAATAAAAAAGAGCGTGTTTGGCAACATCCAAAATAATTATTTTATTCCTAACAAAATTGATAAAAACACACCTTAAATTAAAGAGACCTCCAAAAGATAGACAAAAAAATCTAACGTTTGGAGATCTCTTCAATTTCTCAAGCTTTGTTATTTCCACGTTCTTTTAGATATTCTGAAAGTAACGCTAACCCTTTTTCTAATGTTTCTTTCTTGCAACAATACCCTAAGCGCGCATGCTGAGGCACCCCATAGGCACTACCAGGGACCAGTAGGACACCAGTTTCTCTCAGAAGATCAATACAAAATTGCTCATCGTCTTCTGTTATGTTCAAGCGAATGAATGACGTTGACACGTGATTCGGTAACACTAATTGGACATTTGGTTCATCAGCCAGCCATTTTTCAACGATGGCTAAATTCTCCGAAACGATTTTTTTATTTCGTGCAAGGATCTTTTCTTTATTCCTCAGTGCGTGAACCGCTAATGCATCTGACAAAACACCACCGCTAAGTACTAAATAGGTATGGTATTTTCTTAAACGCTCAATGATTTCTTGATTCGCTGCTACCCAGCCGATGCGTATACCAGGAACAGAATAAGTCTTTGACAATGAATTAGTCGTGATCCCCTTGTCATACAGATCCACGATTGAGACAAAATCTCCCCCTGCTAATGGGGCATACACCTCATCCATCAAAATATACGCATCAACTTTTTCGGCAATTTCGATAATTTCTTCCAATGTTTGGCGATCCAACAATGTACCCGTTGGATTATTGGCACTGTTTAAACAAATCATTTTAGTATTTGGTTGGATCACATCAACTAATTTCACACTATCAAAACGCCATTCCTCTTCTTCTGTGAGTGGTACGAAATCAACAATTGCACCTAAAGATTTGGGTAAGTCGTACAATTGCTGATAGGTTGGCAACATGGAGACCACATGATCTCCTGGTTCAATCAATCCATACAGCGCCAAAAGGTTCGCCCCAGTCGCCCCATTGGTTTGAATAATGTTTTCTGAAGAAAGCGATTGATACAAAGAAGCGACTTCTTGTTTGAAAGTTGCCGTCCCCTCGCTCCACCCATAATCCAACGACGTTTTACTCAAAGATTGAAAAAAATCAGTAACTGTCGTTCCGTCTAACCCAATCAGTTCTTCTAACGTCAGTGCTTCGATGGAACTTTGTGCAAGGTCATATACTGCTTCTTTTTCCCACTTATTCAACCATTCTTCCAGTCCAAAATGTGTGATTTCCATCTTTTTCGCTCCTTTTGCTTTCTTCAATATTTTTGATTCACTACTTTCCATTCGTTGATACTCAAACAAACCAAGAACCATTCGTCTCTCCTAATCCTAGATGCCATGTAAATGAGATAAACGGTCGGTTTCCTTTTTTATTATACTCTCTTTTTAAAAATAACGCTTTCAAATAGATAGAACCGCCTGTTGAAAAAGCCGCCTGACACTGTTTTCTTCAGAAAAAATTCTTAGACAAAAATCTGAAAAATCTTTGCTTCAAAAACACCTAACGGATATTCCAGAAGACACTCTAGCAAAAAAAGCCGAGGAATACCAAAAATAGGCGAAACTATTTTCGGATTCTTCGGCTTATTTCTCAGAACTAAACTTGTCTTAACTCTTTTCTTGTTCTTCTAACAAAAGAAAGTTGTTCAAAGAGCTGTTCGCAAGCAAGATTTACACATATTGCAAGACTTTTTCTTTATTGTAGGCATGATCAATCAAGCCACCACCAAGGCACTCCATTCCATCATAAAAGACGACAGCTTGACCTGGTGTGATCGCCCGTACAGGTTCATCAAAAATCACTTCGGCACGATCGCTTTCTAATAACCGAACCGTTACCGGCACATCTTGTTGGCGGTAGCGGAATTTAGCTGTACATTTAAATTCCTTTGGCATTGGTTCATTCGTTGTAAAATGGATTTCGCTCGCATCAAGGCTTGTTGCATATAAGGCAGGATGATGAAATCCTTGTCCTACATATAACGTATTCGTTGCAAGATCTTTTCCAACTACAAACCAAGGTTCTTGTGATGCACCGCCACCACCAATCCCTAGGCCTTGTCTTTGACCGATCGTGTAATACATCAATCCAGCATGTTGACCTTTGACTTCTCCATCAAGTGTCACCATATTTCCTTTTTTAGCTGGTAAATAATTACTTAAAAATTGTTTAAAATTCTTTTCGCCTATAAAACAAATCCCAGTGGAATCTTTCTTTTTAGCAGTTGCTAAACCTGCACGTTCCGCAATTTCACGTACTTGTGTTTTTTCCATACCACCTAGTGGGAACATTGTTTTCGCTAATTGTTCTTGTGACAATTGGCTTAAGAAATAAGTTTGATCTTTGTTGTTATCTACACCGCGAAGCATATGTGCTACGCCATTTTCGTCACGCACTACTTGCGCATAATGCCCAGTCGCTACGTATTCAGCACCTAGATCCATCGCATAATCTAAAAATGCTTTAAATTTGATTTCTTTATTACACATCACATCTGGATTAGGTGTCCGTCCTGCTCGGTATTCAGCTAAGAAATATTCAAATACACGATCCCAATATTCTTTTTCAAAATTGACAGAATAATAAGGAATCCCGATTTGTGAAGCAACTTTCGCTACATCCTTATAATCTTCCGTAGCTGTACATACACCATTTTCATCCGTGTCATCCCAGTTTTTCATAAAGATCCCAATGACGTCGTAGCCTTGTTCCTTTAGTAAAAGTGCTGTTACAGATGAGTCGACACCGCCACTCATCCCAACGACAACACGTGTCTTGCTGTTGTCTTTCATGGTATCACCATCATTTCAATTAGATTTTCTGAAATCATCTACGAGTTGAAGGTCGCAACTTTTCAGTGCTTTACATTATACGATATATTTTTGAAAATTTCATCCCTTATTTATCAAAGTATCAGTATAGCCTTTTAATCACTTTTAAAAAAAGAAAATTGGAATCGTCTTTCTATCATTTGCTTTTGTTCAGTCGATTGATCATAGTTAAAGACTATCCACATGAAGAAAATAAGCGTAAGGAAATAAAAACAAGTGGCAAAGAAATAATTAACACTAAAATTTTTGCTATGACACCCCACTCTTAACTTATTCTTTATAGCCAAGAAATTTCGTTAATCAAAAGAACCACGTGAAAATAAGTAGCAAAGAAGTAATTGATCCCTAGTAATACCCACTTAATTTTTCCATCCTCGAGTTGTGCGGAAAGAATAAGTCCAATCAAGCCAAAGTAAGTCAGTAAAATCAACACCCAAATTATCTCCCAAGAAAAATGTCCAGCTAATAAGTAATTCCCCCAAATAAAACAGGCAAGTGAAAATAGTAATGGTAAACTAACTATAACCATTTTTCCCCATTTTTTTTGTGAACTAAAAAATAGCATCGTTGATACAAATAAATAGCACAATCCTACCATAATTATTAACCAACCGGAGGGTTCAAAAATAAAAAGTCCTAAAACGATAAAAATGGCAAGTCCATGGACACAAAGAAAATGGACAATCACGACGAATCCTCTTAAGAACTTAGACCGGCTACCTCTCGAAAAAATCAAGCTGACTCCACTCAACACGCAACAAGAATAATAGGATAAGAGCAACCACGCTGCTTGTTCCTTTATAACGAATGGCACAACACCTAAAGCGATACAACTACTTAACAACCCCAACGAAACAATCGTACAGGTTTACTATTTTTTGAAATCATCCACACAGCTCCTTTTTTATAGACTGGATCTAATTTCAATAGAAACATTTCTCTCACCGTTCATTGCTTGGTTCTTACTCATTTAAGTTCGTTTGCTCTTATTTTTACGCTCATTGCCAAAAAAATTTCACAAAGGTATTGAAAACGACAAGTATTTGCAAATGGGTAGCAAAAAAATAATTGATTCCTAATAAGAACCATCGCCAACGTGTCTGTCGGATCTTCATTGATAAGTAAATTCCTGTAATACCAAGAATAATCATCAATAATTCTAAAAATAACCCTTCGATATCTAAGTAAAAATCATAAATATAGTACAGCGTTAGGAAACAACTAATCGATAGAATCATAGCAAGACATAGCCCTTTATGGTCAAATATTTTTTCATCTTTTCTCCTTCAATAATTTTTAAAAATGCCAAACCGATTCAATTAAATCTTCGCCAAATATCAAACCAATTATCAAGCCAGCTATACAGCCAATTATAGAGACTGATAAAATTTAAAAGGATCACTACTATTTTTAGATAATTAGATTTGATCTTGGTAGCAAAGAAAAGGCTAGCGCCACCTAATAACCAACACGTAATCCTCACTAACAATAGAAAATTAAGCTCATCTGTTTGGATATAGCCAACATAAGCAACACTAAAAGATAACGCTAATAAAACAAATGAAATGATGGTACAGGTTTTACTTTTTAATGGGATCATTTTCTTCTCTCCTTTTCATTCTTCAAACACATTTTTTAGTATTTTTAATAAGAATACTCATCTCTCCTAAACACTTGCCTTTGTCAAATACCTGATAGTTATAGACCAAAAATCCAAACGACGATATGGAAATAGG
Organism: Enterococcus sp. DIV1089c; assembly: GCF_050530965.1. Lineage (NCBI taxonomy): Bacteria > Bacillati > Bacillota > Bacilli > Lactobacillales > Enterococcaceae > Enterococcus > Enterococcus sp. DIV1089c. Next base: position 2,216,880 of record NZ_CP172888.1, read on the forward strand.
TTGCAAAAAAATAATTGATCCCTAAGAGAACCCACTTGACTTTTCTATTCTCGTTCTTGAGGTTCGCCGCAAGAATAAGACCAACCACCCCAGACAAACTTAGTAAAATCAAAAATCCAAGCGTACGCAAATAATCCCCAGAGGTAAGGTAACTGTAGTGGACCCTGATAAAAAAGCCAGCTGACAAGATCATTGGTAATCCTAAACAAATGATCGCTACTCGTTTCTGATCTTTTGTTTTCAGTAACCAGATAGATAGTAGCAAATAAGCAATTAGCGCAATAAGCCAATCAAATCTTGCAATACTAACAAAGCCGATAAAAATAAATACGACTCCAAAAATACAAGCAAAATGAATGAAAGCTGCCCATCTTTTTAAAAGTTTTGAATGCGCACCTGTAGAAAAAATCAAACTGAGCCCACTGAGCAAACAGCTAAGATAATAGAAAATCATCAGACTTCCTTCTGGAAGATCACTTAACGGAATAAATCCATAAACTTTACCAAACAAACCAACAATCATCAACATCATTAAGAAAAAACTACCGATTAAGAAATTTCTTGAAACTTTCGTACACGTCTTATTATTTAGCGATAACATTTGCACCACTCCTTTTTTATTTTCCTAACTAATTTTTTAAAAATGTAGCAAAAAATAGACCGATCAATCCTGACACCATGATAAGAAAGAACGGAACCAAAGTTTTAAGAACAAGATAATACATGTAAAGCGCTGTCACACACCTAAGAGACACCGCCATGGATAGCACCAAACCAACTAGATAAGCCTTCATTCTCATCTTCTCCTTTTATATTAATGAACAGATTGTCATAATCTGTGAAGAAAACAATCAAGTATTTATTTTAAAAAAAACTACCCTTTTACCATTTTTTCTAGAAATAATCGATTACAAAATCTAGATTCAGCAAAAAGGTTAAACTTATTTTTTAAAAAATGTTATCTTAAATTAAATAAAACCTAAAATTTAATAACAAATAATCATTATACGTATTAACTAGGTTACATTCTTTTTTATTACCCCTTCTATAAAACCCTAAATAAAAGCTAAAAAAACAACAAAAATACTCTGTATTTATCATAAAAACAAAATAACAACGCTTACAATCTTATTTTAATTTATTCCATTCTAGCTGTTATGTCTCGTATTTCACGTCAATAAAAAACATAATCAACAAGTGTTTATAGATGCTTGATTATTTTTTATATGTTATTATTTTATCATAAGACTTAGGAGGAATACCCGTGAAATTTAAATTCTTTTTTATTGTCACCTTTTTATGGACACTTTTGTTTGCTGTTCCTTTCACCGATGCCCATGAAGATACCACAACTGATGAACAACTGACTAAATACTATGATTTTTTCAAAAAATGAATACGCTTCCTTCGATCAAACCTTTGAAGAATTCACCGCTAATTATTATCAGCAAACCACCTTGAAAGATACCTTGTCAGACGAAGACCAATTAAAAGAGTATCTGCAATCCGTCAACGACCAATATTTACCAGCAGAAGCAGAACGTTTAGCGAAAATTGCTCCGTTGTGGTCCTTTAATATCGGCAATTCATTAGACAATATTACTTTTGAAGAAAAGCCAACTTACGGAACCTATGATTTATTGAATACCGTGCAACTAGGGGACATTATTTTTGAGAAAAATCGGGCTGAAATCCTATCAACTTCCTACTTTCTTCATCATGTGATGATTGTCGAAGGAATTTATGAAGAAACCCATATGATTAATGGGAAAGCAGAAACTTTCCGATATATTCGGACTATCGAAGCGACTAGTAAAAGTGATGATCTTCCAGATAAGGAAGGTGGAGTGGTCTATGGAGTATTAGATGATCAACGATTTGATTATACTGAAGCAACAATTTTACGAGTTCCAGAAGCTACTGCTTTGCAAAAAAATGCAGCAATTACTTTTATGAAGGGACAACTGGGGAAACCATATGGTACCGTAAATACTGAAGAGATTCTTAACCAAAAAGATCGTAAATCATCCAGGAAAAATTGGTATTGTTCTATGCTTGTATGGGCTGCTTATATGAATGCGACCCCAGATGGTAGAATTGATGAGCTAACATCACAAAGTAATCCTAATTTTCAAGGAATTGATTTGGAGACCGAAGATCCAATTAACGGCATCGGAATAACACCAAATGACATCTTACGCTCGGATAAAGTTGAAAAAACCAGCCCTTCCTTTGTAGATTATCAATATTACTTGCAAAATGTTATTAGCTCACCAATCGGAGGACCCGATGAAAAAGTAGCCGACTTTACTTTCAGATCAAATTCAAATATATACAACCTAAAAAATGACTATTACTTCATCGCCATCGACCAAAACACCCAGAAACCTTACCGAAGCACGGAATTAACTTTAGGTCGTAATGTTTTTGGGAAAGTGGTGGCGCAATTAAATGCTTTTGCCAACTTCCAGTTAACTAAAGAAGCCGAACAAAAATATGCAGATCCCAAAATCTCGGTGATTCCAAAAATGATCGCGACCGAAGACATCCCAAACTATGTGATGAACTGGATCAATACCTACACACACTGTTCCTTTGAGATCATCTATTCTTCAGATATCACGACCGATTTTAATCACTTAAGTTACAATCCGAGTTATACGAAGATCGCTAAAAAAGCCCATCCAATCAAAGGGTATCAAGTCAATCAAATCATTCATACGCCACCAGCTTTTACTCAACAACGATTTGATTATACGGATAACTTGTCGATCTATGAACTTTATGAATTGAGCAACCCTAATCCCTTAAATGCCGATGTTGCTCATAATAAAATGGCGGGTGGCTGGTATTATTTCTACAATCATTTTTACGCCTTAGTCAAACTAGAAAATGGCACCTATCGTTATGCGACGTATTTGCGATTCCATGGTTCTTTTTCAACCGCCGTCGCTTACCGAAATGGCTATGGTCTGAATTATGATTACCATATGACCGCAGAAGCTAAAGAAAAATACGGCAAATATTACAACAATATCATCAAGAACCAAACAGTTGATTACGGGATCGATTGGTTGAATCAACATACGACAGAAAAAACTTTGATCGTTTATTCAAAAGATATCGCGCAAGACGTGAGCAAACTAAATCAAGGTACCGCAACAGTCTCTAAAGGGTATAATGACAATGGTCAATATGTCTATTGCATTTTATAAGGACTAGACTGAACAAAAAAATCACTATCCATCATATGATTAATAATCCTCTTAAGTTCGCTTTAACAGCGAACTTAAGAGGATTATTTTTTCTAGACTAGCAGAAATGTTTTACGTCCTTATTTTTGTTTCAGACGTGCTAATTCTTGTTGTTTAGCTTCGTAAATTTCTTCAATGTCATCTTCTGACAACGGTGTGCCAAAGGGTTGTTGCACTTTCAACAGTTCTCTTTCTGGCGCATCTACACCGACATTCACATCATTACCGATCGGTACACTATAATGATGGATATGTCCATGAAGATTACGGATACTATCGTTTGATCCCAGCAACATCGGATAATGAGTCAAATAGTATTGCTGATGATTGAATTTGATGATAGTTCCGACATCATAAAAATAAAACTTTTTTGAACCAACCTTGTTTCCTGGATCATGTTTTTCTAAATATCTGAAAAAAGCACGACTGTCATGGTTCCCCTTGATCAAATGGATTGTCCCATTGAGTTGTTGCACCAGCTCCAGTATGTCTTGGCTACCTTTTTCATATTGTGGGTGCATCGCCAGATCGCCTAAGTGATACACGTGATCGGTTTCTTTGACAACTTTATTCCAACTATCTATTAGCTGCTGATTCATTTCTTCCACACTAGCAAATAAACGAGGGGCAAAATCATTTTTGCCTAACAAGTTTTTATGAAAAAAGTGCATATCACTAATAAAAAAATTCATATGGACCCCTTCTTACTTCCTTTTCTTTTAGGGTAAACAACATCAAAGAATTAAACAAATATTAGCTCTTTTTCTAGCAAAAGTGATTGTCTGTTTAACTAAAAAGCGGTTGTTCATTGTTCTCATTGCCCATTGTGTACAATGCTAGAAAAAAGTAATCACAAGTAAATCATGGTAAACTTAAGGAAAAACAGGAGGTATTGATTATGCCTATCAGCTTTCAAACGACTCTGACTCCTTCAGCAATCGAGATTACGTTACCAAATGAACATGGGAAGATGACTATCACAAAAGAAAAACCAGCTCTACCTGATCATTCACTTTATCTATTTTTCAAAAACAAACAATGTATCGCAATCGGTCAAACCGTGGTACCTAAAAGTTGGGATCACATCGTATTGGTTCAACTTCCTTGGGATCTTGAAGCCAGTCATCTAAGCTACCTACTTCAAGAACAGGCAGAATCAACGGGATTGACAGTAGAAATCGATGATTCCGCAAAAGAAACGATCCCTCAAGTACAAGTCAAAAAGTTAGCGGAACCAGTCGAAGAAATCACAAAAATCTTGGCAGTATTTGGTTACTCTTTAGAAAAAAGCAGTCCTCAAAAGAAAAAGCCGGCAAAAGCAAGACATCGTTGGACAAAGGAAGTTAGTGAGATCCCTTTTACCGTTAATTTTAGAAACAGTCAGGCAACACTTTATTGGATCAGTCGAAATGAACTGTTGATCAAAAAGGGGGCTATACTATTAGCGGAAGCTCCTTTAAATAAAGACGGTTCCGTCAGTTATGCGGCAAAATATGGGGATAAATTACGTGATGATTATAAAGATAGCATTGTGGGAAATAAAACGAGCAAAGATATTATCGTCAAAAGCGTCAATGAAGCAAGTCTGTTACTCTACTTCGGTGGAACAAACAGCTGGTTAGAAATCATTGACGAAAATGGTAAATCCTTAGATGAGTGGACAAAAGTAGAATAGAGGAATGGTTATTCTCTAGCGATTGTCCCGTTTCAATAGATAGTAAAAAAGCAAAGAATTCAGCTTTACTAGCTGTTCTCTTTGCTTTTTTTACTGGCAACAATGATAGATACGTTCGACTTCCTTAGACTTTTTCAAATAATCCTCGGCTGATCATACCATCCATCAAAAAATAAAATTTATCTTGACTCATTTTTTGCCGGTCGTCTTTAAAAATATTGACTGCTTTCAATCCGTTAGCTGTCGTAATAGACATTTTTAGTGTTTGGATATCCTTTGAAACAGTGATTTTTAGTTTAAACCCTTCTTTGCTTTGTGGGGTTGCATCTAGCGGACGGATCAACTGATAATTGCCGCCATTTGTTTCGGTAAATCCATTGTCTCTCAAAGTGTAACGTTTTGCATCTGGATGTAAACGATAACTTGTTTTTGCTCCTAAAACTGTGGCTGTTTTTTCAAATGCCATAATTTTCACCTCGGTAAATTGATTTCTACTTTTATTATAAAAGTTTCTTGCATCATTTACTAGGTTTTTTCCAACTTAGATTGATTGGATCAATACATCAAGAAAACGTTGGACTTCTTCTTTGGTATTGCCGTAACCAAAACTGATTCGTATGGATTCTTTAAGGATTGGTGTATCTTTCCCATACATTGCCTCCAGCACATGCGAAGGTTCGATATTACCAGCTGTACATGCTGACCCAGTAGATATCGCAATCCCATTTAGATCCAACTTCATCAAAAGTAAGTCATTCGCAACACCAGGTAATCGAAGGTTTAACACATGTGGTAATTTGTTGTTTAAATCGCCGTTGACTTGATAAGAAATTCCTTCTTTTTCCAAGGTATTCAAAATCAATTCTTGGAATCCAGCATATTTTTCACTTCGAGCTTCACGTTCTTCGGCAGTTAAAAGTTTGACCGCTTGCGCCATTCCCCAAATACCTGAGAGATTTTCAGTACCTGCTCGCCGCTTTTCTTCCTGTTCTCCACCTAAAAGTAGTGAAGGAATATTTATGCCATCTTTTTTATATAAAAATCCTACGCCTTTTGGTCCATTGATTTTATGGGCAGAGATGCTAAGTAAATCAACACCTAACTCCCTTGGATGAATCGTCTGATTCCCATAAGCTTGAACCGCATCGGTATGAAAATAAGCAGGGTGTTCCCGCAACCGTTCGCCGATTTCTTTGATTGGCATCAAATTCCCGATTTCATTATTCCCAAACATGATCGAGACTAAAATCGTTTCATCACTTAATGCTTCATCAAAGTCAGTTAGTGAAATATTGCCTTTTTCATCTACTGGTAAATACGTGACTTCAAAGCCTTGTGTTTCCAGATATTTCATTGTATTCAAGACAGCAGGATGTTCGATAGCGGTAGTGATCAAATGATTCCCGTCTTTTTTTCGTGAAAAAGCCGTTTCAAGGATCGCTGTATTATCGCCTTCTGTCCCTCCACTATTAAAAATGATTTCATGATCATTGACTTGTAAACTATCAGCAATAAGTTGTCTTGCTGTTTCTAACTTTTCATGGGCAATTCGGCCGAAGCCATGGATACTCGAAGGATTCCCAAAGGTTTCTTGCATCATTGTGGTCATTTCTTGAATGACGTAGGGATGCATGGGCGTCGTCGCTGCATGATCCAAATAGATTTTTTCCAACTTCTTTCATCCCTTCCAAATAGAACTAGGCACATTCTAGCATAAAATAAGCAAGTTACCAAAGAAACAATCGCTAAACCAGGATAGTTTCCCAACTTTTAGAAAAAAATTCGTTCCACAATTCGTGCTACCACGATTGTCGAACGAATTTTATTTCATCACTTAACAAAAAATGATTAATCAAATACTTTTTCTTCTAGACGGAACAATGGACTCATTGGTGTATTTTCATGAATTCGTTTAACCGCTTCTCCCATCAACTCTGAACAAGTAACAATCGTTAAATTGTTAGGATGACGTTCTTCTTGAGTAAATACAGAATCAGTGATGCAGATATCTTTAATCGGTGCATCATCTAAAATTTGTTTTGCAGGAACAGACAACAAGCCGTGTGAAGCACAAGCATAAACCTCTTTTGCTCCGTTTTCTTTCAAAACATTAGCAGCTCGAGCAAGCGTTGCACCAGTATTCAAGATGTCATCGACCATGATACATGTTTTTCCCTGGACATCGCCAATCACATATCCACTATTTTCATCTGCATCATCGGCGTGATCCACGATCGCCAATGTACTATTCAAATATTCAGAAAGACTTCTTGCACGTTGGACACCACTATTTTTTGGTGAAACGACAACAATATCGTCACCTGTTAAACCAAGTTCTCGGTAATAGTGAGCAAACAATGGCATTGTGAATAAGTTATCTACAGGGATATCAAAGAATCCTTGGACTTGAACTGTATGCAAATCCAATGTCAGCACACGAGTTGCGCCAGCTTCTTGGATCAAATTAGCAATCAATTTAGCTGTGATCGGTTCATGTGGTTTTGCTGTACGGTCTTGTCTGGCATAACCGTAATAAGGTAACACAACATTGATTGTTTTTGCACTGGCACGTTTCATCGCATCGATCATGATCAATAATTCCATATAATAATCATTAACTGGCTGATTGGTTGATTGCACGATATAAACATGATCCCCACGAATACTTTCTTCGATATTGATCGAGATCTCTCCATCACTAAATTGTTTTACGACACTTTTTCCTAGCTCCGTTCCAAACACCTTGGCAATTTTTTCTGCCAGTGGTCGATTTCCATTCAAGCTAAAGATTTTCAATGTGTCATCCTGATACTTTTTACTCATGTTGTCCTCCCTATTGTTCTCTCTTCTTCGATAGTTTAACATATTTTTTCCAGTTTTTCTGGTAATTTCTGTAAATAATTTTTAAGGCAGCGAAACAGTTCCATTACACCAACTAGCAGGAATCAATTGATCCGTGTTGCCCCAGTTGTCATGAACTTTGTAAAAGCGTTCTCCAGAAGAGGATTGATAATATGCATATGCAGTGACCCAATGATTGCCATAGGTGCTCCCTAATACTTTCAACACCCCTAAGATCACAGGTTTTCCTTGGCGAATCCGTTTAGTCGCTCGCTGCCAAGAACCAAGCATCGTACTTCTAGCAGACACTCGATTTCCTGTATGTTTTAAAAACTTCGTGATACCATGACTGACTTGACCGGGAACCGTCGGAAGTCCTAGCGGCTGGATCGCTTGGCGTAATGCTTCACTTAGTTGCGCATGGTCTTTCGTTCCTTTTTCACGTAACGTTGGAGAGAAAAACAATTCGTTTTGAAAATCTTGGTAATAAGCAATAAGGACAGTTGCAGCATAGGTCCCACAAAGATAGCCAGACGGTGTCCGCCAATTTTTATAGTTTAAAAACCGTTGTTCAGGCAATCCCACCCAACAATCCAAAAGTTCTTGTCCGTTTTCCTTTGGCGCAATCAAAGCTTTTTCACGATTATTCGCAAGCCAACGAGAAATATTGGTGACTTCTGCTTCAGTCATCGGTACGAGTTGATAAGCTTTTCTTGCATCTGGGTAGGAGTGGCTCGCAGGACCGTATTCTATTGGTTGTTTGTTTTGATCTAGAATGACATAACTACCATCTTCAAAAATTAAAGCGTAACCCTTTTCTTCATCCTTCATCGCCAACTGTTCCACAGCGCTTAACCGTTTCTTGATACCATCTAGATTCCATTCGATTGATTGTTCAAATACAGTTTTCAAGAACGAATCACCTCCGTCTTTTTTATTATAAGTGAAATAAGGAGAAAAACAAATCAGATAGACTAGTTCTGCTGTGCCTACGGCAAGACCCCAACAAGTGCTTCTTTCCTCTTTCTATTTGTTTATTCGCTGTTTTTATATGATAATAGGAACATTAGATAAAAAGGAGCGATAACCGAATGAACAAAGAACTTATAAAGCAAGACTTTTTTGAAGCTGTGAATGAAGAATGGCTAAAAACAGCCAAGATCCCCGCTGATAAACCAGCCACTGGCGGTTTCCAGGACTTAGTTGACGGTATCGATGATCTTTTGATGACAGATATTGATCATATGCTGGCTGAACCTGATAAAGTCCAATCAGATATGATGCGTCACTTTCTTCATTTTTATCAATTAGCTAATGATTATGATCGAAGAAACCAGTTAGCTGCTAAACCATTGCTTCCTTTAATTGAACGAATTGAAAAAATCGGATCTTTTGAAGACTTGAACCACCAATTTCCTACTTGGACATTGGATAGTTTACCTTTACCGTTTAGCTTAGATGTCGATGCGGATATGAAAAATGCACAAACAAACGCATTATTTGCTTATCCCCCTTCATTATTTTTACCTGACAAAACTTACTATACTGCAGAACATCCAAATGGTGCGCAACTATTAGGCGTTTTCTTTGATATGATGGTCCAACTCGTTGAATTAACCGGAAAAGAAAAAAGCCAAGCAGAGGCAATCGTTGAACAAGCCATCCAATTTGATCGATTGGTTGCACCTCATGTTAAAAGTGCGGAAGAAAAAGCGGATTATAGCAAAATGTACAATCCCCGGTCATTTGACACCTTCATCCACTATACCGATAAACTGGATCTGGAAAAGTTGACAGTGGGATTGATTGGTACCACACCGGATAAAGTAATCGTGACGGATCCTGTTTATTTTGAACAGTTAGGCGAACTACTAACCACAGAACATTTTCAATTGATCAAAAGCTGGATGATCGTCCGAACGATTCGTTCGTTGAGTAGCTATCTATCAGAAGACTTTAGACAAATCAGCGGAATCTTCTCACGGACACTCTCAGGCACAGATGAAGCCATGCCGCAGAAAAAAGCTGCCTATTACTTAGCTTCAGGTCAATTTGACCAAGTCGTTGGCGATTATTATGGCAAAAAATACTTTGGTGAAGCGGCCAAAAAAGATGTTGAGCATATGATCGAAAAAATGATCTCTGTCTATAAAGATCGTTTAGAAAAAAACAACTGGTTAAGCGATACTACACGAAAAAAAGCGATCATCAAATTAGATAAACTAGGAGTTCAGGTCGGCTATCCAGACCAAATCCCTGCGTTATATACGAAGTACCACACAGTGACACAAGAAGAAGGCGGAACCTTGCTTTCCAACGCTTTAGCCTTCAGCAAAATCGAATTGAAAGAACGTTTTGGTCGCTGGAATCAACCTGTTGATCGGACGGAATGGGAAATGAGTGCTGATACAGTCAACGCCTATTACCACCCTTTCAGAAATGTCATTGTTTTTCCAGCTGCTATTTTACAAGCACCATTTTATAGTTTAGAACAATCAAGTTCAGCAAACTACGGTGGGATCGGCGCTGTCATCGCCCATGAAATCTCTCATGCCTTCGATAATAATGGTGCCTTATTCGATGAATATGGTAATTTAAATAACTGGTGGACGGAAGAAGATCTAGCGCACTTCCAAGAAAAAGCCCAAGCAATGATCGAAGAATTTGATGGCTTATCATTTGCTGATGGTACTGTTAATGGTAAGCTTACTGTTTCAGAAAATATCGCAGATGCGGGCGGTCTAAGTTGTGCTTTAGAAGCAGCAAAAACCGAAGCAGATCACTCACTAGCAGACTTTTTCGTCAGCTGGGCGACGATTTGGCGGACAAAAGCAAAAAAAGAATACCAACAATTGTTGTTACAAATCGACGTTCATGCCCCTGCTAAATTACGTGCCAATATCCAACCCCAAAACTTGATGGAATTTTATGAAACATTTGCGATCACTGAAAAAGACGCGATGTATCTTCCACCTGAAAAACGAGTTCATATCTGGTAATACAGTTAAAAAACGCTCCAATGGCAATAAGAAAATTTTTTGAAACAACCTCTCATATAAAAAAATTGACTTATTTCAAAGAGCGGTTGTTTGAACACTATTTTTCTCTTTACGAGGGACTGAGACAAAAGTTGTCTCAGTCTTTTCTAGTATCTCTAAAAACGGATAAACGGCGTTCAAGAAGCAACTCCTCAACAATAAGCCTGAATTTTTCAAAACATGAGGAGCTGTTTCAAAAAATTCTTTCTTATTGTCATCAGAGCTACCCGATGTTTTCACGACCTCTGATTCACGGTGTTCAAAGAGCTGACCTTCGGCGATAAGTCAAAAAATCTCAAAACATGGGAAGCTGTTTCGAGATTTCCATCCTTAATGCTCCTGCGATTACTCGTCGCAGTTTTTACTTGGTGAGCGCTCAGGTCAAAACACTCTTTTCACGACCTCTTGTTCACGGTGAGACAAAAGTAGCATCTTCGGAAAATTTGCCGAAATTTACCAAAAATTTGAGAAGCACCAAGTAGGTAACAATCAACATCAAAAACTAGTTTTTGTGTTTCTTGTCAATTTTCGGAAATTCCTTCTTATTTCTTGATGCTGAACACTTTTGTCTCAACCTCTCTTAATATTATCATTTACTTTTCTACCAAGCTCATTTTGACTACCCACAAACCAACTCCACTTAATAAAGAAAAATAAATCCTTCCATCTTCCTTCACTGTTCTCTACTGTTATCTACCCTTTCCGACCATAAATAGTCATAAAACTGCATCATTTCATTTACCTCTTTATTTTCGTTAACCTTTGTAATAAAATTAGTTAACGAAAGTAAAGAGGTGTTTTTATGGAAAATCTATTCGAACCTTGTGTTCCGCTAACAAAAACAACATGTCTGGAGATACTAAAAGACAAAACTAATTTATGGGGGTATTATGCACAAGCCCTTCAGCTCAAAACAAACAAGTCACAAAATATCATCCGTCTGAATACATTGCTGAATGCTAAGAGCGGCTTGTGTAGAGAAGATTGTGGTTATTGTGCGCAATCAAAAAAAAGTTCTGCAACGATTGAAACATATGGATTATTACCCAAAAAAGAAATCATTCGTAAAGCGTTGATTGCTAAAAAGAATCATTCCAGTGTGTTTTGCATTGCGTTAAGCGGAACACGCCCATCAAAAAAAGAAATCCACCTTTTAGGTGAGGCAATTCAAACGATCAAAAGCATAATGTCGATTGAGATTTGTTTATCCATTGGCTTAGTTACTGAGGAACAAATTGATTATTTAAAATCGTGTGGAGTAGATCGGTTGAATCATAATCTTAATACTAGTCGAGATAATTACCCAAACATCACAACAACCCATTCCTATGATGATCGGTTAGAAACATTAAACAAACTTCGTCAGCACAAAATGAATATTTGCTCTGGTTTTATTTGTGGCATGGGAGAAACAGATGAACAATTAGTCGATCTGGCTTTTGACTTAAAAGATCAAGAGCCTTATTCCGTTCCAGTCAATTTTTTACTTCCAATTGCTGGAACAATGTTTGAGGAACACAATGAATTAACCCCTATGAAATGTTTAAAAATCTTAACCATGCTGAGGTTACTATTCCCTACTACAGAACTTAGGGTAAGTGCAGGAAGAGAGTTTCATTTAGGAGAACTCCAACCATTTGCTTTATTGATCGTGGATTCTATTTTTTTAGGCAACTATTTGACAGAGAAAGGAGCACCTATTTCTGAAGATCAAAAAATGCTTGATCGTTTAGGTTTAGTTGTGGCTGGTGTCTGTGATGAAGAATAATTATATTATTTGCGGGATTCATACCGATTGTGGAAAATCAGTGATCAGTGTCTTACTCTATGAATATTTACGTGATCTGACAAATCAGGAACCGTTATTCGTGAAACCGATCCAAACAGGACCGTTTCCTGATACAGATTTTTATCAAGCATGCCATATTGAGAAACAAAATATTGTTCATTTCTATTCAATGTCATTAGAAGCTTCTCCACATATCGCTAGCAGAAAAGAGCATCAATGGATCGATCTACTTGTCTTGAAGGAAAAAGCAAATGTTGTCTTGAAAAAAAATCGACCCACGATTTTTGAATTAGCAGGGGGTCTGCTTTCTCCCATTAATGACTCGCAAACCATGTTAGACATGATCAAACTTTTGCAATTACCGGTTATTCTCGTTTCGGATAATTATTTAGGTGCAATCAATCATACGTTGCTAACGACTAGTTTATTACAAAGCGAAAGCATTCCAATAGCAGGTCTGATTTTTAATTCAAGTAAAGCAAATAAAAAGAATGACCTAGAAGATTTAAGCCAATGGATCACAGATAAGACAGGAATCACACAAATTGGCAAATTACCCTATTTAGAGGATTTAACTCATTGGTTAAAATCGAGAACAAAAAAAAGAGAACTTAGTAAGGAGTGGCATTTAAATGTATACAAATAGGCGAGATATCACCATGATGGCGATGATGATGGCATTATTGATCATCACAGCAAAACTAGTGATTCCGTTACCACTATTCGATTATTTATCTTTACAAATTATAACGATTTATCTGATTTATCCTTTATTAGGAACAAAATACGGGCTCATTGTCACATTCAGTTATTTGATCCTAGGGCTCATTGGATTACCGATTTTCGCTAGTGGCGGAGGTATTTTTTATATTTTTAAACCTAGTTTTGGCTTTCTACTATCTTTTGCAACTTTCCCACTGATTCAAGCCGCCCTGTCAAAATTGTTCTGGGGTAAAAAATGGCTCCCATTAAAAAAAATCCTGATCATTAACTATTCAGGATTATTTTATCTCTATTTAATCGGTCTGTTGTATAAATGCTTGATTTTATTCTTTTACCTTAAAGAAACGAATGTTCTTTACAGTGTGCTAGCAGTTTCCACATTGATTGATTTAAGTTGCGATATCTTACTTGTGTTCGTAGCTAGTTTGCTTACCTATAAGTTATTGCCACTCATTCATAAGCACAAACTAGCAAACCAACTCTTTATCTCCTAATAAAAGCCGCTATTTCAGCGATTGGAAAAGAATCGAACCATCGGCTTAAAATGGATACTGATTGATTGACTTAAAAAATCTTACAAAATTATGAAAGAAAATAAACCGAAGAAGAGGTTGAGACAACTTTGTCCCAGTCCCCCTTCGGTTTATTTTTCCGTATTGACTTACTCTATCGTACGACAGAATGTACAACAGAACGATCTGGTTACTTCATGAACCAGTTAGGCCCACAAATCATTAACAAGCTTATTATATATTTACTTGATCAACGTTGCCCCGAGGACTGTTTCAAAATGACGTAGTGCCCAGTCATGACCGACTGGATCAAAGCTAGCTACAGCATCTTCAAAAATAAACAGTTGATAGCCTAAATTATATGCATCAACAGCTGTGTGCAACACACAAATGTCCGTACATACGCCAGTCAAATAGAGTTCAGTGACCCCCCGCTCACGGAGCCGAATATCTAGATCTGTTCCACTAAAAGCAGAGTAATGCCGCTTATCGATCCAATAGACATTGGCTTGTTCTTGAGCTCTTTCGTAAACAGCTTGTAGCGAACCATAAAGGGCACGACCATTGGTGCCAATCACGTTATGCGGAGGAAATAGTTTATTTTCAGGATGGAAGTTATCCGATGGGTCATGCGCATCAATCGCAAACACCACAAAGTCTCCCTCTTCGATAAACTTTTTCGTGTGAGTCGTCACTGCTTGTTCAATCACTTGCCCAGCTTTACCTGTCGTTAATTTCCCGTCATCTGCCACAAAATCATACGTGTAATCAATCGAGATCAATGCTTTCATTAATGGGCTCCTTATACAAGATGTTTGACAAATTCGATTACCATCTCAGCAGAACGTTTCCCTGCATCTTCAATAAACTCATCAAAGGTTTGTGTCGCTGCATGATCAGCAGTATCACTCATCGCACGAACGATCAAGAAAGGAATATTGAACTGACGAGCCGTTTGTCCAACAGCCGCTCCTTCCATTTCACAAGCCAACGCATCTGGAAAGTTTGTTAAAATCTCTTCTACCTTTTCGGAAGAATCAACAAACGTATCTCCAGTAACGATCAAGCCTTCTTTCACATTCAGATCTATCGCTTTGGCTGCTCTTGCCATCTCTGTGCGAAGATACGTACTTGCTTCATAATAAAGCGGCATCCCTGGTATTTGTCCTGGCTTATAGCCAAATCCGGTTGCATCTGCATCGAAATAAGCTACTTTATCTGAGATTACGATATCGCCTACTTGTAGCCCTTGTCCGATACCACCCGCTGAACCTGTATTGATGACCATATTTACACCATATTGTTGGATCAACAAACTAGTCGTGACTGATGCCAAAACTTTACCGATCCCTGAACGAACCACAATTACTTCATGTCTTCCTAAAGAGCCTGAAATGAACAATGCTCCTGCTCGTTCCCATGACAAGGGTTCACTTAGCTTTTCTCTTAAAATTTTGATTTCTTCTTCCATTGCACCGATAATACCGATTTTCATAGCTTTTTCCTTCTTTCTAAATAAATGCGACCGCAAAAAATACGACACACAATAATAGAATAACAATAATCAAGGATTTCATCAAAAATGAATTCCACTTCGTCGTTTTTTCACGTTCACCGATTCTTGTTTTTGTGATAGGTTTGTTCCGTTTTTGTTCCTTTCGATAAAAACTAGCAATTTTCTTTTCTTCTTGCTGATAAGCAGCCTCTTCTTTTCTTTGCCGTTTTAATGACTCTTGGGCTTGCGCCTGCTGTCGTTTACGTAATTCACTTCTCGTAATCAGCGGTCCTTTGGCCATCAGCCGATCCCTCTACTTTCCTTTAATCAATAGCTCCCAATATTGGATCGCATACATGGTTTTCGCATCACAGATCAGTTGATCATCTATTGCTTGTTTAGCTTCTGCGAAAGTCAGTGCATATAATTCAAGCACCTCATCTTCATCTTGAGCCAACGGATTCTCTACTTTCTGTAAATCAATCGCATGATAAATATGCATGATCTCATTTGCAAATCCTGGTGAAAGATACATAGATGAAACATGTTTGAGCTTTCCTGCCCGATACCCAGTCTCTTCTTCCAGTTCTCTTGCAGCGGTATGTTCCGGTGTTTGGCTTTCTTCTGGATCGATTTTCCCAGCAGGGATCTCCAAAATCACTTTTTCTAATGGTTTCCGAAACTGTTTCACTAATAATAAACGATTCTGATCATCAAATGCGATGATCCCTACACCACCCGGATGAAACACTAATTCACGTTTGGCAAGTTTCCCATCTGGCAGGCGGACGTCATCTACTGCAACATCGATGATCGCTCCGTGATAGATTTCTTTTCGTTCGATCGTTTTTTCTTCAAATTGCTCATATTCAAGCATCTTTCTCCCACTTTCTTTGTAATAATACCCGCTTTTCGTTTACTTTTCAATTTTTCTAGAGTTTTCTTTTAGTTTACCATAACTAAACCTTAGAAATTCTCTAAATCTACAAAATCCTCCTTTAGTCCCATACTCTTTCTTAGGTTGAGTGTGCTAAAATAAGGGTGGAAATGAGAACAACGCTTCATTACTTAAAATGGATGGAATATATATGGAGGGCTTATTATGCGAAAATTAAATTGGCGATGGATCTTAGGTCTATTGTTGGTGTTTCTTTTGATTCGTCAAGGTCACTTTTCTTTAGTAACAGTCATTTTGATTATCGGCGCAGCTTTAGTGATTTGGGGAATCTTTGGCTCTGGCAAGAAAAAATCAGCAAAAAATGAAATGCCCGATTTATCTGATGAACTTGAATCACATTATACAAAAAGCGGGATGACACCTAGTGAGATTACTTTCTTTAGACAGACAATGAATCAAACGAAAGTCGAAATTGAACAATTGCAACAAAACATGCAACAAACAGCCAAACTAAAAGCTGTCGATCTTCGTCACGATACAGTGAAGGCGGCCAAAGCACTCTTCAAAGCATTGGTGAAAGAGCCAAATCGATTACACGAAGCAAGTCAATTTCTTTATACTCACTTACCAAACTTAGTTGATTTGACCAATAAATATATTGAGATCAACGACCATGAAATCAAAAACAAACAGACTTATGAAAAGCTCGAAGAAAGTTCACAAATCATTGATCAACTAGCACATCTGATTGCTCAAGACTATCAACAATTTGTCTCTGAAGATTTAGATGATCTAGATGTAGAAATATCAGTTGCGAAACAAAGCTTAAAACGAGAGAATCTATCTGATGATAACAATCAATCTCAATGATCGGTTAATAGAATCATAAAGGAGTGTTTTGTTTCTTAGACACTCCTTTTGCTTATCCTTTCTTTTGTTTATCCTTTATAATAGATGAATAAGTTGAACAACTGTTTTTTTACAAAAATGATAACATTGAACCTATCGCATCACATTGAACCACGAGGAGGAGTTTTAAATGGATAATAAACCTAAAGAGGTAACACCTGTAAATGACACGTTAGATGATTTGTTAAATAATCCGTTCTCTACCCCAACAGATAAATTAACCCAAACACAACAGTCAGAAATCAATGCTTTGCAAGAACAACAAACCGCTGCACGCTTGATTGATAAACTACCTGCTGAACGACAAGAGCAAGCCAAAGAGCTAGCAGCTAAAATCGATGTTTCAGATGCACAGTCGGTGATCAGCTACGGTTCTGCTGCTCAAACGAAGTTAAGTGAATTTTCACAATCCATGTTAAATCATGTACAGGCACAAGATATTGGTCCTGTCGGAGATTCATTGACTGAATTGATGTATCGTCTGCAAGAAGCAAATCCTGATGAATTGCGAGCTGGCGAAGGCAATATTTTCCAACGGATGTTTGGCAAAGTAAAACAATCGATCTATGAAGTGACTGCAAAATATCAAAAGATCGGTGCCCAAATCGATAAAATCTCTGTTAAACTAGAAAAAGAAAAAGACGGGCTTTTAAAAGATAATTTGATGCTCGAACAACTCTATCAAAAAAACAAAGATTATTTTGATGCACTGAATATTTATATCGCAGCTGGCGAATTGAAGATGGAAGAACTTCAAACAACGATCATTCCTAAAGCAATGAAAAAAGCCGAAGAAACAGGCGATCAAATGGATGTTCAAATTGCAAATGATTATACTCAATTTCTAGATCGTTTAGACAAACGAACCCATGATTTACGTTTGGCAAGACAGATCACTATCCAGCAAGCACCACAGATCCGTTTAATCCAAAATACTAACCAAGCGTTAGCAGAAAAAATCCAAGCATCAATCGCAACAGCGATCCCTCTATGGAAAAACCAAGTAGTGATCGCCTTGACGTTACTTCGCCAAAAAGATGCGGTAACTGCCCAACGTCAAGTTTCTGAGACAACTAATGACCTTTTGAAGAAAAATTCAGAAATGTTGAAAATCTCTGCTATTGAAACAGCAAAAGAAAATGAACGTGGGATCGTTGATATTGAAACCTTACAAACAACTCAAAATGATTTGATCGAAACGATCCAAGAAACATTACGCATCCAAAAAGAAGGAAAAGAAAAACGTCGTCATGCAGAAGTCGAACTTGGTCATATGGAAGACGACTTGAAACAAAAATTACTTGATTTAACACAATAAGAATGATCTATATGGATCAATCAAAAAAGCTCTAGATTTTTGATGTTGGTGAAATTCGCCAACATCTTTTTTATGCTTTAAAAAGATAGAAAAGACACCCCGAAATCCTTCAAAATGAATTTGGCTAACCAATTCATCGAAGGACTCAAGATGTCTTACACTCGTCTTATCAAATTACGCTATAGGTTCTAAACCTAGGTCGTTTGAAAAGAACGAATCATCAATTTTGTTGATTCATTTTACTATGTTGGTACCCATAACCAAAGTAAATCACTAATCCAATCGCCATCACGATACCGAAGACGATCCATGTGACTGGTTGTAAACGAAGCATCAATACCAAGCATGTACCGATAGATATGATCGGTAATATCGGTACAAATGGCACTTTAAATTCACCGGCTTTTGGTTTACCAAACATTTTTCTTAGTTTAAGTAATCCTAAGCTGACTAACATCAAATAGGTCAATGCCATGATGTTCGTTAGTTCAGCGAGAATATTCAATGGGAAGAAACCAGCGAAAAATAAAGCCGCTACCCCAGCTACAAAAGTCGCCTTTCTAGGCGTCCGATGCTTTTCATCGATCTCTGTCATAAATTTAGGTAAAAGACCGTCTTTACTTACAGCAAACAATAACCGAGCTAGCGAATACATCATAGAAATCGTTACGGTCAAGAGCGTCAAAATGGCACCGACTGCAATCACAGCTCCGATTGTTCCATGACCAACGTAACGCATCGCAAAGGCAACTGGGTCACTGACCCCTAATTCAGTAAACGGAACAATCCCCGTTAAAATCAAGGTAACTACGATGTATAAAGCTGTGGCAATCAAGATCGAACCAATGATCCCTCGAGGAACGTCTTTTTGTGGCTCTTTCACTTCTTCGGCTGCCATTGCAACTGAATCAAATCCCAAGAAAGCGAAGAAGACTAGAGCTGCTCCATCTAAAACGCCTGAAAAACCAAATGGTGTAAATGGTTGCCAGTTTTCAGGTTTTACAAAGAAAATCCCTACAACGATAAATAATGCAATAATACCGAATTTCACAAAAACCATGATATTATTCAATCTTAATGCTTTTTTGGCTTCTAAAGAAACGATGTATGTCACAAATATGACAACGAACACTGCGATCAAATCGACATAGGTGCCATTGTCAGGATTATAACCACTGGTCAAGGCTTGTGGTAAATGGACTCCAAATCCTTCCAAGAACCCTTGAACATAACCAGACCAGCCGGAAGCAACCGACGAAACTGCTAATAGAAATTCGCCAATCAACAACCAACCTGTTAACCAGGCGGCAAATTCACCAAAAACAACATAAAGATACGCATACGGGCCACCAATGACTGGCACACGTGAGGCAAACTCAGCAAAGCTTAACCCCGATAAAATGACAACGATTGCAGCTAAAACGAATGAAAGTGACAGTGCTGGACCCGCATTTTGATTGGCCGCAACCCCTGTCACTACAAATATACCTGTGCCGATAATTGCGCCAATTCCAAGCATAATTAAATCGGACGTTTTCAGATCTTTCTTCATCCCACTTGTGTGGTTGAGATTGATTTCTTTCTTACGAAACAAATCCATGGCAGTACCTCCCTATTTTAGGTTGGAAAACGGCCATTAAGCCGTTTTCATATACCCTAAAATGATACCACCTAAAATGACTAAAAGGCAACCGACAATAACGTAAACAAGTTCTTTTTTCGTTTTCTTTTCTCCCAAAATGAAAATACCACCTAAAGTTGAGATGATAATCCCCATCTGTGATAATGAAAATCCAACAGCTAAACCAAGTGATTTAACAGTTAAGAGCATGCACACGTTCCCAATTCCCCATAGCAAACCACAAATCATGTTCTTCCAAACAAATTGATCCACTTTCACTTTACGAAAGGCAAAGAAACTTGCACCTAAGATCATTCCGATACTTTGAGGTAAGATGATTGACATCGCATCCAAGTTAGCCCAGTTCACAATGATCGTATAAACACCATAACCAATCGTTGAATAGATCAATGCTCTAAACCCTTTACCAAAATCAAGCATTTTATTGTCAGTATCAACTTTTCCTTCATCATCTTGGCGAGCTGTTAAATAGGCACCGCTAACAAGAAGTGCTAAAGCTAGGATACCGTATACATAATCTTTCGTTTGTGTCCATTCATGAAAGAAAACGGCTCCCGCAATCGTATTCAAAATTAATTGAAAACCAGTCGATAAAGGCAAACCAACAGAAACGCCCATAAATTTCATTCCATGGAACTGTCCGTTTTGACCAACACTCCAAGCTAACCCAGAGAGGAATCCAATCAAGAAAATCCATGGTGTGATTGTTGGGCTAACGATGAAAAAGACAACTAATGAAAAGATAAATGCACCAATCGTCATCCCTAATGTCTGTTGATTGGCATCTCCACCAATTTTCCCGCTTACTAAACCAATACTTCCCCATGCTACCATAGGGATTAATGCTATTAAAATTTCCATAACTAATCTCCTTTTATTTCACATGATATGAAACTTATCAGCGAAAACGTTCACAACACAAGAAGTTTTTTTCGATTCTAACTATTTTCTAACGTTTCTCATTATAGAAATTTAAGATTGGGAAAAACAGGGTCATCGTTGTTCCCTCTCCTACAATTGATTCAGCAAGTAGTTGGATCCCAAGTTTTTCAGCTAAGGATTTAGCCAAATAAAGCCCTAAACCAGTAGAATGTGTTTTACTCAATCGTCCATTAGAACCTGTGAATCCTTTGTCAAAAATCCGCGACAAGTCTTCTTTAGGAATACCGATGCCCGAGTCATTGATGGCTAAAGAGATCCCTTGTTGGTTCTTTTCGATCGAAATAATGATTTCTCGATGGTCAGGTGTATATTTAATCGCATTGCTCAAAATTTGTTTGAATATAAAAGCTACCCACTTGGCATCTGTTAAAACTCTTTGATCTTCTCCAATAATCTCATACCGAAGATTTTTTTGAATAAAGTAATTCGCCTGACTGCGGATCACTGGCTGAATGATGCTTTTTAATTCATACTCTTGGATTAAATAATCTCTCGAAAAACTATCCAACCGTGCATAATAAAGAACTTGTTCTACATATTCATCGATTTTGGCTAGTTCGTTTTCTAGTAGGGTATATTTTTGATCATCAATATCAAATTCAATCGAACGCACCAAGAGTTCAGAGGCTGCTAAAGGCACCTTGATTTCATGGACCCACGAATCAATGTAATCTTTTTGATCCTGTTGGTTACTAATCGCCTCTTGCATGACTTCTTGGTGCTCACGGATCAATTGATTGATATAATCTTCGACTAATTTTTCTTCTTCTGTATGACCGCCACTCAAATAACTTTGTAGCGGAGATATTTGTTTGAGATCGGCAAGTTTTTCCCACCAATGACGTTTACTTAAATAACGGACAAGTAAATAAAAAAACAAAAATACGGCTTGAATAAGCGCCAGATAGCCAACCATCGTCCAGTCGACTAAAATATTAGGTGCTAACCACATGACAAAAATCGTTAGCAAGACAAAAAAGAGCCAGCCTAAGAGCAACGACCATTGATCCTTTAAGTATTTAAAGAAATTCATTATTTATTTTCATCCTTTCAGGGAACAATATAGCCCTGCCCGACTTTTGTTTCGATATATCCTTTGATCCCTGCTTGTTCGATTTTCCGACGTAAACGATTGATATTGACTGTCAATGTATTGTCATCAACAAACCGCTCATCATCCCATAATGCTCTCAATAACTTTTCTCTGCTAAGGATTTTCCCATGTTGCTTCATCAAGATAAATAATAATCGGTATTCGTTCTTACTCAAATCGATGATTTCACCGTTGATTTCCATACTCCCATTATCAACATTCAACGTGATCCCATTATGACTCATGACTTCACTCGACAGTTCCCCATAATTG
Organism: Enterococcus sp. DIV1089c; assembly: GCF_050530965.1. NCBI lineage: Bacteria > Bacillati > Bacillota > Bacilli > Lactobacillales > Enterococcaceae > Enterococcus > Enterococcus sp. DIV1089c. The sequence goes on from NZ_CP172888.1 coordinate 2,239,282, forward strand.
TATGAACGTCGCAATAAAGCATTGATTTTGGCAATCAGCACATCAATTTGAAAAGGCTTGGTGACAAAATCATCTGCGCCCATATTCATCGCCATGATCATATCCATATTGGTATTTCGACTGGAGATGAAAATAATCGGCACTTTGGAGACTTCTCGAATTTTTTGACACCAGTAGTAGCCATCAAAGACCGGAAGATTGATATCTAATAAAACAAGTTGAGGTTCTTCTTTTTCAAAGTCTGCAAATACTTGATTAAAATCAGAGGTACCGAACGTTTCAAACTGCCACTTTTCCAGTTCTTCCATGATGAGTTGGCGGATGATTTCTTCATCTTCTACAACCATAATTTTTGCCATCTTGTTGTCCTCCTACTTCTTTCTTGCTATAACCATAACAAAGAAGGCCGAACGTGACAAGTAACCATATTTTCAACTATTTCTCTCTCCATACGCCTTACATCTGAAACGATGGGTTTATTCCTCAATATTTAGTCAGGTAGTTGATTCTTTCATCGCAAATATTTTGACTATTCTTAAACTTTTGAAGGGCTCTTTATTTCTTTCCGTCCAAAAAACAAAAAAGTTTGTAAATAAAGCAATGAACTTCCTCCGACTAAAACCACATAAATAGGTCCCAGGAAGAATAAAAAAAGCAGTAGTAGCAAGGTTCCCCCTAAATGTAAGAGAGCGTTTTTCCATTGATAAAAAAATAAAATAAAAGCAGTAAAAAGAGGGACTTCGTTTGCTCTCTCTAGTTGGAGCAACATACGGTAGCTACCCATCACGATACTTAAAAAAAGGATACTTAACGAAGCATACATCAATATCAATCCCCATGCTCTGCCCCAGTAAAGAAAAATACGACTATCAATTAGTAAAAGCAATAAATAGAAACTGACTATGAGGTCTTGCTTACGATAGGTCAAAAAATTATGACGAAGTTCTTGCCAAAACAACGTATGGATCTTTTTCTCTTCGTTTTTGTGGTAGTGATAAATGGTAGACATAACCGTACGACTAGCACTGCCAATCGTCAACAGCGGTAAGCTAGTTAATAGCCATAAGGATTGCAAAATAAGCAATGACGGAATCCATTCAATGACTGTCAAAAAATGCTGATTGATTTTTTCACTATGAATTTTATTCATTTAGCCTTTTGACCCTCCTGTCAAATCCATTCCTTCAATAAAGTAACGTTGCGCAAAGAAGAACATCAAAATCGTTGGGATCAAAACAAGTGTGGCTCCTGCCATCAAATAATTCCATTGAGTCGTCGCCTGATTTTGGAAAACTTGCAACCCAATCTGTAAAGTATACTTCTCTTGATCTTGGATGTATAATAACGGCCCTAAAAAATCGTTCCAAGCCGCATTGAATGAATTGATCGCAATCGTGATTAACGCTGGTTTAGTCAGCGGCAGCATCAGACGGCTCCAAATATAGAAATGATTTGCTCCATCGATTTCTGCCGCTTCAATTAATTCATCATTGATGGATAAATAAAATTGACGCATCAAAAATATATTAAATGCATTGCCGAAAAATGATGGAACGATCAATGGTAAATAAGTTCCTACCCAGCCTATTTTTGAGAATAGAACATATTGGGGGATCATGGTCACAAAACCTGGAATCATCATCGTAGAAAGGACTAAAGCAAACATTAGCTTTTTTCCTGGAAAATCTAATTTCGCAAACCCATAAGCAATGAAGGAATTCGAGAGAACATTGCCAAATACCACTAAGACTGTGATCAATAAAGTATTCCTTGCATAACGCCAGAAGGGGAAAGCAGTAATGGTATCCAGATAGTTTTGCCAAACAATTTTTTCTGGAAAAAAGGTTGGAGGATAACGTACGATCTCTTCCATTGGTTTTAAAGAAGTAAATACCATCCACAATAATGGTGTAATCAATACGATCCCGATAGCAGTCATGAGGAGATAACTAACGATTTTTTTGGTTTGACGATTAACACTTGTTCTTTTGAAATATTCCATCATTTGCCATCACCTCCAGAGTAATAGACCCATCTAGGTGCCAGTTTCAAATTAATAAAAGTCAATACTAACACGATCAAAAATAGGATCATTGACATCGCCATTGCGTACCCCATGTCGAATGCGACAAAAGCTTTATTCCACATGTGAAGATTATAAAATAGTAAAGAGTTAGCTGGTCCACCTGTTCCATTTTTAGTCATCACATAAGCCTCTTGAAAAATTTGAAAAGAACCAATCGTTGAAGTAATCACATCGTAAAAGATAATCGGTGTGATCAATGGCAACGTGATATTTTTAAATTTCCCCCATACGCCAGCACCATCAATCGCTGCTGATTCGTATAAAGAGCGTGGAACGTTTTGCAAAGTCGCTAAATAAAGCAATATTGCTCCGCCAGAACTCCAGATTTTCATTAAAATCAAAGCTGGCTTTGTCCAGTTAGGATCAAACAACCAGGCTGGTCCAGAAATATTGTACCAACCTAGAAACGTATTGATCAACCCGGCAGAAGGTGAAAGCAGCTGCATCCATAAAATATAAACAGCAACACCAGATAGGACTGCGGGTAAATAAAACATCGTTCGGAAAATACTGATACCTCTGATCTTTTGATTTAAAATCGTTGCTAGAAATACGCTAAATATTGTGGTTAAAGGAACATTGAATAGGACGAAATACACTGTATTGTATAATGATTTCCAAAAAAGATCATCGTGTAGAAACATCCGTCTAAAATTAGCTAATCCAATGAAATTCATTTTAGAAGTCAAATTATAATCAGTGAAACTTCCGATAACAGAAAAAAGCATGGGCCCTAACATAAAGACGACAAAGCCAATAATAAAAGGCGAGATAAATAAATAGGCCCATCTTGCCTCTTTTTTCTTTCGGATTGATAAACGCTTCATTTTCTTGCCTCCTTTTTGCTTTCAATTAGTCAACAGTTGATTAGTTGTTTTGTTTTACTAGATTCTCCACCGCTTTTTGAGCATCAGCTAAACCTTCTTTTGGTGTTTTTGTTCCTAAGAGAATTTGATCGATTTGTTCGTTCACTAGTGTCGTATAATCTGGTGCTGCTAATGGGACAGGTGTAATGACCGTATTCTTGAAATTCTCATCAGCCATTTGATAGATCATTCGTCCCTTGTCACTTAGCTGTTCATTCTTCACTAAGTTCTCATTGGCTGTTTTACTTGCCATGATATCAAAACTCTTTTCGCCAAATTTTTCTTGAACTTCTGGTGAAGAAAGATATTTGATAAAGTCATAAGAAGCTTCTGGATCTTTTGCCCCATAAGGTACTTCGAGTACAAAGCCGCCGCCCCATGACCAATGACCAGAACCTTTTTCTTTTTCTGGAAGCGGAATGACACCAAAATCAAAATCTTCTGGAGCATTTTCCATCAAGCTCGAATAATAATTGATATTTTGGGCACGCATTGCGACTAAACCTGAGATGAATGGATCAGAAACACCTGAGCCAAATTCTGCCTCTAATTTATTGATCGTATCTTTCCCATAATAGTCTTGCCAATCTTGGATCCACTCTAATGCTTCAACTTTATTCTTCGTATCGATTTTGATTTTGTCGTCTTGATCAAACCAGCTTGTCCCATTATCTGCATTTAATGCCCAGACATCTGCCCCTAAATTCCATAAAGGATAAAATCCAATTCGTGTGAATTCTTTTTTTTCTTTTTTATCCAATTGATGGGCGGTTTTTTCTAATTCATCCCATGTAGTTGGTAAATCTTTTTCAGCGATTCCTGCTTCTTTAAATAATTTTTTATTATAAAAAATAACTTGAGTATCTGTGTTGAACGGAATCGCATAGGGATCACCTTTGTACTCCACTGTATCCCACAATTGTGGATAAAAATCTTTTGAGGTCTCTTCATCTACATATTTAGATAAGTTTGTGGCCTGTTGCGCTTCAGCTCTTTGAGCAACTGAATTGATATCTTGAACAATCACGTCTGGTGCATTCCCCGCTGTAATCGCTGACAATGATTTGGTCCAAATATCCCCCCACGGTTGGTATTTATAATTTACTTGGATCTTATCTTGTGATTGATTGTAATCGTCAATGATCTCTTCGATCACTTCTTTACGTGCTCCTGATCCCCAAAATGACCAGAAATCAATAGTTTTCTTCCCGTCACTTGTTTTTTCAGATGAACTAGCTGCGTTTGACTTTGCACTACTTGAACCACAACCTCCCAACAAAAATAATGCTGTACTTGCCAGCACCCCAGTAACTAACAACTTTTTCATTTTATCCCTTCATTTTTAATAAAAAGGTTATCTTTCGCCATTTGCAACCGATAACATTTTAATATAACGATATCATTTTAATCAGAAAATAACAATTTATTAGGCGTGTCTACTCATATATCAGATTAAATCTGTCACCGTACTTTTTCTAATCATTTCCTTTGTGTTTTCTCATTTTAAAGCGCAGAATGTAAATGTATTAATAAAAGATTAGGAGGAATTTTTGATGTTCAGACACCAAAAGGAACTACAGTTTGAAGCAAAACCAGATCGTCCGAATCCGTTAATCGCAAAATATTTACAAGAGCTTATCGGTGGACAATACGGAGAAATGAGTGTGGCAATGCAATACTTGTTTCAAGGTTGGAGCTGCCGAGGAGAAGAAAAATATAAAGACATGTTAATGGATATCGCAACAGAAGAACTTGGACATGTCGAAATGTTAGCAACGATGGTCGCACGATTATTAGAAGATGCGCCAGTTGAAGACCAAGAAGAAGCAATGAAAAAAGATCCTACGATCGGTGCAATCATCTCTGGTATGAATCCTCAGCATGCAATTGTCGCTGGCTTAGGACCACGCCCTGCTGATAGTGTTGGCAATCCTTGGAGTGGCGGTTATATCGTTGCAAGTGGAAACTTGTTAGCTGATTTCCGTGCCAATCTAAATGCTGAATCTCAGGGACGGTTACAAGTCGCTCGTATCTATGAAATGATCGATGACCGTGGCGTCAAAGACTTATTAGCAGTCTTGCTTGCAAGAGATAGTTATCATCAAAACTTATGGGCAAGTGCCGTGAAAGAATTAGAAGAAAATGAAGGATCCATTCTTGTACCAAGTACGTTCAATCGTGAAAACGAACGAAAAGATATCGCCTATGACTTTTATAATTTCTCAGAAGGTGATGAAAGCAGCAAAGGTTCTTGGGCAAGTGGTGAAGCCTTAGATGGTGAAGGCGAATACCAATGGTTAGCAGAACCAAAAATTGAAGGTGATAAACCAAAATTACAACGGGTTACACCAAAAATGTATGGAACACCGCCAAGTAAAAAATAAAGCATGCAAAAGTAGTTGAGGTTGAGACAAAAGTGTTTAGCATCAAGAAATAAGAAGGAATTTCCGAAAATTGACAAGAAACACAAAAACTAGTTTTTGATGTTGATTGTTACCTACTTGGTGCTTCTCAAATTTTTGGTAAATTTCGGCAAATTTTCCGAAGATGCTGCTTTTGTCTCACCGTGAACAAGAGGTCGTGAAAAGAGTGTTTTGACCTGAGCGCTCACCAAGTAAAAACTGCGACGAGTAATCGCAGGAGTATTAAGGATGGAAATCTCGAAACAGCTTCCCATGTTTTGAGATTTTTTGACTTATCGCCGAAGGTCAGCTCTTTGAACACCGTGAATCAGAGGTCGTGAAAACATCGGGTAGCTCTGATGACAATAAGAAAGAATTTTTTGAAACAGCTCCTCATGTTTTGAAAAATTCAGGCTTATTTCAAGGAGCTGATGTTTGAACACCGTTTAGCAAGAGGCTGCGAAAGAAGCGTTCAGCTCCGAGCGAATAAGAGAGGATTTTTTAAAATAGCTCCTCATATTTTAGAAAATCATCGCTTATTGTTGAGGAGTTGCTTCTTGAACGCCGTTTATTCGTTTTTAGAGATACTAAAAGAGCCTGAGACAAATTTTGTCCCAGGCTCTTTTCACTCAACAGAATAAAAATAAGAATGATCGACCTGCAAGCCTTTGCTGCCTTACTAAAGACAGTAGAAATGCTTGCTGGTCGATCATTTTTGAACGCTTTACATCTTCTCTCACTTTTTATTTCCATCTATAAATCGAACTGCCTCATCAGATACTTGTCATTTTTTAAATGACCAAAAGCTTACCATTTTTTTCAAAAAGAGAAAAAAAAAGACAAAAATCTTATAGCATCAGTGATAGAATAAGAAAGTACTAACTTTGTACAAAAGTATTTACTTTTTTCTTATTGTTTTAATGTATCCTCAAAAAGAAAGGACGATAGTATGAAATGATAGAACAGGGAAAGAAGCAACATATGTTAGCAATGGGTCTTAGACTTGCCAATGCAACAGGTTTTGAAGTAGTTGGAGAAAAAGGAGCGGAAAATTATCAATTTTTATTCTCTCAATTCAAAAAAATGATTGAAAATGATCATCAGTGTCAATTAGTAGATAACAAGTCAAAAGAATCAGTGCTTCAATCGCTCGATCGTACCATTGATTTTTACAGTGCAAAAAATGTAGCGGACGTCCAAAATCTGTTAGAAAATTTGAAAAATGATGCAAATGATAGTTTTGTGATTATTCCTGCTTATAAAGCAGGACAATTTCTCGGTTTTGATCATATGCATGGTTTACTTATTCATAAAAAGGATGGCCAGTATGTCGTAACCAAAACAGATAAGCTAGGAATCTTTAACTCTTTCAATGAAATCAATAAATATGCTAATTTTTATACGAAAATACCCGAAAAAAAATTATCCATTTTAAGTCAAATGCTTTTTATGAGTAAACAAGATTATCATAAAGACAGTAGAGTTAGTATTGCTAGGAGTATTGATATTTTAAGTGAATTTAGGGGAGAACATTTACCCGTTAGATGGACAGGTTATCGGAGCATTTCTAATTGCCCCATAAATGAATTGCTCGCCACTTTCCGTGTTGCATTATATAACTGTAAGCATAGAGATCATATTTTTACACATGAATTTAAACCAAAAATAGGAACTTCCAAAGACTTTCACCGCCATTTTTTCCAAACATTTATCGACGAAAAAAATACTAAAGAAGTAAATAACTATAATCAAGCGTTATGGAATTTATTTGAAGAAAGAAAAGATAAAGCTTGTCGTGAAAATTTGTGTCAGAATGCTATAACTAACAAACAGCTTTATGTTAGTTATCAACAGATAGAAGACCGCGGTTTAGACAGTCATCTTGCTTTAATACATAAACAGAAAGCAGACCGTTTTGTAGCACAACATTTTTTTAAAAAAACTCTTGACCTACCTAACACACCTGACGTGATTAGAAACTCTGACATAATAATTGATAAAGAAATTATTATTCTTTTTAACGTATTCACTTCTGATTCAAAAGAGTTAAAGACAATAAATACTGACGATCTTCTAAAACCTTCTTTATCTTCAGAAAAGAAAGAGCTGAAAACATTAATCTCTAATTTATCAGCCTGTGGAGGCAAACGTACACGAGCTACTAAAGATAAACAACAAACGATGTCACGTTGATTTTTTCACTCTCCGTGTATTAACTTTTATCGTCTAAAATCAAGAATAGCTTAGGACTCGTCACCATCATTTTTAGGACCGATAGAAAATTCTACCGGTCCTGTTTTTTACAAAAAGTAGTTATCTAAAGGTACTTACTTCTTCCTTAGATAGAAAAATCGTTTAAACTGTCACTACCTCAACATCAATATTTCCTCTTGTCGCTTTTGAATAAGGGCAGTAATCATGGGCATCTTCCGCTAATTGCTTGGCTTGTTCCTCGCTCACATCGTCAACATGTACTTCTAAGACCACACCGATTTTATAACCACCCTCATCAAGTGTGTAAAGTGAAACCCGTGCTTTAACTGTGGAGTCTACGGACAAATTAGCTTCTTTGATCATATGTTGCAGTGCACCATTGAAACATGAGGCATAGCCCGCAGCAAATAGTTGTTCCGGATTTGTTCCTTCAGCATGGATGCCTGGAGGAGTGATCTTCATTTGCATCGAACCATTTGGTGCTGCTACTTCGCCTTCTCGTCCACCATGATTGATCATCGCTGTTTCGTATAATTTTTTCATTGTACTGCTCCTTTCGATATGACACTTCGTCTATTACCAGTGTAAGCATATCTAGCAATTTGTTCAAAAATTCTGCTCCTAGATTCATACTGCAACGATTGAGGACTGCTTGATTAACATGAGCATTTTAGTTTATTTTCTCATGAAAGTTACTTATTCAAAAACAAGGATGCCATCTTCAATGATTTTTCCAAAAAAGAGAAAAATACCACTCGTAAATAATAAAGTCATGTTTGTTCCCAAATAAATAGCTAATTTCTCTACACAATTTTTGATATGATTGATTCTAAGATAAAGAAAAACTAAAAAATTAACACCATAAACTAATATAGTCAAAAAAATTACTATGTTCGCAACCATTTTTACTTTTCATTTCCCTTCGCTTCCTTAGTATCCACTATCAGTGGTTCAACATTTGAGTATTTCTTTAAATGTTCCGCAAGTAGCTGTAAAACGTGTTGATTTTTTCCAACTTCATCATTTTCGATCTGGAGCACCAGTAATGGTTCATGCAAACTTGCTCGTAATAAAAACCAGCCATTCCCATATGGTTCTTTTAGATCGTAACGAATTCCTTCTTCATTTTCCGGATGAAATACCAGTCCCTCTTCGTTCAATTCGTTCGCTAGCCCTTGAATAATTGTTGCCCCTTGTTTTTTCGGATCCTCTCCACTAAGCCTTAACCTAATTTCTTGTACTTCTTGTGGCTGTTTTAAGTCGTGGATAATCTCTTCCAACGTTTGTTCTGTTTGTTTCAGTTCTGGCAAAAGCATCAAAATTTTTGCAATGACATAGGCACCATCATCTAAAAAATAATTTTCCTTGAATGCTGCATGCCCACTTGTTTCAATCGCTAACGGAACATCGATCCCTTCTTTATTGCATGCAATTGCACGATTGATGACATTACGATAACCTGAAATGTAACGATCTTGTTTGCCACCTTTTTCTTCAATAAACGTTTCTAGGTGATTAGACGTTGGTGAATTAGTTACGATCGTCGCTCCAGGGTATTCTTTTAACACGATCGTACTTAATAAGGCGATCAAATTGTTACGATTGATCACTTGACCACTTGCACTGACTACTGCCGAACGGTCAACATCCGTATCAAAGATCACTCCTAAATCGGCTTGATTTTCCAAAACAGCTTGCTTGATACTTGCCATGGCTTCAGCATTATCTGGATTCGGGATATGGTTCGGAAAATGACCATCGGGGTCTAAAAATTGCGAACCTGTCGTATCTGCCCCTAATCGTTGTAGTACTTTTTCAGCAAAAAAACCACCGGAGCCATTTCCTGCATCTACGATGATCCGCCAGCCAGCTAACGGTTTTGTGTCAGACATTCCTTTCTTTCTAATACCATTTTTGATTTTTTGAACTAAGTCGTCTGCATAAGGTGTTAACAGATCAGCTTTTTGGACTGTCCCCTTATGATCGGTTTTATTTGGTGTTGTTTCTGATAAAATAAATGCGATATCTTCTTTTTCTGCGCCGCCATTAGCTGTAAAAAACTTCATGCCGTTAAAGTAAAACGGCAAATGACTAGCTGTTAGCATCACACTTGCATCACACTGGAATTGAGAAAACTGAGTAGCCATAAACATCGCCGGTGTCGTAGCTAACTCAAAATCAAGAACATTTATGCCTTGTTCGATTAATCCGTCAATCAGCGCTTTTTCTAACGTTGGACCACTGATTCGACTATCCCGCCCCACTCCTACCGTTAATTTACCTTCTTGATATTTGCGTGGATGATCCCTTTTTAACCAATTAACCAAGCCACAACTTATTTTTTGGATTTCAGCTGGTGTCAAATTAGCTGAATGTGTTTCCGTCGTCATGGCAATCCCTCGAATATCAGATCCGTTTTGTAGCGCTTTCAACAAAGACATAAATCATTCTCCCTTCTTTTATTCCCTCATTCTTTCTAATTTTTCTGCAAAATCTTGTGCTTCTTCTTCCGAACGGCAAATCACAATGAATGTATCCACTCCAGCAATCGTTGCAACAACTTCTGGATAAGCGACTTCATCTAACCAATTGGTTACGACATCCGCCCCATCTTTTTCTGTTAGCACCACGATCATAAATTGAACAACTTGTATTTTCAAAACTTCTCTTTTAACAGCTGCTTGTAGTCGTTCTTCATGTAACGTTTCAGCAGGCTGACTGAATAGATTGTAACGAACTTGCTTATTTTCATCCGTAGACTTCACTAACTTCAGCTCACGGATATCACGCGAAATAGTTGCTTGAGTGGCTGTCACCCCTGCGTCTTGAAGACAAAGCAATAGTTCTTCTTGTGTGCTGATTGGTTTTTCTGTGATGATCTGACGAATCAATGCTTGTCGTTGGATTTTTTTCATAGCGGACACCTCTTGTCTTTGATTATAGCAAAAAAATAATCGTTTTTCTGCCTTTTTTGGTATTTTTTACTTTTATTTTTTTAGTTGATTTTTTGGCGCAATCTTGACACGCAAAATCGTTCTCAGTTTTTCTGGGTTGGCTCTGCGCGGATCCCCTAAATAAATTTCTTTATGTTCTTTAGCTATCCGTTGATACCCCTGCTCTTCGATAAACGTTGCTAATTTTTCAAAGGTTTGTGGCTCATCCTCATACGGTCCCACGTGAAGCATCTGAGCGACTAATCCTTCATCCATGCTACTAAATACTACTTGGTCGAACAAATCATTGGGAATTTTGTCCGCTACACGTAGTAGAGCCTCATGTGCAACTTCTTTCGTCACAAATTCAGGTTGTTTGATCATGATCTGATAAGCAAAATGACTCTTCTTCATTACTTTTTCTTGCAAATAAGCTTCTTGTAATCCCCAATGTCCTTCTAATGGATAAACAGTGTAGGGAAGATAGTTAGGAATCTGCCAATTTTTCTTTGGAGCCATTCGGATCGCATAACTAACAGCATATAAAGCTGCCACTCGTCGCTGAAAATCGTCTTCATTTGGATCCCCTACTCCTTTTATGCTAAAAAAATTCTGTGGGGATAACGTTAAGATCTGTGGCTTTTTTTTACTACTATAACCTGGTTCCGTTTTTTTCCAATCAATCGTAGCCATTTTTTCCTCCTGCGATGATTTATTCTCTACTATCATAACTCTTTTCAAAAGACTTGGCTAACCTGGTTGACACTTTTTTTACCTCTATGCTAGAATAAGCGATGGAAATAAATCGTACAGATAACACGTATATTACGTGTCGAGAGAGAGGCGGTTTCTATTTTTATAATAGAAATCACTCTCTTTTTTTACGAAATTTTTTGAGGTGAGGATATGACAAAACAAAAACAATTACTCTTAGTACCTGCAGTCATCGCAACCGGCATGATGTCTTTTGCGGGAGTGTTGATCGAAACAGCAATGAACGTCACATTTCCAACGTTGATCAACCAGTTTCAATTAACGACTGCACAAGTTCAATGGGTGACAACGATTTACCTGCTGATGATCTCGATCATCGTGCCATTATCAACTTATTTAACACGAAATTTCAGCCTTAGAAGTCTCTTTTTACTTTCAAACCTGCTTTTTTTAGCAGGAATCATTGTTGACTTCTTTTCTCCGACTTTCTTCATTTTATTACTTGGTCGGCTTTTACAAGGGGCAGCTACCGGGATTGCTTTACCACTAATGTTCCATATTATTTTGACCTTTGCGCCTATGAACCGCCGCGGAGCGATGATGGGGGTGGGAACACTGACCACAGCAATTGCTCCGGCTATCGGGCCAACATATGGGGGAATCTTAACTTCAAATTTCACTTGGAATCATATCTTTCTTTTCTTGATTCCTATTTTGATTCTTTCTCTTGGCATCGGCTTAGTTGCTATTCCTTCAATGCCCGTTCAAAAAAGTGGGCGTTTGGATGTGTTGAGTGTATTTAGTTTGTGTTTATTATTTAGCGGCAGCTTAACGTTTTTGAGTATGCTAGGACAACCGCTTAGTTGGTTTGCGTTACTAATAGCGATTATTGGTGGGATCCTTTTTTATCAACGAACAAAAAAAGCCGATTATCCATTGATCCAACTAACCATTTTTTCCAATAAAACATTTCGCTTGTTCTTATTTAGCTTTTTAATCTACCAGTTCTTATTGCTAGGCGTTTCTTTTGTCTTACCAAATTTTGTTCAGATTGTTCAAGGAAATAGTCCTTTCATCGCTGGAATCGCCATGTTGCCAGGAGCTACGATTGGCGCTGTATTATCGCCGTTTTCTGGAAAACTGCTTGATCAACACGGTCCCAAAAAACCGATTTTTGCCGGATTACTCCTTGCTCTTGTTGGTTGGTCCGCACTAGTCTTTCTTCTAGGACATGTTTCATTGCTATTGTTGATTACTTGCCACGTGATCTATATGATAGGGATTGGTTTGTCTTATAGCAATATGATGACCACTGGGATGAATGCTTTAACGGATAACTATCAAAGTGATGGCAATGCTGTTTTTAATACCTTACAACAATTTTCTGGTGCCGTTGCTACTTCATTAGTGGCAATCATTATCAACCTTATTCAAGCGCATGCTGATTTGAGCTATAAAGTCGCCACGACATTCGGTTCACAAGTTGCTTTAGGTGTATTACTTCTTCTATTAGTTATCAGATTTATCTTATTTATTCGTTATAGTTTAACTACAAAACATTCATGATTGATTGAAACGGCAGTCGTTTGCAACTGCCGTTTTTTTGTGCAAAAATACAATTTGTAAGTAAAGGAGGAACCAAACATGGAAAAAATCGCCATTATCGGTGGTGGAATCATCGGTATGACATTAGCCAATTATGTAGATACCACAAAATACAGCATAACCTTATTTGACCATGGAATCGGTCAGGCAACCAAAGCAAGTGCGGGAATCATTTCTCCATGGTTATCCAAAAGAAGAAATAAAACATGGTATCGTTTAGCCAAAGACGGTGCGGCATTTTTCCCAAAATTAGTGCAAGATTTCGCACTTGATCCGACCATTTATGCTCGTTCCGGTACACTCTTGCTTCGACAAAAAGAACAATTAGCAGAATTACTTGATCTTGCAGAAGAACGAAAAAAAGAGGCACCTGAGATCGGAGAAATCCATTTATTAAAAGCGGATCAAACAGCTGATTTACTTCCTTTATTAAAACCGACCCCCTCTTTATTCATCACTGGTGGTGGCCGTTTAGACGGAAAAGCTTACCTTCATTATTTAACGGCACGCTTGAAAAGGGCTGGTGTAACAGTAATAAACGATAAGATTCGCCTACAAAAAAGGAATGATGATTGGCTGATCCTCGGAGAATTTGGTGAAGAACCGTTTGACCGGGTCATTTTGACTCCTGGACCTTCCTTGAAGCCTTTATTGGAACCATTAGGCTATCAGGTCGATCTTCGTCCTCAAAAAGGGCAGTTGATCGCTTTTACTACTCATCAGCTCCAAAGCCAAAAATGGCCTGTTGCCATGCTAGATGGAGAAGCAGACCTCATTCCCTTCAATGACGGAAAAATCTTATTGGGCGCTACACATGAAAATGAACAAGGATGGGATCTGACTCCTACTAATGAAGCATTTTTACAGTTGACTGAACAGACAAAAGCTTTTTTTGTACAACCAGAAAAATTACTTTCACAGCCTTATCAGTTACAAGTAGGAACGAGGGCATATACGTCTGATTTTGCTCCGTTTTTTGGTCCTTTATTCGATGAACCAAATCTGATCGTCGCAAGTGGACTCGGTTCTTCTGGTTTGACGACTGGTCCTTATATCGGTTATCTCTTAGCTGAATTTATAAATACTGGTACGTGGCATGGAACGGACTATCAAAAAGATCTCCATAACTACATCAAGAAAACCTAAGATGAACAAAGAGATAACTATTTCATTCATCTTTATTTTTCGTCATTACTGTCTCATCCCTAAACAGCAAAAAAACCAAGAAATCGAATGACACGATTTCTTGGTTTTGTCTTTTTATTAGTATTCAATAATCGACTTAGTACCAGCCGTTTGCTAACCAGAATGCTTGAGCAGCATCCCATGAGCCATAACGTGATGATACATATTGATCAGCTACGCGTTCTTGGTTTGCAGCAGAGTAGTCACCATTTAAGTATGATGCATCTAATTGGTAACGTCCGATGTAACGGCCGTTAGTTGCTGTGTAAGAACCGCCTGATTCTTTATTCGCAATCCATTCTTTTGCAGAACTTGAATTGCTTGGAGCTGTTGCTGTTTGAGCAGCTGGAGCAGCAGGTGTTACTTCAACTGTTTTAACTGGAGCAACATATGTATGTTCTTCCGTTACTGTTTCAGTTGTTTTTGGTGCTTCGACTGTTTTTGCTGAAGCATCACTTGAAGTCGGGATCGTTAATTCTTCGCCAACGTAGATGCGGTTGATGTCTTTGATACCATTTTTTTCAGCGATTGCATCGATCAATGAGTTATCTCCAACAAATTTTTGTGAGATTTTTGATAGTGAATCACCTGATTTAATTGTATAGACTTCGTCAGCATGAGCAGTTGTTCCTACAAACATTGCAGTTGCACCAGCAGCAAAAGTTGTTCCTAAAACGATCTTCTTAATTGAATTCATGTTTATCTCCTTTTTTTTCCATGTATTTATCAACGTCATTAACTTTATCATCTAGAAATATTTCATAGGTAAAAGAAATATGACATTTAATGACAAAATATCCCAATTTTTAACATTTGTAACATAACTCTGGACAAAAAAGTACGACTAAAGTCCTAGAACCCTTATCTCATAAGAAAGAAACCGTTTTTTAACATTTTCTTATAAAGTTTAGAAAATCTTATATTTTGTAATATTTCTAGTATTTTTTTTTAACTTTTTTGATTTTTTTGTTTAATTTATCCTTTTTTTTAGTAATTATGTGTCAAAACGACAAAAAATTGAGTAATTATTACAACCTTTACTAAAAAATTTTAGGATAAGTTTTTTAATATTTTTGAAATTTCTGGTATTTCTAGATTTTTTGCTAAAAAAACCGATAGTATTCTATTTTTTGAACTGCTTCAATTACAAACGAGTCGAACATTCAGTGGATTATACTACTCTAAGTATTGAAATTTTCTAATACAGATTCTTTTTATTATTTAGTTATGATCCATTATTTTACTTTAATCAATAAAAAGACTAGAACAAATTAACTGTCCTAGTCTCTTTGTCGTACTACGCTTGTTTTAGCATAATACTCTATTTTTTTCTTATTATAGAAGTGAAAGGAATCTTGTACATAAAATTTTCTCTTATTCGCTCGGAGCTGACCGCTTCTTTCATGTCCTCTTTTTTCGCTTCGTTTTCTTGGCTAACATTTCTTGCGCTTCTATAATTTCTGTGATCACTTCTTGGTCTTCTTCGCGTTGTTTCATTTGCTCTAAAGTTTCCAACCATTTTTCTGGTTCTTTTCTACCTAAACGCCCAATCGACCAAGCAGCGGTTGCTCGAATAACCGGTCGAACATCACTTAAGCAGCTTTCGATCTCAGGTAAAGCCGAAGTATCCCCAAGGTTTGCTAAAGCAATCAAAGCATTTCTTTGCAATGGTTTTTTCCCTCGCCATGAACCAGCTAAATGCCCAAACTGTTGTTTAAACTCTTTATTTGATAAAGAAAGCATTGGTTTTAATTTCGGATAGACTTCTTCTACTTTTGGTTCCATTTCTTCATGGAAATGGAAATCTTTCCCTTGATTATAAGGACAGACTAACTGACAGATATCGCACCCGTAAATGACATTTCGCATTTTTTTCCGATACTCATTTGGCATTAGCCCTTTGGTTTGGGTCTGATAAGATAAACATCTTTGTGCATTCATCCTGCCATCGCTTAACAAAGCTTTTGTCGGACAAGCTGTCACACAACGAGTACAATCACCACAGCCAAAAACACCTGGTTCATCAGGTTCAAATACGATATTGGTGACAATTTCTCCAAGATACACGAATGAACCGTATTCTTCTGTGATCAACAACCCATTTCGACCAATAAATCCTAGTCCTGCTCTTTGTGCAACAGCCACATCTACTAATTCTCCAGTATCCACTTGTGGGGCAAACCGCCAAGCTTCTTCTTGTTGCCAGACACTTGCTCTGCTTTGGATAAAAGTAATCAATTGATTGAGACGGTCACGTAAAATATCATGGTAATCGATTCCCCAAGATGCCCGTGCAAATTGTCCTCTTTTTTCATCTTTTGGGACCTCTTCATGGATCTTGGTTGGATAAGCTAAAGCAATAGCGATAATCGATTGTGGGCGATCAAAAGTTTTTTCTAAATATAAACGTTCTTCAATCACTGGATGTTCAAATCCCGAAGTATGTCCAGCGGCTTTTTGTTCTTCTAAAGTCTCTTTTAAATAATCAAAGGGTTCTGCCGTCGTAAATCCGATTTTATCAATACCTAAACGTTTGCTTTCTTCAATGATTTCTTCTTTTAAGGTTTTTGTCATCTTTTCCACCTATTCAAATAATTGCTAGCGACTATAAATTCCGTAATAAAGCCGATCTCTTTTTAGCTGGACAAATTGGATCTGTTGATCTGCGATCTTTCGTTCTTCCATCCATCTTTTTCTAGTAGCAAAGATTTCCCAATAGTTGAGAGACAACCATTTTCTTTGGTTATCTAGCGCTTGAAAAAAGTTGAGCGATACTGGCTTAGTATGCAACAATTCATGCAATCGAACCTGTTCTACTGCGGAAAAAGTGGATAAATCTCTGGAATATAATGTTTCTTCGTAGAGATTCTTTTGCTGCGAGTAGGTAAATGTTTGTGGAATATCTCCTGGGCGGGCAATCAAAACCAAACGATTATAGAATGTATTCATTAGTTTACTATTTGCAATAAACGAACTTTTATAATAAGCCGATTGAATTTTTTCAATGACCCCTTCTGTCCCCATTGTGGAAAATAATGCTGGCCATGCCTTGATATTGATTTCATTATTTTGTTTCACTAATACTCCTGGAATAAATCCAACAGAAGAAATCGAGACAAAATAACCAATTCCAGTCTGTTCATCTAATGGCTGAAATTCATCAAAAAGCCATTTCCCCGGATAACGTTCTTCTACATCCGATTCACTTGGACTTGCTATGAATAATTTAGCCATTTCTGTTTCAAGAAATTGAAGGTCTTGATCTTTATCAGAGCTATCCTGTTGTTCGATCACTTTAAGGATTTCTTCTTTGATTAGTTGTTTATCTTTACGCGTAAAATTCATAGCTTTACCTTCCTTTCTTATCTTTAACTATAACGGAAAACAACAAAAAAAGGTATCCGAAACTAACAAAAAGCAGACGTTTTTTTTATTTTTTTACTTGCAAAATAAGTGAGCCTTCGCTTGATTTCCTTTCCACATAAATCAGGGTAAATGAATCCTCCTGCTTCTTGTTTTTTTAATCTTGATTTTTAGCATAAATAAGCCGAAGAAATCAAAATCTAACGAACTGATTTTGATCTCTTCGGCTGGCTATTAGCACGCATTCTTTTCTAGTTTTTTTGAATGAAAGTTATTTTGTACCATTTATTTTTCTTGAGTCAACCCATCATGGATCGTTCGGATATTCCAGTCCATCATCTTATAATAAGAATCTCCTGGTTTGCCTTCCTTATCGATAGAGTCTGTATATAATCGATCATAGATAGCTACTCCTGTTTCTTTCGCTACACGTTCCATGCTTCTAGGATCAACACTTGTTTCGACAAACAAAGCGGGTACTGCAGAGTCTCTTACTTGATTGATGATTCGTTTCATTTGTTCAGGAGTTCCCTGACTTTCTGTATTGATTTCCCAAATATAACTTGCTGGGATTCCATAAGCTTTGGAAAAATATTTGAAAGCTCCTTCACTCGTTACTAATAATCTTTTATTTTCAGGAATTGTTTGAAAGTTTGTTTTAGCTTTTTCATCCAATTCGCTCAACTTTTCAATATATTTTTTTGCGTTTTCTTCATAGACTGCTTTATTTTCAGCATCTTTTTCTGAAAAGATACGGGTAATTTCTTCTACATACTTCATCCCATTCGATAAATCTAACCAGGCATGAGGGTCAGCTTTACTCTTGGAAGTCCCACCTGATAAATAAATGGGTGTTACTTTTTTACTCACTGCAAAATAATCTTTCTCTTCTTTTTTATGTGTGGTTTCCATTAAATTTGTAAACCAGCCATTACCAGTTTCTAGATTTAGCCCATTATATAAAATCACATCGGCATCACTCGCTTTTTTGATGTCTTCTGGTAACACTTCATATTCATGAGGATCTGTTCCTACAGGCACGATACTATGAACAGCTACATGTTCCTTTCCTACTTCTTTTGCCATATCCGCTAAGATAGAGTTGGTTGCTACAACATTCAATGTTTCTTTAGTCGTTTCTTTATTAGCTTCCTGCTTTTCTTGACTGCCACAGCCCACTAACAAAAAGAAACTTGCGAACATTACCCAAAAAATCCGATAGTTATTGGTTTTCATCTCATTACTCCTTTTTTCAAATGATTTGTTTTACATGATCATTCTTTTTACTCGCTTTTTATGACCCGTTTATGAGCAAAAAAGATTCCCTTAGAAGGTGAAAAGCAAAATGCCAACAGAAAGAATAGCGCGCAAGCTAAAACGATGGTTGCACCGGAAGGCCAGTTATAGCTATAACTAAAAAATACCCCTAAAATTGCACTTAATACACCAACTGTTGATGAGATAGCAATCATTTTCACTAAACTATTCGTTAATAGATAAGCTGTAGCAGCTGGTGTGATCAACATCGCAATCACTAAGATCGTCCCTACTGTCTGTAAACTAACCACTGCGACTAACGTCAGGAAAAACATGAGCAAATAGTGGATCAAGGTAATATTTAGCCCATAAGCTTTAGCCATCATCGGATCAAAAGAAGTAATTTTGAGTTCTTTATAGAAAATGAACACAAACAATAACACAATACCGCTAACGATCGCCGTCATCTGCAGGTCGCTTTCTCTCACCGCTAACACATTTCCAAATAATATATGGTAAAGATCCGTAGCACTTTGGGCAAAAGAAATCAAAATGACTCCTAATGCAAAGAATGAACTAAAGACGATACCGATTGCTGTATCATTTTTTAATCGACTTCGTTGGGTAACAAAACCAATGAGTCCTGCCGTCAACATGCCGAAGACCGTGGCACCTAAAATATAACTAAAGCCAAACATGTAAGAAATTGCTACTCCTGGTAAGACCGCATGTGAAATAGCATCTCCCATCAACGACATCCCTCGTAAGATGATAAAAGATCCGATCACCCCGGAAGCCAAACCAACGAGCATTGATGTGAACAATGCATATTGTAAAAACTGGTAGTTCATCATTCCTTCAATAAACGATTGGATCATTTTTCTTTTGCTCCTTTCACTAATTGCCCGATCACTTCACCATAAGCAATCTTCAGATTTTCTGAAGTAAATGTCGTTGCAACAGGTCCGGCAGCGATCAATTGCTGATTCAATAAAATCACTTCATCAAAATATTCTGTTACTTTGTGCAAGTCGTGATGAACAATGATGATCGTTTTACCTGCTGCTTTTAATTCTTTCAATATTGAAAAAATTTTTTTCTCACTTACGGCATCAATCCCTACAAATGGCTCATCAAGAAAAATCCATTCTGCTTGTTGCGCCAATGCGCGGGCAATAAAAACACGTTGTAACTGTCCACCCGACAATTCGCTTATTTGTCGCTTCCCATACGAAGCCATACCGACTTTTTCTAATGCTTGCTGTGCTCGTTCTTTTTCTTTTTTTCCCGGTCGTTGTCCCAACCTTAATGATGGATAAGTCCCCAATAAGACCACACCTAACACATCAATTGGAAAAGAGAGATCCAATTCATTTCGTTGTTCAACATAAGCGATTTTTTTACGTGCTTCTTTTAGCAATGAACCGCCAAAAGAAATTTCTCCAGATACTTTGGGAATCAAAGCCAGTATAGCTTTCATAAAAGTTGATTTTCCCGCACCATTTGGACCGATGATCCCAGTGATTTTTTTGGGTTGGATCATTACATCAACTTCGTTTAACGCTAACTTTCCTTGATAAGCAACGGTTAATTGCTGGATATTAATGATCGCTTCTGACATATTCTCCACTCCTTTTAGGTTTACCTAACTTTTTATTTAACTATAGTTTAACTAAAGACGAAAGCATTTTCAAGTATCCCGCATGATTTTTTTTACAAGAAAGGCTCGCAATTTGTGAGAACTTTCTGTAAAATCACATCAAGAGTTTTAAAAGCAAATTGTCTTTATTGATCATTTATTTGTTATTAATGTCTATCATTTATTCGTATTTGCTTGTTTTACTCAAAAATGAAAGGAGTTTTAGTATGGAAGAAGAAAAATTAACTCGAAGCCTTAGTGCCCGTCACATTCAGATGATTGCACTAGGAGGAACGATCGGCGTAGGATTGTTTATGGGTGCTTCCTCAACCATTCGTTGGACAGGTCCCTCAGTAATGGTTGCCTATGCTGTCGCAGGTCTCTTTCTTTATTTGATCATGCGAGCACTTGGCGAAATGCTTTATGTCGATCCTTCAACGGGTTCTTTTGCGAATTATGCTAGTAATTATCTTCATCCTGTCGCTGGTTATTTAACTGCTTGGAGTAACATCTTTCAGTTTATTGTTGTCGGGATCAGTGAAGTCATTGCAGTCGGTGAATATATGAATTATTGGTGGCCTCATCTGCCAACAATCATTCCTGGGATTGTTGTCATCCTCTTTTTGATGCTTGCCAACTTAGCTTCTGTTAAAGCTTTTGGTGAACTAGAATTTTGGTTTTCAATGATTAAAGTCGGCACGATCGTTTTGATGATTCTGGTAGGGCTAGGTGTCATCTTATTTGGCTTAGGAAATCAAGGCCAAGCAGTCGGGATCTCTAATCTTTGGAAAAATGGCGGTTTCTTTACCGGCGGAGTAAAAGGTTTCTTTTTTGCGCTATCCATTGTTGTTGCATCTTATCAAGGAATCGAGCTGATCGGAATGGCCGCTGGAGAAGCTGCAAATCCGAAAAAAACGATCGTTGAAGCTGTTCAATCAACTATTGGACGAATCTTGATTTTTTACATTGGTGCTATTTTTATTATCGTAAGTATCTATCCATGGAATCAATTAGGCACAATAGGTTCCCCATTTGTTCAAACATTTTCTAAAATCGGGATCACATTTGCTGCCGGATTGATCAATTTCGTCGTCTTGACGGCTGCCTTATCTGGGTGTAATTCAGGTATTTTCAGTGCCAGTCGAATGATCTACACCTTAGCAATCAATGGAAAAATGTCGAGGAAATTTTTAAAACTAACCCGTCATGGCGTACCTTTTTATCCAGTCGTAGCGATTTCTAGCGGGATATTGATTGGCCTAGTTTTAAATTACCTGTTACCTTTGTTTGTGAATCATGCAGAAAATATTTTCGTTTTTGTCTATAGTTCCAGTATTTTACCGGGGATGGTTCCTTGGGTAGTTATCTTACTTAGTGAGATCCAATTTAAAAAACAACACCCAAAAGAAATGAGAGATCATCCATTTAAAATGCCATTATCACCTTATACCAATTATCTTACTTTATTATTTTTAGCCATTGTCTTGATTTTTATGTTTATCAATCAAGAAACAAGAATTCCATTGATTATTGGTCTCGTGTTTTTGTGCTACATGACGATTCATTATTTTCTACGTGAACGAAGACTGAAAAGTCGCTAATCTTCATCAAAAAAGCAGGGCTTCCCATCAAATGGGTCCCTGCTTTTTTACTCTTTTTTAGTTAAATGCACAAATAGCGTTTTTTATTGTTTGAAACAAATAGAAATTTTTCTATACTAAATCTAAAGTTCCTTGGAATTTAAATTCCATTTGTGGTGGTGGTCCCCAATTTGCTACTCTTTTGTCTCCTGTCCAATAAACATACCCTTGATACTTTCGACCACTTACATATTCAACATACCAATATTTACTTTGTGCAGGTTTCCCACCCCAAGTCGATCCTACTTTCATCCAAACTTGGGCTGAAAAGATTGGACTAACTCTCACTAAATGATTAGATTTAGTAATTTCTACAATATTATCATTGTTCTCAACTACATATACATCTGTTGCAATTTCACTTTCCGTTTCATCTAGGTATATAAATAGATGATCCGTCGTTGTATTTTGTTCTGCTGCAACTGGAACAGCTAATCCAACTAAACAAAATATAAAAATAAGTGGAATTCCTAATCCAAAACTCTTCATCCTAATTGCCTCCCATTTTTAATAATCATTTTTTTAATCTCATGATTAGAAGATAACTAATTGAATAAAATACAATAAAAAGTAGACCTGAAAGAAATATATCATTAAAAAATGATAAAAAATTCAGTGTTCCATCAATCAATGCCTTTATTGTGCCGACAATTATATAGCCTATAAAAGCTGATAATATATTTAAAACTTCATGCTGATTTTTCTTCATACATAAACACTTCCTAAAAAATAATATCTACTCAGATATCATTGTAAATAATAGTATTGATATACAAATCCTCTTACTACAAAAACTCTACCATGTTTAAAATTACCACCAGTTATAACACCTGATATCCCACCTATGGCGGAACCCCAACCAGCGCCTGGGAGTAAACTGCCTAGAGCTCCTATAATTGCTCCAATACCGGCTTTACTTATATTATTCAACCAAGTTTTACTAATATATATATCAACATTCCCCTTTCTAGCTTGTCCATGCCACACAATCTTAGTGACACCATTACTTCTTGGTGTGAGCTGCTTTTTAGAAAGAAAAGAAGAATCCAATCCTTTCATTTCAAGAAACGCTTTTAAATTATTGTCTGTTATCGTTACGATTGTGCTGTCCTCTTCTACTTGAACATCGAAATAATCCGAATTTTCTTTATAAAACTCGATTGGATCCGACCTATTATCTACTATTCCACTTGCATAAACATTAGTTCCAAAAGTAACTAGTGGAGTTAATCCCAACAACAAACTAGCTATGCAACAAATAAAATTACTTTTTTTAAACACGACTATCATCTCCTTGTTATTTTTACAAAATCATTTTATAAAGAAAACGCTTTCTAATCAAGCGATTTTTCCGTTTTTTTCATTAAATTTCCTATACGTTCAACTTCGAGGAAATTTAAGCGAAGCAATTAGATAAGTGATTTTCAACATACTTAAAATAAGCAAGACAAATGATTGATATACGCATTGATAGAAGTTCATTGTAATAGCTAACCACTTAGTCGTTTTTTTGAAAGCTAAGAGGCGCTAGACGGACTTTTTTCAATGTTTACGACTTTCTAAAATTAAGAAAATTTCTCATCGAATAATGCTCCCAATGATTTCTGTGTCAATGGCTTACTCCAAACTACGATATACGTAAATAAACCATTTCAATTCAAAAAAATAAGCTAGTGTCCAATCAATTGATTGGTCGCTAGCTTATTTTTGCTGATCAAGGCATCTTGTCAGTGGCTTAATTCAATTTCAATACTTCTCCAGGACTGAAGAAATAGCTGTCCATCGTCATCCCATTCAATGATAAAAGCTTATCAACTGGTATCCCTGTACGTTCTGCAATCTGGTTTGGCCCTTCTCCTTGTTGAACGACAGTAGTAGCAACTTGTTCATTTGAAGTAGCACT
This sequence comes from Enterococcus sp. DIV1089c, assembly GCF_050530965.1. Lineage (NCBI taxonomy): Bacteria > Bacillati > Bacillota > Bacilli > Lactobacillales > Enterococcaceae > Enterococcus > Enterococcus sp. DIV1089c. Next base: position 2,263,089 of record NZ_CP172888.1, read on the forward strand.
TGCTGTCTGTCCTTCGGTTCCTTGGGTAGCTTGACTGGAAGATTGTGTCGTTGAGTCAGTCGTCTGAGAAACACTAGTTTCCGTTTCACTAGTTGTTTGACTGCTTGACGTTTCTGCTTGTACCGAAGCACTTGTTCGGAGATAGATATCAGAAATTTTAGCTACTTGTTCCGTATAATCTGCTGAAAGTTGGTTGATCCAATTTGCAAGATCTACACCTTCTTTGGTTGGCGCTGCTTGATACGTTGCTTGTAGTTTGCTGATCCCTTCATCAGAAATAGCTTGTAGCGCTCGAGCCTTTTGATTAGCAATCGCAGACAACCCCATCACACCGTTTTGATTGTTCTGAATCTCAGCTTGGTATTCTTCGATCAAACGAGGTGTTTGTTCTTCCAATTTCTTTGTATAATCTGTCATAATCATTTGTAACTGATCCGTCAGTGTGCCTGTTTTCGATTCTTGGGTCGAACTTGCAGTTTCTTTATTTTTTGGTTTCGTTGTGGAAGAGGCTTTTTTTGTGGTTGTTTCGCTTGTTTTTGCGACCGAACTTTCTGCACTCGAACTATTCTTCCCATGGAAATAAAGAGCTGTAACAGCACCTATAAGGACCAAGCAAACGGCAACAGCCGAACCAATTTTGATCAATCGGCGTTGCGTTTCTTTTTTCTGTTGTTGTCTACGAGCCATTCGGACATTGACTCTTTGCTCGTTTTCTTCGTTCATTTCTTTCACCACCCATTAGTATATAAAATAGCGTTCTCAATCCTACTTTAATCCCATTGTAGCAAATAATCATCATTCTGAACATTTTAAACTGTGTTATTTATAAACAAAACTCACCATTTTTGATGATTCCAGGATTCTCCATCGATTTCTCCTTGTAATTGGACTTTTCGTTCTGAAATTTCCAGTAAAAGTTTTTTTGTTTCATGCAACACAGCTTTTGTTTCATAATCTACCGATGTACTTAATTCTTCCAATTGTCGTACAAACCATTCTTCCGCCATTTTATTGCTCCTTTAATTCTTGTAAGATAAATGTGAGGTCTTCAATCTCTTCTTTTTCATTCTCTAAATAGTCGATTAAGAATGCTTGCTTAGTCTGATCTAGTTGTTGTAAAGAATGATTGCTGCTTAGTCGCTCAATAAACCAGGTTATTCGCTGGATCAAGGTCGGTTTGCCTACTAATGTCAGGTATTGTTGATACGCCACTAAACGCTCCCAACGTTTTTCTTCTGTTTGATACATGAATTGCGCCATCACAAATGGAGGTAAAAAAGTCATTTCAAACTTGTGGGCAATCCGCTGATACGGTCTTAAAAATTCAGAAATGGTATATTCTTCTTTCCCGCCTGCTTGATATTCTTTTTCAGAAACGCCAGTTGTTACGACAATCCCTAATTCTTTGCCTTTAAGAAATTCGTCAGCGTGTTCCAATACAGTGTCCTCCCATAGTTTTAAATGAGCTGGCGCACTATACCAATACAAAGGGAATTGGAAGATGATCCGATCATGTGTTTTTAATAATTCAAGTTCTGTATCACGATCAATCGTCCAATCTGGGTAATGTTTTTCCAAATGATGCCAAGTAACCGTTAAATTTTCAGTTGCTTCTTTGAAAAACTGTTGGTTCAATGATGTCTCAATCGTAGGATGACTAACGATAATCAAAGTTCTCATTTCTTGACTCCTCTTCATTCTTGCTATTTCCTAGTTTAGCACAGAACACAAAATGTCATTAGTCTCCTGCCTTATGGTTAGGTAGACCAGGAAACAATCTCTTGTTCTTCTAATTCTTTCTTCAAAGCACCTAATGAAAGGTTTTTGGACGCTTCATTTTTCATCCGTTTCCGATAATTTGTTGCTGTTTCTCCAGTTGTCTTTTTGAACATTCGGCTAAATACAACTAAACTATTAAAACCAACTTGATAAGCGATACTCTCTACTGAATCATCAGTCAACGATAATAAAAATGCTGCTCGGTTGATTCGTACGCCAATCAAATATTCTTTAATACTCGTTCCTAATTGATTTTTAAAGACTCTTGATAGATGACTCCGGTTGACTGACAGTTGTCGAGCAATTTCCTCTACTGTTAAATTTTCTGGATAGTGTTCTTCAATATACTTCACTGTTTCGATTGCTAGTGGCGAAGAGACTTTTTGATTTCCCAAACCGATTTTCCCGCCATCTTTTAGTAATACGGATAAAAAGCGATAAGTCAAAGCCGTCAATTCTAATTCATCTGCTAAACCGTCTTGTGAATAATGAAGACAGTCCAAAATAATATCTATATATGCCGAAATACCTGCAGAAACCATTGTATACTGATCTTCTTTGAATAAGGAACGTTCAATGATTTCTTTCGCTAATGGCCCTCCAAAAGACAACCAACAGTAGACCCAAGGCTCCTCACCATCTGCTAAATAAAAAGTAGAATCACCTGGCCGGATTAAAAACAGATCCCCTTTTTGCAATTGATATTGCTGTTCTTTCACATGGTAAGTTCCTTTACCTTCCATCACGACATGTAACACATAATCTTGTCTGATTGCTGGACCGAAAGAATGATATGGCAAAGTTTTTGAAAATCCACAAAAGTCAAAATAACACCCTTTAGCTAATTCTTGACGTTCTTTTTTTAAAAATATTGCTTGCTCCATCGCTCTCACTCCTTTGTTTTTACTTTACTCTTCTTGTTCTACAACGTGCAACAAAAAGTTAAATATTAGTCACAAAAATATATTCATCAGGAAGCGTTTTCTTGATAAAGTCAATAGTAGAAAAAGAACTTTATTTATTTATTGTAACCGGTTAACTTTTTATTGTATATTTAACAAAGAAGGGATTAGATACTATGAAGAACAAAATGATACAACGGGTTTCTTATGCTTTAGGCGCATTCGGTCATGATACTTTTTATGTTACTCTCAGCACTTATTTTATGGTTTTTGTAACAAGCGAGATGTTTGCAGGTACAGATAAAGCAACTACTGCCCGAATGATCGCTACGGTGACCAGTTTAGTCGTTGGTATTCGTTTAATTGAAATCGTTTTCGATCCATTGATTGGCGGGATTATTGATAATACTCGAACAAAATATGGGAAATTTAAACCATGGCTGGTCATTGGTGGTTTAGTTAGTTCATTCCTTTTGATTTTTCTTTTTACTAATTTCTTTGGCCTTGCTACTCACAATACAACTTTGTTTATCATCCTTTTTACCATTGTTTTTGTATTATTAGATAGTTTTTATTCATTTAAAGATATTGCTTTTTGGTCAATGATTCCAGCTTTAAGTACTGAAACCAAAGAAAGAGAAAAATTCGCGACTTTTGCTCGATTCGGTTCTTCCTTAGGAGCAAACGGGACCACTTTGGTCGTCGTACCAATCGTCACATTTTTCACTTATTTAGTTACTGCTCATCATGTTGAAGGCGCTTCAGGTTGGTTCTGGTTCGGTGTGATTACCGCTGTGATCTCTGGAGGAACTGCAATTATTACAGCTTTAGGAACAAAAGAAGTCGACACGGCGATTCGTCAACAAAATGAAAAAGCAAGTATCAAAGATGTCTTTAAAGCAATTGCCCAAAATGACCAATTAATGTGGTTAGCACTTTCTTACATTGCTTATGCTATTGCCAATGTAGCAACAACTGCCGTTTTATTCTACTTTTTCAAATATGTCTTAGGTCAACCAACTCAATTCTGGATAGTCGGTTTAGTGGCAGCTTTACTTGGACTAGTCGCTGTGCCTTTATTCCCTGCTTTGACACGATTGATTTCTAGACGCTATGTCTATATCGGCGGTATTGCGATGATGATCAGTTCTTACTTCTTCTTCTCTATCGCAGGCACTAGCTTACCGATCGTGATCGTTGGACTTGTTTTATTTTACTTCCCACAACAGTTGATCTTTTTATCTGCCTTGATGACGATCACTGATTCTGTGGAATATGGACAATGGAAAAATGGGATTCGTAACGAAGCTGTGACTTTATCGATTCGCCCACTGCTCGATAAAATTGCAGGTGCTTTATCTAATGGGATCGTTGGGTTTGTCGCAATCGCAGCTGGTATGACTGGAAATGCTTCTGCTGCTGATATTACCAATCATGGGATCATGACTTTTAAAGCGTATGCATTTTATGTTCCTGCAGCATTGATGTTCTTTTCTGCCATCATTTTTGCTTGGAAGATCACTTTAACAGAGAAAAAACATGCGCAAATCGTCAAAGAACTAGAAAATAAATTGGCTTCACATAAAGAACTCGCATCTGAATTAGAAGATGACTTTATCATTCCACAACATTAAGAAAGGAATTATATTATGACGATTACAGAAAAAGACTTTGGTCAGGGGTACCATTTGATCACATTATCCAATACTCACGGACTTAAATTAGCCGTCACTGACTTAGGTGCACGGATCGTTCAACTAACTGCTAATGATCGGGAATTAATTTTAGGGTTTGACTCCGCACAAGAATATTTGACAAAAGATGCCTATATCGGTGCAACGATCGGACGAACAGCAGGTAGGATTGAAAAAGGACAATTTTCTTTGAATGATCAAACCTATCAATTGAGTGTCGATCCTCAGACAGGGCATTCACTTCACGGAGGTACACCAGGATTTGAACAGAAAAAATGGACGTATCAACTAAGTGAAACAGACGAAGAAAGCTCAGTCACATTTACTACTACCAGTCCCGACGGAGAACATGGTTTTCCTGGAAATCTATCCGTAGAAGTTTGTTATACTTTGACAGAAGACAACATTTGGCGTGTTAGAACGCAAGCAATCAGTGATCAGGATACGCTTTTCAATCCGACCAACCACGTGTATTTCAATTTAAGTGGCAATGTAGAAGAATCAATTGATCAACATACACTTTGGCTAGACAGTGAGTCTTTCGCTCCATTACGACCTGATAGTATACCAACTGGCGAAAAAGCGAGTGTTGCTCAAACACCTTTTGATTTTCAAACACCTCAAAAATTAGCCACCGTCTTTACTAGTCAATTTGAACAAAAACAACTCGTTGACGGGATCGATCATCCTTTCTTTTTAAATAACCCAGATATGAATCATGTATCGGCTTATTTATTAAGTCCCGATGAACAAATCAAAGTAAGCATCATGACCGATTCACCTAGTGTTGTGATCTTCACTGCTAACTTTGGGCAAGATACCCCAGAAATGCATGGAAAGAAACTAGCCAACCACGGTGGTATCACGTTTGAGACTCAAATCGCTCCCGGAGCTGAACAGTATCCAGCTTTTGGAAATATTCATTTAACAGCACACACACCATTTGAAACAACTACAGAATTTAAAATCGACACAAGAGAGGGTATCTAACTATGGAAATCAAACGCAGTTTAAATACAAAATTTGCAGAAATCTTTGGACCTAAAAAAACCACACAATATTTTTCTCCAGGCAGAATCAACTTGATTGGTGAACATACAGATTATAACGGCGGGCATGTTTTCCCTGCCTCCATCACTTATGGCACACAAGGAGTTGCCGCACCTCGTGAGGATAATAAAGTATTGGTCTACTCAACAAACTTTGAAGACGACGGTGTCATCAGCTTTACTTTAGACCAACTTGATTACGACAAACAAGCAGGATGGGCAAACTATGTCAAAGGTATGATCGTTAAACTAAACGAAGCAGGCTACCCAATTGAACATGGTTTTGAACTCTTAGTTGAAGGGACGATCCCTAATGGTGCAGGACTTTCAAGTAGCGCTTCCTTAGAATTGTTAGTCGGTGTTGCCTTAGAAGACTTATTCCATTTATCCATTGATCGACTTGAATTAGTTCAAATTGGTAAAAAAGTAGAAAATGAATTTATCGGTGTCAACTCGGGGATCATGGACCAATTTGCGATTGGCTTTGGCGAATTAGACAAAGCTATTCTACTTGATACAAATACGTTAAAATATGAAATGGTTCCAGTAAAATTAGATGGCTATGCAGTAGTAATCATGAATACAAATAAACGTCGTGAATTAGCTGATTCTAAATATAATGAACGACGTAGTGAATGTGAAGAAGCACTAAAACGTCTCCAACAAAAATTAGCTATCCAAGCATTAGGTGATTTAGACGAAGAAACATTTGAAGCAAACATTGATTTGATTGGTGATGACACATTGATTCGTCGTGCACGTCATGCAGTTACTGAAAACCAACGAACACTAGAAGCTAAAGCTGAACTGGTACAAGGAAACTTGGCTGCTTTTGGTCAATTATTAAATGCTTCACACGATTCGTTGAGACATGATTATGAAGTAACTGGTATCGAGCTTGATACATTAGTCGATGCAGCTCAAAAACAAGAAGGTGTTCTAGGCGCCCGTATGACAGGAGCTGGCTTCGGTGGCTGTGCGATCGCATTAGTCAAAGAAGAAAATATCCCTAACTTTAAAAACAAGGTCTATGATGAATACTTAGACGTCGTTGGCTACGCCCCAGAATTTTATGTGGCACACATCGGCAATGGTACTACAAAGATTATGGAAGAAAGTGTTTCAGCTTAATCCAATGAAAGAAATGTAAGGTAATTCAACGTTACGGTTCAAAAGAATAAAGCAAAAGTTAGATCGTCACTTTTCAAAAAAACAAATAATCATGAAATGCTATCTGAAGTGTCAAAACAAAGACCGACCGTCAAAAGTTCATTTAAACAACTTTTGGCGGTCAGTCTTTTTGTAGCTAATTTCCTCCCCATATCCATTTCAATAAAACATCTGCTATTATTGAAATAAATACGCATGATCCGTTTGATCTTCGATTCGTTTTTGCCATTCAGGATCATGTTTTGGTACAGTGGCTATTTCTTTAAATTTGTATGGTCCTAATTCAAAAAACTGTTGAAGGATCTGATTCACTTGCTCAAATAAGGCTGGACGCTCCATCCTATTTTTGACGGTCAGTTGCTGATCAGCTGTACAAAAAGTCACATTCCCTAATTCTTCAGAAACATTGATCGTCTTGCCCGCTCTACTCAACTGGCGAACTTCTCCTAACATTTCATAGATGTCCTCACCTTCATATCCTTCTAGTAGTGCTAGACTGTCAACTAACGAACCCACAGTCAAATCAGCGATGATTGCTGTTTTCGTTCCTAATTGCAGCGAATAGATCGCAGCATCTACGATACCACAGGCATTACAACCACCTTCTGTTAACTCACTTTTTCTAGTGATTTGTACTTCCATCATTTATGGGTCACCTTCTTCCTATTATAGCTCTGTTTTTTATTCTTCGCGTTCTTTGCTCTTCTTTTCTTCATTTCCAAGCGAGCAGCTTCTCGCAGACAACGTACATGACAATTGACATAAGTTAACACTACTTCATCTGACTCTTGTTCAAATCCCCAAAAAGACATATTCATCCTTCCATTTCTTTTTTGAATGTGTATGGTACAAAAATATTATGCAACTTCTCTGACAATAAGAAAAATTTTGGCTTATTTCATAGAGTTGACACTTGAATACCATCTATGTATTTTTAGAAGTATTGATAGGCATCCCCAACATCTATCAGACAAATTATTTTCTATAGCATAAGAAAAAATAAAATTTACGTCAATATAAACAAGCAACTATAAAAAAATAAAATGCTCTTATTTATTTTAATTATGAGGTAAATAACTAAAACCCACAGAAATCCACATAGGACTTTTGTGGGTTTCAGCTATTTAGATCAGATAAAAGAAACAGAAGCTATCTGTTGATAATCAAAGCATTCTTGTCTCGAACACTTATGACAATTTTTCAACTAGTTCCTCTAATTCATTTAATCGTTGTTCAAACTTAGTCATAGCTGATTCGATATAATCAGCTTTTGTCATGTCGACGCCTGCTTTTTTCATGACTTCAACTGGGTAATCACTATTTCCTGATTTCAAATAAGTAAGGTATTTTTCTAGAGCATCTGGCTCTTGACCCAAAATTTTCTGCGCCAAAGCAGAGGCAGCTGAAAATCCTGTTGCATATTGATAAACATAATAATTATAGTAGAAATGTGGGATACGAGACCATTCATATTTGATTTCCGGATCTTTTTCTACCGCTGATCCATAATATTTGGCATTCAATTCCCCATAACTGTCGCTTAGATATTCACTGGTCAAAGGTACACCTTTGGCATCTTCTTCATGCATGAAATGCTCAAATTCTGCAAATTGTGTTTGTCTGAAAATCGTTCCTTTGAATCCATCAAGATAATGATTCAAGACATATGCACGAACACGTGGATCTTGTTCAGTTTCAAGCAAGTATTCTGTCAAAATATTTTCATTAGTTGTTGAAGCAATCTCTGCTAAGAAAATGGAATAATCACCGTAAACAAACGGTTGATTTGAACGAGTAAAGTAACTATGCACACTATGTCCCATTTCATGTACGAGCGTAAATAATTGATCCAACGTATCATGCCAGTTCATTAAAATATAAGGATTGGTATCATAGCTTCCTGAAGAATAAGCGCCACTTCGTTTCCCTTTATTTTCGACCACATCGATCCAACGGTCAGCAAAAGCTTTTTCTACCACTGACAGATATTCTTCCCCCATTGGTGCCAAAGCTTCCAAAGCTTTCTGTTTCGCTTCTTCGTAAGTGAACTTGATAGGAGCTTCTCCTAATACTGGTGTATATAGATCATACATATGCAGTTTTTCTACATTTAAAAGACGTTTGCGTAATTCCATATAACGATGCAATAGCGGAAGATTTTTATTGACTACTTCAATCAATGTATCATAAACACTTTCTGGGATATGATTGTTGCTCAAAGAAGCTTCTCTAGCAGAATGATAATGGCGAATTTTTGCTTTGTAATTGTGCCCTTTGATATGGGTACTCAATGTTGAAGCAAACGTATTTTTAAATTGATCATAGACACGATAAAGCCCTTTGAATGCAGCTTCTCTAACTGTACGATCTGTGCTTTCCATCAATTGACCATAGACACCATGAGAAAGCTGGATTTTTTTCCCATCTTCTCCCACGATCGTAGGAAACTCTAGATCGGCATTGTTTAAAACAGCAAATGTATCACTGGAAGCGCCAAAAATTTCTCCTGCTCCAGCTAGTAATGATTCTTGTTCTGCAGATAATATATGCGCACGATTATCCACCATTTGTTTTACGTAATTACGATACAGTTCTAACTTCGGCTCTTGCTCAAAATACTGCCAAATCTGCTCATCCGAAAGTTGAAGGACTTCTGGTTCATACCAAGAGACTGCTTCACTTACTTTAGAAAATAAACTTCCTGCTCTCGCATATAAAGCTTGATAAGTCGTATTTGCTGTATCTTGGTCATTTTTTAAATGAGCATAGACATAAATGAGTTCCACTTTTCGGTAAACATCTAAAACAAATTCAAGCACATTCAGAAATTCTGTCGCACCCTTTGCTAATGTTCCTTTATATTGATCGGAATTTTTTAATTCTTCTGTTAATTCTTGGTATTTTTCATCAAATTCTTGATCGCTAGAAAAGATTTTGGTGAGATCCCAAGTCAGTTCTTCAGGCAATTCTTCTCGTTTTGGTAATTGGGTCGTTTCACTCATTTAATACACTCCTTTATTGTTTTCACTCTTTTTTTCTAATTCATATTGAAAATAGAAAAATGAATAAGCCTACTAAAATCAGCTACTCTTAATTAGTGTATCATAATTTATTTCTGTTTGACATCAAGAATATCTCCTCACACTCCTGGTAAAGCAATTGGAAAATCTTTTTCTTATCAACCATTGGATAAAGCCAAGTTGTTTTATTTGGTTCAATTTTTTGGAGCCAATTGAGATACTTCCATTGTTGGCTTCTGCCTGCTTGTTCACTGATGATTTCTTCAAATAACAGACGATAAAAGAAAACTTTTTCTTGAAAATAAAAAAAAATCGACTTTCTGCGTACATCCACGGAGATAAATAAAGTAAATGTTTTTTTCTAAGATAGAATTGTTTTTGTAAATGAACGTATTTAGACTGACGATAGTATAATTTTTTTTGTAACCATTTTTGACAGCCAACATTAGTAAGAACTTTTTGCCGATTTTGATTCTCCATCTGTTTTTCTAATAGACTTACAGGAGATTCACTAAAGAAAGGCCAGCTAATTGTTTCATAGGTTACTGTTCCAGAAAATAATTCTGCCAAATGATAAAACAAATATAATCTTTTTTCCAGCCAATCGATTTTCCATAAATGAGTACCCATGGTGTCATTGTACATACAAAAGTACTTTTCTCTCGTTTTTAAACGATCATTTTTGAAAAAAGCAGAGCCTAAGATCCACCAAACACGATAGTTTTTGCTTAGATATCCTTTTGTTCGTTCTTTCATCCGTTCATAAGCGAGAACTGAACACTGAATTTCTATGGCTAGATCCCCGCAAAGGATATCTGGTCTTTGTCGAAGGGCTGGTAAATAGGCTTCTAAGACAGACGGATGAGTAACAAATTGTCTACACCACTCAAAAAAATATTTTTTGAGTTGGAGATGCTCCGTTGTTTCTTTCTCACTAAAACCAAAACAATCCTGTAAATTTTTGTGAGCAAAATGTGCTGTTTTTTGCTGCCCAGTTTTTAATATCACTGGTTCCTTACAAGCTGGGCAGAAAAGACTTTGCCGTTTCGTACATTTTGTAGCCAGATATCTTTTTCCATGTTTATCAATCGCAACCATCATAAATTAGCTGCCCCCCTCCTAAAAGAAAATACGTCAAAAAAGAATCTGATCATTTTCATTGACCAGATTCTTCAAATTGTTTCTTTGATTATTTGCTGCTTACGCAAAATAAAATTTTGTACGTTCCAAAGCATTTCGTTCCATAAGTAATTGCGCATATTCGTTCAATGTTTCAATGGTCCGATCGCTTCTTTCTGCAAACTCTAAAATTCGAGCTACTTCATTAGCGACATCTGTTTGGTTTAAATCTTCCATCCAAAAATGTACGGCTAAATAGTAGATACCATCTAGTAAATACAAATCTGTCCAGGCTGATTCCAACTCGACATCATTGGCTAGTTGAATCATTTGTTCAAAGTCTTCAAAAGCAAAAATCGCTTGGTGTTCTGTTTCATCGGAAATGCGTTCAGTCGTTTCTTCTTCATTATTTAAGATTTGTTGCTGGATAAATTCAGTTACATCATCAGAATCTAAAGAGTCTTCGTCTTCTTGGAGCATTTCTTCATTCGGTAAGTTTTTACTAATAAAAAGTTCTAAACCGTCTCCTTTAGGAAGCACTTGAAATGTAACAGCTTCGCTACTGCGGAACTCATCTTCAATATCAACTTCTTCTAAAATACTGTAGAAAAAATTTTCGATCTCTCTATGGTTACCAAGCAAGTCTAAAAATGAGACGCCTCGCTCTTCTAAATCTTCATGACCGATCATTACTCGGATCGTATTTTCATTAATATGTTCCATTTCCATCTGGCTACACCTCACTTTGCCACAACTATCAATATAACTTCATTGTAGCGAAATAAGCTTAAATGTAAAGAAAAAAAATTACCATTTAAAATCAAAATAAGTTTTTAATTTAACCTTGACATCATTTTTTTCACTTAGCTAAACGTAAAAAAGAGCTTAGGACAAAAAGCCACTCCTAATGCGAGAACGAATAAACGGCATTCAAAAAGTAATCCTTAACAATAAATCGAATTTTTGATACCAAGTATTTTGGTCTTCTCAAATCTTGCTATCAGCTAAAGAATAAAATTCATTTACATGTTACATCTAGTTATATGTACTTTCTATTCCGGTAAAAAAAAACTTAGAAAAACTACAAAAATAGTTTTTCTAAGTTAACGTTTATTTTCTATAATCCAGCCATTAATTGTGCTTGACGCAATTCCAATTGACGTACATCACGTGGTAAGAAACGACGGATTTCATCTTCATTGAAACCAACTTGTAGGCGTTTGTCATCGATCATAATCGGACGACGCAACAATCCAGGGTTATTTTGAACGAGTTCTAACAGTTCTTGCAATGGTAAATCATCAAGATCCATGTTTAGTTTTTGGAAAACTTTTGAACGTGTTGAAATAATTTCTTCTGTGCCATCTTCAGTCATTTGTAAGATTGCCTTTAATTCTGAACTATTTAATGGTTCAGAAAAGATATTTCGTTCAACAAATGGAATTTGATGTTCTTGTAACCACGCACGGGCCTTTCTACAGGAAGTACAACTTGGGGAAGTATATAGTGTTAACAACGTGCACCACTCCTTTTCATGACTAATGTCACTTTTTTGTAACAGAAGATCATTATAATCTTCCATCTGTTTCTATTATACATAATCAACTTTTAAATAGCTAGCTTTTTTCATAATATTTTATCAAAAAAATGAAAGTTATCTAAGATTTATATTCCGTAAAACCAACACTTTACGTTTAGTTAGCAATTAAAAAATGAGAGTTTTCAAATTTAATTCAAATATAACCTACCATTGAAACAGGCTTTAAAGTTGTACTATTATTTTATTACTCACCCCACAAAAAAATGGTTTCTTTGAAAAAATTATGTTTTTTATTTCTGTCTGCTTTATTTTGTTTGCTATTACAACAGTCCTTTTAATTGAAACTAACCCTTATTTTGTCCGCTAATTAAGCACCCTTTTATATTACAATGGTTATAAAATGAAAATCACTACAAAACGCCTTATCGTCATCATCAAGTGTTATTTTATATTTTAATCATTTTCGTTTTTCTGTATTAAAAAAAACATTCTTTATCAAGTAAAATAGGATTATTCTATTAAAATTAGTCAGAATTTCGTTTCATTGAGGATTAATTTATTCATCAGATAATCAAATGATATTCAATTTTACTATTTTAGTGAAAAAAACTGAAACTTAAAAAGCTTATTCTGTCAAGAAAAGCGAAATATAGTAATAAAAACCTTTATTTAACAACGTTTTAACCGGTATTTTTCTGATACAATAGTCGAGGATTTATGAAAAAAATGATGAAAACCGAAAGGCGTGTAGAATTTGATTAAGTCAGTTGTTTTTGACGTTGATGATACGATGTACGATCAACAACAGCCATTTAGAAATGCGGTAAAAAAAGTAGTGCCGCTTGTTTCAGATATAGATATGGGACCATTATATATCCGGTTCCGTCATCACAGTGATGAAAATTTCCCTAAAGTGATGGCAGGAAAATGGACCTTGGAGTATATGCGTGCACATCGAATCAGCCAATCACTAAAAGACTTAGATTATCCACATATTACTGAAGAAGAAGGTCTTTATTTCCAACAAGTTTATGAAGAAGAATTAGATAATATCTGTCTTCATGAGGAAGTAAAGAAAACATTGGACTTCTTGACTGAAATGAATATCCCTCTCGGAATCATTACCAATGGTCCCACCGATCATCAAACCAAAAAATTGAATCAACTTCAATTAGCAAACTGGATTCCTTCACAGCATATGATCGTTTCGCAAGCAACAGGATTTCAGAAACCAGAAAAAGAGATTTTTCAACTTGCTGAAGAACGTTTCAATCTAACTGCAGAAGAAACTCTATATGTAGGCGATAACTACGACAATGACGTATTAGGTGCTAAAAGAGCTGGTTGGCAAGCGCTTTGGTTTAACCATCGTGAACGAAAAGTTGATGGTCCATTGAACTGTGATATCGAAATCACCTCATTTGATCAATTATTAGAAACGATGAAAGTAATTTTCAGCTAAAGCATCCATGCACAGCTCCTAGCAAAACAAATAACTAAAAAACTCTCGAAACATAATCTTGTTTCGAGAGTTTTTTATTATTGAGTCTTAAGATTTAATTATTTTTTGTTTCAAAATTTTTAGTCTTCCAGGTCTCCGACACTCAGAATCATCCGGATATCATCTTCCGTTAATTTGGTTAATTGGTCTTCATTTCCTTGGATGACTTTTTGGAATAACTCTCTTTTTTCTTGTTGTAACGAATCCATCCGCTCTTCAATCGTTCCTTCTGCAATCATGCGCCAAACTTCGACCACATTTTTTTGTCCGATACGGTGCGCACGTCCTGCCGCTTGTTCTTCAATGGCTGGGTTCCACCATAAATCATACAGAATTACCGTGTCTGCTCCCGTTAAGTTGAGTCCGGTTCCGCCAGCTTTCAATGAAATCAAAAAGACATCTCGTTCTCCTTCATTGAATGCATCTACCATCGTTAAACGATCTTGCGGTTTGGTGCTTCCTCTTAAGTAAAAAGTAGAAATTCCTAATTCTGCTAGTTCTTCTTGTAAGATGGTCAACATACCTGTAAATTGAGAAAACAACAGAACCCGCCGATTGTTTTCTTTGGCTGCGACCAGTAGATCTTTGACTTGTTCTAGCTTTCCTGAGCCACCTTCATAATCCTCCAAGAATAATCTTGGATCACAGCAAATTTGGCGTAATCGTGTCAAACCAGCTAGAATACCGATGCGATTCTTTTTAAAAGCTTCTGAGTCCATAGTAGAAATCTCTTCTCGCATCTGACGTAAATAAGCCAAGTACACGGTTTTTTGATCTTCTGTCAATGCAGAATAAAGATTCATCTCGGTTTTTTCTGGTAGATCGCTTAACACGGTTTGCTTATCCCTTCGTAACACAAACGGACGAATCATTCGGGCAATTTCGTCAGGTGCCAGCTCTCTAAAGCGGGTCTTATTCGGGAAAAATCCCGGCATAATCGTCGCAAAGAGCGACCATAGTTCTTCCAGATTATTCTCAATTGGCGTCCCACTTAAGGCAAAACGTTGCGGTACACTTAATTCTCGTAGCGCTTGAGCTGTTTTGGTACTACTATTTTTAACCATCTGAGCCTCATCAAGGATCAAATAATTAATCGCATGTTTTTGATAATCTGCTAAATCTTGTCTTAAACTAGCATAAGAAGTGACTCTGATATCTGCCTTACGAGCTAATAGTTCTTCTCGTTCCTTTTTATTCCCGTTGATTACTTGGATGCTCAAAGAAGGAGCAAATTTTTTCACTTCTGCTTGCCAGTTATAGATCAAACTAGCAGGAGCGACGATCAAAGCAGAGAGTTCGCCTTTTTCTTCTTTTTCTGAAAGCAAATAGGCAATTGTCTGAAGGGTTTTTCCTAGACCCATTTCATCTGCTAAAATTCCGCCAAACTGGTAATTTCCCAGCATTTTCAACCATCGAAATCCTTGTTTTTGGTAATCACGCAATTCAGCTTGTAGACCTGCTGGCAAGGATACTTGATATTGTTCAGGTTGTATTAGATCTTGGATCATTTTTTGATAGGAGTCACCAAAAGTTGCTGAACTTCCTGCTAACTTATCTTGAATGATCAATCCTTGGTTTTTAGGCACATGGATCGTTCCAGATTCTGAACGGATCGATTCACGGAATTGTTGCAAGATTTGACTTGTTTGCTGAAACTCTTCGGAATCAAAGGACAATACTTGCCCATTTTCTAACGTATAGAAAGCATCATTTCGCAACAAACTTTGTAAGACCTGATTGATTTCTTGTTCCTCAATCCCAGTCACATCAAAACGAATATCTAACCATGAACTGGTTTCTTCCACTTCGATCTTCGGTTGATGTCGATGTGCATCTAAATACAATTCCCGAAGTTTTTTCCCAAGGCGGACCTCACCAAACTGACGAAAAACGGCTAACTCCGTACGGAAAAAAGTATACAACTCTTCTCCTGTTGGCAATAAACGTTCATAGCCTGTATCATTTCGTTGGTAGCGATACATTTTGAACAAGTCTAATACACGTTGTTCTTGGGCTTTGTCTCTTAACACTTCAGAAGCATTTTCAGCAATAACTTCATGTTTTTTATCTGTTGAAAAAACGACTTCATCATAGACAAAATCAACACGAGCCTGGATCTTGCCTTTCGATTTTCTAAAGAAGAAAATAAATTCCACTGGCACGTCAGCAACTTCTGCTTTCACTTCATCCGCTATGCTCACTTGACCAATTTCAGATAGCAATGGAATGATTTCTTTGAATAATGAGGATAGTTCTTGCTTAAGAAACAATACTTCTGGTTTCTCAAATCTTCTCATAAGCTGTTTCCAAGTTAAATAGACTGCTTGTTGACGTTTTGTTAATGAATAAAAAGTTCCTTGGATCATTCCCCATTGATAATGAGTAAAGAACAACTCAAAGTCATTCAGTGCGCTTAATTGATAGGCCTCTTCTTTTTTTGTTACTTCAAATTCTAAGGAAGGCTCATTATCAGAAAATCGAACCCCTTGATAATTCACTTCTCCGATCTTCATTTGGAGTTTTGTCGTTTGGTTCATCTGTTCTAACAATGTTTTTGCTTGTTCGATCGGTAATAACAAATAACGTTTATCTAATTTCCCTTTGACTTGTAGGCCGTTTGCACCTAAAAGAAGTTGCGTTTGGGCACACTCAGCTAACGTTTTTAAGATTACTTGATCTTCTCCTTGAAAAGCTCGTTGATCTAGATGGAACTGGTATTGTTTATTCACAGTGTAGCGTTCATTTTCCATATAGGAATGTAAAAAATCAAAAATGTTTTTAACGATATACGTTTTCTTTGGCTGATCTAAGTAGCCAATCCGCAAATAAACGGCTAAAATAGCTAATTCCGGATGATAATGATTGGTCTCAATCGTTTCTACTTGATATTCCACAATCAATGGTTGCGTCCGTGGTGAATTTTTTTTGACAGTTAGTCTTGAAAAACCTTTCGTTAAAATTTCACCTTCGCTACTTTTTTTGACTGGTTCTAACGTAGGTTGATCTGCCTTGATTATTCGTGAAAGATTCTTAGAGCGCAAGTACAGTTCGACTGCCACTGTATGCTTACAATAATGATGTTCTTCCCAATAAGGGCATTGGCAGAAATCGACTTCTTTGGCTGTCCCATCTAAATCGACCATATACAATTCACTGCCTAAGACTTCCGCATGCCAAACTTTTTCTTCTTGGTCAGGGACAACCGATAATACCCGTCCTTCTTGCAGATATTGACGTCCTCTTGCAATGACTTTTTCTGGAATACTCCATTTCATCAGTTAATCCCCCTTTTATCCAAGATGATAGCGTACTTTACTTTGTCCGCTACCTTCTGTTTCGATTCTGATTTGTTGTACTACTCGTTCTTTTAATTCTCTCACATGGCTGATGATCCCGATCATACGACCTTCACTTTCAATTGTTTCTAATGCTTCAATCGCCATTTCAAGTGCTTCTTCATCTAACGAACCAAATCCTTCATCAATGAATAACGCTTCGATCAACACACCACCGGCTTGTGTCTGGATCACTTCAGCTAAAGCCAACGCTAAGGATAAAGCTGCAATAAAACTTTCGCCACCAGATAGCGTATGAGCCCCACGTGTCAGACCTGCTTCATCATCATAGATATTGATCTCCAACCCTGTTTTCCCACGGTAACTTCCCACTTTATCTGCAAGCTCAAATTGGTAACGATTTTTCGTCAGACGTTGCAATCGCACATTTGCCACTTGTAGTACTTCTTGTAAATACACTTGTAGTACGTATCTTTCCAAGCTGGTTTTTCTAGGGTTTTCCCCATTCATCGTTTGCGATAATTGTTGTAGTTGGATCAATTCATCTAATTGTTCTTGACTCGCTTGATAAATCGAAGAAAATTCTTCGATGATTTGCTGATTCTGCTGTTCTTGCTCTTGCAAGTGATAACAATGTTCCTGTTGTGTTTGAACCGCAGCTTTTAGCTCATCTAGTTGTTGCTCCAATTGTTCTAAATCAGGAAGTGTTTCAGCTAAAGCAACATGGTTCAACTGGCTTAAGCGGTCTTCAACGATTAATCGTTCTTTCTCATATTCATTGACCAGTTGACTCTTCTCTTGGTATTCAACTGTTTGTTTAGCAAATGCCAATACCTCATCTGCTTCTTTAAAGTAAGCTTGCTCTTTTATTTTTGCTGAAATTTGCTCTTGGATACGCTGAATTTTATTTTCAATTTTTACCTGTTGTTCATGAATATTAGCCATTTGCGCTTTTAACAAACTGATTTCTTGAGAAAAACGAAGTTCTTTTGTTTTTTCTTCTGCTAACCATTGGGCTTTCATCGCAACATTTTCTTCTAATTGGTTGACATCCTCAATCAAAGTCTGAGTATTTTGTCCTTCTAACTGTTTCGTCAAGGTAACAAGCTCCCCTTGTACTTGTTGGAGCTCTTCTTTGTTTTGGCTGATTTGTTCGGTGATCTTCTTTCGCTGATCTTCGATAAGACTTAAACGTTCAGTTAGTGTTTGAGTAGCGATTTTTGCCTGTGTGATGACCTCTGCACGCGAATCCAAATCATGCTGGATTTTTTCTAAGGATACAAGAGGATCATCTGCTATGGCAAATTTAAACGATTGCTGGATCAAATGTTGTAATCGTTCTTTGCTTTTTTGGATCTCTACTTGTTTTTCTGTTCCGAAGTTTTCCAAGTCAGCTATTTTTTGTTCTATTTGTGCTTTTTCTGCTTCACTACGCCCTATTTCTTGATTGATTTGTTCAAGATTTGTTTCTGCCTCGGCTAAATTTGCTTCCAGTTGGACAAATTCTTCTTGATTAGGCAATACATGCTCATTTTGTTGTTTAGGATGCTCCGTTGACCCACAAACTGGACAAGGTTGCCCCGGTAATAATAGCAATTGCAACTTCGCAATTTGTTGGCTTGCCCATTGACTCTTTAAAAGATCAACTTGATTATTTTGTTTGCTTAACATTACTTGTTGAGCTTGGAGTTTTGTGATCAGTTCGGACAACTTGGTTTGATTCACCTTTAACTGTTCTGTATTCTGGTGATTTTCTGTAAGGATAGTTTGGTACTTTTCTTGCTCATGCCGAAGTTGTTCGTAACACAATTGATCACTGTGCAAACGATCTTGGTCAAGCAGCAGTTCTGCTAGTCTTTGTTCTTCTTCTTTTAACTGGACTTGTTCTTGAAGAATTTTTTGTTCTTTTTCTTCTGCTTTTTTCTTAGCCTTTTGTAATTTTTCACTTTCATTTTGCTTTTTTTGCCATTCTTCCGCAATTGGGATTAATGACTTCATGACTTGTAATCGATTCGCTGCATGTTCCATTTCTTGTTGGGCATTTTTTCTTTCAGGTTCATCTTTATGCCACTGTGCATACGCTTGTTCTTGTTGCACGAATGTTTCAGAACAAGTCTGTTCTTTATCAATCAGTTCTGCTTGTTCTTTCTGGTATTCTTGGCTTCGTGTCAACGTATCGACAAGTCGTTCAGCAAATTCATAATGAGTGATCCATTGTTTTATTTCATTGATTTCACTTTCTTGCTGGATCAATTCTGCATATTTTTGCTCTAATTTTTGCTTTTCTTCCTGACGTGTTTGCAATGTTTGCGAATGATAATAGGTATCTTCTAATTGCTTTTGTTGTTCTTGTAAATGAACCAGTTTATTTTTTTCTTGGAGAAGTCTTTCTTGTAATGTTGTTTGCTCTGCCTGCCAATAAGTAAATAACGCATCAAAACTTAAGGTTTCAGGAACCGTTCCTGTGTCCAAAGGGATAAACCGTTTTTGCAGCAAACTCAATTCTTGCTCAAGATGATCTAATTTTTTTTGATGTTCTTTGGCTTTTTCTTTCAATTGTTCATTAAGTTGTTGGAAAAATTGCGTACCAAACAAATTACGTAAGACAATTTCTTTCTCACTACTTGATGAAATTAAAAAATTACGAAATTCTCCTTGAGGTAGTAAAACGATCTGAGAAAACTGTTTCGCATCCAGATTCATTAATTCTTTGATTAATTGATCCACTTCACTACGTTTCGTGTATTGGCGCATTTCTTTGCCCGCTTCATCAAAGATCGTCAAAGAAACTTTTGCTGCTTGCTTTCGATTGCCTTCACCTTTACGTTTGGCCAAGAGTTGTTCTGGCTTACGTTCAATCTCATAACTCAGCCGCTGATGCTCAAATGAAAAAAAGACACACGTTTCTTCTTCAGGCGTAGCAAAAAGAGACCGCATTTCTTTACCAGTCCTGATTCTGCCAGAAGTTTCACCAAACAATGCATAAGTCATTCCATCAAAAAGAGTCGTTTTTCCTGCACCTGTTTTTCCAGTAATCAAAAATAGTGGTGCTTCGGTCAATTTCGCAAAATCAATTGTCTCGTCAATAAAAGGACCAAAATTTTTTAGTCGTAATTTCTTGGGTTTCATTACTGATCATTCCTGTCCGTGAGTTCTTGTAGCGTTTCTTTTAACCAGATTTCCTGCTTGTTCGTCAACTGTTCCTTGGTCATTTCTTTGAAAAAGCCTTGTGCGATCTTATGTGGATCCTTTGTCATCATCTTTTTTTGTTTTCCCTGTTTCAGTTCTACTCGACCGTTTGAACGTTCCACACCAAGTATCCGTGGATAGATTTTTCTTAATTGATTCATCATGTTAGGGATAATCGTTCGATCTTCCAAATAAATTTGGAGATAATTTTCACGATTGATCGTCTGATAAAAATCTGGATTCAACAGCTCTTTAAAACTTGCTGTTATTTCTTCAATATCATATAACGGGGTCAGTTCTCGAAAATTCAAAGAGACGTCCTCTTCTAAATCTACGATCCAAACACCTTTTTTTTGATTGATTTCTGACAATGAAAATTTTAAAGGCGACCCACTGTAACGGGCATTTTTTTGATTCAATGCTGCTTGATTGTGGAGGTGTCCTAATGCGACATAATCAAATGGTTCAAGTAAATCTCCTGGAACAGCATCTAATCCGCCTACTTCAATTTTGGTTTCTGAATCTGATTTCATACTCCCGGTCACAAAAAAGTGACTCACTAACACTTGTTTTTTCGTTGAGTCAAACTGCGTTTTCATTTTCTCAATGACTTTTTCCATTGCTTGTTGAATGGTGCGTATTTGCTCATCTTCAAAATATATCCTCGCTGAGATTGGTTCAAAATAAGGCAAAAGGAAAAATTGCGTATCCTTGAATATGATTGGTTGAAAGGCTTCTGCCAATCTAGTTTGTAAATAATAATCGGACTGACTGAACCAAGGTGTTCCTGTCGAAAGTCGAATACCGCTATCATGATTTCCGGATATCGCAAAAATCGGAAATCCTTCCCTTAGATTCCATTCGACCATCAATTGATTGAACACTTCAATGGCATCCACTGACGGAACACTTCGATCATAAAGATCTCCCGCAATCACGATTGCATCAACATTTTCTTCTTTTGCAATTGCTAAGATCTGGGTTAAAACATGCTCTTGTTCCTTGATTCGATCGTATCCTTGTAGTTTTTTTCCAATATGCCAATCAGCTGTATGTAAAAAACGCATCTCATCACCTCAAAAAATGTCCTTCTAATTATTATAACACTTCCCCTCATTACATGATACCTAGGATCATTACGGACTAAAACAAATAGGCAATGAAAAAAAGTTGCTGATTCCGTATAAACATAGATAGTCCCATGCTTAGAAAGAATCACAACTTTTATTATTACCTTGCGCTTTGATTTTTATTGAAAAAGAATCATTTACTTTTTATTTTTGATTTCATATTTAAAGTCAGGATTGACTTCTTTGTCTAGTTGATCGAAAGCGGCTTGTGTTCTACGTTCGATTTCTGCCATTCCTTCTTTGTCTGTTTTTTTGATATCAGACAAATCGATTGGTTCACCAAAACGCACAACCACACGTTTTCGCTTGAATAAGTCACCCAAAGTCAATGGTCCTTGGTAGACAGCAGGAACGATTTTTGCTTTTGACATTTTAGAAATCAATGCCATTCCGCCTTTTAATTCCGTTGCATGTCTTGTTCCACTTGGGAACATAATCAAACCTAAATGAGTAGATTTTAAAATTTTAACTGGCGTTTTGATGACACTAGGTCCTGGATTTTCTCTTTTTACTGGAAACGCATGGGCATGTGTCAAAATAAAGCGTAATACTGGATTTTTGAATAATTCTTCTTTTGCCATAAAGCTAAATTCTTTAGGCGAAGCTGCTACAGCAAGATATAAAGGATCCCACCAAGTTCGATGTGGCGCTACCAAAATATAATTCTCATCTTGTGGTAAAACTTCTTTATTTTCATATCGGGCATTGCCGTTGATCACTGCTAAGATCACTCGGACTAGCCCTCTCATAAATCGATAGAACATAGTCTCTTCCTTTCTAGGTGTATGGTCATAGTATGCCTAAATTTAGGAAACTTTACAAGGTACCTTGGTTCTTTTTTATAAAAATAGTATAATACAATCAATTAGTTTTTTCATTTTGGAGGGAACCCATGCTTCACGAAGATGAACGGATCGATCAATTATATGCAAATGATATTAAAATCATTCAAAGTCCTCACGTTTTTTCTTTTTCACTAGATGCTGTTTTGCTTGCTCATTTTGCACGTGTACCGAAAAAAGGACAAGTCGTTGACCTCTGTGCAGGGAATGGTGCAGTCGGTCTTTTTTTGAGCAAACGAACGAATGCGTTGATTGATGGAATCGAAATTCAACCACGTTTAGCGGATATGGCAAGACGTAGTATCCAATTAAACAAGCTAACACACCAAATGACCATCCATACACTTGATTTAAAAGAAAGTTTATCCGTTGTTCGTCATAATTCATGTGATTTAGTCGTCTGTAATCCCCCTTATTTTAAGGGATTACCAACCAATAAAAAAAATCCGAATGAGCATTTAGCGATTGCTCGACATGAAATCCATACTACTCTTGAAGATGTGATCCAAATTTCTAGTAAATTATTAAAAACCAATGGACGCTTTGCAATGGTCCATCGCCCAGACCGCTTTTTAGAAATTATTCAGTTACTAGAAAAACACCGTATCGCCCCTAAAAAAATTCAATTCGTTTATCCAAAAATGGGGAAAGAGGCAAATATTTTGTTGATCGAAGGAATCAAAGAAGGCAAATTAGATGGCTTTAAAGTTGCTTCACCGTTGATCACATACATGCCTGATGGTAGCTATACAAATGAAATCCGAGAAATTCTTTATGGCCAGTGAGCATTATTTTTATGTCTTAGCTTGTAAAGATGGCACGTTTTACGGTGGCTATACGACGGATCTTTCAAGAAGATTAGCAGAACACAATCATGGGACAGGAGCTAAATATACCCGATTACAAAAAAGGCGACCCGTCAAAATGATCCATGCTGAGGTGTTTGCAACTAGGAGTGACGCAACAAAAGCCGAAGCAGCCTTTAAAAAACTCACGCGCTCTCAAAAAGAACGGTATTTAAAGACACAGCCCTCTCACATGTTGCCAGAACAATAATTTGGGTCAATATTACTGGGGCTGAATCGACCTTTTAAGGGAATGTACTAGAACTAAACAAAAACACAAAAATTAGTTTTTTGGCTGTTGATTGTTACCTACTTCAAACAATTGAAAAGACATCTTGAGATCCTTTCAAATGAGTTAAGCTCTCATTGATAGAGGAAAATCGGCTCTATAATTTATGGGACTGATGATGTATCGAGGTTGCTTACGAAAGCTTCCAGAAGAATCCCCATATAAAGACAATCAAACGTGTAGCTTACGGATTTAAATCATTTGAGAACATGAATATTAGAATCTTTTTGAGCAATCAATTAATTGACGTGAAATAACAAAAAATACGGGTCAGAATGAGGTTCATTCTGACCCGTATTTGAATTTATACCACTCATCGGTTCCTATTGACAAAGAATTAAAATAATATTGAGGCGTTTTATGGATTTGATGATTTTTACATAAAGTTACAACCAAAAATTATTAGCAGTTATGAGTTTAAAACGATACTTTGTGAAAATATCGGCAGCATTTAAAGGTAACGTGATAAATTGAAATAGGAAGTATGGTGTCAAATTAATTTAAGGAGGTGAAGAATAATGAAAAAAGTGATACTAAAAGGCTTAATTTTAACTACATACATGGTAATGACGTGTTCAATGATTATTATAGGTGAAGTTGCTTTTGCCAGTGAAAACACTATGGCTGGTACTGAAGAAGTTATAGCCGAACCCACTAATAATATACAGTATGACATGTCAGGATTAATGATACATAGTAGCGCCAGCACGCTTAATTTTTCTGAGTATGTTTATATGCAAAACAAACCACATGGATCAAGTCTTTGGATTCCAAGCTTGACAAAAATTTGGCAAGTTAAATATAAAGACGGAAAAAAATACCAAGGCTATGTGAAGTGGACGGGTAAGTATAAAAACGGCACGCATATTGGTGCATATTATCAATACACTGGCGTATTAACTTTATAGGAAAGATAAAGTTATGATTCTTGTATAAACGAAAGGTGACAGTATATTGAAATTAAAAACGATTCGTTCTATTAGAATAGTCAAAGTAATACAGTTCTTACTTAGTTTTTCTTCTGTTTACTTACTAATAAAAGGATCTAAGTATGTATTTTTAATACCATTATTATTTGGTTTTCTCTTGGAACTAATACTTCCAAAAGAATATGGTGGTGGACTAGTTAAAAATAAAAAGAATGTATTTATAAATTCAGAAAAAATTTGGATTGAACCACTGATTGAAATTATACTTTTGATTTTATTTATTATTTTTTCAACTATTAATTGACCTAGGAAGAAGAAGATGTTTCATCTCAAAGATTCTATCTTATTCTTCTCCTTATTAAAAAAACTTCCAGAAGCGCTGGATGATCGCTTTCGAGCGAAACTTCAAAACCTTCTTTCTTATGAAGAAGGAATTACCAATGCACTGATTTACCCTTACTCTAATGGAAAAATAGAAGCAAAGAATCCCCACATAAAGACAGTCAAACATGTAGCTTACGGACTTAAATCATTTGAGAACATGAATATTAGGATCTTTTTGAGCAATCAATTAATTAACGTGAAATAACAAAAATCCGGGTCAGAATGAGGTTTATTCTGACCCGGATTTAATTTTATACCACTCATCAGTCCTTATTGACAAAGAGCCGGAAAATCAAGATGTCTTATCTCTTATTCAACTATTCCGTACTATCGTTTCCATTAGCAGAACTAGCTACACTACCACTATTAGTATTCGTATCATTTTGGGTTGATTCACTCGAAACAGTTTTCTTCGTTTTATCTTTCCCTAATAAAGTTTCACTTACTAAATGGATATAGTGTTTCATTCCTTCTGGATTTGGATGTACTTGGTCATCATAAAACCAATCATTGTGGCTATTACTATAATCATACCAGTCGATCAATGTAAGATTATCGTATTTTTTAGCCATTTGTGCTAACAAGGCATTCACATCGTTTTGCCAACGTTTTGTAGGAACGCGGACATTTACCCAGTAAACTTTACGATCTCCTAAGGCACTCATGATGCTATCAAATTGCGATTCAGAAAAGGCTCCATTTGTTCCTAAGCCAATCAAAACCGTGTCTTTCAATAGGTTTTGTTTTTTCAGTTCTTCAATATATGGCTCACTCGCATATAATTGTCGACCAACGTCTCCATCAACAACAACTTTAGGATATAACTCCTTCAAATCAGTCGCTGCATCTAACATGACTGAGTCCCCAAATGCTGTCAATTCTAATTTCTGCGCTTTCTTTCCTTGTTTAGCTGTTAGCCCATATTTATCAAGAACTGCTTGATCAACGGTGTTGGAATTATTATCTTCATTTTTCTGGCTTTCCTCCGCCAATCTTTTACTTTCAGCAATTTGTGCTTGTAATTTTTTTTGATCCGCAGTCACTGAATTCTTAGGTGCTGTAACAAAACCAACAAGAGCGATCAACACCATCAATGTTCCCGGAATGACCCAAGGTTTTTGCTTGCTGATAATCGGCTTAGTGAACCAGCCTTTGACTACTTGAATCGTTTGTCCATAATCGAATCGTGCCAAAGGACGTTCAATGTAGCGATAAGAAAGTTCGCTAATGATCAGGATCAATGAAATCTCGATCAATGTATGAAGCAAAACATGATCCGCAATATTCGCAACTTTTGCTTCATAAAAAATCATGACTGGAAATTGATACAGATAGATGCCGTAACTTCGTTTACCGATCCAAGAAAACACGGGATTGGTTAACCATTTGTTCACACTTGCGCCTGGATGCGCTGTTACCGCAACTAAAACGACACAGAAGAGACTAACTAACAGCATGCCCCCATAATAGACAAAACTATAATGATCATCTAACAAGAAAAAGAAGAGGATCAATGCGATCAGTGAAATCAATCCGGCTAGATTCAACACCCGTTTTGCTTGCTTTGGAATATTTTTTTTCAATCGGGTACTTGGCCAGACAAAAGCCAAAGCACTTCCTAACCAAATTGAAAACAATCGCGTATCTGTTCCATAATATACTCGAGTTGGATCGCCGCCTGGCGTAAACAGGATCATCATGAGGATCGCAGAAATAAGTGATCCTCCTAAGACTGTATAAACGATCCACTTCTTTTTACGTACAAAAACCATTAACAAAACAAAAAGAATGGGCCAAACTAAGTAGTTTTGACCTTCCACCGCCAATGACCAAATATGGGTAAACGGTGATTCATTGGCAAATCGATCAAAATAAGACAAACCATTTTTTATTTGCCACCAGTTGTTGACATACAATAAACTACTAACGACTGTTCCTCGTAAGTTATTCAATAACCCTCGTTGAAATAACGTAATATAAGCAGATGCAGTGATCAGTAAAAACACTAATCCTGGATATAACCTTTTCATTCGTCGGACATAAAACTGCCAAATATTGATTTTGCCATTTTGTTCCCATTCTTGCCGTAATAAATCAGTGATCAAATAGCCTGATACAACAAAAAATATCGGGACGCCCAAATAACCACCCTTCAAACTTGTAGGGAGCAAATGGTACAAAATCACTCCTACTACTGCCAAAGAACGAATACCGTCAAAACCAGTAATGTAGCGACTATTTTTTAACCTTTTTTGTTTTTCCATTCAATATTCCAACTTTTCATAAACTTTTTTCATTTGTAATATACGTGCATTGTACAAAAATAGCAAGAAAAATTCATATGATTTTCGCTATCATTTCTATCTTCCCATAAAACTTTGAAAAAAAGAATAACTTTTTCCGCAACTTTAATAAAAATTCAACTATGAACAACGTATAACTAAAAATAACCTTGAAGTCTCAGTAAGATTACATCTAACTGAAAGAATCACTTTACTAAGATCGTTACGACAAATTTAGCAAAATGAAGGGTGAAAATCTCAAAACAGGATAAACTGTTTGAAGATTCTCACCCTCCAGATACAAATCAAGCTACACAATGCCCAACTTTATCAAACGATTTGTAGAATAAAGTTGTTTCCAGCCACACTGATCGATTCATTTATTTGGATATGTCACTTTTTCTGTCAATAAGTTGCACTTGCACTAAACGCCCTCTTCATAAAACCGACCAAGAATTTGGACATTTTCGGCGATACTGACAAACGCTTGTGGATCAGAAGCTTTCATCGCTTCTCTTAACAAAGGCAACTCATAGCGTGTAACGATCGTCATCAACACCGTTTGTTTATCGTGCTTGTAAGCTCCTTCTGCCTCATTGATGATCGTGATTCCACGACGCATACAGTTTTGGATTTCATTGACTACTCGTTCGGGATGCTTCGTTACGATCATCACTTGCATTTTCTTTTGTTTCGTATACATCACGTCGGTTACTTTCCCACTGACAAAGATCGAAAGTGCGCTATAAAACATGTATTGCCAGCCAAAAAGGATACCAGCTACGAAAACAATCAATGCATTGAAGTAAATCGAAATTGAACCAATCGATTTTCCTGTCTTTTTACGAATAGTGATACTGACGATATCCAAACCACCTGAGGATAAGCCATTTCTTAAGGCTAACCCGATTCCTAACCCCATCACAGCTCCCCCAAAAATCGCGCAGATGATTGGATCAGTTGAAAGAACCGTTAGAGGAAGGATATGGATACAAAGTGACGTCAATGTCACGGTGATAAATGTAAAAATCGTAAACTTCTTACCGATCTTCACCCAAGCAAGAACAAATAAAGGAATATTCAATAAGTATAAAGTCGTTGAGACGGGTACTTCGAATCCAATCAACGATTTAGATAAAGTAGTCAGTATTTGTGCCAAGCCAGTGATTCCGCTTGAATAAATATGTCCTGGTTGATAAAAAAAGTTTAGTGCTACTGATGCAATCAATGCATAAACGATAGATACCGAAAGCTTGGTCGTATAATCATGATGCGCCCAATTTTCGAAAGTTTTTTTCATTGCTTTGTATTTCCGGTTACGATCTCGTAATTTTCATATGAATTCGTATGAAGAGACAATCATTGGCTGGAAGTCAATTTCTCTCTTCCCCCGGAATTTCCTTTCTTAATTTTAATTTGGATAGTGAGTAAAGATACGTAGTATATAATGAAAGAACGAACGATTACGTTCAGTGACTACTCTATAATGATCCATCATTACACTAACCAAAAAGAAGGATTCATTCTTCGCCTATCGCATCACTAAACGTAGCATCCATTGAAAATATGGGTTAAAACTCAACTGACATTATACGCTATGGCTTAATTATAAATCGTTTTGGAATTAAATCAAGACAACATAAACAAGTACGAGAGTCTTTTTACACCTAGTCCAGACTCCCGTACTTATTATTTATAAAACGATCAATGGAATTGAGTTACTAGTCTTTTGTTCAATACGAATAAACTTAGTCCATGCTGGTTACATCAATATTCAAGTCAAATAATTGGGCATCTGATACCGTACTTGGTGCATCACTCATGACATCTGCTGCTCTACCATTTTTAGGGAAAGCAATAACTTCACGAATGTTTTCTTCACCAGCAAGTAACATCACAAAACGGTCCAAGCCAAGAGCAATACCGCCATGTGGTGGGAACCCATAATCCAATGCAGTTAATAGGAAACCAAATTGTTCCTCCATTTGTTCCTTCGTAAAGCCTAAAGTTTCTAAGACTTTTTCTTGGATTTCACGAGTATGGATCCGGATTGAGCCACCGCCTAGCTCATAGCCATTCAATACGATATCATATGCTTCTGCATAGACACTAGCTGGATCTGTACTCAAACGTTCAAGATCTTCTTCTTTTGGCATCGTAAATGGATGATGAGCGGATACGTAGCGTCCTTCTTCTGCAGAATATTCAAATTGTGGCCATTCTGTGATCCACAAGAAATTGAATTTTGATTCATCAATTAAGCCTAATTCTTTTCCTAAGCGTGTACGGATTGCCCCTAGTGTTGCAGCTACGATTTCTTTTGTATCCGCACCAAATAATAAAATGTCTCCAACTTCAGCGTTTGTCGCTTGAACGATTGCTTCTGTTGCATCTCCCATAAATTTAGCGATTGGACCTTTCAAGCCGTCCTCTTCTACTTTTAGCCAAGCTAATCCCTTCGCACCAAATTGGCTAGCGTATTGCCCAAGATTATCTAAATCTTTACGAGAGTAGTTGCTTGAAGCATTTTTAGCATTTAAAACTTTGACGACGCCACCTTTTTCAAGAGCCATTTGGAAGACTTTGAAATCAACATCTTTGACGATTTCACTTAAGTCGATCAACTCCATCTCAAAACGTGTATCTGGTTTATCACTACCGTAGCGATTCATTGCTTCGTCATACGTCATGCGAGGAAACGGTAAAGTAACGTCGATTCCACGAACATCTTTCATCACTTTCGCAATCAAGCCTTCGGTATAATCTTGGATTTCTTCTGCCGTCAAGAATGTCGTTTCAATATCTACTTGAGTAAATTCTGGCTGACGATCACCACGAAGATCTTCGTCACGGAAACAACGAACGATTTGGTAGTAACGATCAAACCCTGCGTTCATCAATAATTGTTTAAACAACTGCGGTGATTGAGGTAAAGCATAAAAGTGCCCTGGGTAAACACGCGAAGGAACAAGATAGTCACGAGCCCCTTCTGGCGTTGATTTTCCTAAATAAGGTGTTTCGATATCCATGAAATCATTATCATCTAAATAATGACGGATTGCTTTCGTTGTTTCATTTCTCATTTTGATATTTTTCGTCATTTTTGGACGACGCAAATCTAAATAACGATATTTCATACGGATCTCGTCTCCGACTGTTTGATCGTCTTCAATCAAAAACGGTGGTGTTTTTGCTTTGTTCAAGATAACAATTTCGTTTGCGAATACTTCATATTCACCAGTGACCATTTTAGGGTTGATGGCTAGCTCCTCACGTTTACGAACCACACCAGTGATTTCAATCACGTATTCACTCCGACATTTATCCGCGATTTCCCATGCTTCTTTATTGACTTCAGGATTGAAAACGATTTGGACGATTCCTTCTCGGTCACGTAAATCAATAAAGATTACTCCCCCTAGGTCTCTTCGCTTTTGTACCCACCCTTTTAATGTAACAGTTTGATCTAGTTCTTTTGCTGAAATCAAACCGCAATAAGTTGTTCTTTGTGCCATTTTTCTTTTTCCTCCTACTCGAATAAAGTCATTTCATCATAGACTTCATCAAAATGTTCATA
The DNA here is from genome assembly GCF_050530965.1 of Enterococcus sp. DIV1089c. Classification (NCBI taxonomy): domain Bacteria; kingdom Bacillati; phylum Bacillota; class Bacilli; order Lactobacillales; family Enterococcaceae; genus Enterococcus; species Enterococcus sp. DIV1089c. The sequence continues at coordinate 2,293,626 of NZ_CP172888.1, forward strand.
AACTTCTGTTAAACTAAAGCTTTTTTCTTTTCTATTAGCCATTGATTTGACTGTGACCGTTTGGTTTTCCAGCTCATCTCCGCCAATAACTAACACTAACTTAGCATTCGCTTTATCAGCCGTTTTGAATTGTGCTTTTGCTTTACGATCCATAAAATCACGATCAGCTGAAAACCCAAAATTGCGGATCGTTTGCACCAGTTTCAATGCTTCGATATTCGTTTCTTCGCCTAAAGCCACGACATAAGCATCTAATTCATTAAATGCCGGAATCACGACTTCTTCTGCTTCCATTGTTAACAGCAAGCGTTCGATCCCCATCGCAAAACCAAAACCGGGTGTTTGAGGTCCGCCTAGTTCTTCAACCAGATTATCGTAACGTCCACCTGCACAAATCGTCGCTTGTGCGCCCATCTTTGGTGCATCACTCATAATCTCAAAGATTGTATGTGTATAGTAATCCAACCCTCGAACCATCGTGCTATCGATTTCGTAAGGTATATTAAGTGCATCCAACATAGCAACGACCATATCAAAATGTTTTTGTGCTGTTTCGCTTAAGAAATCTAAAATCGATGGTGCATCAGCAACAAACTTTTGATCTCGTTTGTCTTTACTATCTAACACCCGCAACGGATTCTCATGCAAACGACGTTGTGAATCTTCACTCAACTCTTTTTCAAATGGTGAAAGATAGTCGATCAATGCTTGACGATATGCTTGACGCGTTTCTTTATCTCCTAGCGAGTTGATCACTAATCGAATTTGAGTGATTCCTAATTGTTTAAAGAAATCAAGGGCCATAACCATACTTTCCACGTCAGTTGCTGGATTGTCAGAACCAAAAGCTTCTACTCCTATTTGATGGAATTGACGTAAACGACCTTTTTGAGGGCGTTCATAACGAAACATTGGTCCCATATAAAATGTTTTATAAGGTTTTGCATATTCTGGTCCAAATAATTTATGTTCCACAAAAGAACGAACGATTGGTGCTGTTCCTTCTGGACGTAAAGTGATGTGTCGTTCCCCTTTGTCATAGAAATCATACATTTCTTTTGACACGATATCCGTTGTATCCCCTACACTTCGAGAAATGACTTCATAGTGTTCAAAAATAGGCGTGCGGATTTCATTGTATTGATAATCTCTAAACAATAAACGCGCTGTTTCTTCCACGAACTGCCATTTTTCTGACTCACCAGGTAAAATATCATTTGTTCCTTTTGGTCTTTGGAAACTCATTTTTTTCTCCCCTTTACTTTTCTATGTAAAAAAAAATCCACCCTTATTCATTACGAACAAGGGTGAATGACTAATTCATACACGGTACCACCTATTTTTGAAAGATTGCTCTTTCCTCTAACGATTAACGCTCGTACACGGGACGGCTTTTCACTCGTCCATCTCCAGAGTGTCTTTTAGAACCTAAAACTTTAGATCATTTTCAGCCTTGATGATCCTCTCTTGTAAAGCTTCAGAAACTTACTCGCTCTTTCATTGATATTTTCAATATTACCTATAACCTACTAAAAACAAGGCGTAAAGTCAAGAAAAATCTGTAAATCAACTGAGAATTAATAAGGTGCTAACCGACTAACTGAATGAAACATCTCCTTAATTACTAGCATCCTTCATTCCAGCACACGCTCATTTTTTCAGAGCTAACTTCTTCTGTCACGACCTTCTCTGTATTTTTCTAAAAATCTTTAAAGAGTTGATCAATGGTATGGTAATCAGTGGACGATAAATGAATATCTAATGCACGAGCATTATCTCTAACTTGTTCCGGTTTTTTCGCTCCAGGTATCACGATAGAAATCCGTGGATTTTTCATATACCAAGCTAAAACGAGTTGAGCAATACTAGCTTGATTGTTTTTCGCAATCGGTGCAAGTTGTTCGACAGCCTGAATGATTTTTTCAAACCTCTCTCCTTGAAAATCCGGATTCTTCTTACGAGGGTCATCTGGAGCCATACTTTGAAGACTATTTAAATGATATTTTCCCGTTAACAAGCCGGAAGCAAGTGGAAAATAAGGGACAAAACTAATGTTATGTTGTTCAAGATAAGGCCAACGTTCTTTTTCAGCTTCACGATGGATCAAACTAAATTTATCTTCAACAACATCAACATAGCCATCTTGATTTGCTTCTTTCAGTTGAGTCATTGAAAAATTAGAGACTCCGATTGCACGGATCTTCCCTGCTTCTTTTAGTTTGTGCAACGCAGCGACTGCTTCATTTTTTGGCGTTTCTTTATCTGGAAAATGGATATAAAAAATATCAATATAATCAGTTTGTAAACGTCGGAGTGCTTCTTCTACAGAACGGGTCAAAAATTCTGGTGAATTATTGAATACCCCTTTTTGTCCAGGAACATGGGCAGCTTTAGTGGCAATGATCACCCGTGAACGATCAAATTCATTTTCTTGCAATACTTCACCGATCAGTTCTTCTGAACGTCCATTTCCATAAGCATAAGCAGTATCAATTAAATTGATGCCGTTTTGCAAAGCGGTTCGTACAACTTCTTTCCCAGTTTCATCTTTTAAGTTAGCAAAAAGATTATGACCACCGATCGCATTCGCTCCTAAGCCAAGTTGTTCAGCATAAACTTGTGAATGTCCAATTCTTATTTCTGCCATTCGCAATTCCTCCTTTTTTCTTTAGTCTAAAACAAAAAGAAAAAAGCTAAACTAAAAGAACTTTTGAAACAAGAGGTTGTGAAAAGAGCGTTTTGACCTGAGCGTTAAGGAGGAAAATCTCGAAACAGCTCCCCATGTTTTGAGATTTTTTGACTTATCGCCGAAGGTCAGCTCTTTGAACACCGTGAATCAGAGGTTGTGAAAGCAACGGGAAGCTCCGATGACAATAAGAAACGATTTTTTAAAACAGCTTCTCATGTTTTGAAAAATTCAGGCTTATTTCAAGGAGCTGTTGCTTGAACACCGTTTAAAACAAGAGGTTGTGAAAGAAGCGATCAGCTCCGAGCGAATAAGAGAGGATTTTTTAAAATAGCTTCTCATATTTTAGAAAATCATCGCTTATTGCTGAGGAGTTGCTTCTTGAACACCGTTTACTTGTTTTAGAATAAAAAATAAAGCGCCCCCCAAAAGTTAGTTTTTTAGTCTAACTTTTTTTGGGGGGCGCTACAGAATGAGATTTATATTTCAGACTTTTTATTTTCTACGCACTATTCTTTATATAAGAGTACACGACTATTAGGATAAGTTGGAAATTGATTACTAGGGATCGTCCAATCTTGTTCAGGTACTGAAAATTCATAATGGTTGACTAATTGGTCAGAAAAGACCCGTAAACTGTGTAAAGTGATCCATTCTCCTGCACAGCGATGCATTTGTCGAAAGTCTCCTCCACCTTGAGCAATCATCTCATATTCCTCTTCGTAAGAAAGATCTTTTGCTTTCCCTAAATAACGTTTGATCATGAATGAATCTGGCGCATCGTTTGTACGCTCATCATGATTCGTCCCGTATAGATCCAAAATAACCCAACTATCTTTAGGAATAAGATAGCCGTCAACTGACACATCTTTTAAAGCAATGGCTGGCAACATTGGGAAAAATGGATAGTAACGACGCATTTCCTGAATAAACGGATCTTGAAGTTCTGTAAAGTCATTTTTTAACTGCTGTTTTAAGTCTGGTCGACTGAATAAAGCATGTCCCATCAAAGCTGCCCAGACTGTCAATGCTACAGTTGGTCGAATAATATTGAGCAATTCCACCGCAGCCACTTCGATTGGCAACAAATTACCATCAAGATCAGTTGCTTGGGCAAAAGCATATAAAGCGACATCTTCTTTACCTGGAACAGGGTTTGCTCGTGCATCCTCAATCAACCTTTGAGCCCATTGTTCAGATTTTTTACGATTTTCAACCCCTTTGATATGATCGATTGGCGACGTAAATGTCCCACTGATCATAGAAATTTGGTAATCAGCGAACTGATTGATTTCTTCATCGGTCAATTCTGCTAAGTTGATTCCTGACCATTCACAAATCGAAGTAAATAGTACTTGTTTACTTAAATCAAATAATTCAAATTGTCCATGTTGTTCGTTTAACGCTTGAGACAAATTTTTTTCTAAAATTTGATGGTACGTATCCATTCTTTCCGGTGTCATCAAATCCATAAAAATCGATTTGCGATGATGGTGTTGGGCACCGTCTAGTGTTTGAACACCATCTTTCCCAAACAACGTTTTTAATACTAATTTAGGCATTGCTCCTTTTCGTTTGAAATTCCTTGGATCATAAAAAATTTGAGCGGCTTCTTTTCCGTAGATCACAATCGCTTCTTTATTGAAGATTTTTGCTTTCACTACTGGCGCATTTGCCTCTTTACGTAATTCCTTTAACAAGTGATAACCTTGCTCATATCTTTTTTTAATCTCGGTTATCTTTATATCGACTACTGGTACCTCTTTCATCTTTTATCTCCTCCAATAGAACACTTCATCTATTATTAGCTTATCTTTTTTTTAGATAGCTGACAAAAAAAGTGTTCTAAAATAAAAAAGACCAAATGGACTCGATTTTAGAACTATTTCTCCTCTAAAATCACTCTTTTTTCCTTAAAAAATAGGTTCCCCCATCTGTATGACACTTTTCGAGTAGGCACACAAAAAACCGATCACTCAAAGATTCATCGCTTGTGCGAATCTCTGAGGATCGGTTGGAATTGACGAGACATGCCCATCTTATTTCAATCAATTATGAATACACTAGTATCTCTTATTTATTTTGAGAATCAATGATAATAGTAACCGGACCGTCATTGATCAAAGCTACTGCCATGTCAGCTCCAAATTGGCCGGTTGCTACGGTAATCCCTCTATTTCTAATCCCTTCATTAAAAGCCTCGTATAGTGGAATAGCTGTTTCGGGACGAGCTGCTGAGATGAAACTTGGACGATTTCCTTTTTTAGTATCTGCAAACAGCGTAAATTGGGACACACTCAAAATTTGTCCTTCGACATCTTCTACACTACGGTTCATTTTTCCTTGTTCATCTTCAAAAATACGCATTTGTGCAATTTTTTTTACTAAATAATCAACATCATCTTGCGTATCTTTTTCATGAATACCTAGTAAAATAACCAGCCCTTGATCGATCTTCCCAACTTCTTGTTGATCGATCGTCACTGAAGCTTTACTTACTCGCTGGACAACAGCTCTCACGTGTTTTCCTCCTAACCATTGGTTCGTCGCACGCTATACACATCTGGTACAGCTTTGATTTTATCCACGATGCTCTTTAGGTGAGCAAGATTTTGGATCCCTACTGTTAAATGGATCGTTGCCATTTTGTCTTTGTTGGTTCTCGCTTCCACGCTGTTTAAGTTTTTAGTCATGGTATTTACCGTTTGTAAGACATCATTTAACATGCCGGAACGATTATAACCATAAATTTCTAGATCAGCATCATATTCTTTTCTGGTATTCGAGGTATCTTCCCATTCAACTTCGATCAGGCGTTCGGCCACATTCGGCTTGTCTACTTGGACATTCGGACAGTCTCTTCGGTGAATTGAGATTCCTCTTCCTTTAGTGATATAACCCACGATATCATCTCCAGGGATCGGGTTACAGCAACGACTGATCCGAATCAACAAGTTATCGACACCTTGAATCACGACACCACCTTCATGGCGAACCTTCATTTTTTCCGGTTCTTTTTTCGGTTGGTTCATGATTTCTTCAGCTTCTTGTTTTTGTTGCTCGATCTTTTGTTCTTTTCTTTCTTTTTCAGTCAAACGGTTCGCCATCGTCAATGCACTGACTTCACCATAACCCACAGCTGCATACATATCATCTTCCGTTTGATAATTCAGCTTTTCTAAAGCATCTTGCAGCTTACTTTTTGCTAAAATTTCTTTTGGTGCAAAGCCTAGATCGATAATACATTTTGTGATTGCTTCATGTCCTTTGATGATATTTTCTTCTCTGTCTTGCGCTTTGAAGAAACGTTTGATTTTATTGCGAGCTTTACTCGTAGCAACTAATTTCAACCAATCTCGACTTGGACCAAACGAATTAGGTGAAGTCAAAATCTCAATGATGTCCCCATTTTTCAACTTATAATCTAATTGAACCATTTTGCCGTTGATTTTGGCACCCGTTGTTTTATTTCCAATGTCTGTATGGATACTATAAGCAAAATCTAAAGGTCCAGAACCTTTTGGCAGTTCTGTCACGTCCCCTTTAGGAGTGAAAACATAGACCTTATCACTAAAGATATCTCCTTTGACACCTTCCATAAATTCTGAAGCATCATAACTTTCATCTTGTAGTTCAATGATTTCGTGGAACCAGCTTAATTGTTTCGTGATACCATCTGGTTCGACCTTATCATTTTTACCTTCTTTGTATGCCCAATGTGCAGCCACCCCGAACTCGGCGATTTCGTGCATTTCTTGAGTTCGTATCTGGATCTCTACCGGATTTCCAGCTGGTCCAATGACTGTTGTATGCAAGGATTGATACATATTTGCTTTAGGCATAGCAATATAATCTTTAAACCGCCCTGGCATTGGTTTCCATTTGGTATGGATTGCTCCTAAAACAGCATAACAATCCTTGATAGAGTCAACGATTACCCGTATTGCAAGTAAATCATAGATTTCATTGAATTGTTTCTTTTGGTCTTTCATTTTCCGATAAATAGAATAAATGTGTTTAGGACGTCCATAGATTTCTGCATAAATATCTAGTTCTTCTGTTGCTAGACGAATATCTTCGACTGTGGCGTTGACATATTTTTCTCGTTCTTCTCGTTTCGTTTGCATCAAATGCACGATTCGATAATATTGTTTAGGATTGAGATAGCGAAGTGCGGTATCTTCTAATTCCCATTTGATTCGACTGATCCCCAAGCGATGAGCTAATGGTGCATAAATTTCTAAAGTTTCTTGGGCGATTCGACGTTGTTTATCTTCACGAAGATGTTTTAGCGTACGCATGTTATGTAGTCGATCAGCTAATTTCACCATAATTACACGTAAATCTTGCGCCATAGCTAATAACATCTTTCGATGATTTTCTGCTAATTGTTCTTCATGTGATTTGTATTTGATTTTCCCTAGTTTCGTTACACCGTCAACTAACATTGCAACGTCTGGACCAAATTCTTCTTTCAAATCATCCAAAGTAACGTCGGTGTCTTCTACAACATCATGCAAAAAACCAGTTGCAACAGTATGGGGGTCCATTCTTAAATCAGCTAAGATCCCAGCAACTTGGATAGGATGGATAATGTATGGTTCGCCTGATTTACGAAACTGGCCATCGTGAGCAGCCGTTGCATAATCGCAAGCTTTTTGAACAAATGCTACATGATCAGGTCCCATGTATTGGCTAACCAATTTAATCACTCCAGGACCTGTCAATAATTCTTCTTTTGGCATGGAACATCCCCCTTTCAAAGGTTACGAACAACAGCTGTTGCTCCGAATAATATTAAAAACCATTCTTCTTTTGTATAACATAACTAGAAACAAACTCATGCACACCATTCATTTGATGTCATCCGTTGTTTACAATAAAATAATTGTTTTTATTATACAGATTGTTCGGAATTTTTTCAATTTTTCCTGATTTTATTCAGTTATTATCAGTGAGTGAGCTCCCACTGATAACTTGCCGCACTTAAAAGATAAAGAGGTGCCGTCTCCGTACGTAAAATCCGCGGTCCTAATCCACATAAGATTCCACCTTTTTCAACAAAGGCTTCAACTTCTTCAGGAGCAAGACCTCCTTCAGGACCAAAAACGGCTAAAATCCGACTACCATCAGTGAGTTCTTGGAATACCTTAGCTAAATTGGCTAGTTCTCCTTGTTTTGCTGACTCTTCATAAGCAATCAACAACACATCATAAGCAGATAGTCGATCAAAAAGAGCTTGCTGACTTTCCAATAATTCCACTTGGGGCGCAATCTGTCTATGAGATTGTTCAGCTGCTTCTTGAGCAATTTTGTTCAAACGTTCTTGACGTTTGTTTCTTTTTTTCGCATCCCATTTTACAATAGATGTTTTAGCTGGAAAGCCAATAAATCCATGCGCACCTAATTCTGTTCCTTTTTGAACGATCCAGTCTAGTTTATCCCCTTTTGGATAACCACTGGCAATCGTGATGTTATTGGGTAATTCCTTTTGGCTTTTTTCTTTTTCAAGCTCGCTCAAATAAACGGTATCTTCACTGATTTCTGTGATCTCCGCACGAATCGATACTTGATCGTTGAATGCTAAATAGACTTGATCTTTTGGCGCCATGCGCATGACCCGTACGATATGATGAAATGCCTCTCCCGAAAGTTCGAAGCGTGTATTTGGTTGATACGCCTCTTCTAAAAAGTAACGTTGCATTTATTCCACCTCAGGCTTTTTCAAGATAATTGCATACCAATCTTTTTGTTGGAAAATTTGATCAACGACAAAACCCTGTTCTTTCATGGCGTCAATGACCATTTGTTTTTTTTCTTCAATGATACCAGATACGATCAGGCGCCCCGTTTGGTTTAATAAGCGCCAAGCATCAGGGATCATCAACAAAATAATATCTGCTAAGATGTTCGCCACGATAACATCACTTTCGATTGTGATGCCGTTCAATAAATCATTAGCAGCTACGTGAACATCTTTGGCTACTTCATTCATATCCATATTTTCTTTCGCTGCACGAACAGCCACTTCATCAAGGTCATAAGCATAAACCTCTTTAGCACCTAAATATTTCGCTGCGATACTTAAGACGCCTGAACCAGTTCCTACATCTAAAAGTGTTTCTCCGCCACGCAATACCGTTTCTAATGCTTGCAATGTTAAAGAGGTAGTTGGATGTGTCCCTGTTCCAAATGCCATTCCAGGATCTAATGTAATGATCTTTTCTAATGGATCACTTGTTTGATACGCTTCCCAACTAGGCACGATCGTTAACATTCTGGTGATCCGTACTGGGTGATAATACTTTTTCCAAGCAGTTGCCCAGTTGCTTTCTTCCACTTCACTAACGGTGATGATATTTTTACCGATCGCCAAGCCAAATTCTGGGAGTTGAGCTACACGGTCTTTGATAAAAGGCAAAATTTCTGGTAAAAAAATCGTTTCAGGGAAATAAGCCATCACCAGTGCGCCTTCTGTTAATGAAGTAAAATCTTCTTTATTCAAGATTTCCCCATATTGATCAGACTTGAAATTTTCAACGTCTAAAGCATCTTCAATCGCAACACCGCTTGCTCCTGCTTCCATTAGTATATTAGCCACAGCTTCCACTGCTTCACTGGCGGTTTCAACTTTTACTTCATTCCATTTCATGACATTCACTCCTTAATAACTTGGATAAGGCAAATAGACGTCCGTCTCATTTTGCTGTTTTTCTTCGACTAGTTTTGCTAACTGTTGATTGTCCCAATTCAACTCAAACACTGCCGTTTCATCATCTGCATCAAGAAAATCTAAGAGATCACTTTGCCCTTGCGCTAATACTTCGTTCAAATACTCAATCAATGCATCAATGACCGATTTGGCTATCCCTTTCTTCCCTTCATAAGGAATAACCGCTAGATAATCTTTTTCATCAAAATGGGATTTTTGTGGATTGAACAATAAAATACCATCTTCAAATTCAATGATTTCTTCTTCGGAAACTACACCTTGGGCATCATCGATTTCCAAATGCGCTTTATTTTCTGCAAATAGTCGGACAATGATTTCAATCGTATGGTTTTTCGTATCCCAGTCTAATGCCACATCATAATCAGTGATCGTTTTTTCGATTGTTTTGTCTAAGTAGTCAAGTAAGTTTGTTTTTTTCATTTTCTCTTCCTCCAACCCCAGTCTTCCTCCACCAGGTTCTTTCTTTGTAATGATAGATATGGATTTCCAGCCACTACAAAACGTAATGGTTTGTCTGTCCATTCTCCTTTGTTAGGAATACCGATCCTTGGCAAAGCCATGATTTTCTTAGGTATCTTTGTTTTTTCAAAAACAAAATGCAACGGACTGTCTAAAATCGATTGTCCATAAAGTTCTTGTGGTAATCCTAATGCTGCTACCAATTTTCCGGGACCGTTACTAATATCAGGACCAGTCTTCCCGCCTCTGTTAATGCTCATTTGAGCCACACCAGTTGCAGGCTCGATCGCACGAATCATTACCCCTTGTGGAATCCCTTCAGGTTGCGTAATAATATTTAAAATACGGTGGGTGTGCATCGTATAAAGATAAATCGTTCCTGGCTTTTCATACATCGCTGCTACTCGTGGGGTTCTGCGCATCCCAAAACTATGAGCCGCTTCATCTTCTGGACCAAGATATGCCTCTGCATCAACGATGTAACCACCAACGGTACCAGTTGGCGTAACATATTCTAAATACATCCCTAAAAGATCTCTGGCAACTTCGGGTGTTGTTTTATTCAATAAAAGTTCATCTAATTGCTCTTTATTTGTCATTTTATTCACCACCCTTATCATACACAATATTGAAAGCATAAGCTATGGAAACCAAGAAAAACCTACAGCAAACGACAGGCAGATAAGAATAGCCGAAAAATCCCAAAAATAGGAAGAACTATCTTCGGATTCTCCGGCTTATTTTTCAGAACTAGACACTTCTGTCACAGCCTTTTATAGGATTTTACATAGACCGTTCAAACCAGAACAAGGTTTAGCATTCATTATTTACCGATCACCAGTCGGCGAGTATAGATCCCCTGACCAGAATGCATCACTGCATCATCAATGATCGACACGAGACGATCTTCACGTGTGACAGGAGGTGTCCAGTTGGAATCAATGACTTCATCAAGTGTTCCTTCATCGACTTGTTCCAAGTACTCAATCGTCAATGAAACACTATTAGCTAAATAATCTGTAAGTAGTTTTTTGTCTGTTACGACGACTTTTTTTGCTTCCGCAGGTGTGTGTTGCCAATCTTGCGTATCATCAGGCAGATCTAATGCAAATTTTCCAGACCAGTCTTGACTAAACCACAGTGGTTCACTATTTTTCAAATCGGATATTTGAAGGTCTAATTCTCGAGCAGTATGCCAGATCAGCCAAGTTACTGATTTGATCAAAGGTGCCGGCATCGTATTTGCTTCTGCTACATCTAGCTGGTCTAACGTTTCTTCAAACCGTTCTTGTGCTCGTAACAATGTTTCACTCAATAATCGTGTCGCTTTCATTTTTCTCCTCCTCCAAGCCATCTATGTCTTCACTCCCTTTATTTTACCTCAAATCAGAATAAACGAGGAAACTGGTGCTTTATTTTAAAAGTCCACCAGTCCTTTCAATAAGGAGCCTCTCTGTTAAACTTAGCCTAAATATGAGTAAACTCGTTTCCTTTCACTTTACGGTTTACGGCGTTCTAAATTAGCGTTACCATAAAGTGGATTGTCCTAATGTATGGTATAATTAACGAACGAAAAATAAAAAAAGGAGGCCGTTTTATGCAGCAACCTTTAGCTTATCGGATGCGTCCACGAACGATCGATGAAGTCGTAGGACAAGAACATTTAGTTGGTGAAGGAAAAATTATTCGGCGAATGGTTGATGCCAAAATGCTGTCTTCCATGATTTTATATGGTCCACCAGGAACTGGTAAAACCAGTATTGCTAGTGCGATTGCTGGCTCAACCAAATTTGCCTTTCGCATGCTCAATGCAGCAACTGATTCCAAGAAAGACTTACAAGTAGTTGCCGAAGAAGCCAAGATGAGTGGCACTGTCATTCTCTTACTTGATGAAATCCATCGTCTTGACAAAACGAAACAAGATTTTTTGCTCCCTCATCTGGAAAATGGACGGATCATCATGATTGGCGCAACAACTGAAAACCCCTATATCACGATTAATCCTGCTATTCGCAGTCGAACACAGATTTTTGAAGTAAAACCCTTAAACGAATTAGATATCCAGCAAGCGGTTCGATCAGCTCTAAGTGATAAAGAGCGTGGACTTGGTAATCTAGCTATTGAATTAGACGAAAACGCTTTGCTTCATCTATCACGGGCAACGAACGGCGATCTTCGAAGCACACTCAACGGCTTGGAATTAGCGGCTCGTTCGACCGAGCCAAATGAACAGGGGATCATTCACTTAACGCTAACGATCGTTGAAGAATGTATCCAACGAAAAGCACTTACTCATGATAAAGATGGAGATGCTCACTATGACGTGATTTCAGCATTTCAAAAATCGATCCGAGGAAGCGATGTTGATGCAGCACTTCATTATTTAGCCCGTTTGGTTGAAGCTGGTGACCTGGCAAGTATCTGTCGGCGCTTGATGGTGATTGGTTATGAAGATATTGGTCTAGGAAACCCTGCTGCCGCAGCTAGAACTGTCAATGCTGTCTTAGCTGCTGAACGTCTAGGACTTCCCGAAGCAAGGATTCCTTTAGCAGATGCCGTAGTTGATCTTTGTCTCTCTCCTAAATCAAATTCTGCTTATGCCGCTTTAGATGAAGCGATTGCTGATATCCGCTCAGGCAACGCTGGCGAAGTGCCCGATCATTTACGAGACAGTCATTACCAAGGAGCCAAGGCATTGAATCGTGGGATTGGTTATCAATACCCTCACAATTTTGATCAAGCCTGGGTGAACCAACAATATTTACCCGACAAATTAAAACAAGCGTCTTATTATCATCCGAAGACTACAGGGAAATATGAACAAGCCCTTGGGCAACAATATCAGCGAATCAAAGAATGGAAAAAATCAGGAGGCAATAAGCCAACGACATAGACTTGATTTTCCATGAGCGCTCTCATTGCTCTTTTTATTTCCATATGCTACTATAGAGGTGGGAAATCTGTGATGTTCGAATTGTCCTCTTTGTGTGTTGACCGAACATTTTTATTGATATCTTGGGACCCGTCTTGTGTCACTGCTGGTAACATGCCTTATCATTTGGTAGTTCGAGGCTACGACCGTGGGACCCACCTGCTTGAATTCGCGGGATCAATACTACAGGACGAACAACGGCATTAACGGAGATTACCATTTTTTGAAGATTAAGGGGCTATGCCAATTACTTGGTACAGCTCCTTTTTTTTCGAGTAGATCCCTTGAAAAACATTATTTGACCAATCTTTAGACTTTTGGAGGAATTTCTATGATTCAACTTTTAATGGGCATTGCCGCATTATTATTATTATTTGTTAGCTATTATTTATTAAAAAAACAACCCATCTTTTTCGTATTAATAGAAGAAACAGAGAAAAATCGTGGCTATTTACAATTCTATGGTGCCATTTACGCTTTCCTAGGGGTGTTAGGTATTTTTGTCGCCTTCTTCAATCAACGATTTATTGCTTTGGCTTACCTGCTCTTGGTCATTATTGTTGCTTCTGTCTTCAGTTTTACTTTCGCTCGGAAAATGGTCAAACCAAACAGTAAATAATTCTCTTTTTGTTCAACTTGTTTTACAATAGAATTATAAATGATTGATTTATCTGAAGGAGTGAATGCTTATGTTACAACAGTACAAAAAAATTATGGTTGCCGTAGATGGCTCTGATGAAGCTGAATTAGCTTTTAAAAAAGCCGTAAACGTTGCTATCAGAAATAATGGAGAACTTTTATTAGCACACGTGATTGATACTCGTTCTTTCCAAACCGTTTCATCATTTGATGGCATGTTGGCAGAGCAAGCAACTGAAATGGCGAAGCAAACGCTAGCTGATTACGAAGCAAATGCTAAAAAAGCGGGATTGAACAATGTTACTACCGTGATTGAATACGGCTCGCCGAAACAAATCATCGCTAAAGAAATTCCTGAGGATAACCATGTAGATTTAATCATGTTAGGTGCAACAGGATTGAATGCTGTTGAACGTCTATTTATTGGTTCTGTTTCAGAATATGTGATTCGTAACGCCACTTGTGATGTTCTAGTGGTACGTACTGATTTAGAGAATAAATTACCTGAAAAAGAATGATTAATTACTAAACAAGCGGTTGTGACAAAAGTATGTCACAACCGCTTTTATTTATTTTTACATATGCTAAAGAGCTTGGCACGTTCTTTTGTTCCAAGCTCTTTTTTAGATTATTTATCCAATCAATCATTTTTTCTAACCTAATCGATTTCATGATAAAAATATTTCTTTGTCATCAATTCGCCTATTTATTTCCTTTAGGAAGTACAATAATGTGCGCATCATTATAAGCTTTTTGTGCTTCTTGTACTTTCGCTAACAGTCTGTCTTTATAAGGTCCATCCACAAGACGGTGGACAAGATTCAATGCAGTATTAATATCATTTTGAGTATTGTTTGTACTTGGTTTACCATTAAAAAACAGACGATCCACCACTGGCGTTGCGTTTGATACAGCAATTAACTGATCGTATTTTTCATGCAATGCATTGGTCGTATAGCCTTCTAAAAATGGAATGTTTATATAAGGAAGTTCACCTAGTTTTTCTGCAAGATCGATCATTTCTTCTGTTGTAAAACTACCTTTAGGATTACCGATATCTCCATCAATAAAGTGTTTATCCATCGTCTCATTCGCAACTTGCCATTTTTGCATCAATGTATCGTATGCTTTTTGTGCTTGATTGACTTTTTCCAATAACGCTGTTTTTTGATCACTATCTGGTAAGCTTTCGACTTGTTGTTTCGCCGCATCAATTTGAGCTTTAGTATTGCCTACTTTTGCTCCATTTCCATCAAACAAATTATTTACTATCGTTAAAGCATCTTCGATTGCTGAATTCAAGATAGAAACTTGTTTGCTCAAAATTTCTTTCCCTTGTTCATCTAAGCTCACTAAAGTAATTGTTTTAGACGTTGCTGATACTTTATTTTTTGCATATACTTCAAATCGATTATTCTTTAACAACTTAAATCCTGGGAAGTACTCTTTTCCATCTACTATCAATTTGAATTTCTTGACATTGCCGGTCACGCTTCCTGTAATATAATCAGTGTTTACTTTATAATAATCTACAACTAAGCTTGGAGCGTTAAGGGTGATTTCTTGCATGCCGATTTCTATACCTTCAGCATTTAAAACTTTTAAAATCACTTTTTTGGAATCTACTGTTACTTTATTTTTTGCATACACTTCAAAATTATTATTCTCTAAAAGTTTAAATCCTGGTGTATATTCTTTGCCATCAACAATTAATTTGAATTGTTTAGCCTCACCTGCAATTTGACCTTTGATGTAATCTTTACCTACTGTATATTCTTCCACCGTTAATTTAGGTGATTGTACAGCAACTTCTCTTGTACCTGTTTCTTTTCCATTTGAATCAAAACTTTTCACTGTAACTGTTTTTGTTGTCGAAGGATTGTTGTTTCTTCTACTTTTTTATTTTCTTTTTCTTCTGAAGCGTGTGTTTGACTTGTTTCACTCGCCTGACTTGATTGATTTGATTGATTTGCTTCTTCTTTTTTCTCATTTTTTTCCGAAGTAGTAATAGTGATGCCTTCTCCCGCCCCATTTTGATCTGCATGGACCATTGGTGTCACTACTCCAGATAAACTAGATAATACTAATGCACTCGTAGTTGAAAACGACACTAAATTCTTTTTCAAGTTCCCCTTTTTCAATTAAAAACCACCCTTTTTTGTTTATTTGATTTAAGGAAATAATAACCTATTCGGGCTCGCTATTTTTTTTAATTATTTAAAAAAAAATGTCGTTTTTTTAAATAGACTATTTTATAAAATAAAAAACAATGTTAAAGTTACTCACTTCGGTAAAAAAATTTTTGTTTGTGACACTGGCTGTTCTTCTATTTCTATTCAAGTAACTTTTTATACGAGTCGTTAATGCTTCAGCTATAAAAATAGTCAGTCTTTATTCGTTGAATCAATGAAAACCACTTGCTTACTAACGATTTCTTTTCCTTGTTCATCTAAACTAATCAAAGTAATAGATTTAGTTAGCGCCGATACCTTGTTTTTCGCGTAGACTTCAAATTGATTATCCTTTAACAATTTAAATCCTGGAAAATACTCTTTTCCATCCACTACTAACTTAAATTTCTTTACTGCCCCAACATAGGTACCTGTAATATATTCATTTCCTAATTTATAGTCATTTATATCTAAGTAGGGAGATTGGACTCTAACTAAACCAGATTTTAACAAATCTCCTTCTGAATTCAGAGCAACCAAAACGACTCTTTTACTTCCACGTAATATTTTATCTTTCGCATAGACTTCAAATTGTTTATTCGCTAATCGTCTAAAACCTGGAGTGTATTCTTTCGTGCTTCCTGTGGTCCCCACCCTCAATTTAAATTTAGCAACATCACCAATAAATTCACCTTTGACATAGTTTTCTCCTAATGTGTAATTGTTAATGGTGAGTTTCGGTGCTTGAACTGAAACGTTTTGAGAACTTGTCTCTTTTCCTTTTTTATCAAAGATTTTTACTGTGACTGAAAAAATTGAAGGCGGAATTTTCTTTCCAATATAAAGTTTGAACTGATTATTTGGTAACAAAGTAAAACCTGGGGTATATTCTTTATCGCCAACAATCAATTTAAATTGATTGATTTCCCCTTCATAAGCGCCAGTCATGTATACGTTTCCATAAATATAGGGGTCGATTGTACAGGAAGGAGTTTTTTCGTCAAATTCTTTTTGTCCATTTTTTTCTTTAGAATTTGTCATTTTAGTCTGTTTTGAATCATACATTTCTTGCGCTTGAACAATTTTTTCAAATAATTTTGTTTTTTGTACACTTTCTGTTAATTCCATTACTTGTAGCTTTACTTCATTAATTTTTGCTTGGGTATTACTTGTTTTTGCTCCTATTTCATCAAACAGAAGTTTCACTGCCTCAGTCGCTTTCTTAACGTTTTGATCATTAGGAATGTTCGTTTGTTTCACATCTGAATGTTCACCTGAAATATTTGCCTGGCTGATTTCACTTTTCATTGTTTTCTTTCCTGAGACTTCATTTTGTTCTGCGTATACAAATGGACTGGCAGTTATAGATGAATTAGCTAATATTAGTACACTCATAATCGTTATCGTTAATCGATTTGTTTTTCTCAATTCAATCTCCTCCCTTTTTTTCATAATACTTTATTTTATTTCTATATTTTTTATTGATTTAAAAAAGAACATTTCTTTTTTTCAATCAATCACTTTTTATAGACAAAACAAAAAAACGAAGTGAACAATGTTCACTTCGGAAAAAATTTATTCTTAAAATTATGATACGTTCGTTACACTATTTCATACCTAAAAAAGGCTAACAACTATTTCATTAGAATATTTATTTACGTAAACGTTCCACGTCACGAGCGATCATCAATTCTTCATCAGTTGGAATGACAAGTACTTTGACTTTTGAATCTTTTGTGGAGATATCTAATTCTTCCCCACGTTTTTTATTCATTTCAGGATCAATTTCACAACCAAACCATGTCATCCCTTTAATGATTTCACTACGGACGTGCCCATCATTTTCACCAATTCCAGCAGTGAAAACAATTGCGTCAACGCCGTTCATCGTTGTCACATATCCACCAATATATTTACGGATACGGTCTACAAAGATGTCATATGCCAAATGGATATGCTCTTGTTCATAGTTTTTCTCAAGGTCACGCATGTCACTTGATAAACCTGTTAGACCTAACAAACCTGATTTTTTGTTTAAAATGTTGACCATTTCATCAATATCAATCTCTAATTTTTCCATTAGATAAGGTAAAACAGCTGGATCGATGTCCCCTGAGCGTGTTCCCATTGTTACACCTGCCAGTGGTGTGAATCCCATCGAAGTATCAACTGATTTTCCACCATCTACTGCCGTAATTGAAACACCATTCCCTAAGTGACAAGTGATCAATTTCAACTCTTCGATTGGTTTCTCTAACATCTTAGCCGCACGTTCTGCTACATAGCGATGACTTGTACCATGGAAGCCATATTTTCTTACTTTGAAATCTTCATAGTAAGAAACAGGTAAGCTATACAAATAACTGCTTTTTGGCATTGTTGCGTGGAATGACGTGTCAAACACAGCCACACTTTGGATATCAGGTAAGATTTTTTTAAATGCTTTGATACCCATTAAGTTAGCAGGGTTATGCAATGGTGCAAACTCTGCCAATTCTTCAATGCGATCCATCACAGCTTCATCCACGATTACAGAATCAGCATAAGTTTCTCCACCATGAACCACACGATGTCCTACACCAGTGATTTCATCGTAAGAACTTAAGATTTGTAATGCAATCAGTTGATCTAACAACATTTTTACTGCTACTTCATGATCATCGATGTCCATGATTTTCTCAAATTTTTGATCTTCACCATATTTGATCGTAAAAATTGAATCTTCTAAACCGATTCTTTCGACAATTCCTTTAGCAATTACGGTTTCTTCTGGCATTTGATATAGCTGCCATTTTAAACTTGAACTTCCAGCGTTGATAGCAATTGTTTTAGACATATAATTCTCCTTCTTAGTGCGTGATTAAAGAGAAGACGATTTCCATGTTTCAAATTCTTTAAAAAATTCAGTCACCTTCTCTGGTTTCTTTAGTGAATCAAGTTTTACAAGTAATACTTCTTGTGCTTGTTTTGCCTTTGTTCCTTTTTTCTGCAAGATCAAAATACTTTTTTGTGATTGCTTGTTACGGAATAATTCATCTGGTAATTGGATCATTCCTTGAAGATATCCTTCTTCTTTAAACCATCTTTTGACTTCTTCACTTTGTTCTGTTTCTAAGAAGTTACTTGGCATCAAAAACAGACCGAATCCATCTGGTTTGACATACTTCATTGCCTGTTCTAATAGCAGATGATGGGCATAACTATGCCCTTGTGTGGTGCTTGTTAAAAACTCTTTTGCTTTTTGATCATTCGGATAATAACCAATCGGTAAATCGCTGATAGCTACATCCACTGGATCAATCAGTAATTCTTGTAAGCCATCTTGGTGAAAATATTGAACATTCGCCTGAGTCAGATCACTTGTTGAAGCAGCAACCGCTAATAACGTATCGTCAATATCTACACCCATCCCTTCCGCTTGGTATCCCGCACTTGATAGGTTTAAAAGAACTGTTAATAACAAGTTGCCCATTCCTGCTGCAATGTCCAAAATCTTGATTGGTTCTTCTTTATTTGTGAATAGCTGTTCAATTAAAAAGACAAATAAAAAACCAATACTATCTGGAGTAAGTTGATGGTTCGCTTGAAGATGTTCTGTCTGACTCCCCTTTAGTAACAGTAGTTGTGACAGACGGCGCCACTCTTCTGGTTCAAAGGAAAGTTGACTGAGTTCTTTATACAAAGCAGAAATCTGTTGCTTGATTTCTTCAGACGGTACTCCATCTACCACTCGTACTTGATAGTTGTCGATTAAGTTTTCAGCATTTTCGACATAGGCTTCTAAAAAGGAAGTTCCCAATGCATTTTGTAAAAGCTGAATCGCTTTTAGGTTTTGTTCAAACCCCTGTTCCATTTTTTCTGGTAACATGGTGCACCTCATTTCTAGATATATTATAACAATTATTTTACCTGTTTAATTTTAACGAACTATGAGCAAAATTTCAATCGTTTTCACACTTTTTTGTTTGTGAAATAAAAAACATAAACGTTATGTAAACAGCGATAACACAGAAAAGAGTGCGTTTTCATGAATTCACTCACTTTCTGTGTTACTTTCTGTATCACTGTTAAGCATTTCTATGAACTGAAAATGCTGAGATTCGATCTGAATTTCGATCGTTAGCTGATTCGCTTTTCTTTTGTAATGAGCCTTTCCTAAATTATATTGATACATTCCCTGTTCTTTCAACTCGTTACTTTCAGATAAAACCATTTGTTTGATTATTTTTGCTACATAATAATTTTTGGTGCGTTGATTCAAATCTACTGTCGAGCGATAAGTTTGTACAATGATCGACAATAAGGAACTACAAACTAAAAACAATAGTAAGGTTGAGAATAAGATATTACTACTGAACCCCTTGTTATGCTTTTTATGATAGTGGCTTGGTCCAAATCCCCTCATACTTCTCTCCGTTTATAAATTCGATTAAAAATGTGATAGCTGCATTAGAATCTCTCACTTCCCAATGTTTGACTTGTGTTAACACAGGTTGGTGTCCCCCTGATACTTCTCGTTTACGTATCAACGTATGATATTGCTCAAATAAATAGGTTTTCTTTTCCATCTCATAATAAATACGGTTATCTTTAATGACGACATTTTTTCCTTTTTTTATTTCTTCTTCAAACTGAGCTAAAAAAATCAGCCACTCTTTTTGATCCTTTCGTTGTAAATATTGTTCCACTTTCGTTGTTTGCGTGATTAAAAGACTGATTGAAAGTAAAACAGCACTTAAAATGGCAAGCGAAATCAAACATTCAATCAGTGTAAAGGCAGCTTTATTCTGGTATTTTGGTAATCTCAATCACTTTGTCTCCTTGTGTGAGCTTCACTTTTTCGATCTTTTTCTTTTTAGCGGTTATGGTTATCTGACTATGTGGTCCATTTAACGTTCGATTCGGTATTTGTTCATACATTCGGTAGGTTTTTACATCTTCATATAGCCTGCGAAGTAATAAGATTTCCTGATTATTTTGCTTTTCTGCAGTTAATAAATACAAATTCCCATGGCTGACAAGAAAGATACACGATAAGGTAATGGATAAAGCCATTACTGTTTCTAATAGAACAAAAGCATGTCTATTCGATTTTTTTAATATATCGACCACTCCCTAGCTGAAATTGATAAACGATAGTTTGTCTTTTATTTGTCCAATAGAACCGATAGGCTTGCAATGAACTTTCGTTGCCGGTTCCCGCAGCGAATATGAGCTTTTCCATCTGTTGGACAGTAATTTCATCTGGCACCTCTAAAGTTGACCAACCGAGATTTGGATTGGGTACGTCAAAAACAATTTGATTCTTTGATTGATCGTAAAAGATTCTTGTAGCTTGTTGGCTGACAATGGCTATTTTCTGCGTGGCATATATCCTACTTTCAAATTGTGCAAAAAATTGCTCTATTGTCATCTGCTTTTGCCAAGCTGAGACCGAAAGTGAAGGGAATAGAAATAATCCTAAAGTGATCGTCAAAACAAATAAGGTTTCAATCAAAGTATAACCAGTAAAGCAAATTGGTTTATTTGCGGTTATAGGCATCTGCATGTTCTTGCTTTATATATCCCTCCTTTAAGAGTTCTGCGATCGTTGGGACTTTCCCATTATTTTGCA
Organism: Enterococcus sp. DIV1089c; assembly: GCF_050530965.1. Taxonomy (NCBI): domain Bacteria; kingdom Bacillati; phylum Bacillota; class Bacilli; order Lactobacillales; family Enterococcaceae; genus Enterococcus; species Enterococcus sp. DIV1089c. The sequence continues at coordinate 2,314,860 of NZ_CP172888.1, forward strand.
AAGAGTACAATTCTTTTTGAGCATCGACCAATTGCATCACTGCTTGTTTGCCTTCTCGATTGACATGATCTCGATAGCGGGAAATATTAGGGATGAACAAGAGAACTAATGCACTGATCACTAATAAGACGATCAGCATTTCGATCAACGTAAAACTTTCAACATTTCTTAATTGTTTTCGTCTAAAATTGACTAGATATTTCATAATAAAACCTCCTCAATGTTGCCATAAACCGGCAGTAAAGTTGCTGCATAAATCAATAGAATCAAGCTGGCAATTCCTAGAAAAAGGACTGGCTGTATCCATGAAAGTCCACGGTTCACCTTTTGGAAAAAATGCTGTCTTGCTAATTTACTGTAAAACAAAAGTTCTTTACCTAAGTTTCCTTTTGCTTCCCCTTGTAAAACGATTTGACTAAATTCAGCCGTTAAAAATGAATAAGTCTCAAACTGCTGTGCTAAAGAAATTCCTGATTCTAACCCTTTTGTCAGACGAAATGCTAATAGTTGGATCAAACTCCCTTGTTTTGTTTCTTTCAAACAAAAAATAATTTGGCGCAATTCTAATCCCTCGTAGAATAATTTTCCAAATTCTAAAGCGATATAAGAAGACTGGTAGAGGGAAAAAAGCGAACCAATCAATGGTTTGTTGCTGAACCATTCCCCTCGTTGAATCATATCCATTTTTAAGAGCCTGATCTTGATAAACAGACATAATAAACCAACAGACAGTAAAACAAGAAGAACATACCAATGAAAGGACTGCAAGAATCGGATTCTCCAATGCGTATCCATGACCATTTCCGAAGTTAATAACTGTGGCAAAATAAATTGGCGTAATGCAACTAAGATCCCTAATAAAAACAAACACAGTAAACACGGGTAACTGATCATCTTTTTTAATTCTTTTCGAAATTCTGCTACGAGACGAAATTGTTCTGCCATCCCATTCAATGTTTGGATCAAGTTCCCATGCGCACTGGCTAACTCGATTTGCACAAGCTTGTCTTGAGTAAAACCCAATGCTTGTAGAACCTCATAAAAAGAATGTCCTTCTTGCAATAAACGGTGTCCTTGCTGTAAATAAATATGGGGGACAGGTGTGATCTTCAACAATATTTCCGTTGCTTCTTGAATACTAAATCCATGGTCAAGTAACTCCCCCATCAGTCGAATATACTTTGCTTGATGGTTCAGTGACATTTTCTTAGAAGGCAAACGATCGCCAGCGACTATTTTTTGCTTCTTCATAGCTTTGGTCCCACCCTTTCCTCTCAAAATCATTGTAGGTAAAGTTGTAACCCCATAAAGCCGCTGCTGCTTGTGTTTGGTCTAAAAGGATTTCTTGGTAGATTACGCCAGATAAACATTCAAAAAACTCATCGCTTCTGCCAACTAATTCAAGAATTCTCGCTTCGGTTCCATCTAAATGGCGGGCATGAACCGTCGCAAATACACGGTGACCTGTCAACGCTGCTCGAATTGCTACATTCGCTGTCTTGCTATCTCTGATTTCTCCAATGATCAATAAATCTGGACGATGACGTAATGCAAGCTTCAGCAATTCCTCATACGTTTGTTCGATTTTGTCGTTTACTTGTAATTGTAAAAAGGCTGTTTCTTCAATTTCTACTGGGTCCTCTATTGTAATTACTTGTACCTCTTTGTCTTGTGCCAAATAGTACATCAAAGAAGTTTTTCCTGATCCAACTGGTCCGCTGAACAAATAGAGCCCACGCTTTTTACTCCGCTCATTGATCACCTTTAAATCATCAGGACAAAAACAGCGGAACTGTTTTTCAGACAAATCATAAAGTAATCGAATCACCAAACTTTCTCTTTGTAAGTAATCACCTACAGAAGACAGTCTCAGTCTGACCTCTTTTTCTTTTAAGACGTAAGTCATTGCACCTAATTGCGCTTTTCTTCTCTCACCGATATCCATCTCTCCTAAATATTTAAAGCGTGAGATTAATTGTTGTCCAATATCTGATGCAATACTTTTTTGGAATGTTCGTTTTTTACTATAGCGGTAATAAATATTGAAATCAGTTTGATTAGGCATTATATAGATATCTTGAACACGTTTTTTATAACTTTCATTAATGAGATCATCTGAAATCTCCTTTATATCCATCTTATCCCCTCCATAAAAAACATACGTCTTTTTTCTAATACTATTTTATTTTTGTATCATTAAATGCTAAAAGATGGGCAAAATCCGAATTTATGTTATACTATTAAAAATTTATTTTGGAGGGAACATGGTGGAATCATTACGAACAAAGCATATTTTAGTCGCTGGGAAAAAAGAACCAGCTGATCTGGTAATCAAACATGCACAAATCGTCAACGTTTTTACAAAAGAAATCCTAACCGGTGATGTTGCGATTTGTGACGGTAAAATCGTGGGGATCGGTCAATACGAAGGCAAAGAAATCTATGATGCAAAAAATCAATACCTCGTACCAGGACTTATTGATGGGCATGTGCATATCGAAAGTTCACTTTTATCTCCAAGCGAGTTTGCAAAAATTTCTTTATTACATGGCGTCACCTCGGTAATTACTGATCCTCATGAAATAGGAAACGTAGCAGGGAGTATTGGGCTTGATTTTATGATTGAAGATGCCCAATCCGTACCAATGAATATTTTTATCATGCTGCCATCCTGCGTTCCTGTAACACCTTTTGAAACAAGCGGCGCAGTGCTAGACGCCCAATCATTCATTCCTTTTCTTGATCGTCCTGAAGTGTTGGGACTTGCTGAAGTGATGAACTACCAAGCTGTTGCAAATAACGAAAAAACCATCATTGATAAATTACAATTGATGCATGAGAAAAATATGAAAATCGATGGTCATGCAGCTGGTATTCAAGGAGATGAGCTAAACGTCTATTTGACGGCTGGTATAAAAACCGACCATGAAGCGACTAACGCACAAGAAGCAAAAGAACGTCTAGCTTTAGGGATGTATTTAATGATTCGAGAAGGGACAGTTGCAAAAGACCTCGAAGCACTCCTTCCCGTTGTAACACCAGAAAATTCACGACGTTGTTTATTTGTCACGGATGATAAACTGATCGATGATCTGGTTGCAGAAGGCTCTATCGATCACATCATACGCCAAGCAATCCATTTAGGAATGGAACCATTACAAGCTATTCAAATGGCCACACTAAACGCTGCCGAATGTTTTGGCTTAAGTCAGCTAGGCGCCATCGCACCTGGCTATCAAGCTGATTTCTTTTTAACCAATGATTTAACGACTCTTCCAATCAATACTGTCTTTTCTAATGGAAAAATCGTGGTAGAGAATGCACAATTGAATCTGGAACAATTTCCGAGACAAAAAAATACTTATGCTCAAAAATTACCAAAAATGGATGTGAAACCATTAACGGTCGATTCTTTTGCTTTACCACTTTGTACTGAAAAAGCCCACATGATCGAAGTCATTCCTAATAGTTTATTGACCAATGATTGTCTCGTAGAAGTAGACACAAAAAACGGTGTCTTTGTTCCTTCAATTGCCAACGACCAACTAAAAATTGCTGTGATCGAACGTCACCATCGAACAGGAAATGTTGGCGTTGGGATCGTTAAGGGATTTCAACTAAAGAAAGGAGCTCTTGCAACAACTGTTGCGCATGATTCCCATAACATCGTCGTGGTGGGAACGAATGACGAAGATATGTTAATAGCAGCAAACCAATTAATCAAAAAAGGTGGCGGAATGATCGCTGTTGCAGATGGTCAAGAGTTGGCTTGTTTACCCTTACCAATCGGTGGCTTAATGTCTCAAGAACCTTTTTTAGCTGTGAATGAGCAGTTAGTTTCCTTAACTAAAGAAGCACATTCGTTAGGTGCCAGTCAATCATTCGATCCATTTTTAACACTTTCATTTTTAACATTATCTGTCATCCCCGAATTAAAGATCACAGATAAAGGCTTATTTTCATTTTCTAAATTTAACTTGATTGAACCTTCTATATAAAATAAATACGAAAATATTTTGTCCTACAATTTTTCCTTGCTCGAACAGCTGCATCTACAACCAAAAAAGCAACCGAAACAAAAATGTTTCGGTTGCTTTTGATTAAATGAAGTCATTATTTCTTCGTTTTATCTGGAAATTGAGCTTCAACACGATAGATTCTTTGACCTCTTGAAGAAAATTTTTCTTCGTATTCAGTCATGATATTTCCTTCATATTTACTTTGATGTAAATCTAACCATACTTGTTTGATGATCATGCCGTATTGAGAAAAACTAGCTAATGAATATTCAAATAGTCCTTGGTTATCTGTTTTAAAATGGATTTCTCCTTTAGGGCGTAGAATTTGTTCATCCACCGCTAAAAATGTATGATACGTTAACCGGCGTTTTTCATGTCTTTTTTTAGGCCACGGATCAGAAAAGTTCAAATAGATTTGATCAATCTCACTATCTGCAAAATATTCCGTCAACGCTGAACCATCAACATGCAATAGTTTTAAATTTGGTAATGGTTGTTCAATTAATTTATCTAAAGCAATTGATACAACGCTGACTTGCATTTCTACCCCGATATAATTGATTTCAGGATGAGCCTTAGCCATTCCTGTGATAAACTGACCTTTTCCCATACCAATTTCAATATGGATCGGCTGCTCATTGCCAAATAGTTCTTTCCACTTACCTCTCCACTTGGTTGGTTCACTTATTACTAGATCTGGATGCGCTGCTAGCATTTCAGCAGCACCTGGGCGATTACGTACACGCATGAAAACTCCATTCCTTTCTTTCCTAAAAAAATAAAGATCAGACAAGTGATGTTCTACTCTTCTGATCTTAACTCTGAATAAATAATCGACAATAAATGCTTTATTCGTACACCGTACTCATTCTTTTTGACTCTTTGCTCAACCACTAAAAATTCTTTTCAACTGTAAGATCTCTTCATTCATTCGTCGATGATCTTCACGCTGACAATATCGGGTAATCTCTTGTAAAAGATTCATCGCAGCATACCAATGTAATTTTTCTAATATCTCATCCGTTGGGCGAATCCCATAAGTAACGAGCCATTGATTCCAATTAGATAATGGAACATAATTCCCTAAAATCGTGGCAATATCCACCGCTGGATCAGCAAACATAATTGAATCCCAATCAACTAGATACAAATAATTTTTGCACACTAACCAGTTCCGATGATTGACATCTCCGTGTACAACTGCAAAGTTCTCTTTATCCATCTGTGGAATTTGTTGACGCAAAAACTGGTGAACGATTTGTAAAAATCGATTCTTTCTGAGTGTCTCAGGTAACTCCAGTTCATATTGTTGCAACATTTTTTCTGGTGTCATCACTCTACCACCGATCCGAGTCAACATCGTTTTAAGTGAAGCAGAATGATGCAAATGATACAAGACATCAATAACATCATTTCGCTGGCCGATCTCGGTCGGAGTTAATAAACGTCCTTCTAGCCATTCCTGTGCTGTTAAGGTATCGCCATTTCCTGTCCGTTTCGTCCATACCAGTTTTGGTGTAATTCCTTCTCGGGATAGTGCAGCAAGCATTGGAGTCGTATTGCGTTTAATAAAGACCTTATCTTCATCGCGCATGCCTATGTATGTTTTTCCCGTATCACCTTTGATTGGGCGTAAACGCCATTCTTGGTCTAACTGAAACTCCATCATGCATTCTCCCGTCCTCTAAACTCTATGATTTGCAGTACTTATTATTCTAGTCGCCTAAGCCCCGAACGTCAAGCACATATACGTTCTTTTTTCCTGTATTCCTCTCTAAAAAACCATCTTTTATCAAAAAAACGAGAGAAAAAGCAAATCTGCCTTATTCTCTCGTTTTTTCACCTCTTTTATTCGTTCATTTTCTTGATCCGAGTCGGTGTATAGATTTTAATAAACAAACCGATGACGATCAAATAACTGATAATCGGTATAAGTTTGTCTAGCCCATTTAATACGATCGCACCAATCAATCCAAAAAGACTAGCGGCAATCAGCAAAAGATTTAACAATAACTTTTGCAGCGCAACTTCTTTTTGCTTTTCCGTGATTGGATAAAGTTGGATAAGTGTCATGTAACGAAATTGATTGTATAAAGGAATCACTTGGAATCCGATCAAATAGATAAAAAGCGCACCAATAGCAGTTATAAAATAAACATCTTCAATACCTGCAATCAAGATACTTCCAATCAACACTAAGCGTAAGAAAAGACCACTGAAATCAGAACCTCTAATAAATCTTCTGACATAAAGATAATAATAAGTATTATCTTTCGTTTTCTTCGTATGTTGAAGCAACGGGTCTAAATACCTTCTTCTTTTGACTTTAGAAGTGATTTCCGGCACATCAGTAAAAAGATTGATGAATTGATAGATTTGATGTAAACGTTGCTCTTCTTTTTGTATCATTTTTTCCCAATCCAACCGATACGTCATATTTTTCCATAAAAACCAAAAGTAAATATTTAATTGAATCAACATAGCTAACAATCCAAGCCAGAGCCATCCATAGACCGTAAGCAACAAGATCAGCAATGTCGAAAGATACCAAGAAGCTTTCCATACCATCAATTTTTTCTCTTCAATTCGGAAAAGCTCCACTCGTTTGATTTGTAGTTGACTACTCTTCAATCCCCAGAGAATCAGTAAATAAACGAAATAAAAAGAAAAAGGCTGCCCGGTTGTCACAACCACGAGGGGCATTGAAAAGCCACAAGCTAGTCCTAAGAACAGAAAAGGAAATAGACTGGAATAAAGAAAAGCTCGTTGGAGATACTGATGCATCTCCTTTTCTTTCGGTAGTAGAAAAACCAGATCGGCCGCTTGCGTGAAAGTGGCAAATTTACCAAAAAACAAACAAATAAACCAAAAGATCGTAAGGATAATCCCACCCATTTGAAAAGGAGTCGTTAACGTTTTTAACCAGTTTGAATAGTAAAAGCCGACTCCGCCAAATAGAAATAAACAAACCAATACAAAATGATCATTTAGTACATAACGCAAATACTTCATCATTTTTTTCTGGTGTTTTGCTAATCGCAATTGAAAGAAATTATTCATGATCCTGCTCCTTTGTCAAGGAGATATAAATTTCATCCAGTGAAGAATCAGGTAGTCGGAATTCCTCCTGTAAGTCTTTTAAGGTTCCATCTGCACGTATTTCTCCATTGTGCAGAACTACAAAACGATCACAATATTTTTCTGCCGTAGCTAAAATATGCGTAGACATCAAGATCCCTGAACCTTCATTTTTCATTTCTACCATTAGTTCTAAAAGAGCATTGATTGCTAATGGATCTAATCCTAAAAAAGGCTCATCAATAATGTACAAAGAAGGCTCGATCAAGAAAGAACACAAGATCATCACCTTTTGTTTCATCCCTTTTGAAAAATTGGCTGGCAACCATTCCAAACGATTCTCTAAACGAAACGTATGTAACAATTTCTCAGCTCGTTGCATCGCTATATCGATTGGAATATCATAGGCCATCGCAGTCACTTCGATATGTTCTCTTAAAGTTAGTTCTTCATACAAAGAAGGCGTTTCAGGTATAAAACCGATTTGTTTTCGGTATTCTTCAGTATTTTTTTTCAAACTCAGATCATTAATCGTGATAGATCCTTTTTTTTGTTCTAAGAGGCCAATGATATGTTTGATCGTTGTACTTTTTCCAGCGCCATTTAAACCGATCAATCCTACCATTTCGCCAGGCTGTACACTAAAACTAATATCTTTTAAAACAGGTAGATGTCCATAGCCACCTGTTACATGTTCCACAATTAGACTCATAATTTTTCCTCCGTCGTTCGATTGTTTTTATTATACCATGAAGAAAACGAAGTCAATTTATTTTTTTTCATACAAATCTTTGAACATATGGTAAAGTTAACATAAATAATATTTTTGATGGAAAGGATGTTTCCTATGGAAAACTGTATCTTTTGTAAAATTATTAAGCAAGAAATCCCTAGTTATAAAATCTACGAAGACGAAAAAGTCTATGCATTTTTAGATATATCCCAAGCGACAAAAGGACACACACTAGTTATTCCAAAACAACACGTTTCTGATATTTTTGAATATGACGAAGTACTAGCAGCTGATGTCTTTTCACGTATCCCTAAAATCGCTCGTTCAATTGAAGAAGCTTTTCCTGAGATGCAAGGACTGAATATCTTGAATAATAACCGTGAATTGGCTTATCAATCTGTATTTCATTCACATGTCCATTTGGTCCCTCGCTATAGTAAAGAAGATGATTTTTCGATCCACTTTGGTAACCATCAGTCAGAATATAGTGCGGAAGAATTGCAACAAATTCAACATACCATTGTAAAGCAGGTGAAGAACATTGATTAAAAACTTTTTAAAAGGAATCGTTTTTGGAACGACCGTTGGAGCTATATCCGGGTTGTTATTTGCTCCTAGAAGCGGGAACGAAACCAGAAAAAAATTGATCGCTGAACTAGACGAAGCAACGGAATTAACAAATGATTTAAATAACAGTCTTAATAATTTCAAACAAGCATTAGTTGACACAAAAGAAACAGCTAATACTTTGATCCCCGCTTTTCAAGAATCAATGAAAAAAGATATTGAAAATTTTAAATTTCAAGCAGAACCAAGAATTGCACAAATCCAAGAACAAGTTGAAAAATTAACAAATGATTTGCCACAAGACATGCAATAATGCGGAATTTTATAACACTTTTGATTTTAATTTTATTGTTTTTTTAATTTTTAGTTAGGAATGTGATCAAAATTTGAATTTTATTTGAAACTATCACGAGAACGTTTTTATTAATAAATAGATATGGTATAGTTATTATTGTAAGAATAATAATAAATCACAGGAGAGCAATTTTAATGAAAAAGAAAAAAATAATTTTAGCTGCAACTAGTGCGCTAGCTGTATTAGCATTAGCTGCTTGTTCAGGTAGTACAAATAAAGACATCGCCACAATGAAAGGCGGAACTATCACGGTTGAAGATTTTTATAATGAAGCAAAACATACGCAAAACAACCAACAATTAGTTCAAAATATGATTATTTACAAAGCCTTTGAAAATAAATATGGCGATAAAGTAACGGATAAAGATGTCAATGCTGAATACAAAAAGAATGCAGAAACTTACGGTGACACCTTTAAATCACAATTAGAAGCAGCTGGTTATACAGAAGACTCATATAAACAAGCACTTAGAAGCAGTTTAGTATTAAAAGCTGGTATAAGTGCTAACGTCAAAGTGACAGAAAAAGATTTAAAAGAAGCTTGGAAAACTTTCCATCCAGAAGTTGAAGCACAAATCATTAAAGTAAGCAGTGAAGATGAAGCAAAAGAAGTGAAAAAATCAGCAGATGATGGAACTGATTTTGCGAAACTGGCAAAAGAAAAATCAACCGATGAAGCAACTAAAAAAGATGGCGGAAAAATCAAATTTGATTCTCAAACGACAGATGTTCCAACTGAAGTGAAAGAAGCAGCCTTCAAATTAAAAGACGGTCAAGTATCTGACGTTATCTCAGCGACAAATACAACTTCATACTCAACAGATTATTATGTTGTAAAAATGGTCAAAAACCAAAATAAAGGCGATGACATGAATAAATACAAGAAACAATTAGAATCAATCGCCCGAGATACAAAAGAAAGTGATCAAGACCTACAAAAAGAAATTATCGCTAAAGTATTAAAAGAAGAAAATGTAAAAGTCACAGATGATGCCTTTAAAAATGTATTAACGCCATTTACTATGGAAACAGCTAATACCAATACATCTGAGTCTAAAACAAAATCAACAAAATCTTCTGAATCTAAAACAACTGAATCAACAAAAACTTCTGAATCATCAACAACTGAATCATCAAGCAAATAAGATGAAAAAAACAGACCTATCCTGGTCTGTTTTTTTGTTGACGCTATAATTTCTAAGAAGGATCGTAATTTCCACCTTATTTTTTATAAAAGATAAGCATAGATTAAAACACCAAAGTAAATGATTGACTTTGATGTTTTTTCGCTACCTATTCACTTTGACAAAGAGCTGTTTTTTAGTAACTGATTCTGGTCATCAGTGTAACGATCGTTGCAAACATAGCAAAAATACAAATAAAGACGCCCGTAGTCGTTAAAGTAATCAAAGCAATCTTGGATTTGTTTCTCAATTTATAAGCCATATACAACAAACATACTGAGAAGAAAATTCCCAATACCCAGAAAAATAGCGGATCTCTTTGAACGCCAAGAGATTGGATATAATGATTCATTAACTATTTTCCCCCTATTAGTAAAACGGTTTCTCATCTGACTACAATCTTACACTATTGTAGATTTTTATCAATAACAAAATAAATTTTCCAATAATAAAGACACGTAGGCTCACAAGTAGTTCGTGTTAGGCTACGTTCCTTTAGTTATCTATAGTTCTTTGGGAACATAGAAACTACGATTTTCCATTCCAAAAATCCGTTCAGTGTATTTTCCAGGTTCTGTTTGACGAATCGACGTCAACATCATTTGCATTGAAGCATCGAGATTATCGATCTGATGTAAGATTTCTGCTTCCATGATACGTGGTCGAACCGGCGATCCGTATTCTAATAAGCCGTGATGTGCTAAGACCATATGTCTTAATACCAAAACATCCTCATCTGCTTCATTTATTTTCAATGCGATACATGCTCTCGTGATCTCTTCATCTACTAGTACCAAATGCCCCACTAGATTACCCGCTAAAGTATATTCCGTACTCATCGGTCCAGATAATTCAATCACTTTTCCGAGATCGTGTAAAATGATTCCTGCGTATAACAACGATCGATTCAATTCTGGATATTCATCAGCAATCGTTTTACCTAAATGCAACATAGTCAATGTGTGGTAAGCTAATCCACTTGCAAAAGCATGATGATTCCGTTTTGCTGCGGGAAATTCAAAAAATTGCTTTTGATATTTATTTAGTAAATGACGGACAATCCGATTCCAATGAGCATTTGTTATATCAAATAATAATTGATTGATTTCTTCTTCCATTTCTTCTTTTTTCAAAGGAGCCCTTTCCATATAAAAACTAGGATCACTTGGCTCTTCAAGTTTAGTCAATCGCATATGCAAAATCTTTACTTGTGGGTTTCCTTGATAGATTTCCCGCTTCCCACTTAAGAAAACAACTGTCCCAGCAGTAAACTTGTTGATTTCTTCTTCAGAAGCATCCCAATATTTGCCATCAATCGTTCCAGACGTATCTTGAAAAGTAAATGCAATAAATTTTTTTCCGTTTTTCGCAACTCTGACATCAGCATTTTTAATTAAAACAAACAATTCAAATTGTTCATCGACAACTAATTCACGAATTTTTTTCATTCTTTATACATCCTTTAATATATTCACAGATTGTTGAAGCTCCTGATAATAGCTTACCATTTCTTGGTCAGAAGAAAAACAAATAACTTGATAATTTTGACCGAAATCAGCTAACAATTTGGCTAATTGATATTTTCTTTGATGGTCATAATGCAACCAACCGTCATCAATGATAATTGGACAAATCGAACGTTTTGATTCTAACGATAGATAGGCAAAGCGCATGGCCATAATCAGTTGATCTTTCGTTCCTGTAGATAATTCATAAATGGGAAAATCAGTTACACCGTCTGTTAGCGTCAAAGTATCATTTCTCAATAATATCTCTTGGTAATGATTTTGTGTTAAGACTCCTAAATAGTGACCAGCAGCTTTTAACAATTGTGGTAATTGACGTTCACTCATTTCTGTAGACAGATCCCCTAAAAAAGTCCCAGCGACCATTAGACCGCCCCAATGTTCCATCAGTTGTTGCAGTTGTGCTCTCAATAAACTTTCTTCTTGGTACATCTCATCCAACGTACCATCTTTTTGTAATTCCTCGATTTGGATCTTTAACCGCTGACGTTGTTCGATCAATTGTTTTTCTTCAAACTGATACTGCCGTTGTTTCTCTTGATTATGATACAGTTCAGTACTTAATTGCTCCCGTGTCCGTTTTTTTGGAAAAAGTGGCGCGAGAATCTCATCCAACTCTTTTAGTCGTTGAAGTTGTGTTTTTGTTTGTTGCGCTTTTTGCAAATAAGCAGCTACTTCGGATGGATAAGCAAGTCCGACCTGTTCCATCTGTCCGCTATAGTGTTCGATCAAACTTTTTTGTTTCTTTTTCAATTGGTTGATTTCTTGTTTCAATAGTGTATTTTGTTGATAACTTCTAGCGAATTTCAATTGTTCCATTTCTTGGATGAAGTTCGTTAAAAGCACCATTTTTTCAGCGATTCCTTTATCTTGTAACGGTAACCATTCCTTAATCAATTCAAACTGACGATCAAGCTGTACCAACTTTTGTTGAATCTCATTTGCTCGTTCTTGTTTCTTGATCAAGCGGCTATACAAGTCTTGATAATCGGATACTTCATGCCCATATTCCTTCATCGCTTCTAAGGTATTCATCGTTCCTAAGTGATGGACCTTTGTAAAATCGAAAGCTTTTTGTTGGATTTTTTGTTGTTCAATTACTAGCTTGTTTTTACTTTGATTAATCTCTTCGATTTGGGCTAACGTATTGTCTAATTGTCCCAGTTTTTCTTGCCACTTACCTTTGATTTCTGATAAATCACTTTTCTGACCATTCAGTGATTTCCTTTCATAAAATGAATACCCCAATGTACCTAAGGCTAATAAAAAGACTCCTAGTTTCCAAGGCATTGGTAGGAAGATCCCCACCACAAAAAAGAATCCGCCGATAATAGCAAACGGTGTTTTGTTCTTTGAACGAACTTCTGAAGGTGCCGACTGTAATAATTCTGGATGTGTGGCTTCTAATTGGTTGATCTCCGCTTCAATCGTCCGCTGCTGCTCTAAGACGATTTCTGATCTGATTGATAATTGATTGACTTGTTCTTTCAACAAACGATTTTCAGAAAATAGTTGTTGCCACTCTTCAGTATGCAAAAATTCTTGTGGCTCTTGTGTCCGTTGCCATTGCCAGCTTTGTTCTAAAATTTTTAATTCTGAATCAATTTCTCGTTCTTCCACTTGGAGTCTTTGCCATTCATTCAGCCAATGTTCGATTTGTGTTTGCTGTTGTTGCAATTCTTTTAGTACTTGCTCTTGTTCCAAATAGAAATAATATCGTGCCGACTGTTGATCCATTCCGCTATGTTTTTCTAAAGTAGCTTCGAGCTCATCTAGGCGTTCCGTCATCTGCTGATAGCGTTTAGTGAATTCCTCTAAGTCTAAAAGCAACTGTTCTTCAGGAACTTGTGGTAAGGTATTGGCTTTAAGTGTTTGCCACTCTTCGTATAAAGAATAATTCAGCTCTTGCTGCTTGATCTGAGAAATTTTTTCGTTTATCTCTTGGAGTTTTTTTTGTAGCTCTCTTTGATCTTGATTGTAGGCTTGTTCTTGTCGAATGAGTTCACCGAAAAAAGATTCCTGCTCTTGTTTTTGATGGACTCTTTCTTGAAGGTTCTTCCACTCATTCAATTTCTGATTGATAAGCAGTTTCTGCCCTTTTTTCTTAAAAAGCTGTTGGGCTTGGTGATAATATTCTTGTCTTTTTTGAAAAACATACGAACTACCCGTAATCCCTAATGAGATCAGTGCATCATGTAATTCTTTTTCTCGTAGATGATCTAGTTCAGTTAACTGTTCTTGTTGAAAAGTAAAAACCTGCTGAAATAAATCCTTTGTTAGTGGAGAAAGTAATTTCTCTAATAATTCATCACTTCCCTGTTGCTCATTAAAAAGGACTTTGGATTTCCCACGATTTTGCTGTTTGTAACGTTCAACTAGTATTTCTCCATGAACTGGATGTTCTAACCAAATTTTCCCACCATAGGCAGCCCCATCTTTCGGCGTATAGTCTTTTTTCTTCTTTCCTTTTGAAGGGAAGCCAAATAATACAGCCTGAATAAATTGGTAAATCGTTGACTTGCCTGCTTCATTTTCACCGTAGATCAATTGATTTCCAGAAATAAAATCAAATGTTTTTTGTCTCCACTTACCAAATGCAGCTATTTCGATTCGAAGGATTCTCATATACTTTCCTCCTCAAACACAAAATCTTGCTCCAGTATTGCCTTGGCTTTAGTCAAGGTACCTTCCTGATATTCAGGTAAATCATTCATCAAGCGAACCGCATCAGGATGACTGTACATCTCACCTAAAATCTGATGGAAATCTTCACTTACCCGATAAGTTTCAAAGAGTTGGTCAACTAATGTCTGTGAGACCTTCAACGATACTCGATTCATTCTTTCATCTTCCTTAATAGATATACGCCAAATAAGTAAATTTGTAGATAGGTTGGCTATTTTTTCCATTAAATACTCAAGTAATTCGCCAGAATAGATTCGATCAATCACTTCTTGGTTCAAGTGATGATACTCTGTTACCTTTAAATCTAACAACGTCAGTTTTGGATTTCCCATAGTTAACTGCTCTTGGATCACTTGTAACACGTCTTGCGTAGTCCGAGCAGTTTTTAAAGACACGGTCTTACTCTCCCAGTATACTTCTGCGACCTCTAGCGGAATCGTCTGGCATTCACTGGAGGTCAATTCAACCAATAAAACATTTCTAGCTGTCTGCTCTTTTTGGGTATGGCCTTGAGGTGCCCCTGGATAATTCATTGTTTCTTTTTCGTTTAAAGACATTGGCACATGGATATGTCCTAATGCCCAATAATCATAGCCTTTTTCCTGCATTTTAGACGGCTGAAAAGGTGCATAGTTTCCCCGCTGATTGCTCCCTATTTCGCCATGATACAGACCGATATGATAATCCACTGAGTGTCGTAAAGGAAATTCAGCAACTTTATCTCCCTGTATCCACTGGTGTAAATAACTAAACCCGCTGATGGCGACCTTTTCCCCTTTTTTAGATAAAAATGTCTTTGTTTCTACCTCTTCCGAAGTAAATAAATGGACATTTTCGGGAAAAGTAAACCAGTAGCGCTCTGATTGATAATAATCATGATTTCCAAATGTCAAATAGACAGCAATCTCTTTTTCATTCAATCGTTCGATTTGATCAAAAAAATGTTTTTGAATTTTTAATGAAGGACGATTTTGATGGAAGGTGTCTCCCGCAA
>NZ_CP172888.1:2335000-2507500 GCF_050530965.1 Enterococcus sp. DIV1089c
CACATGGAATTCCACTCTCCTCTTCTGCACTCAAGTCTCCCAGTTTCCAATGACCCTCCCCGGTTGAGCCGGGGGCTTTCACATCAGACTTAAGAAACCGCCTGCGCTCGCTTTACGCCCAATAAATCCGGACAACGCTTGCCACCTACGTATTACCGCGGCTGCTGGCACGTAGTTAGCCGTGGCTTTCTGGTTAGATACCGTCAAGGGATGAACAGTTACTCTCATCCTTGTTCTTCTCTAACAACAGAGTTTTACGATCCGAAAACCTTCTTCACTCACGCGGCGTTGCTCGGTCAGACTTTCGTCCATTGCCGAAGATTCCCTACTGCTGCCTCCCGTAGGAGTTTGGGCCGTGTCTCAGTCCCAATGTGGCCGATCACCCTCTCAGGTCGGCTATGCATCGTCGCCTTGGCGAGCCGTTACCTCACCAACTAGCTAATGCACCGCGGGTCCATCCATCAGCGACACCCGAAAGCGCCTTTCAAATCAAAACCATGCGGTTTCGATTGTTATACGGTATTAGCACCTGTTTCCAAGTGTTATCCCCTTCTGATGGGCAGGTTACCCACGTGTTACTCACCCGTTCGCCACTCCTCTTTTTCCGGTGGAGCAAGCTCCGGTGGAAAAAGAAGCGTTCGACTTGCATGTATTAGGCACGCCGCCAGCGTTCGTCCTGAGCCAGGATCAAACTCTCATAAAAAGTTCGAACAATCTTACGATTGTTAAGCTCAATTGTTTGCTAGCATATTGCTTGCTTGTTAAAAATGTTTGTTGTCTTGAATCAATCAAGACGCCCTACACATTTGGTTTGTCTTTGCTTTGTTCAGTTTTCAAAGGTCTACTTGATTAAAAGCTAATCAGTTGAGATTGCCGTAGCAACTTTTATATCATATCAGAGCGACGTTTGTTTGTCAACTCTTTTTTAAAAAGTTTTTTCGACTTCGTTTTTCAGAAGTGTTTCAGCAACTCATTTATCATAACTCATCGTTTGTTATTTGTCAACAACTTTTTTGAAGTTTTTTTCGATAGAATCAAGCTTCGTAAGCTATTGATTTTTTACGACTCAGTTATCTTATCACCTTAAAAAGTAAATGTCAATGAATTTTTCTAAATAAATTTCACTATCTTTTTCTCTTTTTCAGCAACGTCAATTACTTTACCATTAAAAAAAAGAATGGTCAAGCTAAAAATTAATTTTAGTAGCACCTTACTTTATTTCTCTCTATTGGTCTAACCTACTTTAGTTGCCTATCTTCTTATTTAGACTCATTGGTACTTCAGACGATTACTGCAATGGCTAGCTATTTTCATGCTCAATCATCAAATATCTCTCATATCTTACTTTCGATACCGCACACCTTTATAAATAGCTAATGGCAAGATCACAAAAAGAAACAAGAGAAGAATATCAATCAGATATTGGTCGCTAAAAACATTTGTTAATGGCTGATTTGTAGTTAAAGAATAAAATGCGGGTAGCAAAATAATCGTGAAAAGATACGAGCCACTGATTTCCCAAAAATCTTTCCAAGAAAATTTTTTGTGTTTCATCGCTCCACCTCCTTGCTTTATATGAGAGAAATTCACTACTTGAATAGACATTTCTACGCTTCTATAATAGACAAAATCAGCTATTATAGCTAGGTTAACAATAATTATTTATTAAACAATGAAAAATAAGCTAATTTTCTATGAGTTATCCCCGTCTGATTTCTTCATACTAAAAAAGCAACGCAAAACAATTTTGTTTTACGTTGCTTTTGCTTGTTCTGGCTAAATTATTTTCTACAACGTTAATTACTCGCTGTATAAATCTCTAACTGGTGTCATGATGATGCGATTCAAGTCATTGATGATCGTGCTGAATTGTTGTTCTTTTTGCATCAAATCATTGATCACTTCTTCTGATTGAATTTTCATTGCCATTTCTTGCGCTTTCATTGCATCTTCATCGCTAAATTCTTGCCCGCTCATTTGTTTTTCCTGCAATTCGATTTGCATCGCTTGGAAATCTTTGAATAGACGATGTGCTTCTTCATTTGCTTTAACTTTTGCATAGGCTTCTTCTAAAGCTTTGAATTCTTGCAATTCGCGAATCTCGCGTTCGATTTGATTTGCGCTATCATAAATATTTGACATAGTTAGCCTCTTTTCTATAGATCGTTTAGTTTTATTGTACCATTTGTTTATCGTTTTTCATAGGATTACTGTTCTTGATATTTCCGCCAGAGATCTTTCGCAGCTTCACCTAAACCTCTTACGCCTTCTTTTACCATATCACCGATATTTTTCAGCCCATCTTTAGCTTGTTCCCCGTATTTATTCAGATTTTCTTTCCATTGTTCTGAGTTCTCATTGGTTTGCGTATTATTATTGACTTGATCAGCAGGGACTACTTTTCCGCCAGTCGCATATGCATCTGCTACAGGGAAAGGCTCTTGCTCAGTATAAGGAAGAATGCCTTCTGCGGCCGATTTGAAGACTTTACCAACCACATTCCCACTTGTTCCTGCTAAATAATGCAATTCACTAGATTCTTCATATCCCATCCAAGTTGAAATCACGACATTAGGCGTATAGCCAACAATCCATTGGTCGTTAGCTTTGGTAGGATCAAAATTGGTTTCAGTCGTTCCTGTTTTCCCTGCGACTGTGTAACCAGCCGGTTTAGCTGCAACGGCTGTCCCATTAGAAAAAGTCCCAAGCAGCATTGAAGTCATTTGATTAGCCGTTTCTTCTGAAATGACTTGTTTAGGTTTTTCATTGGTCTTATCAACAATTACTGCACCCGTTGAATCCACGATTTTAGTAATCAGGTGTGGTTTGTACATTTTACCAGCGTTAGCAAATGCACTGTAAGCTCCAGCCATCGTTAACGGCGAAACTCCCTTAGCTAAACCACCTAATGCTAAACCATAATACTTATCTGATTTCGATAGAGGCAATCCAAATTCTTCTGCTTTATCATAACCTTTTTGAAGACCGATTTCATGAAGCAACCATACAGCAGGAAGATTCAAACTTTCAGCAACCGCCTGATACATCGGTACTTCACCACGGTACGTTCCGTCGTAATTATGAGCTTTATAATAAGATAATGGTTCATCTTTCAAAATACTTGCTGGGGTGTATCCCGCTTCTAACGCTGGTGCATACACACTCAAAGGTTTGATCGTTGAGCCAGGAGAACGTTTCATTTGTGTTGCAAAACTAAATCCCCGGAAAACATGTTCCCCACGTCGCCCTACCAGCGCCTCAACACCACCAGTTTTAGGATCTAATGCGACTGATGCGGATTGAACCATTGCCCCATCCGCAGCATTTGCCGGAAATAGTGCATTGTTTTGATACGTTGTTTCTAATTGTTTTTGATAATTTTGATCAAGTGATGTATAGATTTTGTATCCTTTGTTCATCACATCTTCTTCATCTAAACCATAATCATTGACTGCTTCATCAATCACGGCATCAAAGTAATAAGGATAGCGATAGCCTGATTCCGAATTATCATACGTATCTTTCACGTATTGTTTGATATCCACTTTGCTTTCCGTTTGGTATTGTTGTTTCGTGATCTTGCCGTTTTCTTCCATGACACTCAATACGGTGTTTTTTCGATTGTTTGCATTTTCTGGATGATCGATCGGATTATAGATACCCGGACCTTTAAGCATCCCAGCTAACGTTGCCGCTTCTGCTAAATTAACCTGATTAGCATCTACCCCAAAGTATTTCCTTGAAGCATCTTGTACGCCCCATACCCCATTTCCAAAATAAGCATTGTTGAGATACATGGTCAAAATCTCTTCTTTGCTGTATTTCTTTTCAATTTCAATGGCTAAAAATAATTCTTTTGCTTTACGGTCAAAAGTTTGATCAAGTGTCAAATAAGCATTTTTAGCTAATTGTTGGGTAATTGTACTCCCACCTCCACCAGAAGTGCCACCTGAAAGGACCATCCGAACTGCTGCCCGAGCGATCCCTTTGATATCAAATCCATGATGCTGATAAAAATTACGATCTTCGGTTGAGATAACCGCATTTTGGATATCTGGAGAGATTGCATTCAATTCCACATAAGTCCCTTTTTGAGCATAAAGGGTGCCTGCTTCTTCATTCTTTTTATCATAGATAACGGTAGACTGACTTAGCCCCGATTTTAATGTGGAGACATTTGCCTGTTTTGCTAAAATAAAAAGATAGATACTGACGATCAATACACAGATCAAGCCAATCAATAGGATCAGTTTATTGATATGATACTTTTTCCATATACGTTTTCGCCATCGATGGAATCGCCCTAAATAAGGTTTAATCCAATGCCAAAAACTGATCAAAGCAGCTTTTATTTTACTTAAAATGCTTTGAAAATCCATTTATTCTTCTCCTGTCTATTTGATTGAATCGCCTTATTCTACCACAGGTACGTTCTTCATTCTTCCTGCTTGAGATGTAGGCAAACTGTTTTTTTAAGTTTTGACGATAGTTTAGCATAAGAAGTATCAGAAATTAGTCACTTTTTTCTTAAATAAGTTTTAAAAATGGTACAATAGAGCTGCATTTTTGCTAAAAGGAGTATTTTTATGGAAATCACGATCACGTTACCTGACACTCAGCCAACAACCACCATTCGAGAATTATTAGAACAAGAATGGCTCGTTCCAAGAAAAGTCCGCCACTTTTTACGTATAAGAAAAAATGTGTGGATCAATCAAGAACCTGCCTTATTTCATTTTGAAGTCCACGCTGGTGATCATATTACGTTACGTTTTGAAGAAACTGATTATCAATACCAAGAAGTCCAATTGGGTAAAGCTTCCTTCGTCCAACCATTATATGAAGACGATCATTTACTCATTGTCAATAAACCCGCCGGCATGAAAACTCATCCGAATGAACCAACCGAAAATGATACTTTATTGAGTCACTTAGCTGCGTATTTAAAGAAAAAAGAGCAACGCCCTTATGTCGTGCATCGATTGGACAAAGAAACAAGTGGTGCAATTTTATTTGCTAAAAATCCCTTTGTTTTACCTATCCTAGGCAGAATGTTGGAACAAAAGAAGATTTATCGACGATACCAAGCACTTGTCTGGGGAACAATCAAAGAGGATTTGATTTTGAAAGACAAAATCGGTCGTGATCGGCACGATCGCAGAAAACGGGTGGTAGATCCTCATAAAGGTCAAACGGCTCTCACACATGTTTCCGTTGATCAAGTAGTGAATGGTCAGACTCAGGTTTACTGTGTTTTGGAAACCGGACGTACCCATCAAATCAGGGTCCATCTCTCTCACATTGGTCATCCCATTGTCGGCGATCCACTTTACCAAACACGGCCTGCGAACCGTCTCATGCTCCATGCGTTAGAATTACACATGTCTCATCCTTTCACGCAAGAAACCATTGTCGCAAAAGCCCTCCCTGGTTTATGGTAAAGACACTATTGTAAGGAGCGATCCATTACTGATCACAATCAAAAAACGGCTAGAGACACACCTCTAGCCGTTTTTTATTACTATATATAGAATATATACACCTTATTGTTTACCATGTTCTTTTTCTGCTAAAAGCAAGCTGCCAATAATTCCACTCTCATTCGGCAGACCCCAGCGTACAATGTATTCATCTACTTGTGGCGTTTCCATGTACCCACCCATTAACTCAACGAATTGTTGTCGAATTTTATGCAACAAGTGATCTTGATTCATCACTCCGCCACCTAAAATGATTTTTTCAGGAGCTAACATCAACGTATAATTGATCAATGCTTGAGCAATATAATAGGCTTGGATGTCCCATATTGGATGATCTTGAGGAAGTTCTTGGCCTTTGATTCCAGTTCGTGCCTCAATTGAAGGTCCAGCCGCTAATCCCTCCAAACAATCTTTGTGGTAAGGACATGTTCCTTCATAGGTATCCTCTGGATGACGTTTTACCCAGATATGCCCCATTTCTGGGTGGGCAAGTCCAGAAAAGATATCTCCTTCAAGGACCACACCGGCACCGATCCCTGTACCGACAGTCAAATAAATACAACTCTTTTTCCCTTGTGCGGCTCCTTTTAGCAATTCGCCGTAAGCTGCTGCATTCACATCTGTCGTCCAAGCCATCGGAATCCCGTAACGTTCTTGGATGCTGCCTAAAAAATTGTAGTTTCCCCATCCAGGTTTAGGTGTTGCCAAAACATACCCATAATTATCGGCATTTTTATCAATACCGATCGGACCAAACGAACCGATCCCTAACGCCTCTAGTTCATATTGATCAAAAAAATCAAATACTTGCTTTAGTGTTTCTTCAGGTGTAGTTGTAGGAATACTTACTCTTTCTACGATAACGCCTTCATTTGAAACGGCACAGATGAATTTTGTTCCCCCTGCTTCTATTCCACCATACATTGCTTATTCCTCCTCGAATCCGATTGTCCGAATTTCATAAGGTCTAACGGTCGGAGCAATCGTTTGCTCAACTGTTTCTTCTAGCAGATTCAATAATTCCCCTTGTTTCCCATTTTTAGTGATTTGTAATGGTGAATCAAGACCGGACAGATTAAACCCACGCACCACTACTTTATCACTAAATTTACTTCGTTTCAAAGCAGTAATTGCAAACGTTTCCCCTTCGCAAGTTAAATAGCTGTTTTCAGCTGGCAAGGTTCCTGTTTGAATCGCCATTTGCGTGGTAGAAAAAGGAATCTGTGCGCTATAAGCATGATGGTAACTAGCAAATTTTTCTTCTGGCTGATGCACTTCGATACTGTAGTTAAAGCAATGTACCCCATGACATTGGGCTTCTGGTGTTGGAAAATATCCCCAATCTCCTAATTCCCCTACACAACGTAGTAAAGTCACCGCAATCACACTGTCATCGATTACTTCATATTCATTTAATCCATAATTGCCAACTGTTACTCCATAATCGTTTCCTTCTAAATGAACGAACGCCTGTTGATGCTGTGGATTTGTTGGATTTTCCCAACTACTTGATACATCATTGGGACGGGTAACCACTTCAAAAATACTATCAGCTTGATGTTGTTTCACATGTAACTTTGTTGGGAACAACACACGTAAGCGATGATCATCCATTTGATTATTCACTTTTGTTTCAAAGTCGATTTTTTTGCTGTCTTTTCTTAAAGTGATAACAGTTGTTACTTCTAACATACGCTTTTCTTTTGAACGACCTGCTTTACGGTGACGAAACTCAATGACCATCTGTTGTTCTTTTGCTAAACGTTCATCAGCAGCTACTGGGATCAATAATTCCTGGGTAACTTTTACTTGTGCTAATTCACTCGTATCAGTTACGATTTCTACGGTACTTTGATCATTTTCCTTTGATAAAATAGGCTGGTCATTTTCTGGCTGTTTGAAAATATATTCATTTCCAATATCCCCAACATCTTCGAATGTCAGTAATTCATCTAGTTGTTTGCCCTTCGTTTTGTCTGTCAACGTCAAGGTGCCATTCGGTTTGATCTCTAGCCGAACTTGTTGATTTTCTAATACTCGTCCATCGTTTTGGATCATCGTCTCTTTTTCTTCTTTAGCTTTTCCTTCTATTAATACATACGTGTTCCAAGAAAAAGCTGGCATTTCGCTCACTGGTAAAGTGACCGTGATTTTTCTCGCCATGTAAGGAATCCTAAACCGATCTTTGGGCAGATCATAATCAAACGTCACAAATGTTTCTGATAGTAATGCAGGGACTTCTTCACCATTGGATGTTTCTACATGATAGCTTTTTGGTGGTTGCTTTTCTAATTCTTCATATAATTTCTCAGGTATTCCTTCTGCAAAACATTTTCTTTCTAACTCAATCGTTATTTCTGCTTCACCAGTCTTTGCTGATCCAGCGGTGTTCATAACTAAGAAAGGATAGCTTTTTGCTGGTAAGCTGCTAGTGTCGATCGCTTGGGCAAGTTGCCTGATCGCTTCTTCTGCTAAATACTTCCCTACTTCATCTGCTTTTTCAAAACGTGTCATCATTTCTCGATGGACAGAATCAACCGAACACCCGCAAATACTGTCATGTGGATGATTTTGCATCAACGTTTTCCACGCATAATCTAATTGATCATGGGGGTATTTACCAGTAACTTCATAAGCCATCGTTGCTAATGGCTCAGCGATATTTTCAATTTGTCTTTGAACTTTAGTATTCCATTGTTTTAAATAGACACGTGCTGAAGCAGTATTCGCTAACGTATACCAGCCATCTGTTTCCTGACTGGTCAACTCTCCCTCAACGGAACCAAGTTCTTCTGGCAAGTCCTTTTGCACCGCTGCAAGATAATCGACAAAATTGGAATGGATAAATTCATACTCTGGATATAATTCATTCGCTAATTTGATTGCTGCTGTTACATCCTTTTGAACCGGTTGATGATCCACTCCATTCATCATCAACAGATGATCGGTTGATGCGTATTGCTCTGCATCTGCCAGCTTTTGGTCCCAAAAGGCTCTTGCTTTCTCTTTTTCAGTCGGGATTTCATTTCCATTACTGTACCAATTGGCAAACAGTAACCCAAAGATTTCTGTGCTATCTGGTCCTTTCCACCACATTTCAGAATATTGAGAAGAATAATTTTCTGCTTCCAAGACTTGATTATCAAAGCCAATTGGTTTTACGCCTCGTCCAAAAGCAGCAGCTGAAAGTCCTGCTTGTTTCATCATTTGTGGTGTTTGCCCCATATTTCCAAAAGTATCCGGGAAATAACCGAGCATCACAGGCGTTCCCCACTTCTTACTTTCTTCCATTCCAATCAACATATTACGGACATTCGCTTCTGAACTAATCAAGAAATCATCTTGTAAAATATAAAAAGGACCGATCCTTAATTTCCCCGCATCAATTGCTCGTTGCACCGCTTCTTTCTTTTCTGGACGTACTTGTAAATAATCATCTAAAATAATCGTTTGTCCATCTAAATGGAAACTATTGAAATCTGGATCGGTTTCAAATAATTCCAAAAGATCATCCATCAATTCGACTAAACGCATATGATGCTGTTCATAAGCCATGTACCATTCACGATCCCAATGACTGTGTGAAATGATATATACTTTCTTTTTCATTTTATTCCTCCTATTTCGCTACTCGAATATCAAAGTAATCCATCACTAATTCACAAAACATCATGTTCGCCCAAGAGAACCATTCTCTGGTGTAGTTGTTTGGATCATCGACATCAAACCCCTCGTGCATCAAATGTGTACCAGCATCTGTCGCAACTAATAAGTCTAAAATCCGCTTTTTCTCTTCTTTATCTTCAGTGGTCATCCCTTCCATCGCTAATGCAATCGGCCAGATGTAATTTTCTGGAGTGTGAGATGATCCGATCCCTTTTGCATATTTCCCTTCATAGAAGTAAGGGTTCTCTTTACTTAGTAACGTTTTTCTCGTTGCCAAATATTGTTCATCTGTGGTAGAACAGTAACCTAAATACGGAGCAGCAATCAAATTAGGTACATTACTGTCATCCATAATAGAAGCGTTTCCTAATCCATCAACTTCATAAGCATAGATGGTTTCTCCTTGTTGGTTTTTAGTCAACGCATAGTCTTCGATTCCTTTTTGGATATCTTCTTTTAAACGTTTGGCTTCTTCAAGGATTGCTTTACTACTTGTTTCTTCCGTGAGAATGTTCGTAAAGATTTCTTCAATATAACCCAGCACTACTACAGCAAACATATTTGAAGGAACGAGGTAGCCATATTGACACGCATCATCGCTTGGACGAAAACCAGACCAAGTCATTCCAGTTGGTGCAACTGCACTTCCACGCCCATCGTTGACTAAGGTATCTTCTTTCCTCGTCGTATCTCTTTCGAAAGTATAAGGAGATTGATTGTGATCTTGTTCGGTTTTGAAGACATGTAAGGCTTTTTTGATTCCTTCAACAAACGAATCATTCAATTGGTCCGTTCGACCAGTGTTCTTATATAATAAGTAAGCTAATTGGATAGGATAACATAAGGAATCGATTTCATATTTACGCTCCCAGATCCAATCATTCATTTCAGTATGGTCACTTTGATGCCCCGCTCCATTTGCTTCTTCATTGAATGCGTTTGCGTATGGATCGATGTTGATATATTCAAATTGTTTTTTGACAAGCCCACTAATCATCGAAGCTAAGTCTTCATCTTCTTTTGCAATGACTAAATATGGACGGACTTGAGCGGTGGAGTCACGCAACCACATCGCTGGAATATCACCAGTTAATAAAAAAGTCGTCCCGTCTTCATGTCTTTTGACTGTCGTTAACAATGTATTGGCAAAGGCAGCAGAGAAATTCGTTGCCCAATCTGCATGCTCTTCCCCACATTTTGCAGTAATTTCATCCATAAACTGTTGAACTGACTTTGGTATATCTTTATATGCCATTTATTTTCCTCTTTTCTTTATTGATATATCATAAGAGGATTATACCTCGTCGTTTTACAATTGTCTACGCTTTCAAAATGAGATTTTTCTTATTTACTTTTAGTGGTTTTATGCTATGATCTTTATATGATATATCTTATAAGAAGGTGCTTTTATGAATCAACCACTATACCAACAAATCTTTCATGACTTACAACAAGCAATTGCTGATGGATCGTTACCTGTTGACAGCCAGGTACCTACCGAAAAGGAATTGTCCACCAAGTATCAAGTGAGTCGAATCACTTCTAAACGTGCATTAACTGAATTAGAACAATTAGGTCTGATTTATCGTGTCAGAGGAAAAGGCAGTTTTGTCAAAGCAACGACTAGTGATCTTAATAGAAACGATGTTATTAAAAATAGTCGCATCCTGTTCCTACTTCCCTTTTTATCTGACCTTTCTGTCGGAGATTTTACAAAAGGACTAAATCCAGTGATGCAAGAAAATCAGTTAGAAGTCATGATGACGACTGTTGATTTTCTGGCAAACAAAACGGCGAAGGAAATCATGCAAGAATTTGACGGAATGATTTATTATGCGTTTGCGACCGATCAACATCTGGATCTGCTCTTTGAATTATCATTGAAACAATTCCCAGTTGTTGTTTTAGATAAAAAAATCTATGAACTTCCTTTTCCAACTGTCCTTTCAGATAATTTCCAAGGTGGTTCTTTGGCTACGGCTCATTTGATTTCAAAAGGGCATAAAAAGATTGCCTATCTTTTTGGTGAACAGGCGCATCCACAATCTGTCCGACAACGATATTTGGGTTATCTGGAAGCTTTGGACAAAGCCAATTTGCCGTTTCATACAACTTTAGATGCAAAAGGCACTACGATTGAAACGTTACTGACCTACATCAATGAACATCAGGTCACTGCGTTTGTCTGCGAAAACGATCTGGTAGCTATTCAAACGATGAATCATTTAAAACAACAAGGCTATCGTATCCCAGATGATTTTTCGATCGTTGGATTCGATGATATCCAAGCAGCCGCTTTAGTTGATCCACCATTAACAACGATTGCTCAAGATTTCCACCAACTAGGAGAACTTGCAGGAAATGCTTTGATCACTTGGCTCAAAACAAATGACATTCCCGAAGATACGAGCCAACCAGTCTCATTTATTAAACGACACTCAACAAAGGAGATTTAACATGAACATTCAACATATTGATACTCGTCACGGTACAGCCAATCAAGCGAACTTCTCAAATGGGAACTGCCAGCCTTATACTGGTGTTCCTTTTGGGATGAATTACTTTGCCCCACAGACAACTGATCAAAAAGGTAGCTGGTGGTTCCATCCTGACGATCATACCTTCCAAGGCTACCGTTTGACTCATCAGCCAAGTCCATGGATGGGTGACTTCAGCTATTTTGTCTTCACTCCGATCAATGGGTTATTACCTGAGAATACCCTGTTCCATGCACAAAGTTCGTATCGTCCAGAAGAAAGCACATTCTGTCCAACTCATTTAACGATCAACCAATTACGTGATGGTATTCGCTCCACGTTGATCCCTAGCATGTACGGTGGTATCCTAACCATTGATTACCACAAAAATGAGAGCGGTTTACTTTTGTCGTTTCCTGGTAAACATCAATTAGTTCTAAAAGATCCCTATACGATTGAAGGACAAGTCACTCATTTTTCAGGCGCCGAAGATCCTGATTTTACGTTCTATTTTGTCTTACATTTTGAACAGCCAATCCAATCAAAGGAATTGTCACAGTTAGCAGCCGATGACGCTGGGTCGATTCCGATTTATTTTGGCGACGTAAAAAAACAAGTCATTCGTTTCGGTACTTCCTTCATCAGTTCTGAACAAGCTTCATTTAATCTAGAACAAGAGTTACATCAAACACCTGATGACTATTTGCTGAATAGTTCACAACAATGGCAAAACTATTTTGACCGAATCAAAGTCGAGCATCATGATCCGCAACAGTTACGGACGTTTTACCACAATCTCTACCGTGTATTTTTATTCCCACAAACGTTCTATGAAATCGACTCGACCGGACAAAAAATCCATTATGATACCACTAGTCGAAGTGTAAAACCAGGTGTACTTTATACCAATAATGGTTTTTGGGATACTTATAAAACAGTGTATCCACTTTACTCTTTGATTGCTGTCGAAAAATATGAAGAGATGCTTGACGGCTTTTTGAACAGCTATCGTGAAACTGGCTTTTTACCAAAATGGCTTTCGCCAGATGAGCGTGGACTCATGCCAGGAACATTGATTGATGCAGTGATCGCTGATGCCTCGGTTAAGGGAATCCGTAAAGATTTAATGGCTGAATTTCTCGAAGCAATGAAAAAAGGTGCTACGATCCAAAGTGAAAAACAAAATTACGGACGTCAAGGAACGACTGATTATCTAAAATATGGTTATGTACCAAATACTTACCACGAATCAATCAACCACACCCTTGATTACGCTTATAGTGACTTTTGTATCAGCCAAGTAGCCACCGGTTTGAATGAAGCAGCAACCGCACAACACTATCAAAAGCAATCTTTCAATTATCAAAATGTCTTTGATCCGGAAACCGGCTTCATGCGTTCCAAAGATCCCGAAGGAAGATTCCGTACTCCGTTTTCTTCCACACGTTGGGGTCAGGATTATGCAGAAGGTAGCGCTTGGCAAAGTAGTTTTGCTGTTTACCATGATTTTGCTGGTTTGATCAATGCTCACGGTGGACCAGATCAATTTGAAGAAAAACTGATTGAATTATGTAATCAAGCACCGACTTTTGAAGTTGGCGGTTATGGTTTTGAGATCCATGAAATGAGTGAAATGGCAGCGATCGAGTTTGGACAAGTTGCCATCTCCAATCAACCAAGCTTCCACTATCCTTATTTATTCAGTTATATTGGTAAACCCGAAATGGCTCAACCATTGATTAAACAATTGCTGACACAAACATTCGATGATACCCCGACTGGTTATCCAGGAGATGAAGACAATGGGAGCATGGCAGGTTGGTATATCTTTAATAGTTTAGGCTTTTATCCTGTCACGCCAGGAACAGGTGAATATGTCATCGGGATGCCTTTAATCGACAAAGCTGTGCTTACGTTGTCTAATGGTGAACATTTAACAATCGAAACAAGCCCTAATCACCCACAACAACAATTCATCCATGAGATCACAAGAAACGAAACTAGCTATCGCAAACTCTTCTTTACACATGAAGACTTGTTGACTGGTGGCACGATTGCTTATCAGTTGGGGATTGTTCCTAATCCTACAAAACACGACGCTGAAGACTTCCCTTTTTCTTTGACCAAATAAACAAGCTGACTTATTTGGCTATTCTATAAGACAAAACACCTTCTTTGAATTTCTTAGTCTCAAAGAAGGTGTTTTGATAGATTTAGAATGAATTTTTCGATAAGATTATTTTTTATTTTTTTTCTTTTGGCTATTTCCTTTTTTTACTAGTTGTTCAGTAACTTTGGCTAGTGTATCAGTGACCTCTGTTTTGACTTTAGTACCTGTTTCTTTCATGCTTGTATTTATTTTTATTGATGACTTCAATTGTTTTATTTTCAAAGAAGAGAACTTGTTGCCGATTACTTCTGTCTTTTCATTCGTAAATTCTACTGTCTTTTTTAACGCTCGTTTACTCACATTCGTTATCCTATTTTTTTCTTTTTTACAATATGCACATAGTTTTTTAGGTTCAGATATTTCTCGTCCACAATTTGTACATTTATACATTGCTTTCCCCCCATTAGTCCGTTACATATCCACTTAAAATATACTCAGGATCCGCTTCGATCATATCAGAGATAGTATGAATCAACGTATGAATATCATCAATTGCTTCTGTTATTGGATTGGTTGATTTTTGAAAATACTCATCTAATTTTAACGCCATTTCTCTAGTCAAAATGCTTTCCAAATCTTTTTTATGGAGATTTAAGCTATAGTTCAAAGCAACATATTCATCTAAATCTGAAAGGCAATTTACTTGGATATTAAAACTCTCATTTATAAATAAAATATTTTGCAAAATATCATTTGCTGACTTTTCTTTATCACCAAATTTCATACGGTTTTTTCGGTAACTGATTACCTTTCCTTCTAACTGTTTTAACAATTGATATTTCACAGTAGTAATATCATTTAGCACATTAACTAATAACTGTTTTTTTATTTGAGGATCTTTTATTAACACTGATTGTTCATATTTCTCTTTAGCAGAAACTACACCTGCATAACGATCATTTTCAAAATTTTTGATTACTTCGTCTATTTTCAAATTAAGATCATCTAATTTGTCTTCGATTTTTTTAAGTTCTAACATGACTCCTACTACTATTGCTGCAGGACCCAAAGCTGAACAAACGCTTGTTCCATTTTTTAATGTCAAATTTTTAACAAATTCGCCACTTTTTTTATCAGCAATCTGTGCATATACTCCATCTTTCCCAGAGACAAAACGATACGTTCCATTTTTTAGTCCCTTTAATATTTCCGGTGGAATATCTAATACGTATTCTCCTTTATTTATAATTTCCATGACGGTACCACTCGTCACTATTGCCCCATTTAAATGTTTAACAATTTTTTCTGAAAAATGTAATTCCTTCACTTTTTCTACCAATTGTTTTTTTGGAACTCTGATACCCGCTTGCATTATCTCCATATTACGCCCCTCCATTATATTCAAAAACATTATACCGCTTAATGAAAAATAAATACTATCAATATTACTAAATAATGCTACTAAGAAGCAAAAAAATACCTACACTGAATCCACAAAAAATTTCGTTTTTTATATTAAAAAAGCCTGAACTTTTAATCTCCTTTAAAAAAAAGGAATTAAAAATTCAAGCTTTTTTTATTGAGATGATTTGTCTCACTATCAAAGGAGCAGACTCAGCCAAAAAATCAGCCGTCTCACTATCCTAAGAATTCAAACACATCTGCTCGATCATATAGTTTCAATACTTTCTCACATAAAAACTGAGTGAACAATGCTGCCGCAACTGGGACGACTAACCAGCTCAAAACAACAAGAGCCGGATTTAGACCTGCATCTAAAGAAGCTAAAGGACCAACTAAGCCAACGATCCCAAAACCAGCAGAAGCAGGCGTACCTGAAATAGAAAATAGAGCGACAGGAATAGCTGTAATCACTGCACTAACTAAACAAGGAATAAGAATCACAGGTTTTCTAAATAGATTAGGCATCATCATCTTCATAGCGCCTAAAGCAATCGCAATTGTCACACCTGACTTATTAACCTTCCAAGAGTTCACTACTAAAACAAAAGTGGTTGCAGCTACGCCCATCGCAGCCGCACCAGCAGAAACACCATCTAGTTGGATTGCCATTCCGATTGCTACTGTTGAAATAGGAGAGATAATCAAAAAGGCAAAGGAACAACCAATCAAGATAGACATTAACAGCGGTTGTAAGGTAGTGAAGTTATTAATCAATGATCCAATTGCAGAAGTAATTGCTGTTACAAAAGGGAATAAATAAAAACCAAGTAAACCTGCACCTACACCTACAACAATCGGTGTTAACACAATCGACACTGACCCAAAACTATTTCCAATCAGTAAAATCAGCCCGACAGCAATCGATGCTGTCAGCATCGTATTAATAATATCGCCTGTACCAGCACCAACGTAAACACCCGTTTCACCCAAATCAGGTGTGAATTTGACTACACCAGAACCAACAAAAGAAGCTCCGGCTACAACCATCATTCTCATCGGATCAAATCCAAATTGTAAGGCAATCAAACCACCAATGATCAAAGGTGTTGCTAGTTGAAAAATAACTGCTAACTGTGCGATCGTTACCGCAAAGGGATACGCACTAAAATATTTTAAAATGGCACCTAATACTGCATTAGGAATCAATCCAATAATGATTCCTGTTGCTGTACCAGCGAGGACTTTATTCAGAAAAATTTTCGGTGATATTTTTTGTGAAGTTTCCATTCAATCTCTCCTTTATTTTACGTTCAAACTATCTTCTTTTGCATGGACAAGCTCAGTCAAGAAATCACAATAAGGCGTCGCAACACCATATTTCTTCCCTTTTCTAGAAATTGCGCCATTGATATAATCGATTTCTGTTAATCGATGGTTCTTAATCAAGTCTTGATACATTGAAGGATAATGTAACCCAATTGTTTCCGGGTCAAAACAAGATTCACAATGTGCAATGACTTCTGGGACATCTAGTTCAATCTTCTCTACTGCTGCTACTTTGGCAAACTCATTGACAATCGTCGCCACCATTTTATGAGCAGTCGATGTTTTTCCTAGCTCAGCCATATTAACGTCTAAGATTGTGCATAGTCCGTTCATTGTTCCGTTCACACATGCTTTGCGATAAATAGAATAGTGAATATTGTCAGAAAAATGAGCATTTAATCCTGATTCAGACAATTTGTCTGCTAATTTTTTTGCAGCTGCTTCTTTTCCATCACCTAAATTTTGTAATTCTACTGAACCACTTCCAAATAATTTGACCTGACCAGGACCTTCAAGACCTGCCGTCCACATGGTATTTCCAATATAGATATTTTCCATTGGTACAAATTTCTCAATAATATCTTCATGCCCG
The DNA here is from genome assembly GCF_050530965.1 of Enterococcus sp. DIV1089c. NCBI lineage: Bacteria > Bacillati > Bacillota > Bacilli > Lactobacillales > Enterococcaceae > Enterococcus > Enterococcus sp. DIV1089c. The sequence continues at coordinate 2,352,056 of NZ_CP172888.1, forward strand.
ATACCATTTAATAGACATAAGACCTCTGTATCTTTTTTGATTAATGATTGGATATCCTGCAGCATTTTTTCCAGCTGCATCGCTTTGGTAAATAGAATAATCAGATCAACTTGATCTTCTTTTTCTACTTCGGATTGAAGAACGATTGGTAGTTTTGCTTCTACCTCTTTACCATTAAAATTTGCTTGTAATCCATGTTCTTTGATTTGTTGGACATGTTCTGCCCAGCCATCGATTAATAATACTTCATTCCCACTTTGGTGAAGCATTAACCCAAAGCGACTTCCCATTGCGCCAGCGCCTGCAATTGCTATTTTCATTGATTCTTCCTCCTTTTTCTTTCTATTATATTCATTTGAGAATCATTTCACAACCTTGTTTTGTTATTCTTCTCTTATTTATCATGTTTATATCCACCATTCAAGTTATTTTATCAGCAAATCAATAAAAACTGGAATAGAATCCCAATTTCATCGTAAGAGAAACTAGACTAGCAATAAGAAAATAGAAACATTCATAGAAAAAACCTCACTCCTCTGATTATAAAAGAGGGGGCATTAACCTCGTGTATACTAAAACCTTCCATTCATTCGATGGATGATTTTCTTTTTGTGAAAAAATATTCATTGTAGTACGATGTTGCGCAACACAGACGGATGGTATTGCTTATTATTTATTAAAATCGAACAATACACTTATTTAAAAACTTCTTTCCCAGATTTTCTTCCATTTTTACAGTTATAACTAGTATTATCATGAAAAATAGCCTTTTATTGTCTATGGGAATAATAATTTAAAATTGGTACTTTTTTATTAATTAGTTCATCGCCCAATAATCTCTCCAGTTTCTTAGCATCTCCTGACTCAACCGGAATTATCCAAGCCCAGTCCAAATAATTTTTTAAAATCTCATCATATTTTGCAAATATTTCATTGCCATATTCCGTCCTTAAAATTATATTTTCAGTGCCAGACAAGTGATTTGTATTGAGTTGATAAAAAAGATCTCCATCTAAAAAAATATCATTAGAAGAAGATTTCCCCACAGTAATGACCATTCCATCAGCTCTATGTGTTACATACAAATAATTGTATGACCTCATTTCACCTAATGAATCAATTATTTCTTGCCCTTTAGCTCTAATATATTGATCTCTATTACCTATCTCACTCTTATTTAACAAAAGTTTTTTCATGTCAAATTTAATCGGCTGTTTTATTTTTGTAAATTCGCTTCTACTACTAATCCAATCCGAGATTAATTTTTCAACATGTCCCAGAGTAAACTCTGATTTATTCGCTAAATACTTTTTTTGTTGTATTAAAGACATCTTTCCCCGAAGCTCAAAATTGAGCCTACATCGATTCTCTATCTCTTCAAAAAGCATCTTATCTTCATCATTCTTATATTCATCATTCATAAAACCAATCCAGCTCCTCGATTAAGATAATATTTTAATCTCATACAAAAACTAGCTCTCATCAAAACAACCATTGTTTTGATTTCTCATGAAATTTCTTTATACTTTTCTCCGATTATAAATTCCTAACCCCTTGAGAAAATTACGCATATATTTATCTCCGCAAGGCTTAAAATTTCGTTGGCCTTCTTTTCTCAAAAATGCCCCGATTTCGCCTTTTGATGGATAGATTTCTGCCTCAGCAAAAACGTCTAAAATATCATCAGTGGTCATAGACAAGGCGATTTTTAATTTTTTTAGCAACACATTGTTGATATATTTGATTTCCTTGCTTTTTTGCGGCGTGTCTACTATCGGCTTATCTTTTTGCGGACCACGCGCCAAGAGAATCAGGCCATTTAGGAATGCGTCAAAAACTTGGTTGTTGATGGTTTTTTCATACACATTATTTTCTGCATTATCTTTGTTCTTATCCTGTACTTTGGTCAGTACCGCCTGAGCTTCTTCTTTAGTCAGTGGTACACCGCCTAGCTCAAAAGCTTTAATCAAATCCGTATCTTTCAAATCAATCGCATAACGCAATCGCAATAACCTATCATTGTTATTCATTTGTTCCTCCGAAGTATTTAGTCTTTACTTTCTTACGTACTTTTTGTCTTGCTAAGATTTTTAGGATCAATGATAAAAACCGCATCACTTATGATAAGGCGCTGCGTATCATGAGTGAATGATATTAGGAAAACTTCATAAAATAAATCTTTTATACATTTCCACTTCTAGATGGTCATTCATGTTAGAAGAATCAAACTATTTTTTTACTGTCGTAATAATATTAAAACACTAGAACAAATCAATTAAATTCCATAAAATATAAATAATAGACCTAGCATCATCTGGTATAAAATGGATGCTAGGTCCGTTATATTTACTCAAAATTGATTCTACGAATAGATCTTCTTATCATTTCTATTTTAGTAGTCATGCGTTGTTGTTCTTCTAAAGGTGGTAATGGTATAAGTAGTTTAGACAAATTTGTACCATTTACATTTGGTTGCCCAGTTCCGTAAGAAATTTTTTCTAATAACTTCCAATATAATGGCGAGTCTAAGAAGCAGTCTACGTATTCTGATAATAATTTCTCAACTAACCTAATTCGAATCAAGTAAGAAGCAAAAACAGATTCCTCACTTATTTCCTTAACCAAGAAACTTTTTCCCATAGTTCCTCCTGTCCTTGCTATCAAAATGTCATTTTCTTCCAATCTTAAATCAACTAGTTTAGAATTACTAATATCACAGTAAGGCACACTGGACCAATTTACACGTCCCTCTTGTATATCTGTGATTCTCAAAAACTTAACATTGCCTTGTTTTTTCGCCGAATCTGTATAGCCATATTGAATCTTAGTAGAAATACTTCCTAAATAAACCCATAGTCGAACATCGCTAGATGATTTTTCTTGTCGTTCTTTATGAACAACAGTGATCATCTTGAGTTGTCCGACTATTTTTTAGTTGCAGCAATCTTTTTGGGACGCTTATTTGCATGAAGCAACGTTGCTAAGTCTAGTAATAAAACATTGGCTAACACAGGATTGGCTTTCTCGCGATACGCTGCGGCGCCACTTTCAAACAATATTGCTAGACGATCTTCTACAACAACGATTTGTTCCAAATACGGTGGAAATTTGATTCGTTTTAGGATCCGGCTAGGAGAGTCCCGCTCGGACACTAAGAGTTCCGAGGTATAAGGACCATAAGAACGACTGGCTAAGAGATAATGGCCATAAAAAGCCACACCTTGAATCTTATCAGATGTTTTTCTGCTCATTGTCACGGTTGGTTGGATTTTGTCTTTGCGGCGAATTGCTGTTTTCATTTCAGCTATCGTCGGCAATAGATAGAAAGTCAACTGTCCTTCACCTTTTAGTGTGAAGTTGCCAGATACCAGTTGATCATTGTTTTGAGTCAAATACGATGCTTGTGGAATCTCTGAGAGATCAGTTGTCAGCCAATAAGCGATTGGCTGTCCCGTCTCTTCAGATGTATCTGCTAAGATATCGATCAAACGTAAAGCGGCTACTCGTCCAGTAGCAGATCCTGTGATTGTCAACCATAAAAGTTCCCGTTTTGTATCATATACTAAGCCCCCTACATGTGGCCGTTTAGGTAAAATCAGCAGTTTGATCGGCTGTCCTGTTTCTCTATCCAGTACATGAATAATAGAATGATGCTGATGGTCATAGCAGTAGGCAGAAATAAACACAAAATCTTGAGAAAAAGCCAACCCTTGCGGCGTCATCCATTGACAAACCTCATTTTCGCCGGTTTCCGGCACCACCATTCTTGTTTCTGTTAATCCAGGAATGTTATATTGTTTTGCTTCAGCCTTTTCCCAAGCTGCTTGAACAATAGGATACCGTTTTAACTTTTTTTCAATATCCTGATGTATCCGTTGCTGCTTCCAATGCTTAAACTTTAGGACATAGTAAACAAGGAGGCCAATGACCAGCAACACTAAAATCATTATTGCTACCCGCTGTGTCATTTTTTTGCCTCCTTGTTCTATTCGATCAATCGTACATATACCGCTATTAATTACCGTAACTACATGTTTCTTTTACTAGCGTTTCTTTATAGGATCTTTCATAATCTCATTTATAGTAACATTAAGAATCCCTTATTCTACTATAGTCACTTCCACATCAATATTGCCTCTTGTTGCTTTAGAGTATGGGCAAAATGCGTGGGCTTCTTCTGCGATTTTCTCTGCTTGGTCCTTCTCAAGTCCTGGCAAAGAAACTTCTAAAACAACCCCGATTTGGTAGCCCCCGTCTTCTAATTGAAATAAAGATACCCGTGCTTTGACTTCAGAATCAGACTCAAGATTATTTTCTTCCAGCATGTGTTGAACCGCGCCGTTGAAGCAAGATGCGTATCCAGCCGCAAAAAGTTGTTCCGGATTTGTCCCTTCACTATGGATTCCTGGGCGGTCGATCTTCATGTGCATACTTCCGTTTGGTGCCTCAACCTCGCCATCACGGCCTCCACGATTGATCATTGCTGTTTCGTACATTTTTTTCATTGAGATCATCCTTTCTTTCGTCGTTCTATATTAAGTGTAACGAGTATTTTTTAATCTGACAAAGGTAATGCTTGCATTCGGCGACATCAGTTAGACAACATCGATGATCAGTGATAGAAGCAGTTTATCTATACAAAAAAAGAAGCAGCGAAAAGCTGCTCCTTAAGATAATAGGTAAAATTGCTGATATATTTGACGATTAACCTCTTGAACGTCCCAAGAAAAATGATACTACAGCAACAACGATGATCGCACCAATGATAGAAGGAATCAAAGCCATTCCTGCTAATTGAGGACCCCAGCTACCTAACAATGCTTGTCCAATTGCTGAACCAACTAAACCTGCAACGATGTTAGCTATCCATCCCATTGATCCACCTTTATTTGTAATTGCTCCGGCAATCAAACCGATAATAGCTCCTACGATTAATACCCATAACCAATGCATAATTTTCTCTTTCTTTCTGTGAAATATTTATTACACAAAATATTTTACACTCTCATCAAATCATTAGAATCGTGATAAGACATTGTATTAAATCTAATCCTTTATCCATTTTTTATCAATCTTACTTCGCACCATCTCCAATACTTATTATTAGCCTCTCTTGGAGCATGTAAAGTTATTGTAGCTCGGTCTTTCGCTAAAGTGCAGGGCATAAATTTAAACGATATCCGTGTAGAGATAGATGGAGTATTAGATCCTGATGGTTTTATAGGAAAAAATAAAGCAGCTAAAATAGGCTATTCTGCAATCGTATCTAAATTTTATATTGAAGCTGATAATACTGATGAAGAGATTTCAGATTTTATCGCATTTATTGATCGTACTTGTCCGGTAGCTGATACCATTAAAAATGCACCTACGACTAAATCAGAAATCCATAAATTATAAACTATGAATTAAAAAAGATTCTTCTCATTTTGCACTAAACAGGTATTTCTATTTTATTTCTTGTCTTTTCGAAGGTATACATATCTATAAAAAAGACGAGAGAAAAAAACTAGTTAAATCAAGATTTTAAATACATTATTTTAAGCAATTTCATGTGTTACAACTTAATAGGAATTTAAATTTTATTATTAAATTTTTTAATCATTTACACGAAAATTAATTTTATAAAGAACATACTCTATACTCTTATTTTTTTTCAAGAACTCAAAAAAGCGGAAAATCCCAGATTTAAAAATCTGAGTTTCCGCTTTTGTCATTTCAAGGATGGACTATTGTCTCAGCCTCTTCTAATTTATTCTTAATATATTTTTACTTTCTCTGCAGGTGCTGATACTTCTTTTTGTTCTTTCCGACCTTTCAACTTATACTTCATTAATCTCATGCCATTGAAAATTACCACCAAGATACTACCTTCATGAACCAACATTCCGATAGACATATTCATCCATTCGCTGAAGAAGACGCTGGTCAACAAGACCAACACTACTCCAACTGAAATCACGATATTTTGTTTCATATTATTTGCGGTGGCTTTTACTAATCCTAATGCGTGGGGCAAGTTGCTGAAGTTCGAGTTCATTAAAACGACATCGGATGTTTCAATCGCTACGTCCGTTCCGCTTCCCATTGCAATCCCGATATCTGCTAGCGCCAAGGACGGGCTGTCATTGACACCGTCCCCGACAAAGGCGACCGTGTGCCCTTTTTGCTGGAGTTTTTCAATATAAGCCGCTTTGTCTTCCGGCAGCATATGCCCGTGCGCCTCGGTGAGGTTCAGTTCACGCGCAACCCGGTCCACTGTGCCTTGGTTGTCGCCGGAAAGAACCACTAAATCTTTCACGCCTAAATTCTTCAATTCCTGCAAGTCTTGTTTCACTCCTGGACGGATTTGGTCGCGGATTCCCATCAGAATCTTCAATTCCCCGTCGACTGCTGTCAATACTAAGGAGTTCCCATTTTTCTCGAATTGTTTGACGTCTTTCTGCGCTTTTTTACTCAACTGCACATTTTCTTTTTCCATCAACGCCACATTTCCAACCGCGATGCGGTGTCCGTCCACTTGAGCGACAATGCCGCCGCCTTTGACGACGTCTGTGTCTTCTACCGGGAACAGTTCTACCGTGCCGGTATGCTGGAGGACGGCCTTGGCTAGTGGATGGTCTGATTCAGTCTCCACGCTGGCTAAATAACTGTAGGCTTTTTCTACATTGTCTCCGTACACTTCTGTTTCCGCGACTTCAGGATTCCCGACAGTCAGCGTTCCTGTTTTGTCGAACACAATCGTATCAACTTTGCTGAAGTCATTGATGACTTCGCTTCCTTTCAAAAGAACTCCATTGCGTGCACCGTTTCCGATTCCGGCTACGTTGGAGACCGGAACCCCAATGACCAATGCACCTGGACAGCCTAGGACTAAGATCGTAATCGCCAATTCAACGTTTTGGGTCATTGCCCAGACAATGAATGCCAGAACCAAAACAGTTGGGGTATACCATTTAGAAAAGCGGTCAATAAAGCGCTCTGCTTCTGATTTAGAATCTTGCGCTTCTTCCACAAGTTCAATGATTTTACCGAATGTGGTGTCTTCTCCGACTTTGTCTGCCCAAATCTGAATGGTGCCATTTTCCAATATCGTACCGGCAAAGACTTCACTGCCTTCTGTTTTTGTGACAGGAACGGATTCTCCTGTGATACTGGCTTCGTTGATATGCCCTTCACCCGTAAGGACTGTACCATCTACTGGAACTTTCGCACCAGTTTTGACAAGCAGAACATCTCCTTCATCTACATCATCTACATCCACTTCTTCAAATTCTCCGTCTTCTGTTTGGACCAAGGCACTTTCTGGTGCCATGTCGGTTAATTCTTTGATTGCTGAACGTGTCTGGTTCAATGTACGCTGTTCCAAATAATGTCCGAACAAGAACAAGAACGTAACGATAGCCGATTCTTCATAATTTTCAATAAAAAGCGCACCAATCGCTGCAATACTGACTAAGACATCAATACTGATGACTTTGACTTTCATTGCTTGAAACGCTTGAATGGCAATTGGCGTAATCCCAAAGACAGAGGCGATGATCAAAGACCACTCTGAAAGTCCTACGTTTTCTAAAACAAAGTGACTGAAGAAACCGAGTACGATTAACAATCCACTGATGACGGTGATAACATTTTTCTTGCTTAATATATATTGTTGCATGCTTTTTCCCTCCAAATTTAATTTCTCTTTTATTGATAAACACAGTATAAGATAATTGCCTAAGTAATTAATTGACTGACATCAAGTTTAGAAAGTTCTCTTTTATCGTTTCTAAGCACCTCGAATCGGATTGCAACAAAAAAAGCAATCCTGGAAAAATAGCTTTTCTTCCAGAATTGCCTAGTTCATTTAATCTGTTAAGCGGCCTTGACTTTTGCTTTAAGGACTGGATAGCCTACGTTTTCGATAGCTTTTTGAATCTCTTCAATCGAAGTGACAGCTGAATCAAAATTGGCTTTGACTTTGCTGGAGTTGAATAATACTTTAATGCTGTCTTTATCAACACCGTTAACTGATTTTACGGCACCTTCAATTTTTTGCATACAACTTGGACAAGACAACGTTTCTAATTGCAATATAGCTTTTTCCATAATTCCTATCTCCTTTATGTGTTTTTATTTTATCGGCAGCAGATTAATGAACACTGCCTTTTCCTTTTTACAACTGTAGTATAGCTCACTTTTAGCAAACGAAAATTGACACATATTAAGTTTTGCACTTCTTTTTATCTTTTTGCTCAATTCACCATCTTAATAGTCTTTTTCTGCCCCTTATTGCCATCAGAATAATAAGAAATTGGTGGATAATCTTGTCTGCGTATAAACCATACTACAATCGCGCCAATAAACAGGGCCAGAGACAAGGCTTGCGAAACGCGGATCCACTCGCCAATCCATAAACTGTCCGTTCGCATACCTTCAATGAAGAACCGACCCACTGAGTACCACAAAACGTAACTCAAAGCGACTTCTCCTTGACGCAAAAGCTGTTTTCGGTTCCGTATAGTGACGATGAGGACAAAGCCCAACAAACTCCACAATGACTCGTATAAAAAAGTCGGATGGTAGTAGGTACCATTGATATTCATTTGTTCAATGATAAATTCAGGTAAATAAAGATTTTCCAAGAATTGACGAGTAACCAGTCCACCATGAGCTTCCTGATTCATAAAATTGCCCCAACGACCAATGGACTGGGCTAACAATACATTGGGCGCTAAAATATCAAGAACGAGTGCCAAAGAAGTACCTTTTTTCTTTGCATACCAATATAGCGTACCCCCTCCTGCAATCAATCCCCCATAAATCGCAATGCCGCCATTCCAAATCGTAAGGATTTGTCCTGAATTTTGCAGATAATAACCAAGTTCAAATAACACATAATAAAGCCGAGCGCCGAGGAGTCCAATCGGAATTGCCCATAAGGCCATATCGATAATGGTATCCTCTTCCAGTCCTTTTTTCTTTGCTTCCTTGGTGCTCAACTCGAGAGCCGCTAATATGCCTGCTGCAATAATGACTCCATACTAATGAATCACAACAGAACCAATCTCCACCACATGGGGATTCAAAACGCCTAATACGAATCCCATTCTATTTGCTCCATTTCTTCAATTTTTCGCGTCATTCTAGTCATGGTGATGCTGAACAAGATTCCGGCTAAGCTCCATGGAAACCAAACAGTGAATACACTTTTATCTCCCTGGTCACTCGCTTCGTAATACGCCACTTTTCCGTGTCCGATTACGCCGGCTCCTTTTACAACTTCCTCTTCTTTTTCCATAGCTAACCTATCTGCCTCAACAACGTTAGACGTTTTTGCTTCGCCGCCAATCGTGTTCTTGGTGAAAGGGACGACAAAGAATGCACCCGCTGCTGACAACGTGATGGCAACTATCACCCAAAAACAATGCACATTCACCCTACTTATTTTTACGTTTTGTTCGACAACCCTATCTTAAAGAAAAATAAAACAAAAAAACTTGAGGGTTATCATGTTTGTGCTTTTATTTTTCCAATGAATGAAGGTCGTTCTGTCTTAAAAAAGCCAAAAACGGACAGATGGAAGCAAAAACACTGAGTTCTGTCCCGTTGTTAATGAAGAGCGACAGAACACCAACGTGTAGAAAAAAGTGTGTCCGATTATTCGCTGTAAAGCAATAAATCATCTAAATCCTGAATCTTGATCCTTTTCCCAGACAGCTGTTGAATCAATCCCTCGTCCTCCAATTCTCCAAATTTGCGACTGATGGTCTCAGGTGTCGTTCCTAAATAGGAAGCAATGTCCTTTTTTGCCATCGGCAGGGTGATGGTGGGAGAGTTGCCCATTTCAGGTTCCACATTTTCTGCCAAAAACAAAACTAAACGGGTAATGACACTCTCCACGGCTACTTGTGTCGTTTGACGTTCTGAACTTTCTAACCGTTTAGACATTTCCGCCAATAGTTTTAAAGAAATAGCTGGGTATTGTTCCAGAAAATCTTGGACATCTTTTTGCTGAATCATACAGACAACGGTATCTCGGGTTGCTTCGGCATATTCCTCGTGTACTGCATCCGGGTTGAACAAGGTCCATTCTCCGGTGAAATCACCAGGGTTCAAGATCCGCACTAGCTGCTCTTTGCCAGAGTCTGCCAATCGATAAATACGGATTTTCCCACGATTGATAATATATAAAGTATCCTCTTTTTCTTGTGAACGAAACAGAAACTCTCCTTTTTGATACTGTTTCGTGTGGGCTTTTTCAGCAATGTAATTCATCGCGCTATCCTCTAAGTGATTGAATATTGGAACCAAGCGGATACAGGCTGCGTGGTCGCCAATTTCATGATGGGTATGTTTAGTCAATTCATTCTCCCCCTTTATTTATTTTGTTTATATTCGCTGCTTTTATTATATAAGTCTCTTACTACAAAAAAATTGATGCACATCAAGAAAATGGAAAAAGGACTGGAAAGAATTCCAATCCCTAAATCAGCTTCTACTTTTACCTTAATCTTCATCCTCATCAAGAGCGTCATCATCTTCTAATGCTTCTTTACCAATGAACGCTTGCAGCATCCAAATGTTCTTGTCTAAGTCATTTTTAAAAGCAATCAATGTATCTTCTAAAGCATCGTCACCCTCGTCTTGAGCTAAACGAATCGCGCGAATAGTTAGGTCACGAGTGCTTCTGAAGTCCTCGATAATATTTTCAACCATGTCTTCTGCTTTAGCGTATTTATTAACTGCATCTTCCGAAAGCATCGAATATTTTTCAAATTCAACCGTTGTCGAAGCAGGTTTATGCCCAGAAGTAATTAGACGCTCCGCAAGTTTGTCGAACCATTTTTCATTTTCGTTATACAACTCTTCAAATTTTTCATGCAACGTAAAGAAATTGGCTCCTTTTACATACCAGTGATATTGGTGCAGTTTCACATGTAATGTATGCATGTTGCCTAAAAGATGATCCGCAATGGCCGCTGCATTAATTTTCGTATGATGAACATGTTCCTTGTGTTCTTGTTCTTCTTGCAATCTTTCTTGGGGTGTTCTTTCTTGAGTAGCTTTATTTTCAGTCATGATTTATTCCTCCTATAATTTTGGTTTGTTTAAAATAGCTTTCTTTGATTCCTCCTTTTTCTTTACTGAATTTAGTATAGGATAGATTTCCGTTAAAAAAATTGACGCTCATCAAGAAAAGTATTTCTTAATAGACGCCAGGCTTCTCTATTAAATTCAACTGAAATAATCAAAGGAATGAAGTCGTTCTCTTCAAACAAAAATTTCATTAAAGTAGGGCCTAAAAAAAGAATAGCAACTATACTTTGTCAAGAGACCTGACTGCTATTTTTTTGCTTGTTATTCTTCAATTACCAAATGTCTTGCCTTGCAGTATATTTAATGCTCTTTCTCACTAGTGTTGCATGCAACACTAGTGAGAAAGAGCATTAATAAGATTAACCTAGAAGAATAACTTTACTTTATTTATGTCATACCATAAATAAAAATTGAAAAGAATTTTTTATTTATTTTTAGTAGATCGATTAATAGGAGTTTTAGCTTGGGAGCGTCAATAATTTTGTGTAAATGGTTCTTTAGAGGTAACCTTTGATCGAACCCAATTGAATGTCTTCAATTGTTTGGTCAATGCATCTTGAGTGCTGCGAGCGAAGCGATCCAGTTTTGTTATTACTAGCGTATCGCCAGTCTGTATTTCCTGTAGGAGTTTTTGAAACTCAGGTCGGTTACTTTTGGTTCCAGTAATTTTTTCAAAATAGATTCGATCGCAACGCTCATCTTCCAGTTGTCGCATCTGTCCTGCTAAATCCTGATGGCGAGTACTTACTCGTGCATATCCATATTTCATGTTTTTAACCCTTTTTCAAGCTTTACTTTTGACTATAAGTTATGAAACCGTTGTATGTATTGATTTTACTGGATTGGACAACCGTAGTCAATACTCTTGATTTTTGAATATGATAGCCTAACTTTAAATTCACAAGGATTGAAAAACGCGATAAGAAAAGCGGACAAGTCCGCCTTGACCTATGAAAAAAATAGGAAATTTGACCCTGAATGAGCAGCGAAGCGCGCAATGGGGCAAATTTATCTTTTTTCACTAGGTCAGGACTTGGGAGCTAGACATTGATGGCTGAACTTATAATCCCCTAGTCTACAAAAAAATATGCTCCCCCGATATAAGAAAAAGAGGAGGAGAAATCGTTTAAAAACTTTTTAAATTATCTTATCATGAAAAAAGGAAGTCTGCATAATTTTTGTATAATTACTCAAAGAAGGAGATGTTTGGGAAATATTCCTGTTTTTGCTGAGATTTAAAGTACAGAGCATTTTTGGGCGCTGTACTTTACTTTTCAAGTCGACATAGACACAGTCATTGTCTACCTCCATCAAAATAATCAAATAATCAGCTCCAACTAATTCAGCAAGTTTTGCTACTGCAAAATCCCACAACTCTCCCTTTCCACTAATGAGACAGGTACTACATTTATAGATGGCTTCGTTTCACCTTCAATCGATGCAACAATCGACTTTGTGGCGATATCAGCCATTTCTCCTAACTTCATTTTCATAGAAGTCAATGGCGGATTAAAATATTTAGACGATTCAATATCATCAAATCCTATAACAGAGATGTCATCTGGAACTTTGAGACCTCTTTCTTGAATAGCTTTGATTGCTCCAAATGCTATCTTATCATTACTGGCAAAAATAGCCGAAAACTCACTATTTCCATTAAATAATTTTTTCGCAGCCTCATATCCAGCATTTTCCACAAATTCGCTATTTACAATCAAGTTCTTATTTACTTCTATCCCTGCATCTTCTAATGCTTTTTTGTATCCTCTTATCCTGTCTTTAGAAGAGAATTTGACCGTACCGCCTGTAATATGTGCGATTTGTTTATGTTTTTTATCTATGAGATATTTTGTCGCACAATAAGCGCCGTTGTAATTGTCCGCATTCACTATCATGCACTGGTTATAGGTGGCATCTTCAGGTCTGATTGATTGATCGAGCAGCACAACTTTATACCCTCTATCAATGATTGTTTTTATCGATTCATCGTCGTCATTCTGGCCTATGAAAATCCCACCAGAAATTGTCTTATTATAAAAACTCTCTTTAATTTTTTCATAGCCTGCGACGCTATGTATAATATGGACAAGAACCAGGTAATCCATCTCACTTGCTGTTTCTATCACTGAACTAGTAAATTCTAGATAATACGGACTTTTGGTAATTCTATTTTTTAGTCCAACTTCTTCATGTATCAGGTCTATAATAAATAAGCCGATCACCTTATTTTGGCTTCCTGCAAGCATCCTTGCTGAAGCATGTGGCACATACTCATGTTCCTTAATTACTCTTAAAACCTTTTCTCTTGTTTCTTCCGAGACATTTGAATAATTATTTATCACTCTGGATACAGTACTGCGTGATACTCCGGCAATTTTTGCAATTTCAGTACTATTCATCATAAAGGCATCTCCTTTCGTTCGTAAACTCGTGTTCATACTGCAACACTATATTATTTGTCCATTTTTTTCAATCTTTTTCTGTTTTTCGAAAAACTCTGCCTGCTTCAGGATTCCAGCAAAAGGAGACTTTTGGCAATACCTTTCATGCAGAAACCATCAGCAAATGCCTTCAACCGCAGAACAAACTACCACCCCGGTGTTTTGTTCTAAAAATAAGGCACCCAGGATTATATTTCATCCTGGGTGCTCTATGTTTTGCTGCTGGCATCAGATTCTGCCTGTAAAGTAAGCAAGCAATTCTAGTTCGTCTAATATTTTCTCTTTCATGTTCACTTATTTATTGTTTAACTGTTTGAACATTTCTATCATTTCTTCGATTAATAATTTAGTTGTCTCCGTCGACATCAATTGATCTTCTGCGTGCATGATTATTAACGAAAGTTCAACTTTTTCGCCAGCAGCTTCTTTTTGTATCAAAGAAGTATGTGCATGATGGCCTTTCACAAAATATTCCGATGCTTCAGCCATTTTCTTTTCTGCTTCATTGTACTTTCCTTTTCTGGCATCTCTTAATGCTTCAATAGCCAATGATTTGGCCATTCCAACATTACTGATTATACTAAAAGCAGTTAATTCAATTCCTTCCATGTGTAAATCTCCTATCTTGAATCTTTCGGTTTGTTCTCAGCGTACTGCAGCTTTTTTAAATCGATTCTACTACTTCTTGTGACTGTATTTCATTCTCCATTTCATCTTCAATAATCGCTGCTTTATTCGCTGCGATTACAAACGGCGAGTAAATCAATACACTCACCGCAAGACAGATGAATCCGACAAACAGTGCGACGATATTTCCGCCTGTACCCAAGAAAGGCATCAATGGTCCTGGTGTTGTCCAAGGAATACCAATCGTTACCGGCGGCATAATCTTAAGAATCATAACTGCGGTATAACCAATCATAATGTTAACCAGTGGCGCAATAATAAATGGAATAATGTAAATCGGATTCAGAATAATCGGTAAACCAAAGATAACCATTTCGTTTATATTGAACAAACCGGGTACAAAAGAAAGTTTGCCAATACTTTTCGATTCCTTATTTTTCGAGAAAATCAATATAGCAATGATTAGACCCAATGTCGCTCCTGAACCGCCATATTCAGCGAAAGCAGTAGCTAAACCACTGTACGTTATCGGATAAGGCGCTCCCCATGTAGTACCGCTTTCAGCATAATGTAAGAGGTTTGCGTTTCCGGCTTCCGAGAACATGGTATCTCGAATAGCTGCAATCGTATTTGGTCCGTGTATTCCCATAGCCCATAGCAATTGAGATAATAATGCTAAAATAATCACTGAGAATAAACTTTGACTCATTCTGGTCAATGGTGTTTGAATGATGTTATAAATTAATTCATGTAATCCGCCCGGTGCAGCCATTTTTACAAAGTAGTTGAGGACGGAGAAGAAAATCGTCGTGATGATAATCGGAATCAACACTTTGAAGGATCTTGCAACTGCTGGAGGTACTTGTTCTGGCATTTTAATTTCTAACTTATCTGATTTTGCTAATCTAGACATTAGTTCGCCGACCAAGAGCCCAACCAAAATTGCTACAAACAACCCTTGTGCGCCCATATATTGATTTGTTAGATAATTTACTCCTTCATTATCGAAATAATCAGGATAGATGATGAAATAAACAGAGATTGCGGTCAAACCTGTCAACAAATCATCGCCTTCCATTAGTTTCGCAAGGTTTCTGGCTATCAAAAACACAATCAGAATCGAGAAAATATCAGCTGAACCTTTAACAACTGGAGCGAACACTGCTTGGAATTTAACAATACCCGGAAAAAGTTTATCGAATTGCAAGATTTTAAACATGAATCCATCTGCTGACAAGAAAACATTATTCAATAACACCATCAATGATCCTGCCATCGTTAATGGGAATGATAAAATAAAAGCATCTCTTACTGCGCATATGTGTCTTTGAGCGTTCAACTTTGTAGATAAAGGCACTAACAATCTTTCTATAGCACTTTGAAATTTGTCCATAAAACTCATTTTTTTTAGCCTCCTTTCCTAGTTTATTTTTTGTAAAGCATCTTCTAAAATCGCTTTTCCATTCATCATTCCATACAGCCGCATGTCCATCACTTCTACGGGAATTCTGCCTTTTACAAGTTTTTCAACGGTCCCTTTCTGGAAACGCACTTGTGGTCCTAAAAGAACGATATCGACATTATCAACGGCCGTACTTGCCTCTGCAACTGGAAGAGCATCTATTTCTACTTCAATTCCTTTTTCCTTTGCGGAGTTTCTCATTTTGGTCACAAGCAAACTTGTGGACATTCCTGCTGAACATACTAGTAAAATTTTTTTCATGGTCTATCTCTCCTTGTTTTTTCATATTCATTGATTGTGAACGATTCTTATAACTCTTCTCCATTGGTGCGAATAACATTTTTGTACCAATAGAAGCTGTTCTTTTTGATTCTTCTCAAATCTTTTTGATCATTTTCATCTCTGTCCACATACACAAATCCATAGCGTTTTTGATAACCATTCAACCAGCTTAACAAATCTGTAAATGACCACGTGCAGTAGCCTAGAAGATCAACACCATCTGTTATTGCTTCTTTACAAGCCTTGATATGTGCGCTCAAGTAATCGATTCTGTGAGCATCATTGACAGTGTCGTCTTCTTCAAGCTTGTCGAATTCTCCAAGCCCGTTTTCTGTAATAAGTATTGGAAGATTATATTTGCTGGTCAATCTTCTTAGTCCAATTCTTAAACCAGTAGGATCAATTGCCCAGTCCCAATTTGTTGTTTCCAGATGTGCATTTTTTGCATTTTTATAAACTCCGGGTAATCCGCTTTCTTTAGTGGTGCCTTTTTTACCTGTGTTATTGATACCTTCCGATTGCCCTACTCCATCAAGCGGATTGAATGCAACTGTGCTTGTTTGGTAATAATTTATTCCGATAAAATCTGGTTTTACTCTTTCCAACAATTCAAGATCTCCATCTTCAATAGTGGGTGCGATCCCAAGTCTTTCGTAATATTTAAAAGCGAACACTGGATATTTACCTTTGCAATAAACATCGAGCCACCAATTGCAATTTAAATCCTCTGCATTTTCTGCGGATAAAACATCTTTTGGATCGCAACTGAATGGATAAACTGGTCCAAATGCAAAGCTTGGTCCAATCATACCGTCTGGAACATATTTTTTGAAGGATTCAATTACGGTAGCATTAGCTAAGTTCGCTATATGATTCGCCTCAAGCATTCTCTTTTGATCTTTAACAGCTGGCGGGTGCATAGCGGTTACGTAACCTAGTGTTACAAATATATTTTGTTCATTCAATGATACCCAGTGCTTAACTTTATTCCCAAATCTCTTGAATAACGTTACACAGTATTCATTAAAATCATGAATGATTTCTCTTGATTCCCATCCGCCGTACAAATCTTGAAGATGTTGAGGTAAATCCCAATGGTACAACGTAATGATTGGTTGGATATTGTTCGCGATAAGTTCATCTATCAAGTTTTCATAAAATTTTAAGCCTTCTTCATTTACTTCATTTCTTCCATTGGGATAAATACGTGTCCATGCAATTGAGAATCTATAAGCTTTCAATCCCATTTCAGCCATTAAAGCTACGTCTTCTTTGTATCTATTGTAATGGTCGACCGCGATATTCCCGTTTGTATTCTTAAATGTTGTCCCCGGTTGGCGGGTGTACACATCCCATACACTTTCCCCCTTTCCATCTTTGTCCCATGCTCCTTCAACCTGATACGCTGCAGATGCCGATCCCCATAGGAAATCATCTTGGAATTTGTCTAATTCTTCGTATATCACTGAATCTTCTCCTCCGTTTTCAATATAAATTTATTTTCAAACATTCTTTCTTGAAACAAAACTGTTGTGTATTTTAGATAGAAGCTTTTATAACAGCACCCAGTATGTTGGCATCGTTATTATGCTTGCATCTATTAATTTCGGTAGTAATAAAATCCGCTTCTAAATACTCCCTACAGGTTTTCTTATACGTTTCTCTTACTTTATTGATGAACCAGTTTTCTTCGGATATTCCTCCACCGATGCATATCACTTCAGGATTATAAAAAACGGTGATTACTATTAATTGAGCCACTATGTTTCCTATCCATTCATCTACTGAAGACACAGCTGATTCATTTCCGTTTAGGTACTTCTTGCAAACCTCATTTCCATACTGAACCTGCTCCTCCCGATTAGCTTTTTTATTGTATAAATTAACCAATCCGGTTATCGAAGCATAATCACCCATCTTATCAAGGCCGCCTATCTCAGCGTTTACAAAAGGCATATTATGGAATTCCCCCGCAAACGAATCTTTTCCATACACAACTCCGTTTTCGTCGCATATGCATCCGCCTGTTCCTGTACCTATAATCAAAAACGCTGAAGATTTGTATCCCTTTGCATTTCCAATTTTAAACTCACATAAACCTGCCGCTTTTGCATCATTGATTGCGGACACTTTTTTATTTGTCCTTTTGTTGATTTCATTATTGATATTTGTGCCGTACATTATAGCTACGTTAGGAGCAGCATAGGATTTAACATTCGAGTCTTCATCAATAAGGCCGGGTGCGCTTACACCGATTTTGTCAATTTCATCTACATTTCTTATATTTGAACATATATAATCGTAAAATTCGTCGGCTGTATTGTACTTAACCGTTTCGACTTTCCACTTCTCTTTGATGCGATGTTGCTTGTCTATTAATGCATACTTAATGAACGTCCCTCCTATGTCTATTCCTAAACTTATTTTCCCCATAACACTTCTCCTTAAAATGAAGGTCTTGCAGTTTGCCTTCTTATATTGCAGCTTGATTCAAACTCATAAACGCGCGTTCATGATTTGTTAAAAAGAAAAACGATACGCTCATTTCCACCTTTTTTTATACGATGAACATCCCATGAACGCGCGTTTATGGATATAGCATATACTGAAAGCAATTACATTTCAATACTTTTTTTATTTTTTTTATTTTTTATGTGTAGTTTTTGTTTAAAAAGTACCTTTTAATTCCACCAATACTAAAAAATAAGGGAGCGATTTCATCTTCATTTAACCAGTTTTTAAAGTACAGAGCAAATTTCTGGGCTGTACTTTATTTTTTTGACTTCAAAATTGATAGAAATGAACATTTTGATTTTCATTATCATTTTTCAGAAAAAAATACCTTCTCAAGTTAATAAATCAACTTAAGAAGGTATAGATTTTTATCACGCTAAACTGTTAAAGCAATTATTTTATTACCGTTGTTACATCACCGTTACCATCAAATAATTTACCAGCATTTTCTAATGATGTAATAATCGCTTTTCCATCTTTCGCATTTTCAACAAATTCAATTGCTGCTTCTACTTTTGGTAACATGCTGCCAGGAGCGAATTGGTTTTGTTTTATATATTCTTTTAATTCATCGACCGTTACGTCGGTTAATTTTTTTTGGTCTGGTTTATTCCAATTGACATAGACATTGTCTACCCCAGTCAAAATAATCAAATAGTCCGCTCCAACTAATTCAGCAAGTTTTGCTGCTGCGAAGTCCTTATCAATAACCGCTTCAATTCCTGTAAATCCTTCCTCAGAGGCGATTACCGGAATTCCACCGCCACCGGCAGCAATCGTAATCACACCGTTATCTGTCAATGATTCTACAATTGGGTATTCTAAAATACTCTTTGGTTTTGGTGAGGGTACAACTTTACGCCAACCACAACCAGCATCTTCAATAAAGGTCCCGTTCCCTTTTTTCATTTCAACCTTTGCTTCTTCCTCGCTTAAAAATGGACCAATCGGTTTTGATGGATTTTCAAAAGCCGGATCATTTTCATCCACTTGTACTTGAGTAACTAAAGAAACAACTGGCTTTTCAATATTATGAGCAATCAATGCTTCACGTAAAGCATTTTGCATCCAAAAATCAATACTTCCTTGTGTCATTGCCACAAGAGAGTCCAGCGGAAATGCTGGATTTTTTTCTGAATCTGCTGCGGCATGCTGAAGCAACAAATTCCCTACCTGCGGACCGTTTCCATGAGTGATCATAATTTGGTGGCCCTCTTTTACAAAACTGACTAAATGCTCACTTGTTTGACGCAATGATTCTTTTTGTGCTTCCGCTGTTGGAATATCTGTTAAAATGGCGTTTCCACCTAAAGCAACAACTATTTTTTTCGGCATATTTCCATTCTCCCTTACTCTCGCTTTTTATAAAAATCAACGACCGCTCTTCATGACAAAGATTTCTCTAGTTTCTGCAAAAATAAAAAAATACCAAAAAGCGTGTCCCATCCGGAAGTGTGTCCATAATCAGCAATTCTTGAAATAGCTTCATTCCAGTCAGTCATTTTTTTATCTTTGATTATTTGCAACAGAGAGACAAACTGAGTGCTTATGTAACCAGATAACAAAGCTTTGTAGTAAGCATCACTTACTTTTGTTGTTTGTGTACGCTCTAATTGAGTTAAAATGAACGAAGACCATTCCATTGGCATAGAAAAAGAGTTTGACATCATAATCATGCCCATCAACATGTCATCCCCACTTGGTGTAAGGCCTATTCCTCTTCCTAAAAAGTGAGCTACGAACTGCTGAAAAAACTCATGATTTTCCCAATTTGCATCCAAGAATTCTTCTATTAACAATTGATCACGTTCATTTGCAACTAATTCAGTTTTCTCATCAATTCCTAAAGATTGGAAATTGTTCTTTAAATTATAAATCAACTTTGGGTTGATTTCATCTATCGTTCCTTCAATCTGACTCCAAACCAATCGTCCTTCTACCAGTAACCCACGAACAAATTCTCGCTGGCTGGTAATATCTGTAATGAAATAAACTACATAGTCTTTTCCATCTTCTGGTGCGCAATAAATATAAAGATGTGTCATCACTAAACGTGGTAGATGAACATCTTTAGGAAGTGTACCTATTTCAATTTCCTCTTTTTCCATCGTAACGGATTCATAGCCCCACTCTTCAGAAGCAGTGACCAGCTGTGCACACTTTTCCAGTACTTCGATAGCCGTTTCTAACAAGTCCTTTCGTTCCTTTCTTTTAGATACTAGTATTCTCCTGGTAATAACATCGTTTGATACTCACCCGAATCAATGGCCCATATTTTTTGAGACACTGATTTCAAACGAAGCTTAGGTGAAATCAGATACTCTTTTCTTTCTTCCGGTTCTTCTTGACGATGAACCAACTTTTGATTTCCTTTTTCCGTAGAAAATTCAAAAATTTGAAGATAGTCTAAAGGAAGTTGCTTTTGAACGTTTTGATCGATTAGATTCCAACATAAAGCTTGTAATTCCACTGATAAACTGTCCATTACTCCCTTTGTGACATAACGTTGTCCTTTATTTTGAAACATTTCTTTTCCCTCCTTTGCCATAAAAATAGCCCATGGATAGGCTACAATTAACTAGACAGAAAAATTAAGGTGTGTAGACTAGAAGAAAACATACCAGGAGGAATTTTTATGTCTAAGAGAACACGAAGAACTTTTTCACAAGAATTCAAGCAACAAATCGTCAATCTTTACTTAGCTGGAAAGCCACGTGTAGAAATCATTCGAGAATATGAACTAACGGTTTCAGCATTTGACAAATGGGTAAAGCAATCTAAAACGAGTGGTTCATTCAAAGAAAAAGATAATCTTACGCCTGAACAAAAAGAATTGTTAGAACTACGTAAAAGAAACCAGCAATTAGAAATGGAAAATGATATTTTAAAGCAAGCAGCGCTGATATTCGGACGAAGAGACAAGTAATCGATGCGAATAAGCATCTTTACCCTATATCAGCGATGTGCAGAATATTAGGTCTATCACGTCAGTCCTATTATTATCAATCAAAACCAAAGAAAGACGAATCAGAACTTGAAGAAGTAGTCGCTGAAGAATTTATCCGCAGCCGAAAGGCCTACGGCTCAAGAAAAATAAAAAAAGCCTTATCAAAACGAGGCATTCAGATCAGCCGACGAAAAATTAGTAGAATCATGAAAAATAGAGGATTAAAATCGAGCTATACTGTTGCTTATTTTAAAGTACATCATTCTACTTGCAATGAAGCCAAAACGACAAACGTATTGAATCGTAAATTCTTAAGAGACAACCCATTAGAAGCGATCGTAACAGACTTGACTTATGTACGAGTCGGGAAAAAATGGAATTATGTCTGTTTCATTTTGGATCTGTTCAATCGAGAAATTCTCGGCTATTCTTGTGGAGAACATAAAGATGCCGTTCTAGTAAAAAAAGCATTTAGCCGTATCAAACAACCTCTGACAGAGGTTGAGATTTTTCATACTGATCGTGGAAAAGAGTTTGATAACCAAGCTATTGATGAATTATTAACAACTTTTGACATCAATCGATCATTGAGTCATAAAGGCTGTCCTTTTGATAATGCCGTAGCTGAATCAACTTATAAGTCGTTGAAAGTAGAATTTGTCTATCAATACACATTTGAAACCTTACAACAATTGGATTTGGAGTTATTTGACTATGTCAATTGGTGGAACCACCTTCGGTTGCACGGTACACTTGGCTACGAGACACCGGTTGGTTACCGTAACCAGAGATTGGCGCAGCGAATCCTTGATAATGAGCTCGGATGTGCTAACGCTAGCGAGGCAGTCTAACTTTAACTGTTAGCTCCTGCCGAAGATCGTCACATCCGAGGAGGCTCATTGTCAAGGACAATCGGAATAGCATACGGAAAGAAGTTCTGCACCTTATAAAATTTGTCAAAAAAACTGTTGCCATTCCATATTAATACCTATGATTGTGTATAGGGATTCTTGTTTTTTACTTAAGATTGATCGATATCTAAAAAAAATATATTCAGCTAAAATAACTAATTACTTGAATTAATAAAAATCCACCTTTACTTGCTCTCTTATATCTAGTTTTTTCCAGCGCTTTTAAACGATTAGGTTCTTCAAATCTTTTAAATAAACGCTTTTCAAAGTCTGATTTAGGGCGTGGAGTATATTTTTTTCTTCATGCAATAATCACCTCTTAAAAAATTCTTACATCTATTATTACCACATTTGGATATAAATAAAATGATTTTCTAAATCATTGTAAATTTGCTAAATTACATGGAGTGTTTTTCCTTCACAAATACCAATACAACAAGATATTTCTTAAGATTATATCGCAATAAAAACGAATAGGATGATACATATTTTCAAATGTAACATAGTTAAGTAAATCTCTATATTATTTTTACAATTGCGTTGGCATAGAATTTTAATCAATCACTATATTCACTCATTCCATAAAGTTGTTTCCATCTAGATATAGTAATTATATGTTCTATATTCTTTTAAAATATAATAATTTATGTAAAAAAGAGGGGTAACCACTTCCCCAAAATTCCCCCTCAAAATATCTTAAAAGATATCTTTAATTCTATTATAAGAAATTTGAAATAATTAAATCAAGACATCTTTAACCACAAAAATTGTTATTCAAATACAATTTTTGTGGTTATACTATAGCTATTTCCTCATAAATATTCCTAATTATTAATCAAGAAATTCTTGAGAGTAAGTTTTTTATTTTAATTTTTTGGGATTTCTCTTTTTTCCATAAAGAATAACCTACGATTACTGCTGCAATTCCGGCAAGTATCCATGGCCCAGTGCTTCCTCCTGCTACAGAAATCATCTGCTGTCCCAAATTGTTATTGCTATAAGTGATAGTTTGACTGCTTGTTGCTTCTACTTTCAATTGCTCAAAAGGAGCTGCAACTTCCACTGTATCTGAGTAAGAAGTAGCGCTATAATTCGTTTTTACACGAGTAAGTTTCCCTGGAATCGTTAAGTTAACAGTATTATCTTCAGCCCAAAAATTGACCTGAACATCTTTTGTTTGACCAATAACTGACAGGTCTTCACTATTAAATACATTAATAAATGTCATCCAATACACTTTGTTTCCAATTGTCAACCTATGTCCACTTGGTTGTAAATTACGGTAGTTATGTCCTTCTGGTGCCATATCCAAACAGAAATACAAGTTCTTATCATCCGTGACTAGGCTAGCATATTTAATATTTTGTCCATTTTCATAAGAAAAAAACATTTTAGTCTTTGGCAAGTCTGACCAGTCACTAAATGCACCATCAATCACAATATCATACTTATTGTCTGCATGAGCATTTATTGTCAAAAAAACATCCGTTATTACCATGACTAGTAAAGCGATAAGCAACTGATAGTATTTTTTTTTCATTTGGTTCTCCTCCCTAATAACCGCTATAAATACTGTAAAAGTAGAAACACAATCTATTCTAATTAGGTAATATAATTGATTTTACCATCCATAAATATGGCATTACGTCCCGCGCGCTTAGCGATATATAAGTATTCATCCGCACGCTTATAAAGATCCTTCTTACTATGATCCGTTATATTATAATGAGATACACCAGTGGAAATGGTTACTCGAATTTCTTCTCCCTCAATAATGAAGGAAAAATTTTTTATCTTTTTACTTATCACTTTCAAGATATCCAAAATATCATGATGTTGTTCTTCTTGAAATAATAACCCGAACTCTTCCCCCCCAATCCGAAATACCTGATTTTCTAATTGATATTGAAAGAGTGTTTCTTCAATGATTTGAGCTACACTTTTTAAAATTCTATCACCTGTATCATGTCCATAATTATCATTGATCCTTTTAAAATGGTCGATGTCGACTATAGCAAGCACCAAACTATTTTTTAAATTCGGAGAATCGAACCGTTTCTTAAATTCTTGTTCAAAAGTCAATCGATTTTTTATACCAGTCAAAAAATCTATTTGAACTTGGTTTGATAATTCATTTATTTTTGCAAATTGTTTATACACTAATCTGTTGACTAAACGAACTATAATCATCAAAAAAAGAAAGTTTAATAAGAAAACAATATATGTAGGAAAATCAAATTTCAAAGATGGATTCATTTTGAATCCCCAAGTAGATCCGAAAAGAAAAATTGACAAAAAGAATGTAGAAAAATCTGTTAGGGCTCTATCTTCTAAAACCAAAACAAGATAACATGATAAAAAGATCCCTCCTATAATAGCTATTGAAATAATGTAATCTTGTGTTGTGTGATATTCTCCTTGATACATATAGTAAAAGGTAATAATACTGCCTAGAAACACATTAAAGTAAATGACCCATTTTTCTCTAAATAGATATAAACTATAGAAAAGAATGACCATTTGTAAATCAATATTTTGAACAACAATACCATAAGCGTAATTCTGAATAATGTAAGAAAAACCAGGTACCCCTTGCAAAATTAACAAACTATTGATTATAATCAATATCCAAATAATTCTTTTTAGACTACTTTTTGTTTCAAAAACAGGTGATTGAGTTACTCCCATAAAAATCATGTAGTTACAAAAAAGGAGTCCCATTACAATAAATAGCCGAATAATCATAAAATACATTCCATAAAATATTTCCATCAAAAACTTCCTCCTTATCAATCGATATTTTGGAGCCTTTTCGGTATCGAGTAAAGATAGCCTTGATGATAACAAGAAATATTTGTTTCTAACCATTGTGCAAATTCTTGATTTTCTATTCCTTCAACAACAAAGAGCTTATCTAACTGAATCGCAATGCTTGCAAACAACTTTATAATTTGCTTCAAAGTTTCTTCCGAAGTTGTTTTCCTAAATACCATTGTTGAAAATTTGATGATATGAAAGTAATTTTTCATTTTAAACATAGCACTTAAAGAATTAATCCCTTGACCAACATCATCTATAGAAACTGTGTAACCAAATTGGATAATTTTTTTTAAAGCATCTTCGTTTATTAAAGAGTAATAGGGGTAGTTTCTCTTAAGGGGCGGAGTTTCTGTGATTTCAATAATTAATTGATGCTTATACCGCCTCAACTCTTCAAGCAGTAAAAAGGTGGAGTCGTACTCTAACTCTTGTGGGTCTAAATTAAGACTAAAAATTTTTTTCGGATTATTTTCTAAGATCTTAATTAACGTTTTCTTTAGCCAATACATATATAGCCAATGTTTATCTAGATCGCTAATTATACTCAAATGAAAATCTTCAGGAAAAATACTTTCACTTTCTTTTTTTCTTAATAATAACTCATAATAAATTGTTTTCTTCGTTTCTGGGTGATGAATCCCCTGACAAAAAAAATTTAAATCATTATAATTCATTACCAAAAAATACTCCCTTCACAATTTTTCAAAAAATATGATTATTCCAATATACTTACTATTCGCTTAAACAAAATAATACTTGATGTGGGATATTCTCCTTGATACATATAGTAAAAAACAACAATTATACTTAGAAAATATCAAAGCAAACGAACCATTTTTATCAAAATAGATATAGAGACTAGAAAAGAATGATCATTTGTAAATCAATGTTTTGAACAACAATCCCATTAGTGAAATTCTGAATAATGATAAAAAAGCGAGGCACTATTGATCATTGTCAAAACCCAAACAACTTTTTTAAATCACATTTTGTTAAAAATAGCTAATCGGGTTACCCTCACATGAATGATGGAGTTAAAGATTCTATATCAAGTAGAGACAGCCTTGATGGTAACAAGAAATATTTGTTTCTAATCATTCTGCATGTAATCCGTCATTTCGATGCGAAGAGTCGTTTAATAAAATTTATGCTGTTGTCCATAGAAAGACTTGCCAATAATAAAAAAATTGGTAAAAACTGAATTAAATATCGACTACGTCCTCCTTCAAACAAAAGCAAGAAAATGAATCCTCCAACTAAACTCAGTCGCAACATCTGTTCAAATTTTCCTTGATACTTCCATCCAAATACGATAAAAAAAAGACAAGTGACCCACCAAATTTGTGCAATAAAACGAAAATCAGCGATTCGTTCTCCATACAAGTAATACCATTCTTCTAGCCAACCGCTGTATCCTTTACCCGTAGGTATTTCTCTCTCTTTGATAAATGACCCTTCTTTTAGCCAAGCAAATGTTCCATCTGATGTATTGTTTCGATGTTTTTGAAATAGAAAGTTCAAATAGCCAAGAATTCCTCTTTCTTTGAGACGCTCGTGGATTTTTTCTTTTGAATAAGCGATCTTCGCTTCTTTACTCGGTAATTTAGCCATTGCTTGTGCATCTTCAGCACTATACCCACCATCGTTGGTTAGGCCGATGTTCATAAAATGAATCATTGGAATTCCGCGACTTTCATCTATAGTAATATACTGCTGCTTTTCTAATAGTTGATTGCAGACAGCATACGTTACACCTGCGGTAAGTACGGCTATTAATAGCAATACCAAACGACCTTTTGACTGCCATTTTTTTTCAAAAAAACTTACTAGTTCAATCAATAAAATAGCAATGATAGGAATCAACGCTGACGGTTTGATGAAATAACCCAATGTGGCAACCACAGCCATAGCAATAGCTCCAACTGCTCTGTATTTTAAGTTAAGCTTTTTCTTGTTCATCAATGCGTAAAAGAATAGACTGGAAGAAACAAAAGGCAAGACCCATGTATCCGTATACGGGACGATGATCCAAGGAAATACCAATAACCAGATTCCTTGCAGATAAATAGAAGGAAACAAATAGTTTCGGGCTAGTAAGCGAATCGATAGTACGTTGAGCAAGACTGAAAGATCAACTAAAAAGAGTGTCACAAAATCAAAAAAGAGCCACGAAGTCGTTGAGAACCACTCAGACAATTGATGTTGCCACAAGAGAAGCGGTAGATTATTCTGATTCAAACTATAATAAGCAAGAATCTCAGGACTCATGTTATCTGTCAGGGCATCATGAATTGCTGACACATCCCAGCCTATCGCCGGATGTAAGAAGTGTACAAAGGTCACTTGCCAAACTAAAACAACTATAATGAATATAGTGATAGCTATCATGCGATTTTTTACAAAAAGCCACTTAAATGATCGTTGTAATTTTGGATGACAATAAAGCGCAATGAACAAAGCAACTGCACTTAAAACAAGATAAGTCGTAACTAATGTCGTACTGGTTCCAAGGGTTTGATTATCTCCGATTATTAAATTAGGAGAAGTCAGTGCAAACAATAACGCCGAAACTATGAAGATAAAGAATAGGACGTTAATTAGTCTATTCCCAGCATTAAATATTTTCGATTTCATTCTCCACCCCATGTTACCCTTGTTTTTCAATACAATAAAAGCGAGTAGGTGATTCCCCTACTTCAATCCGAATCAACTCCGTTTGGATTGCTGCAAATCTATGAAATAATTGATCATAGAAATAATTAGCTACATTCTCAACTGATGGGTTGATTTCCACAAACGGTGACATTTCATTTAAGAAACAGCCTGAGAAAGGTTGGAAGAAATCCTTTAGCACCCCTTCTATTTCTTCAAACAAGTGCATTTCGCCATTATTGGATTTGATTTCACAAATAATTTCCCAGGTGTGATTATGTTTTGCTCCCATACCACCTTCCCACCGCATCGCATGACTTGCATTAACATGTGATTTAAATTTATAGATACAGCTTTTTTCTGACAATGATGATCACTTCTTTCTAATTTTCATTAAATCATTGGAAATAGTTTCTTTAATCTGTCCTATTTCTTTTGAAAAAGGCGTCGCATTCCATTTCGAAGTAGAAGTGATTTCATTAATAATTCCAATCAAACGAAACCATGATATTAAGAAATTATAGAATGGAAAGGTTAACACTTCTATCCATTGTTTAAAATAAAATTTTTGTTCAGACTTAAAGGATTGCAACAACAATGAAATGCTGATAAATTTGAGTAACGAGTCAAAGAAATAAAGCAAATAAATGAGTAAATAAGATAGGAACAATATTTTAACTGTATAACCAAAGAAAAATAAAACGGTACTAGCAAACAACCAAATCATTTTTGGAAAAATAAACGTATGGTCAATAATTAACCTGCGTACCAAAAAATTATCAAAAAATTTGCTTAAACCAACTTGCTCTTCAGAATAGTCCTTGGCTACTTCTAGCTCACCTCGCTGCCACCTTTGTCGTTGAATATATAATTCATCGAGAGTTTGGATCGGTTCCACATAGAATATAGCATTCTCACATAATGAAACTTTTCCTTTTAATCGATGCCTTATTTGAAACGTCATATCGGTATCCTCTCCAACAGTATCTGTGTTGTAGAGATAGGTATTAATTAAAATTTCTTTTCTAAAACCAGAAAATGCACCGGCCATTGTGAATAAATGATTATTCATCGCTTCGACATTTCTTCCAGCTAGAAAAGACTGGGCATATTCTATGTATTCACTTTTTTGTACCCAACGAATCAACGAGGATTTAGTTTTCTCAATAACTTCTTTTTGCGTTAATATCGTACCAGTCATGGCAGAGATACTACAATTACTTTCAAAATTTAGAACCATGTTCATCAACGCTGTCGGTTCTAAATAACCATCGCTATCTATATTGATAATGTATGTGCCGATACTATTGTATATAGCAGAATTCAGTGCTTGTGCTTTTCCTTGTTCAGTGCGAATCCAATGCATATTAAGATGGTTGAACTGATTATGTGCCTCATCAAATACAGAAAAGCTAGAGTCTGTACTTCCATTGTCTGCTAAAATAATTTGAATATTTTCATTCGGATATGAAGAAGCATCAATCGACTGGATGCATTTATATAAAGAATCTGCCGAATTATAAACAGGGATGATTACAGTTATGAAAGGCAATTTCTCTGGTAATTCCAACGGTTTAATCCGAAACTTTTTGAAGAATAAGTAACAAATGGAATAGATACCTGGTATGATTTCCACTAACAAAGGAATGAGCAACCAAGTAATCCAGAAGCCCATTTGTGCAAGTGTTAAGTTAAATACATAATCCATTAATATACCCCTCTTTTAAGCAATTTACTCTTTTTTTGATACAAACTTTTGGCCACTTGAGAATACGTAAATGTGTAATAATATAAAGCAATGACTAATCCATAAAAGATTAATCGCCCTAATATCGAATGTGCAAAGAAATAAAGTTGACTACCGCCAAAATGCACAAGCATAATAACAAGAAGTAACCTTATGACATTGCTAGCAAAAATACATAATATACCAAAAATTCCATAGAAAAATTTTTCCTGTCGATCGTATAAAGGATAGAAAGTCAACAATCCTAAAAATGCTGCTGTTTCTATAACCCCTGAACATTCATAATCAACATACAAAGACATTTGTTCCTTTGCACTATGGACAACAAGCAAACTATACTGACTAAACGTCTCTGTAACATGAGTGATTGAATCAAATAAAGCGACTGCTTTAATTAACAATTGAGTCAAGAACCAAACCCAATAAGGTCTACTAAACAAGATCAGGAAATAAAACAAACCTATACTGCCTAAAATAAAGTAGAAGGCTGACAGTCTAGAGCGTTTCATTATGGACAATAAGTAAATCCAGATAAATAAACAAATCAATATATATATGTTCATTTTTCAATCCTCTTTATATAGTTAATCTCATTCAATTCATAATCAATAAGATCAGTAATTGGCAAATTTTTTAATACACTAATAAATATTTTTATCATCTCTCATATGTTCAAGAAATGGTAGCAATTTTTTAGCTATCAAAGAATGACTAGTTTTCTCAGTGTAATTATAAATAACTTACGCTTTAAGTAATAAAACAATACACGTGCTTAATTTTGAATGATTTACAATAATTGAATATTTTAATAGTTTATAGCGATATAATTGATTAATATGTTCTGATTTTTCTAAATATATAATATATACTTCATGATTTGAAATCAACAATTATTTATCTTTGAATTACAGAAAGAGAGTGTAAAATATTTTGTGTAAATGAAAAAATCCATACAAAAAAGGAAGTCCCTTCTGTAGAATAAAGTTAACGACAACCAATTCACAGAAAAGAGGACTTCCCCATGAATGATTTTACTACAGAAATTGTGCAAACTCTAGTCACTAAAGGCGATTTAAATGAATTATTCCGTTTGCACTTAGAAAAAGCGATAAACACACTCCTACGGACTGAATTAACGGCTTTTTTAGATTACGAAAAATATGATCGCACTGGTTTTAATTCAGGTAATTCGAGAAACGGTTCTTATGTTCGATCAATCAAAACCGAATATGGTGAATTAACATTGGAAATACCTAGAGATCGTAATGGTGAGTTTAAACAACAAACTTTACCAGCCTACAAAAGAACAAACGACACATTAGAAACCACTATTATCCATTTATTCGAAAAAGGTGTTACGATGTCTGAAATTGCTGATTTAATCGAAAAAATGTATGGGCATCACTATACTCCACAAACCATGTCCAACATGACTAAAGTTCTGACTGAAGAAGTAAACGCCTTTAAATCCAGAGCCTTAAATGATAAGTATGTTGCTATTTTTATGGACGCTACTTATATTCCATTAAAACGTCAAACCGTATCCAAAGAAGCAATTTATATTGCCATTGGTATACGAGAAGACGGCACTAAAGAAGTACTAAGTTATGCGATTGCTCCGACTGAATCAACATACGTTTGGAATGAGCTGCTACAGGATATTAACTCCAGAGGAGTTCAAGAAGTCTTGCTTTTTATTACGGATGGCTTAAAAGGCATGAAAGATACCATCCAACAAATTTATCCTAAAGCAAAATATCAGCATTGTTGTATCCATGTATCTCGTAATATTGCTCATAAAGTACGTGTCAAAGACCGAAAAGAAATCTGTGATGACTTTAAGGCTGTTTATCAAGCTAACTCAAAGGAAGAAGCGAATACATTATTATCCTGTATGATTGAGAAATGGAAGAAAAACTATCCTAAAGTGACGCAGTCACTCATAGAAAACCAAGATTTATTGACTTTTTATGAGTTTCCGCCCAGTATTCGTAGAACCATTTACTCAACCAATCTAATCGAGTCTTTCAATAAGCAAATTAAAAAGTACAGCCGCAGAAAAGAGCAGTTTCAAAATGAAGAATCACTAGAACGCTTTCTAGTCAGCATTTTTGATACATACAATCAAAAATTTCTAAACAGAAGCCATAAAGGTTTCCAACAAGTAACCGATACATTAGTTTCAATGTTTACTGAGTAACTAATTATTTTGCAGAAGGACGATTTATTTACACATAATTCTTGACGCAACCTACTTTTATCCCATGCTCATTTTGATTCTACATAAATTCAAAATAAAAAAACCTTTACCCTATACTTAAAGTTAGGATAAAAGCTTTTTATTTTCGGTCAATCATCACTTCAGAAAACCAATCATCGAAAAATGATCATCCATTCGCAATCAGTTTGATTCACTTAAGGAATCTTTTAAGGATATTGCTTCTCCATTACGTTTCCGCACGCTTAATTCCCCAATCGCTGTGAATAACAGATCACTAGAAGAGTTCAAAGCTGTTTCTACCGAATCTTGGATCACACCGATAATAAATCCTATCCCTACAACTTGCATCGCAATCTCATTCGAAATACCGAACAAGCTGCAAGCCAAAGGAATCAATAGCAACGAACCTCCCGCAACACCTGAAGCTCCACAAGCAGCAACGGCTGCCAACAGACTAAGGATCAATTTTGAAGCAAAGGACGCTTCGATCCCTAATGTTTGTACCGTCGTCAATGTCATCACGGTAATCGTTACAGCAGCGCCCCCCATATTGATGGTCGCTCCCAATGGAATCGAGATCGCATAGGACTCCTTCGTTAATTTCAATCGTTCGGCTAACATCATATTGATAGGAATGTTAGCTGCTGAACTACGTGTAAAGAAGGCGGGAACCGCACTTTCTTTTAAGCAAAAGAAAATCAATGGATAGGGATTTTCTTTGATAAATAAGAAAGTCAGAAGTGGATAAACAACTAAAGCGACAAATAACATGGTTCCTACTAATACCAGAACTAGTTGAAGATATTCTGCTAAGCCAGACAACCCTGTCGTTGAGATCGATTGATAAACTAATCCTAGGATACCGATCGGTGCAAACGCAATGATCAGCTGCACTACGTGTGACAAGGCTACAGAAACTTGATCCACGACTTCTTTAGTTGTTTCCGTACGACTACGCAAAGCCAGCCCTAACAAGACGGCCCAGAACAAAACGCCTAGATAATTTGATTCAATGATTGCTTGGATCGGGTTTTGTGTCACGTTAGTCAACATCGTAGATAAGACACTGCCGATATTTTGTGGCGCCTTTTCAGAGACCTGTTCTTGCAAAGTGATTGGGATCGTAAAAATCGAACTAACGACTACTGCAACTAACGCAGAGAGGAATGTTCCACCTAAGTATAAAAATAAAATAGGTTTGACATAGGTTTCATTCCCAACTTTATGTTTTGCAATCGAAGCTGCCGTCAGAAAAAATACCAAGAGAGGAGCAATCGCTTTTAAGCAACTAACAAATAAAGTCCCCAATATGGTGATAAACGTCCATGAGGGTAAAAAAATACCAACTATAATACCAACTATGATACCGCAACCAATTCGTTGAACTAAAGACATGTCCAAAAACTTATCTAACAAATAATCACCCCTATATAGTTTAACCATCATTTTAACATCTCTAAAATAGAAATAAAAGATAAACTTTCTAAAAATTCAAACTATTAAAGAGGATCGGACAGAAGCGTTTAACTCCGAGAAATAAGAAGAAATTCACGAAAATTGCTTTTCAAATTTTTGTGAATTTCGACTTATTTAAGAAGGAGTTGCTTCTGCTCCCACCGTTTATTCTTTTTTAAAGAATGAGTCAAAAGTGTTTCTTACTTTTTTCCCACGTTCGTGGGGAACAAATTAACGAAATGATGATTTATTGATTTGAAATAAAGAATAGGTTAGATTCTAGGCGGAATTCATCAGTAGGCTTGTTCTTGTAGACTTTCAATAAATCCATTTTTTTGAATGATTTTTTCTGTGACTGCAACGTTACGGGTACAAAGGTCATCTCTCATTACAACAATATTGTACTGTCCAAAAATATCATCACTTATGATACGGAGCACCCGCATTGATTCGAAAAGCACGGTAGATTTGTTCGACGAGGATCAAGCGCATGAGTTGGTGGGGGTAGGTCATTTTTCCAAATGAGATTTGGGCGTTGCTGCGTTTCATGACGGCTTCGCTTAAGCCGAGTGAGCCACCGATGACAAAAGTGATCTGGCTTTTCCCTTGGATTCCTAGTTGGTCGATTTCTTTGGCGAAAGCTTCACTGGTTGGATTTTTCCCTTCGATTGCTAGTGCGTAGACGTATTCTTGTTCTTTGATTTTGCTCAAGATCCGCTCGCCTTCTTTTTCTTTGACTTGGCGCATTTGAGCTTCACTCAAGTTCTCAGGTGCTTTTTCATCAGGGACTTCGATTCGTTCGATTTTAGCGTATGCTTGCAGCCTTTTGACGTATTCATTGATTCCTTGGATCAAGTATTTCTCTTTTAGTTTACCGACTGAAATGATTTTGATATTCAATTGCTTTACTCCTTCATTTTTCCTCTTCATTGTTAGTTGTTCGTATTTCCTTCTTTTCTATTATAACGAAATGTTTGCTAAAAGAAAAAGCGAGTTATTTTTTATTTATTTAAAGATTCCCACATAGTTATGCACATCATCCACAGGTTTATCCACAGAAAAGACGATGATTTTGGCTTATTTTATAAGTATTTCTTAAGCAAACGTATGTTTTGCACCGATTTATCCACGTTGTCCACATCTTGTGGATAAAAAAGGGTATTGTTTTTCTGCGAGTTTTCCGCTGATTTCTACACAGGATTTGTGGAAAACTTTTTTCTTATTTTTTCATCTGAACGCAATGATTTTTCCTAAAGTTTTTCATAAAAAGTTCATAGTCTCCAAGTAGACTAATCTTAACAAATAAGTCTATACTTAGAGATAGAAGAAAATGATAAATGGAGGCAGATCACATGGAGAGAAAAGATGTGACACCAAAAATGAAAAAGAATAATGGAATCTGGCGTAAGCTGGGTCTAGGCTTAGTCGGTGGAATTATTGGGGGCTTGGTAACGGCTGGTATTTTTTATGCTGTCATGGGTTCTGGAAACGCAGCGTCAAATTCGGGTGGTCATCAAAATTCAGCGGGCGAAACTGTCGTTGAGAATGTCAAAGTCAATGTCGATTCAGATATTACGAATGCGGTCGATAAAGTCCAAGATGCGGTGGTATCTGTTATCAATCTTCAAAGCCAAAATCAAGGGACCAACGGCTTCGGGCAACTGTTTGGCCAACAACAACAAGAAAGTTCTGATGATAGCAATCTAGAGGCTTCTAGTGAAGGTAGTGGTGTCATCTACAAAAAAAGTGGTAATTCCGCTTATATCGTAACGAATAATCACGTAGTAGAAGGGCAACAAGGATTAGAAGTTTTATTAAAAGATGGTACAAAAGTCAAAGCTGAATTAGTCGGGACGGATGCTTATTCTGACTTAGCCGTTTTGAAAATCAGTGCAGATAAAGTGAACAAAGTTGCTTCATTTGGTGACTCTAATTCATTGAAAGTAGGTGAACCTGCGATCGCAATTGGTTCTCCTCTAGGTTCTGAATATGCCAACTCTGTGACTTCGGGGATTATCTCTTCATTGAATCGCCAAGTAACCAGCACGAACGAGTCAAATCAAACGGTCAATATCAATGCGATTCAAACAGATGCTGCGATTAACCCTGGTAATTCTGGTGGTCCATTAGTTAATATTGAAGGTCAAGTGATCGGGATCAATTCAAGTAAAATTGCAAGTACTTCTGCTTCTTCATCAGGTGTAAGCGTGGAAGGAATGGGCTTTGCGATCCCAAGTAACGATGTAGTAAATATTATCAACCAACTTGAAAAAGATGGAAAAGTAACCCGTCCTGCTCTAGGGATCACAATGGTTGACCTTTCAGCCGTTTCAACCCAACAACAAGAACAAATCTTAAAAATTCCTGAGTCTGTGACAAATGGTGTGATTGTTACCAGCGTTCAACCGGCGACACCTGCAGAAAAAGCTGGCTTGAAACAATATGATGTCATTACAAAAATCGATGATACTGATGTTTCTTCTGGTGTAGAATTACAATCTGTCTTGTATCAGAAAAAAGTCGGCGATTCAGTGAAGGTCACTTACTATCGCGGAAAAGAAAAGAAAACAACAACGATTCAATTAACAATTGATCAATCCGCATTAAAACAAAGCCAATCAGAGAACTCTGGTAACTAATAACTAATTTCCTATGCAAAAACAGCACGGTTGCTCGGCAACTGTGCTGTTTTTTGCTTATTTTGGAAATGCTTCGCCAATCACTGCATCTTCTGGTAAAACAAGGATGCCTTTTTCTTTCGGTGCATCTGGTAATTGTAATTCTTTCGCCGAACAAATCATTCCGTGACTTTCAACCCCACGTAATGTTCCTGGCCAAATCATCATTCCATCAGGCATCATAGCTCCTGGTTTGGCAACAACGACTTTTTGTCCTGCTTCGATGTTCGGAGCGCCACAAACGATTTGTAAGACTTCCTCTTTTCCTACTTGTGTTTCAGTGATCGATAAGTGATCAGAATCAGGATGTGGTACGCAAGTTTTGACGTAGCCAACAACGATTTTTGGTTCATTTTCTTCTGTTAGAGTTTCTTCAAAACCAGCTTCTTTGATCAAGCGGTTCAACTGTGCAATTTGTTCTTCTGTTAGTTTGACCTGTCCGTTACCTTCGATCTTAAGATGGTCGGAGATATGGAAAAAATTCCAGCCAACGATTTGTCCTGTTTCATCTTTGATTTGAGCAACATTCCATTTACGGATGACCGTATTTTCGGTTCCATTGTCATTTGAGACGATGACCATCAAGGTATCTCCCACGTGCGCTTTATTATAAGCAAAAATCATGTTTTTTCCTCCATTATCCTTTGCTGACATTTATCTTAACAAAAAAAAAGTTTTTGTGCATGCTTTTTTTCATTCTTCAAAAAAAGTGCGAACAACTATTTTCTTAGTTATGGAATCGCAAGAATTTACAATAGCAACGAGCCTGTGAAAGATATCTTGCCCTTCACTCTAAAAAACGAGTAAACAGCATGCAAAAAGTCGCTCTATCAGAAAATAAGCCGGAGAATCCCAAAAATAGGAGGAACTATTTTTGGATTCTCCGGCTTATTTTTCAGATCTAGGCCTATCACTATCTCTTAGTTAACATATTTAATTGTCGGTGTTGTTCTCCACTTCATCAGAGACAATCAAGACATCACATGGTGCTCGGCGGATGACATAGCTGGAAACACTACCTGTCATAAATCGTTCAACCGCATTTAATCCTGATTGACCGACCATGATCAAATCGATCGCATATTTTTTTGGTAAGTTGACTGCCATTGATTCTCTAACAGAACCATAAGCGACGATTCCTTCGATTTTTTGGTAGTCAACTGTTTTTCCATAAGCTTTGCAGTCTTCGATCATTTGTTTCGCTGCTTCTGTTTGTTGGTCAACTAGCGTTTGATCTATTGGGACATAGCCCATGAAATTATAAAATTGTTGGTCGATCACATTTGCTACATAGACGGTTCCGTCGTTTCTTCGAGCAACCTCAACTGCTTTTTTAAAGGCAGAAAGTGCTTGCTCACTTCCATCGATCCCGACCAAAATATTTTTATATTCTTGTTCCATCCTGATCCCTCCTAACAAATATCCAGATGTTAGCCGTTCGTCACACGATTTAAAAAATCCTCGATTTCTTGTTTTGTTTTCCGATCTTTATTCACTAGACGACCTAATTCTTTACCGTCTTTGATCACTACAAAACTTGGGATTCCAAAAATGTTCCACTCAGCGGCTACATCTATGTATTTGTCACGATCGACTTCAATAAAACGCCATGCGGCAAAATCATTTTCTATTTCTGGCATTTGAGGCTTGATAAAGCGACAATCGCCACACCAATCTGCGGTAAAGAAAAAGACACTGTTTCCTTTTTCAACGTAACCTGCTAATTCTTCTAAGTTTTCTGGAATAATCATTGCTGTCCCTCTTTTCTTTTTATATTTAAATTATACACCTTTCTTTAAAAGTCACCAACTCCTAACCAGTCCTCACTTTTGTATTCAAAAAATTCAGATGCATCAACCAAAAAAACGATTCACCGATTTCCCCCGTATTTACTGACTGACGACAAAACAAGAAGAGACCGGGACAAAACTTGTCTCAGCCTCTTCTAGTATCTCTAAAAACGAATAAACGGTGTTCAAGAAGCAACTCCTCAACAATAAGCGATGATTTTCTAAAATATGAGGAGCTATTTTAAAAAAGTCCTCTCTTATTCGCTCGGAGCTAAACGCTTCTTTCACAGCCTCTTCTTAACTATTTATACTATCCTTCGCTTATCTCTGTTCCACGATCCATGGTTCTCGTTTCACTTCGTTTAAAGGATGTATTCTTATTTTCCGTAAACGATCGTATTGACAGTCGATTTGTCTAATCCTTTTAATGTTTGGATCAACATCTCTCTTGCTGCTTCAAAGTCACGAATGCTAAACATTGTTTGATGTGTATGAATGTAGCGTCCTACGACTCCGATCACCGTACTTGGGATTCCTTCGTTTTGTGTATGTGCCGCACCTGCATCTGTGCCGCCTTTTGAGACAAAGTATTGGTAAGGAATGTTATTTGTTTCAGCCACGTCTAATAAGTATTCACGCAAGCGTGGTAACATGATCAATCCTGGGTCTTGGATACGCATCAACGTTCCTTCACCTAGATGTCCGAATGTCCCTTTTTTCGTTACCGTATCGTCTGCTGCTGAGCAATCGACTGCAAAGAATAGATCAGGTTTGAATTTGTTGACAGAAGCTTTTGACCCACGTAAACCAACTTCTTCTTGCACGTTTGCTCCTGCGATCAATGTATGACCTAGTTTTTCATTTTGCAGCGCTTCTAACGCTTCTAACACCATTGTACAACCATAGCGGTTATCCCATGATTTACTGATAATATTTTTGCCATTAGCCGTTTTGATGGTTTCAGCGAATGGTACGATCGTATCGCCTGGCAATACGCCAAAGCTCATTGCTTCTTCACGTGATTCAAAACCAGCATCAAATAAGATATCTGTCACTTCCACTGATTTTTGGCCGCTTGTTCCACGTAATAAATGTGGTGGAACAGAAGAAGAAATACATGGGTAATTTTTGCCAGAAGAAGTCTTCAATGTGTAGCGTTGAGCAGAAACCACATACGGATTCCAGCCACCTAAAGGTACAACTTTGAATAAACCGTTGTCCTGGATTTGGGTTAGCATAAATCCTACTTCATCCATATGAGCCGCAACCATCACACGTGGGGCATCTGCCTCTTCATGTTGGCGTAAGCCAAAGATTCCACCTAAACCATCTAGTTGTAATTCGTCCACTAAGGGTTCCATGTGCGCTTCCATATACGCACGAATGTCTTGTTCAAAACCACTTGTTCCTTGAAGTTCTGTTAACTCTTTGATTCGTTGAAATGTTTTTTCATCCATAATAAAGTTCGCCTAAGATTCAGACTATGCTCCTCTCAAATTTATAGTTGACTGACTAATTTGTATTACTCTTAGTCAATCACTCACATTTATTATAGCTTATTTTAATTGATAGCGGTTATTTATTTCTAAGAAAAACACAGAGTATGGTAGAATAAATGAAGATAATCTTTTTGGACAAAGAAGGAGGTAAGACGTATGTATTCTGAAGAATGTGAGTCAAATAATTTTAAAAACGGT
Organism: Enterococcus sp. DIV1089c; assembly: GCF_050530965.1. NCBI lineage: Bacteria > Bacillati > Bacillota > Bacilli > Lactobacillales > Enterococcaceae > Enterococcus > Enterococcus sp. DIV1089c. The sequence goes on from NZ_CP172888.1 coordinate 2,391,385, forward strand.
CTTGCTATAGGTATCGGACTTGGTTTAATCAGTGGCATCACTTCAATGGTTTTGTATCAACGTAAGAAAACGTTATCAGCCGATCAAGTCTTAGAACAAGTCAAAGAATCATTCTTAAAAGAAGGCTCCATCGAGGGGTCTTGGATCTCATTTGAAAAAGAACCGACTAGAAAATTTGCGATCCATTCCAAAGCTTATCGTGGAGGGATTTCCCGCCTGGAAGATGGCGAAATCATTTGCTACGAATTTTTAGCGGATGCGTATACCGGCACCGTGTTAGAGATTTCAAGAAAAAAGAATGAATTGATTTAATAAAGCGAAGCCTCAGCTATCACCATTAACATAAAAATAGTGGTTTTATACGGGGCTTTTTACAATAGAAACAAAAAGAAGTGAAAATTCTCTCTAGGTACTAGCATTTAAGAATTTGATACAGTATTCTTAATAGAGATTTTGTTTTCTATGATTTAAGGAGAGTGAAAAATGGAACAACAAGAGAAAATTGCTGTTCTGATTCCTTGTTATAATGAAGAAGCGACGATTTCAACAGTCATTGCAGACTTTAGACGAGAATTACCGGAAGCAGAGATTTACGTATATGACAACAATTCGACTGACACCACCTATGAACTTGCCGTGGCGTGTGGGGCAATCGTCAAAAAAGAACCAAGACAAGGGAAAGGAAATGTCATTCGGCAAATGTTTTTTGATATTGATGCAGATTACTATCTCATGGTGGATGGTGATGATACCTATCCTGCCGAAGCGGTGCATGGATTACTGGATAAACTTCGCTCAGGTGAAGCGGATATGGTAATTGGTGACCGACTTTCAAATGGGACTTACTTTGACGAAAACAAACGTCCGTTTCATGATTTTGGGAACAATTTAGTGAAAAACACAATCACACGATTATATAAAACAAAAATACGAGACGTCATGACAGGCTATCGAGGATTTAATCGTATTTTTGTCAAAAGTTTCCCGATCATGAGTTCCGGATTCCAAATCGAAACTGAGCTGACGATCCATGCCTTAGACAAAAAATTCAAATTGGTCGAATTGCCGATCGATTACCGAGACCGTCCAGAAGGCAGTGAATCGAAACTGAATACATTTTCTGATGGATTCAAAGTGATCATGATGATCGTTAAAATGTGGAAAGACTACAAACCATTGATGTTTTTTGGCATCTGGACCTTTTTCTTTTTTGTATTCGGCTTATTTGCCGGTGTTCCAGTGATCCGAGAGTATATGCTGACTCACTTTATCACACGGGTACCTTCTGCTATTTTAAGTACCGGATTGATGATCCTTGCCTTACTTTCATTAGTTACTGGGTTGATTTTAGATACTGTTGTAACGAATGCCAAAAAAGAATATGAACTAAATCTCTATCATGTCTATCATGAATGTCGAAAGCAAGAACAACAGAAATAACGTAGAAATAACCAAAGAAACTAGCTGGGAAGAATCTAGCTTCTTTGGTTATTTTTTTGCTTTTTGATACGCTAGTTATTTAGCTGTCCGAATCGTCACAAACTTCGCTACTACATATTCTTCCACACCGTAAGTTCCATTTTCCCGACCAAAGCCTGAATGCTTGCCCCCTCCAAATGGCGTAGCTGAATTTGAAATAGCTGTATCATTGACACCGACCATCCCATATTGGAGTTTCTGGCTAACATTCGCGATCGTGTGGATATTCGTTGCGAAGAAGTAAGAAGCTAACCCAAAGATGGTATCATTGGCCTCTTTGATCACTTCCTCTTCTTCCTTAAAAGCAATCAACGGAATGACTGGTCCAAAGGTTTCTTGATAAAAGATGTCCATTTCCTTCGTGACACCATCCAAAACAGTGGGTTCAAAGAAATAGCCATGCGCATACTCGCCTTCTGTCAGTCGTTGCCCACCTGCTAAAATCTTGGCTCCTTTATCTACGGCATCTTTGATTTGTTCTTCTACCTTTTCTACACCTTCTTGGTTAATCAAAGGTCCTGTCGTTGGATCATCTAAGCCATTACCAACGGATACTTGTTTGATTTTTTCGACGATCAATTTCGTAGCTTCTTCTTTGATTGCTTCATGAAGAAAAATTCGATTAGGCGACGTACATACTTGTCCGTTATTGATGAATTTTGTTTTGATCAATTGATCCGTTGCTAATTCTAAATCTGCATCTGGAAAAATAATCAACGGCGCATGTCCGCCTAGTTCCATGGAAACTTTTTTCAACGTTGATGCTGCTTGTTTATTTAAGATTTGACCTACTTCTGTCGAACCAGTGAAAGTGATTTTTTGCACGTCTTCTGATTCGGTTAGAATTTTACCGATCGTTGAGGAGTCTCCAGTCACGATATTGACGACCCCTGGAGGAAAGCCAGCTTGATCAAAAAGCTCCATTAACGCCAATGCAGAAAGCGGTGTCGCTTTTGCTGGTTTTAAGATAACCGTGCAGCCAGCCGCGATTGCTGGAGATATCTTACGGATAATCATATTGGATGGAAAGTTCCAAGGAGTGATTGCACCTACTACTCCAACTGGTTCTTTACGTACTTGCCATTCATTGGTTGCCGGAGAAGGAATGATCTCGCCTAAGATCCTTTGCCCTTCGGCAGCATTCCACCGCAAATTTTCAACATTCGTGTTGATTTCTGAAGCAGCTTGTTTGAGTGGCTTTCCTTGTTCCATCGTCATGATCGTAGCTAAACGTTCACTGTCTTCTTCCACTAGATCTGCCATCTTGTTCATTAATTTTGCCCGTTGAGCAGGAGAAGTTTTTGACCACTCTTCAAATGCTTTCTTAGCGGCTTTGATTGCTTCGTGGGTTTCACTTTCTCCACCTTTTTGAACATTCGCTAAGGTTTCACCTGTTGCAGGGTTGATCACCTCGAAGGTACCTTCTGTTCCTGTCTGCCATTTGCCATTGATATAAAGACGAGTTTCGACTTTTGGTAAATCTCTTTTTGCCATGTGTCTCTTTCCTCCTTCTTATTCGGTACAAATCTACCCTAACACGGTTAAATTTAAAGCTCAAAGCATACGCATCAGATGACTTTCCTGCTTTTTGTTTTTAGCTGATTTCTGAATCTACTGCAGGTGCAATCATAGCTGATCCCTTTTGATTCGCTGCTCCTATCGATTCAGTTAAGCTCGGGATAGTTCCAAATTTCGCCTATCCAAAACCATTATATTTTCCACACTTTTAGTGTTTTTATTCGAAAATATTATAAGATAATAAAATACTTTATGTTGGAGTGAAAATGTGTGAACAAAGACAGATATAAACAATTGAAACAAGCAGAATTAGGTGCAATCATTAGTATTGTCGCTTATATCGTAGTCTCGATACTGAAATTGACTATCGGGAATCTCGCAAATTCTGAAGCGTTAAGAGCCGATGGCTTAAACAATTTTACGGATATCCTAGCTTCGGTTGCTGTATTGATTGGTTTGAGAATCTCACGCAAACCTGCGGACACTGAACACCGTTATGGTCACTGGAAAGCCGAAAATATTGCGAGTTTAATCACTTCGTTTATTATGTTATTAGTTGTTCTGGAAGTCTTGTATTCTTCGATTCTCTCAATTACTGATCAAAAAATGGAATCACCTGACATGACCGCAGCCATTGTCGGGATTGTCTCAGCGCTGATCATGTACGGGGTTTATCTCTTTAATAAAAAATTAGCCACGAAAGTCAACAGTCCTGGTTTACTAGCTGCTGCGAAAGACAATCTTAGTGACGCGTGGACAAGTATCGGTACAGCCGTGGCAGTGTTTGCGGCCTCCTTCAATTTGGGTTGGTTGGACAGTGCCGCTGCAATCATTGTGGGTTTATTGATTTTAAAAACAGCGATTGACATCTTTAAAGAAAGCTCCTTTTCTCTATCTGATGGCTTTGACCAACAAAAATTAGAGCGCTACAAACAAGCGGTCAATAATATCCCTGAAGTCCAAAGCGTGAAGAGTATCAAAGGGCGTACTTATGGTTCAAATACCTATGTAGATATCACTGTTACCATGGACCCTAATTTGACTGTCAAAGAAAGTCATGATATTTCTGATTTGATCGAACACACTTTATTTGAACAATTCCAAGTCCACGAAACAGATGTACATGTCGAGCCTGTGGAGAAATCTTGAATAGCTGATAAAAAATGAAAAAAGAATCATTCGCCTTTTTTGAAAAGCGAGTGATTCTTCTTTTTTAGCTTTCTACTAAATCATCTTCCATATCAAATTCTAGTTGTTTGGCAGCATTCAGCTGGTCACTATAATAACTCGCTAGTTCTTCCGCTGATTGTGGGGTCAAATCTTCAAATGAGAAAGTGGTGTAAGCTTCCTGTGTTTCTCGACACACTGAAGTAATCTGCAACCCTTGTTGTTGATCAACAAACATATAGTTTTCTCCCGGAATGAATGATTCCCCGCCAGTTCTGATCCGAAAGCCATTAAAACTCATTTGATACATCTCAAAGATTTTCGAATCATAGGATAACTGACGATTGACTGTGATACTTAATGCTTCACTGTCACTTTCGATATCTCGGTTTTTACCGATCGTGATGCCATAAAACAAGCCATAAAGATTATAGACTGACCATACTAACGTAACAATATAACCAAATTCATAGCCTTCCCCACGAATCAATCGGTAAAGAGCAATGATACAAGCAAAAAGAATCCAGCAAAAAAGAACGATATTCGGGAACACCGTACGCCAATCAAATGCGTTACTCCCGACAATTTCTTTTTTCGTTACGTTGAATTTCTTTTGTGGTTTGAAAAATTCTTTTAATAATGCTCCTGTGTGGATTGGTGCCACAAAGCAATCATAAATGTGAGAACTCGTTAGATTTCTTATTTTAGTCACGTATAACCTAAAGGATAAGGTGATCATAACAAACGGCGGTAAAAAGAATAGTAACAATTGATGGTTGTTACTTCTTACAATAAAAATATCAAAAACCATAAACAGCGTAGGAGCTAATAAAAAAATAATTTTTTGGAAAGAAGTAAACCAATACAAATAAGAGTTGTAATAACATAATTTTTGCATCAATGACAACCCTTTTAACTTTCGTGGCTTGAAGTGGTCAAAAATCTGCTTCGTACCTTGTGCCCAACGCGAGCGTTGGGAAGCTAGTTCTTTCGCTGTATAAGGGGTAATTCCCAATGCATAAGCCTTGTTGATAAAGAGGGTCTCGTAACCGGCATTTTGTAACAACATCCCTGTCGCCATGTCTTCTGTAATACTATTCGTTGGAACCCCACCGATTTCTTCTAAAGCACTTCTTCTAATAATTGCATTTGTCCCGATATGGATCAGGGCGTTTTCTCGAGAAAGAGCTGGCTCCAAAAAACGCATAAATAATTCTTGCTCATCATAAAAGGAATTTCTTAAAAGCTGAAATGGATCTTTATTATAGAAGGTTTGAGGATATTGAACGAGTGCCATTTTAGGATTTTTGAAATAATTCACGGCTTCAAAAATGATATTTTTTTTGACAATAAAATCTGCATCCAATAGTAGTACGAGGTCACTAGTCGTTTGTGAGAGTGCATAGTTGATGTTGCCAGCTTTCGCATGCTCATTGCCCTCTCGTGATAAATAACCGATGGAAAAACGTTCCGCTATCTCTTTTAATTCCTCACGATGACCGTCATCGCAAATATATATTTTTTTATTGGGATATCGTAACGCTTTGACAGCCAAAGCCGTGGCGATCACTAATTTACTATTTTCGTTATACGTACAAATAAACGCCGCAACACTTGGTTGAAAACTCTCGTCATAGGCCTCATAGAGATGTTCATTTGACAATTTATTCGAAAATAGGTAAATAAAAAAACCGTAGACAAATAACCCGATAAATTCTGCAATGTAAAGAATGATCCCAAATATTAAAGAAACAGAACTATCTATTGGTATGGTATAAAACAAACGCCATATCAAATAAACAACTAAAAAAGTAATCGTGATCTTTGAAAAAAGTTGTTTGACAAAATCATATTTTTTTGCCAACAAATACAACAATATAATTATTAAAAACAACCCCGTCAGATAGTACAATTCCACATTATCTCCTTCTTTATGTTTATATTAAACATTATAATGGTTATTATAAAAAACAGTTAGTAAACGGTTTCCAGGGATCGTTTAGCTGTTTTTTTAAGATCATTTAGTTATGCACCAAAAAAAACTGTAGTAAAAGACGACTTTCGTCTTCTGCTACAGTCACTTGTTTGCTAGTCCTTTTCAGTTGCATCATTCACTTTTTCGTTCTGGACTTTTCCATGTGCCGGTTCCGTATCCTAAAATCGTTTTGATTGCTGGGATAAAGGTTGTCATGATGGTGATCGCATTGACCATCCAGAATAACAACATATACAATGGGGCAAATAACATATATTTCAATTTTCTTCCTTGATCGTCTACCACCAAAGATGCAATCAGTTGAAGGATGCCCGAGATCATTTCGAAACAAACAAACAGAAAACTAATCGTCAATGTCCGATAGATTTGTTCAAAATTTCCTTGATAAAGATAAATACCCATTAAAATAATAAAAACGAAAAATGAAATACAAAAGAACAACGACCAAATAATACTAAAAGTTTGATCAATAAACATGAACGTCCTGCCGATATTTTCAAAAGGATGGAAGAGGACTTTTTTAAAATTCGTCAACCAGACTTCCGTTCCCCCTTTTGCCCAACGTTTTCTCTGACGATAAAGCATGGGTAAACTTACTGGGACTTCCATAAAAAATATGATGGTTGGCGCAAACACCGAGATCCAGCCATTCAACTGATGATCCCACGCAATACTGATATCTTCTGTCGCCCGATCTTGACGAAAGCCGCCAACATCGATCAATGCGTCTTTTCGATACATGGTATTTGCCCCACTGTACGCATAAAGATCGCCAAGTACACCTGCTTGTGTTCGTTTAATGATCCCTACGATGCTCGAAAATTCAACAGTCTGGGATTTTCCAAGTAAAGACGTACGATTTTTCACGTCCATATTGGCAGTAACAGCAGAGATATTTCTACCACCAGGGCGAATAAAGTAATTCACATAATTTGACAAAGCATCTGGTTCAGGTACCGTATCCGCATCATTGCTTAAGATCAACCGACCTTTGGCAAAAGCCATCCCTATATCAAATGCGTGAGCTTTCCCCTTATTTTTATCAATGCGGATCACTCGTAATTTGGGGTATTTTTTTTGTAAACGAGCTAATATTGCCGGAGTTTCGTCAGTTGAACCATCATCTGTCACTAACACTTCATAATTCCCATAATTGATTTTTGTCATTAAATAATCGATTGTGTCTTCTATCATCACTTCTTCATTGTGGGCTGGTACCATGATCGTGATAAATGGTTCGACCTCTGTCGGAATCTCCGCCCAATCAATGTGCTTGTATTTAAATAAAAACGAATAGCATAATACCCCAATAAACCATGCAAAACTACCAAGGATTGGATAAGAAACAAGGATAAAATAAATGATCGTAGCTACAAAATCCAGTAGTTCATTACCTGTATGAATGACTCTGACCATTAGAGTTCGACCCCCTCGTTTTTGTAGAGGTTTTCGATCAAATCTTTTTCAAGATTTTGCTCTTCTGATACTACGTAATAGCATACTGCCTCACGCTCTTCCTTAGGACCAAAGCGCATGCTGAATTCCGTTTCTAAAATATCTCGACGCTTTTCTAATTTTTCTTCATCATACATTTTTTCACTTCTTAGCATCGTTTGGTAACGACGATTATTCCAACGAGTCATGAATAAGAATAAAAGAACAAAGCCTAAAAAAGCAACCGCTAAAAATAGCAACAAAAAAGAAAACGTTTTCCGTTGTTCCGGAAACGAATGCCATTGCAATCCTCTCCCTTTCATTGAAGCCCGAAACGAAATAGTTACCCAGACGAATGGAAAAATCACGCCACACCATCCTAGAATCGCAACAATCCATTGCTTGATTTTTAACCGTCGATTTCCTTTGGCAAAAAACTTATCCTTAATCAAAAGAGTTGCTACTTCTTCACGTTTTATTCAAGTATTCATTTTTCTCCCACCTTTAAAAAATAAATTTAGTCCCCTTTTATAAAAACCTTTACATTTTTTTGATGATGACAGTTAGACGAACAATTCATCAAAATGACCAACTAGACCTTACTTATACTTTACTTTTATTGTATTTATTTAAATTTGTTTATTTAATAGTAGCTTGTTTCTTGAAATATGTATGAGATTTGAACTTGACGTTAAGGTTTTCTTAATAAATTAAAATAACTAAAATAATAAAAATATAAAACAAGTTATCTTAGCGAGTCTCACTAAAGATAACTTGTTTTTTCTCTATTGATCTGTTACCAAAGAAATAACGACAGTTTTCATTGCTCGAGATATAGCCGTGTACATTTGCCTTCTTTCACGTGGGGTATTCGGTTCAGCTGTTAGATAAATCAGTACGTGATCAAATTCGAGTCCTTTAGAAAGACTCAATGGGCGTACTTGGATGTTCAGTTGGTTGTTCCGCTCTGCTTTTTGCTGTAACATCGTGGCTTGCTGTTCTTCCAATGTAATGACTGTTAATTGTTCACCCGTGTGCTGTTGTCGTTCATTGACCTGACTGAGCCACTGATCGAAAGTCGCTGCAGTCACAAATTCCGGCTCTTCCCCATAAGGACGAACGGGAACAATAGCGATCTTTTCTTTTTCCCCTGAATATTGGGTAAAGAGAGTCGTGATTGCACCGCTTGAACGATAACTATTCAATAAATCATATCTCGTCACAGATCGTCCAGGCGTTGAAAAATAGCTTTCAATTGCTTCAAAAGAAGTCGTGGAATTAAAAATCCCCTGATTTTCATCTCCTACGAGTGTAAAACGAGCGTTGGGGAAGACGTTTAACAAGAGAAAAAGTTGCGCACTCGTATAATCTTGGACCTCATCAATCAACACGAACTTTTTGACTTGGGTGATTTTTTCGATCAGCATATGGCGTACATGCAAACGTGCGACGGCTTCATCTAATGTACAAGGAGTTGTTCGCTGATACTTATTCCCAGTGTAACTTTGATAAATCTCCTCAAATAAAAATTGTTCATCGACCCACGCCATCTGTTTGATTTGTTTCGTTACTGTTCGATATTTTCTTTGAAGCAATTGTTTGCCATAACTGACTAATTTCTCTGGCGATTCATCGGTGATCAACTGTTGGAAATACTTTTGTTGCATCTCTTCTGGTAAGGATAATAATTGATCTTTAATGGCGTCACTACCTGCTTGTTTCAGCAATTGCTTTTCCCAGTAGCGCAACAATCGGTCTTTAGTCGCTTGAAGTTTTTCTCTTAGATTCGGGTAATCGGGCGTGCTATCATAGATTTTTTTGATCACTTCTTTTGAGATCGCGATTTTTTCCTTCTTTTTGATGGCTAAAAAGAAATCAGCCTGTTCAGTAAACAAGGAAGTCGCTTGCTCGATCTGCTTCATAAATGCCTGACTTCTGAGAACTGCTGTCTGGTCATCCACATCCGTCTGCGTAATCCGTTGAAAATAAGCTTTTTCTGACTCAACATTCCCTAAAAAAAGTTGATCCACTAACTGAATCATCGTGACATTCAACGGATTTTTTTCACCTAACGAAGGTAATACCTTACCGATATAATCAATAAATTGATGGTTCGGCGACAAAATCAGCAAATCATCCGCAGAAAGTTGGTTTCGGTATTGATAAAGCAAATAAGCAATTCGTTGCATGCTCGTTGAGGTTTTCCCACTGCCTGCAACGCCATTGACTAAGATATTTTGGCTTGTAGTGTCTCGGATGATCGTATTTTGTTCGGATTGGATCGTAGCCGTGATTGCCTTCATCTCTGACGTCTCACTTTGTTCTAAAGCATCAAGTAAGACATCGTCTTGGATTGCTACCGAGGTGTCAAAAAAGTGGAGCAATTGATCTTTTTTGATGATAAATTGACGTCGTTCATGGATCATTACCTCAATTTGGTTTTGATTCACTAAATAAGAAGACTGACCTAAATCATTGTTATAGAAAAGAGAAGCAATCGGTGAACGCCAATCATAAACCAAGGTTTCATCCTCATCATTAGTAAAGTTAGCCGTACCAATATAAAAAGCTTCGTGACTGTTTTTTCCCTGTGCTTCTTCCTCTAAAAAATCAATTTCGATCTTCCCAAAATAGGGACTCATCAATAGCCGTTCGATTTTTTTCAAAGTCTCATTAGCTGATTGGATCTTGAGATTCAATTGATCGATTTCGCGATTTTTCATCTCAATCAGTGAATACGTATCAAGATTGTCTAAATAACTATCAAAATTGATCCGAATATCTTCGGACATCGCTTGTAACGAATCCCGTCCGTACACACTGGTTTCTTGTAATAGTTGCTGATACTCTTCCTGCTTTTCTAGTAATTGCCGATAAACTGACGCTAGATAGGCTTCTTCTAAATTTCGTGTGTTGACCATACACATTCTCCTTTGATTCGAAGTAGTAGAACTAACCAGTCTAGCGCCATTTTACTAAGAATGCAAGGCAAAGCTCTATTTTTCTGGATAAATCAAGTCTTCTGGACGAACAGCGTGATACAAAGCAAAGGCGCCATCGAGATTTTGGACATGAAAGCCTGCTTGTTTCAAGATACGTTCTGCTAAGTAACTACGCAGTCCACTATGACAGCTGACAACGTATTCTTTCTCATGGTCTAATTCCGCCAATCGACAGCGTAAATCATTTAAAGGAATATTCAGCGCATCTTTAAAAGCACCGTTTTGCAACTCGCCTTCATTACGAACATCGAGTAAGATTTTTCCTTGTGCAAGTGCTTCTGGCAATTCATGCCATTGGATCGTCTCGCTTAGCCCTTCTGCAACATTCATGGCCACATATCCCAACATGTTCACTGGATCTTTCGCAGAACCAAAAGGTGGCGCATAGGTAAATTCTAATTCCGGTAAATCAAAAATCGTTAGTTGTCCTTTGATGGCTGTGGCTAAACTATCGATTCGTTTATCAACACCTTTGGCACCGACTCCTTGTGCACCATAGATTTCACCTGTCTTAGGATGAAAGATCAGTTTTAACAAAATATCTGTAGCTTCAGGATAGTAACTAGCATGGTCTTTCCCAGAAACATGGACTACTGAGAAAGGTAAGTTGGCTTGTTGGGCCATTCTTTCTGTTAATCCAGTAGAAGCGGCAGCAAGGTCAAAGACCCGCACAATTGACGTACCAAGACTTCCTCGATTGTTACGAACGATTCCCGCTATATTATCTGCTGCTTGTCGCCCTTGACGGTTAGCAGGAGAAGCAAGAGAAATCAACGCATCGGCACCTGTAATTTGTTGTTTGACAACGATGGCATCTCCCACCGCATAGATGGAAGGATCACTTGTTTGGTAGTGTTCATTGACTACGATCCCACCACGCAGTCCCGTTTCAAGTCCAGCCATTTTTGCCAATGTATTGTCTGGCTGAACGCCTACTGAGAGGATCGTTAAATCAGAATCGATCGTTGTGCCATCATCTAATCGTAACTGCTTGCCACCATGTTCAAAAGCAGTGACAGAACGTTTTGTTTGGACATGGATGCCTTGTTTAATGAGTTCATTTTGGATATGCACCGCCATTTCTTCATCTAAAGAAGGCAAAACATGTGGTGCCAGTTCTACAATTGAAACTGCCAGTCCACGTTTTTTTAAATTCTCTGCCATTTCCAATCCGATAAAGCCTGCCCCTACTACGACAGCTTTTTTGGGTTGTTCTTCAAGAGCATTCATTACCATATCAATATCCGGTACATTTCTAACGGTATAAACATTTTTGGCTTCTGCTAATCCTGAAATAGCTGGTCTGACTGATTTTGCCCCTGGGGAAAGAAGCAACACATCATAACTTTCCTGCCATTTTTTCCCATCAGATAAAACTTCAACTTTCTTTTCATCTGGAAAAACGGCTGTGACTTCATGATTGGGACGCACATCTAATTGAAAACGAGCAGCCAATGATTCTGGTGTTTGTACCAAAAGATTCTCTCTCTCGCTGATCTCACCAGAGAGATAATAAGGTAACCCGCAATTGGCAAATGAGACATACGGTCCTTTTTCAAACACGACGATTTCAGCATCTTCTTTTAAACGACGTAATCTAGTAGCAGCAGACATCCCCCCTGCTACCCCGCCGACAATAACAATTTTCATTTATTTCCCTCCTACTGTTGGTTCAAACCATTGATTCATTCCACCACGTACATTGATAACATCATACCCCATTTTCTTCAACTCTTTCGTAGCTTGTTTGCTCCGCATTCCCGATTGACAGATGACATAGACAGGCGCTTCTTGTTTTCCTTTGAAACTTAGAATACGTTGAAGTGGAATATTTTTCGCTTGTCTGATATGCCCCCCTTGGTATTCTGCTGGTGTTCTTACATCGATCAACTGAATAGAACCATTCAATTTTTCTTTTAATTCCGCTGTTGAGATTGATTTAACTGTTTGAAATAGTGACATCTTTATTTCCACCTTTTTTATTTTTGTAAATACCATATGGGGTATATTCAACACAAAAAAGAGAGAATTGTCAACTATTCAAATCCTAGATTTTTTAAATCGACATAATTATTTACAAAATATACCTACATAGGGTATCATCTCACTAGAAGCATAAAGGAGGTTTTCAAATGGAAATCAATGACAAGAACATCATCAATCGACTAAAACGAACAGAAGGACAAATTCGCGGCATCCAAAAGATGATTGAAGAAGAGAAAGACTGTATGGCAATTATCACACAATTAAGTGCCGTTCGTTCTAGCATTGATCGTGTCATGGGAATGATCGTGGCAGAAAACTTAAAAGACTGTTTGGAGCATCCAGAAAACAGCGCAGAAGAGCAAGCCAAAAAAATGGAACAAGCAATCAACTTGATCATCAAAAAATAAGGAGAGACTCAAATGAAAGTTGTTTTTCATATCGATGAAACGAGAAAGTGGCATGAAACGATGAATAACGTCAAGAACCTATTGAAAATCGCTCCTGAAACGACGATTGTGGTTAGTGTCAACGGTGAAGGCATCACCGGCTACCTTGATCCAGCAAATGAAGAATTTCTTGCTTTAGGGGTTACCTTCCACGCTTGTGCTAATGCGCTACGTGGCAATCACATCAGTACAGAATCCTTGCCTGAAAAGGTCATCGTGGTACCAGCTGGTATTTTAGACCTCATTGAATTACAAGAAAAAGGCTATGCTTATATCAAACCTTAAGACTACTAGCTTCGAGAGTTAAGCAAGGTTCTCCTACAGAATTTAAAACAATGAGCGGAAATCCATCCCCTCATCAATTAAAAGAACTCAAACCACTTCCTTGGTTTGAGTTCTTTTATTTGTATTTGAGACATTACTCTCTTAATTCAATAGTTTATGATATTCACGGATATACAAAACGAAGGATTGAAGCAAGCTATAAGTGATCAATCCAAAGATCCAATTGACCCAGATCGCAGGAAGTTCGGGAAACAACAGTAAAAGCACCATGCCTGCGTAAATGACCGCAGTTGCTAATTTCCCATACCATTTTGCCCCATCTAATTTCACATTTTTTCTCAATCCAATGATACCAGCAAAAAACATGAACCCTTCTTTGATCAGAAATAAACCGAATATCCACCAAATCATCGGTCGATACCAAGCCATGGAAAGGATCAAGACCAGTTGCGTCAACTTGTCTGCCACTGGATCTAATAATTTCCCCAATTCCGTGATTTGGTTGAACTTACGAGCAATAAATCCATCTAAAAAGTCAGTGATTCCTGATAGAGCAATCAAGATACCGGCAAGCATAAACGATTGCTCTAAAACAAAGTAAAAATAAAACGGCAAAAGAACCACACGAAAAATTGATAAAAGATTAGGGATCGTTCCTATTTCTTTTCGCCAATTCGAAGTCAGTTTCATCCATGACATCTCCCTAAATAAACTTTGTTCCATTTTAACCTAAATCGGTACAAGTGCCAATTTTTTCCTGTTGTCTAAAGTCATGAGTAACACTCCAATTTAGCTATTCACATACTTGGATCATAAAAACTACTGGAACGACTGTCGAAAAAAGACGAGAGCTATTGGCTATTCCTCTTTAAAACAATGTCTTCATTTAACCCCTAGTCTCTTTTTTCTCGTCGTTCTTTAGCTTCTTTGGCTAATTTTTTATGCGCTTTTTTCGATCCTCGTGCTAGATCTCTTTGCCATTTTCTAGTTTGAAAGTCTGTAAACAAATGGTCTAATTCATAACCGACTGGATATAACTTTTCTGCTGACATCTTTAACGTGAGACGTTTTCGTGGGACGTTGATTAACTCTTTATCCAAGAAAATCGTAACCGTTTCTTCTGCTGTATCTTCATAAACTAAGGCTTCTTGTTGGTGGACCGCAGAATATACCCGATCCCCTTTCGAAAATTGCTGCACTTGTGTCTTCGTCCTAGGCACGTTTACTTTCGTTGTCTGAAACACTTTTTTGGTTGCCCGATAAGCTTTATGCTGGATATAATATTGGGCTTGTTCGATTAAGGTTTGCGACATGTTCATTTTTTGAGCGATCCATAGCGCTTGGCTTTCTCCTGTTTCCCCCACTTGAAGAAGGTATTTAGGTTTCAATGCTTCTTTATCAAATGCCATTGCGGCTGGAATAAAATCTTCATGATCATTCGCAAATTTTTTGATTTCGCCATAATGAGTAGTTGCAACGATCAGTGCCCCTTGTTCATACATGGCTTCCATGATAGCAACTGCTAGCGCTGCTCCTTCATTAGGTTCTGTGCCACTGCCGATCTCATCAAGTAATACAAGGGTATTTCTGCTCACCTTGCGTAACATCTCGGCAATATTTTGCATATGACCAGAAAACGTACTTAACGCATTCTCGATCGTTTGCTGATCGCCAATATCCACAAAAATCTCATCGAAAACAGCTAGCTCTGTTCCTTCGGCTGCCGGAACCTGTAAACCAAACATCGCCATCAACGTCAATAACCCCACTGTCTTTAATACGACAGTCTTACCACCTGCATTCGCTCCAGTGATCACTAATCCTCGATAGTCATTACCAAGTTCAAAGTCTAACGGAACAGCCTTCCCTTGGATCAGTGGATGCCTTCCTTGTTTGATCTTGATGTATTCTGATTGATTGATCAGTGGTGTCACACCATGGATTTCTCGACTATACTTCCCTCTGGCGAAAATGATATCTAATCTAGTAATCGTTTCGATAATCAAATCGATTGCTTGTTCTTGTTCTGCTAAAGCACCAGTCAAATAAGCTAAAACTTGATATTCTTCTGCTATTTCTTCTGCTTTTAACAATTGATAATTCATACTCGCTTTTTCCACAGCCGTTGGTTCGATAAAGACGGTCGTTCCTTTATTTGACTGTTCAATAATCGTGCCTGGCACTTTATTTTTATAACTAGCTTTGATTGGGATCGTATAGTGATCGCCTTTTTGAACAATCATTGATTCTTGGATCATTTCTTTGTTATGCGGATGTCTTAGAAACTTTAAAAGACGATCCTGGATTTCTTTTTCTGTTAATTGTAATTGTTTTCGTACTTTCCGTAAATTTCGTGAGGCCTCATCACTCACTTTTTGGTTCTTGATTTGTTGATAGATCAACTCTTCGACCATCGACAAATCAGGCATATTCTTACTATACACATGCAACAAGGGTGTTTGATATTGATTTTTTTCAAAAAAACGACGGATCATTCGACTACTTCTTAAAAAGTCTGCATACTCGATCAATTCAGTTGGTGTCAGTAAAAAGCCTTTTTTCACTTGGGAAGTCAACGCATCAATCCGTGTCAATCCCATAAAGGGAACGTGTTGCTGGCTTTCTAAGATTTGTCGCGCTTCTTTTGTTTCTTCTTGGCGATTTTTGACTGTCTGTAGATTAGTTTGCGGGGTCATTTCTTCGATACGCTTTTTGCTATATTGTCCAATAGCTCGTTTTTTCACTTCTTCTTTGATTTGATTAAATTGTAATTTATCGATTGTTTGTTTCATATTCTCTCCTTTTTTGAAGAGATACCTGTCCTAAAATAAATAAGACCTAGGAAAAATAAAAAGATGAGGAACATCTCAAATAAGACGCGCCCCATCCCTCATTAATAGAATTGTTGGTTATGAAATGACAGGTATCATCTATAAGCATGCCAAATAAGCTTACGGCTCTATTGGCTATTCAACTTACTACGTTAGATACCTGCTACACTCATCAAAATACCTCATTCATCTAGGTTTTATTTATTTTCAAATTCACTATAGCAAGTTTAGCTGTCACTGTCAATCAATAACGAAAGCCCTTTATTTCACTCTGGTTAATTCAATCAAGACCCATGAACAAATCTAAAAAAATTTTCTGGTTGTCAGCAAAGCACCCCGTTGATTTTGCGATCTTCAATAACCCATTTTTTAAAGCGCTGCTCTTTGTCAAGTGCTAAAAAACGGTAAAATAGAAGACCTATTTTACCGTTTTCTATATTATTTATTAAGGAATAACACACTTTACCGCCTTTTTATACCATCAACATATACATTCCCACAGCCACGACAGCTCCGACCATTGGCGCTACTACTGGTATCCATGAATAGCCCCAGTCTGAGTTTCCTTTGTTTGCAATTGGTAGAATCGCATGGGTCAGACGTGGACCTAAGTCACGAGCTGGGTTGATCGCATAGCCAGTTGGTCCACCTAGGGAAAGACCGATTGCTAAGATCAAACCTCCGACAGCAAAGACATTCGTACCATCGGCAAATGAGTTTTGTCCAAACGCTAATAATCCTAGTACTAAAACGAAAGTACCGATCAACTCGGTGATAAAGTTCGCTGGATAATTTCGAATGGCAGGACCTGTCGCAAATGTACCTAAAATTGCGCCTTGGTCTTTTGTCACACTCCAATGTGGTAAATACGTCAACCAAACTAAAACAGCTCCGATGATCGCACCTAACATTTGCGCAATAATAAACGGAATCACTAGGTTCCAGCCAATTGCACCGGTCATCGCCATCGCTAAAGATACGGCTGGATTCAAATGAGCAGGTCCCATAAATCCGGAAATATAGACAGCCATTGTAACGGCTAGTCCCCAACCAAAAGCAATCACGATCCAACCAGAAGCTTGGGCTTTACTCTTGTTCAAGTTAACCGCAGCACATACCCCATCACCAAGTAAAACTAAAATCATCGTACCAATAAATTCTCCCATGATCTGCGTCATTTCTGCACTCATCTATTTTTCCCCCTTCAATTCACGTAGATCCGACTCTGCGATCAATTCTTCTAAATGAGCTTCTTGACGCTTCTTCTCTTCTGCTGACCAAGCGAAGTAAGACGCAATGGCATCAATGATCGGTTGTTTGATCGCATCAAGTTGATCACGTTCAAACAACAAGTGATTCGTGCGGCGAATCAAGTAATCCCCTGGTGCTAATACCATTTCTTCTTCTAACCCATAACGTAAACGAGCAGATTCAGCTAAACTTAGTCCTTCATACGGTGTCATTTCTTTTGCCAAAGCAAAAATCTTTTTCGCATTGGTTCCATAAAAATCTGCAATGTATTTTGCATCAGCTTCTGCTAAACCAGATTCAACTCCGATTTTTGTCAATTCTTCCACAGTTTCTTCCAGTTTCGTTGGATCAAAATCTCCTCCGGAAACGGGATAATATTTCGAATCGATTTCTTTTACTGACATCCGGTAGTCATCTTTCAACAACTGGCGGATTAATTTTAGTGCGCCCTCTGCCATCTTACGGTAGTCTGTGATCTTCCCACCTGATAGTGTCACCAAACCATCCGATTCACGTTCTAACGAGCTGCCTCGAGAAATCGAAGAAGGGGCTTTTTCATCACGGCTGTTTTCTAAATGATTCAATACATCCTCTACTTCTAACCGAGAAGCCTTGTTTTCTTTATATTCAGTAACCGTATCAACGACTTTACTAAAGCTTTTATCTGAAATAGAGCCGTTGTCACCACCGTTATAGTCAGAACCAGAATTACCGATCAATAATGGGCGTAACCCTGCCCAACTTGATTCGATGTCTGCGAGGGTGATGTTTGCATCTGGGTAACGATGATTGATGACATCTAATAAATAGTCCACATCTTCTTGCGTTACTTTTGGATCTGTATAGTCCCCTTGATAGTCCGTATCTGTCGTTCCAAAATACGTTTTATTTTCTCGTGGAATGGCAAAAACCATTCGGCCATCTTGTTTGCCCGTGTCAAAATATGTTGGTTGTGGAACAGGCAGTTTTTTAGCATCTACGACTAGATGAACACCTTTGGTTGGTCGCATCTTAGGTGATACCGCACGTTTGAAATTCAAGTTACGGATTTTATCGACCCATGGACCACTTGTGTTGATCACTATTTTTGCGTGGATCTCCACGACTTGATCCGTTAACAGATCACGTGCTTTGACACCCGCGATTTGATCTCCTTCATATAAAAAGCCAATCGCTTTCATTTTACTTACTAGGTAAGCACCATCTTCTGCTGCTTTTTTGATGTTATCGATCACTAAACGTGAATCATTGTTCCGAAAATCTAGATAAACACCAGCGCCCTTTAACCCTTCTTTTTTCAAAAATGGTTCTCGTTCTAACACTTCTTCTGGCGTCAACGTATAGTTTTCATATTTTGTTCCAGTCACATTTGCCAATTTATCGTAGAGATCCATTGCCACTTTGACTGAAAACATATTAAATGTCGTTGCCCCCTCATCTTCATAGATCGGTAGTAACATCGGATCAGGTTTTGGAATGTGCGGTGCAATGCCTTGGACCACCGCTCGTTCGCCTACAGTATCTGCTACAACTTCGACGTCAAAAGTTTTAAGATAACGAATCCCTCCGTGTACTAATTTTGTGGAGCGTGAAGAAGTACCTTCTGCAAAGTCTTGCATTTCGATTAGCCCCGTTTTGATTCCTGATGCTGCGGCTTGAAGCGCCACACCAGCCCCTGTGATACCGCCACCAATAATCAGCAGATCCAACTTTTCGTGTTGCATTTTTTCAATACTTTCTTGTCTTGTTCCTCTTGAAAACATGACATTCCCTCCCTTTACTCAAATGCTTGTGTTGCTACTACCGCTTTTTTCCAACCGCCATATAATTTTTCTCTACGCTCTTCAGGCATCTCTACTTCAAACATCTTGCCCGCTTCATAAAATTCTCTGATTTCATCTGTATCTTTCCAAAAACCAACCGCTAAACCAGCTAGAAATGCCGCACCTAATGCCGTAGTTTCCAGATTTTCTGCTCGTTGGATCGGAATATTTAAAATATCTGTCTGAAATTGCATCAAATATTCATTGTTCGCTGCGCCACCATCGACCTTCAAGACTGGTATTTTGATCCCTGTGTCTTCTTGCATCGTATCAATGATATCTCTTACTTGGTATGCAATCGATTGTAAGGTTGCTTTGATAATATCTTCTTTGGTCGTTCCACGTGTCAACCCAAACATCGAACCTCTCGCAGCTTGATCCCAATAAGGTGCCCCTAACCCAACAAATGCTGGCACGACATAGACTTCATCCTCACTTGTAGAACGTTTTGCTGCTTCTTCGGAATCACTTGCTTTTTGTAACATTTGCAACCCATCTCGCAACCATTGGATGGAAGAACCTGCTACGAAAATGCTCCCTTCCAGTGCATAGTAAACCTTGCCATTGATTCCATAACCAATCGTCGTTAATAGATTGTTCTTGGATAGTTGGGGTTCTTCCCCAGTATTCATGACGATAAATGATCCTGTACCATACGTATTTTTGACCATTCCAGGTTCAAAAGCCATTTGTCCAAACAAAGCAGCTTGCTGGTCACCAGCCATTCCAGAAATCGGCACTTCACTTCCATAGAAATGATACCCTTGTGTATAACCATAAATTTCCGAATTAGAAGTCGGTTTTGGCAGCATTGCTCGAGGAATGTTCAAGAGATCAAGGATTTCCTGATCCCAATCAAGATCGTGAATATTAAACAACATCGTCCGACTTGCATTGGAATAATCCGTCACATGTGCTTGACCGTCTGTTAATTTCCATACCAGCCATGAATCGATCGTACCAAAAAGCAATTCGCCTTTTTCAGCACGTTCTTGCGCTCCCTCTACATGGTCAAGAATCCAACGTATTTTTGTAGCAGAAAAATAGGCATCAATCACTAAACCTGTTTTTTTATGGAAAAAGTCTTGGTAGCCTTCCTTTTTTAAATTATCAGCAATTGATGCGGATTGACGAGATTGCCAGACCACAGCATGATAAATCGGACGTCCAGTATCTTTTTCCCAGATCACCGTCGTTTCACGTTGGTTAGTGATCCCGATGCCTGCAATTTGATTCGGTTTGATCCCAGATTCAATGAATGCCCCTGCAATGACCGACTGTACGGAGTTCCAGATTTCATTCGCATCATGTTCCACCCAGCTCTCTTTAGGAAAATATTGCGTGAATTCTTTTTGTGAACTACCGATATGTCTACCTTTTTTGTCATAAATAATTGCTCGTGAACTTGTCGTTCCTTGGTCAATCGCCATGATGTATGTTGATTCTGTCATTCTGATCTCCTCCATTATCTGCAAACGCTTTCTAAATTTATCTTTATCTTACACCGTTTCATTTTTTAGAAACTGCCAAAAAAACATTTATTTTCTGTTTTTTTGACAGTTTTTAATTTTTTGCTTTTTTTTCTTCTTCGATTTTTTGCTTTAACCTTGCGATATCATAGCTTGAAGCAAACTCTGATAAATAATAATAATTTTGATGAGGATCTTCTTGATTAAACGTGATCACTAAATCATACTTTTTACCTGGTCGTCGATTTTCAATCTCAATCCCACTGATTCCTTTTAGCTCTCTTAACAAAAATTGTTGAAATGCCACTCGATAAATCGGTAATGTTTCAATATCGATTCCGATAGTGAACGATTTCGCAATATAAAAATCGATCATCATAAGAATATTGGCATACTGAATCATGAGATAACTTAAAGCAGCTTCTTCTCCTTGTTTAGCAGGTAGTTGTGTCAGTGTTGTTTCTTTCAATCGTTCGAGTAATTGACTAAGGGAGCGGCCTAACATCTTTTTCTGTTGTTGCAAGAGATGTTCTGGCTCATAGATCGTCATGACTCCTCGAAAAAAATAAAACTCATTATCGATTTGAGCTAATTGATAACCGACTGCTTTTTCTTCCTTGATCTTCAACTTTCGTGGACGATAGTGCCACAACATCGTTTCTCTAATGTACGTATCTAATACAGCTGTTGGTAATTTTTTACTTCGGGTTAAATCATATTGATAAAAATGTTCTTCTGATAACACAGCAAACGAGACAAAAAAACTGTAAAACATCAAAGGCTCATAGCCACTGATCTCAGCAGCTGTCCGACTTAAATAAAGTGAAATGACCGGATCAAGTGCTTGATACAAACGATCCTTTTGGTAAAGTATTTTCTTTTCTTTCAATGTAGCAAACGTCGTTTTTTCACTCAATAGCCGTTTACGAGTGATCCCCAGCCAGCAGGCGATTTTACTAGCTGACTCTTGAGAGAATGTCGTTTCTAAGGCTCGCTCCAATCCTAAAATAAGCGGCGCTTTATCAGGCGTCTGTTGTAAGAAAAGGGGACGTTGTGATTCAGAGATAAATTGGAATAATACATAGTAGAAATAACGAACTTGCAATTCCTCGCCATAGAGTTGGCCATTTTTGATTTGTAGAGAAAATTCTTGCAGTAACTGATTCAATTCTTTGATCTTACGAAAGACAGAAGATTCGCTGATATTAAAAGCTGTTGCTAGACGAACGATCGATGCTTGGTGATGCTCTAATAAATAAACAAGCAGATTGAATTTCAAGCTTTGTTGAACTAAGAATAGAATGATTTTTTCTAAGCTGACATCTTCAGCCAACTCTAATGTGACTTGAAATTCATTTCTTTTGATTGCTACTTTCTTCCCCATCATCATACCGATCATTGGGATTTCTGCTATATATTGATCAAATGATGTTTTAGAAAGATTGACTTGTTCCCTTAATTGATTCGTGCCTACAGTTCCACCATGCAACACCATGTCCCTAAGAATCAGCACTTGCAACTGCTCTTTTTTCTCTAGTAATTGTTCAATCTTCATCGAGCATATCAACCACCTTTATCAATTGAAGCGGCAACCGATATTCTGGCTGGAAGAAAAACTCCCGTTCGAATAATTTCTCTAACGTCCAGCCTTCCTCAATAGCGAGAGTGAATCGATCCAATAAATCGAATATCTCCTCTCGACTTCGCAACTGCGCACCAAGTAATTGTCCCTTTTCATTGCACATCACTTTGATTTTCGCCGTTTCACTATTGGTCGCAGCTAAGCGGGCAAGCAAATATGTTTTACGGACAGTCTGCGGATAAAAAATACTTTCTTCTTCCGTTAGCCCGACACTTCCTAGAAAATAACCAAACCAATGATTTCCAATTGCTCGGTAGGTTCCCGGATCTTTCGTACGTTTGCCACTAATCGTTTGACTGACCACTTGTGCCGTACGTAGTGCATTATTGACCAAAGAGACATACATTTTTTCTTGAGTCGGTTGGAACGTCACTTGGATCGCATCACCGATTGCATAAATATCCTTCGCTGACGTTTGCAAATACTCATCGACCCAAATCGTACCATCTTCATTTAGCTTAAACTGATCTTGCCAGAGATGATGGTCTGGACGCGTGTGATTCGCTAGCAGAACTAAATCATAGCTTTCTGTTTTTTGATCCGTCACTATGACCACTTGCTCGTTTTCTTCGAGCGTTTGCACTTGTTCATTCAAAAACAATTGGATATGCCGTTGCAATAACTCATGTGTTAACGGTTCAACCATTTCGGGATCGAAATAACGGAACAACAATGTTGGTCGACTTTCATAGAGATGGATTTCTTTTTGCTGATGATATAACCCTTCTGCTAATTCAAGTCCTACTTGTCCCGCACCAATCACAGCAATTTTTTGTGCTTTCGCAAGACTTTGTTCCAAAGATTCTTTTAAGTGGATATCTTTAACAGAACGGATCTGCGTACTTTTGTTTCCATTTTTGAATTGCTGACTCGAACCCGTTGCAATCACCAATGTATCAAAAGTAAGCTGTCGCCCATTTTGGATAAACACAGTCTTCGTGGCTATTTCAAGTGAAACGACTTCCGTGCGTACTTGAACATCAATTGCGTATAGCGCTTGCAATTCTTCCTTAGTCAACCAATAAAGTTGCTCTTTACTTGTAAGTTGCTTTTTTAACAGTAAATTGAGTCCACTCGGTATAAACCCAATCTTGTCTTGTTTTTCCAAAAGTATGATTTCACTGTCAGGACAACTTTTTCGCAAAGAAATTGCTTCATAGATCCCCGCAAAAGAACCACCAATGATCACGATCCTCATCCATTTTCCTCTTTTCCAATAGCCTATTTGAAGAGTATCATGTAACCGTTAATGTTTCAAAAAATGTACTCAAAAACGAAGCAAATCTTCGATCATAAGAACAGCCGTGAAAAAATAAAGGGCACAAATAAGCCAGTTGAAAAATAGATATACCCAGTTATTTAAAATTGACTGATTTTTATTCAATCTTCTATTTTTTAGCACTTTTTAAAAAAATAGATACTATTATGTAAAATGTTCTAAACTTTTTTATTTCAAAGCAAAAAAATAAACGTTATTTTAATAACATGATTTTTGATTTAATTAGTTATCTCATTTACAATTTTTATGTAATCGAATACAAAGAAAGGAGAACATTAAAGTTTGTTGGGTTAGTGAAAAAATAATCAAAAGGAGTTTAATTATGAAAAAAAGATCTATACTAATGTCCTTGTTGTTGCTTTTGCCCTTTTTCTCGTCCCCACTGAGTGTCTATTCTCAAGAAACCACGGTCGAACCACAAGCTGTCTTGCAAGAAGAAATGCCTCCCTTGGTACAACCAATTCCTTCAACTCTTGCATCGGAAAAACAAGCAATTGACTCACCTTTAAATATCTTTAACCATTTATCTTTGTCAGAATATGCTTCTGCCTTATCTGGTGGAGCAACTTTAGGCGCAAGTTTTCTGGAAACTGCTGCCGCCCTATTCATCATTCCCGTCATGCTAGGTGCTAGTATCGCATATAGCAGTTACCAATTAGGTTCCTATTTAGGCGTGATGACAAACGATCTTATTCAAACCAGTAAGGGGCTTCGTGAATCATTAGACTCTACCTCCAATGTGCAACAAGATCTCACAGATTTCGCACTTTCTGGGATGAATTCCACTACCAGCACGTATAATTTTTCACAAAATCTACAAGCCCGCTATGCGCAGGACGTCACCAGCCATGCGGTAATGCGTGAATACCTCACCGGCACAAATGATCATGGTGCTTATCGCTTTTCCATAAGTAGTGACGCTTTGATGTATCGTAGGCGCATCAGTTACAACCTTCTATGGTCTGAACAAGGACAAGCTTGCATTCTTGGACGCGATGCATCTGTAGCGAAACACACTTATGCAGACGACCAATTTTTTGTACTAGAAAGTATTGAACTAGCGGAACCTTCCAGAGCGAGTGATCAAGCAATCTTAGAGATCGTTGGTAAATTCTATATTGCTAATGGTGCCTCACAAGCCTTTTTATATACAAAAGAACTACCTATCTCTATGACTCAAGCCTTAGAACAAATTACTACTCTTGATGGCTTACTTGGCTATGTGCAACAAACAACCACCTATACATTAGGTGCAATTGATGTGCCTTCAACAGCAGTAGCAGTTGAAACCGCACAAGCAATGGCAAAAGAATATACGACACGCAAAGCACAAATTACCAATCGTTTAACGGAGGCACTCGCTCCGACTAATAATGGGATTGATTTTGATCCATCAGGGATGATTGCTTCCTTATACGGACAAGCCGTGGTGTTAGATCAAGCAGGCAACTTTATTTATGCAGAAACGAAGCAAGCCGTTCCTACTTACTACTGGGGCGCCATTGAGATTTCTTACAGTGCCGATGCTATTCCATATGATGATGCCCTCACCATTGATGGTCGGCGTGGCGTGCTTGATGAAGAGACCGGAGATATCATTGACGGTAAGACCAAGGACGTCTTGATCAAAGGGGCGCTAGGAGCTACCTGGACAGCAACTAGTATGGCACTACTGAAAGAGCGGATCAAAGAACTGAAAGAGAAAGACCCCAACAATAAAGATGACGATGAAAAATTTAGTTGGTATACGCCCATCGATCTAGTCTATGATGAATTTTTTGCAAAAGGCGGAAAAGGCCACACGATTATGCGACATATCGGGAAGACGGAAAAAGAGTTACAACAGCGGCTTGAAGGAAGTACTTTTTTGCTTCATGCCTCGACCTTCTATGATCCTGTTCAAGCTCTAATTGCGATCAATGCAGGGATCTATACCGCGAATCAACGCTATTTAGATGGAAAGATCAAAGCGCCATTAGGGGAGTGTTCGTTTGATTCAACCAAAAAAAGGACGGTCAGCCAAGTTCCCTTTTTTACCCATTGCTGGTCACTTTGTCTTTGATAGATTTTTACAGTTTGGGCACGTAACACGCCAAAGATGAATCCCAGCAAAACAGACAAAACAATAAGGATAAGTGTATGGTTAGTCTTAATGATTTCTTGCCAGTTGCTTATGATTAAATAAAGTCCAACTAATACAATGATGATTTCACTTTTCATCGTGTCTTTGATTGCTCTTTCTTTAAGTAATCTCTGTAAAATAAAGAGAATCAATACTAACACAATGAGATAATTTTGTAGATGTTCCACGTTTTATTCTTCTTTCTTTCCTGAAATTCCTGAATGCCGTGTATTGATTATTTGGATTCGTTTATTTAACAATCGGGCTCGTAAAAAGTTCCTGATGATCAAACAAAGCCACACAATGAAATAGATACTCACAAAGGTTAGCGTGTATCTCTCAAAATGAACAGAAACACTTCCATTCAACAGCACCAACAAGAAATAACTAAAGGCATACGTACTAATAAAATGTAGCAGTATAATCTGAAGATAATTAAGCTTCTCAATTCGCTCGATCAGCGATACTACGCCAATAAAAGCCGAGAGAAAGAAGACAAAAAGAATCTCATTTCTCGTGATCTCATGGGTTTGTGAAACTAATTTGAACAGCAAGAAAGCAAAGCTTCCAATACCAATACTTCTCATCATACGTTGTATCAATTTCATCGGGCTCTCCTTTTCATCTTACCAGCTATCAGGTACATTTATTCTACAAGGTTTCCTTATTGAAGCTAGTTTGATTGTCATTTCTTGCATTTTTCTTGTCACTTGTTGCGAAAAGTCTGATCAATTTTTTCTTTTAATGCTTTGGAAAAATAACGGCTAACGAGTAACTCTTCTGTATTTTGTAATGTGACATAGAGATTTCCATTTAAAAGCGACGAATTGATTTCTTTAACCATATAGATATTTAAAATAATCGTTTTCGATATTTGGATAAATGGTTCTGGGAGTTCTTTCATTAACTGAGCTAGTGTCAATCTTCGCTCATACACTTCATTTTCCGTAAAAAAAAAACATTTGCGATCAAGATATTCGATATAAAAAATCGAGAATAAATCTAAATAGACATCTCTTTCTTTTTTATAGTCTCTCACTAAAATAGTTTCCACTTTGTATTTCTCTAAAATATCAGCAATCGAAGTTAAAAATGGTACCTTTTCATGAACTTGAAAAAGTACCATTTCCTCTTGTTTTTTTGGAATCAAATCAAACAATACTTTCATCATGGTCCTCACACTTGTCTAAATTTCTTTTATCATACTCTTTTTTGAGGTGTTCGGACAAGTCATTTATTTGCTCGTCTTCAAAACAAAAGCTTCATAAGGACGTAAATTCAGTTTGCCAGTTGGTATCTGTTTTTGTGGATAGTTTGAAATGACCAGTGTCATCGCTTGATCAGTCAATGTGTATGGCTGATTTTTTTCAGACATATTGCAAACGACTAACCATTGTTCATTATTCAACGTCCGATAATAGGCAAATACGTCATCGGGCGTATCTGTTACCAACTGATAATCTCCCCAGACGATGAGTTCATTGTTTTTCCGTAACTCGATCAATTGCTTATACGTATAAAAAATAGAATCTTTCTTTGCTAAGGCTGTTTTCACATTGATCGTTTGGTAGTTTGGATTGACGTGTAGCCAAGGCGTTCCTGTGGTAAATCCAGCATGTTCACTATTATCCCATTGCATCGGTGTACGCGCATTGTCACGTCCTTTTGCATTGATCGAACACAAGATTTCTTCCGGAGTAAATCCTAAAGTTAACCGTTCGTGATACATGTTGATCGTTTCAATATCTTGCGCTTCAGAAATATCCTTGATCGGGTAGTTTGTCATCCCGATTTCTTCTCCTTGATAAATATAAGGTGTCCCTTTCATCATATGAAGCAAAATCGCAAACATTTTACCACTTTCTTCTCGATAATCTTGATCATTCCCCCAACGTGAGATGATCCTTGGCAAATCATGGTTATTCCAAAATAGACTGTTCCATCCTTCATTCTCTAAAGAAGTTTGCCATTTTGATAATACATGTTTCAACTCAGGAATACTTAATGGTTTTAAATCCCATTTGTCTTTTCCTGCCTGTTGATCCAAACCGACATGCTCAAATTGAAAGATCATCGATAGTTCATTTCTCTTGGGATCAGAATAAAGCTTGGCAATGTCCGTGGTTGCTCCCCAAGTTTCGCCCACTGTCATCAGATCCTTGTTTCCAAAGGTAGCTTGATTCATCTCTTGTAAATAGTCATGAAGTTTGGGACCATTACTTGTTATTTCTTGATCGGGTAACTTCCCAATCGTATCGATCACGTCCATTCGAAAACCACCGATCCCCATATCGATCCAAAAGTTCATCATCTGATAGATTTCTTGACGTAAGTGGGGATTTTCCCAGTTTAAATCTGGCTGCTTTTTACTATAAAGATGTAAATAATACTGACTAGTTGTTTCATCAAACTGCCAAGCAGAACCACTGAAGATCGACCGTAATTGATTCGGTTCTTTTCCATTGATTGGGTCACGCCAAATGTAATAATCTCGATACGGATTTTCTTTACTTTGACGAGCTTCGATAAACCAAGCATGTTCATCTGACGTGTGGTTGACGACGAGATCCATAATGATTTTTATTTCTCGTTTCTTTGCTTCTGCAATCAGTTCCTCCATATCAGCCATCGTGCCAAATTCGGCCATGATTGCTTGATAATCACTGATATCGTAACCATTATCGTCGTTAGGAGATTCATATACGGGAGATAACCATATCGTATCGATCCCTAAATAATGCAGATAATCTAATCGAGCGATCACTCCTTGTAAATCCCCGACTCCATCCCCATTCGTATCTTGAAAACTACGAGGATATACTTGATAGACAACTGATTGATGCCACCATTTTTTCTCCATACTTTCCTCCATTGGTTAAAGATTATTGATGTCTCGCAAAAATTGTAACGCTTTCAAAAACGAGAGTAAATAGCCATTATTCTCCTTATTTCTTTCACCGCGCCTAAACCTTGATGCTATCGTCTTTTACTTTTAGTTGTTACCGATAACAATTTTTTCCAAAAAAAGAACCCTGGCATTTGTTTTCTCGCTAACAGTAGCGAGTCTTCCATTTGCCAAGATTCTTTTTTACTTGTCACCCATCAAAAGAGTGGTCAACTAAATCAATTTAACTAACGTTCAGTATCCACATGAAGCCAATAAAGACAAAGAATAACAGATACATGATCGGTGATACTTCTTTTCCACGTTTTGCTGCGATCATAGTAATTGGATAGAAGATAAATCCTAATGCGATCCCATCAGAAATACTGTAGGTTAAAGGCATGCCGATCAAGATCAAGAAAGCAGGAATGGCGATCTCTAACTTACCCCATTCGATTTGACGCAATGATTGTGCCATCAATACACCGACAATGATCAGTGCTGGTGCTGTTACTTGTGAAGTCACTACTGATAGCAACGGTGAAAAGAATAATCCGAATAGGAATAAGATCCCGGTCGTCACTGCAGTGATTCCAGAACGTCCGCCAACAGCGATTCCGGCAGAAGATTCAACGAAAGCTCCAACTGGTGAAGTTCCTAATAAAGAACCTGCAAGCATAGCAGTTGAATCAGAAGCTAAAGCTTTCCCGACACGAGGCATTTTGTTATCTTTCATAAAACCAGCTTGATTAGCTAAACCAACTAACGTTCCTGCTGTATCAAAGAACGTAACTAATAAAAAGGTTAATACGACTACCCACATTTGTAGTGAGTTGATGTCTCCGATATGTTTCAATGCAACTAAGAATGTTGGCTTTAAACTTGGTGCAGCTGAAACTAATTGAGAAGGCATAGGAATAAGTCCAGTCACTAATCCAAGAATTGTGCTAGCTACCATCCCAATAAAAATACCTCCTGGAACACGTCTTATCAATAAGATCGCTGTCACAACTAACCCAAAAATCGTCAACCATGTTGAACCTACGCTTAGTGATCCTAACCCCACTAATGTGGATTCATTTGAAACGATGACTCCTCCCTCATTTAAGCCAAGGAAAGCAATAAATAAGCCAATCCCACCTGAGATCGCATATTTTAAATCAGCTGGAATTGCATCAATGATCATTTCACGTAATTTGAAAATCGTGATTAAAATAAAAATCAAAGAAGCAACGAACACGCCTGCTAAAGCTGTTTCCCAAGGAATCCCCATTCCTAAACAAACGGAATAAGCAAAAAAGGCATTGATCCCTAATGCTGGGGCAGTACCAATCGGGTAACGCGCTAAGACCCCCATTAAAATACAGCCGATCGCACTTGCTAATGCTGTAGCCGTAAACACCGCACCTTCGTCCATTCCTGATGCACCCAAAACTGTTGGATTGACAAATAAGATATATGCCATTGAGATAAATGTTGTAAAACCAGCAAGTATTTCTCTTCTGACGGTGGTACCTAATTTTTCAATCTCGAAGTAGGATAGTAGTTTTCCCTTCATCTTTCATCCCCCTAAAACCGAACATTTATAAAAAAGTCCCTCAAAATTTTGAATTATTTAAAAACAACGTGTTTAATCATATACTAAATCAGAACATAAGTAAACAAAAAAGTCGGATTTTAAGCAAAATCCGAACTTTAAGTTTTTTTGATCGTTATATACTGATTTAACAGTTTTTTTAATAGAAAAGGAGCATTTCAAACAAAATAGCGTACCAAATCGGTTTGCTTTAGCTATTTTTTAGCTGCTCTTTTCCGATGCGTTTTTGTTCTTCAGCAATGAATCCCTTGATGTCACTTTCTGCCGAAAAATATTTACTAATTTCACTAGAATGAGTCAACGAATTCAAGCCGCCATATCCTGTATCTACCATTTTCCCCCAACCTTTTGTTGGCTTTTTCCCTGTCTTCAAGTTTTTCATACGGATTTTTTCACTTTTTTCTTCTCGTCGTCTCTGTGAATATTCTTCCATTTTTGCGATTAGATTCATGACAGTCTCTCCTTTCCTTCAAAAATTTGTTATTCATTTATTTAAATTCCTTGTCCTGTGCATCTCCTTTTCAAACACCAGGACCTCTTCTGATTTCAAACATTACAACTTACCGATCACAAAATAGTTTCCTTCTGGATCAGAAAAGTTGAACGTCTCTACGCCATTGTTCTCCATGATTTCACCAGCATTCTCTATTTTTTGATAGATCTCCTCAAATTGATCCGTAAAGAAAATGATCGAAGGAGTCGTACCTAACACTTCTGGCGAAAATCGTTGGACAAAAACTTTTGGAAAAATCCCTAATTCAAATTCTGGTGAAAGTTGCACGATCGTACTTTGAAATTCTTCTGGTAACTCAATCGTTTCACTAACTGTTGCGCCTAGAGTTTCGACAAAAAATTGACTAAGCACTTCAACATTTTCTGCATAAAGCATGACTCTGGTTTTACCGATCATCTCTGATCCTCCTTTGATGGTGTTGATCCTTTTCATTAAGTATATCATGAAAGCGGATAATCAAAGAATTCTCGGTTTAAGAATCGAAAAATCCGACAAGATTTGACAGACTGTGACAATTCTTTGTCAGTTTGTCTTGTTTTGATAAGATTTGATGGCACAACAGCGAAACGAAACCATTCAAAACTACACTCGTTAGAGAAAACAAGATCACATAGAAAAATCCCTCGTTTTTCTATGTGATCTTATTGGTTGAGCTACTTTTCCTTCCTACGTTTCGCTCCTACTTCAAATGTTCATTTCTGGATGTTCCTTCGTTAGCGTAAATGTTTTCCCTTCTACGCCAAATGTTTGTTCCACGCGTTTTTTCAATTCTGTCATTGCTTTTGCGCCACGTGATGCTTGCTCTTTTGTGACTGATTCAATAACCAAAATGGCTTTAGTCGTGTCTTCCGTCAACATTGTCCGTTGCGCTTCTCGCCAGTTGAAACTGCGACAGATTGCTCCTTCGTTATCGTAATAAATGATTTCTTCTGGTAAAGCTGGTGCATCAGCTTCTGCTCCTAGAGGTAAGAAACTTTCACCACCATGAGCTTTTCCTAGATGAAGATCCCCTTTGATTTTTTCTTGATCTTCTCCTCCACATGGCACACCAAATGTTAGAGAAATACTGTTATAGATATCGACTAATGGGTTGATAGGGAAAAATTCACGTTCTTGGCTGGCTCTTTTTAATAACGCTTCAATTGATGAACGGGCTCCTTTTTTGGTTTTAAAACGTGAAAAAACTTGACGCCATTGGGCAATGACTTCATTTTGACTGAATGTTTCTTCTGTCAAATATCCTCTTGCTTCTTTCGCTGCATCATTCAATAGTTGATGGAATTGTTCTTCTTTGGCTTTATCTACATGATTATCGATACCTTCGACTACCAAAACTTCAATTGTTGCTTCTGGAAAGACTTCCCAAAAATTTTGTTCTGCGATGATTTTTTCCATGTTTCTGCTCCTTTTATTTCTGTAAATTTTTGACATATAGATAATCTGTCTGAGCATCATCTCCCATATAAAAAATATGTTGGCTATGATGTTGGAATCCATGTTTTTTATAAAAAGCTAAGGCAGGATAGTTATGTTCCCATACCCCTAACCAAATCGCCTCTTTTTGTTTTTCTTGCGTTTTTTGCACAGCAAATTCGATCAATCTAGATCCAATCCCTTTAGATTTAAATGGCGATCGGACATAAATACGTTCGATCTCTAAAAATCCTTCTCCCATTGCTTCTGTTTGTGCTTGCCCTATATTTAATTTTAGATAGCCAGCAATCCGGTCATCTAGTACTGCCCAATAAAATTCTGACTGTTCCTCTTGTAGTTCTCGTCTCAATTTATCGAGCGCATAAGCTTCATCCAAATAGGCTGTCATCAATTCTTCACTGTTGTGTTCACCAAAGGTAGCTTGATAGGTCTCGATACTAATTGCCTGTAATTTTTCTACTTCCGTTTCTTTGATCCCTACGATTTCGATTGTTTTCACCGCTCCAGTCCTTTCAATAAATTCTTTTGTTTCCTTTTTTTATATAATGCCAATCTTCACTCACATTTTTCCGAACTTTTTGCAAAAGTGTGTGTAATTGCAAAACTTCTTGCTGGGATAACCCTTTGACAGCTACTTGATTAGAATAATGATGCTCTCGAAGGATAAACGGATAGACTTTTTTTCCACGATCCGTTGGGTAAAGTTTTTTTATCTTTTTATTGTTTTTATCTGGCATGCTTTTTATCAGGTCTTTTGCTATTAATTTTTTCACCGCACGTGCCGTTGTTGTTCGATCAACGTTGATCATCTCAGCTAACTTTTCTTGAATAATGCCAGGATGTTCACAGATTCGTACTAAATACAGGTATTGTCCTCTTGTCAAATCAACTTCTTGAAACTCAATGTTACTAATCGAGTCCAAGGCACGGGCAATTGCTCCAATCTCTCGAATGATTTCGTCCATTTTAACCCTCCCTTACCTAGCTTTAGTATGATTTTACTCTTTTTTATTGCATTTGCAATAAAAAAATCACTAAAAATAAAAAACTACCTTCCCTGATCAATCACAATAAGGCAAGGTAGCTTTTTCTAAAATCAATAGTTGCTCTTTGGTCGTACGTTTCAGCGAGAGTTTTGGTAAATCATTTAAGTGGAAGAATTTCATATTAGAAGTTTCATGGTTTGCCACAAACGTACCTGACAAGATAGCGCAAGAAAAAACAATTTTATAGTACTGAAAGGCTTGAGGGATGTCTGTGCGCAGATTCGTATCAAATATCGCTAATAATTGACCTACTTCTACCTCTAATCCAGTTTCTTCTTTGACTTCTTTACGTATATTTTCTTTAGGAGACAAACCAACTTCTGCAAATCCTCCTGGTAATGACCATTCTTGTGTTTTTGTATCTTCGATCAATAGAATCTTCTCGTCTTGTTTGATCCATGCACGTACGTCAACTTTTGGTGTTGGATATCCTTCATGACCTTCTATTAGGCTTGTCCATTCTTCCTTTGTTTCCAATCCCACTTCACTCAGCAGCTTCAATGAGATTTCTTGCAGCTCTTCATATCGTTCTTTGTCAAACACGTCTTTCCCATAAAGCAATCCAGCTTGAGCAATCGCTAGTAAGCGGCGATAATCGTTTAGTCTAGTTTCCATTCTACTCACTCCTCTCACATGACTATCTTTTTACTTATTTTAGTATAAGTCAAATTTTTTAGCTAACTTCTACTTTAAATAAACGAAGGCTGATTGAAGTAAAAAATCAAAAAAACTCATCCTTTATTTGATATTGTGCCTTTTTTCATTATACTAATGGTAAGCGCTATCTAAAATAATCAGGTTTCATTATGAAGATACGGCGAAACGAGTGTCTTCCTCACTTGTCATACTTAACAAAGAAAGGTTGATCCGATGTATTCTTTAATGAAAAAAATCATTACTGAAAAAGATATCAAACGCCAAGTCTCTTTAGTGGAACTATTACTGAATCACTCGCAAATAACTGTGAACGAATTAGCCGAAGCTGTCAATACCACAGAGCGTACGATTTTTTCTGATCTTCAAACAATCAAAACCCAATTACCTAAAGGCTGGCTAATCAATAGTGACCAATCAGGGATTCAACTAAAAAACGAACAGAATCTCCTGACAAATGAACTGTGGGAAATTTTTCTGACACAGTCGATCAGTGTCCAATTATTGAAAGAATTATTAACGATTAAAGAAGTCGCTACCCCCACCTTTTTAGCACGTAACGGCTTGTCTTATGAAACATTGAATCGTCATGTCAAAAAATTGAATCAACAATTAGTCGTCTACGAATTACAGATTGAAC
Source organism: Enterococcus sp. DIV1089c (assembly GCF_050530965.1). NCBI lineage: Bacteria > Bacillati > Bacillota > Bacilli > Lactobacillales > Enterococcaceae > Enterococcus > Enterococcus sp. DIV1089c. The sequence continues at coordinate 2,425,884 of NZ_CP172888.1, forward strand.
AAAACCGCCACCGTTTGTCGTTTTCAGGTGAAGAAGAAACCATTCGGCTATTTTATCATCGGTTACTTATGCCGTTTACCCATAACAACTATTTTTTCGAGGATTACTCGATCCATGAATCACACTACTTCCGATTTCTCAAACGTTTACGACAAGCTGAGTTAGCTGTTGACACCGAAGAGGTATTCGGGATTTGTTGGTTTTTTATCAACACGATTCGGATCAAAGCTGGTTGTCGAATCCCGACTTCATTGTTTTATACCCAGGATCAATTATTTTTACTCTATGCTCCTGAATTAGAAAAACTGTACCGAACTGAAGGGGTCTATCTTAAAGATAAAGAAGCAGCGTTTGCTTTTTCCTGTTTTCTTGACAGCTGGAACTATAACAACTCTTACCCGCCTATGATCTTGGATATTTTACACCGTCACCCTGCAGAAACAAACATTCGTGAATTTGTAAATCGTCTATCAGAAAGCTTAGCTATCAAAGAGTTAGAACAAACAAACTTACCAGAAAATTTGATTTTACTACTCCTGAAATACTATGAATCACCGTTATTGATCGAACAAACAACCAAGCAATATCACTATTATTTAAAAGAATATGAACAAGAATACCCAGAGTTATATCCTCATAAATTCGCTTTGTTGCAACAAGTTAAAGAATCGACGAGCATGGTCAAAAAGGTCACCAATGAGACTTATTTCTTTTATTTACTTTCTTTATTGATCCAACAGACACTTTTAGCCGTGCAGCCGTATCAAGCAACGATTTATTTTATTTTTCAAGGGGAACCTTCATGGAAAGCTTTTTTGCAACAAGAATTAAATGCTTATTTAGGAAAGCGAGTGATCTTGGAGCCAATTGAATTGAGTCAATTGTCAGATATCACTATCAAGAAAAATGATTTATTGGTTTCAAATATTCCGATCGATACACCGCCAATGCCTGTCATTTATCTTTCAACGATCCCGACAAAAAATGAATTGGATCGTTTAAGTGACTTATCGTTGCGATCGTATTTGTAACTCACACTTAGTTTTTTTATGCTCTGTCTTAACATCGATCAATGATCAAGTAACTAACAAAAGCTTATAAATGTCTATTTGGTAATGGCCAAAGAGTACGTTTATAAGCTTTTATTTCCTGTTTGTGGTGGTACTTTTTACGTGGGTAACTCAGCATTTCGTTTTTTGGCGATCATCTTACTGATCCGCTTTTCGATCTCAACGATTACAAAAAGTAATAGAATATTTAGTAAGATCGGTAGTTGCTCTGTCAGGGAAAGACTTGTTGTCCCAATTAGCTGTTGTGCGATCGGTAAGTAAATCACTCCTGCTTGTAAGAGGACCAACATCCCGAGTGACAAGAACAACGCTTTGTTTTCAAATAAACTTCGATTCAATGAAGGATCAAGTAACTCGCGGCAATTGATCATATACACAGCTTGAGCAGCTACGATATTTTGTAAGAGCATAGTTTGTTGGAGCGCTTGTCCTTCAAAGCTCATTGCTAGTAAATAAGCAGGAATCATGATCAGCAATGACACATAAAAGATTCGAAACACACTGTAGCGGGTGAGAATCCCTTGCTTTGGATCTCTCGGTGAGCGACTCATCGTGTCCTTACCAGCTTTTTCAAATCCTAAAGCATAGGATAACGTGATCGTAGTAACCATGTTCACCCATAAAATTTGGACAGGTGTCAGTGGTAACGGCTGGTTAACGAGTAGTGCCCAAATAATGACCAGTCCTTGGGCTAAAGCTGTTGGTAAGAAAAAATTGATTGTTTTTTGAAGATTGTCGAGAATCCTCCGCCCTTCTTTGACCGCTTTAGCGATCGTATGGAAATTATCATCACCCAGTACCATGTCCGCTGCCTGCTTGCTCACTTCACTCCCTTTGATTCCCATAGCGATTCCTACATCAGCACGCTTCAAAGCTGGCGCATCATTCACACCGTCACCCGTCATTCCAACGATTTCTTCATTTTTTTGAAGAGCATCCACGATCCGTAACTTGTGTTCAGGTGTCGTTCGGGCAATTACATCTACTGATTTCACTTGTTTCGCTAGTTCTTCATCTGATAAGCGATCAATGTCAATTCCTTCTAACACGTTTTTTGTGTGTTTTAGACCGATTTGTTCAGCAATTGCCTGCGCAGTGTCTTTATGGTCTCCTGTGATCATTTTCACCGAGATCCCTGCATTTTGACATTCTTTGACTGCTCGGATCGCACTCTCTTTTGGTGGATCGATAATTCCTGCAATCCCTACAAAGGTCAGTTCATTCAATTGATCATGTCCTAATTCTTGATCAGGAGCAAGTGTCTTATAAGCAAATCCTAAGACTCGTTGTCCTTTTTGAGCGAGTTTCATCGCTTCCTCTTGCCATTTTCCGACTTGTTTCGGTGTCAAGTTCGCTTTTGCTAGTAATACTTCTGGTGCCCCTTTGACATAAACAATCGCATGTTCCTGTTTGTCATGCATTGTTGCCATGTATTTATAGCTTGAACTAAATGGGATTTTTCCTTTGACTGGCTCCAAAGGTAGTGATGCTTTTGCCGTGTAACGTAGTAAAGCAAGTTCGGTCGGGTTTCCTGTTAATTCGGCCACGTTTTGGTTTGCTTTAGTTTGGATCTCTTGGCAGTTTTTCATGATTGTCAACATGGTTTCTTCTTGATCCGTCACGGTTTCGACAACACTCATTTCGTTTTTTGTCAGGGTTCCTGTTTTATCCGAACAAATCACGGTCATAGAGCCAAGAGTTTCCACAGAAGGCAAGCCTTTAATGATTGCTTGCTCTTTAGCCATTTCGTTCACACCTAAAGAAAGGATCATCGTGAGTACTGCTGGTAAACCTTCCGGGATCATCGAAACGATCAAAGCAATAATCGTTGAAAATAAGAAGTTCATTTCCAAGCCATATCTAAATGTCGTGAAAAAGAGTAAGAACAAGCTAAGGAAAAGAATCCCACGAAAGATCTGCTTGTTTAGTTGGTTGATCTTTTTAACGAGTGGTGTAGTTTGTTGTTGGACTGATTGTAGTGCCTGATTGATTTTCCCGATTTCAGTGGTATCTCCCGTTTCGATAACCACACCAATCGCAGTCCCTGTTTGAACTAAGGTACCAGAAAATGCTAGATTCTTCTGATCACCGGTTGAGACGGTTGTCGTCAATCGTTCGCTAGTCTTTTCAACTGCTTCCGACTCCCCCGTCAATGCGGCTTCTTCTACCATGAAGTCATGGACCTCAATCAAGCGAACGTCTGCAGGTACAACATCGCCTGCTTTCAACGCTAACAAATCACCTGGCACTAATTCTTTAGCTGGAACCAATTCTTTGATCCCTTCTGTGAAAATCACCGCGTTCTGTCCTAAAAGTTTTTCTAAGCCGTTTAACGCTTCCTCAGCCTTTCGCTCTTGCCAATAACCAACAAAACTATTAACGAGAACGACTGCCAGAATAATACTTCCTTCAATCACTTCTCCTGTAAAAAATTTTAACAAAGAAGCAACCAATAAGATAATCATCAATAATTCTGTCAAATGCTTCAAAAACTTTCGTAATGGACTAACTTTCTTTTTTACTTCTATATGATTATAGCCGTTTTCTTTTAAACGACTGATACGCTCATCTTGGTTTAGCCCATCTGGAGTCGTTTTGAGTGTCTTCATCACTTCTTGGGCTGTTTCTTTATACCAGACCATCGCAATCCCTCCTCTTTCGGTTGTGATACTTTTATTATAGGTAGGAGAGACTTGATTTAACGTCAATTATTTCAGAGGACCCTGAAAAAAATAGGGGAAAAATATCGAATCATTTTGGAGAGGTCTGACGAATCCGTTGATAGATCAAGTTCAAGGCACCAAACCAAACAACGGAAACTACGGGAATCACACGAGTAGTTGGTTCAAAAAACAAACTGATTCCTACCAAACCAAAAAAACATAGAATGAGTCGATCTTTCCATTTTTTCAACTGACTTTTCGTTAATTTTAGATGGGCAAATAAAATAGCTGACCAGACAAATAAGAACGAAATCGTGGTCATGCCTGCAAGTAATTGAAATAAAATCCGACTATCTGATACAAAAAAGTGTAAACAAAGTCCTAATAAAAACATGCCTCCAGTAAATAAGATACCGTGCAAGGGCACACCTCGAGAAGATAATGTTAGAAACCATTTTGAAAGATTTTTTTCTTTTGCCGTATTATATAAGATACGACTCGTACTATAAATGGCACTATTCGTGGAAGAAAGTGAAGCAACCAAGATGATCAAGTTGATGACTCCTGCCCCTTTGCTACAATGAATGAACTGTAACATCGTGACCAACGGACTTTCTTTTAAATCTAAAGTTTGCCAAGGAACGACTAACAAAATCGCCACGATCGTTCCAATATAGAAAAAGAGGATACGTGCGGGTAAGCATTGGATCGCTTTTTTAAGGTTTTTCTGTGGATCTGCTGTTTCGCCCACCGTTAAGCCGATCATTTCAACTCCGGCAAAACTAAATAAAACCATTGGAAAAGCAGCAACTAAGCCGGTTAGTCCAAATGGAAAAATGGTTTGGAGCTGATCAAAATTTTCTCTGACACCAATTCTTGGTGACTTGAAGTACAAAAAGCAAACGCCAATCCCTAAAAGAATAAATAATAAAATCCCAAAAATCTTGATAGTTGAAAACAAGGATTCCAACTCACCAAACCAACGAACCGCAACTACGTTAATGATCACTAAGGCAATAAGTGCGAAGATCCCACTGATTAAGGGAGAGAGTGCTGGTAACCAAAAGCGGATATATAAACCAATCGCTGTCAATTCGGTCAATCCAGCACCCATCCAACATAACCAATACGTCCAGTTGACTAAAAATGCCCATCGTTCGCCTAAATAGTATTGGATGAAATCGCCGATCGATTGAAACTCACTATTGGATAAAAAGAGCTCACCCATCGCATACATCAACCCATAAATAGCGAGGCCGCAAACAAAATAAGTAAGCAAGACAGCAGGTCCCGCCAACTTGATTGCTTTGGCAGAACCTAAGAATAGTCCAGTCCCGATCGCACCTCCTAGCGCAATCATCTGGATATTCCGGTTCGTCAAAGTTTTCTTCATTGTGGTTCTTTCCATCTTACTCACCTTTTCTTTATTCTTGATTCAATTTTTGTTGGACTTCTTGTTCCCATGATGGTTTTCTGATTTTATCAATACATAATGGGGCAATGAATAAGATCAAACTAATCACTGTTACTGCGATAAAGTTGATCAACGTTCCAGCTTGCATCGTCAAACCTACCGAACAGCCAATTGCTGCAAAAAGAACAAGTACAACGATCCATGCACCTAAATCACCCTTGCCACCTTTTTTACCGATTCTAAATGGTCGGGCAAGTTCAGGTTTGGCTTTTCTTAATTTCAAAATAGCAATCCCCATAATGACATATACAATACAATAAATCACTGTCGTGGAGTTCACTAACATCAGAAATGCCTGATTGACACCTGGTATCAACAAATAAAACAAAGCAAAGATCGAAATAATCGTTGACTGTGTTAAGATCACTGATTTTGACACATCAAATTGGTTCGTTTTCCAAAAATTAAATTTTGGTGGATATGCTCCTTTTCTCGCACTTGCAGTGACTGTTTTTGCTGGTCCTGAAGCCCATGCAGATAATTGGACAGCTACACCTACAAAGACTAATAGACTGAAAATATTAACGATGATATGTGGTAATCCTAGAATCTGACAATAGATTGAAATGGATTGCGCAATATTATTCAACTCCATTTGGCCTTTAGGTACCACATTTGCTACGACTAACGCATTCAACGTATTCACAAAGAAGAGAAAAATCAATGCAGCAAAGATCCCTTTAGTATAAGTTTTTACAGGATTTTTCAAACGGGTGATGTAGACAGAAGACATCTCGATCCCCGTAAAGATAAACATGATTGGTGCAAAGTAAACGAATGATTTCGCTGTTTCTGCATCAGGGATCAATTTAGCCCAAGAAAAATGACCTAATGTTGCATGTGGTTGGATACCGACTTTGATCCATGAAAAAATACCTAAAAGAAGCATAATTGCTAATGGAATATATAGACCTAACCAAACACCGATCTTCCCACCAATTTTAGCCATATCAAATTTCAAATTTAATAATGTAATGATCCAATACACGACTAGAATAACGATCAAAGTAAATTTACTGTTCAACCCTAAAGGAACGTTATCAATCATATTACCCAATAAAGGTGCTAGCGCTGAAGCGACCATCACCATCCCTGGAAACATTTGGACCCATAAAAGCCATGAGACAACAAAGCCCCATTTTCGTCCTAAAGAATTTGAGACCCAGAGTTCTGGTCCACCTTTTTGGGGAAACATCCCAGCAAATTCACCTGAGATCAACGAAATAGGAAAAGCATAAAATAATACCGCTACAAGCATATAGAAAAGCATCGTCCACCCCGTGGCTGCAACATCAGGAATGTTCCGAACACTAGCAACTAAGGCACAAGTCATACCGATGAATGTCAGTGTAGTGATTTGTGAAGTTTTCGAATCTGTCATTGTTATTTTCCTTCTTTCCATCAACACAGAATAAACTATCTAATTTGAACGTTACAGTGGGGAAAAGCTATGAACGAAAAAAATTAATGGCAGTATTTCATTTTAAAAAAGAACTGCTTGCGTTTATCCGATTACTCACTAGTCTTCAACTATCTGAGTTTGACATAATCTTGATATCTTGAATCGGAAAAGCGATTGAACATCCACTCTTTCTACTCTGAATACAACAATTCAACGTGCATCATCTATCTTCTTTGATCATAGCTTCCTGTAACACCGTTCTTCACTAGACAGTTTATCGGTTAATTTTTATTGTTATAAGATTTCATTGAGTGTTTTTTCCATGGCTTTGGTAATGCCTTGCGTATAGAACTCGAAAATCTTGTTATCATTAAGATATGGTGTCATAATTGCCGCTCTTAGCAATGTCACTTTTTGTTCTTTTTGCCATTCTTCTTTCGAAAGACCTATCCGTTCAATGAAAGGAAGTGGGGAATCTCCATATTCTTCTTTCATAAAAGTCGTATGTGAAGTAATGAAATGTTCACTATAAACATCCCCTTCCATATAAGAAGAACGATTGAACATTTTTTCATTCAATTCATTGATCGTTTTTAAATCCGTGCATCCTTTGACTTTAAATACCCAATTGACCATATTAAAATCTGGATGATTCAAAGGATAAACTTCAATCGTTTTCCCTTTGATGGTAAAGCTCAATTGTTCTAAAAATGCTCGGAATCGTTGAGCTGCTTCAATCGAGGCACCAATCAATTGACCATAACCAGTAATGTTCAATGGCAATACACGATGAGCAGTCCAAACAGCAGCAGCCGTTGCCCCGGCTTTTGATCCTTCTAAAATATAGGCGCCTAACATGTCCGGTGCTTTTACTGATTTTTCAAAAACATAAGGAGCAAAATAGGAAATAATGTTACGCATTTCTTTGTGTTTGATTACGATACCTCCAGCAGCATAAGGAACATAGCCCATTTTATGCGGATCGATCGTGACCGAATCTGCCTCAGAGATTGCTTTGAACCCATCGTAAACACTTTGATCAATGGAAACATCGTAATTAAATACATGATGTTCTTCAAAAAAGTCTGGCAGAGATTCATAAGGTACAAACTCGCCTGCTTCATTTAAGAACAATGCACGTGCATATCCGCCATAAGCTGCGTCAACGTGAAGATAGAAATAAATTCCTTCTTTGTATAATTTTTCTCGCAATTCGACGATTTTATCTACACTATCCACTTGGCCTTCTTCCGTAGTCCCAACGACCGCTACCACACCTAGGACTGGAATCTTTTGTGCGGCTAATTCACGGATCGTTTTTTCTAAAATAGCAACATCCATACGATAATCTTCTTGAACTGGGATAGCGATCATTTGATCTAACCCAATCCCGCAAATGTCTAAAGCTTTCATCCATGAATAATGCTTCGTTTGTGGCACTAACCATTTGCCAAGTTCTTGGAGGTGTTTCCCACTACGAGATGAAGCTGCTTTGACAGCATCTAATTCTTCATCACTGAAGGTTCCAACCATTTCTAAGATTTCTTCGACAGAAAGATTCAATAGTTCCCAATCTGTTTTATCTTTGACTTTTTCAGGATAAACTTCCTTCACTGCAAGGGGAATAGATTTGATACAACGTGCATACCAAAGACCTTCAAGGTTTGCGATCGAGCCATCTGCTGTAATATGGCCCCAGCCACCGGTCATATTGAATAAATCAGCAAAATCTTGCCCTACTTCTGCCTCCATTTGTGAAGTTGCCATAGAAGATTCCAATGCCACATTATTCGGATTCCAAAGCATAGCGAAGTTATAAGCAAGCAAGGCAGGCATCAATGTCTCAGCATTCATTTGACCCCAATAACGCCCAGCAGAATGCCAAGGGATCGATCCTGCACGCATCCGTTGACTGACTTCATCCAAGACTTCCACCATATGCTCACGAGTGGCGATATATCGAGGTGCTTGTTTGTCGGCTTCACTAATGGCTGCAATGTCACCAGGAAGATAATTCTCTCTCCAGCCTAAATGTTCATCGACCATCTTGTTCAATTGCATTTTGTAAAATGCGCCATTTTCTGATTTGTCGCCAATAAAGACGGCTTTGATATCCATATCTTTCATGTCTATTACCTCCATATTGTTCTCGTTGGCCAACGATTTTGTAACTGCAGATGAAACCATCCATCTGTATCACACTACTGACTATAGAACAAAAAATGAGATAATTTTTTTTATAACATTGTAAAATAACCCCTTTTTTTAGAAAAAAATAAAGAAAGTCTGATTTTTCAGAATTTTCTACTCATAATAACGAATATTTTATAAAAACATGAGATAAAAAACTGTTGTTTCTTAAGTGTGTTTAAAAATAAATACGTATATTAAAAAAATAATTATTTTATTTATCCGTTTACTCATCCATTTTTTACTTTTTTTGTATTTTTTTCACAAGAATTTTTTCTCTTTATATTTTTATAAAACATCGTTTTATAACAAAAAAAGCTTGTCAAAACAAGCTTTTTCATTCATATGAAAAAAATAAAGGTGTTTTAAACTTTAAATCATGGCATAATGAATGGTACATTGTTCAACCATCTACAAAGCGGAGGAGTTTTAATGTTTGAAGACTATTTGGAAAAAAATATTTTACGCCAGTTATTTCTTTGCGGTCAATTCTATCACAAAAAAGAAATCGATTTAGACGAACTATCCCATTTATTACAAGTCTGCAAAACAACGTTACTCAATGACATCAAAGCGATTCGAACTGAACTCAAGGATGAGATCATCTATAGCCACCGAGAAAAAGATACTTGTTCCTTGTATTTTGATCCTACGATCCCTCGTTTTCGCCTGATACAAAAATTAGCACGCCCTTCTTTATTTCTTAAAACTTGTCAGTTATATCTTGAAAATGAACCTAATTATCTCCAACTGACTGAAATCGAGTATATTTCTGTTAGCAAAGCGTATTCATTAAAAAAACAAGTACTTGCTTACTTTGAAGATTGTGACATTCAAATCCAACACCACTCTCCACGATTTACGGAGATCGAACGTCGTTTATTATTATTGAATGTGACTTATCGAACGGGCACCTTGAAGATCCCAACACTTCCAGCAGACTACTTCCTGGCAATAGATGAATTTATCGAATCGGTAACCTTTAATAGTAGGCGTATCTACGATAAAGACAACCGTGAGATCTTACGTATTGGATTGTTGATCAGCTATTTGTCTCAAAAAAGGCATCCCTTATCGATTGAACAAGATTTTATAGCCGAACTTCAAAAACGCCCCATTTATCAATATGTGATGGATGCATGGCATACAACTAAACTAAAACATTATTATCAAGAAAATGAAGTATACTTTGCTTTGATCTTATTTAATCTCAGTGATTATGGCTTCAATTCTTACCAAGCAATCGAAGAAGACTTCTGTCACCTCCATCAAGTTTTCATTGAAGATAGCCAATCAATCAAGCAACTGATTACCCAGTTTGAAAGCTATTTCAATCGAAAATTCATCGGTAACCGAGCATTCGAACGCGCTTTAATTCGTTTGATGCGCACCGCATGGGATAATTATCAACTCTTTGTACCTGAAAAATTTTATCTTCTGTCCCCAGAACAGCAATCCTTATTAGCCGAAATACAGCCTTTATTCAACCAATGGTTAGCCCAATTACCTTATAGATTACGACTTAAAATCAATTGTTTGGACGCTTTCGTTATTGAATTAAGTGGCATTTTACGCATTAATAAAACAAAACTCCACGTCCGTATCGTTACCAACTCAGACGTAAAATATCTGATTTACCGAGAAGCCTTAGAGTCCGTCACTACTTTCGATATGGAAGTCGATCCCGTTGTTTATCAGCACTTAGACGAAGCGATAAAAAGTGCTGCACAACAAGAAAACACTCGGATTTTATGTGAAAAAACTCTCTATACGCCAGAAGCAGAACAGTTTCCGACAATTGTTCCCGTTTCCGTAGACACAATTGAAAAATCGATTGTATGGGCAGTTCAAGCAGTTCGATAAGCCGTGCTGGAAAAAAACGACGTATGCTTCACTGAAAGCCATCTTCCAGTGAAGAAACCAAGTTGTTAGCACAACTGTTCAATAACGTTCGTTCTATAAACTGGCCGATGTTAGGCAATTAAAAAGCAAAACAAAAAATCTCAAAACCTGGAAAGTCGTTTTGAGATTTTTTCTATATTGCAAATGTTTCTACGTTGGCGCACCATAATAAACGAGTTGAGTGATACTTATAACTTATTGTCGTGCATCCGAGCCGATTTCTTTATTTAAAAAGAACGAAATGATCGTTCGGATCACAACCAAAGCAGCTAACTGGAAGACATCTTCCAAGGTTGGTTTGATAATGGACTCAATGATACCAGCTGAGATCAGGACTTCTAAACTCAACAAGATATAGCCACCTAACATTTTTTTGATTGCATTGTTTTGGTTAATCCGCTCTGCTTTGATTCTTCGTTCCGTAAAAGAAAAGTAGAGAAAATCTTTGATAGCTAACCAGGCACCCCAGAGAATGATTAAAATAGCAAAAACGTCTAATACGATGACTAATAGTTCCAAATAAGGGGCAAGTTTCTCGATCAAATTAATTTCCATTATGTGTTCCTACCTTTACTTGCTTTTTATCTTGTGTTTCTAAATTCAAGAAATAGGAAATAATCGTTCGAATAATGATGATCACTGCTAATTTTAAAATATCTGTCCAAGTTGGTTTGATAACTGATTCAATGATATCTGCTACCACTAGCACCTCTAGACTCAGCAAAATATAACTAGCCAATAATTTGCGTACTTCCGCATTTCGGAAATTACGCTGTTCGTAGTCTTTTTTCAGTGGGTGCCAGTCAAAAAGATTTTTTAAGACTAAAAAAATCCCTACTAGCAAAATAATGATTGAAGCAATATTTAAAATTGCGATCAACCAGTCCAAATAAGTTATCAAATTTGTATCAAACATCTCACTGTCCCCTCTCACATTCATTTTAGTTCACGAACAAATGCCTACTGTTTGATGATAGAGAAAAAGCACGAAATTAGCAACTCATCTTTTCTTTGAGATAATGAATTCGTTTCAATGTTGATAAGACTGAACAATTGTGTCCTGTTCCGTAAACATACCCATTCATTTTTAAAAGGCACGATTCCCCCTTTCAATGATCAAAACTTAGCAGATTCAACAACTGAAGACACTTTCCTATATATAAGTAAAAAAAGAGCCTACTTTTCATGATAAAGTAGGCATCTTCATTCATTCAAAACAACATAACTCTAAAGCTACCTCTTATCATAGTTGATGAGGTCAGCACTCAAAATAACACAAAACTAAAACAGCGATCGAGTAAAGCACAACGCTTCTACATTTTGGAAACATTCAAAACAACATAGCTCTAAAACCCAACACCTTGAGCCTTTAAATTTTTATAAGTTTTGGAAGCATTCAAAACAACATAGCTCTAAAACTGATCATTCGATAAACAATATTTTTCGACCGTTTTGGAAGCATTCAAAACAACATAGCTCTAAAACCCGACATGAAGTAATATTTCCTAACCATTTGTTTTGGAAGCATTCAAAACAACATAGCTCTAAAACTTGTTGTTTGGGTGTGCGAAATACCAGAATGTTTTGGAAGCATTCAAAACAACATAGCTCTAAAACCTCGCAGAAAAAATTTTTTCCCACGAAATCTCGTAATCGCGCTACTCGTCCATAGCAAAACTTTCGTCTTGAATGCTCATTCATGCTGATTTTTTGTTATTTTGATTGTTCTTATTTTACCACATTTCTTCACACAAAAAATAGTCTTGATCTAAAACAGTTTGCTTCAATCCTTTTATTTTTCGTGGTTCGATAAAAAGGACAGGCATATGACACAAAGAAATGTATTCCTGTAGTTCAGCCATTTCTGTGGTTGTTAAGTACGCTCCAACATTGATAAAAACCAAGCATTTCTTTTTCACTAGATACTTATAAATCTGTAAAATCTCCATTATTTTTTGAAAAATTGATTCTGGTTGCGTCGTAATTCTTATTTTTAATGCTTTGAATAGCTCGACTATACTCATTTCTTCACAGACTAAATCTAATTCATGTTCTAAGAGTTCCTCACTAATCCATTCCTGAACCCTGGTGGTTAATTGATCAATCCTTGATTTTAGTTCGATGTTTTCATTTAATTGTTGCTCTAAGTCAGCATAGATCAGCTTCAATGTAGTCGGAGCTTGGCTATCAAAACTTAAGATATCCGTCACAACCATCAATTCTGATGGTTTGAGTAGCTGTAATTTATCATTGAAAAACTTTAACATGCTATTTTCACCATACTGGTAAACTCCATGAACGACTTTTGAAAAAACTTCCACATCTTCAATTACAAAAATCAGCGCTTTTTCAAAGCTTATCGGTTGTTCTAATAAAGAAAAGTTAAGGTTCATCCTCCACATCCTCTCCTAAAAAAATGACTCGTTCGTCTGAATTAGCTGGACTCAGGTCTTTTTCCCCACACAAATAAACCATTCGTGAAAATTGTTTTTCAGTGACCGTTAGTAAGGTAACTAAGCCCTTTTTAGGATGATGGGCTTTTAATCGACCGAGCATCGCTTGATTAGCAGTACCGTTCAACAACAACTTACTATATACTGAAAATTGATGCATGATAAAGCCTTCACTCAGTAAAAACTTTCTGAACCTTCGATAAACTTTTCGATCATCGCTCGTCTCTGTCGGCAGATCAAACATTAATAACATTCTCATATAACGATAACTCATATTCCGAAATAAGGAACTCCTTTCCCTTCATTATTCAATGTTTTAATCGTTTTATTGGTGTAATCCGTCACGATATTCGTTAAGAACATTTCTTTTTTCCCATATAAATACTTTTGTGAAAACAAATCAAACAGCCTTCTTTTGATAATCGGGAAAGGTTGATCACGATATGTATAAACAATTTGATCAACTAGCGGACGAAATGGTTCCATCAAGTCACTTGCTAGATTAAAATCATTAAATTGGTTCGCATGTTTTAAACCGAATTGTGTCATACAACCATTTTTAACGATTTCTCTTGCAAACAAACTCATTAGTAGCGTATAACCATAATCTAACCCCGCATTGATTTCATTCGACTCTTCCCGCGTGAATTGATTACCAAACAACGTTTGAAAGTAGATTCTTGCCGCATGCCCTTCACGATTCGTCGGATCAAATGTTTCCAATTCTTCTGATAACTTGGAAAGCGCAGATGCCTTTTCAACAAAATCATTTTCTTGTAAAAAACGACATTGGTTATGGATCTTTTGGGCAATGATCGTTGTCCAAACTACGCCCTTCAAGTCCGATTCCCACTGAATTTGTTTAGATAACTGCAAACTACTATCATGTCGCCCATAATAGGAGAATAATTGCGATGACGGCAATCGCTTGTCATCGCAAAATATCACTAAGATTTTTTCATCTGTTAAACGCTTCAACAACATTGTCGTGATCGTGATATCGGTTGTTTCTAAAATAAGGATATCGATCTCAGACAAATGGATTTTTTCCGTTTGTTGCGCATTTTTAAACACCAGATGATTATTTGCATAAGTCAGTTTAGAATGGGTATTGATTACTACTGTTCGCCAGCCCATAAGTCACCCATCCTTATCCTCGTTTCGTATAAACCAGTGACCGACTGGTAAATGATCGTAGCATCCCAAATCTCCGTTAAGCTGGTATAACGTTTTCGAGGGATCGTTACTCCGAAAAATTTAAAGTCTGCTGGAGCACCTATCGCATTGAACTGTAACAACTGCAAAAAGGATTGTGCGATCATCGAAGTCTCTCCATATTTGTTTTCTTCATAGAGTTCTTGAATTCGCTCTATATTTTTATCCGCAAGTGTATACTTTTCTGCAAAAGCGAGAACTTCGGTTAAGATGGCTGAGAAATCAGAAAGATGAGTATTGACGTAATCAAAACTTTCTTGATAGGTGATTTTGTCATAATGTTGCGCATGGTATAACAAGGTTACTAATTGGTCCGATAAGATGAAAGGATTCCCTTTTTGCGACTCCTTGTGACTTGCCAGGAATCTTCTGCGCCCATTATCAAACTCAAACAAGGTATATTTTGGCAATTTGATAAACTCTGTCACCTGAGGAAAGCCTTTTTCTTTTAAAAATGTAGTCGGATCTTTTTCAAAAGCCGCTTGTTCCATGATGGTAATTCCTTCAATTGCCCTGGTTTTCTTTTGTGTCTTCCCTTTGGCATAAACAAACGCAATGGCATAGGCAATGACTGGACTTCCAAAACCACCGTACTTCGTCACATCCCAATTATTTTTCCGTTCGATCAGTTTATCAGGTTTTTCTTTTGAATTGACCGTTTCCTTATAGAAACCACCTTTTTGTTGTTCGACTTTTTTCACTACATTCACTTGATGGGAGCTAAGAACTTTTTTGATCCGTGGAAGATGATGCCTTTTTTCCCAATAAATTTCCCCATTTTCATCGCAAAACGGTTCGTCTGATTCAAGGAACTTTAAAATATTGGAATAAAATTCTTTTTTAGCGGTAGCTTTATTTTCTCTTGCTAAACTATATTTGACATACTTTCCATAGACAAATTCAGGTGCTAATTTAGGGTACCGTTTTAACAAAACATTCGCAATGAAACCATTTAAATACGCATCATGCGCATGATGATGTGGATTGATCTCACGTACTTTATAAAGCCCAAAAGTTTGTCTGAATTGGCTCGTCAATGTTGCTTTTAGCGTAATAATCTGTACCCCATCACAATCTGTTCCTTCCTCTTCCTGATTAAACGATTGATGTAAAATATTCGCAACATGTTTCGTGATTTGTCTCGTTTCGACTAATTGCCGCTGAATAAAACGGGCTTTATCCTCTGGTGTCAGTTCAATTTTGGTTAAATACGCATATTTTTTTGGACTAATCAATTTGGCTTCTTTCAGTTGATTCCAAAAGATCCTTTGCTCGTTGACTATTTGTTTGTTCGGCACATCGTCGCGCTTCTTTTGATTTTGTTTACTAGCAACTAACACCTTGTTATCAATAGAATTATCCACAATAAAACTTCTCGGTATGATATGATCCACTTCGTATTGGTGAAGATTCTCGATTTCTAGCGGTTCTCCCGTATACATATCTCTGCCATTTTGCAAATAGTACAGGTACAACCGTTCTTTTTGGAGCGCTTTGTTATCTGTTGGCTGTTCTTTTAATAACGTGCTTCCTATCTGTTTCAACCCAATTTCTAAAGCTTTAAGACGCGGTTTCGTCCGATGCGTTTTTTGGTTTTCTCTTGCCATTTCGATCACGATATTCTTTGGTTTGTATCCAATGATCGCAATCAGTTCTTCCACGATTTTAAGACTTTGCCAAATTCCTTTTTTGATCGCCGGACTTCCTGGTAAGTCTTGTATGACGTCAACTAATGATTTATGTTTAGAAAACACCGTTGCTTTTGCAATTTCTTCTTTAAAAGATAGATGCTCATCATTGATCAGCTGCATCAAATTACGGTTACGGTTAGCCGGGACGTCATCATCGTTGATTAGATAATCAAGGATCGTTTTATTCGTTTTTCGATCTCTGATGCCATGGATCAATTTAGCTGAGAATCTTCCCCAGCCAGTGTAATGTTTTCTTGCAAATTCTTTGAGCAACTTTTCACCGAAGACTTCTTGATACTTACTTAATTGATGTTTAATCATTTGACGGTCTTCAAAAATGGTGAGTATTTTTACGATATCCTCAAAAATCGGTTCCATTTCGGGCTGTTCCAACCACTCTTGCATGGCTTTTTGGTTCGTTTTTGCTAATTTCATAAAATCATGATACGCGCTATACGAAGCATTAAATGCTTTTTCAATACCAAAAATCTGGGCATTTTCAATATGGTAATGCGTATACAAAAAGTTTTGTAATTTTTTGACAGTGATTTTCCCTCGCTCTTTTTGAAACAACTGTTTAAAAATCTGCTGTTTCTCATCACCGGAAAAATACTGTTTCACACCTCGTTCATCTTTATAGCTCACTTTGGTTAGTTCATTGAAAATCATATATTTTTGATAAAGTAAGCTATTTTTAGGAAGTACTTTTTCTGTCGGTAAATACGTATCTTGCTTTGTCATTCTTTGAATAAAACGCATCGCTGATTTTTCGATATCTACAACTTCTGAAAAATTCCACGGAAGGATTTTTTCAGCTGTTTTCCGCTCGATCCAAGCAAAAGAACTAGCCTCTTGTTCTTTTGCCAAAGGACCGACATAATAAGGGATTCGAAATTTAAATAATGCAATGATTTTTGGTCCTGCTTCTTCTAGAAATGGATAATGTTGTTTTTGTTGATCAATGATCGCTTTCAATTCTATTAGATGTACTTGATGAGGAATAACCCCATTGGTATAAGTACGTTGTTTCAATAAAAAGGTTTCTTGATCGATTTTTTCTAGAAAAGGCTCACTTCCTACTACCCCACTTAGCTCTTTTTTGACAAATTTATAAAATTCTTCTTGGGTTGTTTTTCCTTTGATATAACCAGCATAACCATTTTTGGTGGTATCTTTGAAAAAAACCGTTGCTTTTTGCGGTACGTTTTCTTTCACGAATTGTTTGAATTTTGCCAAATCAGCTTTATGCCGTTCATACCGTTCGACCATCCCTGAAGACAGTTTTGCTTGCGTATGTTTGACAGTTGAAGAAATAATCTCTGATAATAAGATCGCATCATGGACTTTCTTTGCTTGCAAAAAGATATCTAGGTACTCATCACCGATTTTTTCTAACAAAGACTCCAGATCTTCTTCATAGGTTTCCTTTGAAAATTGGAGTTTTACTTCTGCTTCCAAATCAAATATACGTTTAAAGTTCGCTTGATTCCCAACGATCAATTTTAAACATTGAGCAAAAAAGCTGTTGATTTTTTCTGTAGGATAATATTTGAGGATTTCTTCCACTTTTTTCGTCTTCGATAATTTATCTGTCAAAATAGTTAAAACGGGTTGGTGAACGATCAGTGGTTGATCTGATTGTTTGCCATACTGTTCTAAAAAAACACGAAAGCTTTCTTCAATAGAGGTATTCTCCGTATCCAAGTCTCCTTCAAACAAAAAATGACCACGATATTTCAATAGATGAGCCAATGCCAGATAAACCAATCGGAGATCTTCTTTTTCCGTTGAATCGACTAACTTTTGGCGCAAATGATAGATTGTCGGATATTTTTGATAATATTCTTTTTCTTCCTCTAACGTGGGGAAAATCGATGCTGGTTTGTATTGTTTTTCTTCTGGAACTAAGAAGCTTTCTTCCAAACGTACAAAAAAGCAGTCATCTTGTTTGCAGAGTTCTTCAGCAAAAAGATCTTGTAATTTGCTGAGTCGATATTTTCTGCGAGCCAATCTTCGGCGATTCGTTCGCTTAGTTCTTCTAAACTCCGCTGTTTGACCTTCATCAAATAATCGTGCGCCCCAAAAATTTTTTTGTTTTTCTTTTTTTCAGTATTTCCGTGAACGCTCATTTTCCTTTTCATTAATTGATAATCATCTGTTAGTACCGCCCAGCCCACAGAATTGGTTCCTATATCTAAACCAATCGTATAGTCCTTTGTCATTCACTATCCATCCCTTCTTTTAACATTTACACAACTTAGCAAGTTGTCTTCTTTACAATTGCCAACCATCATGAATAGTTAGACAAAGTGATTTTCTTTTTCTACTTGTAACTCTTTGGTATTATGCTATAATCAATTTGTTGGTAGCATTCAAATCAACATAGCGAGTTAAATAAGGCATTGTCCGTTATCAGCTTTTAAAGCAAGCACTGTCTCGGTGCTTTTTTATTTTGCCTTTTTTTGTTATATATAGGATTTTTAACAGTTTTACTATAACACAAAATTTTTATGCGATTTTTATTTTTGAAAGCATTTTATTTAGAATTTTGATTTTAAAATCAAATCTAATGAAACTTTTTTTAAAAAATAATTCTAATTACCTAATGTTTTATCAAATATAAAATAACGAAAATCTCTTACATATCTTTTCATTGCTATCTGGCAAACCATTCTTTCCAGATTTTCTGCCAATCTTGATTTTCCTCCCAAGCTTTCCATTTTTTCAGCTGACCAACTTTTCGATTCCATTGACTTACTTTTGCTCAAAATTAGACACTCTGTTCAATCTGTCCAAAGTTTGGATATTTGGTTACCCTATCATTTGGCAATTAGAATGAAAGGTTCTATCCTTTTACATAGAAGGACGAGAGAAAAAACAAAGGAGGAACATCTTATGAGTAAAAAATGGATCAAACTAGGTATTGGACTAGGCATATTAACATTGGGTGCTGTTTATCTTGGTAAAAAGACAGGCTTGTTAGAAGATGATCGTCATTTGTATGATGAATTTGAATCGATCTAGTCAAAGAAACGAATCGTCAGACTGTTCACTTGTAAAATACTGGAGGAATCACAATGAGAAAAAGTAAAGCAATAATGATTGGCGCTGGAATCGCCAATATGGCAGCTGCTGTTTATTTGATTCAAGAAGGAAACTGGCGTGGTGATCAGATTACGTTTTATTCTTTAGATGACCATGGCTCCAATGATGGTGCCCCAACGGATACCGTTGTCGATGAATATTGGAATAAAAATCATCCCTTAGAAAACAAAAAGGGCTATATCGCCCGTGGTGGACGTATGCTCAATTATCGAACATACGTGGATTTGATGGATCTCTTAAGCCGAATCCCCTCTGTCACCGAACCAGGAATGACTGCGGCTGAAGATACTAGAGATTTTGATGCAAAACACCGAACATTTGATAAAGCACGTTTGATGGAAGGCGGCAAAGGAATTATTGACGGAGGCAAACTAGGATTTAACAATAAAGATCGTTTGTTATTGACTAAGCTGATCGCCATGCCTGATTCAGAAGAAGAAAAATTAGATAATGTCACAATTGAAGAATACTTTAAAGATGATCCTCACTTCTTTGAGACAAACTTTTGGTTTATGTGGGAAACAACTTTTGCTTTTCGTACTCGTAGTTCTGCCCAAGAACTTCGTCGCTATATGCATCAAATGATTTATGAATTTACACAAATCGAACATTTGGTAGGAGTAAACCGAACTCGCTATAATCAGTATGAAAGTATCATGTTGCCATTGATCAATTATTTAAAAGACCAAGGATGTCAAATCATTTTGAACCGCCGCGTAGTCGATTGGGAATTCAAAGAAACTCCGATGCAAGATGAAATTACAGTGACTGGCTTAAAAATGATCAACACGTTAACCAATGAGGAAGAACACGTGGTGGTTGATGGTGATACGGGTGTGCTTTTCACTAACGGATCAATTACTGATTCGGCTACACTAGGTGACTACGACACACCAGCTGTTGAAAATATGGATTATGGTGCTGCTTCTAGCTTGTGGAAGAAAGCCAGTGAACGTTTCTATAATTTAGGTAACCCTGACAAATTTTTTGCCGATCGTGATGCCAGTGAATGGGTCAGTTTCACTCTAACAACTAAGGACCATTTGCTTTTAAATGAAATTACTCGGATCACGACACAAGTCCCTGGTAATGCATTGAATTCATTTATCTCCACTACACCAATCACACCACTCGGACAAAAAGATGTCAATATGTCGATCGTCGTTCATCACCAACCACATTTTACTTCACAAAAACCAAACGAAACCGTCATTTGGGGATATTTCTTATACCCTCGACGTCGTGGAGAATTTGTGGATAAGCAATATATCAAGATGACTGGGAAAGAAATGTTAGAAGAACTGATTGGACAACTTTCGAAAGTCGATCCTGGTCCTGAAAATATTCGAACGAAAGAAACCGAGATTTTTGATAGCGTTGTGAATAATATTCCTGTGTATATGCCTTATGCTTCTGCATTATTTAATAATCGAGCAAAAAGCGACCGACCAAAAGTGATTCCTCAACACTCAACGAACTTGGCATTTACTGGAGAGTTTGTCGAACAACCTTATCAAATGATCTTTACGGAACAAAGCGCCGTACGCTCTGGGGAGATCGCTGCTTTCCATTTTGCTGGTATTCCAATGTCACGTCTTGTTAAAACTCCAAGATATGACAAAGATATTCCTACATTGATGCGTGCTGCTAAGAAAATGTTTGAATGATCGATGCAATAAGGTATCAACAAGGAACAACCGCAACAAAAAATGACTGTCACTTCCTAGTAACGGGAGTGACAGTCGTTTTTTAGTATTTCATCATTCAACGAATGATTTTTATTTAGCTATTATCTTAGGCTTTTTTTAAGATACTGCTTCCAGTTTTCAGCCACTTTTTACTTTGCCGTTTCTGCAGAAGCTTACTTCCCCCACCGAATAATACAGCACAAAACAAAAGAATGCCCCCAATAATCGCTGGATACATCAGTAGATCTTGCACGTAATGTGTCATTAATTGTAAAGTCGCTTGTGAATGAAAAGCTATATTATGTAAAACGTCTTGTATATAAAGCAATCCTGCTAAAACGCAAAACATACTTCCAGTCGTTCCCAAAATAAACATACCGTAACGCAGGAAAGAAAAGGGTGTTTTGTTAATTAACCGATATAAATAGACTAGCCAAAAAACCAATAGACCCAGACAGATGTAAAAAAGAGGTACCACTATTTTTCGAGCAGACACGATGTTTTCGATAAAAATAGTCAAGTATCGATCACCTAATGCACTTTGGAAGTGATACATGTAAATAAAGATCATTGTCTCGATTTTATTTTTTTCCTCTTTATCGATAGTCAGTTGTTTTTTTGTTGCAATTGTAGCCACAGCCTGAGCAATTTTCTCACTCACCTCATTGCTGTCTCTTAGCTCATAATTTGTTTCTTCATATGTATGTTGGATAAATGGTCGAAGGGCTTCTTCGACAAAACTTGGTGAAAGTGCCGTTGCAACGACCTCTGAAAATTCACTTTCTTCTGTGTTTTCTTTCCGAAAATTCTGAGCAGCTTCTGCGAGGACCAATTCGCTATACTTTGTTTTTTCGATTTGACCGAGTAAATACGCCTGATCAAAAAACGTCACTTGAATGATTCTTACGGAAATAATCACAAACAAAGTCACTGAACAAGCAAATGTGACCATCAGTTTTCTGATTTGTTCTCCCTTTTTTTCTTTTATCACAAATAACCTCCCTTTTGATCTATTTTTTAATCTGTTATTTACTTAACCTAAGAAATCAACATAATTTAATTATACTTCTAACTATAAAGCTTCTCAATGTAAACCAAATAATACACTAGTTATTTTAAAGTGATTTTCCCTTTACTAAAAGCGTTTCACTACTCAAAAGCCAGCTCCTCCTTTAGAATGAAATTAGCTGTTCGTTCAAAAAATGACATGTTATAGGGTTTGAAGAAAGGAGTTTTATTTCATGAAAGCTGTTACCTGGCAAGGAAACCAAAAACTGGAAATCAGAAACGTAGATGATCCAAAAATCGTGGAACCGACAGATGCTATTATTCGAATTACCGCTACTGCGATTTGCGGCTCGGATCTTCACCTCTATCATCATGGGGAGGCTGTCTTAGAAAAAGGATATGTCGTTGGTCATGAACCAATGGGGATTGTTGAAGAAGTAGGTCCTGCAGTAAAAAAACTAAAAAAGGGACAGCGGGTCGTTATTCCTTTTAATATTAGTTGTGGGCATTGTCATTTCTGTACCCATGAGATGGAAAGTCAATGTGATCGCTCAAATCCAGATCAACTTTATGGTGGTTTATTTGGCTTTGGCCGTTTAAATGGGAATCATTGGGGTGGTCAAGCTGAGTATCTTCGGGTACCATTTGCTGATAGCACTTCGTTTATCGTACCTGACAATGATCTTGCAGACGAAAAAGTCCTTTTCTTATCTGATATCCTTCCAACTGCTTATTGGAGCGTTCAAAATGCCAACGTAAAAAAAGGCGACACTGTAGTGGTCTTAGGTTCAGGACCAGTTGGATTGTTTGCACAAAAATTTGCCGCTATGGCAGGAGCAGAGCGAGTGATTGCTGTCGATCCGGTCCAACATCGTATTGATAAAGCCGCTCGTTACAATCATGTAGAAACTTATTTGTTAGAAGATACTCAGTCTGCTGGGAAAGAACTTTACGAATTAGCAAAAGGTGGCGCTGATGTCATCATTGATTGTGTAGGGATGGATGGCTTGGAACCAGTGAAAGAAAAAGCTAAGAATCTCGTTAGTTTGCAAAGCGGGACGATTTCACCGATCCAAATGGCTGCGCAAGCTGTCAAAAAATTTGGAACCGTACAAATCACTGGTGTTTATATGACCCCGGCTTCTTCGTACCCACTACAAGAATTTTTCATGAGAGATATCACAGTGAAGCATGGTCAGGCACCGATCGTTCATTTGATGCCTAAAATTTACGAGATGATTGCTGCGGGTCTGTTCGATCCAACCCAAATCATCACACATGCGATGCCTTTAGCTGATGCTGCCCGAGCATACGAGATTTTTGACAAAAAAGAAGATAAAAATATCAAAGTTGTTTTGAAACCTTAGCTTTGTTCACAGATAGGTGAGTGAGAGATGCCAGAAATAAAACGAAAAAGCCATGAAATAGATATTGGGAAAGAAGAAGATATCGAAATTGCTGGACAACGTTTTCGTCTTTATTTCCAGAACCGCTATACATTATTGTCTCTTGCAGTTGATTTATTAACAGGGATTTTTTATATTTTTGGAAGCGTAGCGTTGTTAACAGATATTCCAGACCGTTATAGTACCTATTGTTATCTAGTAGGAGCGATCTTTTTGACTGCACGACCTATTTTGAAAATAGTACGTAATGTCTTCATCTATGACGAGAAAAAAACAAAAAAAGAGCGAAAAAAAGAATGAATAAGAAAGCTCCCTAATTTTTCGGTAAAAAGACGGAACGCCTATTTAGGACAGCGAGCTCATTCATGCTTTTCCAACAAATCAACCATTCTAAATTCCAGGACTGATAGAACTTTCTATTGCTCCTGGAATTTTTTTGAAGCTAAAAAATAGTACCGTCCACTAAATGACACTCGAATAACCAATATACCAACAAAAATAGCATCAAGAAACAATTTCCGATTTTTCTTGGCATTGCTCACCAGAAACAAAAGATTACTGACCAGACAAAGAACCCTTTTGAGTAATCAACTCCGATCACGTTGTAAAAATCGCTAGTTGATATAAATAAACCGGGATCCCTTCATTATCTTGTACCGTCGTCAGATATTCCCACTCATATCTTTCATAAAAACCTGTATGGTCAGTCGCTACATAGAGCTGCGAAATCCCAAGCGCCCCCATATCCTTTCGAATAAATGATAAAATCTCTTTGGCAATTCCTTGATTACGATATTCTTTTTCAACAAACAACGCACAAACATTCGGAGTCAAATCTGGACGATCATGAAAATCATTCGCGATGACCCCTGCTCCAGCGATAATTTTTTGTTCTGACGTCACGACTATATACCATTGAGGAACAGCGTTAGATGATTGAAGAGAATCTTCCATGCTCTCTTGGTAAAAGGAAAGCGGAAGATGCCATTTTGACGTAAACCATTGCGCTGCCTGTTCCAACCATTCAGGTCTTTCTCTGATCTTAACCAACTCATAACCTTTCATTTCGTCCTTTCACTCCCCTATACATTTGCACTATTATAGCACGCTTGTTATCGAAATGGTTTTTTTAAACTCCAAAAAAACCTCCTTTTATCCTTCTTTTTCACTAAGAAAAAAGAAAGCTATCCTTGAGCCATTTATCCAAAAAAAACAGTTGTCATGACCTCTGTCAGACAACTGTTTTTTTTGATCGCTCATTAAACGAAACAAGATCTTTTCACTAAAGAATAGCTACTTTTGATTGTATGTGCTGTTTCTTTCTTTTATGTGCTTTTAGCCGTTTAATGCTTCTTTTCTTTTTTCTTGAACTGTCGCTACTTTCACAAATGGTAGGTAAATCAAGACAGATAAGATTAAGTTGATAGCAGCTAAGACACCGCCAGCGATACTTTTTGTTGCTAATACCCCACCGATTACTGGTGGTGTTACCCATGGTGGCATCACCGTTGCAGCTGGAACTAGTCCGGTAGCAGTAGCAAAATAAGCAACAGATACTAAAACCATTGGGGTTAAAATAAACGGAATAAACATAATTGGGTTCAATACGATTGGTAAACCAAACATTGTTGGTTCATTGATATTGAAAACACCTGGTGCGATCGACAAGTTCGTAACAACCATATAAGGTTTATTTCTACGTCCCACTAAATAAATCGCTAGTAACAGACCTAATGTTGCCCCTGTACCACCTAAGTTGACAAAGCTATCAAAGAAAGGTTTGTTTACAATGTATGGTGCGCTATGACCAGCAGCAATCGCATTAACATTCGCTTCGATTGCTGGTGCATTGATTGTTTGCATCAAAGGGTCTACCATGTTTGCTCCGTGTAATCCAAAGAACCATAAGAATGGTGTAATGAATGCTAACAACAAAGCTGAAGGATAAGAATTGGCTAATCCCATGAATGGTTCTTGGACAATTGTATAAAACGCGCCTACGATATCATCTACACCAAATGCAGCAAAGATCGCAGCAATCAAAGCAAAGAATGAGATCGTGATCATTGCAGGTAATAATGAAGCAAAGGCTTTAGCTACAGCTGGTGGCACGCCATCAGGCATTTTGATGATTAATTTTTCATTTCCACTTAAACGAACAAAGATTTCTGTTGAAATAATCCCAACAATAATTGCAATAAATAAACCGTTTGAGCTCATGCCCAACGCTCCGCCTAATGCGAAGAATGAACCTAAAGAAATTACTCCAGCAGAAACGCCGTCTTTACGATAACCATTTGCCAAATGATACGCAAGTAGAAAGGCGATCAAAACTGAAAGAATCGCAAATGTACCATTCCAAGCAGCTGCGCCAAATCCTTTCCAAGCTTCGCCACCAAAAATTTTATTCATTAATTCTTGGAAACCAGGAATAGGCAAGTTATTGATCATTACTGCTAACGCACCTAAAATCATCAAAGGCATACTGACCATAAATGAATCACGAATCGCTACTAAATGACGTTGAGCACCAATTTTTGATGCCACAGGTATAAAATGTTTCTCCATAAATGTAACAAATTTATCCATGTTTCTTTCCTCTTTTCTATTTCACCAGTTTACTTTAAGCATCTAAACGTCGATATAAATCAATGATTTCTTTTGCTAGATCTGTAAATGCAATCGAAGTCATCAGATGGTCTTGGCTGTGAACCGTTAATAAAGTCACTTCCATATGATTACCTTGTGCTTCTTGTGTTAACATTTCTGTTTGAGAGTGATGAGCTTGCACTAAAGATTCTTCTGCATCTTTGATTTTTGCATCAGCTAACTCAAAATCTCCTTTTTTCGCTGCAGCAATCGCTTCCATTGCATCGCTTTTTGCATTTCCGCCAAACATGATCAAACCCATGATTGCTTCAAGATTTTTTTGCTCTTGCATTGTTGGTTTCCTCCATTATTTATTGATTAATGATTCTGCTTGTTCTAATACTTTGGCACCGTTCATCATACCGTAATCTTGCATATTGATTACATCTAAAGGAATTCCTTTTGGTGCTAATTTTTCAGCAAATTGATTTTGCATAAAACGTACTTGTGGACCTAAAAGTAAAACGTCTACATTTTTTGATTCTAATTGATTGTCTGCATCTGAAGCAGATACTGCAAAGATATCAGCCTCGATTCCTTTTTCTTCTGCCGCTTTTTGCATTTTTGTTACTAATAAACTAGTACTCATTCCAGCTGAGCATACAAGCATGATTGTTTTCTTTTCCATTTTCTACACTTCCCTTTCTTGTATCTTACACTTTTATATAAAGCAATTACCGTGCCAACTTTTAAAGCGCTTTAATCCCTTGTCGTGCTAACGCTTTCAAGAGGGCACTGTATAGATGCACACTTCTTTTTTCTTTGCACACTAAAATTAGTGTGCAAACGTTGATCATTTCTCTGATAACTTTATGTAGCTAATTCATGGTATCAAAAAAAATAAGCCGTAGTTTCGCAAAAATGACTCCTTTGAGCGAATTCCAGCTTATTTTCATCTCCTTGTCCTACTATTCACTTTTGGTCGTTTCTTGAAATTTTTTGTTTAATTGGGTTAATAACTCAATTTGTAATTGTTGTAATTCTAGCATTTGTTGCCATTGCTGTGACATCAAATAATCGATTTTTTCATGCAACAAACTAATTTCTAACTCAGCTTTTAGGTTTGTTTGATAATCATGGTCGGCTGCTATCCGATCTCTAGCTGCTTGTCTGTTTTGACTCATCATAATGATCGGTGCTTGGATAGCAGCTAAACAAGAAAGCACTAAGTTCAAAAGAATGAACGGATATCGATCAAATGATAGGCCAAAAAAATGTAACGTATTCAACAAGATCCAACTACCTAAAATCACTACAAAGAGAAAGATAAACGGCCAACTACCACCAAACTTGGCAATTGCATCTGCTGATTTTTGACCAAAAGTCGCTTTTTGATTGATCGTTGTATTTAAATTTTGACTAATGATTTGCTTATTTTTCAACTGCTCTAGCATTTCTTGATTAATTTTTTTTGTTTCATTCTGGTCTTAAATGATTTTTTCTTTTATATACTCAAAATGATAATTCATAAAAGTAATAAAAGGGATTTGGGACTCTATGGTCAGTTTCTTATTTTTTTGTAAAATAAATGAACGAATATCTGTATCAATTGTTTTCAGATGAACGTAATCTTGATGAGCCATGGCAACTCCTCCTTTACGTTATTTTTCTGAGAAAAAGGAAAAAACAGCTTTCATTAGTGTCCTAAGATTTGTTCAATTTTCTGTTCTTCTTCAGGTGAGAAGGAAAGATTATCCATCATCCGAACACTTTCTTCTAATTGACTAAGTCGACTAGCGCCTACAAGCACACTGGTAACTGACTCTTGTCGTAGATTCCATGCTAAAGCCATTTGTGCTAACGTCTGTCCACGCAAATCAGCTAAATCCTGTAATTGCTTGATCTTACCCAATGTAGGTGTCACTTGATCTTCTGATAGAAAAGGAATTTCTTTACGATGGGCTCGAGAATCTTCTGGAATCCCATGTAAATAGCGTTTAGTTAATAACCCTTGCGCTAAAGGACTAAAAGTAATAGCTCCCAGACCGGTCTCTTCTAAAACAGGTGCTAAATCTTCTTCTAATAACTCTCTTGAAAACATATTGTAACGCATTTGGTGGATAATAAATGGAGCGTTCATTTCACGTAAGATAGCAGACATTTTCTTCGTGTCTTCCCCGTTGTAGTTGGAGATCCCAATATACAGTGTTTTCCCTTGACGAACTAATTGCATAAGCGCTTCTGCCGTTTCTTCCAAAGGTGTATCTGGATCAGGACGATGATGATAGAAGATATCTACGTAATCTAACCCCATCCGTTTGAGGCTTTGATCACAACTAGCAATGATCGATTTACGGGAACCCCATTCCCCATAAGGTCCTTCCCACATGTGATAACCTGCTTTGGTTGAAATGATCATTTCATCACGATACGTTTGAAAATCTTCTTTAAAGATCCGACCAAAGTTTTTCTCTGCTGCTCCTGCTGGACCACCATAGTTATTGGCTAAATCAAAATGTGTGATCCCCATATCAAAGGCGCCACGTAAAATTTCCCGTTGATTACTTATAGGATCATAATCACCAAAGTTTTGCCATAATCCTAAAGACAGCAAAGGCAATCTCAACCCAGATTTTCCAGTTTTTCGATACGTCATTTTTTCATATCGCTGCTGATTTGCTACATACATTTTTTATCCTCCTCTTAACCAAGTATACGCTTTCAAAAAATGTGACTCGTCACTTCTTTTTCCTAGTATGCGTACGTGTATTTCGTTTTTGATAACTATCGTTCTATGTGCATTATACGCTTATCGTTGGCGAATTACTAACAAAAATCCTCTTTAGCCTCAATCATCACCATGGATCATTTGGTAAATATCCCTAGGTAATCGGTGTTGATATCGAATTGTTTTTCGGTAAATTCTGGAAAGTATAAATCACTTGCCCATTGCCAAGCAGCTTTTTCTATATGTAAAAGTTCGTTTTCTGAAGGATTCTGAGGCCATTGTGCTACCCAGCAATTCTCTTTTCCTAAGACATCCAAGTCTAAAGTTCCATTCGTAAACCATGAAAGATTGGAATAATGAACCACCTGGGAAAAACCAGCTGCTTGAATGGCCTGACTAAACACTTGCGCATTTTCAGTCACTCTTGCTAGATTCATTTGAGGATTTTCACTATCGTTCACAACTACAGTAGAATAAGGTAAATTTAATTCTTTTAGATAGGCTAATAAATAGTAGGCTTCTTTTTCGGTGTCTTCTGCATAATTAAACCAAGCATAATGATAGACACTCACTTTCAACCCCGCCTGGATAGCATTCGCAACTTGTTCAGGGGCCAGTGGGTTCCTATAAGAATCCCCTTCTGTTAACTTAACTACTACACCTGTGATCCCATAGTTTTTCATTGTTTCATATGCTTCGACAGATAAATAACCATTATGTGAGGAAACATCAATAAAATCTTTTGGCGGTCTACTATTTTCAGAAGCAGAAATGCCTGACCCCGAATCCAACAAATTTACTCGAACGTTGTTTTGCCACCACATTGTCTAGTAAATGCTGTTTGCTTTCAGTGATAATTGTTTGGGTGCTTTCTGATTTTTCATAAGTATGGACCACAAAAAATGTTGAAAATATTGAAAATACTGAAAATAAAAAAAGAACACTAAAAACCAATAAACGCCTTTTCTTCATCATAGGTACCTTCTTTCTTTTATTTGAGAGAGGTTTCTCAAATAAGTGTACCACTTAATCAACAGCGCTTACTTAAAAGTATTATTAGATTTTAATCGTTATTAAATCATCTAGCAATTTTAAGGGAATGACTGATTTTTACAGAACATCTTCCACTTACACGATTACTTATTCGTCTCCCCCAGACCATTTTTTCTTTGCCCGCTTAAAAAATAAAAATTGTTGATGAGACTTCTTGATTTTCTTATAACGTTGTTGTTGTTTTTTGTAAAATTGTTGATGATAATTTTCAGCAGGCCAAAAAGTTGTTGCTGGCTTAATCTGTGTGACGATTGGTTCCGCAAACTGATACGAAGCGATCACTTGTTGCTTGGATTTTTCTGCTAGTATTTTTTGTTCTTCATTTTCTACAAAAATGATGGAGCGGTATTGATTCCCACGATCCTGAAACTGTCCAAAGGCATCTGTTGGATCGGTGACTTGCCAAAAAATCGCTAATAGTTCTTCATAGTTTATCATTCGCTGATCAAAAATAATCTCCACTGCTTCCACATGCCCAGTCGTGCCACTGCTAACTTGGTCATAGTTAGGATGTTCGACCTCCCCGCCAGTATATCCGGACAACACGGAAATAATCCCTTGCCGTGTTTCAAACGGTTCGACTAAGCACCAGAAACAGCCCCCGGCAAAGACGGCTTTTTCTTGATAGCGTTCATCGGTGATCTGGTGTTTCGCAAAGTCGTAAGACACTTGTCCCATCGGATCATGGGTGATCTTCAAATAAAAGTCCATGACGTCAGGCGTCAAATTCCCCCGAAGTGCTAGTGGTCGTAAAGAGACTTCAATCATTTCAAGGATTTCTTTTCTTTGTTTTCTTTCCCCTGCTTGGTTTTTCGCTTGGATCAACAATGTCCGCTCCCATTCACGGGTATTAGGGTTTAAAATGAGATTGTATAATTCTGCTAGCTCTTGCTCCACCACTTTTCCCCTCACTTCTTGGTCAAATATGTAAATTCGTCCTGAATGTATCACGAAACTAGCGAAATTGCGAATAGACCGCTTAGAGGAGTCATGGGAGAGCGTAGGCTACTCAAAAAAACTGAGACAGCCATTCTTTTGCCTGCTACAGGCAATCAAACGACTCTCTCAGTTTGTTCTATTTGATATGAATGTTTATTGGTAATACACTTCGTCTAAAAATAAACCATGTGCCGGCACGGTTTCTCCTGCCTGTTGTCTTACTTTATTCTCAAAAATATCATCAATCGCCGAAACAGGTAATTTTCCTGTACCGATCTCCAAGAGTGTACCCATCAAGATCCGAACCATCTTATACAAAAAGCCATTGCCCACAAAGGTAAAGTGCAACATGCCGCCTTCTTGTTCGATTGAGAGTTCATGGATCGTACGAACTGTTGATTTTTTTGATTTTTTCAAGGCAGAAAACCCGATAAAATCATGACTTCCCATTAGTTTTTGACAAGCTTCATTCATTTTTTCCAGGTCTAGTTCTTGCGGAAAATAGAAACTATGATTTCGTTCAAAAACAGTTGGAATGGGATTATTCCACACATAATAGCTATATTTTTTCCCTGTCGCATTGTATCGAGCATGAAAGCGTTCAGGCATTTCTTCCACTTTCTTGATCACGATATCTCTTGGTAAATAGCGGTTGAGAAAAGTTAGCATTTCATTGCGACTCATTTGAGAAGTCGTTTTAAAGTTTGCCACTTGTCCTCTGGCATGTGTCCCAGAATCCGTGCGCCCCGATCCAATGATCTCAATTTTTTCTCCAGTCATCTGTGAGATGATTGCTTCGATTTTGCCTTGGATCGTTTTATCGTCATCTCCCAGACGTTGCCAGCCTGAGTAACGTTTCCCATCATATTCGATCGTTAATTTGATATTTCTCATGTCTTTCATTAGACTCCCCTACGATATACATTTGCACATCACGATGTGCGGTCAAGGTTTAGTCTGACACATTTGTCCTGTGGTTTCAATCAGTTTTACTAATTTCCAGCATTTAGTTAGGGCTACAGTCCGCTATGCCCTAATGTGTAAGATACTTAACCACACAATTGGTAAATAATTAAAGAAGAAACTGATCCGTTGACAAAAACCTAACTGATTCAAAACCGGCAATTGATTTAATCCGGGAATACGTGCTGCACCATAAATTCCTGCAAAAACCAAGCTGGCAACTAGTAAAATAAAAAACGATTGAGTTAATTGCGCATCGCCCATTTTGCGATACAATAAGAAAACAAATAAAGGGAACAAAATAAATCCACCATACCCAATCCCTGAACCAAGATTGTGAATCCAAGTCGAAAAATTCCAAGAAGTTTCGTTCGTGTCCACACTAAATAACCCGGTAAAAATACAATCTGTAACACCATATAGACCGATGGCAGCTGTCACTAATAAAGCAAGTGGTTTTGAAGTAGTAACAAAAGCTTGATATAACGCTGGCATTGCCAAAACATACAAGCAGCCAGATATGACCGACCAAATCAAAAATGCTTTTCGTACGGGACTACCAACATCCCCAAAAAGACTGATCACAGCAGTTATTTGATTAAGTTTGGGATAAAAAATCCCTAAAACATACGGCGTCAGAAAATCACTTACTACTCCTGACAATAAAAAATAAAATCCATATTTACGTAAAAAATCCATCCTGCATCCTCTTTTCACCAACCAGAAAAAAGAAAGTTTCATGCTCGCTTTCTTTCAAAATTCTAGACATCATCTAGAAAAATTGTACCGAATTATACTAATTTAAACAAGCTTCAAGACATGCAGCACCTTGGATTTACTTGATGAGGGTAATGAGCACTTTCCTCTGAACCACAGTAGCTGATTTTATACGATCATTCCATTCTTTTCACGATATTCTTTTGGTGACTTGCCGACGATTTTTTTGAACAACTTTGAAAAATAGGTTGTGTTGTTGTAGCCGATCTCACTAGAAATTTCATTGATATTTTGATTGCTATGCAGCAGCAACCATTTCGCTTGTTCCATTCTGAGATGATTTAAATAAGTTGAAAAACTTTTTTTCGTTTCTTTTTTGAATAATTGCCCCAAATACATCACATTCAAATGTAGGCTTTCTGAAACTTCTTTCAAGGTTAAAGGTTCTCGGTAGTGTTCGTGTAAGATCGTCATCACTCGTTCGACATTCTCGCTATATCGGACTTGTTTTTGCTGTTCCTTGATCAAAGATAGTAAGAGTTGATGCAGTTCTTGGACTGTTTTTGCTTGATTGATCTGTTGAATCCCTTTTAAATATTCATCGTCTTCTAGCCGAATCAATTCCCGGTGGATATCCATAAACAACAAAAAACTAAAATGACGGATATCATCCGGTGTCATCACAGCAGTTTGGAATTGGTCAAAAAATTGAGTAATCATTTGTTGGGCACTAGCCAATTGCCCGCTTTTCAACACACGATTAAACGAAGAAAAATCAATTGCCTGTTCTTTCGCTGCTTCTTGTTCGGCAAAAAAGATATGTTGGTCTTTTTCGCCGTAAAATTGATGCAGTTGTAAATTATCTTTGGCATGTTGATAACTCTCAGGGATTTTATCAGGATCTGCTGTTTCATCTCCAATACTGATTAACCAGTTTTCTTCCATACTCTTCTCTTGAATGAAGCGGCAAAATGCAGAAACTGACGCTTCTTCCAGCAACAAAGTAAAGCGTTCCATGTCTCCAAAGTTTCGTTGATAATAAAAAAGTTCTTGGTGGTTTTTCAGCCACTGATTCACTGATTTCCCGACGGATCTAGACACTTGAGCGAGTAAAACTCTTCGTTGTTTCCCTCCGATTTTGTCTAAAATCTCTTCTTCACTCACTTCATCTAATTCTTCATTGAGCCACTGACTAAAAAGGACTTCTTGATAGATTTCTTGCTGGTTTTTCTGTTCAATTTGATGATCTAATTGCTGCTTCACTTTGGTTAAACTAGCAATCAGTTCGGTTTTATTAACTGGCTTCATCAAGTAATTGATGGCCCCTAATTGCATCCCACTTTTTAAATAATCAAATTCCTGATAACCAGAAAGAATCATAAATTCAAACGCATGATGTTCCTTTTGAGCCGCCTCGATAAATTCTAAACCATTCATTTCGGGCATCGTGACATCTGTTATAACTAAATCAATGGATTGATTTTCTAAAACAGACAATCCTTGCATCGCGTTTTCTGCCGTTGCGACTACCTGAAATCCCAAACTTGCCCAATCAACAATTTTTTGCAACCCTGCCAAGATCATATATTCATCGTCGACTAATAACACTCGGTACATGTTCCTACCCCTTTTCTTTAAATGTAATAGTGACAGACAATCCTCCTTCTTGATTGGTACTTAGCTTCATCTGATAACTATGACCAAAACTAGCACGCAAACGTTCATTCACATTTTGCAAACCAATCGATTGGTACAATTCGACTTTAGGATGCGCCAATCTTGATTCGATCTCTGCCAAGCGTTCCGGTGTGATCCCTTTGCCGTTATCCTTCACAATAATCTGGACTCGCTGCCCTTCACGAAACACTTTCACGCTTAAGGCATTATCAAAACGTGTAAAATCGACCCCATGTTTAAAATAATTTTCGATCAATGGTTGAATCACAAACTTCGGTACTTCGATACTTGCTAATGATGGATCAATGGAAAAATGATAGGCGATCCGGTTGGGGTAACGCATCTGATATAAATAGACATATTTTTCGCAAAAGTCCAGTTCTTCCTTTAAACTGATCGTCTTTTCTTGATTAGTATTGTTTCGCAACAAGGCCGAAAAAGCATACACCACATCTGCCAATTCTTCGCTGCCTTCACTTAATGCATACATCCGAATATACTCTAACGTGTTATAGAGAAAATGAGGGTTGATTTGTGCTTGTAATGCACGCATGTGGGCATCTTGCTGTTTGATTTCCAATTTATAGATATCTTCAACATATTGGTTGATGCTATCCAACATCTCATTGATCCCTATAGAAAGGTCTTTTAATTCATATTCCGTTTGGGTCGTATCGATCCGCGTCTCCAAATTCCCTTTGGCCGTTTCATTCATTGCATCCATCACGAGATCTACTTGTTGCGAATAGCGCTTGAAGGTTTGGTAT
This sequence comes from Enterococcus sp. DIV1089c, assembly GCF_050530965.1. Taxonomy (NCBI): domain Bacteria; kingdom Bacillati; phylum Bacillota; class Bacilli; order Lactobacillales; family Enterococcaceae; genus Enterococcus; species Enterococcus sp. DIV1089c. The sequence continues at coordinate 2,460,584 of NZ_CP172888.1, forward strand.
AAAAAGAATAACAGACTGACATCTAATAGAAATACACCGAAAATCAATGGTGCTAAATCTTGGATAACCGCTCGTCTAACCATCGAACGATCTAAAGTAGCCAATATCCGGTAATCATCGGGTAATTGTTGGTACTGGATGAAATTATTTTTTTCAAGGTTTATCAGTGGCAAAGTGGAATTTTCTTGAAGGCTGGTTGTAATCAATTGTTCTTGGGTTGCTAGTTTATCCTTTGTCATTCCTTGATCATGGAATGTGTATAAACGGTTGGTGGTACCAGAGATCATATACAATGATAAGCCGCTAAAGGTATTCAAACTCTTTAATGCCGCATCCAATTCTGCTTTTTCAAAACCGACGAACATGCTCCCGACTTCGCTTTCACCTTGCGTGATCGACATTTTGATATAAAACGCATCTGTCAATTTAGGCGTACCACTTTTAATCACCCCACCTTTATTTGCTCTAGAAGATTCCAGATACTCAGGCAATTGACTGAAAACAACATAGACGGAGCTGACTTCCTCATAGCTGACATAAATATCTCTCATTAGATAAGGAAAAGAGACAAAATCGGTCGTTTTTTGTTGTTGATCATAAGCGTACATCAAATATTCATTGATCGGTTTTGTCAGATAAGTAGTCGCATTCTCGATTTTATCAGAGTTCCCCAATAATTGGTCTTTAATGATTTTACTTAGTGTCGTTTTATCGTTCAGTGTACGACTGGTACTTTGTAACGCCTCACTTGTCGTTCGCTTGGCTTGCTCTTGCGTTTGTACCCACGTATGAACACTGATGATAGCAGTCGCCACCGTTGTTAATAAAATCAGGACGAGCGCATATTTTCGGAAAAGACGATTCAGAAGTGTTCCTTGTGAAAATAAAATACGCCATTTATTCATAGCTTTCTAACTGCATATCCAGTTTTTCCCGCCATTGTTTGGTCACCAGCCCATTCCAAACAGTCAATAAGCCAATCACACCAAAGAGAATCAGTCCTTTATAATTCCAAGTTAGCCAAAAAATAATGCCTCCGCCAATCAACAATTTCAAAAAGGTCGAAAAACTGGAAAAGCCTGAAACAAAACTTAACTTAAGTAGGTTAGGAATCGAAATTTCGTATTCACTATCTAAAATCAAGCTATACTGATAAGTGGAGTAAATATAAAGTAAACTAAAAATCAGAATAAAATCAGTAATCAAAAAAAGGATTCCTTGAATTTGAACAGATAAGTATAAATTATAGCCAAGCAAAAATGTCCCCGCTAAAAATAAACCAAACAACACATTCCCACGGACAAATGTTTGTTTAAATGTTTCCCACCCTCGCTTAAACGTAATCTCTTTATATTCAAAACCATAAAGATAAAACAATTCGTTGACTGTTTTATAAGCAGGTCCAATCCCTAATACGATGGCTCCCATCAGTGTATAGATCCAAAAATAAAAAGTTAATTTCATGACCACCCACACTCTGATAAATAATGTTTCTAGTGCTTTACCTAACATGCGATTCCCTCCATAAAAAACATTGTATTCCCTTTCATTATACAAGAGTAGTAAAAAAGTAAAAGAACCAGTTTGATAAAAAACCTAATGAACTTTTAGCTACTTGGTTGCTTTTCTTTCATTTCTTCGGACACTAATCAAAAAGCAGAACTCTCCAAAAATTCGACATGCAAATTTCGGAAAAAGTTCTGCTTCTTTCTAGAAACTAATTCAGTTTCTTGAATTATTTACTTTCCTTACGAAATGCATCATATTGTTTTTGCATTTCTGTTAATACTTTGTCATAACCTGCTCTGTTCAAAGCATCTTTCAGTTTTGGTAATGTTTCATCAGGATCAACTGTCCCAGTATTTAATCCATCTAGGTATTGATTCATGACATTTGAGATATTACTTAGTTCTGTTTTTACGCTATCTGTATTGAAACTAAAGCCTAAGATTGGAGAAGTTTTTGCTTCTTCGATTGATTTATCTCTTTCCGCGATCATTTCATCTGTGATCGTATCTTGTGTGTATAAGATTTCATTGTTACCGGTATTCCAAGCAGACATGTGCATGTTTGGTTGGTACCCATCTAATAATTTGATCTTGTCATCGCCATCTTTTTTCCATGCTTCGCCTTCGATACCCCAAACTAAACCATTCAATAATTCTGGATCGCTATTTAATAAACCTAAAAATTCAACTGATTTTTCTTTGTTTTTAGAGGTATTTGATACGACAAAGTTGGCCATTTGTGCTTGTCCAGTTGACTTCAATGGAACAGTGATTGCTTTTGAAACCAATTCTTGTTTCGCTGCATTAGTCAAGATCGTATCGCCATAATCGTATGGTCCTTGCGTTTCGCCACGCATTAACCAAGTATTCCCTTCAAGTGGGTAATCTTTATTACTAGTAGCAGCATCGCTAGGAATCAATCCTTGTTTATACCAGCTGTGCATCGTACGTAATAATTCGATAAACGTTTTGTTGTCGTATTGATTGATGATCTTAGTGTCATCGCCGTTCAAATCAACCGCAAATGGTAATGTATTCCCTAATGGATAATCGAAATCTCCTTGGACCTTAAATCCTTGTCCAATCGCAAAAGCAGCTGTATTTGGGTCTTTTTTATGGAATTCTTGTAACACTTTTTCCGCATCCTGATAAGATTCGATCCCATCAATCGATAAATTGTATTTGTCTAATAACGGCTTGTTGAAAGTCAACACTTGTTGGGCAAACACATTGCCATTTACTGGAAAGGCATACAATTTTCCGTTAACTAAATTTCCTTTGATATACGCTTCATCTAAAGAATCATACGCTTCTTTCGCATATTTTGGTGCTAATTCTGTCAAATCAGTAAATGCACCCTTTTGCGCATTTGATACATAGTTGTTGGCAAAGGCAATATCGTAGTTTTCACCAGAAGAAATAATGACATTCATTTTCTTCTCGTAATCGCCCCAACCGATGTAGTTGATATTGACTTTGACTCCGATTTTATCTTCGATCCGTTTATTTGCAATGTCCATCAATTGATCGAAATTCTCTGGTTTATCACCGATTTGATACATTTGAAGGGTTGTTGAATCACTTGCTTCAGCTTTTTCTTTTGTCCCCGATCCGCAGGCTGCCAATGTTCCAACCATCATTGCAGAAACGCCAGTAAAGGCTAATTTCTTCCATAACTTCATTTTTCTTCCTCCTAAATTGTTTTATATTTTTATTGCATTACTCTTTTACTCCACCAATCGTTAATCCTTTAACAAAATGTTTCTGGAAGAATGGATAGCTGATCGCAATCGGTAAAGTAGAAATCACGACGATCGCCATTCGAGCTGATTCTCCCGGAACAGAAGCAAGTCCGCCTGTCAATTGACTGCCCGCTCCTGAATTTTGTGTCAAATATTGAATATTGCTTTGGATCTTCATCAATAAATATTGCAAAGGAACCAGTTTATCATCTTGAATATAAAGCAACGCATTAAACCAATCATTCCAATACCCTAAGGCAGCAAACAAACTGATCGTTGCAATCCCTGGAATTGCCAGCGGTAAAACGATTTGCACAAAGATTCGCAGCTCACTAGCCCCATCAATTCTTGCAGATTCAATGATCGAATCTGAAACCGAGCGTTTGAAGAACGTTCGCATCACGATGATATTGAACGGGCTGACCGCCATTGGCAAAATCAATGCCCAGATCGTATCTTTTAACTGCAAGAGATTCGTCATTACTAAATAGTTCGCAACCATCCCTGGTGAGAACAACATCGTGATCAAACAAAATACGGTAAAGAAGCGCCGAAATGGGAAGTTTGATCGTGAAATCGCATAAGCGTATAAAGAAGTCGCTGTACTATTGATCAAAGTCCCTAGAACAGTGACAAGGATCGTCACAAATAAAGCTTGGAAAATCTTGTCTTGCATTTGACCGAATAAGTAAGTATACCCAAATGTACTAAATTCTTTTGGCCAAAAACTGTAGCCATATTGTGTCAAAGCGGATTCTTTCGTAAAAGAAATCGCAATCACGAATAGAAACGGTAAGATGCAAGAAAGAGCAAACAATGCGATCAACAAGTTAGAGAAAAAATTGGTTGTTTTGTTAAATGAACGAATCTGTACTCGTTCGACTTTCTTTTTTTTCATTTCTTTCTCCTCCCTAGAACAATGCTGATTCGCTGTCGAAACGACGAGCAATCGTATTTGTGATCATCAATAGAACAAACCCGACAACGGATTGATACAATCCCGCTGCAGCTGTCATTCCAAAGTCACCAGTAGAGGTCAAGCCATTATAAATGTAAGTATCCAATACTTGTGTGACATCATAAAGTGCCCCGGAATTTCTCGGGATATTGTAGAATAAACCAAAGTCTGCTCGGAAAATATTCCCGACAGCTAGAATCGTTAAGATCGTCATCAACGGAATCAATTGTGGAATCGTCACATGTTTGATTTGTTGCCATTTGCTGGCACCATCCACCATCGCTGCTTCATAATAAGTAGGATCGATCCCCATAACAGAAGCAAAATAAATGATACTGTTATAGCCAATCCCTTTCCACGTGCCGATAAAGATAAGAATAAACGGCCAATACTTCGGTTCGTTATACCAGTTGATCGCTTCTCCACCATGCCCAGTGATCCACTGATTAAAGATTCCTTTGTCAGGACTCAAGAAGGCATAAACAAAATACCCGATGATGACCCATGATAGAAAGTAAGGAAGTAACGACATTGTTTGGTAAACTTTTACCAGTCGTTTATTCCGTAATTCACTCATAATGATGGCAAAAACAACGGAAATCAATAAATTCAAAAGAATAAAAGTAACATTATATAAAATGGTGTTTTTAGTGATCAAGAAAGCTTGATCAGAAGTAAATAAGAAGCGGAAATTTTCCCAACCAACCCAAGGGCTTTCTCTTAAACTAGCTAAAAACCCGTCAGCAGAAATATGGAAGTTTTTAAATGCTACTACGTTTGCTAATACTGGGATATAAAAGAAAAAAATCATCCATAGCATCCCCGGCACAGCCATCAGTACTAAAGCTTTGTAGCGCCATAGATTAGCAAAAAAATGATTTAACCCCTTTCTTTTTTTCATCGTAAAACTCCTTTCGTGTCATTCACAAGCCAATTATAGCGCTTACAACAAAAGGAATAAATAAACAAATTATAGATAAAATGATACAAAATATAGATAACAAAATTAGGCAGAGGTTCACTTTTAGCGATCAATCTTTTCAAAAAACCGTTGGCTAATGGCAGTAATTTCTAAATAAACACGAATGAAATGAGCATAAAAAAAGGGTGTCAGGTATAGATAAACCGATAAATAAGTCGAACATGCAGAAAAATCAGCCGCTCATTAGAATGAAAATCACTGATATTCTAGTAGGTATTTAAGTTGCTACTGTACAAGATATATTCGTTTTGAGATAGACAATACTCACGATTAGTTGAACAGGAGTTTTGAACAGACGATCAATCCTATACTGCTTCTATTCACTCTTTTGTTAACAGCAACTATATTGCTTTATATAAACTAAAGTGATGTGTCTGTAATATAATAAGAAAGGACAAAAACTTAAACGTTTTGTCCCTTGACATAGTTTTAATCTACTAATAGTAATCTTTTGCAGAATAAATAAATATCGTCTCATTTTCAACTCTATATATCAATCTATGTTCATCGGTAATTCTTCTTGACCATTTTCCAGATAGATCATGCTTTAATGGTTCGGGCTTTCCTAATCCAGCAAAGGGAGAACGATCGAGATCTTTTATTAACTTGTTAATTTTTTTATGTTGCTTTTATTTCCTTGTTCATGCCAATAAAGATAATCATCCCAAGCATCACCAGACCAAGCCTTAATCATTAGATCCAACCTCGATTAAGTCATGTGTCTTAAATGCACCTTTAGAAAATTGCTCATCACCTCGACGAATTTTTTCCATAACGTAATTATTAGAAAGTGTTCTCAACCTTTCTTGCATAGAATCATAATCTCTTTTCGATAATACAACAATAGTATCTTCTACATCTTTACTTGTTACAATAAGCGTTTCGGCATCTTCATTCACTTGTTTCATATAACTACGTAAGTTTCGACGGAAATTTGAATAAGCTACTGCTTTCATTCCCTTCACTTCTTTTTTATTTCTACAAAAATATTGTACAACTAATTAAATAATTAAAGTAAAGACAAACTGCTATTTCTTGACTTCAAAGCTAGTATTAACCTGATCTCTCTATAAATAACGATTCTATACTTTTTGATGTTGGTGAAATTCGCCAACATCTTTTTTAGGATTCAAAAAATAGAAAAGACACCTTGAACTCCTTTAGAATGAATTGGGCGAACCAATTCATCGAAGGATTCAAGATGTCTTTTACTTAGCTTATCAAAGATACCCTAACTATCATTTTATCATTTGACAATGAGCCTAAAAACAGGCTAGCTGGCTTTTGTTTCTTCATCGTATTTCGTTTGATTACAATTCCTTTCCCTCTAACTGCTTGACTTCTTCAGCTGTCATTTGCCGATACTCGCCGAGTGCCAAGTCTTCTGGGAGCAGGAAATTCCCCATTCGGATTCTTTTAAGATAAGTGACTTCTTTTCCTACGGCTTTGACCATCCGTTTGACTTGATGGAATTTTCCTTCATGCAGGATCAAGCGAATCACCGATGTTTCATCTTCCGAATTGACTGAAACAATCGATAACTGAGCAGGTCTGGTTTCTTCGCCACCGTCAATGGTCAATCCTTGACTAAATGCCTGTACATCGGCTTCGGTCATGATACCGTTGACTTCAGCGAAGTACTCTTTTTCGACATGTTTCTTTGGGGAAAGTAAACGGTGAGCCAAGCCGCCATCATTTGTCACAACCAATAAGCCTTCTGTATCTTTATCTAAACGCCCGACTGGAAAAAGGTCTTCCCGATAAGAAGTATCATCGAATAGATCAAGCACTGTTTGATCGTAGTTGTCTTGAGTGGCTGAAATTACTCCAGCTGGTTTATTGAGGATATAATAAAAATCTTTTTGGTAAATGAACTGTTCGCCTTCATAAGTCACTTGATCCGCCCATTCATCTACTTGGAATTTGTCACTTTTAACGGTTTGATCGTTCACTTTGATGTGCCCTTTTTTGATCAGTGCCTTGACTTCTTTGCGACTGCCTAATCCGACATCCGCTAAAAATTTGTCTAATCGCATGCTTTTCCTCCATTTGATTGAAAAAAGAAGTTAAGGGATAATAGGGAACATTATTCCTAACTTCTTTTTTTCAAATTTTATTTACTACTTGATCCTTAATCGATGGCGTAAATGAACCATACTTGGTCCTAAAAGACGTTCTGCTAATCGAATTTTTAACGCTAAGTATGCGTACACCGTACCGCCAACACCAGCTACAAATAAAATCAAGAACAATGACTGAATTTTACTGTCTTGATTTAGGAATAAGCCGAAAACAGACTTCGTGACCCCAGCTGCTACCAGCATGATCAGTGTCAAAATAAAAATCAATAGCGTTCTCCGCCAAACAAAACTTGGTTTGAAACGTGCAACTTGACGCATTTTTTTTAAAATCAGCGTGCAAGAAACAGCAAAACCGATCATCGTCGCAAATAGTGGACCATAGACTTCAAACAGACGGATCGCTGGATATTGCAAGATCACCTTCACGACAAAACCGATTGCAAGATAACGGATCGCTGCGGCATTTTCAAACATCCCTTGAAGCATATTGGAAACTAACATATATAGACCAAGGAACAGCCCCACAAAACTGGCTTGGATCAACACGTGACTTCCTAGTTTATCAGGTGCATAAAACAACGTATTTAAAGGATAGGCTAGCAGGATCACGCCAAAGGTAGCAGGAAACATAAAGAACGAAAACAATTGTAAATTACCACTCGTCAGTTTCGCTAAACCACGATGATCTTTGATCGTCACCGCTTCGGTGATCAACGGCAACCCAGTAGAAGCGATGGAAGTAGCAAGCGCAATCACGACCATCGTCAATTTATCTGGGTTTGCACTGAAAATTGAAAAGAGATCCAATAACTGATCTTTGGAATATTCAGTCGTTGCTGACATGATTTTAATAAAGGTAAACTGATCTACTAATTTAAAGATCGTCACTCCTGACCCAACAATAATAAACGGAATCGCTTCTTTGATCGTATCTAGTAACAATTCTTTTGTCGCTACGTTGACTTGGTTATGACTATACTGGACACGTGCCGCTGAATACGCCTGTTGTTTTTTCAAAAAATACAACAAAACCAAAATACTTGCTAACATTCCGATAAATGCAGCAAAAGTCGACTGAGTAACTGCTGTGACATAATCGCCTTTCATGACTTTCATAATAATAAAGGTCGCAAGCAACATGTAAAAGATCCGTGCGACTTGTTCCACGATTTGGGAAAGTGCATACGGCATCATTTCTTGGTTTCCTTGGAAATACCCACGTATGACACTCATACAAGGAAAAACAAGTACCGCGATACTGAGTGATCGCATCGTTGGAATCAATTCTGCTCCGCCACCAGAAGCATGTGCGAGCCAAGGCGAAGCCACATACATAAATAATGAAAATAAGAGTCCTAGTACACCCATCATCTGTAATGCTCGAATAAATAAACGCCGAGAGGTCCCATATTCATTTAATGAATTGTAGCGAGCGGTTTGCTTTGCGATCGCTGCCGGAATCCCAGCTGTTGAAATCAGTAGGAACAAAGCATAAATATTGTAGCCCATATTGAATAATCCATTGGCAGCTTTCGCATTCTCTCCCATCCATGCGTACCATGGGATAATGTAGATCGCACCGAGTAACCGGGAAATGATATTACTAGCTGTCATCCAAGCAGAGCCACGAGCCATTTTTTCTTGAGGTGTTAAATTTTCCATTGCTGGTTTTCGTTGATTAGTCATCGATCAGATTCCAACTTTCTTCAAAACATTACTAACAGTTTAATAGCAAAATGGGAAACTGGCAATCTTTTTTGTGTGATTTTTCTGTAAATTCACTATTCTTTAGATAACTCTTTGTTTTGTTTTATTTTTATATTTTCATTAGAATTAGATAACAAACTGTTCCTGTGTTTCTGTTCATTGATAGCCTTTTCCGTTAAGTGATTGAGTGGTTGTTTTATACTCGAATGTTCTCCAGACTTCAACATGCCTTGTTTTTTACTAATTATATCTCTATATTTATAAATAAAGCTTTGTGAGGAATGCTTGTATTCACTCCATAGTTGCGGATCTTTTTCCCAAGGTGCTTCACATTGTTTTCCATTAGAAAAAAATGTGATTTTCCCCTCTAAAGCGTAGCGATGACGATAAATATATCTCAGTTCTCTATTTGTAATACTTCGGTTATACAAATCTTTTTTATGAACAACATTCCGCATATTTATTCCGTCTATAACAAAAAATAATTGAGTATTGGCATTTTTTATAGCAGCATCGATCCCTATTTTACATCCTCTTTTGGCATGTAAAATAGGGGAAATAACTTCTCCAACTTTTTCGAACAAACATTTTTCTTTTAACTTCAATATATGTACATCTTTATAAATATTTTCTAATTTATTTTTCTCTTTTTCTTGCAAAGATTGAAGATAATGTTTCCCTATAGGATCCATTTTAATATTTATGGGAATATAGGAATATAAATTCTTGGTAAAATTCTGCCACCTCTCTTTAGTGGTCAATTTTTCAGCTTCCTGTAAAATAGCTTCTTTTATTTTATTGTTATAAGTATCAATGTAGTTTTCTCGGGTTAACTTTTCATCTGAATACGAGAGAATAAACTTATCTCTTTCTGATTTCAACCCCAAAACTAGAATTTGCTTCTCTTCTATTTCAACCATTCTATTTCCCTTTCATTTTCATATTTTTCTTAATCAATCTATCATTTCTTATTGGAATCAGGAATTTCCTTATCCTCCTCTCTATAGTAATCAAAGACATCTTGAAAACAGAAGATCCTTGTACTTAAAGGTTAAAACATTTCTATACTAATATCAAAAAAATTGAGTAAATCTTTTCTTCCTCTCATCTTTTTACAAAAAACTAGCCCTGTAATCAGTGAGGTCATCGTCTTACGCTAGCTTTTTCCTTTTTGCAATCAACTAACTTTATTCTCCTTCTTCCCTTCCCGTAAGCCTTTTGAAATATGCTATAATGGATCAGAACCCAATGAATAATAAAGTGAGGGATGATTCAATGAGCTTCTCTTTAGAAGATATCCGTAAATTATTGATCAAAGAAAATTTATTAAAAGAATTTGTTTCTGTTCAAGGTTGGCATTTAGATGCTCCTGAGCAATTTGTATTCAAAAAGTTAAGTTATGACTCACGCCAAGTAGATCATGAGACGCTGTTTTTTTGTAAAGGTCTGAATTTCAAAGAAGAGTATTTAACAAGTGCGATCTCGAATGGTTTGAGCTACTACGTCGCTGAACAGCCTTACGAAAATACAGCAACTGGTATCATCGTGACTGATATTCGCAAAGCGATGGCGATCCTTTCCATGGCTTTTTATCAGTATCCCCAAAATCAATTGCAAGTGATCGGCTACACTGGAACTAAGGGAAAAACAACGGCAGCTTATTTTACCAAAGCCATTTTAGATCATGCGACAAACAATAAAACAGCGTTGCTTTCAACAATGAACACGACTTTAGATGGACAAACTTTTTTTAAATCCCATTTAACAACGCCTGAATCATTAGACTTGTATCGCATGATGGCGGAAGCGGTAAAAAATGGCATGACACATTTAGTGATGGAAGTATCCTCACAAGCTTACAAAACGCAACGGGTATATGGTTTAACGCTAGATGTAGGAATCTTCCTGAACATCTCTCCTGATCATATCAGCCCCATTGAACATCCAACTTTTGATGATTATTTCTATTGCAAACGTCAATTGATTTTAAATTCTAAAACTGTGATTTTAGATCATGAAAGTGATCATTTCGATCTTTTACAGGAAACGGCTGAGTTAGCAAACGTCCCTTACATCACTTATGGACGTTCTGCCGAATCTGATTATGAAGTAAAAAGTTTAACTTCAGGGAACCATGCCTTTCACTTGATCAAACACAACGGAAAACTTGATATCGAAGCAGACTATGAGATCCAATTAGCCGGTGATTTCAACCAAGAAAATGCAGCAAGTGCTATCATTGCGGCTGCGTTGACTGGCGCCTCCATCGAGGATGCCCAAAAAGGACTCAAAGCAGCACGTGTGCCTGGACGGATGGATCAGTTGATCCAAAAAAATGGCAGTCATGTTTATGTCGATTATGCACATAATTATCTCAGTTTAAAAACATTATTAGAATTTGCCAAAAAAGAACATCCGAAGGGTCGGGTCATCGTTGTTCTAGGTAGTCCCGGAAACAAAGCAGTTTCTCGCCGTCAGGATTTCGGAAAAGTATTATCAGAAACAGCTGACGTCGTCTTTTTAACAGCGGATGATCCAGCGTTTGAAGATCCACAAAAAATCGCTGAAGAAATCAATGCAGCTATCACTAATGCTGAGCTTGAGGTTCATTATGAAATGGATCGTCCAGAAGCGATCAGACAAGCATTAGCGATCAGCAATCCTGAAGATTCCGTTGTAGTCGCTGGAAAAGGAGTCGACCCTTATCAAAAAATCAATGGGATAGATGTTCCTTATAAAGGCGATTATGAAGTCGTCAAAGAATTGATGGAAGATTGAGTATTTCAATGAATACCACTTGTTTACAATAAAAAAAACACGAGATGCGAAACGTATTGAAGCGACCTCCAAAAATTAGATTTTTTGGAGGTCGCTTCATATTTATCGTAGTTTTCTATCTTTGTTTTTATTGAATTACTTGAAGCAAATCACATGGCTTTATTCCGCAGCTAATTCGGCTGCTTTTTCTCTTTCTTCAGTCAACAGTTTATTGTCATAGTATTTGATGAATGGTAACCAAATGAAGAACGCTAAAATTGCACATAATACTGCTAAAACAGCCGCCTTCCAGTCTCCCCCACTACCGACAAATGCGCCCACACCAACTGGCGAAGGCCAAGGCATTTGCGCCAGCATTGGCTTAACGATCTCGAAGCGAATGGCAAAATAAGCTAGTGAAGCCGATGCCATCGGTGCTAGGAAAAATGGAACAGCCAGATATGGATTATAAACAATTGGCATCCCAAAAATAATTGGCTCATTGATATTAAAGATACCTGGAACTAGTGAAGCTTTCCCTAGTACTTTTAATTGATCGGATTTAGCCAAAAAGGCAATGAAGAAGATCAATCCTAATGTGGCCCCTGATCCTCCTACTGTCACATAGGAATTATTAAATTCGCCAGCAAGCGGGAAATTCGCTCCCTGTGCATTTGCTGCCATGTTCGCTAATACGATTGGTGTCAAGAAAGAAGTAATGATATTGGCGCCGTGGATACCCACGATCCATAGTGCATGGATCAAGAAATAGATCACCATGATCCCTAACCATGTGTTCGTTAATTGAGTAACAAACCCGAATGGGATCGCAATCATTTTGAAGATATCTGTTCCTAATACAACCAACAGACCATTAACAAGCATCACGACGAAGCCAATCACAAATGTAGGGATCAAAGCTGTAAAGGAACGAGAAACACCTGGAGGTACTACATCAGGCATCTTGATGACCCAATTCCGTTTGACACAGATGCAATATAATTCAACAGCTATATATGACATGATGATTGCTGTAAAGATACCGGAAGTGCCTAGCCGCTCGACAAATGAGCCCATCCGAATTCCGTTCACGACAGTTTCCGTATCTGAGATACTAGCGATCAAGCTTACTTTCCCATCGGATAACACTAATTCCGGAATACACATGAAGAAAGCAAATACCGCAAGCAGCGAACCAGTTAAAGGATTGACATTCAACCCTTGTTCATCTCGTTCGATTGAAGTCAGTTCATAAGCAAAAACAATAGCAAAATAAATGGATAAAATCCCCATGGTCATCGTGTTGATGATCATGTACAAATCACTGACTTTAAAAAATGTAGCGTTGAAAAACCCTTCAAGAAATGGAAATGGTAAAGGTAAGATATTCAAAACCAAAAACATCGACCCGACAATCGTAAATGGAATCGAAGCCATCCCTGCTGCCATTACCGCCCGAACGATTTTCATTTGTGCAATTTTTCCCATCGGTCCCATCAAATACTTTTCCAAAAATTTAAACATTAGTTACTCCCCTTCCCTAATTGTGAAATCTTTTCATATTGTTTAACACGTTGATATTGACGGTCTTGATTACGTTCAATTTTTTCTAAGCGGAACCAGCAAAAGCCACAAACAAAGATACCGCTTACAAATAATGCGAGTAAAAATAGCTTGGTGCTATGATCATTAGACATAAATGGAAAAAATGAGCGATACCATGGGGTAAGTAGTAAGCCACTGATTCCTACGTTCATCATTCCTTGAATCTTAAAATAATTGCTCGTCCAAGGTGCTCGGTTCGTGTGCGTACGATAAAGTATGACTTGTTCACCGATAGCAGGAACGATCAAACCCAGCAAGCTAAGCGGCAGTAGCCAGGCACTGCTTCTTGCGATTAATAGTAGTACTAGCCAATTAAGATTGATGAAAAAGAAAAAGGCTGTCAAATAACGAATCACAAGATAACGATTGAAGTACATGATTTTCAAACTAAATTGTTTCTTTTCTAAAGCTAATTGTTGCTTCTTAGTTTCATCCACCTTAATCTCCTCTTTCAAGCTTTTTGTTGATACAAATAACTCATTTCATTTGCAACTTCTAAAAGGGTCATTGTTGTCATTAAATGATCTTGGGCATGGACCATAATGATCTCCATCTCGATTTTTTGCCCACTTGCATATTCTTTTAGCAAGTTTGTCTGGGCTTTATGCGCTTCTAAAATAGCTTCATTTGCTTTATCTAATTGTTGACTTGCTTCCGCTTTTTCTCCTTGCCGTAGAAGTTTGAAGGCTTCATGAATCAATGTTCGGGCATTTCCACTATGCAAAATAATATCAAAAGCGATGACTTGTAATTCTTCACTCGTCATATTTCCAGTCACACGTATTCCTCCTTATTCAATCACCTCGTCAAAATGATTGCTAAAATTTTCAAACGTTGGTTCAATTAAAATTTGTTGTTGCAAATCTGTGCGATCAATTAATTGCACAATTGCTTTTGTCACTATAGTAATTTCTTCGTTTTCAATAAAAGATGGTGACACGAGAAAAACAAATTTGATCTGTTGGTAATCATCCCAAAACATCCCCTCCGGAATCACTGCGACTGCAATTTTTGTCGTGACCCCTACTGGAATAGCTGGATGTGGGACTGCAACGGTTTCACTGAAGACAATCTGTCCCATTTTCTCTCGCTTGCTGATTTGTGCCATCATTTCAAGGGTATAATCTTTTACTTCGTCTTTTTCTAAAAGCGAGAGTAGGTCTAAAATCACCGTCTCTTTAGTTGGTCTTTCAGAATAGACTTTGTACCATCTTTCAGAAAGCTGGCCATGATAATCCTGTCTTTTTTTCGGAGAATCTGTGCAAGTAGTTTTTATTCTTTTTGACGGACAAGGTTGTAAGTCCGCAATCGTCTGTCGAATTTTTTGGCTATCTAGTGGATTCAAAAAGACACTCACATGTAATACGGGGATCTTAAAAATCATCGTTGATAAATCGATTGATGAAATAATCATATCTACGCCCATCAAAGTCATTTCATTGATCTCGTAATAACCTTTGACATTGGTCACTAAGAGCATTTCGCCAAACTCAGCAAGCACACGATTCTTCAACAATTGCGCACTTCCATAACCAGTTGCACAAATGATCAATACACGTATTTTTTTCGCTGTTCTGACTTTTTCTAAAGCTGCCATGATGTGTAAGGTAAGATACGCCCATTCATCTTCATTGATCGTGAATTGTCGTAGCATAGGCATTTGACTAAATATTCTTTTCGTCTGTTCAAAGGCGACTATATTTTCTTTTTTTATATCCTCAGTCAACGGATTCTCTAAAGTAATCCCTTGCCGTAGACGAACCACCATTGGCGTCAAATGATTAAGCAGACCATTTTTTAATTGTTGATCCTCAATCAGTGAATCGCCAAAAAAGTCGGCAAGCTGCTCAATCACTCTTGCTAATTCCTTGTAAAGCAGCTCATCATTTATTTTTTCGATGGGGTTAGACTTAGCAACCAAATGCAACGTCAGATAATGAATTTCCGCTTCTGGAAAAGGTACTTTTGTCACACGATTCATTCGTTGAACGATCTTTTTTGCTACTTGATATTCACGGCGATCCACTAACTCTTCACTAAAATCTAAAGCTTCAATGGGGAATCCTTCGTTGATTCGCTTGATCGTTAAGGCTAGGTGTAATGCTAGATTTTGCATGATAAAATCAGAAACTTTTAAATTTGCTTCTCGGATCTCATCTAAAATAATGATTAAAACCTCTTCAAAATTGAATTCATTGAAAAAGTGACTGTTCACTAAATAATCTTTTAAAGAGTTCGTTGCTTGATCACCAAAAAACGTGTCCATAATAAAATGGCGCTTGTTTTGCTCTGATCCTTCGATCCACATTCCTTGTCGTGGTTTAGAACAAATTTTTAACGCATAGGGCTCAATTTTTGCCTTTATCTCATTTAGATCATTGGATAAACTAGAACGGCTGATAAAGAGTTCCGACTCTAATTCATCCATAAAAATGGCTTCATCTTCTAGCAATAACTTATTTAACAGATATTTTTGACGATCTTCAGTTTCAAAAAATTCCATTTCAGACATGCCTTGATCAGCTGCGATATTTTGATGTTTTAAAAAAAATGCAAATGCCAAAGGCTTTAAGATCGCCAACTGATATCCTTGTCCTTGTTTGGCAATAATTTTTGCTCCGTTTTTTTCAATTTTCTCTTTGACATCAACCATGTATTTACGGATTGTTCGATCAGATAAAGACAATTCAGAAGCAAGCTCATGACTAGTGATATATTTTTTTTGATAGTTGATCAATAGCCCTAACAATGCTTTTTCGATCTGTTTCATCTTTATCCACTCCTAGTTAGATATTTTCTTCAATCAAATCCGCTAATTTCTGAATACCTGTGGGAATCGGAACATACGCTTGAAAGGGAATACTAACCACAGGTTTATCAACCGTTTTTCCTAGTTTAACAAACTTATCTAAAAACATCGTGGTTTGAGGACTAATGAGAAATAAATCAAAGTCGCTTGACTTGATCATTTTATCGCCTTCTGTCGCAGATACCGCATCGACTTCGATTTCTTCCCCCTTTTGTTTGAATAGATCCGTGGTCTTAGAAGCCATCATAGAAGATGACATCCCTGCTGCACAAATAATCAATGCTTTTTTCATTTTATTTGCTCCTTCCTTTTCGTTCTATTTAAAGTATAGATTGTAAACGTTTTCTTTACAAAAGAAATACTTCCGTATCGATTAGGAAGAAAAAAACATACAAAAAAATTCTTTCTGTTTGTTTTCGGAACTATCCGATGCTTTCACGATCTCTTTTGAATAGGTCTATATCTCATGGTGTTTTAAAATGCAACTGCATCAAGTAACTAGGTCTGATTGGAGCATCTAAAGTTTCCGACAAGATGTTGTCACCTGCTGTTCCAAAGAAAGAGAACTCATAAGCATTCTGTTCACTTGTTAAAGTGACAAGTTCAACGGTTTCTGATAGATTTTGACCATTTGCTACTAAAACTACCTCTTGTTCATGATCCGTATTTTGCAAACCTAATGTCAGTTCAGTTAATCGTTCGGTTTCTTCAAGACTAGTCATGGTATCCACATAAACGGATACCGGACGGTTGGAATTATTTTTGATCTCATAATTTGGTGAAGCGATACCAGCTAGAATATCCTCCTGTACAAAACTCATACGTGCAGGAATGGTGACATCGATGTATTGTGCGTTAGATGTAATCATCAATATTCCGTCTAGTTCTGTTTTATTGCCAAATTCATCAATCAATTTCAGCGTAAATCGATGATCGTCTGCAGGCAACTCAGAAAATTCTAAGCCATTCTCGAAAGTTAACTCAAGTCGGATATTTTCTGGTAAGGACCAATTGTCAGTTGGATCGCCATCTAACAACTCTCGTAAATCCGGCATTTCACTTCCTTGCTCATAGACAAGTGAATCTCTTAGCTTTCCTTCTGGAGGTGTTGTATCCTCGATCAATAGATTTATAGGTGAAAAGTGTTGTTGGTTTCCTGCTTCGTCTGTTAGAACAGAGGCTACAACATACGCAGTAGATGAAGGCACTTTCCCAGCAACTTCAAACTTTCCTCCTTGAAGATCCTCCAGCCCAATCGTAATCTTTTCTGGTAAACTCCAATTATCTTGTAAAGTCCCTTCTTTAATCACACTCATTAACTCTTCTCGGCTAAGACTGCCTGTACGTCTTGCTTCAAATGAAACACTCCGTTCAAACTCTGCTGTCGGTGCCTTCGTATCTACTACTGTATATTTAGTAGTAAGTTCTTGCGTGTGATTCGTTGTTTTGTTTTTCACAGCAACTGTTACTTCTCCAGTTGCTCCAGGTGCCCATTCTTTCGGTCCATTAGTCAGACGATACTCATAATCATCGGTATCTTTTGGTCGTTTATCAAACCATGATTCTAGAATCGTCCGAGATAATTCTTGGCTTCGTTGGGCTTCAACAACCACTTCAGACTTTATTTCAAACCGTTCACCGATGTACAACTTACCCTTAAGTTCTCTAGCATTTCCTCTTTCATCCGTCAAGGTTAACGTAAACTCGTGCGCCCCTTCAGGTAATTCTGAAAACTGCTTGCCGTCCTTGAAGCTTAACGCAAGTTTGATATTTTCTGGTAGCGACCAGTTGTCGGTGGGTTCGCCATCTAATAACTCTCGTAAATCTGGCTCTTTACTGCCTTTTTCAAAAAACAGTGACTCCTTAAGCTTGCCCTCTGGTGCTTGCGTGTCAACGACTGAAATATTTTTCATGTATCGAGCCGTATTTCCAGCTTCATCTGTTAAGGTAATAAAAATATTACTGCACATACTTGGTGCCTTTCCAACAAGTTCAAACGGTTCATTTGCGGATCCGATGTTAGTCAATCCGATCGTAATCTTTTCTGGTAAACTCCAATTATCTTGCAGATCACTCTCAATCAACAGTTCTCGTAGTTCTGCTTGCGTGAGCGCACCTGTACGCCTTGCTTCAAACACGATCTCTTTTTTAAGTGTTGCGGTGGGTGCTTTAGTGTCTACGACGGAGTATTTCGTTTCATATTCTTTTGTTTCATTTGTTGCTTTATTTGTGACAGCGACTGTTGCTTGTCCGTTAGTCTCTGGTGCCCATTCTGCCGGTCCGGAAGACAGACTATAGTCATAATTCCCTGAATTCTCCGATATCGTAGAAAACCACGATTTTAGGATGCTCGTAGACAGTTCTTTTCCTCTTTGTGCTTCAACGGTCACTTCATTTTTAATCTCAAATTCAGGTTGCTCTTTCTTCACTGTAATCGTTCCCAGCAAAGCATTGACATACGAAACATCTTCGATCGGGATCGAGTCTAAAACAGAGTATTGGGAGGCTACAGCCGTCGTCCCTAGTTTCACGTCTCCGTTAAGTACTAATCGATCTTCTTTTGCACTGGTCGATGCCAGCCTAGTGATCGTGACGGTAAAAGATGCGGCATAAGAAGAAATACTAGGCTTCGTAACCGTCACTTGGTACCCATTGACACTTTGATCAGATGGAATCGTTAACGTATACGTTCCGCGGTAAGATGAATGATTCCCATAATACATCGTATCGTATGGATAATCATCCGTTGTGGTTAGATTACTTGCTATCCAAGAAATCCAACCATGATCTTTATCTTGAGTGACCTTCTCATAGGTAGGCACATTCACAGTAAAGGAAGTCTTCGAACCAACGGCAGCTCCCAACATAATAGTGCGATTAATCTGTGTCGCTAACGTTTTCTCAATATAACTTTTTTTCCCATTTGCTATCAGATCAGGTCGATATTTATCTAGGTTTGGTAAATTATTCTTCCTTAACTCAGCACTTTGTCGAAGGACTGGTGGTACAGGATCTTCCCATGGAGTCACAGGTTCCGTTACTTCAGTTGGCTGTTCAGTTGGTATTTCAGTTGGTACTTCTTCCACTTCTTGTTCTTCAACGATCGGTACTTCCTCAACTACAGGTGCTTCTTCTACGATTTCCTCTGTATTTTCTTCTACTGGCTCCTCTACCTCGATTGACTCTTCTGCTGAGTCGTTTGCAGCTGTTTCAGGTGAAACAGGTTCTTGCATCACTGGTTGTTCCCCTTGATTTTGTAAATCCTGTACAAACTCCGTATCTAGTTCTGGTGGTGCTTCCTCAGCAAAAACGGTTAATGGATAAAGACAATTTTGGAACAACAACAAAGAGGTTGTTATCGTTCGCAAATGCTTGCTTTTCAAATTTTCTGTCCTCCTCTCTTACTAATACACTCACTCTTTTTCCTTGCTCAAATTCTCTAAAAGGAAAGATTAAATAAACAAAATTTTTATTATTTCTTATGAACATTCCTAATGTGAACGTTCCTAATATTTGTAAAAGGTTACTTTTTTGCTCATGAGATGATAGTTTATTTGACTATTAACATAACAAAAATCACTATGTAAAGAAAAATTTTTCATTTTAATCTTACGTATACTCACCTCCAAAAACATATGAAACACCTACACTAAAATTATCTACGATTATCCGCTTAGAACAAAACCTTTTTTTACCGATAGAATGGTAATTTTTAACAGATTTGCGGTTGTTTCATCGGCCTGTCATTTTTCTAAAATAAAAAAAACAAAATAGCGTAATACTATAGCTTGGTATTAAAAAAAAAGAAAACATGCCAACTAAATAAAAATAACAATGTTTTAAAAAAATGTGTCATTTGTTTACGTTCAAAAGGTATCACGATGCAAATATTATGAGACATAAGCAATTTTAATAAAATACTTTTTGTTTTTTTCACTTTTGTAACTAACAAAAAATAACTGTTCATCTTAGATAGTCATTCACAAAAAAAAAACGTCAGCAAACTTCCACTCGGTGAATGGTTCTAACTCTTCAATTGAAATTTTCTTTGTTTTAGTTTCTCTTCACTTTATTTTTCTATAAAAGAGTTTGAGAGGAAGCGACCCAAGACAAATAAATAGTATTTAAGCATCTGCTCGGAGCTATCCGCCTCTTTCACGATCTTATCCACGGTGTTTCAAGCTCTAACGGAAAATAAGCCGAAGAAAGAGGTTGAGCCAACACTTGGCTCAACCTCTTCTCCGGCTTATTTCTCGGAGCTAGACACTTTTGTCATAATCTCTTTTCCTACGTTTAGTCAGTTATAAACTTGCTGAACTGATTGCGACTTATAAAACATCTTAAAATACTGAAACAGCCAAAATTGTTTTTAATGATCTGTTCTTCATTCTGAAAGTGGCTCTGGGTTTCATCGAAAGCTCCTTCAACAATCTCTTATAATTCACTTGTTCCTGCTTTTTAATTAGCTACGATATTTACTAATTTATTTGGTACAACGATCACTTTACGAACGGTTTTTCCAGCAATGTTTTCTTTGATCGTTTCATTGTTCATCGCTATTTTTTCAAGTTCATCTTTTGGTAAGTCACGTGAAACATTAGCTTTTCCTCGGACCTTACCATTGATTTGGAAGACAACTTCGATTTCATCTTCGACTAAAGCTGACTCATCATAAGTTGGCCAAGCTGCGTAAGAAATCCCTTCCTCATTTCCTAAGATTGCCCATAGTTCTTCACCCATGTGTGGTGCGATCGGTGCCAACAATTGAACAAATCCTTCGATATATTCATAAGGTAGTGCATCCACTTTATACGCTTCATTGACAAACACCATTAATTGAGAGATGGCTGTATTGAAGTGAAGATTTTCGTAATCTTCCGTAACTTTTTTGACGGTTTGATGATACACTTTATCTAATTTCCCATCATTTAAAGTGGTGATTCGATCACGCATCTTATTGTTTTCATCCACGATCAAACGCCAAACACGATCTAAGAATTTGCGGCTTCCTTCTAGTCCATTTTCACTCCAAGCAATCGATGCATCTAATGGTCCCATAAACATTTCATATAATCGTAATGTATCTGCGCCATATTTGGCCACGACATCATCTGGATTAACGACATTGCCACGTGATTTAGACATTTTTTCGTTGTTTTCTCCCAAGATCATTCCTTGGTTGTATAATTTTTGGAATGGTTCCTTCGTAGGTACAACACCGATATCATATAAGAATTTATGCCAGAAACGAGCGTACAGCAAGTGAAGAACGGCATGTTCTGCTCCACCAATGTAGATATCTACTGGCAACCAGCGTTCTAATTTCTCATAGTTCGCTAATTCTGTTTTATTATGTGGATCGATATAACGTAAATAATACCAAGAACTTCCAGCCCATTGTGGCATTGTATTGGTTTCACGGCGACCTTTTTTGCCAGTCACAGGATCGACAACATTCACCCATTCTTCGATGTTGGCAAGTGGCGATTCTCCTGTTCCACTTGGTTTGATATTAGTCGTTTTAGGCAAACGTAATGGCAGCTCTTCTTCTGGTAAAGCTGTGACTGTACCATCTTCCCAATGGATGATCGGAATTGGTTCCCCCCAGTAACGTTGACGTGAGAATAACCAGTCACGTAAACGATAGCTGACTTCTTTTTTCCCACAACTATTTTCTTCTAACCATTCATTCATTTTAGCAATGGCTTCTGCTTTATTCATGCCATTCAAAAATTCAGAGTTGATATGAGGACCATCTTCCGTATAAGCAGCCTCTTCAATATTTCCTCCTTCGATCACGGGAAGAATTTCTAAATCAAAGGTTTTTGCAAATTCATAATCACGTTCATCGTGAGCAGGTACAGCCATGATTGCTCCAGTACCATAAGAAGCTAACACATAGTCAGCGATCCAGATCGGGATCTCTTTTCCATTAACTGGATTGATGGCATAAGCTCCAGTAAAGACACCCGTTTTTTCTTTTGCTAGATCTGTACGTTTCAAATCTGATTTTTTAGCTGTCTCTTCGATGTATGCTTCAACTGCTGCTTTTTGTTCTGGCGTCGTGATTTCTTGCACCAAGTCTAATTCAGGAGCTAAAACAGAGTACGTTGCGCCAAATAGTGTATCTGGTCGTGTGGTAAAAATCGTGTACGTTTTGTCTGTTCCAGCAACTTTAAATTCAACATTTGCTCCTACTGAACGACCGATCCAGTTGCGTTGCATTTCTTTGATGCTATCTGGCCAATCTACTAAATCAAGATCATCAAGTAAACGATCTGCGTATGCAGTGATCTTTAGCATCCACTGACGCATTGGTTTGCGGACGACATCGTAGCCGCCACGTTCACTTTTTCCATCGATCACTTCTTCATTAGAGATCACCGTACCAAGCTCAGGTACCCAGTTAACTGCTACTTCTGCTTCATATGCCAAGCCTTTTTCGTACAATTTTGTAAAGATCCATTGTGTCCATTTGTAATATTCTGGATCAGTTGTGTTGACTTCACGATTCCAGTCATAACTAAACCCTAAAGAATTGATTTGACGACGAAATGTTTCAATGTTTTTTTGTGTAAATTCAGCTGGATCATTTCCTGTATCTAATGCGTACTGTTCGGCTGGTAGTCCGAACGCATCCCATCCCATCGGATGCAAGACATTGAATCCTTGACTGCGTTTAAAACGAGATAAGATATCTGTTGCTGTATAGCCTTCCGGATGTCCAACATGCAATCCTTGACCTGATGGGTATGGAAACATATCCAACGCATAGAACTTTGGTTTTTCAGGATCATCATGGGTATTGAAGGTATTGTTTTTTGCCCAGTATTTTTGCCATTTCTTTTCGATTTCTTTATGGTTATAACTCATTTTCTATCCCCCTGATCTATTTGTACTTCCACATCAATCTGTCGAAGTTTAGTGAAGTCTAGCCTCACCTTTTTGTTTTTTTCATCTGAAGAAAACAAAAAAGTCCTATAAAAAGATTGCTCTTTTTATAGGACGTAATCTACGTGGTACCACCTAATTTTGCCTTTTCACAAAGGCCTCAAACGTTGTAACGGTCGTCACCGCTCCTACTTACTCTGTTTGTGATTTCAGTAGGCGCAACTCAAAGGCGAGTTCAAAAGCGTCCGTACACATTTCCACCAACCATGTGCTCTCTAAAACTTTCGACTTTTTACTACTTCCTTTTCAGGCGTTGATTTTTATTTACTCAAAAGTGTAGATTCATAGTAACAAATAAATGCTACAAGTTCAAATATTATTTCACACATTTACTGATTTCCTGCCATGTGTCATTGCTTATTTTTTGACGATCAACTGTTGTCCCGGATAAATAAAGTTATTCTTGATATTATTCCATTCGATCAATTGATTCATGGTGATTCCATGACTATCGGCAACGCCCCATACTGATTCACCTGCTTTGACGGTATAGGTTTTTTCATCTGATTTCGCTGGCGTTGATTGTGCAGTGCCTTTTTTAACGATGACTTCTTGTCCTGGATAAATAAAATTGTTTTTGATGTTGTTCCATTCAATCAACTGATCCATCGTAATATGGTGTTTATTGGCAACGCCCCACACCGATTCGCCTGCTTTGACAGTATACTTCGTATCACCCGTTGAAGAAGCCGTTGGAGTTGTAGAAGCTGGCGTTGAAGCTGTTGGTTTGGTTGTTGCTGTTGCGCTTGCTTTACTGCTTCCACCTTTGACGATCAATTTCTGTCCTGGATAAATGAAGTTATTCTTAATATTGTTCCATTCAATCAACTGGTTCATGGAAATCCCATTTTTATTTGCAACACCCCATACTGATTCGCCTGCCTTGACAGTATAAGTCGCTTGCCCTGTCGCAGTTGAGCTGGTATTGCTTGATGCGGTGTTCTTGTTATTAGCTGTCGAAGCGGACGCATTACTTGAAGATGAACCACCTTTGACAATCAATTTTTGCCCTGGGTAAATAAAATTATTTTTAATATTGTTCCATTGAATCAGTTGGTTCATGGAAATTCCAAATTTATTCGAAACACTCCAAACCGATTCGCCTGCTTTGACAGTATAAGTACTTCCAGAAGTAGTACTTCCTGTATTTGCCGTATTACTAGATGTATTACCTGTCGATGTATTAGAAGTAGAACCGCTTGCTGAAGAACTACCTTTTGAAACAACCAACTGTTGACCTGGATAAACAAAGTTATTCTTGATGTTATTCCATTCGATCAGTTGGTTCATCGAAATCCCATGATCATTCGCAATTTTCCAAACAGAATCGCCTGATTTAACCATATATTTTGCACCAGTTGCTTGTCCCGTACTGCCAGACGTATTCGTGTTGCCAGAAGTATTTCCAGAAGAAGCATTATTACCAGTGTTAGTGGTTGAAGAACCTGCAGATTGGCCACCTTTGATCGTTAATTTTTGTCCTGGATAGATAAAATTATTTTTGATATTATTCCATTCGATTAACTGCGCCATCGTGATTCCAAATGAATGAGAGATTCCCCAAACGGAGTCTCCTGATTTGACAGTATAAGTCGTACCAGTCGTAGTTGCAGAACCGCCTGAGTTCCCACTAGTACTTCCAGAATTGGATGTATTTCCCGTATTCCCGCCATTTCCAATCGTTGCACCGCCTCCAGCGTTGCCGCTAGCTGGTGTATCGTATTTGGTCAATCCATAGGTTGTAATAATATTGTTTAGTTTTCCAGCATACCCTGGATCAGTTGCATAACGACCTGTCAAACAAGCAGTAGCATCAGTATAAGATTTAGTGTTGCTTTTCCAAGTACCTGCATAATAATAGCCATTACCAAAAGAGGTATTTCTTAAAACATAGGCATTGTCATTAAATGACTCTGCAAAAGAAGGGTACTGACGGAATGGTTCTTTTTTAGATACCCATTTATTGTTAAGATATTCGAGTGTATCCATATAAACAGTTTGACCTTGATAACTTCCTTTAATCCCAAATAGATTATAGTAAGGTGCTTGTGACAAGGCACTACTTCCCCAACCACTTTCGACGACTGCTTGAGCAATCATGACTGAGGCATATAAATCGTTGGCTTGAGCAATTGGTTGTGCATACGTAGCAATCTCAGCAATAAACGCTGCTGTATTGATTCTGGCACCGAATTGTGTGGGGGTTTGATCAGCATCTACTTGTACAGGCTGAATCAATGACGCTGCCACAGAACAGCCGACCATCGCCGTACCGACAAGTGCAGCACTACGTTTTACTTTACGAAAACGTTTGGTTTCATTTAAACGTCTACGTTCTTTTCTTGCAATGTTTTCCATCTTCTATCCTCCAACTTCTATCTACAATTTCTATACTATTATAATAATTATAACTTCTCTTAATCTTTATTAAAAGTTATTTAAGTGTGTGACTGCTTATTGTAATCAGACTGTAACCTTTCGTAATGTTCAACACTGAGAAAAAAATAGCACCTTTCCCCGCTTGATTTTAACGACTTTTAACAAATAATCGATTTAAACTTTCCCAGACAAAGTATGTCAATTATATTACTTGAAAATGTCTAGGAGATTACAAAGTGATTTACAAATAAAATACCTTTTTTATTTTTTGATTAAGTGCTCGATTCTATAAATAATTATGGATATTATTTATAGAGAGAATAATGCTATAATGAGTCATTGTTGAAAAGGAGGATATTTATGAAGCAACGTACAACTTTTCATGTAGCTGGAGCTTGTTTTTTACTGCTCTTTTTAGTCTTAGGCTACATTGTCAAATACCGTATTTCTTTACTGGCGGGATTTGATCAATCAATAACAGAAATGATCCGCGCTCCCTATCCCCATTGGAATGCTTATCAGCTGTTTATGACAAAATTTGGCAATCCACTCACGGTCATCTTAGTCTTCTTGCTGGTTTCATTTTTGTTATGGTGGAAGAAAAAAAGACCTGAAATGATTTGGTTAGCGGTTAATTTTATTGCCATTGCTGGGATCATCAATCCTGTGATCAAACTATTCGTGATGCGCGTTCGCCCAACCCTTGAACACCTTGTGGTAGAGCACAGTTACAGTTTTCCTAGTGGTCATGCAGCTGGTAGTATGATTTTATATGGTACACTGATTTTTCTAATTCCTGTCATTATTCAAAAAAAGGTCTTTCGTCCATTGATTCAAATACTTCTAGCGTTTATTATAGTAAGTGTTGGGATTAGCCGTATTTATTTAGGCGTTCATTTTCCAAGTGATATTCTAGGTGGCTTTTTACTTAGCCTCTCGTGGTTATGCTTCACGTATCCAATTTATCGAACCCAAAAAGAAAAATGGCTAAACACGCAGAAAACATCTTGATCTCACACAAGTATTTTTTAGTGAGAACTTTTGTTACAAATCATCCAAATCAATAAAAAATTGTGGAGAGACAGTTAACTTTTTTCTTTGATGATTAGTTAATCTGTCTCTTTACTTGATCCTAAGAACGATTCTCGTTATAAAGTGCTTAGATTTTACGTCATTCATCAGGTATAATGATCTGAATCGTTCAATACGAGTAGAAGAAAGTGATGAATTTAGCACCATTAAGAAAGAAGGATAACAATGGAATTTACATATTCAGATGGAAATAAACGCTACCACTCATGGAATTATGCGTTAAGAAATGAATTTGGCGGAAAAATTTTCAAAGTGCCAATCGATGGAGGATTTGACTGCCCCAATCGTGATGGTACAGTGGCTCACGGGGGCTGTACTTTTTGTAGTGTTTCTGGATCAGGTGATATGATCGTCGCTCCCGAAGACCCATTACCTATTCAGTTCCATAAAGAAATCGATATGATGCATCAAAAATGGCCAGGGGTAACCCAATATATCGTTTATTTCCAAAATTTCACGAATACTCATGCACCTGTAGAAATCATTCGTGAGCGTTTTGAACAAGTGATCAACCTTCCTGGTGTTGTCGGGTTGTCGATTGGTACTCGCCCAGACTGCTTACCAGATGCGGTCGTGGATTATCTCGCAGAACTAAATGAACGGCTTTATCTGTGGGTCGAATTAGGATTACAAACGACTTTTGAAGAAACCTCTACACTGATCAATCGCGCACATGACTACCAAACTTACCTTGATGGTGTGAATAAATTACGAAAACATGGCATTCGTGTCTGCACTCACTTAATCAACGGTTTACCTGGTGAAACATTAGAAATGATGCGTGAAAATGTCCGACGTACGATCCTTGATTCAGATATCCAAGGAATCAAGCTTCACTTAATGCACTTGATGCGCAAAACAAGGATGCTTCGTGATTATCATGAAGGTCGTTTACAACTGATGACCCGTCCTGATTATGTCAACGTGATTTGTGATCAATTGGAAATGATCCCTCAAGAAATCATTATCCATCGGCTTACCGGTGATGCCCCTTGGGATTCGTTGATCGGACCAATGTGGAGTTTGAAAAAGTGGGAAGTCTTGAATGCGATAGATGAAGAATTGGTTCGTCGCAATAGTTATCAAGGGAAATTTGATGTTCGTAAAGGAGTGCGTTGCTAATGCTACAAACTGCTTTACACTTTAGCCATACGTTATTAACAGAAATCCTGCAACCAGGTGACCATGCTATTGATGCCACCATGGGTAATGGCTACGATACGCTTTTTATGGCTGAATTGGTCGGGAAGACCGGACATGTTTACAGTTTTGATATCCAACCTGCTGCCTTGCAATCCACGAAAGAAAAACTCGCTGAACAAGCATTGACCGATCGAGTCTCTCTTTATTTACAAGGTCATGAGACACTGGGGAATGTCGTGGCTCCAGAGCAACCAATCAAAGCAGGGATTTTCAATCTAGGTTATCTTCCTAAGAGTGACAAAGCAATCATTACTTTACCTGAAACAACGAAAATCGCAATGGAAGAGATACTGAAACGTTTAGCCCCTCGAGGACGCATGATTATCGTCGTCTACTATGGTCATGAAGGTGGGAAATCAGAACTGGATATGGTACAACAGTTTTGTCAAATGCTCCCTCAAGATCAGTATAATGTTTTAAACTATCAATTTATTAATCAAAAAAACAATCCACCGATTTTGTATTGTGTGGAGAAGAAAAAATGTTGAAATAATTGGCTTTGTTCAATTACTCCGTTCGCTTCTTTATGGCTTATCAACGTTTTTTGGACAGTTTTGTTATTTGACGAATATAAAAAAGCCCATAACTAGAAAGTTTTCACTAAGCTTTCTATGGTTATGGGCTTTTTCTCATTGTTGGTTCTCTCAAGTAATCCAACATGTCTTTTTCTATTATATTGGCTTTTCACGTATGACTCGCAGAATGAACAGGGATAGACTTCCTACAAAGAGCAATAAAATGAGTAAGATCATGAGATTGAGCCACCATTGTCTTTGTTCTGCATTCGCTTCTTTTTGGGCTAGTTCTTCTGTATAAGGCACTCGATGTCCTCTGACTAATAATCGATGGGAATTGATCATATACGGTGTACAGGTGACTAAAGTCACGAGATCTTCCTCTGGATAAATTTTTAGAGAGCTAACGTCGTCAGGGGTCACAATAGTGATGTCATTCACTTCATAGGCCAACTTTTCTTCTGCATAGGTGATAATGAAAATATCCTCCAACTCCAGTTGATCGAGATCCGTAAAAAGTTTTCTTTCAGGAATCCCACTATGGGCAGAGATCACACTATGATTATTTTTGCCGCCAGTAGGATAGGACGTTTCTTCCAAAACACCAGCACCATATTGGAGGATCGTTGGGCTTGCATGGTCAAACAGCGGAACACTGATCCTAATCTTAGGAATTTGAATCGAACCAATCAAGTGATTTGCTAAATAATTAGCGAGGTCCGCTTCTTTCCGTCCAGTGTAGGTTGGGAGCGTGACCGCTCCCATACCTCTTTCTGCTAGTTCTTGATTATACTTTTTGGCTCTTTCTCGTGCCTGTTGCTGTTCTGCTTTCGTTTTTTGAGACTCATTGATACGATAATGATCAACGAGTTGGTTGAAGGCATTGACATAAAAAGGATAACTCGCAATTAATCCACCTGTTAAAAAAAGGAGATACATCACGATCCGAAGCCACTTTTTTGGTCGCTGTTTTTGGGACATTATATATTCCCTCCTTCAAAACCTGTTTACATGTGCTCTTTTTTCGTTTGTCGATAAACGACGTAGGCTGCTAAGAGAATCAGTCCCCCGATCAGCAGGAAAATATAGATGCCCATACCACCGGTTTCCGGTAAAAGCCCTTGAGGTTGGTTTTCGATCGTAACTAAAGGTGTCTCTGAAGCAGTTGAATCAATTTCAAAAGTGGTATAAGGATCTAAAATGACGTAACCACTTGGAGCCGTCACCTCTTCCAACGTGTAGGTTCCCGCTTTAAAGCCCCGAATATCAAAATAGCCATCTGGTCCTGAGGTTATTTCTGTCCCGACATCATCCCAACCAATCAAGACATTCTCTTCATTCAGACGTGCGTACAATACTTGACCATCAGAATCTTTAAAAATCCGAAAGACCGCCCCACTTAATGGATTACCATCATGACTATTGATCTTTCTAAATTGATGCTCATTCGTCTTGACTTTTGGTCCATCTAAGATCGTAGGATCCGAGCCAAAATCGATTGTGGCGGTATTATCAGATAGTTGAGTGATTGCATCACCCGTGAGCGACATGTCATAAGAAATCGTGAGCGTTTTTCCTTGTAATAATTCAACCACTTCCTCATTGTC
Organism: Enterococcus sp. DIV1089c; assembly: GCF_050530965.1. Taxonomy (NCBI): domain Bacteria; kingdom Bacillati; phylum Bacillota; class Bacilli; order Lactobacillales; family Enterococcaceae; genus Enterococcus; species Enterococcus sp. DIV1089c. The sequence goes on from NZ_CP172888.1 coordinate 2,490,480, forward strand.
AATGTGGAAAGTAATCGTAAACCCAACATTCGGAGTAGCTGTATCAATCGTAAAATAACTACTAGGTACCGCTACACCATCAATCAATACTTCGATTGAATCAGGGGTCGTTAGTCGCAATCCATTAGTTGGTGTATCCGTGATTTCGAAAAATGCTTTGTTACCTAAGTCACGGGGAACAGCAAACGTCAACAGATAATTTAAGATGTCATCTGTTCCAACATCATAGTAGGTTACTTGATTCCCATCTTGAGTGATTGTTACTTCATTAAACCGACCGCTATCTACTAAAGTTTTCGAATGTTCTTTCAAAATATTTTTAGGATAGAGGTGGATCTCTGTTAGTTCTCCATCACCAGCATAGACTGGCAAAGCCAAAAGTAGTGGGTATGCCATTTCATATATATTCGCTGGTGATTCTTCTTCGACAAAGAGATAAACAGCATCTCTACCTTGGGCATCTTTTCGAGGTAATTGGTCAAAGACCGCAATCCCCTGTCTGTTTGGATCGGTCTCGCCACTTGCTGTTGCTGTCACTTGAGTCTGCAAAGGGCCACTGGCATAATCAGGGGCTCTTTTATATAAAGCCGCATCAGACTGGATTCTTTCCAAGGCTTCTCGTGCTGTTTTCCCATCCTCTCTGATAGAACGAAAATATTGTTCTGTGACATCATAGACAGAAAATGTCACGCCGTCTAACGGATCGCCGCCAAAGTTTTCCATTAGTTCACCAGTATTTTGTTGATACGCTTCTTTCGGGATCTCATCCTGCCAAACACGTTTATGAAGCGTGACATTCACATGCTCTGGGGCTGCTGCTACTGGAAGACTCATTCCTAAAATACTGAATGCCGAAAACAACAACGTAGCAAGCATCACGAATATCCTGAATTTATTCTTTTTACTTTCAGTCATCTTCTTCCCTCCTAGTTTTGTTCATGTACTTCCTTAACAAGTAAGCCAGTAATAATAACGCAATGCCTAAAATAGCTAGCGCTTGTCTCATTTCTGCAGTACGTGGTAACAGACGATTGAATAGCTGTTCCGTCCCTGTCGCTGTTCCTCCTTGTTCACTCCCATCATCTGTTGGCAGATCATCGTCCTTTTGAGACTCTCCTGCTCGTGAAATATTATAGATTCTAGGTCCTTTCTCTACCGATTCGTCCTGTTCATCAGAAAAAGGTTCCGACATTTTTTGTTCATTAAGTGTCATGAATAAAAACTCACCTGATTCATTTTTCCAAGTATTTGGGATAAATAATGGAATCTGCCGATTTTCTTCACTGATCTCATACCCCAGAAGAGTTTGCAATTCTTCAAAATAGTATTCACCACCGATCAAAAAATGGTCTGCTATCTTGACACGCCCTGCAGCATCAGAGATGAAGGTTGCGATTGCTTCATCATTTAAGGGATCATCACTTTGTTTCCATACATCCCCTAACGCCTCCTGATTTTGCGCTAAATAGATTTTTTCCCCAGCTTCGTTATAACGAAACAGGGAAAAAATCACACCTTCGAGAGGTTCGGTCTGCTCAGTGTCTTCTTCTTTGCCATATTTGTAAAAATACGGTTGTCGAAAATACCCAGCATTTTTAGGATAAAGATGAATCTGAGTCAGCTCTACTTCATTTAATGGGTCCATTAGAGGCAAGCCAATCATTATCGGTGCAGCATTTGTCACATTGAAATAACTAGTTTGCTGGGAATGATCCTCAACGATCAGATAAATTCCATAGTGACCGTTGTGCTTTCTGGGAACATCGACCACACCCACTCCTTCGCCAAATTCAGCATGAGTCTGCGTTAGGACAGGACTACCTGTCACTTCTTCTAATTGCTGCTCTGCAATAAATTGTTCGATCTGGATCGGGTTCATCTGTCCCAAGCGTTTAGCTAAAGCTTGCGCATCTTCTTGTGATTGAAGATAATAATCCGTCAAATGATAGACATGAAACGTGGCGCCATTATAAGGAACACTCAGACCTAGGCCATTTAAGTTAGCCAATTCATTTTCTGTCAATTGTCTGCCATTTGATGGAGAGGTTTGTGGATCTGTGATCGACTCATCTACAAGGACTCTCTTGTGTAAGATGAACGTCACAGTCTCAGGATCAGTAGCATAGCCTCTATATGGGAAGAATCCGGTTACTAACAGCAGACCTAGCAGCAGCCATTGAAACATTCTTTTTTTGTGCATATCCTCTACTCCTTTCTCATTTGCTGAAATGCCATCAGACCGTCCTAATTACTATTTGCTATTTCGCTTACTTCTCAAGCGATAGAACAACCAACCTAGTAATAAAACAATGGTAGTGAGGGCTGCAATTAGAAAGAAGCGAAGTCCAGGTCCACCTGTTATTGGCAATAAGCCAGACGTTTCCGTATTCATGATTGGTACGACTTCCATTTCGTCCAAGTTTTGGACAGCTTCATGTGGTTGTAACAAAATGTAATCTGTATCAGCTAGCCTAAATCGTTCAGAAAGGTCACTACCTTCGTGATCCGTGATACTTATTTCTCTAATGTAATAATGATAAGCTTGACCATCTGGAGTAAATTTCTCTAAGCGGTTACTGATCCATTTCAACCCTTCACCTGTATCTCCTGGCGTTAAGAGAATCGTTTGGATTTTCTGCTTTTCCCCTTCTTCGACACTTCTAAATAATTCAAAGGTAATGTAGTTAATGCTCGAGTAATCTAAATCGCTGAATTCAAATTGTTTCTCAAATCCCACATAGACACGTTCAGGGGTACTTTCAGGTGTCGTGCTATTTTTCAGGATGATTTGCCAATTCTGATTAGCATCTTTCACGATCTTATTGAGATTATCAACTTGATCGCCCTCTTCCCCACTACTTAAATCAAAATATGGTTGCAGGTTTTTTCCTGTTTTGGTATTGATGATGCTGGTTTCTTTTACGATATATCGATAATCCTCACCTAAATCGGCTAACTCTTCGACCAGCACTTTAAACTCATTCTCCTGATTCAAAGTGAAAGTCATGGGTGTGAATGAAGCATCCAAGCGCCACTCATCGCTTTGTTCATGCCGTTGTTCCCTTAATAAATTGACCGTAATTTCATAATCTTCTTTGATCTCCTCTGGTACTGCCGCATTAGGCGTGGTAAAATCCCAATTTTTTTCGATCATGAAAGGCTTTGGTCGGTTTTCAACAGTCAACTTGAACTGTCCATTGTCTAATTGGATTGTTGCTCGTTCTTGTGTCACTGGAATCCCTTGTTCATCGGTGAAAAAAATTTCCTCTTCTCTACTAGTCGTTCCTGATGCTTGTACCTTGAAATAAATGGGCTCTGGTAGTACAGCAAACGGACCAGCTGGTGGAGTAATCTCTGTCAGACGATAGATTCCGTTCGTCAATCCATAAGCCTCTTCTTCATGAACACCACCGATCTGAGTAGGATTATCTACCGTAAATGTCCCTAATACTCTTTCAGGAAATTGTTCTTGGAAAAAATCTTTAGATTTTTTCTCTAAACGGAATTCTGAACCTGTAAGGTCATTTCCTTCGTGATCGGCTTTATAGAATTCCACGATTCGGTGGATTCCTGAAGCATAACCTTCGCCCGTCGTGATGTCCGTAATGGATTCTTCCGTCACTTTTTGTTTTCCATTCAAGAAAACACCTGCACGATTATTGACAGAATCAGCGGTTGTTTGGGCAGTATATTCTACGATCAATGTTTTATCTGTCACTTCTGACTGACCGGTATTATCACCTACAACTAATTGGAAATGAGCGGTTTTTTGCGATAAATTGATCAAACCGTCCGCAGCTAACTGGTCAAAGGCGGTTTCTGCCTTCACACCTGGCTCACTTAAAGCTCTTCCTGTTTGCTGACTGATCCAATGAGCTTCACTTGTGTCATTTTCTGGATTTGCTTGCCATTCAAAGATTTGATAAGCACCTCGCCCATCTACGCCAATGTACTCTGGCAAATATGGGACTAAGAGTTGTTGTGGTGCCAACAGTAGAAAATCTTGTTCATCGATTAAACGGCGTATTTTTTCAAATTGCTGAGTCTGGGGATTGTATTTTCCTTCAAAAACGTTGATTCGATATTTTCCAGTATCGGGATCTAGCAGAAGCGTCGTTTCTTCTTCATGATCCATGAGATCAAAGAGATACAAATTCTGGTATTTGGCGCCACCTGGGTTCACGATCACGCGGTAGGTGATATGTTCGTCGTCGTCTGCTACTTCACCCGTCTTGATCACTAAACTTTCTGTCGGTATCGTGACTTGCGTTTCTACTTCTGTCTTGCGCCCACCAGGACTTGTCAGTGTCGCTATATTTTTATAAGAACCTGCTAGTAATGGATTATCAGCTAGTTCTTGAGTGGCAACATAATCGGCAATGAAGAAGATAACGATTGGTCAATGACTCTCTTTTAAGAGAACGATCCGCATCAATTGTGTTTGCGGATCATATTCTAGGCGATAATCCGTACCTTCCACTAGTCGTTCATTCCCTGCATAATCTCCTGCCGCTATTTTCCAGCGGTGTTGATTCGTATCAGGATCAATCGGACCAGCTAGGTTGGCGGTCCCCTGAAAGACGTGAACAGAGTCTGGCTTAAACTCCCAACCAGCAAGGGTCGAAAAATCATCTTCAATGACGGTTCCTGCTGGTAATGGACCACTGGAAGGATTGAATTCTAGACGAAACAGTGTTTGGTAGCGATCAACGATTCCAGTGTAGACCGGTTGTCGGCTCTCATTTGAAAAACTTTCATCTGTCCAATATTCAAACGTTCCGATATTTCCAGCATCAGCTTGTTCTGCATCTTCAGCGATTGCTTCTTCATACTTTTGTCCTGGCTGTAGGAATAACCCTTTTTTATGTCCATCGTTTATGAGGCTATAGTGCCAATTGCCAAATGTTCCATAACCAACTGAATCTTGAGAATACTGAACGTCTCCTTGTCGCCAAGTTGCTTTGGCGTAGTTGAAGAACGTAATGTCTGGATGGATATATGTTCCACCTAACCAAGGATAGATCCCTTGGACTACTGGATCGCTGGAATAGTAATTACTTCTATTGAACTGAGAAGGGTCTTCATCCCAGATTTTTAAATAACCTCTACTAGATAACTGATGCTCTTTCGTTGAAAAATGAATCTTAATGGTTTGATCCGTTGTTTCATAATCTCCAATCAAGCGGATCGTAAACTCTGTTTGATAAGCACTATTCGCTTGATGTAAATAACTCCCATCCGGCAACATCAATCGTTCGCCTGGTTCAGAAAGATTATGCAAAACCAACTCAAAATCAACACCCTTTTCTAATGTGTTGACTACGTCATCTGTGATGATTAATGTCGATTCTAGTAATGAGCGAGCATAATAGATCCATTTAAAAGGACGAACATTATTCTCATAGTAGCCGTGATAGTTATTAGGATCGAACAATCGCACGAGATCCTCTTCAAAGATGATGGAAGAATCACGGATTTCTACTTGTTCAACTAATTTGTTTTCCTGATTGAACAAAATCTCCCAATGTTGGATCTGCTGAGTCTGGTCACCCCCAACTCCACGTTTTACGATCCCTGGCATGCTTGGTTTAGGAATGATTCCGCCAGCGCTACCTTCACCAAAACTTCCTTGGATCGCATGGTTGGAAAACTGGATCGTATCCGCTGAAACCTGTCCATCCGTCGTTTGTATCCTCGTTTGGTAGGTGATTCGGTAGGTGCCATTCGCATCCCCTGGTGGTGTGAGCGTCATCTCTGTGTTTTCTGCATTGAAAACGACTGTAAAGCCTTCCGCATTCGTTCCGGTGATCTGCAGTGAATTTTGTTCAAAGGTATGGCTCGCAGCATTTGCTGGAATGACGGATAATCGATCGACGATAGGGTCTTTTTCACCATCGACGTAATAATACGTGTCGATTTGCCAAGTCACGAGTACATAGTCATACGCTTCGCGATTCCCCGTTGGTTGACCAGGCTCATCTGTCGCCCGATAAAAATCAATTTTGTCTGATCCATTTGGATTTTTAGCTATTCATTTTGAAAAATTTTGTTTTACGATATCAAATTCGACGTCATTCGTTTCTGTCCGACCCAACTCATCACTTTCGACAATGAGTTGATTATGAACAGTTGGTTGGCTCAGATCTTTGACTCTGATACGGATGATTAATCGATAAGCCGTTCGTTTAGGTGCTTCATTATTTCTGATCGTCCAAGTTATTTGATTGTCTTGTTGCGCTTGACTATAATCACTTGCTAATAAAGGATGGAACTGTTCATCTTCAACTTCTTTCTTTTGGATACTAACTGACACAAATTCCTGGTTATCACCAAAGAAATCTGTGATTTTCACATTTGTCAACGCCCGATGTTCTTCGTTGATCAACGCTTCCCATTCAACAATTCCAGTATCCCGATTAAAACTAATCCCCTGTTTTTCAACGATCTCTTCCCCTTTAACAATGATTGGCACTTCAACTACACCATATTCTCCCAAATCCACGATCAATTCTTCGGTAATATTATCAAAACTCGTATCAATAGAAAACGAGCCCTGAATCTCACTAAAATTATAAATACGGGTATTAAATTGGATCGCTATACTACGATCCTCATTTACATAAAACGTACCAAAAGAAAATCGTCCAGTTTCATCCATCAATTCACCCGATAAACCACCTGCTGGAATCAATAACGTGTCAGGAATATTTTCAATGATCGTATAGCGTTCATTAGCCATTAGATCGCCACTAGGATAAATATCGTCATCGACCAACCACCAATTGATTTGAAGGCGGACATTCGTATCGCTTGGAACGCCTGTTTCGGGCAAATCACTCGTATACGTGCCGTCTTTTTCAGGATCGATCTTCAATTGGACGCCGTTATCATTGTTCCCGTAAGCCTCACCTAATTGAAAACCTGTTGGTTGTCCAGTTACCTGGAAATGACCATTTGAGGAAGCATGGACTAGCGGCCCCATCAAAAAGAGCGGGTTGGACAAAAGAACCAAAATCGTCAAGAGCATCATCAATTGTAAGCACACCTGCCTTATTTTTACCTTCATACCCATTACCTGCCTTTTTATAGTTTTTAAGGAGCGCCTTATTTAACATGAAATATAACAGGTTTCTTGAAACAGCTTACTTCAACTTTTTCAGACAAGTCTGAAAAATAACGATTCTTATCTCACAATAGCTAAAGTCAAAGAGATCTCTATATGCAAAAAAAGACTACTTAGAAAAGAGCCATTCCCTCTTCTAAGTAGTCTATTAGTTAGCTTATTTGTTCATCAAAAACAGATTATTCAAAGACAAACTGATTATGATAAAGTTCAGCATAGAAGCCATCTTCTGCCAACAACTGATGATGATTTCCTTCTTCGATTACTTTTCCATCACGTAAAACAACAATACGATCCGCATTTAAAATCGTTTTTAACCGGTGGGCAATCACAAAGCTGGTACGTCCTTTGATTGCTTCGTCCATGGCTTTTTGGATTTTAGCTTCTGTTACTGTGTCCACGTTACTTGTTGCTTCATCTAAAATCAACAATGAAGGATTCGTAATGATCGTTCTGGCAATACTGATCAATTGTTTCTGGCCGGTACTGAACAAGTTGTTTTCTTCAGATACTTCTGTTTCATACCCTTTTTCTAGATTCATGATAAAGTCATGAATATTCGCCTGCTTAGCGGCATTGATCACTTCTTCATCTGTCGCATCAGGTTTCCCAAAGACAATATTGTCGCGAATAGTACCCGAGAATAGGACGGATTCTTGTAAAACGATTCCTACATGTTTTCGTAAAGCATCTAAATCATACTCACGGATGTCTGTCCCATCAATCGTTACTGCACCACTATTTACATCATAAAAACGATTCAATAGATTCATGATCGTTGTTTTACCTGAGCCAGTCGGTCCAACTAACGCGACCATTTCACCTTTATTTACATCAATAGATACATCATTTAACACTAATTTATCAGGGTTATAACCAAAATCAACATGTTCCAAAGATAAGCCTTTATCGATCCCATCAAAAGATTGACCATTCGCTGGTTTCACTTCATCTTTTTCAGCAAACATCTCATTCAGTCTACGTGCCCCTGTGATCGCTAATTGGATCATGCTATAACCAGATGAAATTTGCATCAATGGTTGATAATATTGTTGGGAATACTGAACGAATGTGACTACCAATCCTAAAGCAACCGAGCGTTCCAAATCCCCATTCAGTGCTAACCATCCACCAAAGAAAATGACGATTGCGGTATTCACTAAAGACATCCCTTGCATCATTGGGAAAAGCAATCCTGAATAAGCTTGTCCTTTAAACGTTGCTTTACGAACAGTCTCATTGTGTTCTAAGAAACCATCAATTGTCTCTTCCTGTAATCCATTAGTGATGATGACACGTTGACCACTGATTTTTTCATCCATATAGCCGTTCAATTTCCCAACTTCGTCTTGTTGTAAATCAACGTATTTTCTTGCCTTTTGGATAATCAAAACAGCAATCAAAACTGCCACTGGTGTAGAAGCAATTGTTGCCCAAGCTAACTCAACATTTTGGCGGAACATCATAATCAATATCCCAAAAAGTAAAACGATATTGGTGATTACTTGGAGCAAAGCTTGGTTCAAACTATTTTGGATATTATCTAAATCACTCGTAAATCGACTAAGAATTTCCCCATCTTGATGAGAATCAAAGAAGCGGATCGTCAATTTTTCTAGTTTATTGAATAAACCAATACGCATCCGATTCGTCGATTTACCCACCACTTGCGTAAATAAGATACTGTAAATGAAGTTTGCGGCACTCGCTAAAACATAAAACATTAATAGTTTCCAAATAATGGAAACGAAGCGACTCTTATCATCGACTCCTTGCATCAAAGCCCCAACATAGTTGGCTAGTTCTTGAAAGGCTTCTCCGATATATTGTGGTGCCTTCACTTGAAGATAAGTGGCAATGATGACTGTAACAAAAATAAAGAAAAAGGAGACCTTATACCGTTTTAAATAGTGATAGAAAAACTTACTGGCTTTTATTAAATCAGTCATGGCTACTCCTCCGTTCCTTTTTGTGTTTCGAAAATTTCTTGGTACACCCGATTGGTTGCTACTAGTTCTTCGTGTGTTCCTTCACCCACTAATCTGCCTTCATCTAATACAAGAATCCGGTCTGCTTTGACAACAGAAGCGATTTTTTGAGCGATCACAATCGTAGTAGTGCCTTTTAATTCTTTTGCTAATGCTTCACGAACCAACTTTTCAGAACGCGCATCTAATGCACTGGTACTATCATCTAAGATCAAAATCTTAGGATCACCAATGACACCTCGGGTAATGGATAACCGCTGTTTCTGTCCACCTGAAAAGTTACTACTACGTTCTTCCACAGGAGCCTCATAGCGATCGGCTAATTTTTCGATAAATTCTTGTGCTTGAGCAATCGCAGAAGCATGTTCCATCTCTTTTTCAGAAGCATCTTTTTTCCCTTGACGCAAGTTTTGCGCAATCGTTCCAGAGAAAAGGATCGCTTTTTGTAAAACAAAGGATACAGTGTGACGTAAGCTTTTTTCATTGACTTGTCTTAAATCTACGCCGCCTACTTCCACTTTTCCTTCTGTTGGGTCAAACAATCGTGGAATCAACTGAGCGAGTGTCGATTTACCAGCTCCTGTTGCACCAACAATCCCCACCATTTCCCCTGGTTGGATCGAAAAACTGATGTCTTTCAATGTGTCTGCATCATCGCCAGGATAACGGAAAGAAACATGATCAAAAGTGACTGATCCAGTTAAATCCTGTTCTGGCACATCTTGGTATGTTAAATCTGGTTCTGTGTCTAAAATCTCTTTGATCCGTTTCAATGAAACTGCAGCTCTTGATGTCATCATCATCATCATTCCACCAATAATGATTGCCATCATGATCTGCATCAAATAGTTCATGAAAGAAGCCAGACCACCGATTAAGGTTGGATCATCTTTTGCTAGATCACTAACAAAAAAGATTGCGCCAACTACTGCTAAATTAGCAGCCAACATAAAGGATGGAATCATCACAGAAAACAAGGTTCCCACAATGATGTTGTGTTTCGTTAGATCTTCGCTGACTTTACTAAACTCTTTCAATTGATTGTCTTCTTGGACAAAAGATTTGACTACACGGATCCCCATAAGATTTTCTTTGGCAATACTATTGACTTTATCAATCAGTTTTTGGATGATCATAAAATGTTTACCCATTCTGGTAAATGATAAAGCTGTAATCAAGAAAACTGCTACGATCAATGCGACAATGATCCACCATAATTGCGGCATCGTCATCATTGCTAAAACAAAAGCCCCGATAAAAAGAAATGGAATTCTAAAGAGCGATTGTAAAGAAATCATGACTAGGTTTTGAATTTGTGTAATATCATTTGTTAGTCGAACTACCAGATTTCCAGCAGAGAATTTTTCGATATTTCCAAATGAAAAAGTCTGGATTTTACTAAATGCTTCTTCCCGAATATCAGCACTGATCCCTTGTGCCACTTTCGCTGAAAAAATCGTATTTGAAACTCCAGCTGCCAGTCCTAATAAAGCTAAACTGATCAAGTATACACCGATCGTTTTCATCTTGTCGTTATCTTCTGTAATAATAGCTTCTAATACTTGTTGTAAAAGCTTCGGTTGCCATAATGCGGCACTTACCATAATCGCTACAGAAAACAATGAAATAAATACAGCAACTTTGTATTTTTTTGCATGTCTTAAAATTAAGCCCATTGGTTGTTACACCCCTTTTTATTAAAATTGACAGGTCTTATTTAACACTGTAAAATAAGGCCGACTAACAATTTACCATGTTTAAAAAAATATTGCAATACAAGAGGTTGATTAAATTTGGAACCAAAGCTTTCCCAAGAAATGATTATCAAATCTGCTTTTGCGATTCTGGCAGAAACGCAAGAACTATCAAAACTATCTATGCGAAACCTTGCTCAAAAAGTTCAAGTAAAAGCCCCTGCGCTTTACTGGTATTTCAAAAATAAGCAAGACTTGCTCCAAAAAATGGCTGAATTCATGGAAAATGAACTAATCATTCCCGAGCCTCGTTTACCTTGGCAGGAACGCCTTATTCAATTCATGGAAAACTACTACGACCTTTACACCCACTTTCCTTGTGGTGCAGAGCTAGAAATCAATACCGTTCCTTCTTATGCGAGTCGTTTGGAACACTTAGAAATGATGATCCAGATTCTTATCCAAGCGGGCTTTTCGATTGACCGTAGTCGTCAAGCAGTGTTTGCTCTTCATAACTTGTTGATTGGTCAACTGATGGATCAACAGCATGAACAGAATCTTCGGCACAAAATCATGACCGGTAATCACTTACTCAAAGATGCTATTCTTTCTATGAAAAGTTATGTCGAAGAAAATGCACTAGTTGGACTAAAGGCTAGTATCACCGCTCACCAGCACCAAGAAAATGAAAAACAACTCTTTCTTGATAGTGTGACGATCTATCTTCAAGGGTTGGCTGTACAAAAAGAATCGTAAACAAAAAAAGACATGAAGGCAAGTTCGCGAACTTGCCTTCATGATTTTTTGTTTACTGTTTGAGTTGACTACGTGAATAAAACTTCCTATTCCACAAGTAATAGTCAGTTTAGCTACTAGTTTAGCCATTTCACTTATCCTAGATGAAGCAGTCTAATCATCTATTCCTTCATTTTTTAACCAAGGAAGGTCTGTTGATAATTGAGCAGCAAAAGCTCGGTAGTCTTCTCGTTCTTGTAAGCGCTGTTTGCGACGTTTTTCGTATCCTGCGCACACTAGTTTTTCTTCTGCCGTGTCAGGTATGACTTTAGGTACTGTAAATTCCGTTTCTTCATTCATATGAGACGGAACAGCGACAAATGTTGTAAAACAAGTTGCGGCTAAGTAACGCTCCCCAGTTGTCAGATTTTCTCCAATAATTTTAACGAATACTTCCATCGATTTATGATGAGTACCACTTACATAAGATTCTACACACACAGAATGGTTTTCATGCAATGGCTTCAAAAAATTCAAGCTGTCTAAAGAAGCAGTAACTGCACCTCTACGACAATGTCTTGTCACAGAGATCGACGCAGCATCATCAATCATCGTCATCAATTTTCCACCAAATAAAAACCCAAAAGGATTAAGATCGAATGGAAAAATCCGATGTGTTTGAATGACTATCGATTCTTTACAATGCTTTATCTCTTCCAAAAAAACACCTCTTTCAAATTATTACCTGATGATTCGTCCTATAAAAAAGCTAAGGCCAAGACAATGTCTCAGCCCTAGCGATCCTCCTAAAAATAGCCTCAAAAGCTAAGAATAACCAAGGATTCTTTATCTAGTTCTCTTCAAATAACCAATCCAAAGCACGTTGAATCCACTGATCCCAAAATACCCAGTTATGTTCACCAGGACCATGTTCGAAGGTCACGCCAATTCCATTTGCTTTCAATGAATCGGTCATTTCTTGATTTGCTTGATAAAGAAAATCTGATTCTCCACATGCCAAGTAGATACGAGGTGCTGTTTTGTCACTCTTTACTAATTCTTCTAATAAATACTGAGGATCATTAACTGAACCTTTGATCTGATCTAACGGTCCAAATACGCCCTCCCAGAATTTTGCCTTTCGAATCATCAATAAATCATCCATCCGATTGCCTACTGAAATGGCTCCTGATAAAGAAATGATTGCAGCAAAATTTTCTGGTTTTGCTAGTCCAAGTTTCAAAGCACCATAGCCACCCATTGATAATCCAGCAGCATAAGTCTTTTCTCTTTTTGTCGTTAATTGTGGAAACAGTTCATGACAGATTTCGGGAAGCTCTTCTGAAATAAACGTCCAGTATTTCATATCATATGCCGTATCGGTATACCAACCTAGATCAGTAGAAGGCATAATGACCGCTAATCCATGGTCTGCGACATATCTTTCAATCGACGTCCGACGCTCCCAGACACTATGATTTCCTCCCATTCCGTGCAGAAGGTATAAGACAGGAACATCTGTTGTCGCTTGTTGTGAACTCGTACCGATCACTTTATTTGTTGTTTGTGGAAGGATTACATTCAGGTTTACTTCCATCTCTAAAACATTTGAATAAATATTTGCTTGAATAAATGCCACGTTGAAACATCCTCTCTAAGGTGTGAAAAATAGTGTTTTTGACCTGACCAATAATGACAAATTTTGATAAAACAACTATTCTAACACCGGTTATCGTTGTGAAATAATTGGTCAAACGACCTCACAAAGTAACATTTAGTACTACTTTCTTGTACTAATACTCTCTTATTCTATCACTTTTTTCACGAACGACAAATGTCAATGCAAAAGCAATCACTACTAGTAACAGCCCCACAAAATAGACTTGATGCAATCCTTCATATAAAATCTTCCGTAAAGGCGTGATCAACTCTGACGCAATGTTTTTAGCTGTTTGTGGGTTGACTAGCTTATTCATGATATCTGCATCATTCGTCAAATTAGTCGCATTCAGCTCCCGTTGTGTTACTCCATTGATCAATAAGCCAAAGACTGCCACCATCACAGTTTGTCCAATCGTCCGCACCAATGTATTGAACGAGGTAGCTACCCCTAGTTGATCTCGAGACACACTATTTTGGGCACTAACAGTTGAGGTAGTCATGGTGATTCCTAGTCCTACACCAATGACCGTTGAAATAGCAAAGAACCATAAAAAATTACTTTCAAATGGCATTAACCAGAGCCAGGCACCGCCTAGAGAGGCAATCAATAGACCAATTCGCAATACCCAATTCGTTGCCATTTGAGTCATCCACTTACTTGCTAAGAAAGAACCAACCATCCAAACAAGTGAAAGCGGTGCTAAGACCAATCCCCCTACTGCAGCATTTAGCCCTAATACCCCTTGCATCCACATTGGGATATACACATCGATGCCCATTAAGAACCCACTGGCTAAAGCTGCTGCTAGATTCACGACCACAAATAGTGGATTAGCAAAAAGATGCAACATGATCACAGGGTCTTTTGCTCTTTTTTCGGCTGCAATAAATAAAAATAATAGAAGAAGACTTCCGATCAAAAGCCCGATCACTACTGGAGTAAATCCTTGATCCCCTAACAATTGAAATCCAAGAAGTAAAGCAACCAACATCGCCATCAAACTAAAACTACCGAATAGATCCATCGGTTTCGACTCATGTTCTCTCTGTGGCTCGTTCAAATAAAGCCAGATCAAAACCATCAATAAAAGCCCGATCGGTACATTAATAAAAAAGATCCAATGCCAACTGATCGTTTCTACAATAAAACCTCCAGCTAATGGTCCAAAAACACTAGCAATTCCCCAAGCCGAACTGTTCAAACCTAAAACTTTTGCTCTTTTTTCAATCGTATATAAATCGCCAATGATCGTTAACGCCACTGGCATCATTGCTCCAGCGCCCATTCCTTGAACAGCACGAGCAGCAATCAACCCCATCATGGTTTGAGAAAGTCCACAAAATAAAGAACCAATAATAAATAATAGCGTTCCAAAGATAAAAATAGGTTTTCTCCCCACTTTATCTGCAAGTTTGCCATAGATCGGTGTCAGCATCGCATTCGTTAGTAAATAAATCGAAAATACCCAATTCATGATCTCCATACCGTGAAGAGAGCCGACGATCGTAGGCATCGCAGTGGTCACGATCGTTCCTTCAATTGCTGTCATGAAAGTTGCAATAAACACACTGATCGTTACTAATTTGACGTTTGTTTCTCTTTTCATCTTATTCCTCCTTTTTTATTGTTGCCAAATAAATTTTAGCCAAAAAAAATAGGCTTTATCATTTATCAAAAACACGAATCAAAAACGACCATGGATTTCTCTTCAGTCGTTAGGATAAAAAAAACTGGAATGATCCCATAAAGAGAACCATTCCAGCCATCAAAAAGCTATTTTGCTAAGCTTGCTTTAATTGCATCAACTTTATCTGTTTTTTCCCATGGCAATTCGATATCCGTACGACCAAAATGACCATAAGCAGCTGTTTGACGATAAATTGGACGACGTAAATCAAGCATTTCAATAATACCTGCAGGTCGTAGATCAAAGTTTTCTCTCACAGCGGCAATCAAGTCTTCTTCTGGAACAGTTGACGTACCAAAAGTATTGATTGAAATAGATACAGGTTGTGCAACACCGATCGCATAGGCTAACTGAACTTCAGCTTTTCTTGCCAAACCAGCTGCTACAATGTTTTTCGCAATGTAACGAGCGGCATAACTTGCTGAACGGTCAACCTTAGTAGCATCTTTCCCAGAAAATGCTCCACCACCATGACGAGCATAGCCGCCATATGTGTCAACGATGATTTTTCTTCCCGTCAACCCAGCATCTCCTTGAGGTCCCCCAATAACAAAGCGACCAGTAGGATTGATGTAGTATTTTGTGTTGTCATCAAGTAATTCAGCTGGAATAACTTCTTTTATTACTTTTTCAATGACGTCATGACGAATTGTTTCATTGTCCACTGCATCATCATGTTGTGTTGAAATAACGATGGTATCCACTCGTTCTGGCTGACCATTGTCATCATATTCAACTGTTACTTGTGATTTTGCATCTGGACGTAGATAAGTTAATTCATTAGATTTACGTAAATCAGCTAAACGACGAACTAGACGATGGCTTAATGCAATTGGTAAAGGCATTAATTCAGGTGTTTCATCGACTGCAAAACCAAACATCAATCCTTGGTCTCCAGCACCGATCTCATCCAATACATCTCTCTTCGCTTCGTCACGAATCTCAAGTGCTTCATCAACACCTTGAGCGATATCTGGTGATTGTTCATCAATTGCAGCTAATACAGCTACTGTATCCCCATCAAAGCCAAATTTTGCTCGTGTGTAGCCAATCTCTTTGATCGTTTGACGTACCACTTTTTGAATATCCACGTAGGCAGTGGTTGAGATTTCTCCAAATACCAATACAAGACCAGTGGTAACAGATGTTTCACAAGCCACACGTGCATTTGGATCCTTTGCTAAAATTGCATCCAAGATCGCATCACTGATTTGATCAGCAACTTTATCTGGATGTCCTTCAGAAACAGATTCTGAGGTAAATAAATGTCTTTCTCCCATAGTGATTCCCCCTAGTTAAATTCGGTTACAAGGCATCTCCGCCGATGACGGATCCTCTCGGGAACTTGCAACGAACCAAGTATAGCAGATATTTGAAATTTACGCTTGTTTTTTTAACGTAATTACTTAAAAATTTGAATAGTTCACTGATAATGCTGTTTATTTCCTTTATCCCAGGTAATCATTTCGCTTCACTATGCTACATGTTTAAAGAATAGCAAATAAAAAAGGTTCAAAGTCTAGGAGCATAAGTATACAACAAATCCTTTGCAGCAGAACCAAATTTTTTTCATTCTATTTCTGATCACCTATAGAATCAAATAAAAAGACCTAAAACAATCATCGCCTACGATAACTATCTTAAGTCTTTTGAAATCATTCTTACAAATAAAAAAAGATACTTTAGAAAGTATCTTTAATGACCCGTACGGGATTCGAACCCGTGTTACCGCCGTGAAAGGGCGGTGTCTTAACCGCTTGACCAACGGGCCAGGTGAAACTAATGGGCCTAAATGGACTCGAACCATCGACCTCACGCTTATCAGGCGTGCGCTCTAACCAGCTGAGCTATAGGCCCATAAAAAAAACTAAAAGCGGGTGACGAGAATCGAACTCGCGACAACAGCTTGGAAGGCTGTGGTTTTACCACTAAACTACACCCGCATTATGGCGCGGGACAGAATCGAACTGCCGACACATGGAGCTTCAATCCATTGCTCTACCAACTGAGCTACCGAGCCAAACGGTCTGGACGGGACTCGAACCCGCGACCTCCTGCGTGACAGGCAGGCATTCTAACCAGCTGAACTACCAGACCATATTTAGTTTCTTATTTGGTGACTTTGAAAAAT
>NZ_CP172888.1:2512500-2665000 GCF_050530965.1 Enterococcus sp. DIV1089c
TCCCGTCCTTCATCGGCTCCTAGTGCCAAGGCATCCACCGTGCGCCCTTATTCACTTAACCTTATCAACCTTACGGTTGGGTTTTGATCTTTCTTCTAGCGATAGAAGTCCAATCAAGAAAATAAGCAATTGAACTTATTAAAAAACTCATTCAACGCGGTGTTCTCGGTTTGTATTACTAATTTACTTCAAATATCCAGTTTTCAATGAACAAAATGTTTTAACAACTAATGTTGTTAATGGAGCCTAGCGGGATCGAACCGCTGACCTCCTGCGTGCAAAGCAGGCGCTCTCCCAGCTGAGCTAAGGCCCCGATTTATTTTTGAGAGTAGACCTCTCAAAACTGAACAAAGTATAAAACAAACAGTGTAGTCTCCGTAATATTCCTTAGAAAGGAGGTGATCCAGCCGCACCTTCCGATACGGCTACCTTGTTACGACTTCACCCCAATCATCTATCCCACCTTAGGCGGCTGGCTCCAAAAGGTTACCTCACCGACTTCGGGTGTTACAAACTCTCGTGGTGTGACGGGCGGTGTGTACAAGGCCCGGGAACGTATTCACCGCGGCGTGCTGATCCGCGATTACTAGCGATTCCGGCTTCATGTAGGCGAGTTGCAGCCTACAATCCGAACTGAGAGAAGCTTTAAGAGATTAGCTTAGCCTCGCGACTTTGCGACTCGTTGTACTTCCCATTGTAGCACGTGTGTAGCCCAGGTCATAAGGGGCATGATGATTTGACGTCATCCCCACCTTCCTCCGGTTTGTCACCGGCAGTCTTGCTAGAGTGCCCAACTAAATGATGGCAACTAACAATAAGGGTTGCGCTCGTTGCGGGACTTAACCCAACATCTCACGACACGAGCTGACGACAACCATGCACCACCTGTCACTTTGCCCCCGAAGGGGAAGCTCTATCTCTAGAGTGGTCAAAGGATGTCAAGACCTGGTAAGGTTCTTCGCGTTGCTTCGAATTAAACCACATGCTCCACCGCTTGTGCGGGCCCCCGTCAATTCCTTTGAGTTTCAACCTTGCGGTCGTACTCCCCAGGCGGAGTGCTTAATGCGTTAGCTGCAGCACTGAAGGGCGGAAACCCTCCAACACTTAGCACTCATCGTTTACGGCGTGGACTACCAGGGTATCTAATCCTGTTTGCTCCCCACGCTTTCGAGCCTCAGCGTCAGTTACAGACCAGAGAGCCGCCTTCGCCACTGGTGTTCCTCCATATATCTACGCATTTCACCGCTACACATGGAATTCCACTCTCCTCTTCTGCACTCAAGTCTCCCAGTTTCCAATGACCCTCCCCGGTTGAGCCGGGGGCTTTCACATCAGACTTAAGAAACCGCCTGCGCTCGCTTTACGCCCAATAAATCCGGACAACGCTTGCCACCTACGTATTACCGCGGCTGCTGGCACGTAGTTAGCCGTGGCTTTCTGGTTAGATACCGTCAAGGGATGAACAGTTACTCTCATCCTTGTTCTTCTCTAACAACAGAGTTTTACGATCCGAAAACCTTCTTCACTCACGCGGCGTTGCTCGGTCAGACTTTCGTCCATTGCCGAAGATTCCCTACTGCTGCCTCCCGTAGGAGTTTGGGCCGTGTCTCAGTCCCAATGTGGCCGATCACCCTCTCAGGTCGGCTATGCATCGTCGCCTTGGTGAGCCGTTACCTCACCAACTAGCTAATGCACCGCGGGTCCATCCATCAGCGACACCCGAAAGCGCCTTTCAAATCAAAACCATGCGGTTTCAATTGTTATACGGTATTAGCACCTGTTTCCAAGTGTTATCCCCTTCTGATGGGCAGGTTACCCACGTGTTACTCACCCGTTCGCCACTCCTCTTTTTCCGGTGGAGCAAGCTCCGGTGGAAAAAGAAGCGTTCGACTTGCATGTATTAGGCACGCCGCCAGCGTTCGTCCTGAGCCAGGATCAAACTCTCATAAAAAGTTCGAACAATCTTGCGATTGTTAAGCTCAATTGTTTGCTAGCATATTGCTTGCTTGTTAAAAATGTTTGTTGTCTTGAATCAATCAAGACGCCCTACACATTTGGTTTGTCTTTGCTTTGTTCAGTTTTCAAAGGTCTACTTGATTAAAAGCTAATCAGTTGAGATTGCCGTAGCAACTTTTATATCATATCAGAGCGACGTTTGTTTGTCAACTCTTTTTTCAAAAGTTTTTTTGACTTCGTTTTTTAGAAGTGTTTCAGCAACTCATTTATCATAACTCGTCGTTTGTTATTTGTCAACAACTTTTTTGAAGTTTTTTTCGATAGAATCAAGCTTCGTAAGCTATTGTTTTTTAACGACTCAGTTATCTTATCATGTGATCTCTCACACGTCAAGAACTTTTTGAAGTTATTTTTTATTTTTATCAGAAGTTATTTAGTGATAACTTTTGAACAAATAATAATATACCAACTAAACCTTTAACGGTCAACGAATTTTTTGTATTTTTTCAAGTTTTTTTCATTGGACGATCATTTCTGTAATTTTAAAAATAATCATTCGTATTTTAATAGTTTTCCTGCGATATTACTCCTCCCTTATTCTTTAATATTCGTTATAAATAAGAAGATCGTTTAATCAATCCACTCAAATACAAGCAAGCAATTCCTTTATCTATGCCTCCGCATAATAAATTTCTCGATTATCCTCGCCTTGCGTTTTTTACCGTACCTCATTATTTCAAAAAAAGAAACTGACAAAAAGTGGTGTAAGTTTTACGCTATCTATTAAAAATAGAGTGATCCTTTGACTTCTCTCTTTTACTAGACTATAAAAAAAGAAGCCAACAGTTCTTGGCTTCTTTTTTATTCATCATATTTACCATACCTAACGCATCGTTGGGAATAGTAAAACATCACGGATCGACTGTGCATCCGTCAATAACATAACTAAACGGTCAATTCCGATACCTAGACCGCCAGTTGGTGGCATACCATATTCTAAAGCTTCCAAGAAGTCTTCATCGACACCGTGTGCTTCATCGTTTCCTAGCTCACGTTCTTTTTCTTGGGCCTCAAAACGTTCTCTTTGATCAATTGGATCATTTAATTCGGTAAAGGCATTCGCAAATTCCCGACCAACGATAAACAATTCAAAACGATCGGTAAAGCGTGGATCTTCTGGATTCTTTTTCGCCAATGGAGATACTTCTACTGGATGTCCGTAAACAAAAGTTGGTTGTGTCAATGTTTCTTCCACAAAAGTTTCAAAGAACTCATTGATGACATGCCCTACGCCCATTGCTTCGGTCACTTCTACGTGATGCTCTTCAGCAAGTGCTAATGCTTCTTCTAATGTCATTTCTTTCCAGAAATCGACACCTGTTTGCTCTTTGATCGCATCAACCATATGGATACGTTTAAAGTCACTTTCCAAATCAACTGCTTGGCCATCATAAGTGATTTCTGCTGTACCAAGAACTTTTTGGGCTGCATTACGAATGATTCCTTCAGTCAAGTTCATGACATCCTGGAAATCTGTATAAGCGGTGTAAGCTTCTAACATCGTAAATTCTGGATTATGAGTTGTATCGATCCCTTCATTACGGAAAACGCGACCGATTTCGTAAACTTTTTCCATTCCACCCACAATTAGGCGTTTTAAATGAAGTTCTAACGCAATACGTAAGTATAAATCAATATCTAGTGCGTTATGGTGTGTAATAAATGGACGAGCTGCAGCACCACCGGCTTCATTGTGTAAGACTGGTGTTTCTACTTCAATATAGCCATTACCATCTAAGTAACGACGGATTTCGCTAATAATTTGGCTACGTTTCATGAAGCGATCAAAACTTTCACGGTTACTGATCAAATCAAGATAACGTTGACGATAACGTTGTTCAATATTAGTCAATCCATGGTATTTATCTGGCAACGGACGTAAAGCTTTTGATAAAATAGTGATTTCTGATGCCTTGATTGAAACTTCGCCAGTATCAGTCTTCATGATTTCACCTGTTACGCCAAAGAAGTCGCCTAAATCAGCATGTTTGAATACATCATAGGCTTCATCACCTACTTGATCTTTACGTACATAAATTTGGATTTGGCCTTCACGATCTTGTAAGTGAGCAAATCCAGCTTTTCCTTTACCACGACGAGTGATCATTCGACCGGCTACACTTGCAGTTAGCCCCATCTCTGCTAATTCTTCTTTTGTTCTTGGATCAAACAATTCATGTAATTCTTCTGAATTGTGCGTACGTTCAAATCGTTTACCAAAAGGATCAATCCCATTTTCTCTTAATTGCTCCATTTTTTGACGGCGAACAAGCATTTGATCGTTTAAATCTTCTACTTGATGTTGTTGTTCCTGTGTCACAAAAGTTCCTCCATTCTCATGTTATTCTCTTTCCTATAATGCCAATGAAACACAAAAAAAGCAAGCCGAACTTAAAGTTCGACTTGAAAATTCACGAAAAACTTAGAAAATCACTGGATTATTTCACAGATACTTTTTCTGTTTTCTCTAAAAAGCGGTCAAGCAGTTCATTGATTTCTACTTGTTTTTCTGCTTGATTGATTGCAACTTTTACTTTTGCTGCTCGAGAGATTCCTTTTAAATAATAGGAAGCATGTGTCCGAAATTCTCGGCACGCAACAACCTCCCCTTTTAAATCGACTAAACGTTTCAAATGTAATTTAGCGGTCTCGATTTTTTCTCTTGGTGTTGGTTCAGGGATTAACTCGCCGGTTTCTAAGTAATGCTGGGTGCGATGGATCATCCAAGGATTGCCTAACGCTGCACGCCCGATCATTACACCATCCGCTCCTACGTATTCTAACATTCTTTTAGCATCTTCCGGAGTTTTGACATCTCCATTGCCCATAAATGGGATCTTGAGCTGACTTTTAACTTCTTTCAATACTTCCCAGTTTGCTTTACCTTCATACATTTGTACTCTCGTACGTCCGTGCATGGCGATTGCACTGGCGCCAGCTGCTTCAGCCGCTAAAGCATTTTGCACAGCAAAGACATGTTGGTCATCCCAACCGATTCTCATTTTCACGGTAACTGGTACATCAACGGCAGAAGAGACAGCTTGCACCATCTCATAAACTTTATCTGGATCCAATAACCATTTAGCGCCTGCTTCTGCTTTGATGATTTTGTTCACTGGGCAACCCATATTGATATCAATGATGTCAGCCGCTGTATTTTCTTGAACGAATTGGGCAGCCTCGACCAAAGTATCTTTGTTTCCACCAAAAATTTGCAAGCTTAGTGGATGTTCTGTTTCTTCGATATGCAGCATCTCTAATGTTTTCTTGTTTCTAAAATGGATTCCTTGGTCACTGATCATCTCACAGACGACTAATCCAGCACCGAACTCTTTGACGGTCACACGAAAAGCTGAATTAGTGATTCCAGCCATCGGTGCGACAACTACTCGATTGGGAATTTCAACATGTCCGATTTTCCATGTATGTTCCACTTATTTTCCTCCCAGCGCTTCTGCTTTTAGCTCGGATAATTCTGCTTCACTGTATTCATACTTGTTGTTGCAGAATGAACAAACGGCTTCTGCTCCGTGATCTTCATCAATCATTGCTTGGATTTCTTCTGCCCCTAAAGCAATAATTGCTTCCCCAAATTTTTCTTTTGAGCAATCACATTTGAATTGTACCGGCATTTTCTCTAAAATATTCAACTCACTAGTTCCTAGTAAACCTTCAAGAATTTTTTCAGGTGTTAATCCTTCGTCTAATAAAGTAGAAATACGTGGTGTCGTTTTTAATTGTTCTTCAATTTTACTGATAGTTTCTTCATCTGCACCAGGCATGATTTGGATCATAAATCCACCAGCTGTTTTGATACTGTCATCCGTGTTAACTAAAACGCTCAATCCAACTGCTGAAGGAATCTGTTCTGAGATTGCAAGATAATAGGTAAAGTCTTCCGCAATTTCTCCAGAAACAATAGGTGTTTGTCCCGAAAATGGTTCTTTCAAACCGAGGTCTTTAGTAACACTGAACATCCCTTGCGTTCCCACAGCACCACGCACATCAATTTTTCCTGCTTCATTCAAAGGTAGGCTCAAATGAGGGTTTTGGATATAGCCTTTGACTTCTCCTTTGCCATTCGCATCTACCACAATCCCATTAGCCGGACCATTCCCTTGAATCCGCACAGTTAACTTGTCTTCCCCTTTTAGCGTCGAACCTAGTAAAAGTCCGCCAACAAGCGTACGACCTAATGCAGCCGATGATGTATGCCAAGTGTCGTGTCGCTTTTGGGCTTCTGCAACAGTATTTGTTGCTTGAACTGCATAAGCACGTACATAGCCATCATAGGCCAGTGCCTTAATCAAATAATCTTCCATTTATTTATGTACCTCTTTTCCGATTTTTAAATTCATAGTGAATCATACTAGTTACGCTGATAATTTTCAACTTATGAATGTTATCTTTTCTTTTATTTGCCTATTCTATAATAAAAAATAAAACAACTACTAAAAAAGAGCCACGACTTTTGTCGTAGCTCTCATTTTTTAGCGATTATTTCGGTTGATCATCCGAATCATCTGTTGAAGAAGTTTAATGTTCTTCTTCATTTAATTCTTTTTTCTCTTCTTCAAATTCTTTCTTATCGTGCTCAAAATCTTGCTTTTCTTCCGCTTGTTTTTCTGCGTCTTTTTCTTCCAAAGCACGTTTTGCTTCTTCAAAAGTTTGCGCTTCTTTTTCACTAGGATAATTAGCAGATTCTGAACCTTCAGGCATAACACCTTTTTCAAATAAAGATTTGATTGCTTTCGCATCGAGTGTTTCAAATTCTAACAGTTTTTCAGCGATCAATTTATGTTGAGCTCGATGTGCTTCGATGATCTCATGCGCTTTTTGATGAGCTTCCATCAAAATCTTACGCACTTCTTGGTCAATTTCAAAGGCCACTTGTTCAGAGTAAGCTTTCGTTTGACCATAGTCACGACCAACGAATACTTGATGATTTCCTTCATATTGAACTGGACCTAAACGATCACTCATTCCATATTCAGTTACCATGCTTCGTGCTAAAGCTGTTGCTTGTTCAAAGTCATTAGAAGCCCCAGTTGATTGAACGTTGAAGATGATTTCTTCTGCTGTTCGACCACCAAGCAAACCAACGATTTGTTCAAACATATCTTCTTTTGTCATCAAGAATTGATCTTCTTTTGGTAAGGCGATCATATAACCACCTGCACGTCCACGTGGAATAATGGTTACTTTATGAACCACACGTGCCCGACTCAAGACTAAACCAACGATCGTATGACCTGCTTCGTGATAAGCCACCATTTCTCGTTCTTTTTTGCTGATTACGCGATCTTTCTTAGCTGGACCTGCAATCACGCGATCTTCTGCTTCATCAATATCTGAAGCATCGATTTTCTTCTTGTTACGACGAGCCGCAACTAAAGCTGCTTCGTTTAAGACATTTTCTAAATCTGCACCAGCAAAACCTGGTGTTTGTTGTGCCACGACTTTCAAATCAACGTCATCTGCCATCGGTTTGTTTCGTGCGTGAACACGTAAGATTGCTTCACGGCCTTTCACATCTGGACGACCAACTAAAATTTGACGGTCAAAACGTCCTGGACGTAAAAGTGCAGGGTCAAGTACATCTGAACGGTTTGTTGCAGCAATGACGATAACACCTTCATTCCCATCAAATCCGTCCATTTCAACTAGCAATTGGTTCAGTGTTTGTTCACGTTCATCATGTCCACCGCCCATGCCTGCGCCACGTTGACGACCAACAGCATCAATTTCATCGATGAAGATGATTGCTGGAGCATTTTTCTTCGCTGTTTCAAATAAGTCACGAACACGACTTGCCCCAACACCCACAAACATTTCTACAAAGTCAGAACCTGAAATAGAGTAAAACGGTACACCCGCTTCTCCAGCTACAGCTTTTGCTAACAATGTTTTACCAGTTCCTGGAGGTCCTTCTAAAAGAACACCAGCTGGGATACGTGCGCCTAACTCAACAAAACGTCGCGGATCTCTTAAGAATTCAACAACTTCAACCAACTCTTGTTTCTCTTCTTCTGCACCAGCGACATCTGAGAAGCGTACACGGTTAGCTTTTTTGTCGGCTTCTTTGGCTTTTGATTTACCAAAGTTCATGACACGGCCACCGCCGCCTCCGCCACCACCTTGTTGCCCCATCATCATATAGAAGAAGAACACAAGGATGATAATTGGTAAGAAGCTTAGCAATAAGGATACCCATACGCCACTGCTTGATTCTTCTTTGACTGTTGTAGCTACGTTATGTTCTTTCGCTAAATCAGTCACTTGGCTAAGTGTGGTATCGTTTGGCAAAATAATCGTTGTAAAGTGTGTCGTTTTTGTATCTGTCGATCCTAAGATAGCAAGTCCACCACTGTTAGAGACGGTTTGCTGTTCTTTATACTCTCCAGAAATTTTATATACACCATTTGCAGGTTGCACTTCAAATTCTTTGATTTTACCTGCTTGTAATTGTTCTGTAAATTTTGTGTACTCGATATCTGACGATCGTTGGCCGTTATTACCAAAGATAAAATATACGACCATAACCATCGCTAAGATTACGAGGACATAATACAAGGCATTTTTCATCATGCCATTGTTTTTTTTGTTCATAGTTGCCCTCCCTATGCGTTATTTTAATTTAGCATTTTTTTTATCAATCCTGACCATTCTATTGTAACACAATTTATAGTAGATACAGCACTAATTTGATTGATAAACGCTAGGCTTCAATACACCGATGTATGGTAAATTACGGTAAGCTTCTGCATAATCTAATCCGTAACCCACTACAAATTCATTAGGAACATTGAATCCAACATAGTCTGCTTCAATATCAACTACTCTACCTTCTGGTTTATCAAGCAATGTGACAATTTTCACTGATTTTGCTTTACGGTATTTAAATAGATCAACCAAATAAGCGAGTGTTCTTCCACTATCGATGATATCTTCAACGATCAGTAAGTCACGGCCTTCAACATTGGTATCTAAATCTTTGACGATTTTGACTTCTCCTGATGAAACCGTTGCATTTCCATAACTTGAAACATCCATAAAGTCTATTTCCAAGTGAGCATCAATCGAACGTATGATATCTGCCATGAATGGAACAGCGCCTTTTAGAACACCAACAACGAGTGGATTATTATGCTTATAAGTTTCTGCCAATTCTTTGCCTAGTTCTTCACAACGAACTTGTATTTCTTCTCTTGTAATCAAAACTTTTTCAATATCCTTTTCTAACATCAGGTTCTCCTTCCAATTGCTTCTTTGTGATATTTGTAAAGAAGTATGTAGTGTATTTTATCAGTTTCTACACCAATACTCAAATAGGAATAGGTAAATGGGACTAAACTATAAATATTTTCATTTTGATCCCTCACGACCCATGCCTCTTTTCTTTGTGAATCAGGTACTTTGTTATCAATCAAATATCTGGATATTTTCTTTTTTAGTTTGCTATTTAGCTGGATACGCTCTCCTGCTTGTCTCTTTCCTACAAACAGTTCTTGATGTGAAGATAGCCAAAGATCATGAGAAAACTCGTCCCAATCATCTACTTTTCTAGCTTCTTCGGCTGCTTCAGGTGTAAACAAGCCGATCCAGCAGCTTTCATCTAACCTGATGCGTTGATTCAACTCCAACTTATACGCCTCTGTTCGTTCTTGTATTGTTTTTGAGGGATCAGCTTTCTCTTGGATAAGATAGATTTTTTCATAGCTACGTTGCAGAACCCACCCTCGTTCAAGAGTAATTTTCCATTGGCCTTTTTTCTGTTGACACTGTTGTAAAATCAGTTGGATTTGTTTTTCTTTGATCACGATCGCTGTTTTTTCAAAAAAATGATCAAAGAATGCGTATAAGAAATAATAGCTTTCTTCTTCTGGCATCTCCGCTAATAGTTTCCAAGGAAAATGCACCCGTTCGTTTTCTTCTACGACATTTTCCATCAAGACTTTCTTCATGTGTGTTTGAATCAATCGATCTGCCCATTGGATCTGCTGCGAAAAACGTTGAAAATGAACCATTGCTTGTGGATTTTCTTGTTTTAGTTGAGGCAGAACCAAATGACGAAGGCGATTACGCTGAACATCCAACTCTTGATTCGTATGGTCTTCAAAATAAACCAGCTCTCGCTCTGAAGCATATTGATATAATTGCGCCTTACTAAATCCTAGTAACGGACGAATCAATCGCCCATTGGAGAAGGGTTGGGCTTCTTTGATTCCAGCATAGGTACTAAGTTGCCCCCCACGCAACAACTTCATTAAAACCGTTTCCATTTGGTCATCCCCATGATGTGCCGTCATTAGGCAGTCATAGCTGCCGCTTTGCATCTGCTTCGCAAACACTTGATAACGAAACTCTCGAGCCGCTGTTTCAATGCCCTTTTTTGTTGGCTTTTCCCAAACTTCCATTTGTAACGGGAGTTGATGTTGTTGACAATACTTCTTTAAATACGCAACTTCATGAACAGATTCTTCTCTTAATTGATGATTGATATGGGTCACTGCCAAAAAGAAACCCCATTTTTTTTGCGCTTCCATCATTAAATCCAGAAGAACCATAGAATCTACTCCCCCAGAAACCGCCAGTAGCGCTCTTGTTTTTTCATTCAAATAACCATTGATTTCACAATTTGTCAAAAAACGTTGTCTGATCTTCCTTGCGTCTTGTTCTTCTTCCATCGAATCACTTCCTTGTTCCTTCTCGGCTTCAATCAACCTACCATCAAAGATTCCAATGAAAAAAAGAGCGGACAAAAGTCTGCGACAATTGCCTGCTCTTAAGTTTTTGGTTAGCTGCGACGTCCGCCGCGTCCGCCACGTTTACCTTCTGTATTGCGCTTCAAGGAAGTCAATCGATCATCACTATCCTTTAAAAATGAACTCATTAATGAATCGAAGTCTTCTTTATGGTTATTAGAAGATTGACTGCGAGAAAAAGGTTTTTTCTGTGTTGAACGACCTCGATTATCGCGAGGATCTCTTTGTTGGTATTTTTTTGGACGCTTATCATCATCTGATTCTGTTGATTCCGCTGGTTTTGGTTGTGTTTGACGGATTGATAATCCAATTTTACCATCATCATTAACTGAGATAACTTTAACAGTTACTTCATCACTGACACTTAAAACATCATGAATATCTTTGATATAGCCATTTGAGACTTCACTGATATGAACTAGACCAGTTTTTCCAGCTCCTAAATCAATAAACGCGCCAAAATTTGTAATTCCTGATACTTTCCCTTGCAGTTTTGCTCCTACCTCGATTGACATAAAAAAAATGTTCCTCCTAATTATTAACCTATTTATAATACTGCTTATTTTGCAGTTGTTGAACTAGTTGTTTGGTCTGTGTCATCCGTATTTGATTCTAATACTGGATAAACCTGCTCGCCTTCTTTTGAATAAAAGTATTTGCTTCTCGCAAGTTTCGCCACATAGTCATCATCTTTCAATAATGAGACATCCTGTGTTAGCTGATCCACATCAGCATTGACTTGGCTTAATTCCGTATTTGCTTCAACTTTCAATTCGTTTAATTGATTCATTCTTTGCATATCACGAAAAATTTGAAAACCTAAAATTGCGAAAATGACCAAAGCACCTATAAAAATAACTGCTAATCGACGTCTACGAAAAATCAACTGGCGTTGTTGTTCTTGAAATTCGACATATTTTTTCTTTGCATACTCTGTATCTAAAGCAGCAATTTTGTTGCTTTTTTTTGTCACTTCTCTTCGCTCCAATCTTTTTTGATTGTCGTTTTCATTATACCAATATCATTGAGGGTTGTCTAATCTATTTCGTCAGTGTTTTGCTTGCGAATCTCCGAAATGATCTCATACATTTTTTGAGCATCTTCTTTTTTTGTTGACTCATGTAATTCATTGACTTTTACTTCCATTGTTTTGTTTCCAAATTGGATCTTCAATTGATCGCCTACCTTGACATCACTAGAAGATTTAGCCAATTTTCCGTTGATTTGAATTCTTCCTTTATCTGCCACTTCTTTTGCTACAGAGCGGCGTTTGATAATTCGGGAAATTTTAAGAAATTTATCTAATCGCATTAGGATTCCTCACTTTTATTTTTTATAAGTTTATTAAATCGTAAAATCTTTTTTCCAAACGGTAACATCAACCATTCTCTAACCGTAAATAATTTTGTCCAGATCACAGCATTCACAAAGACGAACGCTCCGATTCCTACACCTGCTAAACTGGCAAAGAATGCAGAAGACCGATGAGCAACCGGGCCAAAAATCATCGTCAGTCCGCCATAATAAATCAGTAAGGCTAAGATCATCCATCCCAAACATTGAAGCAATTTACTTCCAAAGCGACGTTCTTTCCAGAACTGATTGATTTCACTAGTCTCCGTGTGGACAAAATACCATAGAGTGACAGCCAATCCTAGCAAGGTCGACAAACTAGCTCCTACTGTCCCTAGATAACCAGTTAGAAACGGGGTTGCCAAAGCTTTGGCTAACAGCCCCCAGCCTGCACCTTTCAAAGAGGGACGAAAAGAATTTTTACTTTGGGCAATACTTTGATAGGTTTGGATGATTGCTGTTAAAGCAATTGCAAAGACGAATAGCACCAACGCTGCATTCCCAGCGTAATCTTTAAATAGCGCATAGTTGATATACGGTAAAAGCATAGCTAGTCCTACAGAAGCAGCTAATGCTAAAGTCGTTGTTAACCGTAAATAGATTTTGGCAGTCTTTAGAAATTGACTATGCACAGCCGTCATCAAGTACTTCGTCAATGCAGGTAAGAAAGTCGCACTTAATGCAGTTGCAATCACTAGTCCTAATTGAACTAACGGTTGCCCACGATCATAGACCCCTTTTGCAATTTTTGCACTTTGTTCAGATAGTCCATAAACTTGAAGCGCATTTTTTACAAAAAATGAGTCGATCAGCTGAAAGAAAATCAGCAGACCACTATAGATTGACACTAAGCCCCCTTCAACTAAAAAACGCCGGATCAATCGTTTGTCAGGTCGTTTCGTGACCGAAAAATGTCGAAAATTTAACGCCCCACCATGGATCTTTTGTTCATAATAGCGCAACACACCATAGGCACAAAGTCCCCCGATGACTGCACCACTCATAGCAGCAGTTCCTGTTTGGTAAACTGACCAGCCAAATAGTCGAAAAGCAAAGGCACTGAAAACGATGATCGCCACTCTCACAAATTGTTCAACGACTTGTGAAACAGCTGTCGGTTCCATCAAAAATCTGCCTTGGAAATTTCCTCGATAAAAAGATAGTCCTGGCATCAGTAAGAAAGTAAATGAAACGATTTGGATCAGCGGTCGTAATTGCTGATCCCCCATCATCCAAGCAATCCAACGGCTAAAGAGAAAAGTAAACAGCCACAGAACAATCCCTGTCCAAAAAACTAATGGATAAAGCCGTTGCAGTGCTTCTTTTCGCTGAATTGGATCTTTTCGTTCAGCGACATATTTTGAAATGAATTGCGGTAAACCAGACAACGCTAAAGTCATGGCAATCCCATAGATTGGGTATACTTGTTGGTATACATAAAATCCTTCATCACCAACTAAGTTTTGGAGCGGAATGCGGTACAGCGCACTTAGGACTTTTGCTATGAAAGAAGCAATCGTCAATATAAATGCGCCATGCATCACGCGACGCATCTCTTTATGGTCCAAAGTATTCGCTCCTTCCTAAGCAGACAGATATTTTTGTTCACGTAAAGCTTTGACAAAACGTTGGATTTCTTGCAACCAAACTGCTTCATCGGTCTTGTTAGGAACCGTTAGTCGAATCACCATTTTTTCTTTTTCTACACCTAAACTTGCTTTTAGTTTTGTTGCAGTCAAAGCTTCAAATAACTGTTCTACAGTATAGCGTTTTGTTCCTGCTTTACTTAGATTAAAGACGATAGTCTGCTGTTGCTTGCGAATTGTTTCAATCAAGGCGCGATCGCCATCCATTTTGATTTGACCAATCGTTAAGAGATGTGCCACCTCTTCAGGGTATTCCCCAAAACGGTCTAAAAGATCATCTTCTAATTCATCAAGCATTTCTTGTGAATCAAGTTCCCTGATCCGTTTATAAATTTCAATTTTCTGTCTTTGGTCCGAAACATATTCTTCTGGCAAGTAAGCATCGACCCCAAGATCGATTTCAACTGCTGTTTTTTCCACTTGGTTGTTCTTTCCTTGTTTACGTAAAACAGCATCACTTAACATTTGCGAATACATGTCGAATCCGACAGCATCAATAAAGCCGTGCTGCTGCGCACCTAGCAGATTTCCTGCTCCTCGGATCGATAAATCCCGCATAGCGATTTTAAAACCAGAGCCTAGTTCGGTGAAATCTTTAATGGCTTGAAGACGTTTTTCGCTGACTTCATTCAAGATTTTTTGTTGTTCATACATGAAGTAGGCGTACGCCACTCGGTTGCTTCGTCCCACACGACCACGTAATTGATAAAGAGTCGATAGCCCCATGTAATCAGCATTTTCAACGAAGAGCGTATTCGCATTTGGAATATCGACACCCGTTTCAATGATCGTCGTTGTGACTAACACATCATATTGTCCTTCAATAAAATCAAACAATGTATTTTCTAATTGTGCTTCAGTCATTTGACCATGCGCATAACCGATTCGTGCTTCTGGTACAAGTTCTTGGATTTCTTCCACTTTTTGTTCGATCGTCTCTACTCGATTATAGAGATAGAACACTTGACCGCCACGCCCCATTTCTCGATGGATAGCTTCACGAATCGCTCCAGGATTTTTTTCCATCACGTAAGTTTGAATCGGATAACGATTGGCAGGCGGTGTTTCGATCACTGATAAATCACGAACCCCGAGCATTGACATGTGGAGTGTCCGTGGGATCGGTGTCGCTGTCAACGTCAAGACATCCACTTGGGCACGTAGTTGTTTCAAACGTTCTTTATGTTTTACACCAAAACGCTGTTCTTCGTCAACGATCAATAACCCTAAGTCACTAAATTCAATGTCTTTAGATAAGATACGATGCGTTCCGACTACGATATCGATTTGTCCAGTACGTAATTGTTCAATCGTTTCTTTTTGTTGTTTTTTCGTTCGGAAACGACTCAATAGACCTACATTTACTGGAAATCCTTCAAAACGTTCCAACATCGTTTCATAATGTTGTTGGGCGAGAATGGTCGTAGGAACTAAAAAGGCAACTTGTTTACTTTCCTTGACGGCTTTAAAAGCAGCTCGTAAAGCCACTTCCGTTTTACCGTAGCCAACATCACCAACGAGCAAACGATCCATCGGTTTTTCTTTTTCCATATCTCGTTTGATCTCTGCGGCACTCCGTAATTGGTCATCCGTTTCAGAGTATGGGAAGGCATTTTCAAATTCTTTTTGATACCCATCATCCGGTCCAAACGCATACCCTTTTTCTGATTCTCTGGCAGCATATAGTTTGATCAGATCATCTGCGATATCTTCAATTTTAGACGAAACCTTTCTTTTGGTTTTCGTCCATTCACTACTGCCTAATTTATTGATACGAGGTGCTTTTGATTCAGAAGCAACATATTTTTGGATCAAATTCAGCTGGGTAACCGGAATAAATAATTTATCGTCATTTTGATAAAGGATCGTCATGTAGTCTTGATGGACACCATCCACTTCTAACGTTTCCATCCCAATATATTTACCGATCCCGTGATTTGCGTGAACGACATAGTCGCCTGCTTTTAGTTCATTATAGCTTTTTAAACGTTCCGCATTAGTTACGGTTTGTCGCCGTGTTTGTTTCTTCGTCGTTTTTTGGAAAATTTCTTTTTCCGTAATTGCGACTATTTTCTCTTGAGGAAGTTCGAACCCTGTTTGCAGCGCCCCTTCCACTAGTTGCACTTGTCCTCTGATCAGTTTTTCTTTTTCGGTTTCCACGACTAGGATCTCTTCATCACGTAACATCTGCTCCGCTTTTCTAATCCGTTCTTTCGTAGGAATAAAGATGACTACTGTTTGTTCTTGCTTACGCCATCGGTCCATTTCTGTTTTCAATAATGGCATTTGACCGAAAAATTGTTGCATCGTACGATATTGAAAATTGTGAATCGCTTGAAAACGTAAATTCCCCATACCCTTTTGAAAAAGCGCAAAAAAAGTCGTCACAAATTTTTCTTTTTGAACTAATTTATGCACATCATTGACAAAGACTTGCTCTGAGAAGACACGTAATTCACTAATTTTTTGTGTTTGCCATTCAGCTGCTTCTCTTTCGATCTCCCGATTTGTTTCCATGATTCGTTGATAATCATCCACAATGAATAAACTACTTGTTGGAAAATAATCAAGGATCGTCGTTTCTTCTTGATAAAGAAGATCAGCATAAAGTTTCGCGTCTTCTGTCGGATTTCCTGCTTGCCATTGCGCGATCACTTGTCCAAAATAATCCTGCACGAATTGGCGGTCTGTTTCTTCTGAAATCGTCGCTAGTTTCTTTTCTAACAACTTTTCCAGTCGGTCGATCCCATGAAGTAAATCAGCTTGGTCGTAGACCTGTTCACTTGTCGGTGCGATCCAAATTTCTGTTACTTTTTCGATCGAGCGTTGAGTTTCTACTTCAAAATATCGCATGGAGTCAATCTCTACATCAAATAATTCGATACGTACGGGATGTTCGAGATTGATCGGATAGATATCAATGATGCTGCCACGAATACTATACTCTCCTGTTTTTGCCACCATCTCAACTCGTTCGTAGCCTAATAAAGTCAATAGACGAGGCAGATCGTCAACGGCTATTTCCTCTCCCGTTCGCCAAGTCAATTGGGCTTGTTTCCAAACTTTTGGACTGGGTAATCGTTTATGCAATGCTGCTACTGGTAATAAATAGACACCTGGTTGTTTTTGTTGCAGGGCATTTAGTGTAGCAACTCGTTCTCTTCTTGCTTCTGGGGAAGAAAAAGCCATTTCCGCAGAAAGAACTTCATCTACTGGAAAAGAATGTATTTGTTCTGCTGGCAAAACATGTTGCAAATCTTCTGCTAGTTGATTCGCATAATACAGATTAGGCATTAATACGACTAAGTTTTTCTTTGTTTTTTTGAACGCTCGAGCAAAGAGAAGAGTTTTGGCTGAACCAGCTAAACCAGTGATCAATTGTCTTGGTGATTTTTCTTCTATCTGGTTGAGCCATTCCTTTACCTGTGGATCTTTACCAATTAATTGAACGATATCCATTTTTTTCCTCCTTCGCTAATTGAATTTGTTCATCGTATCGATAAACGTATGACCATCCAGCATAAACTCGAGTGCTGCCACTGACTGATCGATACTTGCTTCAATCAATGGTTGAACTTCTTTACTAAATGGGCTTAGCACGTGTTGAACAACAGTTTTGTTTCCTTCTGGTCGACCAATGCCTACTTTGATACGGTCAAATACATTCGTATTCAAGTGAGAAATGATACTTTTTATTCCATTATGTCCCCCAGCACTCCCTTTTTGGCGCAAGCGGATCTTGCCAGTTACAAGATCTAAATCATCATAAACAACAACTAATTCTTCCGGATAAATACCGAAATAAGTCATTAATGGTCCTACAGCACGACCAGATTCGTTCATAAAAGTTTGCGGCTTCACTAATAAGATTTTTTCTCCTTGATAGAAAAACTCTGCAACTTCCGCTTCAAATGTATTTTTTTTAAACACAGCTTGTTGCTTTTCAGCCATGCGATCAACGACCATAAAGCCGATATTATGTTTGGTTTGTGCATATTTGGTTCCTGGGTTTCCAAGCCCTACGATCATTTTCATTTGTTCTACCACCTAATTGAAAAAAGCAGCACAAAAGGCTGGAGCGCCCTAAAGCAATCCAGTCTTTGACTCATTTTTTCATTTTTTTACTTTCTACTATTAAGTATAACACACAAGTACCTGTTTCAACAAAAAGAGAATGTTTAACAAATGATAAAGAAATTAAAATTTTCTTCAAAGTCTAATAAATTAATAACCTTTTAAAAATAGTGAAATCACGCACATGTAAGCTTTTACATATAATACAACCTTGTTATCTGTTATATTTTATAGCCAAATAGCGTGACAGCGGGCTTGATAAATGTTAGCATAGGCATGGGAAAAAACAAAATCAATGGAAGGATTGATATATAATGACTGCAGCTGCAGAAAAAAAAGATCATCAAAAAGTAATTCTTGTTGGAGATGGCGCCGTAGGTTCTAGCTATGCCTTTGCTCTAGTTACTCAAAACATTGCACAAGAAGTAGGTATCGTAGATATCAACACAGCAAAAACTGAAGGAGATGCTATTGATTTATCACATGCTCTAGCATTTACTTCACCTAAAAAAATCTACTCTGCTACTTATGCAGATGCACATGATGCTGACTTAGTAGTTATCACTGCTGGTGCACCACAAAAACCAGGTGAAACTCGTTTAGACTTAGTAAATAAAAACTTAAAAATCAACCGCGATGTAGTAACACAAATTGTTGAATCAGGATTCAATGGTATTTTCTTAGTTGCTGCTAACCCAGTAGATATTTTAACTTACTCAACTTGGAAATTCTCAGGCTTCCCTAAAGAACGCGTAATCGGTTCAGGTACTTCACTTGACTCAGCTCGCTTCCGTCAAGCACTTGCAGAATTAGTTGATGTTGATGCACGTAACGTCCATGCTTATATCTTAGGTGAACACGGTGACTCAGAATTTCCTGTTTGGTCACATGCTAACGTTGCTGGTTTACAAATTTATGAATGGGTTAAAAACAATCCAGACGTTGATGAAGAAGCAATGGTTAACTTATTCTTTGGTGTACGTGATGCTGCTTACACAATCATTGAAAAGAAAGGCGCTACTTTCTATGGTATCGCTGTAGCCTTAGCACGTATCACTCGTGCCATCTTAGATGATGAAAATGCTGTACTTCCACTATCTGTATTTATGAATGGTGAATACGGCTTGAACGATATCTACATTGGTGCCCCTGCAGTAATCAACCGTCAAGGTATCCAAAAAGTTATCGAAATCCCTCTAAGTGACAGCGAACAAGATCGTATGGCTGCTTCAGCTAAACAATTAAAAGAAATCTTAGATGAAGCTTTTTCTAAATTAGACGCTGAATAATTAGAATAAATTTAACCACTTAATCAAGCAGAATGTCAGCATTCTGCTTGATTTTTTTACTTAACGATCGTTAAATTTTTGCTAAATCATTTGTCCCCTTCGTCTTTTTTCTCAAAATATGCTATGATTAGTTCGTTATACGCTAAACTATCAAATAAGGAGCTGCCCGCATGACAAGATCTTCTCATCATAAAAAATCGAAATCGCTACACATTGGTCTATTAACTACGCTAGGCGTATTCCTCGCATTAATCGGCTTTTACGCTTACCGCAGTACATATTACACCAATCATTTTTTACCTAACACGGAAATTAATTCCATCAATGTAAGTAACCTGACCGTGCAACAGGCAAATGACAAATTAAAAGACACCTTTTCCAATAAAAAGCTGACGATTGAAGAAAATGGGAAAGTTTGGGAAGAGATCGCAAAATCTGAGCTTGGTTATAAAGATGACTTTTCAGCAGATTTATCTCGATTGTTAAACCAACAAAATGCTTGGTCATGGGGCATGAACTATGTTTCCGCTAGTGAAAAACAAGAAATTGATCCACAAGATACTGATCATCAAAAACTAGATGAAACGCTGGCTTCCACGACGAATAAGCTAACCGAATTAAATAAAGATCGGACACAGACACAAGATGCGACGATTGAAAAATCTGGTGACTCTTTCAAAATAAAACCAGAAGTAACTGGCGATACGATTGATGTGACAGCAGCTATCAACGCGCTGAAAACCAGTGTGAAGGATGGCAAAAACAAAATTGATTTAACTAAATTTCAAACAAAACCAAAAGTGACAGCGACCGATAAAAATTTAACAAAACAAGTCGATGAAATGAATGCCATTGCTAATATCAAAGGAACCTATAGTATCAACGGCAATACTTTCCAGATACCTCGTTCTGAAATTGCTAACTGGCTAACTTACACAGATGGTAAAGTTGATTTAGATACAACACAAGTTAAAAACTATGTAACAGGTTTAGGAGAAAAATATAACACGAGTACGAATGACACGAAATTTAAAAGTACAAAACGTGGTGAAGTAACGGTTCCTGTTGGTACCTATAGTTGGTCAATCAAAACTGATGCAGAAACAGAAGCTTTGAAGTCAGCCATTTTGGCAGGTAAAGACTTTACCCGTTCACCAATTGTTCAAGGTGCCACAACAGCTGATCATCCTTTAATAGAAGATACCTATATCGAAGTTGATTTAAAAAACCAGCATATGTGGTATTACAAGGATGGTAAAGTTGCGCTAGAAACTGACATCGTGTCTGGAAAACCTAAGACCCCTACTCCAGCTGGTGTTTTCTATGTTTGGAACAAAGAGGAAAATGCCACATTAAAAGGAACGAATGATGATGGAACCCCTTATGCAAGTCCTGTAAACTACTGGATGCCAGTGGACTGGACAGGCGTTGGTATTCATGATTCCGACTGGCAACCTGAATATGGTGGCGATCTTTGGAAAACTCGTGGATCTCATGGATGTGTCAATACGCCGCCAAGTGTCATGAAAGAATTGTTTGGCATGGTAGAAAAAGGTACACCAGTAATCATTTTCTGATAGCTTCAATAAAAAATGAATTCATAAAAAAACTGGTTTCTCAACAAAGTTTATCTTAAACTTTAGAGAGACCATTTTTTTTACGTCTATCACTATCAAAGGGGGAATAAAATGGACGATAAGTTACAAGCTAAAAAAACTTATTATCAACAGTTTCTTGATTACACTGAGCAACAGATCTTAGAATTATCCGCCAGTATCGCAGACCAGCAAAAACTACTCGTCAAACCAGAGAATAATGAATTTGAACAAAAGATTTTAGTCAAAAAACTAGCTAGTGACAAGAGAAAAATTCAATCATTTTTAAATGGTAAGGGCCTCCTCTGTTCAATCCTTCAGCAGCTGGATAATATTCATACTACGATCGCGAATCAAGATCAAAATAATTCGCTATGGAATAGGTTTTTTCGCTCATCATCAAATGAGTTGGCTAATCACCAGAAATTATTACATACATATGAACTTCTGTTTGAAGAAATAATGAAAGGATTATACAGCGATACACAAAAGGCGTCACCGTATAAAAAACTAGTGCCCAAAGAGAGGTACAGATAATGATTCAAGGATAAAATCAACTACTCCTAAAATAAATTCCAATCCAATCTATCAATAAATAAACAACAGTTGGCTTTGATCCACAAGTTCTATTGTATAAAAATGAATCACAAGTATACTACGAAATGAAGCCGAAAAATCCTAAAATAGAAAACTATTTTAGAATTTTTCGGCTTCATACTCAATTTTAATTACTTCTATAACTCATTTTTTCATGTACACTAATTGATCCTTCTACCTAAAAATTTTTTCTCACAAAACCAACGATCAAGCATAAGACAATCGCTGTCAATGCCCCCATTGAATCGAGCATGACATCTTGGAAAGACGGTGTTCGATCCCCTGTAATCATCTGATGAAATTCATCTAACCCAGCATAACCGGTCGCCGATAACCAAGCTAAGACACTTGTTAACCACCAGATTTTCATTTTAGGAAAGACCCCTAAAAACAAACTACCACCTAAAATAAAATAAGACCCAAAATGAGCACCTTTTCGTAAGAAAAATTCAACGAATTTACCATAACCTAAATGATCTACACTCACTACACCATCGCCATAAGTAAAACGAATATTATCAAATACTTGTTTAAACGGATGATTGGGAAACCACTCTTCGATCCTGGAGACTTGGGATTGTTGTCCGTAAGTTTGCGATGAACTGTAAAATAAGAGAGCCATGATGAGTACTGCAATAACTAAATAAAAGTTGCCATTTTTCATTTGTTTTTTTATTGAATTCATAAGTCACCTCTGCCATTTATAATAGCTCTTTTTTTGCGAAACAACAAACTTTTCTTAGAGACTTAAATAAGAAAATAATGCTATACTAATTGTATTATAAATTGAAGGGAGCTTTTTCATGACATATTCACTAAATTGGGATCTTGATTCAATTTTTTCAGGTGGAAGTGATTCCCCAGCCTTAAATGAACGCTTAGAACAATTAGAAAAACAAATCAATACCTATTATCAATCCGTTAATCAATGGGATCATTCAGTCAGTACAAATGATGAACTTACGACACTGATCAAACAACAAGAAACAATTACAGAAGGTTTTTCTCAATGTAATAGTTATATTACGGCTTTGTTATCTGCGAATGTCAAAGATACCCAAGCAAAGCTTTTATCAGGAAAATTATATGCACTATTACCACGTTGGCAATCAGCCGATACGATTTTATCGAAAAAATTTGCAGAAATATCTGACAATAATTGGCAAACATTGCTCCAAACAGATGAATTTTCTTTGATTGCTTTTCGTATGAATGAGATTCGCAGAGACGGTCATCGTTTATTGTCCGAAGCAGAAGAAAACATCATCAATACACTCTCATTAGACGGGCTGAATGCGTGGAGCAGTCATTACGACACAATTGTGGGAACAATCGTGATTCCATTTGAAGAAAATGGCAAGGTAACTGACTTGTCAGCAGGTCAAGCATTCAATAAAATGATGGGTGATCCAGATCCACTCGTACGTGAAAAGTTATTTATTGCCTGGGAAAAAGCTTGGCAAGAAAAAACGTCTTTACTATCGGACACATTAAATCACTTAGATGGTTTCCGTTTATCAACCTATAAACTACATGGTATGAACGACTATTTACAAAAACCATTAGAATACAATCGTTTGAAAAAAGAAACACTTGATGTGATGTGGGCAACTATCCAAAAAAATAAACAACCGTTAGTTGATTACTTAACAAGAAAAGCCAATCTTTTCGGTAAAGAAAAAATGGAGTGGCAAGATCAAGATGCACCAATTATTTTAGGAGATCTAAAGGAAAAGACGTTTACCTTTGACGAAGCTGCCTCTTTTATCATTGAGAATTTTCAAAAATTCAGTCCCAAAATGGCAACCTTTGCACAATCTGCATTTGAAAAAAGTTGGATTGAAGCAGAGGATCGTCCGGGAAAACGACCTGGCGGGTATTGTACTGAGCTGCCAGAAACCCAAGAATCCAGAATTTTTATGACCTATAGTAACTCAGTCAATGAAGTAGCTACGCTAGCCCACGAATTAGGTCATGCTTTTCATAGTAGTGTCATGTGGGATCTGCCAGCATTGAACCGTGATTACGCAATGAATGTTGCTGAAACTGCTAGCACGTTTGCTGAATTGATTGTCGCTGATGCTACCTTAAAAGCAGCCAAAACGAAAGAAGAAAAAATCAATTTATTAGATACTAAATTACAAAATGCTTTGGCCATGTTTATGAATATCCATTCTCGTTTCATTTTCGAAAATCGTTTCTATTCTGCGCGACAAGAAGGACTTGTTTCAGAAGAAGAAATCACTCAAATGATGGTTGAAGCTCAAAAAGAAGGTTATCATGATGCCTTAGCTACTTACCACCCACACTTCTGGGCAGCTAAATTGCATTTCTTTATTGATGATGTTCCTTTTTATAACTTCCCTTACACGTTTGGCTATTTGTTTAGTTTAGGTATTTATGCTTATGCAAACAAAAAAGGGACAAGTTTTGAGCAAGAATACATTGAGTTATTAAGAGATACAGCTTCAATGACAACCGAAGAACTTGCTCAAAAACATTTAGGTGTTGACTTAACGAAACCAGATTTCTGGCAAGCTGGCATCGATATGGTTTTAGAGGATATCAATAGTTTCATGACACTTTCTGAAGAATATGTTCGTTAATTGATCAAGCTAAATCATTACTAGGTAAAACGATCGATTCACAAACAGTAAAAATAGCATTTTTTTCATTCATCGGAAATCCTATTTTGACTAATAAGTCCAAATGAGCTAGAGAGAATAGTGATTGGTTTACACCAACCTTCTTCACTCTAGCTCATTTATTTTGGTCGCTTCGTCTCTCATTCCAAACATCCATGATCATTTTTTGTGAAAATCACCAACGTCTTCTATTATTTTATAGCTACATATAAACTTCATTCTTTACTCACTGATTGCATTACAGACTAAAAAAAGACACGTTGTCAAAGGATATTGGTAAAAAGAAATCTTAGAATCATAGGATGTCATTTTTATACTTTTTAAACCATAAAAAAGATGTTAGTGAATTTCACCAACATCAAAAAGAATAGAGCCACAAAAAAATGAACAGGAAGATTTCTCCTCCTGTTCATTCTATTTATTATTACATACTTACTGCAAAATCAGGTGTGTACCATTGAACTGAACCAACTTTAACATTTTCACCTGGTTGAGGTGCATGGATATATTGTCCGCCACCTAATGAAATAGCTACGTGATAAGTTCCGCCAGCAGAACCCCAGAATAATAAGTCTCCAGCTTTTGCTTGAGAAACTGAAATTTTTGTTCCAGCTGATTCTTGAGGTACTGTCCAACCACCGATGTCACGGCCAGTTACTTGTAAATATACATAGCGTGTAAATCCAGAACAGTCAAAGCCACTTGGATCTTTACCACCCCATACATATGGAGTACCAATATATTTGTAAGCTTCTGCTACAATCGCAGCGCCGTTCACACTACCAGAAGGATTTGGTGCTGGTGTTGGAGCAGGCGTTGGTGTAGGTGTTGGAGCTGGTGTTACAGTATTATTGTTATTGTTGTTATTTGTTGTACTGTTATTAGTGCTATTATTAGTACTATTGTTTGTATTATTATTTACATTTGTATTAGAGCTGCTTGAACTGCTTTCTGTATTCGCAGGTGTTGACTCTTGTGTAGAAGATTCAGGAACTGTTGATTCTTCTGTTGAAGATGATTCAGTAGAAGAAGAGCCAGTTGATGAATTTTCTGTTGTTGTAGAAGATTCAGTAGATGTTGATTCTTCTGTTGTTGAAGACTCAGGAGCTTTTGATTCTTCACTTGAAGATTGTGCAGC
Source organism: Enterococcus sp. DIV1089c (assembly GCF_050530965.1). NCBI lineage: Bacteria > Bacillati > Bacillota > Bacilli > Lactobacillales > Enterococcaceae > Enterococcus > Enterococcus sp. DIV1089c. The sequence continues at coordinate 2,537,619 of NZ_CP172888.1, forward strand.
TGATGAGCTTTCTGTTGTAGTTGATGCTGATGATGAAGCTTGTGTTTGTGCAGCTTGTGCAGCAGCTTGTTCACGTGCTTCTTTTTCAGCTTTTTCTTGAGCTGCTTGTTGACGAGCTTGTTCTGCTAAGCGAGCTTGTTCACGGATACGTGCTTGCTCTGCTTCAGCTTCAGCTTTCTTACGGTTCAAGTCAGCTTTCTTATCTTCTGCTGTTGCTTGTTCAGCAGCCAATGAAGTTTTCAAGACATTTAAGTCAGCTTGTTTTGCTAATAAATCGCCTTTTTGTGACTCTAAAGCAGCTTGGTTGTCAGCAAGTTCTTTTTGTTTTGCTTCATTTTCAGCTTTTTTCGCTTCTACTGCTTGTTTGTCTTCTTTTTGTTGTTGTACTAAGTCTTGGTTTGCTTTAACGATTGTAGACATTGCTTGGATACGACCAACAGCATCTGCTAATGAATCTGCATTTAACACAGCGTCAATATAGTTTGAACTAGTATTTTTTACTTGTGTTTCACGTGCTTGTTTTTGGATTGTTGCTTCACGTTTTTCAATACGTTCTTGTAAATCTTTGATTTCTTGTTTTAATTGAGCAGATTCTTTACGCAATGTATCTTGTTTAGTTAATAAATCTTGCGCTTTTGTGTTAATAGCAGAAACTTGACCTTCTAATGCTTCAATTTGTGATTGTGCACTTGCTTGTTGGTTTTGTAAGTCTGCAATTTTTTTGTCTTGTTGTTGTATCTGAGAATCAAAATCGTCCGCCGCGGCAGCGATCGGTGATCCTACGGCAGTTAAAGCGATTGAACTTAGCATTACCGCTGATAATAAACTCTTTTTCACTCTTCATTCCTCCGACTGGCTTAATTTAATAAATATCTAAATATATTTAAGTCTTTCTTAACGATATAAAAATTGTACCATAGCAGTATGTCAACGATATAATAGTTATGTTACAAAAACATTTCAAAATAAAATCTTAAAATGACAAACATGTAAGTTTCAATGATTATTCACAAAATATGACATTTATTTCAGAAATCAGTACAAAAAAAAGAAATTATTCATCACTGAATAATTTCTTGAATGGAAAAACAAAAACTGCGAATAGAATCATCGTTAATAATAAAGTTGGCCCAAGATATCTAGTAATAAAGTAAGTGTTATTTACAGATACTAATTTGAAAATCAATTGTACAGCTAAAGTGAACAACTCATACCCCGTAACAAAAATAATCATACTAAAAAATTCTGTAAAGATATTAAAATGGATATAAGAACTCATCGAATACATAATAAAGACCATCAGTGGTAATGCCACTGCATAGATCCCGATTACACCGATATAGTAGGTATCAAAGATTGCTCCAAGGACGACCGTTGTAATCAATAAATACCTTTTAGGAAATTTCATACTGCAAAACAGCAAAGCCAAAATGAGAAAATGGGCACTAGCCATGTATTGCCCATTTGACCACTCGACAAACATTCTAGTCAAATGCCCATCGATCAACATCAATAAGAACAATACAACTGGCAAGTAATATTTCATTGTATCTTTTTTCAGCATAGGTTAATCCTCCACCAGTCGTTGCACGATCGTCACAACTGGCAGATCATACATTCCAGCGTAAGGCTTCACATATACTTCACGATCCAAGCCATAGCTATCTGGTTTGGTCTTGATGACTGTTCCGATCGGCAGATCTGCTGGTGAGTTCCCACCTAAGCCAGAAGTTTGAACGACGTCGCCTTCTTTGATATTCGTATCTCCAGTTAATTGTGTCACGACTAACGCTTGCAGTTTTTCGTCATAGTTTTTCAATAATCCAAATGCTTCTCCACTAGAAGAAGATACCCGAACTGGGAAATGATTCGAACTTTCATTTGACGAAGTCAGCAGCTCGATCTTAGAAGAAGTACGATTGACTTCAACTACTCGACCAATTAATCCTTTTTGTGCCATTACCGCCATGTTCACTTCAATGCCATCTTTTGATCCTTTATCAACGATCAACATATCTTGCCAAGTATCTGGTGAGCGTGTAATTACATTCGCCGTTACTTTTTCATAGTTAGTCAATGTTTGATTTAAGTTAAGTTCTTTCTTTAATGCTTCGATTTCTTTTTGGTCATTTTTATTTTTTAATGCTAATTCATCATAACTATCGATTTTCTCTTTTAATCGCTCATTTTCAGAATAAGTCGTGAAAAGATTATGGACTGAATCCACTCCATTTTCGACCCATCTTACGGGCGCAGAGATTGCACGGTCAACAAATGAAACACTGTCATTGACAAAAGACTGGAAGAAATTAGGTTTTCCTTCATTCGCTCGTTGCGCGGCAGTCACACTTAAGATTGTCACCACAATGATAACAATGATTAAGGTAATAATAATATTTTTATTAGGATTGAACTTCTTCACAAAGACACCTCGAATTAATTAGACTCTTATGGTCAATTTTATCACTAATTGAGGCGAAACAAAAGGTATGACACCTCTCTTAAGCTTTTTTTTAGTAAATAATTTGACTTGTCATTTTTAACTATTTCTGTTGTATTTACTCGGTTAGAGCAAACTTAATCTTTACTTTGAATCACTGCGACCATCCCAGTTGAAAAGGAAAAATCAGCCGTATCTGAAACAAATTCATTGCTTGCATAAGAAGTTGCTTGGCTCACATCAGTTGTTTCCAGTTCATACTTGCTCTTTTGGATGGACAGCTCTGTTACAGGCGTCAAACAACAATAGGCCAAATAACGCATTTTATCCATCTTGGTAATCACATGTTTGCCAGGTAAATAGTAGGTGACATGATTTTGACGATCCCAAATAATGATCTTTTGAGCATGTGGTTTAAATCTTGGTTCTAACGGTAGCCAAAGGTTAGCAAGCAGGTGATCCAATCGACCACCAGTTGCGCCAATGATCGTGATTGTTGCTTCCGGATATCGTTCAATGGCTTGACACAACCCCAACTGCGTATCTGTATCATCTTTTTCTGCTGGTGCTTGGAGCAGTTCATTCGTTGCTTGTTCAACTTGTTTTTTTTCATCTACCGATAACGAATCAAAGTCACCGATTGCTAAATCCAAGGGGAAATTGTTTTGAAGAAGATACCATGCACCACGATCAATGCCTACATAACAGTCATAACTGTTTTGTAGTTCTGGCCAATTTTCAGGAGAACCTCCTGCCACTAATAAAACCTGCATTTATTTCAATGCCTCTTTTAACTGGTTGATTTGACCCACTGGATCTTCTGAGTTATAGATATAAGAACCGGCAACGAAAACATCTGCTCCAGCTTTTTGACAAATTTGTGCGGTTTCAGGAACGATACCGCCATCTACTTCAATGGAATAATGCCAATTATTTTGCTCGCGTAATTCTGATAATTCAGCAATTTTCTCTACCGTTTCTTCAATGAAACTTTGTCCGCCAAATCCTGGGTTAACAGTCATCACTAAGACCTGATCTGCTATCGGTAAAACATGTTTGATCATCGTTATAGGTGTGCCTGGATTAATCACGACTCCTGATTTCACGCCTAGATCTTTCATCATTTGCAATGCTCGATGAATGTGTGGAGTGGCTTCCACATGCACCGTGATGATATCTGCTCCAGCCTTCGCAAACGCCGGAATATATTTTTCCGGGTCAACAATCATCAAATGCACGTCTAGTGGTAACTTAGTAATTGGTCGAATAGCTTGTACGATATTGGGACCAAATGTAATATTTGGAACAAATTGTCCATCCATTACATCTACATGGATGTAATCTGCCCCTCCTTTTTCTACTAGTTCGATGTCTCTTTGTAAATTAGAAAAATCTGCGCTTAAGATAGATGGTGCTATTTTCATCAATGCTTCCTCCTATTTTCGTTTACCTTCTTTTTTAGAATAGATTGGTTTTCGATTTTCGACTTCCTGTAAAAATTGCAAATAGTTCTCATAACGTGTTTGGGCAATCTCACCTGTTTCGACCTGGCGTTTCACCTCGCACCCAGGCTCTTTAGCATGCATGCATTCTCTAAAACGGCAATGGTTCGATGCACTGACAAATTCAGGAAATTGTTTTGGCAATTCAGTCGTTTCGATCGTCAAAAAATCGATCGAGCTGAATCCTGGTGTATCTGCTACTAAGCCATCATACAATGGGAGTAATTCCACATGTCTCGTTGTATGTCTCCCACGTCCTAAAGAATCAGAGATTTCCCCCGTTTCTAAGTTTAAATCTGGCGAAATTTGGTTTAAGAGTGTAGATTTTCCAGCACCAGATTGGCCCATAAAAACGGTCAATCGTTCTGGGAAGTAACGAATTAATTCTGCAGTATCTCCAGGATATTTCGGAACAATCACTGGATAACCGATCGTTTCATACGTTTGCTTGATCTCATCGATTTGCTGTTCGTTCGAAGCGAGATCTGTTTTTGTCAAAAATATGACAGGGTCAATGGATTCATATTCTAAAGTCACTAGAAAGCGATCCAATAAATTATAAGAAAAATTTGGTTCTACCAAGCTTGTAACTACGACACCTAAATCGACATTTGCTACCGGTGGACGCACCAGTTGATTTTTACGAGGCATCACTTCTAACAAATAACCGTCCGTCTTGTTTTCGCTTTCAAATAGTACTTGGTCACCCACTAACGGAGTGATTTTTCGATTACGAAAGTTTCCTCGTCCTCTCGTTTGATAGGTCTCACCGTCTGCGTGTACATAATAAAACCCACTAATTGCTTTTCTGATTTGTCCTTTGATGTATGCCACCTCCAGTTTTCCTTATTTTACCACAGGAAAGAAAAATCATGTGGCGTTCCTGACAAGAAACTTAGCGAAACTCAATAAAAAATAGCAGAGCACGTTTAGAAACGCTCTGCTATTTTTTATTGTTATTACTATTTGGATGAAGAAGACGTGCTTTCTTCTTTAGACGTAGTAGTACTTGAACTTTCTTTGCTGCTTGACGATTCTTTGGTTGAACTTGATGATTCTTTTGATTCTTTGGTTGGTTCTGGTCCTTTTGAATAAATGACATTGACGATCGTTCCTGGAGTAATCGATGCACCCACGCCAGGAGCTGTTCGGATCACTTTATCTTTTTCTACGGTATCAGAATATTCATAAGACTCATGTCCGATGTATTCTGCGCCAATACTTGATAAATAACTTTGTGCATCACTTTTCGTATAGCCTGAAATATCATTTAATGTTTTCGCATTTGGTCCTTGACTAACGACAAAACTGATATAGCTATTTTCAGTCAATGGTTCACCGTAACTAGGTAATTGGCTAATGATTGAACCAGCTGGAACCGTATCGCTGTAATCATAAGTCTCACTGATCCTTTTATAACCATTTGAGCTCAATATCCCACGAACGGTGTCATAATTTTGACCAGTATAATCCCCCATCGTTGGTTGCGCGCCTTGGCTCACAATAAATGTGATCTTATCTGTCGTTGGATCGACTTCCGTTCCTTCTTCATCCGACTGGGAAATGATTCGTCCATTTTCTACTTCATCACTGAACTCGTCTTTTTTCTCGATACTATCAGCTGGAAAACCAAGCTTCTTCAATCGGCTACTTACTTCGTCAAAATTCATCCCCGTATAATCATCTAACTTGATTTTTTTCTTACCTGTGCTGACGTAAAGGGTAACTTCACGGTTTTGTTTCACTGTAGTTCCCGCTGCTGGGTCCGTTTTGACAACGTCTCCTTCTTCGATTTGTTCATCAGGGATCTCTTCGGTTTTTGTTGCTGCTTCTAATTTAGCTTTTGCTAAAGTATCTCTGGCAGACGCTTCTGATAATCCCGAAACGTCAGGAATTTCGACTTCTCCACGACCTCCAGAAGCAAAAAAGACGGCTGTTCCGATTCCTAATAAGGCTAAGATCACCAATAAAATAATCCACCATTTTTTATGCTTTTTACTCTTTGGATCAGGAACTGTCTCTTCTGCCATCACAGGAGTTTCTTCTGATTTTTCTTTAGGTAATGGCATGGATTTAAATGACTCTGGCATTGGTGTATCTTCTTCTAATGGTGTGATCACTTGAGTTTCTTTGGTCATTGCTTGTGGCACCCATTTGGCTTCATTTGCCCGAACAGGAGACAGCGCTGTTGCTAAGTCTTCTGACATTTCTTCTGCTGTTTTATATCGATCTGCCGGTTCTTTTGCAGTAGCTTTCAATACCACATTTTCTAAAGCTTGCGGCGTTGTTGGGTCTAGATCCTTGATTGAAGGTAACTCATCTTGGAAATGCTTCAAGGCAATCGTCACTGCAGACTCACCATCAAAAGGAACACTGCCAGTTAATAATTCGTAAAGAATGATCCCTAAGGCATAGATATCTGATTGTTTCGTAGCCATACTTCCTCTAGCTTGTTCAGGAGATAAGTAATGGACAGAGCCTAACATCGTATTCGTTTGTGTGATCGATGTTTCAGATAATGCGATTGCTATACCAAAATCAGTGATTTTGACTACGCCCTCATTATCGATCAAGACATTTTGTGGTTTCAAATCACGATGAATGATTTGGTGCGTATGTGCTAAAGAAATAGCTGATAAAATTTGTTGCATAATATTGACTGCTGTATCATAAGGAACAGGATAATGGGTTTGAATATAGCGTTTCAGGTCCATTCCTTTTACATATTCCATCACGAGATACTGCATGTTGTCTTCTTCTCCAACATCATACACACTAACAATATTAGGATGAACTAGTTCAGTCGCAGCTAGTGCTTCTCGTTGGAATCGTCTAATTGCCGTTTGATCATTTTGGAAATCGAATCGTAACACTTTGACTGCGACATCACGATCTAAAATAAGGTCATGGGCTAGAAAAACATTTGCCATGCCCCCACTACCAATATTTCCAGTGATTTGATAACGACCATTCAACTTTTTGCCTAACTCAATCATGCTACGTCCTCCTTGTATTCGATCAGAAGAACGGTAATATTATCTGCTCCGCCTGCTTCATTTGCACGTTCGATTAATTCTGTTACCTTGTCGAACAAAGCCCCTTCTTGATTGATAATCGTTCCAATCGTTTCTTCAGATAACATATTCGTTAACCCATCTGAACACAACAACAAACGATCTTTTAATTGCCAAATATAAGTCGATACATCGACTTCTACAGATCCTGGCATTCCTACAGAACGAGTTAAAATATTTTTTCGTGGGTGGTTCGCTGCCATTTCTTCACTGATTTCTCCAGATTTTACTAGTTCATTCACTAAAGAATGATCTTCTGTCAGTTGAATGATTTTATCTTCACGGATCAAGTAGGCACGGCTATCCCCCACATGAGCAATAGTAAACTGATCTTCTGATAAAGCTGCTGCTACGATCGTCGTTCCCATCCCATTGTATTCTGGTTGCTCTTGGCCACGTTGATAAATACGAGTATTTTCTTCTTGGATCGTTTGGATGAACCATTGCGCTACTTTTTCGTCATCACTTAAACTTAGATTTTCCCAAGCAGTTCCTAAGTTTGTCACTGCCATCTGGCTCGCGATATCACCTGCACGATGACCGCCCATTCCATCTGCCAATACTGCTAGTTTAATTCCAGCTTGATTCGTAAAAACACTCGCATAGTCTTGATTTGTATTACGTCGTCTTCCTACATCTGATTGATATTCAATCTGCATTCTTTCACCTCATTACTTTTTACGCAAACAACAAATGAAAAACCCATCTGTATAGAACTGATGTGGGTATAAAGTCAACATTTTATCTTCGATTGATGATTGTAGCACAGGATCAACTAAAACATCAATCCTTTCAAAATCAGTATGTCGCTGTAAAAATGTTTCAATGACTTCTTGGTTTTCCTCTTTAAGAATCGTACAAGTACTATAAGTTAATATTCCAGAAGATTTTAACACAGATGCACAACTTTCCAAAATCGCCAATTGGATCGCTGGTAAATTAGCTAACTCGCTGGCATTTTTTTTATAACGAATATCCGGTTTTCTTCTCAATAGTCCTAATCCTGAGCATGGGGCATCAACTAAGATACGATCAAATGTTTCAGCTGAAAATTCCTCTTTCACTTCACGTGCATCCATTTTTTGTGCATAAACAGTTGTAAAAACACCTAAGCGTTCCGCATTTTCTTCGATGAGTTTTACTTTATGTTCATGAACATCCAGTGCTGTAACTTCACCACCACATGTTGGATCTAAAAACGTGGCAATATGCGTTGTTTTTCCTCCTGGTGCCGCACAAGCATCTAAAACATGATGTTCTGGCTCGATTTGCATAGCGGGTGCGACCAGCATCGAACTTTCATCTTGGATCGTCATGACCCCGTCATGGAATAAGGAACTAGATGCTAAATGTCCTTTTTCAGCAATTACCCCATAAGGACTAAGTTTACTTGCTGTCGCTGAAATTTCTTCTGCTTGGAGTGTCTCGATTGCTTGTTCTCTAGGGTGTTTTCTGATATCTACTCGACCACTGACGTGACTTGGCTGGTAGAGTGAAAGTCCTAATTTTTCCGTTTCTTCATACCCGATTTGATCAGTCAATCGCTTGGTTAACCAGATCGGTAAACTGATTTTTACGGATAAGCGTTCAATCGGATCACTGATTTGTTCAACATCTGGTTTACCTTGTCGTTGATAATTTCTTAAAACACCATTTACAAATTTCCCAGTACCAGGATTTCCCTTGATCTTAGCAATTTCGACCGCTTCATTTAAAATCGCATGAGCTGGAACTTTATCTAGAAATTCCAACTGATAAACTGACAAATAAAGTAATGTTTTAACCCAATCATCCACTTTTTTTGCTTTTGCTATCAATGGAGCGACATAAAATTCCAGTAAAAGTTGACGACTGATCGTTCCATAAACTAATTCAGTAAACAAGCCAACATCTTTTTGATTTAAGTCCCCTTGATTGATCATTTCGTTCAATAATAAATTAGAATAAGCACCGCCCTTGTTTACTCTTTCAAGGGTGATCAGTGCCATATAACGAACAGATTTTTTCATTTTTTTTGGTATTTTTGCCATTATTTCACCTGCTGCCCAATCATTACCTGTTGTCCACTACCATTCAAAAACTCATTGACTGCTTGTTTTCCTTTACCTGCTGGCTGTAATTCTTTGATTGCCAACACCGTTTGTTTACCACAAGCAATCCACAGATTTTTCTTATCTTTTTTGATGATGGTCCCTGGCTCCGCCGTAGTTTTCTCAGCTAACGCTTCTACATTTAAAAGTTTCCAACGGGTTTGTTCGTATGTCGTAAATGCAATCGGCCATGGTCGCATCCCACGGACTTGGTTGTCGATCTCTTCTGCTGTCTTGTTCCAATCAATTGCTTCTTGCTCCCGCGTGATATTTGGCGAAAAAGTTACCTTTGATTCATCTTGTGGACGTGGACTCAAATTTCCATTCAAAATATCAGGTAATGTTTTAAGTAATAGTTGTTTCCCTAATGCACTTAACTTTTCAAACATGGTTCCCACATCGTCTTGTTTAGTGATTGGTAAACTTTCTTGAGCATAAATACCCCCTGCATCCATCTTTTTGATCATTTCCATGATCGTTACACCGGTTTCTTTTTCCCCGTTGATAATCGAGTAATGAACTGGCGCCCCTCCTCGATATTTTGGCAATAAAGATGCATGTACATTTATAGCTCCGTGAACAGGTGCCTGTAATAATTTTTCTGGTAAAAATTGACCAAATGCAGCTGTGATAATCACATCTGGTTGTAGGGCAATGATTTTTTCCATTTCTTCTGAACCAGAGATTTTTTCAGGTTGTAAAACCAATAAACCGTGTTTCACGGCTGCTTCTTTTACTGGGGTAGGGGTGATGATTTTTTTACGTCCCACAGGGCGATCAGGTTGTGTCACGACTGCGACTACTTCATACCCTTCTTCTAATAAGCCTTCAAGGATCGGTACTGAAAAAGCTGGCGTTCCCATAAATACTAATTTAGTCATCAAGATGTTCCTCCATATACTCTTCTAATTCGGCTTCTGGAATTTGCTCAATCATTTTTTCAACGAATAATATACCGTCTAAATGGTCGATCTCATGCTGAAAGGCACGAGCTAAGTAACCAAAGGCTACTACTTCGATTTCTTCGCCTTCACGATCATAATAGCGAACCGTTACTTCGTCAAACCGTTTGACGGTCCCATAAACATGAGGGATGCTTAAGCAACCTTCTACATCAATGCTTTCTCCCTTTGCATCAATAATTTCTGGATTGATTAATTCAAACTTTTCACCTTCATCTACTTCTACGATTGCAACTCGCTTGTTTTGACCAACTTGTGGAGCGGCAATGCCAATACCGTCGTTAGCAACCATCGTTTCATATAGGTTATCTAGTAAAGTAATTGTTTCATCTGTGATCACATCGATTGGTTGTGCGACACGTTTCAATTTATCATTGGGGTGGATCAATATAGGATAGCGCATGTAAATTCCCTTCTTAAATAAAGTGTAATGGTTCATTATCAATCGCGACAAATAATCCTTGTCGTTGTTCTTTTTGGCTCTGGTCTAAAATATTTTTTAAGATATTCGCTAAATTAGGCTCATGTTTATATTTAATGATCAACTGGTAATAGTACCGATTTTTTACCCGATTCACTGTACTAGGGGTCGGTCCTAATAACAAGCTTTGATTTCCTAACACTTGCCGTAACTGATTCGCAACCTCAAAAATCTTCTTAGCAGCAACTTGTTCTTCCTCATGGCTGGTCGTGATTTTGACAGTAAAATAATAAGGTGGGTATCCACTACGATGTCGGACGGCCATTTCTTGTTGATAGAATCGCTCATAATTTTGTTCTTTTGCTAATTCAATTGCATAATGTTGCGGATTAAAGGTTTGGATAATCACTTCGCCTGCTTTTTCGGCTCGGCCTGCCCTTCCCGAAACTTGCGTAAGCAATTGGAACGTATGCTCGCTTGAACGAAAATCAGGCAAGTTAAGGGAAGTATCAGCATTCAAAACGCCGACCAACGTCACATCAGGAAAATCCAACCCTTTGGCAATCATTTGCGTCCCCAGTAAGATATTCGCCTTTTTTTGACCGAATTGTTGCAAGATACGTTCATGCGCACCTTTCTTTCTGGTCGTATCAACATCCATACGTAAAACACCAGCTTCTGGGAAAAGGGTCTTTAATTCTTCTTCGACTTTTTGGGTCCCTGTTCCATAGTAACGAATTTTATTCCCTCCACAGTTAGGACAACGGTGTGGGATTGGTTCTTCATGTCCACAGTAATGACAACGCATGGAGTGGGTGTCCATATGAAGGGTCAGAGAAATATCACAATTGGGACAAGGTAAAACAAAACCACAATCCCGACACATCACAAAGGAAGAATATCCTCGCCGATTTAGTAACAGCACAATCTGTTCTTTTTTCGCCAAACGGTCTTGGATTTTTGCTTGTAACTGTTTGGAAAATGTGGACGTATTATGTTGTTGCAATTCTTGTCGCATGTCAACAACTTCAATTGTTGGAAGCTGAGCAGACAAGTTGGCTCTTTGACTCAAATGGAGTAATTCATACAGCCCTTTTTGTGCTCGAGCACGTGATTCAAGAGATGGTGTCGCGCTTCCTAGTACTACTGGACAATGATGATAATTTCCACGCCAAATCGCTAGATCTCTGGCATGATAACGTGGCGTTTCATCTTGTTTATAGCTTGATTCATGTTCTTCATCAATGATGATCAATCCGATATTTTCTAAAGGAGCAAAAATTGCCGAACGGGCGCCAACAACAACCTGGGCTTCATTTCTTTCGATTTTACGCCATTCATCGTATTTTTCTCCCTGAGATAGCCCGCTATGTAAGACAGCTACCGCCTCTCCAAAACGCCCTTTAAAACGCTCTACCATTTGTGGTGTCAAAGCAATTTCAGGAACAAGCATAATCGCTGTTTTATTTTGAGCTAATACCTCAGCAATGGCCTGTAGATAAACTTCTGTTTTTCCACTTCCAGTAATTCCTTCTAATAAAAAAGTGTGACTCTTCTCTTGTTGCCCTGCTTCAACGATACGTTCTACTGCATGTTGTTGTTCTTTATTTAGCTGGAATGCTTGTGTTTGTTCAAACGTGCGATTTTTATAAGGATCACGATAACTTTCTACTTCTTCAAAAGTTAACCAGCCTTTGTCTTTTCCTTGATTCAAAGTTGCCGTGCTGATACCTTTTTCTTTGTAATAGCTAATTGGTTCAGCCTTTTTTTGCTCAGATAAGCAAAGCAGAAGTTCTTTTTGTTTCTTCGCATTCGCTCTTAACTTTCCCCACTCTTCCTCAAGCTGGACACTATTCAAATTTGAGCGGATCAAACGAATCGTTTTGACTTTGTTCTTAGTGTGTACTTCATATCTGATATCTACTAACTTGTCCTGACGCCAACGGATCAATTGGGATAAAATGCCCTCTTCTTGCGCTTCTTTCCAGGAGATTTCTGTTCGTCCTTTAAAGAATGCCTGGACGTCCGCCGCTTCACTTACAGGATAGATTTGTTTGTCATAGGATGCTTTCATGACAGCAGGAAGCATCGTTTGTAAGCAAGTGATCTTAAACGCATAAGTGATCGTCTTCATATAATCAGCCAATTGAAGTAGTTCTTGATTAACCACAGGTGCTAAATCTAATACTTGGACAATCGCTTTTAAATTTTTTTGTTCGATGCTATCTTGTACTCGCAAACCTACAACGAACCCTTGAACATGACGGTTGCCGTTACCAAAAGGAACTTCTACCCGCATCCCGACTTGAATCGCCGTTTCTACTTCAGAAGGAACCAGATAGGTGAAAGGCTGATCGGTTTGCATAGTGGGTACATCGACGATAACATCAGCTGTGATTGGCATGGTTTCCTTCCTCCTTTAGTTACTCTATCAAATAGACAAAATCGTTCTTGCCTATTTTACTAGAGATTGCTTGGTTTGTCTTATTTTCTGATGAATCCTTACAAAAAATTAACGGCCCAGCAGCATTCCGCAGAAAAGTCATTCTTATATGCTAAAACGTGATCCTAAAAAGAAGCCGAAATTCCACAAAAATTTGAGAATACAAATTTCGGAAATTTCGGCTTATCCAAAGAATCTAGCACTTTTTATTGGTTTTGCTCTTCACGGATACGTGACTCTAACTCTTGTTGTTCACGATCTTTTTTGGCTTTACGCTCTTCATCTTCCATTCTCAAGCGTTCCCGTTTTAATTCAGGATGAGGATCATTGATCACATTTCCTGCTTCGATTTCTTCTAATGCCTGTCCAACACTTTTTACTGATTCAAATGAATCCATCGTAGGTTGTGCTTTTGCATCTAGCTCGTGTGCACGTTTGCTTGCTAAGATAACTAGAGAATATTTTGAATTTACGCGATCTAACAATGAGTCGATTGAAGGTTTTAACATCATAAGACTACATCTCCTTTAACATTTTGATATATTTGCCGATCACACGGTCGACACGAAAGTGTTCACTGGCAATGATATTTTTGATTCGTTCTACCGCCAGGGGTACCTGGTCATTGACTACGGCATAATCATATAGTGCCATCATTTCAATTTCTTCTTTGGCAACTTTCATTCGTTCTTCGATTACTTCATCTGCATCTGTCCCACGGCCAACGATTCTTGATTTTAATTCGGCTAAATCGGGAGGAGTTAGGAAGATAAATACGCCATCTGGTACTTTTTCTTTGACTTGTTGAGCACCTTGGACTTCGATTTCTAAAAATACATCTTTTCCTTCGTCCAATGTTTTATTGACATAAGACAAAGGTGTTCCATAATAATTCCCTACATATTCAGCATATTCCAGCATTTCTCCGGCTTCGATCATTGCTTCGAATTCTTCTTTGCTTCTAAAGTAGTAATCGACTCCTTCGACTTCTCCTTCACGCATCTTACGAGTAGTCATTGAAATCGAATATTGGAAATCATTATCCTCACTCTCAAAAATTGCTTTTCGCACTGTGCCTTTTCCTACACCTGATGGTCCAGACAACACGATTAATAATCCACGCTCTGACATGACGACGTCCTTTCAACTAGTCTTTTTATACTAACGTTTATTTTGCACTTTTTTTCGACAACTTTCAAGGGCATCTTTGATTATAGCAAAAAAAAGCGCCTTTGACTGGCAAAACCTTTGCTTTTCACTCGGGCTTTTGATGATAGTGATTAACTATCAAGTTCATCCTTCATTCAAAAGTTCAAAAAAAGGTCCCTCTCACCTTACAGGTTCTAACTGAGCAGCATTCTTTTTCAAAAAAATAGTGAGAAGCGCAACATATGGTTGCAGCTCTTCTCACTAACATGCCGATTACCGTCGTTTTTAAAAACCCATGTTTGACAAGGTATTGACAACACCCATGATCTCATCTTTTCGAGAGAGTGCTTTTTCAGTTGGGTCTTTCACTTCTTCTGCATCGATTCTCACAATAAATTGACGATTCATCGTCACATAAGTCCCATCGTTAACTAACAATTGGATTTCTTTCTCCGTCACTTGCGCACAGGCATCTTGCCAAGCTTCAAATCCTGCTTTTTCAGAAGGAACATTTCTTTTGATGACCGTTTTCCCACTTAATTCATGAAACGTGATATCATAATAGTTCATTTTTTTCGTCTCCTTGCTATTCAATATTTTGGATCTGTTCTCGGATTTTTTCTAAAATCGTTTTTAACTGGATCACTTGGTTTTTGATTTCAATCGCACTTGATTTTGAACCAATCGTATTGATTTCTCGATTCATTTCTTGGATCAAAAAGTCAAGTTCTCTGCCAACTGGCTGTTTTACTTGAAGTAATTCATCCAATTTGCCGATATGGATCACTAAGCGATCCAATTCTTCATGAATATCTCCTCGCTCTAATAAAATAGCGAGTTCAGTCAGCAATCTTTGTTGATCGACCGTTGCTCCCAAGTAATCTTCTAGTTTCTTTTGATATTTTTCCTGATACTCTTGTTCGTATAACTCAACAAATTGTTGTAAGTCATTTAATACTTGTTTCAGTTCATCACTGTTTTTCTGAATGATCGCCTCTAAGGCTGTCCCTTCTTTTTGGCGACTTTTTTCAATTTCAGCTAGTGCTTCATGGACCGTTTCTAAAACCAAGGCTGTCAGTTCATCCATATTGTTTTCATTTTTTTCTTCAATCACGACAAAAGATTCATTCGTTGTCAAAGTCTCTAATAGACGTCCAATCTGTAATTGCTGTTTCTCTCCATAACGTTGGGTTATTCCTTCAGTTAAGTTCGTCATCAGCTCGTCAATCAAATTCCAATCAACAAAAACTTGTTTTTGATTTTGTCCCAAATACGTCAGATTGATAAAAACTTCGACTCGACCTCGACTTAAATGTTGTTTCATCAATTGGCGAATATCATTTTCGAGATAATTTAACAATTTAGGACTACGTATTTGCATATCTAAAAAGCGTTGATTGACACTTTTGATCTCAACTTCTAATTGATACTCTGCGGTTTCACGGGTGGCTTTACCAAAACCAGTCATACTTTTCATTCAACAGGGTCCTTTCTGTTACATATTTTCGATAGCTTTTTGTAATGCCTCAAATTCTTCATTGGTTAGAGTAAGCCCTTTACCCATTTTCTCATGTTCGGGCGCCCAGTCACGAAGATCGAATTTAGGTGGGCGGCCATTCCAGCTGACTAGGTTCAGCTCTTTTCGCCATCCTTTATTGTTTTCGGATAAAACAGCGATCTCTTCTATGATTTCGTAGGAAAATTCTTGTGCCATGGTTATTCCTCCTTTAGATAAAGTAAATATAAATTCAATAGGGTGTCAAATAACTGCGTATGAAGCTTAGATTGAAGTTGCTCGTTCTTTTTTTGTTTAACTAAATGAGCAATTTCATTGATTTGTTCCTGTTCACTCTTTTGCTTTTTTTGGTATTTTTGGACTCTGCGCCACTCATTACTATTTAATTGTCCGACCTCTCGAATCATTTGATCGAAAAATGAACTTGATTCTTTTTGAATGATCTGTTCGATCAATTCATCTACATCATAAACTTTATTCGGTAAAACGAGCTTTTTTTTGGCTAATAGTTCAAGCATCGCCACCCCGCATGTTTCAATTACTACCCTGTCTTTATATATATTACGCAGAGTTTGCCAAAATTTTGGTTGTTGAACAAAAGTTGTTTCTAGCTGAAGATCATTCACTAGATAGCTTAAAAATTTACGCCAATATTGTTCTGCAAGTTTCGTTGAATAGAACGTATACCAATTCCCCTCAAAATCACCTAACTTTTTTTTCATTTCCAGATAGCCTAATTGGAGATTGAATTGGTTTCTCTGCCGATCAAAAATCAAGAAGGTTCCCAATGACCAATTAGAGCGGCAGAGCCATGGAACAGTCTCTTCTGGTATCGTAATCTTCTTAGTCACTCCGGGACCATCCACATCTACTATTAAGCACTCCGTTGCCCCTTCTTTAATTGCTACATCCACAGGCAAATTATTTCGATAACCACCATCAATATATTTTTGTCCAGCAATGTTTCGATAACTCATAGCGGGATAAAACGAGGCCGAAGCTAGGATCCAATCAGCAATTTCATTGCTTGCCAATTGCTGGATCGGTGTCACCACTTCTTTAAAATCAGGAAGTCGAGTCGAAACGGTAAATAAACGAGGACTTTTCATTTTTAAAATCTTCTCAGCATCTAATTTACTTTTGAGTAACTTTTCCAAAGGGGTGATTGAGGCTCCCCCCTTGATAATTGCTGCTCTCGTCATTTGCCGTGTTTCTTGGATAAACCTTTTCCGTAGATCTTCTGATAATGCAGTTTGTGGCAGCTGTAATACTTGATTCGTTGCGAGGGATTGCCATAAAGAAAGAGCTTGCGATAAATCATCTTGCAAGATCAATACACCGTTTAACGCACCAACTGAAGTTCCCGTAATTACTTCAAAATGAATCTGATGTTCTTTTAACGTTTGCCAAACACCGATTTGATAGGCACCATGAGCGCCACCGCCACCTAATACTAAACCAATATGATAGGTCAGTTTTTTTTGCCAGATTGTCTGAGCCAACTGATTGTCTTGCGTATAACCATGATGAGATAGGAGTGTCTGCCAATATGTCGACAGTGGTTCAATCCATTGAAAAGAACAATATTTTTTGAAATAAAAACGGGAACACCACTCTATCTCTTTAAAAAAAAGCGTCCAACCAGGCATGTCACCCACCACTAGCACATTTTTAATCAGCCATTGTTCACTGGTTCGTTCGGCAATAAAATAAAGGGTATGTTTGTTACCGATCATCCGCCAAGCTTGCCTTTTCTTTGTTGCCAACCAAAAGGCATCACGGCTTTCCTGATGGGTAGCATAAAAGGGTAGCAATTGTTTGGCTCGTTGAAGTGTAGAGTAGAGGACTGTTTTTTCTGAACCGTACACTTGTTGAATCAGCATAATCTTCTCCTTTTTTATTATAACAAGACAAATATATTCTTTTAAAGTATACTATTTTTTTGAGAAATACTAAAATGAATACATTGTTCTTGTAAAAGCTATAACAAAATCCATTCCATCCATTTATACAAAAACAATGAAAATGTCCATGTTTATCACAAAAAAAGTGATTTTGTAATGGAATTTTAAAATAAAAGAAACAAGCTTTTTTTTAATAAATGTTGTAAAATGAAAGTGATAATGAGTGAGAGGAGGAGCATGATGTCTGAGTCAGTTTATGTACATATTGATACTACTAGCAATGCGGTTGTGACTAAGGGGCTGACTATTAGTGATTTTTCAAACAACATCGTGCATTTCCCACAAAATTTATTGTTATTAGATCCTTCAGAAAATGCCGGTGAATACGAATCCCATACTGGGTTGAAAGTGATTCGTGGAACAGAAAATATCCAACGCTTTTTCTCTTCTGCACGTAATCGTAATCATTCGAGTGATTTAAAATGGATCGATTTTAACGACTTAACGATGCTGAAAGAATTAACGCCATTAGAAATTTCAGAATTGTTATATTTTGGACACATGAAGACCCATCTTCACTCACCATTTTTTTATAAATTACAAAATAATTTCGTCTACTTCGATCTTAACGATCAATTAGAACGAATCTATTATCGCTATTTAGATGAATTTTATCGGATCTTTGCCAATAAACTAAGTATCATCTTGTCAAAAAAAATCAATGAGAAAAAATCGTTTTTCAAACGAGATATTCCGGTCGAAAAAATTAGTGTGGAATTACTGAAGAATATGCGTAATTTGATGCAAGAAGGAATCATTTTTTCTTTTGAACAAGGTGGATTGATCGATAACGATTATCATATCCCGATCTATGTCATTGAAGATTATATTTGGAAGCTAAAAGGAACAAGATACCTTGATGAAGAAGCAATTGGCACCTTAGTTTATCATGCAGAAGAAAAACGCTGGGAGCTTGTAGGAGAAGCTGCGGAACTCAACTATACTCCTTTAAGCTGATGCTTGGATGTTCCATCATTTTATACTTATAAAAAAAGAGCCTAGACACTTTTATAGTGACTGAGGCTCTTTTCGTTTATTTTTTCCCAATGAACAAAGCTGGAACTGTCCGCCCGATCCCAAGCAAAACAACCATTGTAACAATTCCTGTAGCCAAGGCACTTGCACCATTCATGACTAAAGAAAAGAGCCATGGATTCATTCCCCACAAAGCATAACTTCCCCAAAAAACGACGCCTGCGACAAAATGCCAGAAATATCTAGCACCAACACCAACTAAAGTTCCTAATATAATAGTGGTTGTCATCCCTTTTTTATTGCCCATCGTTAGACTGTTTTGCAGCCTTTTAGCGAACACTCCTGCAAATCCTGCAAAGGTAAAAGCAATCGGATACTCGATCAATACTTGAATGACACTGAGATAATACACTTGTCCTGTTGGAAAATGTAAAATCCCCCAAATAAATCCTGATAAAATCCCTGCCTTCCAGCCTCTTCTTAACGCAAACAATGTCAGTGGAATCTGTCCTAATGAAATCTCAAAGCTACTACCTATTTGAAGAGGAATAAAGGATAACACCATCGCTAGTGCAGCTACAAGTGTCCCCTCAATCCATACTTTATATTTTTTCTCCATAAAAAAACTTCCTCCGTTCATTTGAAATCACAAAGGAGGAAGTAAATACAACATACTTCTACAACTAACGTTACATGACTAACGTCAATTGATCGTCACAATTCCTACGCTCGCATAACCGATACAGGTACGAAGGGTTTAGAAAAACTTCAATCTCAGCCTCATAAGGCTCCCCTTTGTGATACTATTCAATTTTTTAATTCTTATTTTTTTGTTTCAAACAATGGACTAACAGGTTTGTTTTCGTGGATACGTTTAATTGCATCACCCATCAAACCACCGACACTTACTTCATCGATTTTTTCGATCTTACGGTCATCTGGCAGATAGATCGAATCTGTTACAACTAAGCGTTCAATCGCAGAATCTTCAATACGCTGTAAAGCTGGTCCAGATAATACTGGATGTGTACATGATGCATAGACACTTACTGCGCCTGCTTCTTTTAGTGCATTAGCCGCTAAGGTAATCGTCCCTGCTGTATCGATCATATCATCAATCAATACACAAGTTTTTCCTTCTACTTGCCCAATAATATTCATTACTTCTGCTACGTTTGCTTTTGGACGGCGTTTATCAATGATCGCAATTGGTGCTTTTAAAAATTCAGCCAATTTACGCGCACGAGTTACACCACCATGGTCAGGTGATACAACTACTACATCGTCCCCTTTAATCCCTTTTTCTAAGAAATAATTTGCAATCAATGGTGCACCCATCAAGTGATCAACAGGAATATCAAAGAATCCTTGGATTTGGACAGCATGCAAATCAAGCGTCAACATTCTAGTTGCTCCAGCTTTTTGAATCATGTTCGCCACAAGTTTTGCAGTGATTGGTTCTCTGGCACGAGCTTTACGATCTTGACGTGCATATCCATAGTAAGGCATTACTACGTTAATCGTTTTTGCACTGGCACGTTTCAAGGCATCAATCATGATCAGCAATTCCATTAAATTATCATTTACAGGACTACTCGTTGACTGAATAACATAAACATGTGATCCGCGAATACTTTCTTCAATATTCACTTGGATTTCTCCATCACTAAATTGAGTAACCGATGATTTACCCAATTCGACACCGACAGCTGCAGCAATTTTTTCTGCTAACGGGCGATTTGAATTTAACGCAAAAATTTTTAATCTTGGGTCAAAGTAATGTTTTGACATGGGGACCTCCACTTTCTTTTTCACAACTCTAGAATTCTACCTATTAAATACTAGTCATATTTTCTGAATAAATCAAGGGGTTTTACAAAAGTCTTAGTTTAAATAAGGGAGTTTTTTAGCATACTCTTCTTTATTGACCTGTCTTGCACGGGCAATTGCCATAGCATATTCAGGGATATCCTCTGTGATTGTTGACCCTGCAGCTACTGATGTATTTTTAGCAATTTCCACTGGGGCAATGATATTTGCATTAGAACCGATAAAACTATGATCACCAATTGTCGTGCGGTGCTTGTTTTTCCCATCGTAATTCACAAAGACCACGCCACAACCAACATTGATTTCTTCGCCTAATGTGGCATCACCGACATAAGTCAAATGACCAACTTTGGTATTTTTACCAATTTCAGCATTTTTGACTTCCACAAAATTACCAATATGGACACCTTCACCAATTTCTGCTTTTGGTCGTAAATGAGCAAATGGTCCCACGTCCGCATGACTTTTCACAAGACTTTTTTCGATCACAGAATGTTCAACTACCACATGATCTTCAATCACACTATCTACGATTCGAGAATGGGCACCGATCACGCAATCTGATCCAATGACGGTTTTACCTTGAAGTTGGACGCCTGCTTCGATCACTGTATCAGAACCAATCTCTACCCCGGCATCAATATAAGTCGTTGCTGGATCAACAAAACTTACACCATTGACCATATGCATTTTGTTGATTCTTTGGCGCATCAATTCATTAGCTTTAGCTAATGCAATACGATCATTGACTCCCATTGATTCGTCAAAGTCTTCTGTCTGATAAGCTGCTACTGTTTTTCCAGCATCTTTGAGGATTTCAATGATATCGGTCAAGTAGTACTCCCCTTGTGCATTGTCTGTTCCTACTTTGTTCAATGCTTCAAACAGAGCTTGATTGTCAAAACAATAAGTTCCTGTATTGATTTCTTGGATCAATGCTTCTTCTGGTGTAGTATCTTTTTGCTCAACGATTTTTTCAACGATCCCAATATGGTCACGAATGATACGACCATATCCAGTTGGATCTTCGGCTTGTGCGGTTAGAATCGTGGCACTCGCATTTTTTCCTTGGTGATACTCAAATAAATTGTTCAATGTTTCAGTGGTTAAAAGCGGTGTGTCGCCACTGATCACCAGTGTCGTGCCTTCTTTCCCTTGTAAAAAAGATGCGGCTTGTAATACTGCATGACCTGTACCAAGTTGTTCTGCTTGCAGAGCGTATTCACTACGTTCACCCAACTGTGCCTTTACTTGCTCAGCGCCATGCCCGACGATCGTGATGATTTGATCTGGGTTGGTTTCACTTACTCGATTGATAATATGTTCCACCATCGGCTGTCCTGAAACTGGATGTAAAACTTTATATAATTTTGACTTCATGCGAGTTCCTTTTCCCGCTGCCAAAATGATTGCATAACGTACGTCCAACTGCGTCACTCCTAATTGTATTTGATGGTTTTAAGTTTAGCCCACTCTACTCAATTTTTCAACCAAGCAGACTATATTTGTAACTAGACCATTTTTATCTTGGGGGTTAAAAAATCACTTAGTCACTCAACAATAGTGAGAGAAAAATAGGGTTTTATGAAAAAGGAGAACGAATTTCTCTCATCTGACAGATAACAGCTGGATATCTGATTTGTTGTTGCTTGTTGCTGTAGTGTTTCTATCGAAAATAAGCCAAAGAATTCCCAAAATAGGTGAAACTATTTTCGGATTCTCCGGCTTATTTCTCAGAGCTGGACACTTCTGTCACAATCTCTTCCAGCTATTATTGATCGGCAAATAAATAAATTTTCAATCTCTAATCTTTGAAATAATTTCCTGGTACAACTGTAATGTTTTTGGTCTTCGTGTCGACATCTTTCACGTATAGTAATGAAGTATAATCGTCAATTGCACGATGACCATTAAATTTGGATTCTGCAAAAACGGTGATTCCTACAAGTTCAGATTCAAACTCTTCGATCAAGCTCTTCATTCCATTGACTGTGCCGCCGCCTTTCATAAAATCATCAACGACTAGGACACGAGAACCACGTTTAAGACTTCTTTTTGACAATTCCATCTTTTCGATTCGTTCAGAAGAACCAGAAACATAATTCACACTAACTGTCGATCCTTCTGTGATCTTTGAATCACGGCGTACGATAACAAACGGTGCATTTAAATAATAGGACACAGCTTGCGCGATCGGTACGCCTTTCGTAGCAACTGTCATCACTGCATCGATTTTTTCACCTAAATACTTAGAAGCAATGATTTTTCCAACTTGGCGCAATAATTCGGGCTCACCTAGTAAATCGGATAGATAAACATAACCTCCAGGCAACAAACGATCTTGTTCAGACAATCGTTCAGCTAACGACTCAATGTATTTTTTGGCTTCTTCGTAAGAAATCTCTGGTATAAATAAAACCCCACCAGCGGCACCTGGAATTGTTTCTAGGGTACCATACCCTCGTTCCTTAAATGTTTTTTTGATAATTGCCAAGTCTTCACTGATCGAAGATTTAGCAGATTCATAACGTTCGGCAAAACTTGTCAATGAAATTAATTCGTGAGGATGATCTAATAAATACTGAGTCATATCAACAAGACGTTCACTGCGACGTACTTTCACATATTTCAGCTCCTTTTAAGAAATTATATCGTTTTACATTATATAAGTTTTCATTTAAAAATTCGAGCATTTTGTAAGAAAATAAGTTAAATAGTTCGGTATTTATCTAAATATAAGAAAAAGCAATGAAAATTTTTCGTTTTCATCGCTTTTCTTTTTGATTTTTTATTTATTTTTTCGCTTAATGGAAACAAGCACCCGCTTGAACAAATTGACCACAAGAAACAACACGATAAAGACTAGTGTGATCGTCGCACCCGGTGGCGTATCTAGATAAAAGGAACTTGTTAGACCCGATAACATGCCGATAAAGCCAACACCGATACTAATGGCAATCACCACATTGAAACTTTTGCCTAAGCGCATACCGATCGCTGCAGGCAGGACCATAATTGCTGAAATCAATAATGCCCCGGCAATTGGGATCATGACAGCAATCGCAACACCCGTGATCACGTTGAACAGCATTGACATACGGTGAACAGGCAGACCATCAACATGGGCGGTATCTTCATCAAAAGTCAGCACGTACATTGGTCGCTTGAACAAAAAGAATAAGAAACCAATAATAACAAATAATACACCTAAAAAGATAACTTGATCCCAAGTAATCGTCACAATCGAGCCAAAGAGGTACGATTGGATACTTGTGGCTGAGTTTCCACCACTAAGATTCATCAAAACTAATGCCAGCGCCAGTCCGCCAGCCATTAAGATCGCAATTGAAATTTCTGAGTAAGTACGATAAATCGTACGTAAATATTCTAAAATCACCGCAGCTAATATTACTACGAACATCGTAGTCAACGTTGGATTGATATTCAAAAAGAAACCCAATGCCACCCCTGCCAGTGAAACGTGTGACAGTGTATCTGCCATCAATGATTGTCTTCGGATCACTAAAAAGACACCTAACATTGGAGCAATCCCCGCAATAAAAATGGCTGCTAAAAAAGCTCGTCTCATGAATTCATATGAAAGCAACGCCATGGAGAATCCTCCTTTCTTACCAAACGAATTTGTCGATCTGCATATTGCTTGATATCCTCATGATCATGAGTAATCATCAAAATTGCCTTGCCATGTTCATGGGCACTATGACGCAATAATCGATAAAATTCATTACGAGATTCTTCATCCATCCCCGTTGTCGGTTCATCCAATATAAATAAATCTGGGTCAGTCGCAAAAATACGGGCTAAGCTAATCCGTTGTTTCTGTCCACCGGATAATTCTCCGATCCGTCGATGACGCATCTCCCACATTCCAACAGATTCTAAAGCTCGTTTAACATGCTGATGATCTTTTTCAGAAAGTCGTTTGAACCAACGTCCTCTCGGATAGCGACCGGAACGAACCAATTCTAAGACTGTACTTGGAAAGCCAGCATTAAAAGATGCCACTTGTTGGGGAATGTAACCAATACTTAATTTTTGTCCTTCTTGATTTTTTGGGGCGATTTTCACTGTTCCCTTAGAAGGTTTTAACAAGCCTAAGGAAGCTTTGATCAATGTTGATTTTGCTGCACCGTTTTCTCCTGTTAGAATAACGAACTCTCCTGCATCAACGTGATAAGACACATCTTCTAATACAGGTTCTTCATCATAATAAAAAGTCAAATCGGATATTTCGATATAATGCACGCGAAATGCCTCCGTTCTTAATTAATACTTTCTTTTAACGCTTTTAAGTTCTCTTCCATTACCGAAATATAATTTTCGCCGGCTTTGATTTGTTCACTTGTCAAACTCTCTAATGGATTCAATACTTCTAATTTAACACCCGTTTCTTTCGACAATGTTTCCGCCACTTTGGATGATGCATTTTCTTCAAAGTAAATCACTTTGATCTTATTTTTGTTCACAAAATCTTTTAGTTCAGCTAAGCGGCTTGGTGTGGGTTCTTGATCAGGCGTTACCCCTGCAATCGCTTGTTGGTGTAAATCATACTGATTCGCTAAATACGCAAATGCGGCATGTTGCGTCACAAACGTGCGGTTTTTGGCATCTTTGAGTGCATCCGTATATTTTTGGTTCAGGTTTTCTAATTTTTTGATATAAGCATCCGCATTTTTATCAAAAGTTGCCTTTTTATCAGGATACTTTTTCCCAAGCTCTGAAGCAATTGTTTTGACCTCTTTGATTGCTAACACAGGATCTAACCAAATATGTGGATCATACTCATGCGAATGACTTTCAGAAGAAGCTTCTTCATGTTCATGATCATGGTCATGGTCTTCTTCTGCTGATTTCAGACGATCAATTCCTTTAGCTGCTTCAATCATCAATGTTTTATTCGTATCGACAGAATCTTTCAATGAGTCAACAAAAAATTCCATATCTGGACTATTATAAACAAACACATCCGCATCAGCGATTTCTGCTTGTTGTTTTGCACTAGGTTCAAAATCATGTGGTTCAGTCCCAGACGGGATCAACAACTTGACGTTTCCTTCATTTCCAACTACTTCTTTCGTAAATTCATACATCGGATAAAAGGTCGTAACAATCGTTAACTCATTTTTCTTTGAATCCTTTTGGTTCGTACCACCACAAGCCGCTAATAAAAACATCCCTACAGCTAGTGTTAAACCAATCATATATTTTTTCATAAGACTCTCCTTTCGAACAAATCGTAAAATTACGATTTACCAACGGAACTTAATGTATCAGAATAAAAAAATAGAGTCAATAGAAATCCTTCAATTTCTGATTTATACGAATAAATTCAATGTAAACCGTAAAATGAATGATAGTTTGTTCATGTTACTGAGAGCAAAAAAAGCTTTCTAGTCCATTTTTTCCAACTTCTAAATAGAATAAATAACGTTTAGAGTAGCTAAACTGCAACCAACTCAAAAAAATCTCAAAACAGCTTCTTCTGTTTTGAGATTTTTTATTCTTCATCTCTTAGCAACAACTAGTTCTGGCCTATTTTACAACGTGCGTACTAAATATACTTCATCACAGAAACCTTTCAGCCCGTTATAGACTCTTTGTGCTCTTGAATAATGTTGACATAAGGCAAAGACTGTCGGTCCGCTTCCGCTCATCAAAGCGGCATCTGCCCCATACTTTAACATGCGTTCTTTGATTTGATGGATAATTGGATGACGTTTGCCGGTAACATCTTCTAAACTATTTCCCATGTATTGAATCATCGTATGGTAATCTTGTTGCTGGATTGCCTCCACTAGTCTAGGAATGTTCTGATGCTGGATTTTTTGCGCATCTACTTCTTTGAAGACGGTCCTAGTCGAAACACTCATTTTAGGTTTCACCAAGATTACCCAACACTGAGGCATTGAAGGGAGAACTTGGACCACTTCTCCTTTGCCGCCAACAAACGCAGTATTACCATAAACACAATAAGGCACATCCGTACCAACTTCCAAACCAATCTCAGCTAATTCTTCCAGAGAACAACCGAGATTCCATAGTTGATTGATCCCTCTCAGTGCAGCTGCACAATCTGTGCTGCCCCCACCCAGTCCAGCTGCAACTGGAATATTTTTTTTCACAAATATTTTTACGCCTTTTTTGATATGATACTTATTCTTAAGCAATGTTGCTGCTTGATAAACGTTATTTCGTTGATCTACTGGCAAAAATGCCTTATTCGTTTCTACGATGATTCGATCCTCAGGTATCTCTTCAAAGAATAAGTGATCTGCTAAATCTACACTCGACATTACCATTTCCAGCTCGTGATACTCATCGGGACGCTTGTACAAGACATCTAATCCCAAATTGATCTTAGCTGGTGCTTTTTCTATCAGTTCCATCCTCTCACCCATTCAAAAAGTCTAAGTCGCAAGTATTCTATCACAGAGAAAAATAAAAGTATAGCTCATACGAGTGACGTGTTTACGATCTTAGCGGTTTTCTCAGACCTTTTCTGTCTACAGATAAAACAAACCATCCTTCGACCACATTCATTTTCTCTAGCTACCGTCAATCGCTTTTTCACGTTTTAAACTATGGGTAGCTAAAACACGTCACCAGTTATTCCTCTATTTACGCAATTTACAATTCCGTTAATACTTCTTCTGCAAAACTGATACTTTTTTCTTTTCCCTTCCCAATTAGTATAAACAACTGTAATGTGGCAAATGTAAAACTGCTTCCCTTCATGTAAGCAAAATAGCGACCTTCCCAACGAGTGACATAGCGCAGTTTTTCTTCATAGGTCGATTGAAAGGAGTAAAAGAAACTACCATAATTATAAACAATATGCATGATGCGCTCTTGAAAGAATGCAAAGTCTGTTTCCCCTACATTTGCTAACGGAGCTAAACCAAGATTTGTCTCAAGATAACCCTTTTCTTGGTAGACAACAAATAGATTGACTAATAAATAATCGGATAGTTCAGCAGGTTCATCTGGCAATACACGTAATAGATCATAGCCTGCTTGGCTTTCAGATATTGGTTGCTCTGTAATAAATCCGACCACTTTTTGTTCTTTGCGTACCACTCCAACACCGCTGGCTAACAGATAAGATTCGTCAAAACGCCCAACAGAAAAATGCTTTTCTCTCGCACCATGTAACCACTGATCCGAAACCTCACTCACCGCAGCTAATAATTCCTCAGGTAATTGTTCGTACCAAGTGAAATGATAGCCTTCATTAGTTAGACGCTGGTACTCTAGCTGTTGATTGACCCAAGGCATTTCTTCTGTAGTCAAATCTGCCATTCCCACCTCGCCGACTTTTGTAAAATGAAAACCTAATTCATGCAACATTACCACATATTTTTCTGAGATCTTGTAAAAAGCAATTTGATACCCTAAGCAATCAGCTTTTTGCATAAATTCTGTAATAGCAGGACGAATCATTTTAGGATTGCCAATCGGGTCTCCCAAAACAAAGCATTTATTTCCTTTGATCTGGTAACCAAAGACGACTTGATCCTCTCCATTTTGTTGATAGTAATAATATTTATATCCTGGTAAACGAAGATAATGACTAGCAGATGTCCCCTGATAGACGGTCAACATCTGTTTGAATCTTTCGATTTGTAAATCTAACCCTAACTCATTCGTTTCAGAAGCAAGGTACTGATACAATGCTACTAATGCCAACAGCGAGATCCCTAGACCAATCAAGCCTGAAAACCAAACTTCATCGGATGGGAACAGGAGAAAGCGATCAGCTGTCAATCGATTTACCCAAAAACGTCCACTATGATACCCTGCAATTGCATAGACGATAAATAGAAACCCAAACAAACATAGATCAAAAAGAATGGCACCCCATGAATAAACAAATTTCTTACGGTAAAATTCTTTCCGAGCTAGCCAGACAGCCAGAAGAATCAAGATATACACTAAAATCAATTGCCAAGATAATGTTCGAGTAACTGTGTTAATGATTCCAAATGCTAATAAAGCAATAGTTGGTAAAAAAGCCTTCTTCACTTTCATTGCTAACGCTCTTCCCAACCCAAGCAATAAGAATCCAATCAATAGATTCAACGTTTGGTCTAAAAAATTAAACGAGAAAGGTAATAAAATCTGAAACAATCGACTGATCGCAGAAAGATTCGTAATCGTAGATAGTAACACCATCATGATCCCTGCAAAATAAACGGCTGTGACCAAAATAAAATGCGCGATTTTTTGAAAGAGCAGTCGTGGTATATTGTCTAAAAAACGATTCACTTTTACTCCAGTATGTGACAGAAATAAAAATAAGCCAACCGCAAAAGGAACCACATAATAAAACAAACGGTAATAAAGTAACCAAACCACTGCAATATCTTGTCGAACAGCTAACTGACTCATACCTAAGATCATCAACACATCAAATGTCCCGACACCCCCAGGAACCATTGTCAACATACCGATTAACGTAGCGATAATAAACATTGGATAAATCGAAAATAAGGAAATATCTACATCCATTAAATAACCAATCGCTAAAAAAACGATCAATGCTCCAGTCCATTGCCCCACAGAAGCTAACAGTAACCCGACTAGACCCTTAGGATAGAATTCCGCAAATAATGTTCTTCTTTTTAAATAAGCAAAGAAAAAAATAGCCGGTGCTATCACACTACCGCCAAGTAACCAAATCCAATAACTTCTAAAAATACTAGTAGTTTGTAGAAAAAAAACATCAATGAACGTTAGAAATGACCATAATGATAAACCAGTCAACATAAATAATGCAACTTTAGAAACGGTAGCAAGTACCATTTTCCGATTTGTTTCTTTTCCATAAAAATTTGCTCTAAGACTAGCTCCAACAATTCCTCCAAAGCCCGCTAAGTTATTAATTGTATTCGTAATAAAAGCAGCTAAGAAAAAATCGTGACGCTTCATTTTAGGTTTCCCTTGTTTTTCCAACACGCGAATCGTCACCCAGTCATACAACAACATTGGCAAAACACCGATCAACCCCACTAAAACCATTAAACACAGCGTAACATAACTTTGTTGTCGCATAGTTTGCCAAATATCTTGCCAACTCATTCCATTTGCAATATTTACGACTTGATTGGCAACGAAAACTATAATAGATCCAAAAAAAATCATTTTTAAAATCAAGCTATGATTTTTCAACCACTGAAATGCCGTATGACTTTTATTTTTCACACTTTACCATCCTTACTTGAAAACTTTCAATTTATAAATCAATGTTAGCTTATTTACCTTATTTTTACCACTTATGCACTAGTTTCACCTGTTTATGTATCTATCCACACGCTTTATTCTTTGCTTGCCCTTCATTGAAAAGAAAGCTATGCTAAAACAAAAGGAGAGGATAACATGAAAATTGGATTCATTGGAACAGGTAATATGGCGCAAGCAATCATTAACGGCTTGATTGAACACGAAACAGTGGCTAAAGAAGATATTTTTGTCTCAAGTGGTCATTTCGAAAATGCACAACGTTTTGCAGAAGCAACTGGTGTAACCGCCTGTCAAACAAATCAAGAAGTCGCAAAACAAGTAGATGTCATTTTACTGGCAGTCAAACCTAAAATCATTGACCAAGTACTGAAGGATTTAAGAAAATATAGTCAGAAATGTCTCTTTATTTCAATTGCTTCAGGAAAATCATTACATGATCTGGAAAAAGCCCTAAATGACCCCGAAGCGAAAATCATTCGTGTCATGCCAAACGTAAACGTTAGTGTGGGTGCAGGTGTCTCTGCTATCTGTAAAAATCATCATGTCACATATGAGGAATTCAAAGAAGCAACGCAAATCTTTGAAGCGATCGGCAGTGTCTATCCACTAGCAGAAGGTGATTTCAGTACGTTTATTGGGTTAGCCGGTAGTTCACCAGCATTTATTTATATGTTGATCGATGCCATGGGTCGTGCGGGTGTCTTTAATGGCTTACCTAAAAAAATGGCAACCGAGATCGCTGCCAAAGCTATTATGGGATCTTGTCAAAAATTCCTAGCAAGTGATGAAAACCCTTGGGAGCTAGTTGACCAGGTTTCTTCCCCTGGCGGAACAACCGTTGCAGGTGTTGTGGCTTTAGAAGAAGCTGGCTTCATTCCTGCTATTATCAAAGGGATCAATACAACAATCGAAAAAGATCGAGAAATGCTGGAAAACAAATAGTACTGAACATACTGGACGTTGTTAAAAGTGTCAGCCGTTTTTTCATACTAAACATATGAAAAATACGATTGCTATGCCATGTTTTTCTATGTATCAAGGATCGCTCTAACTCAAAAAAATACTCTGGATCAGTCGTACTGATCGCAGAGTATTTTTGTTTTTATTTAGCGTAGTCTGTCGCACGCGTTTCACGAATAACGATGACTTTGATATGCCCTGGATAATCTAATTCTTCTTCAATTCGTTTACGGATATCTCGTACTAAACGAACTGCATCTAAATCAGAGATCTCTTCTGGTTTTACCATAACCCGAACTTCTCGTCCAGCTTGAACAGCAAAACTAGATTCTACTCCGGCAAAGCTATTTGAAATGTTTTCTAAGCTTCTTAAGCGACGGATATAATTTTCCAAGGATTCACTTCTAGCTCCTGGTCGTGCAGCGGATAAGGCATCTGCAGCAGCTACCAAGACAGAAATAACTGACGTTGCTTCAACATCTCCATGATGAGATGCAATCGCATTGATTACTACAGGATTTTCTTTGTATTTAGCAGCTAACTCTGCGCCGATCTCTACGTGAGAACCTTCGATTTCATGATCTAATGCTTTCCCGATATCATGAAGCAAACCAGCTCGTTTAGCTAGTTGGATATCTTCGCCTAACTCAGCGGCTAGTATACCTGATAATTTAGCAACCTCTACTGAATGTTTCAAAACATTTTGTCCATAGCTAGTTCTAAAATGAAGACGACCCATGATTTTGATCAAATCTGGATGAAGGGTATGCGCACCAACTTCAAACGCCGCTTCTTCCCCGTACTCACGGATTCGTTCATCCATTTCTTTACGCGATTTTTCGACCATTTCTTCGATTCGTGCAGGATGGATCCGTCCATCTTGGATCAGTTTTTCTAAAGTCATCCGAGCGATTTCTCTACGAATTGGATCAAAACCTGAAAGGACCACTGCTTCTGGTGTATCATCAATGATCAAGTCAATTCCAGTCAATGTTTCTAGTGTACGGATATTTCGTCCTTCTCGACCAATGATGCGTCCTTTCATTTCATCATTTGGTAAAGTTACTACGGATACAGTTGTTTCAGATACTTGGTCTGCCGCACAGCGCTGAATCGCTAACGATAAAAGATTTTTGGCTTTACGATCTGCTTCTTCTTTTGCACGTTGTTCCGATTCTTTGACCATTAACGTCAATTCATGATTCAATTCTTCTTCAGTTGATTTCATGATGACATCTTTTGCATCTTCTTTAGATAAACCAGCAATTTTTTCTAATTCTCTTTGTTGTTCTTCAATCAACTTTTCAACGTCTTTTTCTCGCTCTTCAATCAATTGCTGTTTTGAACTAAGTGCTTCTTCTTTGCTTTCAAGTGAGGTCTCACGTTTTTCCAATGAGTCATCCTTACGATTCAACGTTTGTTCACGCTGAATTAAACGATTTTCTTGAGATTTTAATTCTAACTTGCTTTCTCTCAACTCACTCTCCACTTCAGAACGATATTTCTGGTTTTCCTCCTTAGCTTCTAACAATGCTTCTTTTTTTAGAGTTTCTGCTTCTTTCTTTGCACTATCAATAATTCCAGCTGCTGATGATTGAGCACCTGCAATTTCTTTTTCATGACGTGACTTTGCAACCATAAACCCTAAACCAAGACCGACAATTAAACCGATGATAGCGAGGAGAATATTGAATACCATAAAATCCACCTCCATACTATCTTTTTCATTTTTATCATCTATATAACTTTTATGATAAAGTACTCTAAACTTGTTAATATGCTTTATGCATAGGTGTACAAAAACATGCACAAGTTTATTCTAATGTTTGTACCCCGTAGTGTCAACTTTAAATACATAAGAAACGGCTTTCTCGATTTTCATTTAAAGGTCATTTTATGAATAAAAGATAATATTAAATAATAACCAAAACATATTAAGAACAAATAATTTTGCATTAATGAAAATTAAGAACAAAAAATGACTTTTAAGTAACATGTTATCCTTTCATTTAAGTAGAATAGTCCCTTTCTGTCGATGTAGTCAATCACTGCTTAAACATCCCCCATTTTCCATTATGTTTTAGGAGAAAGTATAGTCAAATGACTACTTAAAAGACAAAAAATAAGCCGAAATTTTAAAAAATTTCGGCTTATTAGATTCAATCGACAACATATCAAAGGAAAACACTCTCTCTGAACGACGCGAGTTCTCTCGATGCTCAAACATCCTTTGAATAGTTATTCGATTATTTCTATTCTTACTTTGTCTTATTCCTCTAAAGGAAGTTCTGCTTGCGTTTCTTCGGGTATTTCTACATCTTCACCGATCCCATAAGCCGCTCGGACTAAAGCAGAAACTTCTGCCATCATTTCGGGATGAGTGGACATGTAATTTTTTGCATTCTCACGACCTTGTCCAATACGATCTTCTTTGTAAGAATACCAAGCACCACTTTTATCAACGATATCTTTTTCAACCGCCATATCAAGCAATTCTCCTTCTTGAGAAATTCCTTGCCCATACATCACATCGACTTCAGCAATTTTGAATGGTGGCGCTACTTTATTTTTAACTACTTTGATCTTCGTACGGTTACCAACAATGTCTGTTCCTTGTTTCAATTGTTCCGCACGGCGCACTTCTAAACGAATCGTTGCATAGAATTTTAATGCACGTCCACCAGGTGTGATTTCAGGATTACCGAACATCACTCCAACTTTTTCACGAATTTGGTTAATGAAAATAGCGATCGTTTTGGTTTTATTGATCGACCCAGATAGTTTACGTAGTGCTTGTGACATTAATCGAGCTTGTAACCCTACGTGAGAGTCACCCATTTCTCCATCAATTTCAGCACGCGGAACTAAAGCGGCAACCGAATCGACTACTACGATATCTACTGCACCACTTGATACAAGCGCATCAGCGATTTCTAGTCCTTGTTCTCCAGTATCTGGTTGTGAAAGAAGTAATTCGTCAATGTTTACCCCTAATTTTTGAGCATATTGTGGGTCTAAAGCGTGCTCAGCATCGATAAAAGCGGCTGTTCCGCCATTTTTTTGTACTTCAGCGATTGCATGTAAGGCAACGGTTGTCTTACCTGAACTTTCAGGACCATATACTTCAATGATACGTCCTCGTGGGTAACCACCAACACCTAAAGCAACATCTAATGCAAGAGAACCACTTGGGATAGTCGAAACTTGTTGGTCGATTTTTTCGCCAAGTTTCATGATCGAGCCTTTCCCATAGTTCTTTTCAATTTTTTTCAACGCAGCATCTAAGGCTGCTTTACGATCATCTGCCAATACGATAATCCTCCTTATATTCACAAATCAGTGCGACATTTCATTGTACTAATCATATCGTTTTTAATGACAAAAAGCAAGAAAAAACCGAACAAATATTCGCATTTATTTTTTTCTTAATAGTTGTCTTCTAATGAGATCAAATCCTTGCATTACTGCGCTATTCCTTATATGAGAACGGTCTCTGGTAAATTGGTATTTCTGCGAAATGACCTCCCCTTCACTTGTTGCAACCGCGATCCAAACTGTTCCAGCTGGCTGTCCTTCTAAGGTATCTGGTCCAGCCACTCCAGTAAACGAAATCGCATAATCTGTTTTTGCTAAATTACGTGCTTGGATAGCCATTTGTTCTGCACATTCTTGGCTGACGGTTCCATGCTGCTTCAATAGTGCATCATCGATGTGTAAAAATTCTGATTTAGTTTCTAAAGAATAGGTAATGAAGCCTCCTGGGAAGACTTGAGAAACACCAGAGATCTCTCCCAAAGCTGATTGAAAGGCTCCAGCAGTCAAACTTTCTGCAGCAGTAATTGTTTGGTTTCTTTCCTTTAATAATTCTACGACCACTTT
Source organism: Enterococcus sp. DIV1089c (assembly GCF_050530965.1). NCBI lineage: Bacteria > Bacillati > Bacillota > Bacilli > Lactobacillales > Enterococcaceae > Enterococcus > Enterococcus sp. DIV1089c. Next base: position 2,572,085 of record NZ_CP172888.1, read on the forward strand.
AGGCAATGAATTATCATCACCATATCCATAGAAGTACTCACCTACTCTCGCCAATACTTTTTCTTCCAAAGCAAGTAAGGCTTGGTTTCCTGCATGTTTGTCTTTGGTCTTCACAGTTAATCGTAAAGTGACTTCGTTAGGTTTTGCGTAAGGGGCAATCGTTGGGTTGATCTGTGTTTCAATCAAGTCTTTTAATTCTGTGACTAGTTGGGATTCCCCGATACCGTAAAAACGTAAAACTTTTGAGATCAGCATTTCTTCAGATGGAAAGTTTTGCTCCAATAATGGGCGAGCTTGTTCAATGAACATTGGCTTTAATTCGCTCGGTGGTCCAGGTAACAAGAGATAGACATGGTCTGCTGTTTGATAGAACGTACCTAATGCTAAGCCTGTGCGATTAGGTAAAGCAATCCCCCCATCGATGATTTGTGATTGTTGTAAATTATTTTCAGTCATTTTACGCTTGGTCGTTTCAAAAAATGCTAACAATTTTTTATAGCCTTCGGTGTTTTGGATCAATTCTTCCCCTAGATGTTTCGCAGTAACTTCTTTCGTCAGGTCGTCTTCTGTCGGTCCCAACCCTCCACATAAAATGATCAAGTCACTTCTGGTTTCTGCTAATTGGAGTAATGATTCTAAGCGGTCGGGATTATCACCAACCACCGTTTGATAATACACATCAATCCCGAGGTCTGCTAACTGTTCGGATAAAAACGTGGCATTCGTGTTGACTACTTGTCCTAGTAAAAGTTCTGTCCCTACTGCTATGATTTCTGATTTCATTTTTTCGCTTCCTTCATTACAACAGACGAATTCTCGTTGGCCTGTTTTGGTCTCTTCTCAATCTCTTTTTATCTACTAATAGTATACGCCATTTGCTAAACGTTTCATTTATCATTTGCTCATTTTCTGATAAAGAGTTTCATCATTTTCATCTTCATCATAAGATAGCTAGGCATCTAGCTAGTTTAGAAAAATGGCGATCAAATAAATGATTGAAACGTGAATCAACATAAATAAATTCGTCTTATCCCAAAATATAAAATGTTATTTTGGGGTAAGACGAATTATCGAAATGGTACATCTTTGTAAGGAATCTTACATCGAACCTTTGAACACACCACTATTTTTCATAAAATAATCAACACCTGAATAAATCGTGAAGATCAAACAAGCATACAGCATGATTTGATCCATCGGTAAATTGATCAGATTAAATGGAATATTATTGATGAATAATAAAATAATAGCCACCATTTGCGTAGCCGTTTTTACTTTTCCTGGCCACGCTGCTGCCATGACTTCCCCATCTTCGACTAACAATAGTCGCAGACCGGTAACAGCTAGTTCTCGACAAACGATAATCGCAACTACCCATCCTGGTGCCTTACCTTGCCCCACCAACATGATAAAAGCGGTCATCACTAACATTTTATCTGCTAATGGATCAGCAAACTTTCCAAAATTGGTGACTAATCCTCTGGCACGAGCAATTTTTCCATCGAGCCAATCGGTAATACTTGCTAAAGCAAAAATAATCGCTCCTACTAATTGCGTCACAGCAAGTGATGTTGTTCCTACGGTTACTTGTCCCCAATCTAAGGGTAATCCGACAACTAAAATAAAAATCGGGATCATACAAATTCTAAGTACAGTTAATTTATTTGGTAAATTCACACTATCGACTCCTTTCTTCCCTATTCTACGTGACTCGTTCTAAACTTTCCACCGATAATGATCAGTTTTTATCAGCAGTCGTGAAAAAAGATAAGCACCTAAGATGAATCTGCCTTCCCAGGTACTTATCTTGTTTTCTTTTTTCACATCATTCTACTTATAAGCGATTTACTCTGCATACTGTAGTGTCAATGTGACATTTTTAGGATTTTGATTATTCGCTCCTGGATTAACAGGGATTTCTTCCCCGTTTATCTTAACCGTTGCATTACTTGCAGCTCCTAATCGAATCGTTGCATTGGTTGCCGTTTCCGGTAATTGCGTGCTTTGTGTTTCATTTGCTGCTAATGTCCCTTGATAAACATAGGCATTATCCACTAATACACCGATCCAAATTCGGTTAGTCGCTGCAAATTCAAGTGTAACAGGTTTTTTCGCATCCGTAACATTCACTGCGATCGTACTGCCTGTGTCTTCACCAGCCGTAATCGCCATCTTTTTCTCTTCTTGTGTTGTTGAAGTGGTTGTCGTACTTGTTGAAGAAGAGGATTCACGCTCTTTCTTAGTGCTAGATGTCGTTTGTGTAATTGCTCCGTCAACCGAAACTGAAGTTGCCGTTGTATCAATAATCGGGTCAGATTTTCGATCCTGCCAAGTCATATAACCCACAACAGTAATAATTGCTAAAGCGACTAAACCAAGTAAAATAACCGGTAGACTTGTCCAAAACTTACTTGGATTGGCTTCTTCCTGATGCATCGCTTTTCTCGAACCACTCACTGTTTCTGGTTCAGGACGTGCGACAACTTCTCCAGCTGATAATTTGCTTTTCCCATCAAATACATCAACTAAATGATCGCCATCTTCACCGACAGCTTCTGCATATTGACGAATAAATGCCCGAACATAAAATTTTCCAGGTAGTTGATCAAAATCATCATTATCGATTGCTTCTAGATAACGTTTTTGAATTTTCGTAATCTGCTGTAATTCATCTAAAGATATTTTCTTATTTAGGCGAGCTTGCCTTAATGTTTCTCCGATGGTTTCAAAAGCCACTCGTTCATCTTCTCCAGTCTTTTTATTCTAACTAGCAATTGTATAAACGCTAGTCGTCTAATTGTTCCTTTTCGTTAAGAATGTAACACGCCATACACCAACGCCCATTTTTTATTCTTTATCTTCTTAAGAATACCATAAACGAAGTTATCTTAGGGTAACATTGAATGTACTCTATAACGAAATTTAAGAGTTTAACTACTTTCCCATTCGTCATCTCTACTTCTATATCAGACATTTGGCTGCATATAAAACTCACTGAACGCTTCTTCTTTTATAAAAGAACGACCTACTTTTAATACATCTTCTAATTGAATGGATTCAATAATTTCTGGTAAATCAAATAATGTTTGATCCCCAAATAGGCTTTGCGTGAATTGGTTTGCAATGTATTCCAGTGAATTTAATGTTTGGAAATATTGTCCTAACATCTTTTTCTTCAACAATGTTAGATTTTCTTCAGACAGTTCTTGATCCTCTTCAAAATGCAGAAGAATTTCTTTCACTTTTTCAGCTGCTTTTTCTGGCTGATCCGTGTCTCCGCTAAAGTCAGCAAAATGAAATTCTCGATCTAAACTAAATTCAAAACCGAAGCTGTCATCAATTAAACCATCATTGTACATTTTCAAATAATTTTGAGAAGTATTCCCTAATAACAATTGGAATAAAAGATTGAGAGCGGTCTTGTATCTCAATAATTCCTTCCCTTCTGCTGGTAAAACATCTAGCCCTTTGATCCCCAAGACAAACTTATCTCTAGTGATTGCTGAGCGCATTGAGCTTTTCGCAATAATATCACCATTATTGTCAGGGAAATAACGTTTGATTTTTTGAGCTGGTGGAAAATCCTTAGCATTTTGATTGGTTCGAATCAATTCCATCAACTTTTCCGGCTCTAATTTTCCTACTACGAACAAGACCATATTACTTGGCTGATAAAATGTCCGATAGCACGTGTATAAATCATCAGCAGTGATTGCTTCAATACTTTCAACTGTGCCAGCTATATCGATATGCAAAGGATGTTCAGGGTATAAATTATTCAAAATGCCAAAAAACATCCGCCAATTTGGATCATCATCATACATTTGTATTTCTTGTCCAATGATCCCTTTTTCTTTATTAACAGTTTCTTCCGTAAAATAAGGTGCTTGGACAAAATCAAGTAAAGTCGTCAAATTTTTTTCAACTTGATCTGTCGTTGAAAATAAATAACTTGTTTTGGTAAAACTGGTAAACGCGTTAGCTGAGGCTCCTTGTTGTCCAAATAATTGAAAGACATCGCCATCCTCTTTTTCAAACAATTTATGTTCCAAGAAATGGGCAATACCATCTGGAACTTTTATCTTTTTATCTGAACCATATGGAATAAATTCATTATCGATCGAACCGTAATTTGTACTAAATAAACCATATGTCTTATGGTAATCATTTTTAGGTAATAAATAAACAGTCAAACCATTTGGTAATACTTCATGGTACAGTGTTTCGTTGATTTGATCATATTCTGTTTTATTCATTTGTTGTACCTCCGTCTAAAAAGAAAATTGCCTGCAACTCGATTTGTCGAGCTATTTTTTGGATGTCTTCGACCGTTACTTTTTCCATCCGTTTTAACCATTCTTCATCTGTTAATTTCGTTTCTGGCAACCAATTCTCTAAATAGGCAGTCTCGACAGCTACTTGCGGGGCATCTAATGATAATAGATATTGGTTTCGTAACATGGCCTTAGTTTGTGTCAATTCAAGTTCTGTGACTTCCCCATTTCGTAGACTTTCTAATTGTTCATGGATCAGATGCAATACTTGGTTACGTTTACGTCCATCAATTCCTGTTTGTACACTTAGGAACCCACGAAAAGTATCAATGCTGCTGGAAGCATAGTAAGCTAGGCTCTCTTTTTCACGAACATTCATAAATAATTTAGAGTGTGGGAAACCGCCAAATAATCCATTGAAGACCATCAATGAAAAACGATCCGGTTGGTCATAATAGATATTGGTTTGATAAGCCAAATTTAATTTCGCCTGAGTCACTGGTTCTTCGATCTGTCGTTCTTTGATGATATTTTCTTGCGGTTGGCTATAAAAAATTTCCGGGTGTAATCTTTCTCGCTCTGGAAATGCCCATTCACTAAAAGCTGCTTGGACTTCTGCATGAGAGACATCTCCCACTACGAAGATATCGATCTGATCTTCTGTGATCATCTGATGATAATAGTCAGCTAACACTTCAGCTGTGAGTTCATCTAGATCTTCGATTGTTCCAAAACTTGGTATTTTCTGCGCCTCCGACTGATCAAAATACAACTCTTGAAGCGCCAGTGAAGCCATCGTTTGCTTGTCTTCATTTAAGCTCTCTAAATAAAGTTTCAAATTGTTTTTTTCTAAAGCAAAAGTGGCTGGATCAAATTTTTTCCCCGTAATGTTTGGATAAAAGAGAACTTCTTTCAAAAAAGCAACAGCTTGGTTTAAAATGTTGGTATCGTTGATATACTTGCCATTGACAAAGTTGATGCTAGCATCCAACCAGTGAAGATTGCCTTTTTTTCTCACGGACGTTCCAAAACTAGCACCATAAAGATCCGCCAATTTTGCACTTAACTGAGTCTGGTCAGGATAATTTAAACTGTTCGTTTCTAACAAGCTACTTAAAAGGGAACGTTTCGTGATGACTTCTTTTTTTAAACGCGTAGTAAAGCGAACAAAGATACGAACCGTTTTATATTGTTTTGTTTGCAAGACGTGGAGGTTTACACCCTCTGCCAGTTGATATGTCATAGTACATGCTCCTTTATTAGCAGTTCGTTCTCCGACATGGTTGATTTTATCTTGGAGGATAAAAGAATATGTGGCTACTATTTTTTACTGCTTTAATTCTCTCTTGCATCACTTAAGAGTCACCTTCTAGTATAGCATATAAGTACTTGAACGACAGACCTTAGCCATAAATGCATGTCGTTTTTATATTTTTTTATTCTTCGTTATACTAAGGATAAGTGAGAGGAGGAGAAAAATGATTAAAGAATTTAAAGAGTTTATTATGCGTGGCGACGTATTAGATTTAGCCGTTGGGGTTGTTATCGGGAGTGCATTTACTAGCATTGTCAATCAGATCGTTCAAGGTTTGATCACACCTCTTGTAGGCTGGGTTGTAGCGATGATTACTGGCACGTCTGATTTGGAAGGCGCCCTTTCTATCTTGGACTGGTCACCTACTAAAGGAGTTACGTTTGCTTTCGGCAATGTTATTAGTGCAATCATAACATTTATTATTACAGGGTTTGTCTTATTCTTAGTGGTGAAAGCAGCCAACCACGCTAAAAGATTACGTCCTGAAAAAGAAACAGAAGAAGCACCTGCCAAACCAACTGCTGAAGATTATTTGAGCGACATTCGTGATCTACTTGCACAACAAACAGCAGAAAACAACGGACGACCAACTACACAAGCAACCGTTGATCAGACAACTGAAAAATAAAGAAAACTAAATGATACAAAAAAGAACAGCTATCAGTTTTCACTGTAACTGTTCTTTTTTGTATTGCGCTACCTATCGTCATGATCACTTTAGCTCGATTTTTTCATATCGATATGGGGAATGTCATCTTCTAAATAAACATCTGAAATGGCCTCGAATCCAAATGACTCATAAAAAGATTGAAGATAGACTTGCGCCCCAATGATGATCGGTCGTTGCGGGTAATTGGCTTCAATTACTTCCATCGTACGTTGCACGATCTTACGTCCCAACCCTTCTTTACGATGTTCACTATTGACCAACACTCGACCAAAATGAATGGTTCCATCTTCTTCAAAAATACGTGTATAAGCAGAAATTTTCCCTGCTTCATCTTTGAAATACGTATGCCAAGCTTGGCTATCAATTTCATCCACTTCTTGGTAGGGACAATTTTGTTCTACGACAAAAACAGCAATGCGTTCTTTGACAATCTCATAAAATTCTTGAGTGGTCAAATCTGCAAATTTTTTTACATAATGTTCCATTTGAAAGCGCCTCCAATTCTCTTTTTTTCAGCATACCTATTTCCAAACAAAAAAGCAAACGAACCTTATAAAAAACTAGGCTCGCTTGCTTTTTAAACTGCTTCAGTTAAAAATTCAATCTCGACTGTTCGAGTAAGTACATCTGAATAGCTATACGATACTCGTTCAAAAGAATTTTCTTCAGGATCCAAATCAACAACGAATACTGAAGGATAGGTTTCTGTTAAAACGCCTCGGCGTTCTGTTTGACGCTTTCTTCCTGTCTGAGCAACCAGCATGATTGGGCTGCCGATACGACCTTCTAAATCTTTTTTGATTGTAGCTAAAGTTGTTGGCATACAGTTCACCTCATTACCCAATATACCACACTTTCTAAAAATTTTCAAGTTTACCATATAAAAAAAAGAAATGCAATAAAAACAAATAAGAAAAACATTAATAATTTTATAAATTATTCCTCATGATAATTTTTGAGATGTTGTTTTATTTTAAATTTCACACGGCTATACGCACTCTTGACTTGTTTGACATCCATTGAAAGTTCCTCTGCCATCCTCTTGAAATCGGTTCCTTGCATATAATAATAAAATATTTTTGCTTCCTTTTTTGAAAATTTGATTTCACAATCTTCAATGGCTTCATTTAACAGTAATCGTTGCATCGCAAGTGGTTCTTGAGTAGTGATTTCTGCTAAAAAGTCCGGCCCTTCTGTTTCAACCTTCTGATCAATCGATAATTCATCTTTTTGGTCTCTACGTTTCAAGGCATTTTGTTTTCTTAATAATGAATAAATTTGATTACTGATAATGCTTTTATAATAGCTGCCAAAGCTAACGCCTTTGTTATTTTCATAAGTCTTTAAAGCTTGGTATAAGGCGATCCTTGCTTCTTGTTCCCAATCTTCATACACATAATTTCTTAGGTAGTACATATTTTTTAAACGTAACAAAAGTGGAAAATATTTTTGATATAGGATAGCGAATGCTTCTTCATCACCGTCACGTGCGGCGCGCAATAACTCCTCAGACATAAAATAATTCCTCCATCTCTTTCGATTATGGAGGAATCTTACCATCAATCATCCGATTGACTAATCATATAATTATGTTATCTATCTTTTCGCATTAAATCGTCTAACTTTTGGGACAATTTTTCTAATTGTTCTTTACTCCAAGGCGAATTACGACGAAAATTATCAAATTGCATATTTATATTATCTTGTGCAATGTTTTTCTCTGTTTTCTGGATCGTTTTATATAATTCATAGGCAGAAGTCCGCAAAGCCCCTTGTGAAAAGATCATCCATTGCTCGGCTAAGTCACTCGTGGCAACAGTTACTTGCGTTAAACGATCATTCAATTGGCCAGCAATACGTTCAATATAGCTATCTGCCGTTTCATCTTCTTTTGTAAAGACGACTTCTAATTGGTATTTCTTGTAGTTTTGCTGAATGCCTGGAACCAATTGTGCGTCAAAAACAACTATCACTTCAATTCCTTCGTATTTGGCATAATTTGACAAACGATGCAACAAAGCTTCTCTAGCATCCGCCATCTTTTCTTGTTTTTTCAACAAAACGAGTTCTGGCCAAGAACCGATCATGTTATAACCATCAACAATTAGGAGCTGCTTTTTCATCTGATCACTCTCCTTGACGTTGAGAAAAAGCTTGATACATCAACAATCCAGCAGCAACACTCGCATTCAAACTTTGAACGTGACCGACCATTGGAATGGTCAAAAGTTCGTCCATTTCTTTTTTCAATCCAGGACTCATTCCTCGTCCTTCGTTACCAATCACTAAAGCAATAGCGCCTTTTGCATTCCATTTTTGGAAATTTGTACCATCCATATCTGTCCCAAAAACCCAAAAACCGGCTTCTTTTAATTGTTGGACTGCTTGAACAAGATTGGTCACTCGTGCTACAGGTACATGTTCGACTGCTCCAGTAGAGGTTTTTGTGACGATTGGCGTAATGCCTACCGCCCGATGCTTAGGAATGATTACGCCGTCTACCCCACTTGCATCCGCTGTTCGTAGGATCGAACCAAAATTGTGAGGATCTTCAATACTATCTAAAATGACAAAGAAAGGTGTTTCTGTTTTTTCTTTGGTTTGCTGAAGAAGCTGGTCTAAGGATAAATATTCATACGGGGTAATCGCTAAGACTACTCCTTGGTGTACACCATGATCACTTAAGGTATCTAATTTTTGTTTTGGTACCCATTTAACTGGTACAGCTTGATCTCTAGCAATGTTCTTTAACTCTTCGGTTTTTTCTCCCCGTGAGTCCTCTTGTAAAAATAATTTATTCCCTCTGCCTTGTTGTAAGGCTTCTACTGCTGCATGATGACCAAAGACAAAATTATCTTCGATTGTTTCCTCTTTTTTCTCCCCAACTACAGGTTCATAGGAAGTGTCATAATGGTTTCGCTTTTTTTGCGATTTTTTCTGTGATGAAGCGTTCATTGGCTGTTTCGTTGCTTTTTTACGTTTGTTATAATGACGTTCTTTTTGTTCTCTACCCATTTTTTTCACCGACTTTCTGGAGACACCATTCAATTAATTCTTCTAACCGTTCTGTTTGTTTCGTCAAATGCAGATACCCCATCAAAGCTTCAAAACCTGTGGCAATTCGATAAGTTGTGACATCTGCATTTTTTGCACTTGTATGACTTTTGGCATTTCTACCACGACGATAAAAAGTTTCTTCTTCTGGTGTCATCAATTTTTCTTCTAGCATCTCTTTAATCAGATAAGCTTGTGCTTTTGCTGAAACATAATTCGTGGCTGCTTTATGAAGTTTATTCGGTTTAGTCGCCCCTTGTTCGATCAAATAGTCACGAATATAGATCTCATAGATGGCATCCCCTACATAAGCTAAAGCTAGTCCGTTTAATTGTGTATAGTCTTTCATGCTTCTCTTCTCCAACGAGTTCCTTGCGGTGTGTCATCAAGCAAGATCCCTTTTTCTTTTAATTGGTCACGGATTTCGTCACTACGGGCAAAATCACGATTTTTTCTTGCTTGCGTACGTTCTTCGATCAACTGCTCGATCTCTTCATCAAGTAATTCCTCAGATGTAAATAAAATACCAAAAATAGCCAACCATTGGGTAAATAATGCTTCCCCTTTTGCTAGAACATCCGCTGAAACAGTTGTTTTCTCCAAATACGTGTTTAACCATTTTGCCAATTCATAAACGACGGTAATTCCATTCGCAGCATTAAAATCGTCGTCCATTTCTTCAATAAAGCGTTGTTCGATTTGTTCAAGCTCAGCTAAATACTTTGTGTCATCCGCCAGAGATTTTTCTGCTGTTGCTAGGCGGAATTTAAGATTATCAAATGTATTTCTTAAGCGTTGCAAGTTTGTCGCTGCTTCCTTCATCGTTGCCTCACTATAACGAATCGGTCGGCGGTATTGAGTTGTTGCCATGAAGAAGCGTAACACTTGTGGATCTACTGTTTGGATCATTTCATGGACAGTAATAAAGTTACCTAATGATTTACTCATTTTCTGATCATCATCGCCAATCGTGACGTAACCATTGTGCATCCAATAATTGGCAAATTTCTTTCCCGTTTTTGCTTCGCTTTGGGCAATCTCATTTTCATGGTGTGGAAACTCTAAATCTTGCCCACCACCATGGATGTCAATTGTTTCCCCTAAATGTTTCGTTGCCATAACGGAACATTCGATGTGCCATCCTGGACGTCCGGGTCCCCATGGAGAATCCCAAGAGATCTCATTAGGTTTTGCTTTTTTCCATAGTGCAAAATCAAGCGGATCTTCTTTCTGACTTTGTTCTGCTCCCGTCCGTTGACTCGCGCCCACTTCTAACTCATCAATCGATTGATCACTAAGTTGTCCATAGGTTGGAAATTTTCTTGTACGGTAGTAGACATCGCCATTTGATTCATATCCATAACCTTTTTCGATCAATACTTGGATGAAAGAAATAATATCTGACATATGTTCCATCACACGAGGATGCGCTGTAGCTGGCTCCACATTCAACGCCTTGGTATCTTCTTCAAATGCTTGGATAAAACGGTTGGCTACTTCTGGCGCCGTGATCCCTAATTCATTAGCAGCACGAATGATTTTATCATCTACATCAGTGAAATTGGAAACATAATCGACTTGATATCCCCGATATTCAAAGTAGCGTCGAATCGTGTCAAAAGCAATCGTGCTTCGGGCATTTCCAATATGAATATAGTTATAAACAGTCGGACCACACACGTACATACCGACTTTTCCTGCTTGAATCGGTACAAATTCCTCTTTTTGTCTAGTCAATGTATTGTAAATTTTTATCATTCTGATCTCCTCACTTTTTCTCCATTAATCCGTACTACTTTTGCAGGAACCCCCACGGCTGTAGCATAATCTGGAATGTCTTTTAAAACGACTGCACCGGCACCAATCTTCGTATGTTTCCCAATCGTGACCGGTCCTAATATTTGAGCATTGGCAGAAAGCATTGCCCCTTGTTTCACTGTGGGATGCCTTTTGCCCGTTTCTTTACCTGTACCACCTAACGTAACTCCATGAAAAAGAACTACATCATCAGCGACCTCTGCGGTTTCTCCAATCACGATCCCCATCCCATGATCGATAAAAACACCTTGTCCGATCTGGGCTCCAGGATGTATCTCGATTCCTGTTATAAATCGCCAAAATTGTGCATTGATTTTTGCCAGCAAGTAAAATTTATGCTGATATAAGTAATGTGACACCCGATGCCAAAATAAGGCATGAAACCCTGGATATGTCAAAACGATTTCTAATGTTGAACGAGCAGCCGGGTCATTTTTTTTAGCTGCCTCTACCGCTCGGGCAAACCACCCCATCGTCATCGCTCCTTCCTCTCAATAATTTATGTAGTTCTCTGACAAATAAAGAAGCGCCTTTAACAAGTTTCCTTATTAAAAGACGCTAATTGGCGTGGTTCCACTTTTATTTATAATCAGATATGATTACCTCTAGCTGTTAACGTAAGCTTATACGTTCTCGACTACCTGAAATTCGTCACAAAGAGATGTGTCTATTTCACTCGCCGAAACCACTCCCAGAGGCATTTCAGTAAACATCGATCAGTGACTTCCACCGCCCGTCACCTCTCTTGAGATCAATGATTACTTACTTCTTTCTGTTCATCGTGTTTAGTTGATGACTTGATTTAAATGTGCTAATGATTTTTCACGACCAAGCAATTCGATCGTATCTGGTAATTCTGGTCCGTGCATTTGTCCTGAAACAGCTACTCGGATCGGCATGAAAAGATTTTTACCTTTAACGCCAGTTTCTTTTTGGACAGCTTTGATTGCTGCTTTTACGGTTGGGGTATCCACGACTTCCATTTGTTCTAGTTGTGCTTTAAACGCATTAAGAACAAGTGGAACAGTTTCGCCTGCTAATACTTCTTTAGCCGCATCGTTCAATACAGGATGTTCATTGAAGAATAAGGAAGAAGCTTCTACGATTTCAGCTGCGTAACTCATTTGTGGTTGATACAGACTAACGATTCTTTTGACCCATTCGATCGTTTTTTCATCAGGATTTTCTTGTACTCGACCGTCAGCGATCAAGTAAGGCAAGCACATGTCTGTTAACTTATCTAAATCCATTTCTTTCATGTAATGGTTATTCACCCATTGTAATTTCTTCGCATCGAAGGCTGCAGGTGATTTACTCAAACGATTTGGATCAAACATGTTGATCAATTCTTCTTGGTTGAAAATTTCGTCTTCGCCTACTGGTGACCAACCTAATAATGCAATAAAGTTGAACATTGCTTCTGGTAAGTAACCTAATTCACGATACTGTTCGATAAATTGTAAAATCGATTCATCACGTTTACTTAGTTTTTTCCCAGTTTCTGTATTGATGATCAATGTCATGTGACCGAATGTTGGTGGTGTCCAACCAAAAGCTTCATAGATCATCAATTGTTTAGGTGTATTTGCAATATGGTCATCCCCACGTAAGACATGAGTAATCTTCATCATATGATCATCTACAGCTACAGCAAAGTTATATGTTGGCATACCATCACGTTTTTGAATGACATAGTCGCCACCGATATTATCTGATTCAAAGGTGATATCCCCTTTGACCATATCTTTGAACGCATATTCCGTATTACGTGGTACACGGAATCGGATCACTGGTTCAATCCCTTGCGCTTCTTTTTCTGCTTGTTCTTCTGGTGTTAGATTTGCACAAGTACCCGCATAATGAGGCATTTCTCCACGTGCACGTTGTTCTTCACGAGTTGCTTCTAACTCTTCTTCTGTACAGTAACATTTGTATGCCCGATTACTTGCAAGAAGTTGATCAATCAAAGGCTGATAAATTTCTTTTCTTTCAGATTGACGATAAGGACCATATTCTCCAGGATTTTCAGGAGATTCATCCCAATTGATACCTAACCAAGCCAAATTTTCCAATTGGCTCTTTTCACCATCTTCAATGTTTCGTTTTTGGTCTGTGTCCTCAATACGAATAATAAAGTCTCCATCGTTGTGGCGAGCAAATAGATAATTGAACAATGCTGTTCGAGCATTCCCAATATGTAAGTGCCCAGTTGGACTTGGTGCATAGCGTACGCGTACTTTCGTCATTTTCTTCCTCTTCTTTCAAACTAGACTTTAAAATATGAGACAAAACACGAAAAACATGTTCTGTTTTACATCCTCATATTTCTTAAAGGCTTTTTCATTAAAATGAAAGCCACTCAGCACAAATTTTACCTTTAATATGGGAAATAGTAAAGCCAACTGGTTGAATTTCCTTACCAGTTGGCTACTTTTTATACTCATATTCCGATTTTTCTTTCGTTAAGCATGTTTACTTTTTTCAGTTTCTTTTTTATTGTCTTTATTATCGATCCCACGACCTGCATGGGCTGGTTTTGCAAAAATCATCCGCCCGGCAGCTGTTTGTAAGGAACTTGTAACAACCACTTCGATATGTTCGTTCATATAATGCTGTCCATCTTCCACGACCACCATGGTGCCATCATCGAGATAAGCAACCCCTTGTTGACGTTCTGTTCCTGCTTTTACGACTAAAACATTCATGTTTTCACCTGGAATAACTACCGGTTTTACTGCATTCGCTAAAGCATTGATATTCAACACTGGTACATTTTGAAACTCTGAGACTTTATTTAAGTTATAATCATTTGTCACGATGACACCATCTAAAAGTTTCGCTAATTTGATCAATTTGCTGTCCACTTCAGTGATATCTTCAAAATCACCGTCATACATTTCAACAGAGATTCCTTCTTCTTTTTGCAAAGCATTGAGGATATCCAGCCCGCGGCGTCCGCGAACACGTTTTAGGCTATCGCCAGAATCAGCAATATACTGTAATTCATAAAGCACAAAATTCGGAATCATCAGTGTGCCTTCTAAAAAACCAGTTTTGGTAATGTCATAGATTCGTCCGTCAATGATCACGCTAGTATCTAAGATCTTGTATTTATGAAAGTTCTCGCCTAATTTCCGTTCCAGTATTTGGCTCTCCACTTGACTAGGTGTTTCTTGTTCCACTTTCTTGTTTCTTGAACCAAAGATTTTTTTCCATTCATCGATTCGAGTGGTTCCCATCCTGAATCCTAAATAGCCTAAAATAACCATTAATAAGATGGGAAGAACACTATTTACAAACGGAATTTTCAAATTATATAGTGGCGTTGAAATAATTACACCTAAAGTTAGCCCGATAATCCCACCAATTGCACCAAACAATAGGTAAGTTAAACTAACCTCACTTAATTTTTCCTCAATTTGCTTGATAACAGCTGAGATATGTTTTGCCAATAGCAAAGACAATAAAAAGAAAATAAGTGCACCTAACAGGCTATTGGTAAATGTATTATTCAGCCATCCATTTGTTTGCTGACCAATTGTCTGCCAAGCCATTGGTAAAAAAGAAATACCTAAGCTGGCACCGACAATAATCATCAGCAAGGTGATGACACGTTTTTGCATACTCTTTCCTCCATTTCTTTAATTTTACTATTTTTAACGAAAGACACGTTTTAACGTTTCCGCCAAGGTAGCGACACCTACGACTTCAATGCCAGTCGGAGGATTCCACCCTCCTAGATTGTTCTTTGGCAAATAAACTTTTGTGAAACCCAGCTTTTGTACTTCTTTGACACGCTGTTCAATATGACTGACACGGCGAATTTCGCCCGTCAACCCGATTTCGCCAATAAAACATTCTGTCGGTTGTGTCCCTTTTTCTTTGTAACTGGAAGCAATACTCACAGCAATCGCTAAATCAATGGCTGGTTCATTTAATTTTACCCCACCTGCTGCTTTTAAGTAAGCATCTTGATTCTGCAACAGTAAGCCTGCTCGTTTTTCGAGAACTGCCATGATCAATGATACTCGGTTAAAATCTAAGCCAGTAGTGGTTCGTTTAGCATTTCCATACATTGTTGGTGTTACCAGTGCTTGGATTTCCACTAAAATTGGGCGGGTACCTTCCATCGCCACAACAATCGCTGAGCCTGTTGCTCCTTCTAATCGTTCTTCCAAAAAGATTTGGGAAGGATTCGCAACTTCTTCTAATCCATGTTCATGCATTTCAAATATACCAATTTCATTTGTTGAACCAAATCGATTCTTTACTGCTCTCAAAATACGAAAACTATGATGCTGTTCTCCTTCAAAATACAAAACAGTATCAACCATATGTTCAAGCATACGTGGACCCGCAATCGAGCCTTCTTTCGTTACATGTCCTACGATAAAAATCGCAATCCCATTTGTTTTCGCTATTTTCAACAACTCAGCAGTCGTTTCTCTCACTTGACTGACACTCCCTGCTACACTCGTAATATCAGGTTGTGTCATCGTTTGAATCGAATCAATGATCACATAATCTGGTGAAATCTGTTCAATGGCACGGCTAATTTCATTCATATCAGTTTCAGCATATAAGTAAAATTCTGTATTGATTGAGCCCAAACGCTCGGCACGTAATTTAATTTGTTCTGCACTTTCTTCTCCAGAAACATATAATACTTTTCCACCGATATCAGCTAATTGTTGGGATACTTGTAAAAGTAATGTGGATTTACCGATACCTGGATCGCCACCAATCAAAATCATTGACCCCGGAACGACGCCCCCACCCAAAACTCGATTCAATTCATCTAATTTTGTTTTGACTCGTGGTTCCTTTTTAGGAATCACTTCTGCAATTTTCGTTGGTTTGGCTTTTTCTCCAGTCAAACTTGTTCGTGTTCTACGGTCAGTCGTATCTTGCTCGATTTCCTCGACCATCGTGTTCCATTTCCCGCAATTTGGGCAACGCCCTAAGAATTTAGGCGAAACATAACCACAATTTTGGCAAACAAACTGGACTTTCGCTTTTTTTGCCATTGTCCCGCCTCCTTTAAATAATTATTTTTGAATTAAATAAACCTTGAATGGTTATACATCTGATGAACCAAAGCCGCCTTTACGGGCCTGTTCTGTTTGGTCTTGATCTGCTTTTAAGAATGGCAAGAAAATTCCTTGTCCAATTCGCTCACCTTTTTTGATGACAACATCCTTCAAACCAAAATTAGTAAATTGGAACATGATATGCCCTTCATTTGCATCATTATTATAGTAATCACTATCAATGACACCTACTCCATTACTTAAAACTAAAAAACGCTTCAACGGATTACTTGAACGATTGGCTAACTGTAAAAATTCATCTTCTCCCATATAGGCTTTGATCCCAGTAGGAACAAGAACTGGTTTTAATTTTTTCTCGTCGACTGTTGTTTCTTCATTTTTCAATACCTCTGAAAGAGCTGTTATCCCTTGTTTTAATCCAGCTTTCCAAATACTTGGAATAACAATATCTTCTGCCGCTTCAAAATCATATCCAGCAGCATGATGAGTTGCTCGTTGAGGTAATTGTATCTTTTGTTGTGCATATGTTGAAATAACTTCAAATCCTCTTTTTCTCACCGAATTTCCTCCCAAAATAGACTATATTTATTTTACCATATTCATGATACCAAAAGGACGACTTAAAAAATTCTTCATTAATTTATGTTAAGATGAATAAAATACTGCTGTCATAAAAAAATAAATTTTATACATGACTTTATGATGTAAAACAAGTAGAATAGAACGAAATCAAAACGTGTATTTAGTTAGAGGTGTCACATGCGAAAAGAAGTTACAAAAGCCAAACGAATTGTTATTAAAGTGGGAACGAGTACTTTAATCTATCCCAATGGAAACATCAACCTCGCTGCGATTGATCAGCTTGCCTTTGTCTTGTCTGATCTTCGGAATCAAGGGAAAGAAGTCGTTTTAGTTTCATCCGGCGCTGTTGGTGTCGGGATGCACAAAATGAATCAAGCTACACGCCCCACAACGATCCCGGAACAACAAGCAATCGCTGCGATCGGGCAGGCAGAATTGATGAACATTTATAATCAACGTTTCAGTGTTTACAATCAGCAAACAGCTCAAATCCTCGTTACTCGGGATGTGATCGATTTTCCTCAAAGTCGAGTCAATGTGATCAACACACTTGAACAGTTATTAGCAATGGGAACCATCCCGATCGTTAATGAAAATGATACTGTAGCAGTCGATGAACTTGAACATACAACGAAATTTGGTGATAATGATCAACTATCTGCGATCGTTACAAAATTGATCACAGCAGATTTATTAATTGTCTTATCTGATATTGACGGATTTTATTCCGCCGATCCTTCAAAAAATCCAGATGCAAAGATGTATCAAACCGTTTCGGTCATTGACGAGTGTTTAATGGCACAAGCGGGTGGTGCTGGCAGCACCTTTGGAACAGGAGGAATGTCTAGTAAGTTACAAGCAGCATTACGTATTTTTGAAGCCAACAGTACAATGATCCTGGCAAACGGAAAAAATCCTACCATTATCTTCGATCTTTTAGCCGGTAAAGAACTTGGAACCTTATTTAAGGAGGAACACGTATGACTGATTTAAATCAACTTGGAAAAAATGCAAAACAAAGCGCCCAAACTCTTGCTTTGATGAGTACAGAACAGAAAAATGACCTTCTCAAACAGATGGCATTGATGCTCAAAAAAAATCAAGGAGCGATACTTGAAGCCAATCAGAAAGATTTAGAGCAAGCAACCGAAAATCAGATGAGCGAAACGATGCTTGACCGCTTACGCTTAACGCCTGAGCGTATCCATGATATGGCTGAAGAAATCAGTAAAATCGCTTCATTAGAGGATCCAATTGGAAAAGTAGAACAAATGTGGAAGAATGCTGATGGGTTACTGATTGGAAAAAAACGTGTCCCACTTGGTGTCATCGGAATCATTTATGAATCTAGACCGAATGTGACGACTGATGCAGCCAGTTTGGCTTTTAAATCAGGAAATGCCGTTATTCTTAGAGGCGGAAAGGAAGCTTTCTTTTCCAATCAATTATTAGTGAAGCTTCTGCAACAAACGTTAACTGATGCTGGCCTGTCTCCTTACGCTGTTCAATTTGTGGACGATACATCTCATGAAACGGCTGCTGAATTAATGAAATTAACAGAGTACTTAGATGTGTTGATTCCTCGAGGCGGCGCAAATTTGATCAGAAGAGTGAAGGAACAAGCCACAGTGCCAATCATTGAGACTGGCACTGGTAACAATCATATTTATATCGATAAAGATGCTCAGTTGACCATGGCAACGAATATCATCGTCAATGCAAAAGCTTCTCGTCCATCTGTTTGTAATGCTGCAGAAACATTGTTGATCCATTCAGAGATCGCCCCTTTCTTTTTACCTGTTATTGAAAAAGCATTAGTAGAACATGGGGTTTCTCTACGTGCAGATACGCGTGCAATGGAATATTTAGAAACTGCAACCCTTGCAGAAAAAGCTGATTGGGATACGGAATATCTAGACTATATTCTGGCTGTGAAAGTCGTTGATTCTTTAAATGAAGCGATCGACCATATCAATCGCCATAATACAAAACATTCTGAAGCCATCGTTACGGATAGTTACCAAGCAAGCCAACGTTTCTTGAACGAAGTGGACGCCGCTGCGGTTTATGTGAATGCCTCAACTCGTTTTACTGACGGAGCTGTTTTTGGTTTTGGTGCTGAAATCGGTATTTCTACTCAGAAATTACATGCTCGAGGTCCGATGGGATTGAATGAACTGACCTCTACGAAATATATCATTTACGGCGAAGGTCAAATCCGCTAAAATGTTTCACACGAAACATTTTAGTCTTCACAATAAAAATATGACAAAATTTTTCTTTATTTTTTGATTCTTGAAAAGTTTTTTAGTTAGAAAGGTTACTTTTATGTTCGAAATTTTCACGATATTTTTAGTATACTTGATTTCTTTAAACATCGCTGCCTTTATAGGAGTGATGATTTTAGCCACTTTTTTCCAAATAAAAAAAAGAAATTTTAATCCCACTCAGGAAAAATGGCAAGTTTATCTTCAAAAAATTGGCCCTAAAGGCATTGTTCAAAGGCTACATGTTAGTTATATGCTCGCTTTAGGCATTTTAGCTGTGATCAATTACAATCTAGCGTTCCACCATTCGATTGCTTATACGATCACTTTATTGATTGCCGGGATTTTCCATTTGTCTTTCAAATATCAATTAAACAAAAATAATTTACCCAAGCGCTTTAACTAGAATGCCTCATAACTGCAATGATTGAAATAAGCTATTATCGACTAAAAGAAACGCATTAAGCGTAACTTCAAGTCGATAATAGCTTATTTTAGCCAAGATGATCTTCATTATCGTTAGCAAAAATGGCAAACCCATCGAATGTCTCACCATCATAATATCTTAACAATTCTTCTGTCGACAGATTCATTGTTTTTTCTTTTTCTATTTCCATATCTGTAAGTAGTTGTTCACGATAGGCTTGATACATACTCGCTAGTTTCTGGTGCATGATTTTTCGAGATTCTCCTGTCGCATTGATTACAGGCAGCTCTTTTAGATAACCACCATAAACGGGTCGATCATCCACCAACTCGATGGGAAGTTCAACCAACGTGATACCTACTTCTTTGAAATATTCTTCAATCATCGCTTTTCCTCACTTTTTACTGGCTGTGTCTTATTCTCATCATAACATGATTTATGACAAAAACAGTGTATTCATTGTCCTTTTTCGTTGAAACACATGTTAAAAATAAACCCTCTCACGATACCAGTTACCAGAACTGTAGATCGAACGTCACAAATAACAGAAAAAAAACCTTGAAACACAGTATGTGAAATTCAAGGTTTTATTGATTCATCATTAACTATTTTTTTCGGTTTTTATTCTTTCTTTCAAAACCTCATTTTTATTGATCTTCATCTGTTACAAAATAATTTTGATGATGAATAATACAAAAGACACTAATTACGACAATGATCGCAGCAAAATAAAAAGCATAACTTTCACCTAGTTTTTCGCCAATGATCCCTGCAATAAATGGCGCTAATGCCCCACCAAAGAAACGAACAAAGCTATAACTTGAAGAAGCCACATTTCTTGGTAAACCTGGTATCTCCATAGCAATCGTTGTCAATAATGTATTGATGATCCCTTGGAAAAAACCTGAAAGTACAATGCTGATTGGCACTAAAATTTGGATAGTTGAACCGGCACCTAGTAACGCCAAACAAATAATAAAGAAAACAAACGCTGCTAAAATCGTTCGGTAAGTAGTGAATTTTTGTTCTAGTACTGGTGCGACAAAAATCGAAGCAATTGCTAATAAAACGCCCCAACCAAAGAAAACAAAACCGACCTCTAACTCACTATACCCCACTAATAAGAATGGTGCATAGGCAAGTAACGTAAAGAAACCAAAATTATATAATAAGGCAATCAGACCAACGGAACGCAATTTGTGATTACTTAACGCCTTGACCCCTTCCCAAAAACCAACCTTTCTTTGTGGTTTTCCTGCCTCTGGAAGAAGAATCGCCAATGCTAAAAAGCCAATAAACATCAACGTAGCTACCCCATAAAAAGGATAACGCCACGAGCCACTTCCTAGTATGCCGCCAACTAATGGTCCAACAGCCATCCCACAGCCTAGTGCTGCTTCATACATCATAATAGCTTTTTCAGTGTTCCCCACTAAAATACTTACAATAGTCGCAAGTGCTGTTGAAACAAATAAAGCATTCCCTACACCCCAACCAGCACGCAATCCGATCAATGTACCAATATCATTGGATAATCCACCTAAGCCAGCAAATACAACAATAATGACCAAACCTGCCATCAATGTTTTTTTCAAACCAATTCGACTCGATAAAAAACCTGTAAACAACATCACTACTCCCGTTACCAACATGTAGCTCGTAAATAATAATGTCGTTTGGGCAGGTGTTGCATCTAATTGAGCAGCAATCGTTTTTAAAATGGGATCTACTAAGCCGACTCCCATAAATGCAAACATACAAGTCGCAGCGACTACTAACGCTGAATTCTTTCCTTTACTTTGTTCCTGTCCTTTCTCTGTTAGTTCTTCTTTGATTTCTATTTGATTCTCCAAATTCCCCATTCCTTTCTCTATCTAGCATCATACATGATTTATTTTACATGTCAATATGCACATGTAAAAACAAAAATAAAAAATATGCTATAATAAGAGAAAATCAGTCAGGAGGTATCGTATGAATACTTTAGCCTATATCTTATTATGCGTTCTTTTGTCTAAACCTCGTTCCGGTTATGAACTAAAACAATTAATCACCATTTTCTGGGAAGCTCACCACAGTCAGATTTACACGACACTGTCTAAATTAGACCAGAAAGGTTATATTTCTGTCCTGGAAATCGAAGAACATTCGCAGAAAAAAATTTATACCCTCACCAATGAAGGAAAAGCGATCGTAGAAGAATGGATCAAAGAAGAGACCCCTGCTCCTACTCAAAAAGATGAATTTTTAGCCAAACTGTACGCTTTTTCTACCTTAGATAAAACAACAGCGACGGGTCTTTTATTTACAAGAGAACAACAATTAAACAAAATCATGCAAAAAAACCAAGCAAAACTAGCAGATCTTTCAGTAAATAAAAAAGAGGAATTTGGACGTTATGTCGTTATTCAACGAAGAATTTTACTTTGCCAGCAAGAACTACAATGGTGTACACAGGTTCGTGAAATGATGCAAACATTTTTTGATTAATTGTTCTTAAAAAAAAGAGCATGTGACTGAAGTAGCTCATTCAAAAAATAAACGAAACTTCCTAATAAGCGTATACGCAATTTTAGGCAAGTTCTTTTATCTCTTGATGCTATACAAGTCGCATCCTCTTTTTTTATAATCTAAAAGATCTTTTTAGTTTTGGATCGTGCTTAATACCAATCGAGAGATGGGACCTACGATTAGTAATTGCAAAGGCAATGCAACAATCACATTCATTTTCCATGCAGTAAGGTACGCTGAAAGTAATTGGTCAGGTATTCCCTGCTCAATCACAACACCAAACAACGACATACAGGTAACCATTCCTAAGACCATCAGACAAGAAATCGTTACGATCATTTGAAAATTACTTTCTGAATTTACTGGCAACTTGAAAGCTATTTTTTTCGCAATCACACCAACAATAAAGACATCTAGAATAAAAGCCACGATGAATCCTGGAACTAAACCAATCAATAGATTTGAAAAATATAAATCCCCATGAAGCCAGAGATTATACACACTCATTCCTAAGACCATGAGAAAACACATTAGTGATGTAAAAATAATTCCTTCTTTTTTGTTTGTAGGCAACTATACCACTCCTTTAAATTTGTCACGAAAAGTATCGTAGCATATTTCTCATTTTCTCGTAAGTGTTTTTTTTATTACATTCAAAAAAGTCAATCTTCTACTTATCACTTAAATGCAAAAAAAGAGTCTGATTCCAGACTCTTTAAATAGGTGTGAAAACGAATAAACAGTGTTCAACCAGCTACTCTTTGAAATAAGTCCGAATTTTTCAAAACCAAAAAACTGGTTCCAAAAAATCTTTCTTATGGTTATCAGAGCTAAACCATGCTTCACGACCTTTTGTTCACGGTTTTCACTGACTAAACTTTCAGCAATAAACTCAATAAGAAACAGTAAGCAGGTAAGTGTCAACCGTAAAAACCTTATTTTTATACTTCTTGTCACTTGTGAGAATTTACCCTTGTTTT
Source organism: Enterococcus sp. DIV1089c (assembly GCF_050530965.1). Classification (NCBI taxonomy): domain Bacteria; kingdom Bacillati; phylum Bacillota; class Bacilli; order Lactobacillales; family Enterococcaceae; genus Enterococcus; species Enterococcus sp. DIV1089c. The sequence continues at coordinate 2,595,034 of NZ_CP172888.1, forward strand.
ATAAAATTAAAAACGTTGTCTCAACCGCTTTTTACAACTATTGATTCAACAATTCTTCTAGTCCATCTTTTAAAGAGACAAGTGGATGTCCCAAAGCTTGTTCAAAATCTTTTGAGGAAACATCGAGTTGATTATTCTTGATATCTTTTTGAATAGCTGCAAACATTTGTGCAGCAGATTCAGGATAACCAGCCTCCTCTAAATTTTTGATGAACTCATGGTCATTGGTAGCCACGATATCAATAGGTTTGCCTGTCACTTCTTTCAATTCTTTAGCTAGTTCTTCATACGTAATCGGTTTACCCGATAATTCAAGAACTTCTGGAAAGTTCAAGTTCGCTAGTGCTTTTGCTGCAACTTCGGCATATTCTCGTTTTAATGCCCAGCCAGTTTTACCTTCACCTGCTGAATAAATAAAGCGCCCATTCTTTAAGGCAAGTTCAATGAGTGGCCATTCATTTTCTAAGTACCAATTATTACGTAAAAAAGTATGTGCGATTCCAGAATCAGCAATTACTTTCTCTGTAAACTGATGATCTGGCGCTAGAATACTGGTCGAGTGATCGGCATCAGCAAAACTAGTATAAGCAATGTAAGAAACACCAGTTGCTTTTGCGGCCTTCACAACATTTTCATGCTCAGCTTGCCGATTACCAGGTGCACCAGACACAAACAACAAGCGATCAATTCCCTGTAAGGCATTTTTCATAGAAGAATAATCAGCATAATCTCCGAAACGGACATTCCAACCCTTTTCTTCAAGTGTTTTCCCCTTTTCTTTATTCCGCGCCAACACATAGATATTTTCCTGAGGAACGAGCTGTTTTAAGTACTCCATAGCATAGTTACCAAAACCACCAGTTGCTCCAGTAATGAGATAATTCATTCTAACCACTCCTTTTTTCACATTGATAAATTTTTTAAATGAAACCTGTACATTTTTAAGTTACACCATTATCTTAAAGAGTATGTTAAAATAAGTCAAGAATAAACGTCGAAAGGAATGGGATAGTATGAAATATTCTTTACAATTGAGCGATGCGATCCACATCTTAGCCTACATAGCAATTTTTCAAGATAGCGATATGTTATCTAGTGAGATGATTGCGAAAAGTATTGAAACCAGTGCAGCTAATGTCCGTAAAATCATGAGCCGATTAAAAAAAGCGAATTTGATTATTACGCAAGTCGGAAAAGCTGCACCTTCTTTAGCTCGTTCTCCTGAAAAAATTTCACTTTTAGATATTTATAAAAGTATTGAAGGAAATACTAATCTCATTCAAGTGGATCCGAAAACAAACCCAAATTGTATCGTTGGTGCGAATATTCAAGAAACATTGAGGGCAAGCTATACCCAACTCCAAGCAAAAGTAGAGGAAGAAATGTCACATATCACGTTAGACTCTTTGCTACACAAAATTGCTGTATTAGAAATTGAAAAACGCCCTCACAATCACAAAAGAATAAAAAAATTTCTTTAAACAACAATTGGTAATTATTTTACTATAAAAAATATACCTAAAAATAGCCATTTATATTAAAATTAAATAACTTATGTATCAACAAAAAAATACTGTTTTTCATTCATTTATCCGTTAAACTTATTAAGTAAGAATTAATATAAAGGAGGAGATTAGGTGAACAACTGGAAAGAATATTTTTTAGAAACTACAATAGATTTAGGATACTCCTATTTTATTGGGGAACAGGTAAAAAACTTTAAGGTTAAGCAAAAACAGATTACTGCCAACATTACTAGTAATGAAAACTATCATGCAATCATTGACCTCGTTGACCACTTTTATTTAGAAAAAATGGTTTGTAGCTGCCCCTGCTTATCGAACGATCATTGTCCCCATTTAGTAGCCGTTTTATTCGAATACAATAAATACTTACAAAAGAAAGATGCAAATAACAGCGCATATTTGGTTTCCTACGCGGAAGATTCACAAATCCGTCCTTTTTTAAAGATGATTTTAAAGGAAAATGACCACTTAGCAAAACGTTTTCAACAATATATTTATTCAGATGCTTCTTTTGATATCAATAAATACCAAGCATACTATGAGAAACAATCTGCTTCCTCGTTGAAGAAAGAACCCGCAGACAAAAAAAGAGGATTGAAAAAAAAGAAACAAATTTTATCTGTTAAACAAATGGAGTACTTAAACTATTCCAAGCAAAAAATTCAACATACTATCCAAGAAAACTGGCACTCCCCTACTATCAGGACACAATATGTTAATTACTTACTTAAAAACAGAATATACAAAGAAGCAGAAAAAGTATTACAGGAGAGTCTGCTTTTGGATCGTCAATCTCCTGATCTCGTTCAACTTCATCGTTATTCTCTAAAAAAACTCTATTATAAATTAGGAAAAAAAGAAGCATACATAAATCAAGTTTTTAAGTTATTGATTGAGAATGATGCATTAGATATGAATCTAGTTCATCAATTGAAAAAAACTTGTTCAAAAGACGAATGGATATCGTTGCGAAACCGTTTGTTCCAAGAATTACATAATCATCAAGACATTGGCTTACTTTATTCACAGGAAAAATGCTATGATCTATTATTGAATCGTGTGTTAGAGACCTCTGGAATCAAAGAAGCTAATCGTTATTTCAATATTTTAAAAAAACAGACTCCCGAAGCACTATTACAGAAATATGAATATGAATTGCGGAAAATAGCCCACACTATGACTACTCGGAATCATTATCATAAACTGGTGAGATATATTGAAGAAATGGCTACTTTACCAAACAGCATGATCTCAGTTCAATTGTTGATCAAAGAATTAAAAGAAAAATACCCGCGAAAAAAAGCAATGATCCAAGAATTAAAATTACTCGAAAAAAAAATGTAACTATTTATTATGCCAACGTTATTTACGAGTGATCCTGAGTTTTTTGCCAAATACAGAAAAAAACGCTTTAAACTTCAATAATAAGAAGAAGTTTTCAAAAAAATTACCGTTAAGAGTCTGGGACAAAAAAGGACTTCCCAGACTCTTTTAGGTATAAAAATGAATAAATGGTGAGCATACCTTCTTACCAAATAGACATTCCAGAATTAATTCCTCGAAATCGCATGAATTTTCGAACACTTGAGAAGCTATTACAAAAAATTCTTCCTTCTGTTGTTGGAGCTAACCCTTGCACCCGTGCCCTCTTGTTCGGGTACATTATTTTTAGTGCGGTATCATTTTTACCCTCACTCTTCTTCGACAGGAACTACTATGATTTCCAACTTTCCATCCTTTAAACTGTAAAAACTATTTTTATTATTTGGGTTATTTTCTCTTGTAAATGTAAAATCATCAACAAATCTTTGAGTTTGGAGACTCCCATCAAAAAGGATCTGAGAAACATTTTCTTTTACTATTTGAGTCATTCCACCATAAAAATTGCCAGTTTTCGCTAACAGATCAATAAAAATGAATTGAAAACACGAATTTCCTCTATTTAATAACTTGCTTACTTCTCCCGAGAGTAACCCCATTTCTTCCACGAAATCAGCCAGTCCATTAAGAACCACGATTTTTCTCGTTTTTGGCGTGAACCACAGTTCATCCCAGAAATGAGTAAATTTCTCACTTCGTTTTGCGACATCATGCAAGCTAAAATACGAAGTCACTTCGTTTTTTATTTGCTCCAATGTTCCAGAAACATCAATTAAAACAACATTTTCTTCCACATCCATCATTTGTGATAGCCACCATGAAAACATCCTCTGCAATTGTACATTGGAAGTAAAAAATAAACCTAGCTGCTTTCCAAGAAAAAATGCAAATGATTCCACCTCAACTGTTTGCTTATTCAAACCTAGATACACCAAGTCTTTTTCTTTATTGCGCACAAACTGACTGAAAATTTTTGGCGTTAACCGTTCGGGCACCATCAGGATTTTTTCAGGACGTTTTCCTACCCAGTCTTGATCTATATTTGTTATTTCTTCTGCCATTTTTTCGAATATTTCTGATTCATTTTGACCATTAGTGGGTAAATAAAATTGTAATATCGTTGGTCGGTCAAGCATCACTTGCCCTCTTCCTTTAATAGGCAACGCAACAATCGCTTCTCTTCCCAGCACTTGTTTGATTTCACTTTCATCATGTAAATACATAAACAGCTTTGTTGCAAATTGACTCATCATATTTAGGCGAATACTCCCGACACGATTTGCAGATAGAATAAGATAAATCCCTAAACTTGCACCATCTCTTAGTAAATGCACGATTGTTTCATCGATGGAATCTTTTCGTTTATCCTCTATCCCCAAACTCTCGTAGCTATCTAATATAATAAAAATGATCGGTAATTGGATGCTCGTTTTTTCTTGGTATTGGTAGAGATTTGTGGCACCCTTTTCTTTAAACAGTTGTTTTCTCTCCGCCAATGATCGATTGATTCTCACAAACATTTTTTGTCTTTTTTCTTCTTCTTCTAAAGTGACGATGTCAACGACATGTGGCAACTTCTTCAACGGTAAAAGGCCATTAGTACCAAAATCAACTAGATGAAACCATACTTGATTTGGAGTATTTTGTCTTGCAAGACTTAAAACAATTGTTTGTAATAACGTAGATTTTCCATATCCAGAACTAGCGAATACAACGGTATGACTACTTTTCTCGCAATCATAGTAATAATGACTTTGCTTTTGCTCATGAGGTACATCTAACAAGCCTATGGGAACCTTTAATGTATTCCGTTCATTTCCTTTAAAGATAGGCATTACTAACCACGTTGGTAATTCTGGTAACCAAGGTTGTGATGGTTGGCTGAATGTTGATTGTTGAAAAGTTTGTACAATCAACCTTCTGACTGCCTCATATTGCGTAACTATACTGCCCGCTGCTTTCCTCGAATCTTTTTCTGTAGGAGCAAAGAGGACTTCCTTTTGACCAAATGCATTCACAACAACGATCCGTTCATCTTCAAGAGATTGGTTTGGTGCGTAGGGTGCTTTTGTATAACCACTTTGGAACAATTCATAGACGTCATTTTCTCCTACCTTAAGATAACCCCTCCCTGGTCTTGACACATAAGCTGCATCTGTTGTTTGTAAAAGTTCCTTTGAGTCTTGAACACTTGCCATTTTCAATGCCACTTTACTTTTACTATTCGCCTCGATTTGGTCGTTGACTACTCCGGCTGGTTTTTGGGTAGCTAAAATTAAATGGACGCCAAGTGAACGACCAATCCGCGCTACTGAAGTCAGCTCCTCCAAAAATTCTGGCACATTGACTTTTAATTCGGCAAACTCATCGGATACTAGAAAAAGATGAGGCAGCGGCTGATCAGGGTACGCAGAAACGTTCCTTTGTTTTCGTTGTTTGTATAACTGCATATACTCATTGATGTTGTTTACTTCATAGGTCGCAAGTAACCTTTGTCGCTTTTCCAGCTCCGCTTTGATACTGATCAATGCACGGGACGTACCAACTCGGTCTAAATTAGTGATCGCACCCATAAAATGTGGCAACTTACTTACTGTTTGTGCGAGGCCGCCACCTTTCCAATCAATCACTAGAATCCCTACATCTTCAGGAGAAAAATTGATGGCTAATCTCACTAAATAAGTAATCAGAAATTCTGACTTCCCTGAACCAGTCGTGCCACCAATTAAAGCATGAGGTCCATGTGCCTGTTCATGGAGATCCCAGTAGATCCCCTGATTTTTTCTCTGCCAGCCGATCAATGAACGCAATGTCTTACTTGGCTCTGCGTTCAACCAGCGCTTAGAAATCATTAACTCCTCAACAGTCTGAACTTGATATTGCTCTAATAAATTGATTTTTTCTGGCAGATTTTGATTTTCAATTTCTTCATGGAATAAGTTAGCTAAGCGAAAAATTACTTGTTCAAGTGGATAACTAGTTGGTAAACGATTAGGTGTAAATGGTTGATTAATGTGTTGTTCTTTATGATTGATCAACATAGCAATATCTTGACTTTGATACGCTATTAACGTCGTTACAGTTTCAGGCAACTGATCGATAGATTCCTTCGCCCAAATAACTACGACACCATACCGATTTAATTCTTCCGTTAAAAACTCACTGATTTCATGCTCCCACAAGCCTTCTTCTGTGATAATTGAAAAAACATAAGTTGGTTTAAAAGCTATCTTCTGATAATCAGCATGTTGTAGTTTTTGCTTCCTTTTAGAAAGGATCTTATAAAATGCACTTAAAACCAACTCTCGATTTTTTAAATTGAAGAGGAGCCCTCTTTGTTTAAGTGGAAAGGCTCGCAACGTATGATGTGGTAACCAACGCCAATTTTTCCATGTTTTTTCATATTCTTTTTCTTGAAGAAGCGTGATAAACTCAACCTCTTGGTAAGAGTGCAAGACAGAAATTTGAAATAGTAAAGATTGAAGAGCTTCCTGCAAAACATTCGATGGACCGACAAGCCCCACTGACTGAGTTGCAAACGAAATCGCAATAGGAGCGTTCTTTAATTTCTGATAAGGACGAATAAAATCGGATAGAACTTCATCGTTCCATTGATCCTCATCCAAATGAGAACTAACAATTTTAAAACTGGATGGACGTTCGCCTATTCCTAAGCGAACGGTTAAAAAATCTTTATCCTTTGGTCGACGTTCATAGATTCTTGGATGACATTCCTTTGTCATTCGTGCTAATTGATTATTAGAAGGATAGATGTACTGTAAAACTTCTTTTTGTCTTTGCTGTAACCTGTTTAATTCAAAAGCTTTTTTGATTCTATATTGTTGGATAGTTATTTTTTGTTCACTTTTTTTTCGTTTTATTTTCTTTTTATTTAATAAATAATTGATAGTAGAGATACTGGACGTCAATAAATTAAGTCCATACATACCTAGTATCAGAAGCAGGTTTCGATTGCTAAAAAATAGAAACATTCCACTTAAGATAAATATACCTAAAGACGGGAGAACCAATTTAAAAAAGGATTGTTTCTCCTGAGCTGCTTCGTGTCTCGGTAATCGAACCTCCACTTGTACTTTTGGCTCTTCCAGATAGATTCTAGGGCTTCTTCTAAAAAAGGGGAAGTGCTTAGGATATTCAGGTATATAAGGGACTTCAGAAAGTACCCATGGATTTAATTGGATCGCTTGACCTAAACCGATGATCTGCCACTGCTTTTCCCGCCTTTCGATAATCCACTGATCCACTACGATCTGATCACCTACTTGGAAAGTAAATACACCTTTTGTTACAAGTTGCTGGTTATAATAAACGGGTGCTTTACTAGGATATATACTCAATTGATAGTTATTATCCTGATAATCTATCGCAATCATTGCATCTGATTCAATCATCAAGGCAGAGGTTGTTGCACATGAAATATCAATCAATTGCTTCGGTGGATCGATCCACTTTCTCTGCAATGTTTCATGCTTTAATATCAGAAACCTCGGATCATCTTTGATCGAAGAGTCTGAAAAATTTATATGCTGTTTGATATAACAGATTTTTTTGCCGGCGATCACCAGCTCTTTATCATTTTGAGTAAATACTTCATGAATAAACATCTCCCCAAAATAAAAGAGATCAAAAAGGATGGAAAGACTGATATTCATCTGATTCTCGGTGCATAGTGTCTTATTTTGTGGGATTTTCAGATTTATTCTCTCCTGGCTTTTTGCTATATTGACTAATTTTTTCTTGATAGTTTTTTAGTAATTTTTGCTTTTTTTCACCACTCATTTGATCGTTCATTTTTACTGTCAGATATAACTTAGTATAGACATGCAAAAGATACTGCTCATCTCCTATATTTTGAGCGATATCCAATGCCTGTTGGAGATTATTTCTGTCAATGTAAATCCAATAAAGCAAACGATTCTCACTTGACTCTTGAGATAATTGATTTAAAATAGCTGTTTTTTCTAATGAGGTTAAATGATCTAATTGAATGACACTAACAGCCGCTATATATTTGATACTTTGAGAAAACAAACTGGGGGATACATCTGCTAAAGCCGTTAAAACACCTGCATAATCCTTGGCTATATATTTTGCTTGTGCATCCATGCTCCGTTCTATCTGTGGTAATTGATAAAACGCATAATTTCCTGTTAATAAAGCAAAAAGGATGGTTAACAAGCTGAATAAAAGGCTACCCCATTTAAAAATAAAGTAATTTTTCCTACTGACCACACGTAATTCTGTCGCTCGAATCTCCTTTTGTGTTTCGATTTGGTCGCTAATAATCTGATTGATTTCTGTTACATTTTTTGCTCCATGGAGCAATTTCGACAAGTCATCTGTTAATCCTTCACTTCCTCCATTTAAACTCTCATAACTCAAATTAGGATATAAGATAGCCAACACCAGTGCCCGATATTGCTTCAGAAAATCATTTTCAGTGACCGTATATGGAGCGATAACTTGCATAAACCCTCGATGTGCAAGAAAAATCTCTTCTCCAAACAGAAACAAATTATCGGGATGAAACAATGGTTGGATCGGTCCATTCATAAAATCACACAATTGATTGACTTTTTGGGCAAGCAATAATCGTTGGTAAAAATCTAATTTAATCAAAACCTGTGAGAAACACTTCATTTGACTTGTTTTTTTGTATTGAATAATTAATTTTTCTGTAGATAAATGGCTAACGTCACCTGCCAGTAAATTTCTTTTAGGTTTTAAAAAAAATGTATATTGTTCGATCTGATCCAGCGCATATTGATTCGCTTGTAGCTGAATTTCCACTCGTTCATCAGTTATTTTAATACCTTCTTTTTCAAATACATCCTTTTCGCTCTTCAATTACTTGTTGTCACCACCATTAAGGATACGTGGCTTGATTAACAGTTGGTCACCATGACTAATTGGATAATCTGATAAAAGAAATTCTTCATTCAATCGTATTGATTTATTTGTCACTTCTAAATCGAACGCAGCCGGTAGCACGATCGAAGAAACCTGAAGTGCGTTCACAAATAATTCCTTTAAGCACCTAATGGTTATTTCCCTAGGTATTTGCAAGTCGATCGTTTGCTGTTCGATTTGCAAACAAATATCAATGACTATTCCCTGTTTCATTGAGTTACCCCTTTTTTCATGTATGGCTTATTTTTTACAGTCAAAGTCAAGGAATCAAAACAAAAACCAAATGAAAATAGCTAAAAAACAACTGACATTTGCTGCTTTAATGGGTACAAGTCAAACGAAGATTGGTTTTTACTGATAAACGCTATAGCAACCCAAAATTCCGAGCATCTTGACGATCCCGTTCTGAAACGGTATTCGCATAGTTGTTGAGTTGCTCATAAATACTTTCAAATAATTGTGTCATTTGTTTAACGCTACCTTCTAACTGGTGATACTGATCAAGATATGCTTGAAAAGTTTGTCCTTTCCAATTATGAGCAATTTGCTGGTTCATCGTATTTACTTTTCGGATAGCCTCTTGTATTTGGAGCGCTGATTGCTGATAGATCTTCGCTTGTGATTTTAATTGATCAGGCGTAACTGCAATTGGTTCCATTCTTCCATCCTCCTAGCATTTAGTTGGTAAAACTATTACCTTGGTCATGAATAATATACGACAAGTTCTAAAATATTCCGCTAAATCTTTATTTTTATCTGAAAATTTTTCTCGCATAGAAAGACCTATGTAACAAAACAGTGATAAAAAGCCCGACAACCTTTTTAGTCTCGGGCTCATTGCTTTCAATTTTTTCAACTAATGATCGTTTGAAAACAACAATATTGAATTTATATTCGGTTCTTTAATAATCAGACGGTTCAATAGCTTTTGAGATAACTTTTGACCTCTTTTAAAAGCTGTACTTTTCGATAATGACTAACTTTATTCTTGTTATCAAATAAAGAATAATGCTGTTTTCTCACGATATTTAATTGCTCACGATAAATAAACGCAGCACTGGCAAGTGCTTGACGACAATCTTCTGTAATAAGAGGAAACATTTCAAATGATTCTTCATATAAGTTTTCAGCCTGCTTAGCCAGTGATTCCCATAAAGCGACTAATTGTGTTTGGGCTTGCTTTTCTTCTAACATGGTAGTTGCCCCCCCAAATCTAGTCATGTCTTCTTTTGTCAGGTAGATTCGCCCCATTTGATAATCTTCTCCAACATCTCGTAAAATATTCGTTAACTGCATCGCTTCTCCTAATTTTTTAGCTGGTACAACGATGTCAGCTGGGCGCTCAGTTAAAAGCGGAAGCAACATCAAACCTACACTACCTGCAACGTAATAACAATATTCTTCAAGATCTTTTCTTGTTTCTGGTTGCTTAAAATCAGCATCTTTTCGTTGACCAGTCAGCATATCAAAAAAAGGAGCGGTTACCATGGGGAAATTGTCAAAGACCACTGATAGCGCACGCCAGACTGGATCGTTGGGAACCTTTCCCTCATTAAAATCTAGCAATTGCCGTTCTAACTGTCTCAATCCCGCTTGATTGTTGTCGCGATCAATCAAATCATCTGCACGTCGGCAAAACGCATACACGGCATAGACACTTTGAGCTTTTCGTTTAGGCAACTGTGAGAAAGCCAGGTAAAACGATTTTGAATTTTTCTTGATGATTGATTCACAATAGGCAAAATCTTTTTGGTATTCTTGAAAAGGATCATTGTTAATGGTTATCATCTCTCAACAGCTCCTCTACCGCTAATTTTGCGCTTTGCATAACAATTGGTACCCCTGCGCCAGGATGGGTACTACTCCCACAAAAATATAAATTTTCTGCTGCAGAAAATTTGTTATGCGGGCGGTAATAATTACTTTGTTTCAATGTCGGTTTTAAGCCAAAAGTCGCTCCATTATAAGCATTGAAACGTTCAGAAAAATCTTTGGGCGTGATCAATGTTTCGGATACGATATGCTCATCGATATCCTTAAAAATCGTCTTTTCTTTGAGCAATCGGATGATTTTTTGGCGATAGGCTTGCATCGTTTGTTCCGTCCACTTCTCATATTTTGACAATTCTGGCACTGGTACTAAGACATATAAGCCTTCCTGACCCTCAGGTGCAAGCGAATCATCCATCAATGACGGTCGGTACAAATAAAAAGATGGATCATCTGGTAACTTTCCTCGTTCAAAGAGATCATCAACATTTTGTTTAAAGTCTTCTGCAAAATAAATACTATGCAAGTGTTCCTCTGGGTATTTCTTGTCTAAGCCAAGATACATCAAAAAACAAGAACATGAATATTCAAATTTAGCGATTTTTTTATTTGTATACTTTCCCCGTTTTCTTTCATCAGGAATTAATTCCTTCATCGCATAAGGAAAATCAGCGCCACATACAATAGCATCAGCCATCACTTGTTCTTTCCCGATTCGGATCCCTTTAGCAATCTTATTGTCAATTAGGATTTCATCTACTGATGTTTCGTAAACGATCTTTCCACCTAATTCTTCAAACAATCGAGCCAATGAAGTCGCTAACGTATACATTCCACCTTCAATAAAATAAACACCATAAAATAATTCGATCATTGGAATAATCGTATATAAAGAGGGTCCTTGATAAGGCGATACCCCGATATAAAGTGTTTGAAAAGCCAATGATTTACGCAAACGGTCATCCTTCACAAATTTAGAAATAGACGTATACGCATCGCTGAATGTCCGCAAGCGGATCCCTGCCCATAATGATTTAGGATTATAAAAATCCCAAAAACCACGAAATGATTTCGTGATAAAGGCTTCTTTTGCGATCGTATATCGCTGATAGATATCTGCTAAAAATGCGAAATAACCTTGTGTATCTTCTGGCGAAATGTTTTCCAACGTCTTTGTCAATTCAATTAAATCATTGGAAAACTCGATTGGTTCCTCTTTGTTGAAATACAGTTTTAACATTGGATCAACTTTTTTCATTGGAATGTAGTCATCGGGGTCTTTCCCACAAAATTCAAATACTTCCCGATAAATTTCTGGCATCATCACAATCGTTGGCCCTAAATCAAAGGTAAATCCTGCCGTTTTGATTTGATTCATTTTCCCGCCAACTTGACGATCTTTTTCGTACAGTGTGACTTCATATCCTAGCTTTTGCAACCGAACTGCGGCATTTAATCCAGCTACTCCCGCCCCAATGACAATAATTTTTTTCATGGGATCACCTACTTACCTTTTTTATCACTTGATAAATTTAATGATAACGCAAAATTTATCAAGTGATAAACTAATATGCTCAAAGAGGTTGAGACAAAAGTGTTGAGCATCAAGAAATAAGAAGGAATTTCCGAAAATTGACAAGAAACACAAAAACTAGTTTTTGATGTTGATTGTTACCTACTTGGTGCTTCTCAAATTTTTGGTAAATTTCGGCAAATTTTCCGAAGATGCTACTTTTGTCTCACCGTGAACAAGAGGTCGTGAAAAGAGTGTTTTGACCTGAGCGCTCACCAAGTAAAAACTGCGACGAGTAATCGCAGGAGCATTAAGGATGGAAATCTCGAAACAGCTTCCCATGTTTTGAGATTTTTTGACTTATCGCCGAAGGTCAACTCTTTGAACACCGTGAATCAGAGGTCGTGAAAACATCGGGTAGCTCTGATGACAATAAGAAAGAATTTTTTGAAACAGCTCCTCATGTTTTGAAAAATTCAGGCTTATTTCAAGGAGCTGATGTTTGAATACCGTTTAGCAAGAGGCTGCGAAAGAAGCGTTCAGCTCCGAGCGAATAAGAGAGGATTTTTTAAAATAGCTCCTCATATTTTAGAAAATCATCGCTTATTCTTGAGGAGTTGCTTCTTGAACGCCGTTTATTCGTTTTTAGAGATACTAGAAGAGACTGTGACAAGTTTTGTCTCATTTGCCATTCAATTTTCTCATTAAATAACTACTTTTACAAAAAAGGCCCAATGATCACGAAAATTCATTCGGATCATTCGGCGTTTTATCTACCTCTGATTTCTTTTATAAGATTCAAAAATACAAACAGAATACAGTATTCTTGAAATTTTCATCGGTTACTCTTGATTAGAAAAAGCATTTAAAAGCGCTCTGACTTCGTCGGTCGATTTAGTATTCATTAATTGAACACGTAAGTCACTTGCACCCGGAAATCCTTTGACATAGATTTTAAAGAAACGATGTAGCCCAGTCATTGAACGGGGGATTTCTTTGGCATATTGATCTTGGAGATCTAATTGCAGACGTAAAAGATCAATCAATTCAGTTGCTGAATGTTCTCTTGGTTCTTTTTCAAAAGCAAAAGGATTTTTAAAGATCCCACGACCGATCATAATCCCGTCTACACCATATTTTTCAACTAATTCCAAGCCCGTTTGCCGATCAGGAATGTCGCCATTGATCGTAAGCAACGTTTGTGGCGCAAGTTGATCTCTTAATGCTACGATTTGAGGGATCAACTCCCAATGAGCATCTACTTTACTCATTTCTTTTCTCGTACGTAAATGAACAGAAAGATTGGCGATATCTTGTTTCAATAAATGACTCAACCAACCTTCCAACTCTTCTTGTTCTGTATAGCCGATTCTTGTCTTGACGCTTACAGGTAATCCTCCTGCTTTCGCTGCTTCGATCAGTTCCGCTGCAACTTCCGGACGAAGAATCAAGCCACTCCCTTTCCCACGTTCAGCAACGTTAGAAACCGGACATCCCATATTCAAATCGATCCCTTTAAAACCCATTTCTGCTAGTTCGATACTCATTTGTCTAAAAAATTCTGGTTTATCCCCCCAGATATGAGCAACCATCGGCTGTTCATCTTCGGTAAATGTCAAGCGACCTCTGACACTTTCTTTACCATCAGGATGGCAGAAACTATCGGAATTTGTAAATTCTGTAAAAAACACATCGGGCGCTCCTGCCGCCTGCACAACATGTCGAAACACCACATCTGTGACATCTTCCATTGGTGCTAATATAAAAAAGGGCTTCGGTAATTCTGCCCAAAAATTTTCTTTCACTGATAACTCTCCATTTCATTGTAGTTTCGCCATGTAATACTCTTCGTTCACTATTCTAAAAAACAGAGTCATTATACTAGGAATCAACAAAAGAAGCAAAACCACTGCTTCCTTTACTAAAGTAATTTTTGATACGCCAATCGTTCATTGTCTATCTCATCGTCGACATAGACGATACCACGTAACTCAAACCCACAATGAGCCATGATACGTTGCATACTAGTATTCTTTTTGTGCGTATCAACTCTTACTTGTGCCATTCCTAAGGCCTTTGTTTCTGCTTCTGCATACTCAACGAGTCGGTAAGCCAGCTTTTGTCCGCGAAATGCATCAGCTAGTGCAATGCGATGGATTGTTGTATAGGGCGCATCAGCTTTTTCCCAACTTCCTTCAAAGATTTCTTGATAATTTTTATCAGGTGTTTTTTGTAAGGCTAATGTTCCAGCAATGATTCCATCGACTACCAAAACATAAGACCATTTTTTTTCGATATCTTGCCTGATCGTTTCTTCATTTGGATAACCATTTTGCCATTGCGGACTATCAGCGGAAGCTAACAACCGTTTTGCTTCATTAATGATTTTCATGACGGCTGGCACATCAGCTAACGTCGTTTCGCGAAATTCAATTGTCATTCCATATCCCCTTTTTATTTTTCTATACTAGATAAGACACTAAAAGCTAAAGATTAGTTATCATTTTAACACATTATATTTAGCTAGTTTAAGTAGAGATCGTCTAAATTTGTATCAGGAAGTCCTTTAATCGAACAAAAAAAGTCTAGGATAAGCATCTATCCTAGACTCAACTATTTCTTGCCTATTACCAAAAATTTGATCAAATCAATCCGTTTCTGTAGAAAACCGAATAAGTTTTTTTGATCATTCCACAAACTCTAGCTTCTTAACCCTCTACCTTTATTGATTAAATACCAGCATAGTGAATAAAGCACTAAACTAAATAACACAAGAATCGTGATCGAAATCATGATGGGTACATCTGTCGTTCCAAGGAACCCATAACGAAATCCTGAAATCATGTAAACGATCGGATTAACTTTAGAAATTGCCTGCCAGATTGGTGGCAACATAGAGATCGAATAAAAGACACCACCGAGGTATGTCAATGGCTGAAGGACAAAGGTCGGCACGATCGACACATCATCATACGACTGTGCGAAAATCCCATTGATCAAACCCGCTAGTGAAAATAAAATCGATGTCATCAGCAAAGTAACAATCACGATGCCCCAAGAGAAGACATTTAGCGGAACGAAGAATAGCGAAATCATCGTTACCAACGCCCCGACCAAGATACTACGTCCCAGTCCACCAATCACAAATCCCCAAATAATCACATGTGTGGGAACGGGCGCAACTAAAATTTCTTCAATATTTTTCTGGAATTTTTGAGAAAAAAATGAGGACGAAACATTGGAATAAGAACTAGTGATAACGGACATCATGATTAACCCTGGAACAATAAATTCCATGTAGGAAAATCCACCCATATCACCAATACGTCCGCCAATCATTTTCCCAAAGATCACAAAATAAAGTGAGGTGGTAATCACTGGTGGAACCAGTGTTTGGACCCAAATCCGCAAGTAGCGATTGGTTTCCTTGATGGCTAAACTTTTTAAAGCTGTAAAATAAAGACTAAACATTTTTTTCCTCCACATGACCATTTTCTTCCGTGATTTTCAAGAATAATTCTTCTAAGCGATTCGATTTATTTCTCATCGAAAGCACTTTTATCCCTTGTTCACTTAATTGATCAAAGATTCCGTTGACCCCTTGATCCCGTTCTACTTCAACAGCAAGGGTCCGCTCATCTTCAAACGTACTAGTGTACCCTTGTAGAACTGGCGCTTGTTCATACGGTGCTAAGTCAAAAATAAACGTTTCAAATTGTAATTTAGAAAGTAATGATTTCATACTTGTATTTTCAATCAATTCACCTGATTGGATAATCCCGATATTCCGACACAACATTTCGGCTTCTTCCAAATAATGAGTCGTTAGAATAATCGTAGTACCTTGTTCATTTAATTCTCGCAAGAACTCCCACATTTCACGTCTTAGTTCAATATCTACACCTGCAGTAGGTTCATCTAAAATCAATAGTTTCGGTTCATGCATCAATGCTCTAGCAATCATCAGTCGCCGTTTCATTCCACCAGAAAGCATGCGTGCACGAACATTTCTTTTTTCCCATAGATTGGATTGCTTAAGGTATTTTTCACTACGCTTGATTGCTTCTTGTCGTGAAACACCATAATATCCTGCTTGATTCACTACGATCTGTTGAACTGTTTCAAAAGGATTAAAATTGAATTCTTGCGGTACTAATCCGATTTGTTGTTTGGCACGAACCAAATCAGTATCCAAGTCATAACCAAACACTTTTACTTCACCAGAAGTTTTATTCACAAGTGAAGTGATGATCCCAATTGTCGTAGATTTCCCCGCACCATTAGGACCAAGCAAGGCATAAAAATCGCCCTCTTCCACCGTTAAATCAATCCCTCGCAACGCTTCAACTCCCGTTGCGTATACTTTTTTTAAATTCTTTATTTCAAGAGCCTGTGTCATTTTTTTAACGATCTCCTTTTTTCCATCTGATTCTCTATTGTAACATGGAATGATTGAAAGAAAATGAATAAAGTTTTCAAAATAAAATAGAATTTTATGTATTCGAGCATCTAATATAAAATCAATCATTTCATCTTCTTTCGATCAATTGTTCTACTAAAATAAATGAATCCTTTTATCCATGTCCAAAAAGGAAGAAAGCATGATTTCTCCATCAGGAAAAGGCACGCTTTCTTCCTTTTTTGATATAAATGAGTTTGCGCCAAACCCTTCAAGCCTGACATATTAAGTCCGTACGTTTTAGTCAAAAATCTCCCATTTTCGATGTTGATCAAAAAATGTTGCTGCTTCTTTTGCATCCGCAACTAGTTTTTCCGGATAATTTAAGACTTTCAATAATGCAATCGCATTTCTGGTTTTTGCTGGACCTTGCTTTAATTTAAAATCAAAACTGATTCCTTTTTCTGCTGTGACCTGTTCCTCAAAATGGACATTCTTACATTCATTTTTCAAGATCTCAGTCAATTCAATATCGTGAGTCGCCACAAAAGCTAGTGAAGGATAATCTGCCAACCATCTTACCACTGCTGCAGAAGAAGCAATCCGTTCGATTGTATTAGTTCCCTTTAAAATCTCATCCACAAAACAATAACATCTTTCCCCTTTTTCTACTTGATCTAGTAGTCGTTTAATCGATTTGATTTCTGAAACAAAGTAACTATCTCCTGCAAACAAGTCATCTTCGATCGCCATAGAAGTCAGTACGTGACCATGCTGCAAGGTGAATTTTTCTGCGAGGGCTGTTTGGATCGTCTGTGCTAAGATACAATTGATCGCAATACTTTTCACATAAGTAGATTTACCTGAAGCATTCGAGCCCGTCACTAAGATGTTCTGATGCCAATCTACCGGGTTCACTACCGCTTCTTCCAAGAGAGGATGATAGAGATCTTCCGCCTCTACGCCATTATCCGTAAATTCTGGCTGACAGGTAATAGGCATGTAGGTACGGTAGTTGAGAACCGCAGCCGCTACTTCCATTTCTCCCAACAACTCCCAAACCTTCATTGCTTCTTTCGTTTTTTTCTCTAACCTGCTAATAACAAAGTGATAAGAAATAAACGGCAACATGAACATCATATTGACATAATCAAATAAAATTTCTGCTTCCGACCCGCTTTTAACTCGAAAGGAAAACCCAAATTTAGGAATATCTTTTAATGGTTTAACATTTTGCCGTAATTCATCTTGAACCGGTGTAGCAATCTTTGCTACTTGATTCGCTGTTGAGATCGTTGAGACTAGGTAACCCATACTATTGATCTCAGTTTCTAATGTCTGTTTCTTTACTTGATAATAAAGTGTGTTAAAAATCAAACTACCAATCGCTAGATAAATACCCAAGACTTGTCCAAATAATAATAAAATTAAACCAATGATCGGTAAGAGACCTAAAAAAGTATAAAAGCCGACATGTCCGATCTGTTTACTTTGACCATCCGCTAAATATTGCTTCGTAAAATTGCCATCTTTTTTCCCTAGTCGTGCAAATTGATATTGGATTTTTTCTCTTGTTTGAGGGTTTTCTTGGTAAAAAGCAATTAACTTCTCTAATCGTTGATCTTTTCCAAAGTTAAAGCTCCTCAGCCGTTGATACAGAGCTTCCGAACCAATACTAGAGTACGTCAGATTGATTCCTTCAAAAACTTCAAACATATCCAAATCGTACCACGTCAAGTCATCCACTTCACTTGACCATGAACGAAATTCTTTTTCTGTGAGCCACGCTTCCTTTAAACTTTTTTCTTTATCAAATCGAGGTTGATAAGGCACTCTTCCCCACTTCTGATGGACACTTTCTTTTAGTTTTCGTCGCGCATTGAGATCTAAAGCAATCAGCAAAACTATTACGCCACAAATCAATAGCACAATAAATGTTTTTTGATCCATACATTTTTCTCCTATTCTGTTTTTCATTGGATAAAGTATAGCACTGTTTGAACCCTTTAGGAGCTGAATAATGAAAGTTCAACATAAAATAGCTGTTTATTCATAGATAGCTACGTGAAATGAACTTAAAAGAAGAAGCATACTCATTTCCGCCAGCTAAAAATAGCGCTTACAAAATAATTGTCGTATACTAGAGATAACGAATAGATGAAAAGAAAGGAAGAAAATAGATGGCTACTACTTCGATGAACAATCATCCAAAAGATGCGGAGCAAAAAATGAAAACTATTGTTATTTTCGATATGTCTTTTAATTTTATTTCTACCAATGGTAGTTTGCAAACCCAGTTCTTAGAAATGAAATTAGCTAAGTTTTTAAGAGAAAAAAATCAACCTTGGGCTCTTAAAATATATGAAGCAAGTCAGGTAGACGAACACGCCTCGGAAGCAGATATTATTCTACTAACTCCAACTTTTGCCTATGCCAAAGAAGAAATTGAAAAGAAATTCCCTCAGGTACCAGTGATAGCTATTTCTAAAGCAGAGTACGGAACAATGGATATGGATCACTTATGGGAGAAACTAAAAACAGTTCTATAAACAAGGATGGTCATCGTGCGTAAACTTTTTACTCTCTTTCAATTTAATACAAATAAATAGCAAATCAGCTGATTTGAAAACAACCAGCTGATTTTTTGTGATCTATTTACATGTGTGCTCGCCTAAAGATCTGTTCCATTAGAAGTTGTTACCCGCTTATACCAATCATAGGAGTCTTTTTTATACCTTTCTAGCGTACCAGAACCATCATTGTTCCGATCAACATAGATAAAACCGTAACGCTTTTTCATCTCCCCTGTTGTAAATGACACGCAATCAATACAACCCCACGGCGTGTAACCCAAAAGCACGACACCATCTTCATTGATCGCCTTTTCCATCTCTTGGATATGACTACGTAAATATTCGATACGGTAAGGATCATGAATCGTGTGATCCGCCTCCAGAACATCAATGGCACCAAACCCATTTTCAACAATAAATAATGGGAGTTCATAACGCTCATAAAAAGCATTCAATGAATAACGGAGACCTTCTGGATCGATCGCCCACCCCCAGTCAGATTCCTTAATGAAAGGATTCGTTACGGAGTACGTACTTCCACCACTAACATTATTTGACACATCTTGATGAACTTGTGAATCGACCGTATTACTCATGTAGTATGAAAAACCGATATAATCCACTGTACCTTCAGCGAGTGCTTGTCGATCTGCTTCTGTTATATCAATCTGGTACCCTTTACGCTCAAACATTTTAAGGGCATAATTTGGATAGTGTCCACGAACTTGTACATCACAGAAGAACCAACGATCATGCATCATTTGTTGCGCTAAGATTTGATCCGCTGGTCGAGAAGAAAATGGATAAATAGGCACCATCGCAATCATATTCCCAATCTCAAAATCAGGATTGATTGATTTTCCTAGTTTAACCGCCTTAGCAGAAGCAACTAACGTATGATGGCCACAAATGTACATCGCCTCCTCTGGATTTTCATAATCGCCAAAATGAACCCCTGAGTTTGTCCAACCAAAAATATCATTTGAATAGTTCATTTGGTTGTTGATCTCATTGAATGTCATCCAGTATTTCACCTTATTTTGATAGCGCTTAAATACCACTTCTGCAAACTTAAGAAAGAAATCGATCGTTTGACGATTCATAAATCCACCATATTCTTTGGCAATATGATAGGGCATTTCAAAATGGGACAATGTAATAACTGGTTCAATCCCATATTTCAACAGCTCGTCAAAGACATCGTCATAAAATTGAAGCCCTTCTTCATTAGGTTCCAGCTCATCTCCATTTGGAAAGATACGTGACCAAGCAATCGATGTACGAAAACATTTGAACCCAAGATCAGCAAACAGTGCAATATCTTCTTTATAGCGATGATAAAAATCAATCCCTACATGATTGGGATAATAATTACCTTCCACAACTCCATCCGTGATCATTCGAGGTACACCATGTGAGCCAGCTGTCATCACGTCAGCCACCGAAAGCCCTTTTGACGTTCCAATTACACCACCTTCAAATTGATGGGCTGCTAATGCACCGCCCCATAAAAAATTCTCTGGAAAAGCCATCCTATCCGCTCCTTTTTCATCTCAAATTTATTTCAATTGCTTTAGTAAACGAAGTTAGAACACCACCAAATGCACACTTGTCAGGAAAAACTTTAGTGACAAGCGCATCAGGTATCGTTTTCCAATCAATGATATCAACGAAAGTATACTCCAAGCATCTAAGTATCTTTCTTGAACCAAAAATACAAACGCTTTCAATTAGTTGTAAGAGGAAAATGAATGAAACATGTTCGTCATTTATTATACCGTAGAACGTCTGATAAAAGTAATTTACGTGCCCCATGAATCACAAACTTCCAAAAAAAATCAGTTGGTTGCCAAGTAACAAAAGTCCTCCCCCACATCAAAATTAGCGAAATTTAATAGTAGATATAAGTGAAAAGAGTTTCCATAATGAACAATCAACAAGGTAGTTTAGCTTTTCTCCACTTCTTTAATTAATAATAACAACTTTTTGACTATTCAGTCAGCAGTCTACATTTCTGTGTTCTTTAGACATGACAATTGTCATGTCCAACTGATGACATCCATGACTGTTTTACAACTCAAAAAATAGCTAAGATAACATCAGCAGGAGGAAAGAATATGAATCCAATAATCGATGTACAAAACTTATCGAAGGTGTATAACCGGACAACCGTTTTAGATAATATCTCATTTCAGATTGCACCCGGAGAGACTGTCGCACTATTAGGAGAAAATGGTGCAGGAAAATCCACTCTGATCAATCTACTTAACCAATTGATTCAACCAAATTCAGGGACTACCTATGTGATGGGAACCCAAGATGTCAGGAAAGTCCGTGACAAAGTCGGTGTAATGTTGCAACAAAACTTGTCACTCGAACGAGTCACCGTCAAAGAGTGTTTAAATCTTGCTCGTAGTTACTATCACAACCCATTATCTTATGAAGCCTTGATTCGCTTAGCCAACTTAAAAGAAAAGGAGAAGTGTTACTTAGATCAATTGTCTGGCGGACAAAAACGTCGGTTGACTTTTGCAACAACTATGGCAGGAAACCCTCAACTAATTTTTTTAGATGAGCCGACTGCTGGAATGGATAGTAATAGTCGACAATCATTCTGGGAAAGTATTGACCGTTTGAAGCAAAATGGAAAGACTTTTTTTATCACTAACCATTATCTGGAGGAACTAGATCAGATTGCAGATCGAATCCTTATTTTAAAAGATACTAGGTTAGTATACGATGGTACCTTGAAATCATTGCGGAAAAAAGTGGTCATATAACCATCCAATTTACCACTCCATTACCAA
The DNA here is from genome assembly GCF_050530965.1 of Enterococcus sp. DIV1089c. Lineage (NCBI taxonomy): Bacteria > Bacillati > Bacillota > Bacilli > Lactobacillales > Enterococcaceae > Enterococcus > Enterococcus sp. DIV1089c. Next base: position 2,616,933 of record NZ_CP172888.1, read on the forward strand.
AAGAAACATTCACAACCATTTCAGCTGTTAAAGAATGTTCCAAAACTAATCAACATATTCAATTAATAACTGATGAGCCAAACGTAGTGATGGAAGCTTTAATTCCTTATCTTAATCAATTAGACGAATTAGCCATTCAGCAAAATTCGTTGGCTTCTTTATTTCAAAAAGTAATTGGAGGTAGCGGTAAATGAAAACATTTTTGTTTCAAGTTCAAATCAACTATAAACGCATCGTATTCCGTAACTTGCGCTTCCTCTTATTCAGTATCGCCATGCCAACAGGCTTTTACCTTATATTTACTCAGGTAATAACACAACCAGCAGCTTCGAAAACATGGAATATCGCTTATATGATTAGTATGATTGTGTATAGCTCATTGATTAGTTCTGTTATGACAGTCGCACATACTCTGTTAGAGGATCATACTAGAAAGTTCGATTTATTTGTAGCACTACGTCCAGGTTCAAAATCACAATATTATCTATCGATGTTAATCGTCTTTCTATCGTTAAATATACTTTCGGTTTTGGCACTAATAATGACTGGAATTTTAGTAAATCAGCTAACAATTAATTGGTTTCATTTAATAGGTCTTTTATTCCTCGTTCCATTGTTATCATTCCCACTTATATTGATTGGAATGATCATCTCTCTATTAGGTTCAGATAACGTAGTAAATTTGCTTAGTAATCTCATCGTTTTTCCCATGGCAATTTTAAGCGGACTATGGTGGCCACTTAGCATAATGCCCCCATGGGTACAAAAGGTTGGACACTGGCTACCCACTTATCAAACAGCTGTAATTTTAAGAAGATTTATCAATTATCAACGTTTTAATTTTGTTAGTTTTGGGGTACTCTTAGTTTGGACGATCATTTTATTCGTACTGTTCAAAGTAGTCGTCTTTTTTCAAAGTAAAAGTGAGGTTTCTACCATATGAGTTTTTTCGAAAAGCACATATTTTTCCCAAAACGATTCGGCATTGCACCTTATTTCTGGTTAGTATTTTTAATACCGACGATCTATTCATTGTTCCCCCTTACTTCTTGGTTTGACTGGTTATTTATATTACTTTTAGTTATTTTTTTAAAAGCTTACCGAGATGGCTATGAAGTTCATAAATTTTTAACATGGGACGTTTTCCTTCAATTATTGATTGCCTGCTTATTTGGTATCTTTCAAAAAAATGGATATCTCTTTATTTTCGTTGCCTGGGAGATTGGCTCCCTGCCAGTAAACAAACGTTTATTCTATCATTATTTGACTGGTTATTATGTAAACGTCATGATTAGTCTTGGCGCTATGTTGTGGACCACTCGTTTCACCCATTCATCCAGTTACATTAATGTAGGTATCACTATCATAGCTGCTATTATTACACCACTAGCAGCTAAGTCGGTAGGGGAATCTTATCGGCGGATCTATCGCCTCAACCAACAAAATAAACGTTTAGAAGCAGTTGTGCGCCAAAATGAACGAGATCGTATTGCTCGTGATCTCCATGATCATTTAGGCCAAGCGTTTTCCATCATTTCATTAAAGGCTGAATTAGCGGAGAAATTAATAGCAATTGATTCACGCCAAGCAACCAATGAATTACATGATATTGCTGAGACTTCCCGAAAAAACTTATCATTAGTTCGTGGGATCGTTTCAAATTTACAAGAGCGAACAATTGCCCAAACGATGCTAGAAGAAGAAAAAAATTTAGTTCTTACCAATATTCAGCTTCATTCTGTAGGAGAGGAACTAGCCGAAAAATGGCCGACGAACATTCAACATACAGTATCCGCAGTTATTAAAGAAGCCATCACAAATATGATTCGTCACAGCAAAGCTAGTATTGCGATGATTGATTTTACCGAGAATATAGACACCTATTTTATTACCATTCAAGATAATGGACAAGGATTCACTCAACTAAAATCAACCGGCTATGGAATCAGCGGAATGAAAGAACGGATTCAAACTGAAAAAGGACAGTTGACGATCACTGGAACACAAGGAGTAAAGATTGTCATTTCGTTGCCTAAGGAGAATGAGCATGATTAAATTGTATTTGGCAGAGGATCAACAATTATTGAACACTGCATTAACGATGATTTTGAATCTTGAAACAGATTTTGAAGTTATTGGTTCTGCAACAGATGGTGATACGGCATTATCTGACATCATCAAATTGAAACCAAATATCGTTTTATTAGACATTGAAATGCCTAAGTTGACTGGCTTGGAAATTGCTAAGCAGCTTCGTTTATTAAAACAGGATGTGAAAATTATGGTTCTGACTACCTTTGCGCAAGAACACTATTTTCAGCAAGCTTTACAGAACAATGTCAACGGTTATATGCTAAAAGATAGTCCCAGTGAAGAACTTATTCGTTCGATCCGCTCAATCATGGCGGGTGATACGATTTTTTCACCTGAATTGGTTATTCAATCATTCATTACTCAAAAAAACCCTTTAACCCCAAGAGAGCTTGAAATTTTAACGTTGTTAAAAACCGGCATCAGCACCCAACAAATTGCCCAAACTCTATTTTTGAGTGAGGGAACTGTACGTAATTATATCTCTGCTATTCTAAGCAAAACAGCATCACGTTCACGAATTGAAGCGATAAATTTTGCAATAAAGCAAGGATGGATTTAAATAACAATAAATTAAGATCACTGAGAAGAACGCCTTAAGCAAGGTCTTCCCAATGATCTTATTTACCGATCAGATAACTGGCTATACTTTTTCTAAACTAAATAGTTTTTGTTTCCCTATAGTATTCTCTATGATGAATTTTAGTAGTTTAACCAAAAAAACGGAATGAACTAACTATTATCTTTCGTATTAATTTTTATAGGTGTGATCATTCAATTAGTTTCCCAAATGTTTGTTTCTTATTACTTTTCTATTCACCCATTACTAAAATATGGCATTTTCGATTTCTAACACGGTTTTGATCAAAATCAATGAAATAAATCGAGCCGACAGCTCCTGTCATTAATGTTTCCTCTTTGACAATGAAATTTTCACTTGCTCCGAAGAATGATGCTCGGATATGTGCATCTCCATTTAAAATCGTTCCAGCATCACCAGCATAGTCTGGATCATCTAAGGACAGCAAGAAATCAAGATGCTTCGGACCAGGATAACGATAATCGGTATTTTCCGTTAATTCTCGAGGAATGATCCGATCAAGAATCCGATTTAAATCAACCTGTAAAAATTCATCCCCATTAAAATCCAAATCGTGCATGAATTCCTCAAAAATAACTGAACAAGTAGTATGTGGCGACTGAACAAGACAAATGCCATTTTTTATCCCACTTTTTGCCACAATTTCTTTTACTTGTTCGGTAATATTATGATACGTCACTCGCTGTCCATTTGAAGTCAAAACAAGTTGCTCAGTATAAGTTGTCATTTTGTCGATTGCTCCTTTTTCCATTTACTTACTTCTTCAATCATCGCTTTCAATGTGTCCACAGGATCTTTGGCACAAACAATCCCGCTGGTTCCACCCGTTGCATCAGCCCCCGAATCAAGTGCTTTGCGAACATCTGCTACCGTTGAAATCCCTGCTGCCTGCAGAACAAAAATTTCAGGATCCATCTTGCGTACAGCTTCATTGGTTTGAATCATATAAGAAATGTCACTTACTTGACCTGTACCTATTAATTCCGTAGGCTCACAAACCATTACATCCGGCTCCAATGAAGCTACGAGCTTCGCCTCTTCTAAAGAATTCGCACAGACAATAGTCAATAGACCAAGTTCCTTTGCTCGCTTGACGGCATCACACAGCTCACTAACCGATAAAGGACGTTCTGCATGATTAAGGAAGGTCGCTTCTGCTCCAGCCGCTGCAACGCCTTCAGGTAAAACGTGTCCCATCCCTCTACCAGGGACTATCCCATCGATATGTTGAACACTCACAATCAACTGCGTTGTCTGTTCCTTAATTAGCCGAACATCAACATGTTGACAAGTAAAAATGATATCAATATCGTATGCTGCAGCTAATTGATCCGCTGTTTTTGCTAGTTCCAATGCCTGTTCACCATACAAATAAGATTTAGGATTAACCACAAAAAATGGTTTTCTTACTGTTCTCATGAGAACCCTCCTCTATTTTGTTGCAAATACTTCGTAATAATGCGATAACGTATCCGCAATCGCTTGGTTCGCTAATCGTTTAAGTGTAAAATAATCCTCAGGTTTTTCTTCGTTAATTACATCCATTGCTGCTGTGATAAAATCAGTAAAGATATTAATTTTATTGATCCCTGAAACAGCACATTTGTGTAGATTTTCATCACCAGATGATGAGCCCCCATGCAACACTAATGGAATTGAAACTTCATTTTTAATTTCTTCCAACCGCTCAAAGCTGATTTTCGGTGTTCCTTTGTATTGCCCATGAGCCGTACCTATCGAAACTGCCAATGAATCGACGCCGGTTTCTTTCGCAAAACGTGCTGCTTCCTCCACTTCGGTATAAATGGTGTCCGTGGTTTCCTTAAATTCATAACTATTTCCCGTTCCCACGTGTCCAATCTCAGCCTCTACCACAACGCCTCTTTCATGAGCATATTCCGTAATTGCTTTTGAACGACGAATATTTGTTTCAATCTCATCCTGCGAAGCATCTATCATCACAGAAGTGAACCCAAGCTCGATTGCTTGCTTGATGATTTCCTCATCTTGTCCATGATCCAAATGAAGTGCTACTGGAACACTTGCTTTTTTGGCTAAATATGTTGCAATTAACGCTGCCTCTTCAAGAGGACATTCTTCAATATGCGCTTGTGCAAAGGCTAAAATTAATGGCTTTTGCATTTTTTCTGCAACCTCTACAAAGGTTCTTGCAGAATCTAAATCAAAAAAGTTTGCTGCCGGAATCGCATAGTTTTCTTTTTGCGCTTTTTCAAACATCTCTTTCGTTGTAACTAACATTTGATTACCTTCTTTTCAAGTATTTTTTAGGCTTTAATCTTCGCTTCAATTTCGTCAAACAACCCATCAATGCCAATTCCGGTTAATAAAGGAAGCCCCATAATTACTTTATCTTTAATGTTGTCAGGAACCACGGTCGTACTGACCACAATATCGTAGTCATCAATTTTGCCAATCTCATCAGCAACTTTTGATTGATATAGTTTCACTTCATTTTCGAGTCCTTTTGATTTCAACCATTCTTTTACTTTTCCTGTTACCACTGTTGAAGTAGCCACACCTGTTCCGCACATAATTAATAATTTTTTCATCTGTCATCTCTCCTATTTTGTATTAAGCTTCAGTTTGTTTAGCTGCTCTTTTAGGTAAAATGCGATTCACGTAGAATAGTAAACCTGTAATAATCAGACCAATTCCGACTAGGGCAAAGTAACCAAATAGTTTTGCACCACCCACGTATAGAAGTGTTGTCCACAGTCCACCTTCTGCCATCGCAGTTACTGATGAATGTCCTTGTAAATCAAAGTTTGCCGCTTGTGCTGCTTTTGTTAAAAATGGTGCCACCCATGAAGTGATGTATAAAATGGTGACCATGTAGATCGTCCCACCTAAGATTGTTCGAATAATGTTTCCACCAAAGACAGCTGCCATCAAACAAACTAAGAATGGAATAGTTGCCAAATCACCGAAAGGCAAGGTTGTGTTACCTGGTAAAATCACTGCTAATAAAATCGTGATTGGGACTAAGATTAACGAAGAAGACAATACAGCTGGGTGTCCTACTGACAATGCGGCATCCATTCCGATATATAATTCTCTTCCTGGGAAACGTTTTTGAACAAATGAATTTGCTGATTCTGAAATAGGCGTTAAGCCTTCCATTAAAAGTGCCACCATTTTAGGCATTAAGACCATTACAGCGCCAGTTTTCACCGCTAATTGTCCAATTCCCGCAACATCATAGCCAGCTAAAATCCCCATAACCAAACCAATTAAAAAGCCCATGACTGTTGAATCACCAAAGATGCCAAACCGTTTTTGAATCGTTTCTGGATCTGCATGCCAATCTTTCAATCCTGGAATCCTATCGAATAACCAATTTAAAGGTAAGGCAAAAACAAACCCAGGTGCTGCTGTTCCATGTGGGAAGGTAATATTTGGAAATCCATAGAATTTATTAATAATTGGTCCTAAAATATCGCCAAACAATAAAATCATCATTGTATAAATAACCGTTGCCAACATGCCCATTACAAAGTCATTCGTTACCGCATAGACAAGTGAAGCAACAAATGCTGCATGCCAGATATTCCAAATATCAACATTCAGTGTTTTTGTTAAGCCAACAATAATTAATAACACATTGACTACGATAGCTACTGGAATCGCCAAACTACCTAAAACGGTTCCATAAGAAATCGCAGCTGCTGCCGGCCAACCAACGTCAATGGTTGTTAAGTTTAGTCCAAAACGTTCAACCATCGCTTGTGCTGCTGGTCCTAAGCTATTGGTCAATAAATCGATAACTAAGTTCAACCCGACAAATCCAACACCAACCGTTAATGCTGAAATAAAAGCCTTACTCGGTTTCGTTCCTAAAATCAAACCAAAAACAAAAATTAAGATTGGCAATACAACGATTGATCCGAGATCAACAAATTTTTGTAATAAATCTAACATAATGCTCCCCCTCAAAATGGTTATTAAACGAATCCTTCTTTTTCAATAATTTGATAATACTCCTCAGTATTATTTACAGCTCGAAGCTTTTGAACCACCTCTTTTTTTTGAAACATCGTAATTAACTTCTGTAACATTTCTAACTGTGCATGTGGTTCTTTCAACGCCAACATGAAGATCAAGCTGACTGAAATTTCCTTATCTGCAGTTCCCATTTCATAAAAAGTTACTGGTTTTTTCAATGACATAAATGCAATTTGAGAATCATTCACGTGTTCTGCATCCGTATGTGGTATAGCAATCCCAACATCATTGATTAATAAGCCAGTAGGAAACACTTCTTCTCTTTTCAGTACATTCTCTGCAAACGAATCCTTCACTAAACCTGTTTGATATAGACAAGTTGCAATAATTGATAAAGCTTCCTTCTGACTCTTTACCTCAGATTGAAATAATGCAATTTTCTTTCCAAAATAACTCGTCATCTTACTTCCTCTTTCCTATAATTTCGTTAATAATCTCATTCCTTGTTTCATTACTTGCAATACTTTTTATTCTCTCAGGTGAGACAAAGACATCATAAAGTAGTGCAATCATATTTTTCACTTGAATCATATCTTCTTCTGCAATCGCTAAGAATAAAACAACCCTTATATCCACATCTCCCCAAGTAATTTTGTTTTTTAGAGTGATAATAGAAATTTTTGTTTTGACTACATATTTAGGATTTGCATGTGGGATGGCTACGCCTGATGAAAGTCCGGTAGCTCCTAGTTTTTCTCTTTGAAGTACAACCTCAAGAAAATTATCCTTTACTAATTGTTCTTCTTTATATTTCTCAGTGATGAAAGAAAGTACAGATTCTCTACTATCAAAATCTTGATTCAAAAACATCCAACCATCCTTCAAATATTTCTTTAAAATCGTTTTATCCGGTGCAATGGATGGTAAAAATGTATTGTCTTGTTGATTCAAGGTAAGAAGATGACGATTAATCAATGCAATTTCTTCTTTCGTTGGTAATGGTCGAACATAAATAATCGGCGTTTGATACTCATTTTCCAATTTGACTGTTGAAATAATCAAATCGACACTATCTAAGTTGTAATCCTGCAACTTTTGAACATCAATCACTTCATAGACTACGGTACTAGGAGAACTATGACGAATACGCTGAAATAATAATTGCGAAGTTCCCAACCCAGTTGGACAAATAAGAAAAACATGCTTCGTATTCACAATTTTTTCAAAAGCTAACTGAAAATGAATAGTCAAAAAAGTAATTTCATCATCCGTTACTCTGATCCCCATTGCTTTTTCCAATTTTGGAATACAGTAAGTTGTTAGCGTATACATTGTGCTGTATTGCCGAATGATATCCTCTTTTAAAGGATTTTTAATGGTAATCCCCATTTGCAACCGATAAACCATTGGCTCAATATGGGCAAATAGAGATTGAAGCAGCTGACTATCTTGCTCCAAATCCTTCTCAACCAGTGTCGACATATCTTGAATAAATTTTTTGGTGGTCTCCATGATTTGTTGACTATGGGTTGCCAGATTCACAAACGGTCTCACTCCATGTCCCATAAACAACGAACAAATAAAGTAAAGATCATTTATCGTAAAGGAACAATTCAATTCATCTTTGATCCCATTTGAAAAATCTAGTGCCACCATATATAATTCCATTTTCTTTATTTCGACAAACAAAGGATTTTTATTTGTTTGTGAATGGTAGCCATGCTTTACTCGACCAATCAAAGTTAACAACGAAAGTTTGAGTGAATGGACAATATAATTTGTTGGTTGCTGTTTAGACTGTTGGTAAAAATTCTTTACAAAATCATCCACAAACTGAACCATCGCTTGATCAAAAACAAAGTGATATTGACATTTTTCATTCCCTACACCGATGTTTTTTTCAAAATAATTAACAAATGTCCGCTGGATCAACTCTTCAGGTGTTTTTTGTGTATCTATTACATGATTTGAAGTAATCCTAATCCCAGCTAACCGACAATATTTGATGATTTCCTCATAGTCCTTACGTAAAGTTGCAATACTGACAAAAAACTTTTTTTCAAAATACTCATATCTTTTTTTATCCGTTTTAAAAATTAGATTGGCGAATAAGTACACTCTCCGATAATTTGAACTATACTTTACCTCTGTTGACATGGCTTCTTTACTAGTGATAAATATTTTGGCATCATTTTTTTTAGTTGACGTTCCAATTAGGTAGATCCCAATGCGAGGTTTTTTTTCAATTTTTAACTCAAAACGATTCAAGAACTGTCCCAGCTTCTGAATATCTTGATAAATTGTTTTATTCGAAACATTGAGTTTTTCACTAAAGAAACTTGCTGGTTGAAAATTCTCCTCCTCTAAAAGTAATTCAATTAACTGACTCTCGCGCTTTGATAACATCCATCATCACCTCAGAAAACGTTTTCCTTGTCTATATCATAGAGTTTTTCTCACTAAATATAAATACGTAATCTGTTCCACATTAAAGTGGAACAGATTATTATGACCCTATAATTTTTGATGTCAGTGAAACTCACGACAACTTTTTTATGATTTAAAATGAAAAAAGACACTCTCCAAAGTTTGGAAAGTGTCTTGAAAGTCCTGCTCAAGGTAACTGCGCTCAGCATAGCTTTGACCAGTGTGATTCTCGTAACTCGCCCGATCTGTCTGAAAAGTTCATATCAAATTTCAATTGGCTTTGTGCTTAAACCACCCGATTTCACTCCTCTTCTGGTGAGAGATGGTGAATCGTATTAAGCTTTAAGCGTATTCAATAATTGATACTTAGTCGAACGCCCCTGCCCAATTTTTTGAATCTTGTTTTCTGTTTGTAACTCAGATAATGCCCGTTCAATCGTTCGTCGACTAATATCTGGTAACAAGTTCTCCAAATCTGCTCTGCTTAGAGGTTCAAATGACTTTTGTAATTCTTCTACTAACCGCTCAGCAGGCGTTAGTTCACGATTAATAATCATGTCAAATCGTTCCGAGAAGTTTCCGTAAGCTCGCAAAATGATTCCGACAAGATAACGAACAAAAGGCGTGTAGAATAATTAAATTCTTTCACCGCCATCCACTTATTTTCTCCGCCATTTTATATTATTTGGCGGAGAAAAACAAATAATGGCGGAGAAAGTATTTCATTTATTATATTTTCTCTACACTAGAAAAAAACAACATTTTCTAGTCAAGAAAAGTCAAGAAATATCCAATATCATTATTTAAATACCCCAAACATTCCTAAGATAACTACTAAATTATCGATCTATCCACTTATGAAAAATTTGAACAATGATTAGCAGAAGTAAAAAACGGAAAATGAATGGCAGGTTTAAAAAAATCATACCCATTTCTATACCTAAAAGTACAAAAAAGACACTCTCCAAAATTTGGAAAGGGATGGATAACCCTTTAATAACAATTCCTCACCCATAAAATTTAAAGTCACTTTCTAATACACAATATGCTATACTCACTTTGGAAACTTATCCTCAAAGGGGGTGTGCTTTATTGGAAAAATATAGTATCCTTGGTCATTGCGCCTATTTTTGTAGGTATCGTTATCAAACTTTTTTCTTACTGGTTAGATGAGACAGACAATGACTAATAGTAAGTTGCTTCTAGCCCACTCATTCGTAGTCGCAACGGATGAAAAAGAAAACCACTCTATTCGCAGTAGAGTGGCTTTTGTGCTTTATTGATAAAAATAGTATTGCTTCGCATAATTAACATATCAAAAAGAATGTAAAAAATCAAATTGTCTATATTAAAGGATTCGGTACTCATAAGTAGTAGCCTATTAACGCCTCAAAAAAAGATAATTTTTTTTACAGGGTTCAACTTGTATAATTATTGAAAGATCAAATAATACACCAGTCAATATAACTTGTCCTGGCGCTAAATTAGGAATACTCTCTTTGGAAACACTATCTAATGAAGACATTGTTTTATCCAATAAATGCAAATCATTGTCGTTCCCAAAAGTACAAAAAAAGACACCTTCCAAAAATGGAAAGTGTCTGAAACGTTGATATAATAGTAGTCTTAACGTTTTGAGAACTGTGAAGCTTTACGAGCTTTCTTAAGACCTGGTTTTTTACGTTCAACCATACGTGCGTCACGAGTAAGTAAGCCAGCACGTTTAAGAGCTAGACGGAAGTCAGGATCAACTTCTAGCAATGCACGAGCGATACCATGACGGATAGCTCCTGATTGTCCAGCGTAGCCTCCGCCGTTTACGTTAACAAATACGTCATAAGCGCCTTTTGTTTCAGTAACAGCGAAAGGTTGATTGATTACTTCACGCAAGTCAGCATGTGGAATGTATTCTTCAACATCTTTTTTGTTTACAGTAATTTTACCAGTTCCTGGTACTAAACGTACACGAGCAACTGCATTTTTACGACGGCCTGTGCCGATATATTGAACTTGTGCCAATGAAATTCCCTCCTATTAGATTAAGTTTGTAATGTCTAAAACTTCTGGTTGTTGTGCTGCATGTGGATGCTCAGCTCCAGCGTATACATTCAATTTTGTAAATTGTTTGCGGCCTAAAGTATTTTTAGGAAGCATTCCTTTTACAGAAGTTTCGATCAAACGACGAGAATTTTTAGCACGCAATTCGCCAGCAGTGATTGATTTCAATCCTCCTGGGTAGTTGCTGTGACGGTAATAAATTTTATCAGTCGCTTTTTTACCTGTTAATTTCACTTTATCTGCATTGATTACGATGACGAAATCGCCAGTGTCCAAATGAGGTGTGAAAGTTGGTTTATTTTTACCACGTAGTACAGATGCAACAACTGTTGAAAGACGTCCCAATGGAACATCAGTTGCGTCTACTACATACCATTTACGTTCTACTTCGCCTGGTTTGGCCATATATGTTGTACGCACGTTAGTTTCCTCCAATTTAAGTTCTGATGTTTGACATACACTTCGAGTTTCCGGGGCTCTTTGTGGGGCAAACAATACCATTTAACATATTACCTGCTAATCCCCTTAATGTCAACGTTTTTTCTTAGCAATACAAAACTTTCGTTTTTATTGCCCGTATCCTTGTGATGCACTCATTCTTTTTTAGAACGAAGAACGTTTCTTTCTCTTCTAAAATAAAAACTGCAAGGAAAATAACTTCCCTCGCAGTTTTTCTACTATTATATAATATCATCAGCTGATGATCATTTTACGCATCGATTTCTGGTGCTTTTCCTAAATGTGCTTGGATCATCCAGATTCGTTTTTCAGTCGCTGTTTTGAATTCGATAAAGATATCTTGTGTTGGGTCGTCGCCTTCCTCACCAGCTACTTCAATTCCTTTTTGGTAAAGGTCTGCCAAATAGCGGTAGCCTTTCACAAGAATTTCCAAGCGTTCTGGAATAGTCCGATCCCAATTACCTACTTCGTCAGGAATATTGGTGTTGTCTGCAAATTCACGTAAGGTTGAATAAGGAGAACCATCTAGTGTGATCAAACGCTCTGAGATTTCATCTAATTGTTCATTCAAGTCATCCATAAATTCATCCATCATTGGGTGCAATGTCAAGAAACCTGGTCCACGCATATACCAATGTGTTTGGTGAACAACAACAGACATTTGACTCAAGTCTGCAACTAATTGATTTAATACTTCTTTTGTTTGTGGAAATTTCATTTTCTTTTCTCCTCCTAACTTTTGTCTACAATAAAAGCATAGTAAACTTTGAGACAAAAGTACAATAAAACCAATTAGTTGAGAACGATTTTCATCCTATCATTTCTTAGAAAAGACTTTCTATTGCTTTAGTCGTTTTTTCTAGTTCTTACACTATTCCTCTCTTATTCCGTCATTCTACTTTTTCATCCTATTTTTCATTCATAGTACTTAAAGTTTGACGTAAATGTGCTAAAGGCTGATAAGTTGCCGCTACTTGTTTTTGTGTTTCAACAAAAATCGGAAAGATTTTTTGATATGTCTCTTTGATCGTTTGTTGAACTGGTACTTGTGAAGCAAGCTGTACTTTTTCTATAGCTTCGCTTAAGTCAGTGATCTTCCCGATACTTTGCCACCCTAAGAAAACGGCTCCTAAAGCGGAGGCTTCAGACACTGCTGGAAAAATGAGCGGATACCCCAAAACGTCAGCCATTAATTGGCGAAAGACAGGCGATTGTGAGAATCCGCCTGTAGCTCTGATTTCTGTTAACTGATCTTCTGAACAAACTCCTGTCAAAATCCTTTTTAGATTGAAACAAATTCCTTCTAGAATGGCTCGCATCATTTCTTTTTCCGTGTGGTCTCTTTGCAAACCTAAAAAACTCCCAGAAGCTTCTGCCTCCCATAGAGGGGCTCGTTCTCCTAATAAATAGGGCTGAAAGAGTAATCCGTTCGCTCCTGGTGGGACAAACGTAATTGCTGAGAAAAGAGCATCGTAAGGATTTTCACCTTGGTCAATAGCTGCTTGTGTTACTTCTTGCATCAAAGTTTGACTTGCCCAATCAAAAATCCCCGCACCATTACTTGTTGCGCCACCGACTACCCAGTGTGTACGATCCAGTACATAACAGAAGGTTTCCATCTCTGGATGTAGTTGTGGTTTGTCTGTAATAAATCTTAATGCCCCACTGGTTCCGACTGTTAACGCAGCTACCTTTTCGCCAAAAGCTCCTAGCCCCAAATTAGATAAAGGACCATCAGCACCGCCCAAAACAAATGATATATCATTTTCTAATCCTAAAATTTCTTGTTTTTCTTTTGATAATCCATTGAGTATCGTGGTTGACGGCATCACTGCAGGTAGTTGTTCTTGAGTGATTGATAAATAATTTAACGCTTCTTCTGCCCATTTGAATTGATGGATATCAAAATAACCTGTGCCTGAGGCTGTACTGTAGTCACAGACTAGTTGCCCAAACAAACGGTAAAAGATATATTCTTTTATGCTAACATAGTATGCCACTTGCTTCGTTAGTTCTGGTTGGGTTTCGTTTAACCAATGGATTTTAACTAGTGGCGTCATGGGGTGGATTGGCGTGCCTGTCTGTTGATAAAAGTGAAACCCTAGATGGCTGTTTTTTAGTTTTTCAGCCTGTACCTTCGCACGATTATCTGCCCAAGTGATCATACGGGTCAAAGGGAGTTTATTATCATCTAACAGAATCAAACTGTGCATCGCTGTTGAAAAGGCAATCACTTCTATAGTTGTCGACTTCGGTAACTGTTTGACGACTTCTTTGATTACTGTACATACACCGTGGCAGATCAATTCTGGGTCTTGTTCTGCCATTCCTGGTGCTTCTTGGATCATCGGATTAAGGAAATAAGCTGAAGCGATGACTTCAGCTTGCTCGTTGAATGCCACTGCTTTTGTTTGTGTCGTACCGATATCGACTCCGATCGAAATCTTCATTTTGTCACCTCTACTAAAAATAAATAAAATGGTTGTTATTGGCGTATCTTTCTTTAAAAGGAGGCCCTCGCTATGTTTCTCTATTTTATCATTGGTTGTTGCATTGGTTCGTTCTTATGCTTAGTGGCACAACGCCTGCCACAAGGACACTCTATTATTTACCCACGTTCTCATTGTGTCAACTGTCAGCATGTATTGGCTTGGTATGAACTGGTCCCATTGCTTTCCATCTGTTACCAACGTTTTCGTTGTCGAAACTGTCGCAACAAGCTTTCACCGATTTATTTTATAGCAGAATGTATCGGTGGTTGTTTATCTGTTTGGCTATTTTATTTTTCACAGCGCCCAGACGGGTTACTTATTTTTTGGTTTTTGTCAGCCTTTTTACTCTCGTTAATGGATAGTTTTTATTTGATGATCGAGGGAAGAACGCTTTATTTTATCTGGTTTATCTTATGGATGACTTGGTTGATCAAAGGAGAATTTCAATGGCTTAGTTTTGCTGTTTTATTCTTGATCAGTTTTTTCCTTACTCGTTACGGGAGTGAATTTTTAGGTTTAGGTGATGTTTTATTACTTTTAAGCTGGAGTGGCGGTCTAACTCTCAATCAACTGATGCAACTCCTCTTTCTTGCTAGTTTATTGGGATTACTTTTTTTCTTTATTTTTCTCTCTCACGATAAAAAATCTAAAAGAGTACCTTTTGTGCCTTTTTTGAGTGTCGCACTTTTTCTCCTTCATGTGTGGTAATTTAGTTGTCTATTTATTGGTTATCAACGATGCGAGCCTTTTAACTGATGATGATTAATGATTTGACGGACTTCGCTTATTTGCCTCATTACGTACGTTTTTGATAGCTTAGTATCTTTTCTGCTTGCTGTCATTCAACAAATGACAATGAACCTTGATTTATAAAAAAATGGATCAACCAGACGGCCGATCCAATGACACTTAGATAACTTTACCTAAAAATTATAAAAACCACTAAATTCACAGTAAGCCAAAGCATAGCCAGCTTTTATCCCTAACTGAAATTCTTCAAAATGCAATGTGTCTTATTTTCCAGACCAATGTTTACGTAAAAAACTCCCTCGTCCAGAGCCTTCTCGGTAAAGATTATAGTGGATTTTATTCTTCTTATAATAGTCTTGATGATACTCCTCAGCGGGATAAAACTCACTTCGGGGTTCGATTTTTGTGACAATCGGACGATCGAATCGACCACTTTCTTGTAGTTGTTTCTTTGATGCTTCAGCGATTTCACGTTCTTCTTCATTGCTATAATAAATGACCGGTCGATAAGAGTCTCCGCGATCAGCAAATTGACCGAAAGCATCCGTTGGGTCTGTTTGTTGCCAGTAGATTTCGACTAACTGTTTATAAGAAATAAGAGACGGATCATACTCGATTTCTACCGCTTCCGTATGACCTGTCGTACCCGTGGTTACTTGTTCATAGGTAGGATTTGGGACATGTCCTCCCGTATAGCCAGAGGTTACTGCTATGATTCCTGGCTGTGTTTCAAAAGGTTTGACCATGCACCAAAAACAACCACCTGCAAAAACTGCTTTTTTCGTCATATAAAATCCCCCTTTGTCTTTCATCATACCTTGATTTATAAAAGGGTGATACTGTTTTGCTTACCTTCGAAACGAGTAAACAAAGAATCGATACTCCTATACTTACCTGCTTGCTTTATTAAGATAGAGTATTGCAGCATTTTCTTTTTTACTAATCTTTTCATTGATTTGATTTTTTTATCCATCTATTTAAAAGTATATACAATACTCCTAGGACTTAAACCTAAACATCATTTATTGTTCTCACATTTTTTACATTTATTGAAAGAAATACTCATTTTACCCCCTCCCGGTATTTTTATCAATTTTTCCTATTTCCATTCTCTTTTGTGGATAACTTTCTTTTTCCTCTCAACTGTTTTTTCCACAAGAGAGAATAAACGGTTTTTCTTTTTCCTTGTGGATAGTTCTTTTATATTATACTTTTCCACAGATTTTGAATTAACAACCGCTAAAATTTTTAACTTCAGGGGGACACGTTATGCCTAAAAAAATAATTTCACTGATAAAATTCAACAAATTTTACCAAGTAAGTCAGTAAAGAATTCTGGTACGCTAGTAGATCAAGACAACCCAAAAAATCTACTTGAAAAATTGATTCTCAATACCACACATCCTTCGTCCTCACATTCCCAACTACAAGAAGAAGTTTTTATACTTCAAGCTCAACAAGCACTCGCATCACTTACTGAAACGTTTGGTTCAAACTCGATCATGTATCGTTTATTATCTGAAAAAATCTCAACCCATCCGCTCCTACATAGCAGTTTCACCTGAACGATGAACAAAAATGATCTAGCACAGCAACCTTTAGCAAGTTTCACTAAGCAATTCAATGATTCATGGACCTATTTTTCTAGAAGTACAAAAATAAGAAAAAATGCTCGTCTGTAATGAACAAATTCTCAATTTCGTTTGTTTCTATCAACTTTAGCACGACAAAAAAACAGAGCTAAGATGTTCATCTTAGCTCTGTTTGGTGTCACATTATTTTGTTTGTTCATTCATTGCATCTTCTGCAGCCATTTGTGCTTCGATGTCTGAAATGCTATAAACATTTTCACTTGCAACACCGACTTCTTTTGGTTCCATGTTACGGTAACGTGCCATACCAGTACCAGCTGGGATGATTTTACCGATGATAACATTTTCTTTCAAACCAAGAAGTGGATCTTTTTTGCCTCGGATCGCAGCATCAGTCAAGACACGAGTTGTTTCTTGGAAGGATGCAGCAGATAAGAAGCTGTTTGTTTCTAATGATGCTTTGGTAATACCTAGTAGGACTGGGCGAGATGTTGCAGGTACGCCTCCAGCTACCAATGTATTGTAGTTTTGGTCTTTGAAGTCAGCAATATCCATCAATGTACCTGGTAAGATATCCGTATCACCTGGATCCATTACACGGACTTTACGTAACATTTGTCGAACCATTACTTCGATATGTTTATCGCCGATTTCTACCCCTTGCATACGGTATACACGTTGTACTTCACGCAGCAAGTAGTTTTCAACTGATAATACATCACGAACTTGTAACAATTGTTTAGGATCGATTGAACCTTCCGTTAATGGCGCACCACGGTGGATCATATCGCCTTCAGCGACTTTCATACGTGCTGTATAAGGAACAGTATACGTACGTGTGTCGGTTTTCCCTTTGATTGTTACTTCTTTTGTACGAGTTGAAGCATCTTCTGAGATATCGATGACGTCACCAGTTACTTCGGTGATCACTGCTTGCCCTTTAGGATTACGTGCTTCAAAAATTTCTTGGACACGAGGAAGACCTTGAGTGATATCGTCTCCGGCTACCCCACCGGTATGGAAGGTACGCATTGTCAACTGAGTACCTGGTTCTCCGATTGATTGAGCGGCGATCGTACCAACTGCTTCACCAACTTCAACGTCAGATCCAGTTGCCAAGTTACGTCCATAGCAGTGTTTGCAGACACCATGTTTTGTGTTACATGTGAAGACAGAACGGATCGTTACAGTTTCCACACCTGCATCCACGATTTGTTTTGCAATATCTTCTGAAATCAATTGGTTACCAGCGATGATCAATTCGTTCGTTTCTGGATCACGTACTTCTTTACGTGTGTAACGACCGATCAAACGATCTTCTAATGATTCAATGATTTCATTTCCTTCACGAATCGCTTGGATTTCAAGACCGCGGTCTGTTCCACAATCTTCTTCACGAATAATAACGTCTTGGGCAACGTCAACCAAACGACGAGTCAAGTAACCTGAATCGGCTGTCTTCAAGGCAGTATCGGTCATCCCTTTACGAGCCCCGTGAGTAGAGATAAACATTTCTAAGACAGAAAGTCCTTCACGGAAGTTTGAGATGATCGGTAATTCCATGATTCGACCATTCGGAGCAGCCATCAGTCCACGCATACCAGCAAGCTGAGTAAAGTTGGAGATGTTACCACGGGCCCCAGAGTCAGACATCATGAAGATTGGGTTTTTCGCTTCTAACCCTTCCATCAGTTTTTGTTGGATGCTATCTTTAGCAGCATTCCAAACAGCGATTACTCGTTCATAACGTTCGTCATCAGTAATCAATCCACGACGGAATTGTTTTGTAATTGTTTCAACTTGTTTATGGGCATTTTCGATGATTCCTTGTTTTTCATTCAGTACACTGATATCTGCGATACCTACTGTGATACCAGCATGTGTAGAATGTTTATACCCTAAGTCTTTCATTCGGTCAAGCATCTTAGAAGTTTCAGTTACTTTGAAACGTTTGAAGACTTCCGCAATGATATTTCCTAGATTTTTCTTCTTGAATGGTAAGACTAATTCTTGCTCTTTGATATGCGCAGGAATATCTGTACCTGATTCAACAAAATATTTATCCGGTGTTTGTACCGTTAAGTTGAAGTCTGTTGGTTCATTCAAGTAAGGGAACTCTGGAGGCATGATCTCATTAAAGATGATCTTACCAACGGTTGTAATCATCGTACGTTCTTTTTGCCAGTCAGTAAATGGTTTTTCACCTAATGAATTAGGGTTCACACCGATACGTGAGTGTAAATGAACGTAGCCGTTACGCCATGCGATCACAGCTTCGTTTTGGTCACGGAAGACCATTCCTTCGCCTTCACGTCCTTCTTCTTCCATTGTTAGGTAGTAGTTACCTAAAACCATATCTTGGGAAGGTGTTACAACTGGTTTACCGTCTTTTGGATTCAAGATGTTTTGAGCAGCTAGCATCAACATACGAGCTTCCGCTTGTGCTTCTTCGTTCAATGGTACGTGAACGGCCATTTGGTCTCCATCAAAGTCGGCATTATAAGCTTCACATACAAGTGGGTGCAAACGAATCGCGCGACCTTGTACTAAAACAGGTTCAAATGCTTGGATACCAAGTCTGTGTAGCGTAGGTGCTCGGTTAAGTAGTACTGGGTGTTCTTTGATTACGTCTTCCAAGACATCCCAAACTTCGTCTTCTTGACGTTCGATTTTACGTTTCGCATTTTTGATGTTAGAAGCTAGTTCACGTTGAACCAATTCACGCATCACAAATGGTTTAAATAGTTCGATCGCCATTTCTTTTGGCAACCCACATTGATACATTTTCAAGAAAGGTCCTACAACGATAACGGAACGTCCTGAATAGTCAACACGTTTACCAAGTAAGTTTTGACGGAAACGACCTTGTTTCCCTTTCAACATGTGAGAAAGAGATTTCAATGGACGGTTACCTGGTCCAGTAACTGGACGGCCACGACGACCATTATCGATCAACGCATCAACAGCTTCTTGTAACATCCGTTTTTCGTTTTGGACGATGATTCCTGGAGCATTCAAATCTAACAAGCGTTTCAAACGGTTATTACGGTTGATTACTCGACGGTAAAGATCATTCAAATCACTTGTTGCAAAACGTCCACCTTCTAATTGCACCATTGGTCGTAAATCTGGTGGAATAACTGGAATAACGTCCATAACCATCCAACTTGGTTCATTTCCTGAAGCACGGAAAGCTTCTAAAATGTCCAAACGGCGGATCGCACGAGTCCGTTTTTGCCCTTGGGCAGATTTCAATTCTTCTTTCAATTCAGCTGCTTCAGCATCTATATCAACACTGTCTAGTAATTGTTTGATTGCTTCTGCACCCATTGCTGCTTGGAATTCTTGTCCATATTGTTCACGTTTTTCGCGGTATTCACGTTCTGTCAACAATTGTTTTTTCTCTAAGTTGGTGTTTCCTGGTTCGATAACCACATATGAAGCAAAATAAATGATTTCTTCTAAGGCACGAGGACTCATGTCTAAAACAAGTCCCATACGAGAAGGAATTCCTTTAAAGTACCAAATATGTGAAACAGGTGCTGCTAATTCAATGTGACCCATACGTTCACGACGAACTTTTGAACGTGTCACTTCAACACCGCATCGGTCACAAACGATTCCTTTATAACGGATACGTTTGTATTTTCCGCAGGCACATTCCCAGTCTTTCGTAGGACCAAAAATCCGCTCACAGAACAACCCTTCGCGTTCAGGTTTTAAGGTACGATAGTTAATCGTCTCAGGTTTTTTTACTTCACCATAAGACCAGCTTCTGATTTTTTCGGGAGAAGCCAAACCTATTTGCATACTTTCGAATTTATTTACATCGATCAAAAGGGGTTCCCTCCATTTCGTTTAATGGCAAAACCGCAAGGCGGCTGATCATCGACCGCCTTACAGCTCATAGACCGGATTAGTCTAAGTTATCTTCTGCGGTTTCAAAGTTTTGGATGATATCTTGTCTTTCATCTTCCACTTGTTCAGCAGCTTTCTTTTCTAATTCTTTGGCTGTTTGCTGTTCAGCAAATTTTGTCAAAGCATCTACAGTGATCAAATCATCATCTTCGTCATCCATATCACGGAGTTCGATTTCAGAATCTTTGATATCCAAGACACGCATGTCTAATCCTAGTGATTGTAATTCTTTTACTAATACTCGGAATGATTCTGGTACACCTGGTTTTGGAATTGGTTCGCCTTTGACGATCGCTTCATAAGTTTTCACACGACCAACTACATCATCTGATTTGTATGTCAAGATTTCTTGTAAAGTATAAGCGGCACCGTAAGCTTCCAAAGCCCAAACTTCCATTTCACCAAAACGTTGTCCACCAAATTGTGCTTTACCACCCAATGGTTGTTGTGTAACCAATGAGTAAGGTCCGATTGAACGAGCATGCAATTTATCATCGACCATGTGAGCAAGTTTGATCATGTACATGACACCGACAGACACTCGGCCGTCAAATGGTTCACCTGTACGTCCGTCATAAAGGATGGTTTTCGCATCGCTGGCCATACCAGCTTCACGAACTGTTTCCCAAACGTCCTCATCACTTGCACCATCAAATACTGGTGTTGCAACATGGATACCTAACTGACGAGCAGCCATCCCTAAATGCAATTCCAATACTTGTCCGATATTCATCCGTGATGGCACCCCTAAAGGATTCAACATGATATCGATTGGTGTTCCATCTGGTAAGAATGGCATATCTTCTTCCGGCATGATACGGGATACAACCCCTTTATTACCATGACGTCCGGCCATCTTATCTCCTTCATGGATTTTACGTTTTTGAACGATATACACACGTACAAGCATGTTTACGCCTGGTGATAATTCATCGCCGGCTTCACGAGTAAAGATTTTTACGTCGTGGACGATCCCGCCACCACCGTGTGGTACACGTAATGAAGTATCACGGACTTCACGAGCTTTTTCACCAAAGATCGCATGTAAAAGACGTTCTTCAGCTGATAATTCGGTTACCCCTTTTGGTGTTACTTTACCAACTAGTAAGTCACCATCTTGGACTTCCGCACCGATACGGATAATACCCATCTCGTCTAGATCTTTCAAAGCATCTTCCCCAACGTTAGGGATTTCACGAGTGATTTCTTCAGGTCCTAATTTTGTATCACGAGCTTCTGATTCATATTCTTCGATGTGGATCGAAGTATAGACATCGTCTTTCACAAGACGACGGCTCATGATGATCGCATCTTCATAGTTGTAACCTTCCCAAGTCATGAAACCTACTAAAACGTTTTGTCCTAGCGCCATTTCACCTTGTTCCATTGAAGGTCCATCGGCTAAAGTATCGCCTTTTTCAACTTTTTCGCCTAAATGAACGATTGGGCGTTGGTTGTAGCTTGTTCCTGAGTTTGAACGACGGAATTTTGTTACAGCGTATTTATCTAATGCACCGTTGTCACGACGAACACGAATCTCAGAGGCATCCACAAATTCAACGACACCATCATGTTTACATAGCAAAGCAGCTCCTGAGTCATGAGCTGATTTGTATTCCATACCAGTACCAACCCATGGTGCTTGTGGATTGATCAATGGCACTGCTTGACGCTGCATGTTGGCACCCATCAAGGCACGGTTGGAGTCATCGTTTTCCAAGAAAGGAATACATGCTGTCGCTACCGCAACTACTTGTTTAGGTGATACGTCCATATAATCGACTTTATCGATTGAAACTTCTAAGTTTTCACTTTGTGCACGAGCCATAACAACGTCTTGTGCAAAAGTACCATCTTCATTTAATGGGCTATTTGCTTGGGCAACGATGTAGTGGTCTTCGATGTCAGCTGTTAGATAGTCGATTTGATCCGTTACACGACCAGTTTCACGATCAACACGACGGTAAGGAGTTTCGATAAATCCAAATTTATTAACTTTCGCATAGCTAGATAAACTATTGATCAACCCAATATTTGGTCCTTCAGGCGTTTCAATCGGACACATACGGCCATAGTGAGAATAGTGAACGTCACGAACTTCATAACCAGCTCGGTCACGAGTCAAACCACCAGGTCCTAAGGCTGAAAGACGACGTTTGTGTGTCAATTCCCCAAGTGGGTTCGTTTGATCCATGAACTGAGACAACTGAGAAGAACCAAAGAATTCTTTGATACTTGCAACCACTGGACGGATGTTGATCAATTGTTGTGGTGTCAAAGTTTCTGTATCTTGGATCGACATTCTTTCACGTACGACACGTTCCATCCGAGCTAATCCGATACGGAATTGGTTTTGCAGTAATTCACCGACTGAACGGATACGACGATTTCCTAAGTGGTCGATATCGTCCACGTTGCCGATCCCTTCCATCAAGTTTAAGAAATAACTCATTGATGCGATGATATCTGCCGGACGAACAGTTTTCACAGCTGATTCAGGATAACCGTTACCGATCACATTCACTTCACGTTCTGGATCTTTTGGTGAAAAGACTTTGATCACTTGAACAGTCATTGGATCAGTCACAACACCATCTTCTGATGGATAGTAAGTCACTGAATTCAATCCATTATCAATGAAAGGTGCTAATGTTTCCATCACTTGGTGAGTCAACACAGTTCCTTTTTCAACGATGATTTCACCAGTTTCTGGATCAACCAATGTTTCTGCTAATGTTAAGTTCAATAGACGTGTTTTCAAGTCTAATTTTTTATTTACTTTATAACGACCAACGTTGGCTAAGTCGTAGCGTTTTGGATCGAAGAAACGAGCATTCAATAAGTTCCGAGAACTATCGGCTGTCTTAGGCTCGCCTGGACGTAGACGTTCGTAAACGTCTTTTAATCCTTCTTCTGTTCTTGAATCACTTGCATTTTTGTGCAAGTCTTTTTCAACTGTATTGCGTAACGTTTCACTGTCACCAAAGATTTCAAAGATGGTATCATCTGATCCAAATCCTAGGGCACGAACTAACACAGTCAAAGGAATCTTACGGGTACGATCAATACGTACGTAAGAAATATCTTTTGCATCAGTTTCCATTTCTAACCATGCACCACGGTTCGGGATCACAGTTGAACCGAAACCTTCTTTTCCGTTTTTGTCTACTTTTCCATGGAAGTACACACCAGGTGAACGCACTAACTGAGAAACGATTACCCGTTCTGCTCCGTTGATAATGAATGTTCCTTGTTCAGTCATTAATGGGAAATCACCGAAGAAGACTTCTTGCGCTTTGATTTCACCTGTCTCACGGTTTGTTAGACGTAACGTTACATGTAATGGTGCAGAGTAATTTGCATCATGTGCGCGTGCTTCTGCTACCGTATACTTAGGTTCTTTCAATTCATAATCCACAAATTCCAAAGATAGATTGCCATTGAAGTCATCAATTGGCAAAATGTCTTCAAACATTTCTCTTAGTCCTTCATCTAGGAACCATTGGTAAGAGTCTGTTTGAATTTCGATCAAATTTGGTAATTCCAACACTTCACTGATTCGTGCGAAACTTCTACGTTCGCGATGTTTTCCGTACTTTACTACGTGTCCAGCCAAGCTCTTCACCCCTCTAAAATGTCATTCAAAAAGACTACCCGATCAATTGTTACAATAATATTAAAAATATTATATTTAGATAACAATAGACATTTTTTGCGGCTTTTAGGCAAAAAAAAACCAAAAATAGAGCATTCTTTTGAAACCATTTCTTCATGCGCTTCTATTTTTGTTTCCTTATTATAAAGCCGAAACGGACAATATTTCGTTTCTGCCTTTACTTCATCAGATAGTTTTTGCAACTTCATATATTACACTATTTTTTCATAAAAGTCAACACTTCCTGGCGTTTCCCTCCTCTTTTCATCATTTTTTCTTAAACTTTTCTTACTATAGTATATCGAATAAACATTCACGGATTTTGAGAATTTTCTGAATGTTCGTCTTGACAATCCCCTTACATCTCCGCTATACTTAGGAAATTTTATTATTTGTGGAGGATTTATTTATGCAAAAACCGAATATACAACTTATCCCGACACAATTGAATAACTTTTACTTTAGCTACTTTAGATAGGTTTGTATTCATGAATTATGGATACAAACACCAAACAACTGGTTTGTATCTATGATGGCTAAAGAACTTTGTATTACGCAAAAGCCACGTAGACATTACGTTAAGTGGCTAAGCGAAAAGTACAAAGTAATCACGATTTCTTACTTACATACTCTTTCGATACTCAATCCATTTAGACGTTTTGTCTAAATGGATTTTTTGTTTTCAAAATTGAAGGAGGAAAAAGAAATGAAAAAAAATTTATTGATCGGATTAGGCGCAACATTATTACTAGCACTTGGTGGATGTGGAACTGCAAATAGTTCCTCAGCAAAATCGGATGACTCAAAAACAATCGGTGTTTTACAACTGGTTCAACATAATTCATTAGATGCTACATACAAAGGGTTCAAAGAAGGGCTAGCAGAAAATGGCTATAAAGAAGGCGACAATTTAACAATCAACTATCAAAATGCGCAAAACAATCAAGACAATCTAAAAAGCATGAGTGAAAAATTAGTGAAAGACCAACCCGACTTATTATTAGGGATTGCAACTCCAGCTGCGCAATCGCTCCTTAATGAAACAACCACGATTCCTATTACAGTGACGGCAGTTACCGACTTAGAAAAAGCACATTTAGTTTCCTCTAATGACAAACCTGGCGGTAATGTGACTGGTACGACGGATATGGTACCGATCGAAAAACAAATCGAGCTATTATTACAGATCGTGCCAAAAGCAAAAACGATCGGGATCATGTACAACAACGGGGAAGCAAATTCCAAAATCCAAGGAGACTTAGCCGAGAAAACATTGAAAAAAGCCGGAGTGAAAGTCAAAGTATTGACGGCAAACTCCACCAATGATGTTCAACAAGTGACAAAAAGTTTAGCCAAAGATGTCGACGGTATCTACATCCCAACGGATAATACATTCGCCAGTGCTGCTAGCGTTATCGGTGAAGTAGCCAAAGAAACAAAAACACCGATCGTTGCTGGTTCCGTGGATCAAGTCAAAGAAGGTGGCTTAGCAACTGTTGGGATTGATTATGAAGAGTTAGGGCGACAAACAGGCGAAATGGCTGCTAAGATCTTAGCTGGCAAAAAAACGAGTGAATTACCGGTTGAATCAGCAGATGATCTTTCCTTATATGTCAATAAAGACATGGCAAAAGCCCTTGGAATCGATCCAACAACAATCAAAGAGACTGAATAATTTTACAGGAGGACAATCATGACTAATTTAATAAGTATCTTTTTATCTTCTGCTTCACAAGGCGTGCTTTGGGCACTACTGGCAATCGGTGTCTTCCTTACTTTTCGTATCCTGGATATCGCTGATTTAACAGCTGAAGGCAGTTTCCCTTTAGGTGCTGGGATTGCTGCCGTCAGTATCACTAATGGACTTTCCCCAATCGTTGCTTGCCTCTTAGGATTTTTAGGAGGCGCAGCAGCTGGCTTAGTTTCAGGATTGCTCCATACCAAACTTAAAATTCCGGCACTTCTAGCTGGAATCATCACGATGACTGGCTTATATTCCGTTACCTCACGAATCATGGGCGCACCTAATCTTTCATTATTAGGACAAAAAACCGTCTTTACATGGGCAGAATCACTCGGTGTTTCAAAGGAAAATGCTGTATTGATTGCTGGCTTACTTGTCGCATTGATCGTTGTCACGTTGCTTGTTTTATTTTTACGGACAGAAACGGGGTTGGCGATTCGAGCGACTGGCGATAATTTAGCAATGAGTGAAGCAAACGGCATCAACACCGATACGATGAAAATCATTGGGTATATGATCTCAAATGGCTGTATTGCTTTATCTGGTTCGTTGCTTGCACAAAACAATGGCTTTGCTGATTTAAACTCTGGGATCGGTACGATCGTGATTGGCTTGGCTTCAATCATCATCGCTGAAGTTCTCTTTCGAAACCAACCATTGCTTCTTCGATTATTGACAATTATTTTAGGCGCCGTGATCTATCGTTTTATCTTAGCGTTAGTTTTTGAGTTGAACGTTCAACCAAGCGATTCAAAATTAGCTTCTGCACTTGTTCTGGTTATCTGTTTATCTTTTCCACAAATCCAACAAAAATTAAAGTTACCTAAGCGTACGAAAGCAAAAGGAGGATCTATCAATGACTGATGTTTTAACACTTCAATCTATCCACCATACGTTTGAAAAAGGAACCATCAATGAAAACCATGTGCTAAAAGGAGTTAATCTCTCGTTGAAACAAGGTGATTTCGTAACAATTATTGGCGGAAATGGTACAGGTAAATCGACACTATTGAACAGTATTGCTGGTTCTTTTCCAGTGGATCAAGGGAAGATTTTATTGAATGGCAAAGATATCACCAAAAAGTCAGTGGTTGCTCGCTCCAAAGAAATCAGTCGTGTCTTTCAAGATCCTAAATTAGGCACTGCTGTCCGATTGACGGTGGAAGAAAATTTAGCACTAGCAATGAAACGTGGCAAAAAACGAGGCTTTTTCCGTGGCGTCAAGCCACAAGATCGTTCTTTTTTCAAGGAACATCTCGCACGCTTGAATCTTGGGTTAGAAAATCGTTTGACCACTGAAATCGGCTTGCTTTCTGGAGGACAGCGTCAAGCGATCACGTTATTAATGGCTACTTTACAACGTCCTGAATTGATTTTATTAGACGAACATACTGCAGCCCTCGACCCGGCAACTTCAAAAACAGTGATGGAACTAACGGACAAATTAATTAGCGAACAGCACTTGACGGCTTTCATGGTCACCCATGATATGGAAGATGCCATCCGCTACGGAAATCGATTGATCATGCTACACCAAGGGCAAATCGTCGTGGATATCCAACAGGCAGAAAAACAACATTTGACTGTCCCTCAGCTACTAGAAATGTTCAAACAAAATAGTGGCGCTGCATTGAAAGACGACCAAGTACTTTTAAGTTAGCAATCATCTGTTGTCACTTCCATAACAACTGACAAATTTCTCATTTGTTTTCTGCTTTCTTATTGATACAATACTACATGAAAGGAGTTGCAATGGATGACGACAAAAGATAAAGTACTCCAACTATTAAAAGAATCTCCTGATTTTTTATCAGGTGAAAAAATGGCACAGCAATTACAAGTGTCACGTACCAGTATTTGGAAAGCAATCAAAGAATTAGAAAAAACAGGTTATCATTTTGAGCATCAAGCTAAGGGATACCGTTATCTTCCTTCTGATGTGTTAGATGCCCAAGAAATTCGCCAAGCATTAGAACCTTGGATACCAGATTTGACGGTGTCGGTACAAGAACGATCAGAATCTACGATGAAAGATGCTAAACTTGCGGCAACCAAAGAAATCGGACCCGCTCTTTTTATCGCCGATACCCAAGAACAGGCACACGGCCGATTTGGACGTCCTTTTTTTGCAGCCCCTGGTCAAGGTATTTATATGAGCTTATTGATCCATCCCAATCAACGATTTGATGAATTGCCCCAGTATACAGTTATTGCAGCAAGTGCATGCGTGAAAGCCATTCAAGAATTGACTAAAAAAGACCCTTCGATCAAATGGGTCAATGATCTTTATTTAAATGGAAAAAAAATTAGCGGGATTTTATCTGAAGCAATCAGTGACATGGAAACTGGCGGGATCAGTTCGATCATTATTGGCATTGGTCTAAATTTTTCCATCCCGCAAAAACAGTTTCCTGAAACCATTCAACAGAAAGCAACGTCTCTTTTCCCTGATGGTCAGAAATCCATCACACGGAATCAATTGATTAGTCAAATTTGGAAAAATTTCTTTCACTATCTTTCAGAACCCACAGACGAATACTTAACACTTTATCGTGAAAAGTCTTTCGTTCTTGGAAAAAAAGTACAATTTACCCAAAAAGGGCAGCATTATACTGGGATTGCTAAAGAAATCGGAGAACATGGAGAGTTGATCGTACAAGTAGAAGACCAATTTCTCACTCTTTTTTCTGGCGAAATTAGTTTAACCTCCATTGAGTAAGTCAAAAAGAAAGGGATGGGCAAAAATGCCCATCCCTTTCTTCATCAATGGTGGTTCCTTTTTTATGTGATCTCGCAGAATACTTCATAGCCCCTTCATTTAGCGAGTTGTAAAATGAAGTTGTTATTCTATGTGCTATTGCTGTTCATAACAAAAATGCTACACAATTTTTAAACCTCTATGTGCTTTTTTATACAACTGCAATATCATTGATCTGATGTATCGAATGTTTCAATCAAAAGCCACAGACAAACTTCCACCTATAAAAGGTCTGTTTTTCTGATGCTATTCTGTCATATAAGTATGACTTCTACTTACTATTTGTCGCTTCCCCAATATATAATGTTTCATTAAACGGATTTCCCCAAAATCTTGTTCAATCAAACATGCTGCTTCTTGATCCATACACAACAACACTTTTTCTTTTCCAGCTCTCCTCCTTTTCTCTTTCTGGTTCTATCTTACCTTATTCTTTAAGGTCTGTGTTATTTTGTATGGTATTGCAACATTTTTAATTTTATTATGTACAAAAAGGACTTACAAACACGCTTCTTTGTTTACACGATAAAATTTTAACTGATTAGATGAAAGATATTCTACATTCAGCTTAAATTTTTTGACAACAAGTGTCCTAATTAGAAATTTATCCGCCGTGGTTAACGGTTTTTGACATTCTTTTTCAATAACTTCAAATGAGAAATGATTTTTTTTACTGATCATTCGGGTTAAAATCTTATTTACATCTACTCTGGTTAAATCCGTTGTTAATCGTTTTTTCACTCAACATCTTCCTTTCTAATTGTATTTCTTCACTAGTGAATATAACATATTTTTAGTCTTGGTCCAGAACAATTATTTTCAAAATTAGGAAAGATTGTTTCGCAAAATAGTTGTTTTAATGAATAATACACGTTAAAATTTCTTTTTTTCACTCTTACCTTTTGGATTTGTCATCCAGTTATAAAAAAACCGATTTCCTAAATAGAAAACCGGCTGAATGTTATTTAAAATTCTATTCGTCGTTTCCCCCAAAACTACGAATAGTCAGTTAAAGATTGTAACCTATAGTCTGATCCCTCCTTTTATACAGATAGCGACTTTCTGTGTATACAAAGTCTCACTTATAAGTACATGCCTAAAGTTAAGTAAATTTCAGACTGCAACAGCAAAGTCCTCTGATTTCACTGGCATCTATTATTAGCATACTTTCTTCTCAATACTCTTTGACAACTATTTTTTCTAAAAATAAAAAAAATTGGTAAAATTAAAGAATAAACTTTAGACCGATATTCCAAATAAAGAAGTAATACAAATTGTTGGAAAAAAGCCAAAAGAAGTAAAGTGATTGAAATAGATCCAATATTTTTCTAAAATAAAAAAGAGACTGAGCCAAAACTTTCCTCAATCTCTTCTGGTATATCTAAAAACGAATAAACGGCGTTCAAGAAGCAACTCCTCAACAATAAGGTTCTCAAGTTCAACCATCACATGCCTACTCTTTTTACTTCTTGATTCTTGAAATAGAATATGCCATTGTAGCGGCTGATTTATGATATTTTTCTTTAATTTTCCCTATCTAAAATCAACTCAGTAACTGACAAAAGAATCTCACGTGTATCAAAGGCTGTATCAGGGAGCTTACTAATTTCCTTTAAGGCTTTTTTTGTGTAATCTTCCGCTAATTTTTTGGCTTTTGTCACACCATTGACTTCTCTGACAATCTGACGAACACTTTCTGCTTCCTCTTGTGTCAACTCAGTTTTTTTATCCAAGTATGCAATCAATTCTGCTTTTTTATCTGTTTGTAATGCGTAAATCAATGGTAGAGAATACACGCCTTGACGCATATCTTCTAATACTGGTTTACCGATATCGATCGCATCTTTCGTGTAATCCAGGATATCGTCAATGATCTGAAACGCCATCCCGACAGCTAATCCGATTGAACCTGCTTTTCGAGCAAACCGTTCATTCATTCCACTTTCATAAGCTCCGACTGAACAACTTAATTGAAAGAGTTCGGCCGTTTTCCCTGAGATGTTTTCTAAATACTCCGGCACAGTTAAATGATAATTGTAACGGTCGTCCATTTGTCCAAGCTCACCATCTAATACTTTTTCCATACTCCGAGAATTAGATTGTAAGCTCTTTAGCGAATTAGAATAATTTGAAAGTAATTTGAAACAGCAAACAAATAAATAGTCTCCTGCATAAACAGCTACCGTATTCCCAAATCGACCACGTAAATTAGGCTGACCACGTCGAACATCTGCCTCATCAACGATATCATCATGGATCAATGTAGCGGTATGAAGCATTTCGATCGAAGCAGCTAGCGCAATCGCCTTTTCACGATCTTGTTCTGGACCAAATTGAGAAAAGAGCAATTGATAGGCAGGTCTTAGCAGTTTACCTCCCGCATGAATCGTCTCTTTGATTGCTTGTTCGACTGGCTTGTTCTTTAAGCGGACAACATCTTCCATCTTTTTCAACGTCTCGTTTAATTCGTTTTTCAAAGTTGGATACTCACTCCACATTGGATGTAGCTTCATAAAAAAACTCCTTGTATAACCATTATTTTTTCAAAAAAAGCGGTTGCCATTTCTCTTTTTGTTCTTTCTCATAGTCTCTTTGAAAAAGTTGTAATGTACGTACATGTTGCAACAAATAATTGGCTGCAATCCCGATCGCAATTCCAGACAGAATACCTAAGAAAGATAGAATCGGCAGATATAACATGACTGTCCATGATTGAGCAATGAACGAAGCCATCACTAGTTGTCCGACATTATGCATAAAGCCACCTGTTGCACTGATTCCAATAATGCTGACTCGCTTAGGACCTAACTGTTTCACTAACAGCATTCCTACATAGCTGAGTAACGCGCCGCTCATACTATAAAGAAAGGTAGAGATCGTCCCACCTAACAAAGTTGTTAAAAATAGGCGAAGCCATAACAATAAAAAACTATCCCGTTTTTTCATCGTAAAAATCGCTACAATGGTAATCAAATTAGCAAGTCCTAACTTTGCTCCAGGAGCAAATGAAAAAGGATATGGGATCATGTTCTCAATTAATCCAATGATGACTCCTTGCGCCACTAGTAAAGATATATAAATCATTTTTTGTAATTTTGTCATGGTGTGGATAGCCTAATAGATCAGACCATCTTTGTCACTCCCATCTGTTGACCGAACCTCGATCACTAATTTATGAGGCAAGCAAACAATCGTTTCGCCATTCTTAGAAGCCCACCCTCGTCTCACACAAATCTGATCGCCACAATCTGCTTCTTTTATGCGTATCTTGTCGCCATCAACTTCGATTAAATTATAATCACCATGTGGATCTTCATAAGTATACGTATATTTTTTACTCCCAGCTACTAATGGGAAGGTTTTGATTTCATCACCATCAACGCGGAGTACAGCTTCTTTATCAGGAGCTACATTGTCTTGTTGATAACTAAATACGATGATGGGTAAAAAAGAAAGAGCAATCAAAAGAACGATAATGAAAATATCCCAAGGTTTAAGCAAACTTTTCTTGATAAATTCTTTCATCTTTTCGCACGCCTCCTCTTGCTGAACTGTTCTCCAATTTTAGCATGAAACAAAAGAAAGTCCTAGGTTTCCCCAGAACTTTCTTCAATCAGCCATTATTCTCAAATTGTTCAGTTTAAGCTCTAGGCTAATTTTTTATTTTGACCCATATCGGGATTTAGGTCTCCCATACCACCAATTGCCTAGTGTTTTTTGTAACCATGGAATCACCCAGCGATCAAGACCAATTGCACGACCTGAACCGTTCATCAATGCAAAAGCAACAAAGATAAACCAGATGTTTACCCAGTAGAACATTCCAGATAGACAGAAAGTAATCACTAAAACAATGGTCGTTGCACTACATAACCAGGTAAATAAACCAGCAATCAAAGCGAGTGCTAAAGCAATTTCAAAGAATACCATGAATTTTTGGAAAAACATTGCTACATCATTGTTTGGCATGATCACTTGCATCATTTTTGTGAACCAGTCTGGTGATTTTTCAATCACGGCCATAGGCTGTTCACCATAAGCATAACTTAGACCAAAGTGAGTAGCTTGTGTCGCTGCTTCTCCTGCACCACTTGTTGCTGCACCAGTAGCTGCTGTTGTTGCATCGCCAGCAGCGGAAGCCCCACTTGCTACATCGGTCACATTGTATTCCCAAGTCCAAGGGAACACGCTGTTACCTGTAAACCATGAACCTTCACCAAACCAAGTACCTGGTTTCAACACTTGCCCATCACCAACAATTTTTTTGAAGGCTTCGATAAACCAAACCAGACCATAGAACACTCGTAAAGGCACACTCCATAAGACATTTCCATAACGGGAAGAATGGCCACGTGTCACATTACGATCGTCTTTGATATGGAAGAATTCGTGCATCATGTATTGGAACATATAATAGCCAGAACGAATATCAAAGAAATATTTCAAATTGACGATGTGTTTCATCACAATTGCTAAGAAACCACTTAAATGGATCTTATCAAATAAATTGGCAACGCCCCATTTGGCACCGATCGATACCATGAAACCTTGATAGTTTCCTTTAAACTTATGCTTTTCGCCGCCTTTGATGGCAGCCACGATATTGGCTGCTGCTGTATGACCTGTTTGTTCAGCCGCTTGAACGATTTGTGGCGTTGGTGTTCCAGGAAATTCTTCATAGAAAACCAAGTCTCCGATAATATAGATGTTTTTATCTTCATATCCTTTTGCCTGCATATATTCATTCGCTACCAAACGTTGACCACGAGCGGACTCTAAGCCAAAATCAGCAGCATCAGAAGTTCCTTTGACACCAGCTGTCCAGATCAATGTGTGGGTAGGAATCTGACGACCATCTTTTAACTTGATATGGTCTTTCGCTACTTCCACGATTGGTGCATTCAATAGTAGTTCTACTTTATGTTTCTTTAAATAGCGCTCTGCTTTGGCTGCATCATTACGATCCAGCATATTTAAAATCGTCGGCATTGCTTCTACAACCATCAGTGTAATTTCACTTGGGTCTAATTTGTAGTCTTTTGCCAAACGGTTTTTCCAATCAATCAATTCACCAATCATTTCGATTCCGGTGAATCCTGAACCACAGACCACAAACGTCAGCATTGCTTTACGTAACGCATCGTTAGGTTCTAAAGCTGCTTTTGCCACGGTACGTTCAATGTGTTCACGTATTTTAACTGAATCTTCAAATGACCATAAGGTAAAGCCGTTTTCTTTTACTCCAGGAGTCCCAAAATCATTTGGTTCTCCCCCCATTCCCAAGATCAACTGATCGAATGGGTAAGTGCCTAATTTTGTTTTCACAACTTTTTGTTCTTTATCGATACCAGTGACCGTATCTGTCACTAATTGAACATTTTTTTGTCGAGCAAACAAGTGCTGTAGATCATATTGGATTGCTTCTGGTTCAACCCGTCCACCTGCAACTTCGTGTAATTCTGTCATCATCGTGTGGTACGAATGACGATCAATCAAAGTGATTGTCACATCTTCTTTTTTAAGTTTTTTTGCCAAGTATTTTGTTGCTGATACCCCGGCATAACCTGCACCCACAACGACAATATTTTGCTTTGTCATTGTTCATCCGCTCCTTATTGGTAATCCTTTATTTGAAATGATTAACATTTGTATTAGTTTGCTACCTATTACACAATCTTTATACATTATATAGATGTTATTCCCTTTTGTCTAACTCATTTTCATTATTTTTAAAAATTTGTGGTTAAGCTCTTTTTCACGAAATTTACAGAAAGAAAACGGTTTAAAGATTACACTAGTTATTTGACGAAAACGGTTGACTTATGGCTGATTTTCATTAGAATGTATAATGAATCACAAAGAATATTGTGTACTAAAAAAGGAAACGGTGGGAGTAAAATGAAGAAAAAACGTTTTATTACTGGATTTGCTGTATTAGCTTTTTCAGCTTTAATGTTAGGTGCTTGTGGTGCGGATGATAACGGAAGCTCTAACAGCTCAACAGAAGCTTCAACTGCTAAGACATCAGAAACAAAAACAACTGAAAGCTCAGCACAAATCGTTGCTGGCGACGAGTTACAAGATGGTACTTATAAATTAGAAGAAAAAAATTACTCTAACGGTTATCGTGCAGTCTTCGAAATGGTTGTCAAAGATGGCAAAATCACTGAATCTAAATATGACAACATCAACGAAAATGGCGAGTCTAAAACCAAAGATACAGAATACAACAAAAACATGGAAGCAAAAGCTGGTACTAGCCCAGAAAAATTCATTCCACAATTGAATGAACAATTAGTCGAAGCACAAAGCGCAAGTGGAGTTGAAGTTGTTACTGGTGCAACTCATTCTTCAGAAAGCTTCCAAAACTATGCACAACAATTGATCCAAGCTGCTCAAGCTGGTAATACTGATACAATTGAAATCAATAACGGTGCAGATCTTCAAGATGGCACATACAAATTAGAAGAGAAAAACTATTCTAATGGTTACCGTGTCCAATTTGAAATGACAGTCGCTGATGGTAAAGTATCTGAATCTAAATTTGACTATGTCGACAAAGACGGCAACTCAAAACAAGACGATGCAGACTACAACAAAAATATGAAAGCAAAAAGTGGTACTTCTCCAGAGACATACATCCCTGAATTGAACGATGAACTTGTCAAAGCGATGGGCGAAGAAGATGGTTCACCTGCAGATGTTGAAGTTGTCACTGGTGCGACTCACAGCTCACATTCATTTGTAATGTATGCACAACAATTAGTGAATGCTGCTGAAAAAGGCGACACTCAAACAATTCAAGTTGACAATATCGTAACAAAATAAATTTTCTATAATTATCCGTGAAAGAGACGATTGCACAAGTTGTTTCTTTGAGATCCAAGCCGAGATGTCCAAAATTTTTCTTTGAAAAATTTTTGTGATGTTTCGGCTTATTTCTCAAAGTACACTTTTTGATTTCTCAGCAACCGTCCCTTCCACTAATGAAATGAGGAAACACATGTTAAAGAAACGATTACTCTCTTTCGTAGCCTTTTTAAGTTTGTTCACGTTAGCAGCTTGCAGCACAGCGACGAAACAAACGACCTCTGAGAGCAAAACAACCACCAAAATTTTACAAGAACCTTATTCTGATGAACAGTTCTTATTAGGGACTTATGTTCGGATTCGAATCTATGATGAAGGCAAAGAAGCAGCATTAAAACCTGCCTTTGCTCGGGTCAAAGAACTAGGTGATAAAATCACGATCAATCATGAGGGTTCCGAAATCGACGCAGTGAACCAACAAGCGGGTATCAAGCCAGTAAAGGTTTCTGATGATATCTACACGTTACTAAAACGTGCTTATGAATATAGTCAAGATTCACAAGGTGGTTTTGACATGGCAATCGGTGCTATTACTCAATTATGGCGTATTGGGTTTGACGATGCGAGAAAACCGGCCCAAGAAGAAATCGATCAAGCATTAAAGCTGGTTGATTACCATAAAATTGAGCTGAACGATAAAGACAAAACTGTTTATCTGAAAGAAAAAGGCATGATCATCGATCTTGGAGCCATTGCTAAAGGCTATATCACAGATGAAGTTGTCAAAGTGTTAAAACAGCAAGGTGTAACGACTGCTATCGTTGACTTAGGTGGAAATGTCTATGTTTTAGGTCATAGCCCACGTGGTGAAGATCAAGACTGGACAGTTGGTATCCAAGATCCGAATCTAGCACGTGGTTCTGTTTTAGGGACGATTAAAGAACGGAACAAAACATTAGTGACTTCTGGCATCTATGAGCGTTATTTAGAAGTAGATGGTAAAAAATATCATCATCTATTTGATCCAGATACTGGTTATCCTTTTGATAATGATATTGCTAGTGTTACAATCATCACAGATAAATCAATTGATGGTGATGGCTTGTCGACAGCTGTCTTTTCAATGGGTGTGAAAAAAGGATTGGAATACGTCGAAAGTGAACTGAATGATGGAACGGAAGCCATTTTTGTTACCAAAGAAAACAAAGTATACGTGACCGATCCAATCAAAGATACTTTCGTTTTGGACAAAGATTCTAAATATACGATGGGCGATCGTTCTGAATTGAAATAAGGAGTATGAACTATGACACTAAAGATCTTTTTAGAAGTAGTAGAACTACGAACAAAGGTGGCTAGTGTATTTCCTTTTGCGATAGGGGTTTTATTCTCTATCGCTTTTTTTCATGAAATACATTGGCTTAATACAGGGTTGTTTTTTATTGGTATGTTGGTTTTTGATTTAGCAACAACAGCAATCAACAACTATATGGACTACCAAAAAGCCCATTCGAAAACTTATAAATACCAAGAAAACGTAATTGGACGAACTGGCATCTCACCAAAGCTGATCCAAAAAATGATCCTAGGAATGATTTTCTTTGTCTTACTGATTGGTGTAATCCTAACCGCCAGAACTGGGATTTTATTATTATTGATGGGCGCTACTTGTTGCTTTATTGGCATTTTTTATACCTTTGGGCCCATTCCCTTATCACGAATGCCTTTAGGGGAAATTTTTAGTGGGGTAACGATGGGATTAGGGATTTTTGCCATGGTCATTTATATCAATACTTACAGTACGAAAGTATTTGACCTGATTCTTTCTTTTCAGACAGGAACCTTTCGTTTAGAAGGAAATATTTGGAGTATCTTGACGATCATCCTAGCTTCACTCCCCTTGGTTTTTACGATTGCCAATATCATGTTAGCTAATAATCTACGGGACTTAGAAAGAGATATCGAAAATCATCGCTATACTTTAGTATTTTATATTGGGCGCCCCATTGGACAATTGTTGTTCCAGTTACTGATGTATGCTTGTTATCTAGTCGTCTTGATTGGACTATTGAGCCATGTCTACCAGTGGCCAATCTTGTTGACTTTTCTCACATTACCAACGATCTATCGTAACTTGCAACAATTCAAACAATCCTTGCCTCACCCCATCAGTTTTAGCTATGCCATCAAAAATATGATCTTGTTCAACAGTAGTTATGCATTGGGCTTACTTTGCAGTATTCTGTTGTCTTATGTTTAGAGATCCATTGATTTTTCAAATAAAAATAAAACCCATGAAGTCAATGAAAAGCTGTGACTTCATGGGTTAATTTTAAGTTATCTTAGAATGCTAATCTTTTACCTTACAGGCGCTTGCAAAAGCTGTCCCTGTAAACCTTTCGTTAGTGTATTGCCGCCGTTTATTCGTTGGTTTTCTGCAGTTAGTCTTGCAGCCTTTGGTATTGCACGTTTTAAAGATCATTAATTCTTTATAAAAATTGATAAAGTCAGATAAGTAGTCGATTGTCCTTTTACTGACCGATCCTTCAATGTTAAGTAAATAATAAAAATGAGTAAGAAAAGTTTCAATTTTCTTAGGCATGATTGTCTGGCGATTAGTATCTGTTGTAAAGAGCAAACCGAAATAGGAACTTAAGACATTTGCTACATTATTTCTAGTTACATTAAACTTATATTTTTGACTCATCAACGTTGTAAAGACCGTATCTTTTTGAATTACTGTTAAAAGTTCAGTGACAACCATTTCTTTATTCTCCAACTCATCTTCCGGTACAAAGTGTTTGTGACCTATACGAATGATCGAAAGAAAAATGTAATACACCGAATAAATAATTTTAGGAGCACTAGCCGTTTTATTTTGTGCTTTGAGACACCTACGTATTAATTGATAGATAGAATCAAAATAAGCAAACTCTTGTATTCGATACATCTCTTTAAACATGCATGCAAATAAACGTCTAATTTCCGTTTCATTGCCAACTACCATTAATTTTGCTTGTAAATCGATCTGAATATTTATGGTCTCTGTATAAAAATAATTGTTTATTTTTGACACAATCCTGCGAATACTTGTTTTACTCAAAAATAAAGATTGAGAAATTTCAGTTAGTGTTGGTTCGTATATGACTATGTATTTTAGTATTTTGACATTAATTGAATTATTCAGTATTTTTACAAAAATATCATCTAAATTGACATTGTTCGGTATCGTCAAACTCACTTCTTTGTGATTATTTACCTCAATATGAACAGGAAAATAGGAATCATTGAAGTGTTCAATATCAGCAATTAGTGTTTTATCGGTAATTGTCAGCTTCCTTGCTAGTTTGTTAAGATTGGAAGACCTAGTATTTAACAAATAAAGTAAGGTAACTTGCCTTTCTAATTGCTTTTCAAGTAACCCCATAAGTACAAAACTCCCTTCTATTAAACATCATGTAAGAGTATCGTACAGTCAATTCCTTTAATTTCCCGTATGTTTTTTTCTAGTTTTAGAAATTTAAGTTCTCAAAAATATTTGAATTGTGTTAAAATATAAAATTTAAAAATCCAATCATATAGAATATATCTATTCCATTTTTTAAATAACAATAACTAAATACAATAATAACCAATGTAACAAATAACCATGAACGATTTACTATAAAGTTAATAAAAAACAAGTATAGAAATTTATAAAAAAAACACTAACATAACAAAAATATATGATAAAATAATTTATATACCATAAGAGAAAGGTGGGAGGAAGCGATTTCTAAGATTTTGAAATCCAAAATGATGATGAAAGAACTTAATATACTGGAAAAAACTTCAGAAAGACAAGTCAAGTTAGCATTACTTCTGGGTATGTCATCAATTGAGTGCAACACGCTAACAAAGCAATTAAATGTGACAAAAAAAACATTATTAAGTGACATTGTTTTTTTTAACCACACCTATTCCCCTGTTGTCGTTAAAATTGATCAATATCAAATCATAACATTAAAAATGCCTAATGATATGAATCTGGAAGACTTAATCAAAAAAATACTAAATCATTCTACGAACGTTCAAATCTTAAAAACGATTTTTATTAATGAACCTGTTTTGTCAAAACTCGCTGAAACATTATTTTTAAGTGAAACCAGTATTCGGCGAATTATTTTTAAAATCAATGAATATTTTTCTGAAAGAAACTGGCCAATCATGATCAAAGTTGCTTCTCAGTTACAAATTACAGGTGACGAAAGTTTTATACGGCATTTTTTTTGTAGCATGTTTCGTGAAATTTATACCCCGCAGCAACTACCACATTTTGACTATATATTTGACTTGTTACAACGTTATCATAATAAAAACCATACATTTTCTTCAGTAAGTACATATAAGTTAATTTTAAATAGTTACTATTTTTATACGTCCATTATTCGTATCGGACAACGACACATAATTGATTACCCTTTAAAAAAAGAAACCGAAAGTGAACGATTATTTTTTGACTTATTGACAAAAAGTACCGTTCTTTGTTCGATCATTGAAAAGAAATATAATTTTAGTATTACAAAGTCAAATGTCCATAACCTATTAAG
Source organism: Enterococcus sp. DIV1089c (assembly GCF_050530965.1). Classification (NCBI taxonomy): domain Bacteria; kingdom Bacillati; phylum Bacillota; class Bacilli; order Lactobacillales; family Enterococcaceae; genus Enterococcus; species Enterococcus sp. DIV1089c. The sequence continues at coordinate 2,656,840 of NZ_CP172888.1, forward strand.
TTCATATAGTCATTTATATTTTTTTAATTCAAAAAATGATGAATTAATGGAGCAAAAGAAATTACAAAATTTAGTTCATAGTTTTTATCGTTATATGGGCATAGATATTACCTTATCTCCTAATGACATACAAAGACTAAATGACTTTATCCATTTTAATGAACGATTGCAATCCTTTAAGACGACATACATAGATCTTTTGTCACAAACATTTATCAAAGAATCAGAAAAACTATTATCAGCTTATGAAAAGTCAATCGAACAAGCCGGTTTGACTGAAATCAAAGAAAACCAATTACTTTATGAAGAATTATTTTTAGAACTGATTACATTATCTCCACAATTATTATCAACACTCCTTCCTTATAAAAAACATTTATCCATCGTCATTGTTTCTTATCAGGAAGAACGGATTTTGTCTTTCTATAAACAACTGCTGTTAAAAAAATTTCCGTCGTTATATAAAATTTATATGTATCAAGAAAATATTTTCTCTGTTGATTATGTGAAAATCAATCAATATGACCTAATTTTAACTGATATCGAGCTAAATCAAACGAAAATCTCGACTAATATGTTAAAAATATCAAAAATTCCCACTTCTGTTTTTTGGAGCAACCTAAAAGAACTTCTTTATGCATAAGGGAGTTACATCATTGCTCGTTTAACATCGGTATCACAGCATAAAAATATAGTGCGACCTGAAGTTAGTCTAAAAACTAACTTTGGACTCGCACTATAGTTATACTTTCTATCGCATAGTAACAAACTCTTCTGCACCAGTTGGATGGATAGCGACCGTATCATCAAAATCTGCTTTTGTCGCGCCCATTTTAATTGCAACAGCAAAACCTTGTAACATTTCATCGACACCAATACCAATTGCATGTAAGCCAATGATTTTTTCTTCTTCTCCTACGCAAATCAATTTCATCTCACATTTTTGTCGATAGTCATTCAATGCAAAATACATAGGTGTAAATCGTGAACGATAAACTTTGATCTGATCACTTCCATAAGTAGCCAATGCTTCATCTTCTGTTACACCGATCGTTGCAATTGGTGGATGGGTAAATACAACTGTTGGTACTAAGTGATAGTCTAGATAAGAATTTTCTTTCCCATTAAATAGCCGTTCAGATAAACGGCGACCTGCAGCAATTGCCACTGGTGTCAAATCAATTTTACCGATCACATCTCCCACCGCAAAAATATGTGGATCTGTGGTATTTTGATATTTATCAACTTTTATAAAACCACGTTCATCTAATTTTACTTGGGTATTTTCTAATCCTAATTGATCGGTATTAGGCACTCGACCACCTGCAAACAATACACAATCACCAGAGAGTCGTTCACCATTTTCAAATACAACTGTATACTCATTGTCGTTTTTGATGATTTCTTTAGCTATATGTCCAGCGTAAGTTTTGATCCCAGCTTCTTGATACATCTCAACTAAGTTATCAGATAGCATTTTATCAAAAGTTCGTAATGGACGTTCTTTTCGATACGCCCACATTACCTCACTACCTAGTCCGTGTAAAACACCAGAAAGTTCTGCGGCAATATAACCTGCTCCTAAAACAATTGTCCGTTTTGGCAATTCTGTCATCTCAAAGAAGCCATTTGAATCAATTGCATATTCGCCACCAGGGATCGTCATTTTGCTAGGCTTACCACCAGTTGCAATCAGAATTTTTGTTGCTTGATAGGTTTCCCCATTTACTTCCACGGTTTGACTGTCTATAAAGGTAGCATATCCTTTAATTGCATCCACTTGATTACTATCTAAGCCACGTTGATACGCACCATGTAAAAAGTCAATATATTTCTCACGCTTTTCAACTAACTCTCTAAAATCTACTTTTTTTACATCTGCTTGGATCCCATAACTTGAAGCATCTCGTTCCATTGTTTCTAGGATCGTGCTGGCTTGCCACATTACCTTTTTGGGTACACAACCAACATTCACACAAGTCCCACCAAGTTCATTTCCTTCAATTAATAAAACTTTTGCACCGTGCATTCCGGCACGATTCGCAGAGGCGATCCCTCCAGAACCACCACCGACAACTATATAATCATACGTTTTCATGCTATGCCTCCTAATTTAAGAAGATGCTTGCTTTTCTTCTTACTTTGGATAAATTTTCAAGAAAAATTTCTTCTCTACTCTTTTTATCCTTACAAAAAATAAGTGTAACACGTTTAAACAGATAATATAACTTTGATGCTTTATTTTTATTCGATTGGTTAGCGTATGCTTTTATTTTCTTTTCCGAATCATATCTCCTGGTTTTACAGGTTGTGTCACTGGCATAGTTAAAATCATCATCGGATTTGGTGCCCGATCAATGGATTCATCTTCTTCATTGTACATTACCTCAACCGTTTGGCTAAAATGAGTGAATCCTGGACCATAAAATTCGATCTCATCTCCCACAGAAAATAGATTTCGTTGACGGATCGTTGCAATTTTGGTTTTTTCATCATAAGACATTACTTCACCTACAAATTTATAAACAGGGATCTTACGACGTTCCCCAAATAATTGTTCATTTTCTGTTGGTGTATTGTAATAAAATCCTGTAGCAAGTTCCCGTTGTGCCACTTTCCATAACTCATCAATCCACTCTTGCTTGCAGACATAATTCTCAGGGTCTTCCATATAACTGTCGACCGCAGCTTTATAAACATTAGAAACTGTAGAGACATAGTGGATTGATTTCATTCTTCCTTCAATCTTAAAGCTATCTACCCCATTTTCAATCAATTCCGGGATATGCTCGATCATCGACATATCTACTGCACTCATTGAAAATTCTTCTTCTATTTCGCCGTTTTCTGTCAGATGATTTCTTTCTTGGCCAAAAGGCATATCAAATAATCCATATTTCCAACGACAAGATTGTGAACAGCCCCCACGATTAGCATCACGCATTGACATGTGATTAGATAAAGTACAACGGCCAGAATAAGAAATACACATCGCACCATGGATAAAGGCTTCAATTTCCACATCCGTATTTTTACGAATCTCAGCCACTTCTTCCATAGAAACTTCACGAGCTAAAACGACACGCTCTAATCCTTCTTCTTTCCAAAATTCAAGAGTTTCAAAGTTAGTGGCAGATGCTTGTGTCGATAAATGGATCGGTAAGCCCGGTGCTTCTGTCGCACATATTTCAATCAGCGCTGGATCTGAAACAATTACGGCAGAAATTCCGACATCACGTAATTGACGGAAAAATTCTCCAGCACCTTCTTCATTTCCTTCATGTGTCACCATATTTGCAGCAACATATACTTTTGCGTTATGTGCTTTTGCAAAAGCTACGCCTTCAGCCATCTCTTCATAGGTAAAGTTACCTGCGCGACTTCTTAGTCCATAAGCATTTCCGCCAATATAGACTGCATCTGCGCCATAATGAATCGCTGTCTTTAATTTTTCAAGTGTCCCAGCTGGAGCTAAGACTTCGGGTCGTTTCAATTTTCTTTTTGTTGTCATTTTTTCTCGTCATACTCCTTACTTGATGGCTTCAGGATCAATATAGAAGAAGCCAGTATCTAATTCACGATTTTGAGGATGTAATTCACTTATCTTTTTGCTTAATATTTCAGCACTTTCCTCATTCCAAGTACCTGCAAGGATTTGTTCTTTCGCTTCCACAAATGCTTTGGTAATTTTTACAAAATTTTCTCCTGGGGTAAATAAACCATCAAGTTTCCATGTACGGAACTGATGTTGATACAATAACCCTAATTCTTTTGACAGGTTGATGTCATTGCTGGCAAAAATATGGGTCCCATGAGTGTCTTCATAGATGGAATAATGTGTGTCGTCTTTCTTAGGTTCTGAAATAAACAATCCCCGATCACGATCTACTCGCTCTTCTTGTTTGGTAAAATGATAATAATTTTGCAATAAAGGACGTTTTGATTGATGAATGCAAGTAGCACCATACACTAGAATTTCTACCGGAACATTTAGTTTTTCTTCCATGGCTTTCATTTCTTCAAAAGGAACTTCTCTAGCTAAAACAGCTCCAACAGCTCCTCTTTTCGCCCAAAAATTGATTTGTCTAGCACTAGTAACTAACGTTTCTGCATCAAAAATGTAGGGAATACGCCATTCTGGATGTTTCTTCATGGTGTATATGATACCTGTATCACCTACTGTCAGTTGATCTACCCCAATTTCTTTCAGGAATTGTAGATATTCAGGTACTTTTTTCATTTTTTCAGGATGAATAATCCCATTCATCGCAATATTTACTTTTTTACCATATGTGTGCGCCAATTCAACTAATTGACGTTGTTCTTTTCTTGTAAACGACGCAGGTAATCGCAAACCAAATAGTTCCTCGCCAAAATACAAAGTATCTGTTCCTGCTTCAAGTAATTCTTTTGCTTGTTCAAAAGTTTCTACCGTAGTTATGATTTCGATCATCATTTCCTCCTCCTACAACTCCATAATAGTAGCATAGCTTAAAAAAGTTGCCAACACTTCTTACATTTATTGGTGGATTTTTGAATTTAAATTCACAAGGAAAAAAGTAAAAAAATAAAAAAGTGAGAGTCTTTTGCCCATAACCTTCAATCGTTATGTGGAACAAAATTCTCTCACTTCTTTTTTAACTCCTATGATTCAACTACATACTTTTTTGGAAGACGTACATTCAAAGTGATTTTTCCTTTGGAGGCTCCCACTGTCACTTGATCGCCTAAATGGATTTCTCCACCTAATAATGCTTCACTTAAGCGATCTTCTATTTCTTTTTGCAACGCTCTTCGTATTGGACGAGCGCCATATTCAGGATCAAAACCAGCTTTTCCGATCACATCTATTGCTGCCGGAGTGATCTTCACTTGGATATCCTGTTCTTTCAAACGTTTGACGATTGCTCGACTCATAATTTGAACAATGGAGTGGATTTCATCCTTGCTTAATGAATGGAAGACAACTGTTTCATCTATCCGGTTCAAGAACTCTGGACGGAATGTTTTCTTTAATTCTTCTAAAATACGCTTTTGCATGGCTTTATGATCTTTGGTAATGTCTTGGACATTGAAGCCAACGTTTTTTTCTTCTCGAATTTGGGTTGCACCAATATTGGAAGTCATGATCATGATCGTATTTCTAAAATCAACTTTCCGACCTTTAGAGTCTGTTAAATGGCCATCGTCTAGTACTTGTAATAACAGATTAAATACATCTGGATGGGCTTTTTCTACTTCATCTAATAAGATGACAGAGTAAGGTTTTTGTCGAATTTTTTCTGTTAATTGCCCACCTTCATCATACCCAACATAGCCAGGAGGTGACCCAATCAGCCGACTCGTACTGTATTTTTCCATAAACTCAGACATATCAACCCGAATCAAGGAGTTTTCATCCCCGAACATCACTTCAGATAAAGCTTTGGCAAGTTCCGTTTTACCAACTCCTGTCGGTCCTAAGAACATAAAGGAGCCAATTGGTCGATTTGGATCTTTTAACCCACTACGAGCCCGACGAATTGCTCTTGATACTGCTTTGACTGCTTCATCTTGTCCAACAACACGTTCATGTAAAAGTGCTTCTAATTCCAATAAACGCTGACTTTCTTTCTTTTCCAGTTGTTGTAATGGAACACCTGTCCATTCAGAAACGACTGTGGCTACATCTTCTTCAGTCACACGATCAGCATAACCATTTTCCTGCTTTTCTTCTAGTATCAATAGTTTTACTAATTTTTTGTGTAATGCTTTTTCTTGTCTTCGCAATTGTGCTGCTATTTCAAAGTCTTGTTTTTGGATTGCTCGTTCTTTTTCTTTGACTAATTGTTCGATTTCCAACTTAATTACTGTAGATTCCGAAAGATCATCTGTTTGATCTAAGCGTACCTTAGCAGCTGACTCATCAATCAAATCGATTGCTTTGTCAGGTAATTGACGAGAAGTGATATAGCGTACAGAAAGATGAACCGCAGCTCTTATCGCATCATCAGTGATTTCTACACCATGATGCTCTTCATATCTTGAACGAAGACCACGTAAAATCTCTTCTGCTTCTTCAGGTGTCGGTTCATCTACTTGAATTCGAGCAAAGCGTCGTTCAAGGGCAGAATCTTTTTCAATGTACTTTTGATATTCATCTAACGTTGTAGCACCAATTGTCTGTAATTCTCCACGAGCTAAAGCAGGTTTCAAAATATTAGATGCATCAATTGCCCCTTCTGCACCACCGGCACCGATCAAGGTATGCAACTCATCAATGAATAAAATGACTTGACCGTCGTTATAGATTTCGTCAATCACCTTTTTCATACGGTCTTCAAATTCTCCACGGTATTTTGTTCCCGCTACTAAAGACCCCATGTCTAACATCATCAAGCGTTTTTCTTGCATCTCTTCAGGAACTTCACTCATCACGATTTTTTGGGCTAAACCTTCAGCAATCGCTGTCTTACCAACACCAGGTTCCCCTACTAATACAGGATTGTTTTTAGTTCGGCGACTAAGTATTTGAATCAAGCGTTTTACTTCTCTTGAACGCCCAACAACTGGATCAAGTTTTCCGTCTCTCGCTAACTTCGTCAAATCTCTTGCTAAAGAATCTAACGTTGGAGTACCTTTTACCATTTGACGCTTTTCTTGTGGGTTTTTACGACGGATACTATTATTACGACTATCATTTTTTATGCCCATTTTTTGTTTCAAAGATTGTCGGACTTTCGTTAAACTGATCCCCAAATTGATCATCATCCGAGTAGCCATGATACTTTCATCTCTTAGCATACTCAATAAGATATGTTCCGTTCCCACTTTTTGAGCACCCATTTTTCTTACTTCACTATTTGCCAATGCAAAAATTTGTTTCATGCGTGGCGAATAAGGTAAAAAGGTTCCTTGAGGATATGAAGTCATTGTACCGTAGCCAATCAAATGCTCAATCTCTTCGTAGATGTCTGTTTCAGTTAATCCAACTTCACGTAGTACTTTCCCAGCAATTCCATTCGGTTCAATAACCAATGACAACAAAATATGCTCAGAACTAACAGACTGATGCTTAAACTTTTTTGCTTCATCTTGTGCAATTTCTAATACTAATTGTGCTCTTTGCGTAAAAAGTTCTTCCATTCATCTTCACTTCCCATCTTCATAGCTTAATCGTTCAAGAAATGCTCGAAGAATTCGAGCACGAACATAATCTTCTAGCCCACCATCTACATTCAGTGTATTTTTGGCAATTGCGCTCAGCATTAAATTGCCTTCTTTTTTAGTAACAATTTGATCCTCATATAATTTTTGGATGATTGCAAAAGCATTTTTTTCACTAATCGTTTCATTGAATAGCTGATTCACTTGTTCCAACATATGCCTTTTATCAGAAATTCTTACTTTGGCAATCCGTATGTAGCCACCACCGCCACGTTTACTCTCAACCAAATAACCTCGCTGAATCGTAAAACGAGTATTAATCACATAATTAATTTGAGAAGGTACACAATTAAAGAGGTCGGCCAGTTCAATCCTGCGAATCTCAATCATTTCATTCTTTTCTAAAAACTTTTTTATATATGATTCAATTAAATCCGAGGTATTCTGATGCGCCATCTTACTCATTCCTTTGACTAATATTGACCTTAATTATAGCGAATTTAATATCAGAAAGAAAGAAGAAAGACTTTTCCCTTAGAAATCATTAAAAATATAAAAAAATACGGAATGCAGGATTCCGTATTAACGCGCCCAAGAGGAGTCGAACCCCTAACCTTTTGATCCGTAGTCAAACACTCTATCCAGTTGAGCTATGGGCGCATATTCAGTTCATTTAAATTATAAAATACATTTCTAGAAAAATCAATAAAAATAAAAAATCGGGAAGACAGGATTCGAACCTGCGACCCCTTGGTCCCAAACCAAGTGCTCTACCAAGCTGAGCTACTTCCCGAAAATATAAAAAAGACTACGCGCCCAAGAGGAGTCGAACCCCTAACCTTTTGATCCGTAGTCAAACACTCTATCCAGTTGAGCTATGGGCGCATATTTGTAATGCCGAGGACCGGAATCGAACCGGTACGGTGATCACTCACCGCAGGATTTTAAGTCCTGTGCGTCTGCCAGTTCCGCCACCCCGGCGTTGTTACTTTGGCAAAGCGGAAAACGGGGTTCG
>NZ_CP172888.1:2667500-2691680 GCF_050530965.1 Enterococcus sp. DIV1089c
CTGGTGGTCTGGGCTGTTTCCCTTTCGACTATGGATCTTATCACTCACAGTCTGACTCCCGGATATGAATGAATGGCATTCGGAGTTTATCTGAATTCGGTAACCCGAGATGGGCCCCTAGTCCAAACAGTGCTCTACCTCCATCATTCTCAATTCCGAGGCTAGCCCTAAAGCTATTTCGGAGAGAACCAGCTATCTCCAAGTTCGTTTGGAATTTCTCCGCTACCCACACCTCATCCCCGCACTTTTCAACGTACGTGGGTTCGGTCCTCCAGTGCGTTTTACCGCACCTTCAACCTGGACATGGGTAGATCACATGGTTTCGGGTCTACGACTACATACTCAAACGCCCTATTCAGACTCGCTTTCGCTGCGGCTCCGTCTCTTCAACTTAACCTCGCATGCAATCGTAACTCGCCGGTTCATTCTACAAAAGGCACGCCATCACCCATTAACGGGCTTTGACTTGTTGTAGGCACACGGTTTCAGGTTCTATTTCACTCCCCTTCCGGGGTGCTTTTCACCTTTCCCTCACGGTACTGGTTCACTATCGGTCACTAGGGAGTATTTAGCCTTGGGAGATGGTCCTCCCGGATTCCGACGGAATTCCTCGTGTTCCGCCGTACTCAGGATCCTCCTAGGTGCCTTCCAAATTTCATCTACGGGGTTTTTACCCTCTTTGACTGACTTTTCCAAGTCATTCGACTATCTGAAAGAACTACCATATTGGAGTCCTACAACCCCAATGAGCAAGCTCATTGGTTTGGGCTTTTCCCGTTTCGCTCGCCGCTACTCAGGGAATCGAATTTTCTTTCTCTTCCTGCAGGTACTTAGATGTTTCAGTTCTCTGCGTCTACCTCGAATGCGCTATGTATTCACGCAAACGTAACATCCTATAAAAGATGCTGGGTTCCCCCATTCGGAAATCTCTGGATCATAGCTTACGTACAGCTCCCCAAAGCATATCGGTGTTAGTCCCGTCCTTCATCGGCTCCTAGTGCCAAGGCATCCACCGTGCGCCCTTATTCACTTAACCTTATCAACCTTGCGGTTGGGTTTTGATCTTTCTTCTAGCGATAGAAGTCCGATCAAGAAAATAAGCAATTGAACTTATTAAAAAACTCATTCAACGCGGTGTTCTCGGTTTGTATTACTAATTTACTTCAAATATCCAGTTTTCAATGAACAAAAATATATCTTTGAGAGTAAACCTCTCAAAACTGAACAAAGTATAAAACAAACAGTGTAGTCTCCGTAATATTCCTTAGAAAGGAGGTGATCCAGCCGCACCTTCCGATACGGCTACCTTGTTACGACTTCACCCCAATCATCTATCCCACCTTAGGCGGCTGGCTCCAAAAGGTTACCTCACCGACTTCGGGTGTTACAAACTCTCGTGGTGTGACGGGCGGTGTGTACAAGGCCCGGGAACGTATTCACCGCGGCGTGCTGATCCGCGATTACTAGCGATTCCGGCTTCATGTAGGCGAGTTGCAGCCTACAATCCGAACTGAGAGAAGCTTTAAGAGATTAGCTTAGCCTCGCGACTTTGCGACTCGTTGTACTTCCCATTGTAGCACGTGTGTAGCCCAGGTCATAAGGGGCATGATGATTTGACGTCATCCCCACCTTCCTCCGGTTTGTCACCGGCAGTCTTGCTAGAGTGCCCAACTAAATGATGGCAACTAACAATAAGGGTTGCGCTCGTTGCGGGACTTAACCCAACATCTCACGACACGAGCTGACGACAACCATGCACCACCTGTCACTTTGCCCCCGAAGGGGAAACTCTATCTCTAGAGTGGTCAAAGGATGTCAAGACCTGGTAAGGTTCTTCGCGTTGCTTCGAATTAAACCACATGCTCCACCGCTTGTGCGGGCCCCCGTCAATTCCTTTGAGTTTCAACCTTGCGGTCGTACTCCCCAGGCGGAGTGCTTAATGCGTTAGCTGCAGCACTGAAGGGCGGAAACCCTCCAACACTTAGCACTCATCGTTTACGGCGTGGACTACCAGGGTATCTAATCCTGTTTGCTCCCCACGCTTTCGAGCCTCAGCGTCAGTTACAGACCAGAGAGCCGCCTTCGCCACTGGTGTTCCTCCATATATCTACGCATTTCACCGCTACACATGGAATTCCACTCTCCTCTTCTGCACTCAAGTCTCCCAGTTTCCAATGACCCTCCCCGGTTGAGCCGGGGGCTTTCACATCAGACTTAAGAAACCGCCTGCGCTCGCTTTACGCCCAATAAATCCGGACAACGCTTGCCACCTACGTATTACCGCGGCTGCTGGCACGTAGTTAGCCGTGGCTTTCTGGTTAGATACCGTCAAGGGATGAACAGTTACTCTCATCCTTGTTCTTCTCTAACAACAGAGTTTTACGATCCGAAAACCTTCTTCACTCACGCGGCGTTGCTCGGTCAGACTTTCGTCCATTGCCGAAGATTCCCTACTGCTGCCTCCCGTAGGAGTTTGGGCCGTGTCTCAGTCCCAATGTGGCCGATCACCCTCTCAGGTCGGCTATGCATCGTCGCCTTGGTGAGCCGTTACCTCACCAACTAGCTAATGCACCGCGGGTCCATCCATCAGCGACACCCGAAAGCGCCTTTCAAATCAAAACCATGCGGTTTCGATTGTTATACGGTATTAGCACCTGTTTCCAAGTGTTATCCCCTTCTGATGGGCAGGTTACCCACGTGTTACTCACCCGTTCGCCACTCCTCTTTTTCCGGTGGAGCAAGCTCCGGTGGAAAAAGAAGCGTTCGACTTGCATGTATTAGGCACGCCGCCAGCGTTCGTCCTGAGCCAGGATCAAACTCTCATAAAAAGTTCGAACAATCTTACGATTGTTAAGCTCAATTGTTTGCTAGCATATTGCTTGCTTGTTAAAAATGTTTGTTGTCTTGAATCAATCAAGACGCCCTACACATTTGGTTTGTCTTTGCTTTGTTCAGTTTTCAAAGGTCTACTTGATTAAAAGCTAATCAGTTGAGATTGCCGTAGCAACTTTTATATCATATCAGAGCGACGTTTGTTTGTCAACTCTTTTTTAAAAGTTTTTTCGACTTCGTTTTTTAGAAGTGTTTCAGCAACTCATTTATCATAACTCATCGTTTGTTATTTGTCAACAACTTTTTTGAAGTTTTTTTCGATAGAATCAAGCTTCGTAAGCTATTGATTTTTTACGACTCAGTTATCTTATCATGGTGCGATCCCTCTGTCAACAGTTTATTTCAACTATTTTCACTAGCGATCTTTGCTCTTTCGAACAAATAATAATATACCAACAGCAAAAATAAAAGTCAATAAGAAAAAAGCTGTTTTATCAACATTTTTAGCGTAATCGATCGTTCTAATCCTATAAGTGAAAAACGTTCGCTTTTAACCAATTTTTCATTAATGATAGCCTTCTCAGCACTGTGATTGTTCAGTTTTCTATTTATGAGCCACTTCACTTAGCTCTTACCTTCTAAAATTTTCCTTAACAAAGTGTTGCTTTTATCTATTTAGACATTTTTTTGCTAGAATGAATAGTAAATAGTATCATTCTAACTCTGGAGGAACAATCTATGAAAATATTAATTGCTGATGATGATAAAGAAATTGTTGAATTACTAAGTATTTATGTTCACAATGAAGGATACGAAGCTGTTAAGGCTTATGATGGGAAAGAAGCATTATCAAAGATTCGAACGATACCTGATATTGAGTTATTGATTTTGGATATTATGATGCCTGAAATGGATGGCATGCAGGTCGTTAAAGAATTACGAAAGGAATCGCAAATACCGATTATCATGTTGACAGCAAAAACAACCGATATGGATAAAATTAAAGGGCTTGTTGCTGGTGCTGATGATTATGTTACAAAACCATTTAATCCTTTAGAAGTTATGGCACGCGTAAAATCTTTGCTTCGTCGAACAAAAATGCAAATCACACCGGATCAACCGGATATATTAGAAGTAAACTCTTTGATTATTAACAAAGATTCCCATGAAGTAAAAACAATTGATGGGAAAGAGATTCAGCTTACAGCATTAGAATTTGGGATTCTATACTTATTAGCAAGTCATCCTAATCGTGTGTTCAGTGCAGATGAAATCTTTGAGCGTGTATGGAAACAAGAAAGTATTGTTTCCGCAAAAACTGTTATGGTCCATGTTAGTCATTTGAGAGATAAGATCGAAGAAGCAACTGGTGGAGAAAAAGTCATTCAAACCGTTTGGGGAGTGGGCTATAAAATTGATGCAAGATAAAAAAAGAGGAACAGAAAAACGGCGACGAATCAATCTAACTTCTAAGGAAATCAGTGAGTTATTAGCAGAAGGTATTATCACCGTGATTCTCCTTCTACTATTAAATGTTGCGATTTTGGTTGTCCTTACTTCAATAATTAGTAGTTCCCCTTCATTGACTAATGCGATTTGGGATTCAAAAAATATTTTTGCTCAACGATTGAATAGTGATTTATTTTGGAACGGTCGAAATTTTCTGATTCCCCTTTTCTTTCTTTTAGATATCGGCGTATTATACTGGCGGTTGATCCGTCGCTACCGACAAATGCAACTACGTCATATTATTAGCGAGCTTCACTATATCGCTAATGGTAATTATGACCATCGAATCCCTTTTGAATTAACAGGTGATCTTAGTCGTGTAGTAACAAGCATTAATGGTTTAGTCGATAGTACAGTAGCTGCGATCGAAGATGAACGGAAAATTGAAAAATCAAAAGATGAATTGATTACTAATGTGAGTCACGATATCCGTACCCCTTTAACCTCTATTATTGGTTACTTAGGATTAATCGAAGATGGCCAGTATCAAACAAAAGAGGATCTTTTGAAGTATACCCATACAGCTTATATCAAAGCAAAACAAATGAAATTACTAGTGGATGATCTTTTTGAGTATACTAAAGTCAGACAACCAGCTGTTCCGGTCAATTTTTCGGCTTTTGATCTGATCCAGCTAATTGAACAACTAGCTGCTGATTTTGAATTAGAAGCATCAAAAAAACATATCCAAATCCTTGTATCATCACAGGTTCCATCATTAACTATGGATGGGGACACTGAAAAACTAGTTCGTGTCTTTAATAATTTACTGACGAATGCTTTAAAATACGGCAAAGGCGCTACAAAAATTGTCATTGAAGTCGAAAAAGTTGGCTCAGAAGTCGTTGCGACAGTAAAAAACAATGGAGCTATGATTCCTCGAGAATCAATCGATAATCTTTTTGACCGTTTTTACCGAGTAGAAGAGTCTCGTTCACAAGAAACCGGTGGGACGGGTTTAGGTTTAGCCATTGCTCAAAGTATCGTTGCTTTACATGGTGGTTATATTTATGCTAAATCTGATAAACACTGGACTTCATTCATCATGCATCTCCCAATAAAAAGAAATGAAAAATTACCAATCAAAAGTCAGGAACATATTGACGAAAATTAAAATATCCGATATTCTTATTACAATCATTTCTATATATCATATCTATATAGCACAGAACCCAGTACATTTTATTTTTTTCAAGAGAGCTGATGGATGGTGTAAATCAGCAAAAAATAAGTTGGAAGTTCCAGTTCTTTGATGTGTACCTTTCGAAATAAGAAAGGTCGGCAAAACAACCGTTATCTGTTAACAAGAGCAGCATATTTATATGTTGAACTCGGGTGGTACCGCGAATGTTAGACCGATTCGTCCCAAGATAATTGAGGATGGATTGGTCTTTTTTTATTATATTTAAGGAGGAATTGCAATGTTAGATGTAAAAATGATGCGTCAAAATTTTGATTATGTTCAAGAAAAATTAATGACTCGTGGGGTCAAAAAAGAAACCTTAGCTGAATTTATGGAATTAGATGAAAGTCGTCGAAAATTACTTGTTAAAACGGAAGAATTAAAAAAATATCGTAATGATGTTTCAGCAGAAATTGCGCAATTAAAACGGAACAAAGAAGATGCAACAGCTAAAATCAATGAAATGAAAGAAGTTGGGGGCAACATTAAAGCCCTTGATGAAGAAGTAGCGCAAGTAGATGAAAAGTTACATCAAATTGCGACTACCTTACCAAATTTACCAGATGATTCTGTACCTGTTGGAAAAGACGAAGAGGACAACGTGGAAGTTCGTCGTTGGAACACGCCTCGTAATTTTTCATTTGAACCGAAACCACATTGGGAAATCGCTGAAAACTTAGGTATCTTAGACTTTGAAAGAGGGGCAAAAGTTTCTGGAAGTCGTTTTGTTTACTATAAAGGATTAGGTGCTCGCTTAGAACGTGCCGTTTATAACTTTATGCTAGATCAACACATCTATGAACATGACTATACAGAAATGATTACTCCTTATATCGTAAATAGTCGGGCTATGTTCGGAACTGGGCAATTTCCTAAGTTTAAAGAAGATGTTTTCCAATTAGAAGATACAGATTTGACATTGATCCCAACAGCGGAAGTTCCATTAACAAACTATTACAACGATGAGATCTTAGATGGACAAGATTTACCGATTTATTTCACTGCTCTTAGTCCCGCATTTCGTTCGGAAGCAGGGAGTGCCGGCCGTGATACTCGAGGATTGATTCGTTTACACCAATTTAATAAAGTAGAAATGGTCAAATTCTCTGATGCAGAACATTCTTATGATGAGCTAGAAAAAATGACAGCCGATGCTGAAGATATTCTACAAAAATTACATTTACCTTACCGTGTAGTAGCATTATCTACTGGAGATATGGGCTTCTCTGCTGCCAAAACATATGACTTAGAAGTATGGATCCCTGCACAAGAAACATATCGTGAAATCAGCTCATGTTCAAACTGTGAAGATTTCCAAGCACGACGCGCAATGATCCGTTACCGTGATGCAGACGGAAAAATCCACTATGCTCATACACTGAATGGTTCAGGACTTGCAGTCGGCCGAACTGTCGCAGCAATTCTTGAAAACTACCAAAATGAAGATGGATCAGTGACTGTTCCAGAAGTATTAGTTCCTTACATGGGAAATTTAAAAGTAATCAAATAAATAGAGCTAGATCAAAAAGTGGACTGATAACACAATAAAAACTAGGCTCTTTGTCAAATAATGTTGATGGAGAGAAATCTTGCTATTACTTTAAATCATAAAAAGGATGACGCTAAAGTCTAGGACGGATAGAGATTCTATTCGTCCTAGACTTTTTTTCAAAAAACAACGAACCAGACAAAAATGCGGGTAGACTCCCTAAAACTTCTAATCTAAAATGTTAAAAGACAAATTCATCTGTCATATATTTGTTTGATCAAACGATCCACATCAAAGATACAGGTTTGAAATTAAATCAATCAATTAGATAGAACTATCGCATCCGCTGATAACAAAAAAACACCAAAGCTAGTAAGATTCTACTAACTTTGATGTTCATAAATCGAGCATTGTTACTTTAAATCTGGCATTCTGCTAGATTTCCCACTACTTTTATCTCTTTTTTATTAAGATTCTACTGAATAGTTAGGTGCTTCTTTTGTGATTTGGACATCATGTGGATGGGATTCTTTCAACCCATTGCCGCTCATTTGGATGAATTGTGCTTCGTCACGCAATTGTTTCAAGTTGCCTGCCCCAACATAACCCATACCAGATTTTAATCCACCGATCATTTGGAAGATAATATCCGCAACGCTTCCTTTGTAAGCCACACGTCCTTCGATTCCTTCTGGTACTAATTTATTCGCTTCATTGACGCTACCTTGGAAATAACGATCTTTTGAACCTTTTTCCATTGCGCCCAATGAACCCATACCACGATAAGTTTTAAAACGTCGTCCTTGGAAAATCTCAAATTCACCTGGAGATTCATCTGTACCGGCCAACATACTACCTAACATGACGGCATGTCCTCCAGCAGCTAATGCTTTGACGATATCACCTGAATATTTGATTCCGCCATCAGCAATAATTGCTTTGCCATATTGTCGTGCGACAGAAGCAGCATCATAAATCGCTGTTAATTGTGGTACACCTACACCGGCAACCACACGTGTTGTACAAATTGATCCTGGTCCGATACCGACTTTTACGACATCCACACCAGCATCATATAATGCTTTTGTTGCTTCCGCTGTCGCTACGTTACCGGCAATCAAAGTAGCATCTTTAAAGGTAGAACGAATTTCTTGGATTTTACGAATCACTCCAGCACTATGACCATGTGCTGTATCAATAACGATCGCATCTGCTCCTGCTTCCAACAAGGCACCTGCACGCTCAAATGTATCACTTGTAACACCGACAGCAGCAGCTACAAGTAGACGTCCATGTTCATCTTTGGCAGCGTTGGGAAATTCAATCACTTTTTCAATATCTTTGATTGTGATCAATCCACTTAAACAACCATCGTTGTCAACGATAGGTAATTTTTCAATTTTATGTTTTTGCAATATTTTTTCTGCGTCTTTTAGAGAAGTACCGACTGGGGCTGTTACTAAGTTTTCTTTGGTCATCACATCATTGATTTCCATATGATAATCAGTTACAAAGCGCATGTCACGGTTCGTAATAATACCAACAAGTTTTCTGTTTTCTAAAGTCTCAACGATCGGTACACCGCTAATTCGATATTTGCTCATCAATTCTTCTGCATCTGCTACAAGATGTTGCGGTGTTAAGAAAAATGGATCAATGATCACACCACTTTCAGAACGTTTGACTTTGCGCACTTCGTCTGCTTGTTGACTAATTGTCATATTTTTATGAATAACACCTAATCCACCTTGTCTAGCCATCGCAATAGCCATCTTACTATCAGTTACAGTGTCCATACTTGCACTGATGATCGGGATATTCAACTTAATATTTTTTGCTAATTGTACACTCATATCCACTTCGTTTGGTAACACGTGACTTTCTGCTGGTATCAGTAAGACATCATCGAAAGTAAACCCTTTTTTCGTGAACTTTGTTTCCCAGTTGGACATTTTTAGTACCACTCCTCTAGTTTTTAGTTTATCTATTAAAATAATCGATTTTTTCTATTAAGTCAACCGTCTTCCCATAATCCGCACTGTTTCTAAGAATATCCTTATTCTAAGCGCTTCCATCACAAGTCATATATAGTTAATAACGAGAAACTCTTTTAAGAGAAGCTACTAATTAAATTTACCAAGTTTCTCAAATTTTTGTTCTTTCTGTTTTAACCATTTCTCCATAAAAAATGAGAGACCACTATTCAAAACAAACAACTGTTTCAAATAATGATCCCTCATCATTGATATACATCGAATCGTACTTTAACGAATTATCTTCTAGGTACAGATAAACTTCCAACGATTCCATATTTTTTCTTCATGTAATAACGCAAAGCTAGTGCAGCAGCCCCAATAATGATGATAACTACTGGATCTAACAACGGATTCAGTACTGGAGGAAGAAGTGTGGTAGCGGAAAAGGCAACCACCCAGACCAACGTAGTTCCAGTTAAGATCAACAATGTTTTACCCATACCTGGTTTTTTACTACGATCTGCTCCCGGGTACTCATATTGATAAATGTATTTATACATCAGGTAAAATACCCAACCACCAACAGCTGATCCAAAGACCAAAGTTGTGATTCCATAAGCTGGCGTTGTTCCACGTGAAAACAATCCGGTAATAGCAATCATGATACTCAATAAACCTAATAACAGGAATGTATTGTCTAGCCACATCAATAGTGGTTTAGAATTTACCTTTGCTTCAACTGGTTTGTTGATAATTGCTTCAGTTCTTTCAGAGACAGTTCCAAATAATTGTCTGGCTGTTTTTCCACCTTTTTGTTCAGACACTAAGGTTGGAAGGATGTCATGAAGTGCTTTTACCTTTTCCTCTTCGGATAGATTAGCTGCTTCTAAAGATTTTTTTAAGTCAAAAATATATTGTTGGTTTCTTTTAGTTAATTTTTCTTCTAATTGATTGTTTTCTTTTACAATTTCACGTAATTGTTCTGATTCCATGATCTAAATAGTCCTCCTTAGCCGCTACTTTAACGGTTGTCACAAAAGACATTCTAACATACTATACGTATCGTTTGATAGCCCTTTTATACATTAAAACGGAATAACATAACGTCGCCATCTTGGACTACATAGTCTTTACCTTCTAGACGAACACGGCCAGCTTCTTTTGCAGCATGCATATTTCCATAATGATCTAGATCTTCAAAAGAAACTGTTTCCGCACGGATAAATCCACGCTCAAAGTCTGAATGGATAATCCCAGCTGCTTGAGGTGCTTTGATGCCTTTTTTAAATGTCCAAGCCCGAACTTCTTGTTCTCCTGCTGTAAAGTACGTAGCTAATCCTAGCAAATCATAAGCTGCACGAATTAATTGATCTAATCCAGACTCTTCAATTCCTAAAGCTTCTAAGAATTCTGCTTTATCTTCTTCGTCTAGTTCAGCAATTTCTTCCTCTGCACGTGCGCTGACTACGATAACTTCTGCATTTTCTTCGGCAGCAAAATTACGTACAGCTTGAACGTAGTGATTCGTATCGCTATCTGCTACTTCATCTTCTGCAACGTTTGCTACATATAAGATTGGTTTGGTAGTCAATAAAAACAATGATTTAACGATTTTTTGTTCTTCGTCTGTAAATTCGATAGAGCGAGCTGAACGTCCTTCTTCCAGGACTGGCTTGATTTTATCTAAAACAGCTAATTCAGCAACTGCATCTTTGTCTTTCGTTTTTGCGATTTTTGCTACTCGAGTATAGCGTTTAGTGATCGATTCCAGATCTGCCAATACTAATTCTAGATTGATCGTATCAATATCCGCTAATGGGTCCACTCGTCCTTCAACATGTGTGATGTTGTCATCATCGAAACAACGGACCACATGACAAATCGCATCAACTTGGCGGATATGACTTAGAAATTGATTTCCCAAGCCTTCCCCTTTACTTGCACCTTTAACGATTCCTGCAATATCCGTAAATTCAAATGTTGTTGGCACGGTTTTTTTAGGATGAACAAGTTCAGTTAAGCGTTGTAAACGCCAATCGGGAACTTCTACCATTCCTACATTCGGATCAATGGTTGCAAAAGGATAGTTTGCTGCTTCTGCTCCAGCTTTGGTGATTGCGTTAAATAAAGTTGATTTACCAACATTGGGTAATCCAACAATTCCAGCAGTTAATGCCATAGATTTATTCACTCTTTCTCTGCATTTTTTTCAAGTACTTTTTTTAATTTTTTCTCAAATTCTCGACGAGTCATCATAACGATGTGCCCGCAATTGACGCATTTAATTTTGATGTCCGCTCCCATGCGGATGATTTCCCAACGGTTAGTCTGACAAGCATGAGGTTTTTTCATTTCAACAATATCATGTAAGTCGTACATAAAAGTCCCCTCCTTTAGTCATTTCTCTTAAGAACGGTTCCCACGTATTTTTTGATATTCATATAGTGATCGTAAAAATTAAGGTTGATTGGTCTGAATTGAACGCTTCTTTCCTATTACTTATTCTTCATCGAATTGAATATTAAGGATATCAAGGATTCTTGTCAAATCATTTTGCGAAAGGTACTCAATTTCAATCTTTCCTTTACCGTCTTTTTCTTGGATAGCAACACTTGTACCAAACTTATCCATCAAGCGGTCTTCACTTTCACGTATATAATAAGGCTTTTCTTTTGCTAGTCGAGGGATTTTCTTTTTTTCTTTCCCATCGTTTTGATTTAATTGCGAAACAATTTGTTCCAACTGACGAACCGTTAGATTCTCCATAACTGCTCGATTCGCTAATTTTAGAATCAAACTTTTGTTTTTTAGACCTAATAAGGTACGAGCTTGTCCCATCGATAATCGTTGATCTTGGACCATCTCCTTCACTAAATCTGGTAACGTTAACAGACGGAGATAGTTTGCGATATATGGACGACTTTTACCTAAGCGTTTCGCTACTTCTGCTTGCGTAAGTTTAAGATTTTTCATCAGCATATCATAGGCTTCAGCTTCTTCTAATGGGTTCAAGTCTTCACGTTGCAAGTTTTCCAAAACAGCGACTTGCATCATTGCTTCTTCATCAAAGTCACGAACAATTGCAGGGATGGTCGCTTTTTCTGCTAACTTAGAAGCTCGGAAACGACGTTCACCAGCAATGATTTCATATCCTTTTACTGCCGAACGACGGACGATAATCGGTTGAAACACGCCTGATTGCTCAATGGAGTTTGCCAATTCTTGAAGCGAGACTTCTTCAAATGTTTTACGTGGTTGATAAGGGTTAGGGCGTAATTCGTTTAGTGGTAATTGTACAACTGTTTCATCTTCAACATCCACAGTTTCTAAATTCTCTAAATCTTGAAATAACGCATCGATCCCTCGTCCTAATCCTTTACTTTTCTTCACGGTTAACCACTTCCTTTGCCAATGCTTGGTAAACTTCAGCTCCTCTAGAACGTGGATCATAATCAATGATCGGCATTCCATGACTTGGTGCTTCTGAAAGACGAATATTTCTTGGAATAATCGTTTCATAGACCTTCTCACGGAAATACTTTCGAACTTCTTCCACGACTTCATTTCCTAAGTTCGTACGTGCATCATACATTGTAAGTAAGACGCCTTCAATCTCCAATTCTGGATTGAAATGCTTTTGAACTAAACGAACTGTATTGAGTAATTGACTCAATCCTTCTAATGCATAATATTCACATTGCACTGGGATCAGAATAGAATCGCTGGCTGTAAATGAATTAATAGTCAAATGACCTAATGAAGGTGGGCAATCAATCAAAATATAATCATATTGATCGTTCACTTCGGCTAAAGAACCTTTCAAGCGAGACTCTCTGGCCATCATTGAAGTTAATTCGATTTCTGCTCCTGCTAATTGAAGAGTGGCAGGCACAATACTCAAATTTTCATGTTCGGTAACAAGAGTTGCTTCGGCAATCGGTAGCTCATTGACTAAGACATCATAAATATCTTGAGTAACATCTGGTTTTCGAATACCGACACCACTTGTGGCATTGCCTTGTGCATCCATATCCACTAACAAGACTCTTTTACCAAGACTAGCTAAGCAAGCACCTAGGTTAACAGTGGTCGTCGTTTTACCTACGCCACCTTTTTGGTTTGCAACAGATATTATTTGTGCCATCTCTTCTCCTCCTACTTGATTGGTTGCTTATTTGGCATACCAGGTTTTCTTGGGTATTTTTTCGGGGTGACTTTCTTCTTTTGGATTACCAAAATATGTCGCTTGTCAGATATTTTCGGTAATTCTATCGCATCTTCTTTGATAAACTTTCCCCCTAAGATTGCGATCGCATGCTTGGCTTCTATTAGTTCTTCTTCGCTTTTTGCAGCTTTCAGCGCATAAAAGTATCCTTCTTGCTTCACTAGAGGCAAACATAGTTCTGCTAAAACATTCAATCTTGCTACAGCGCGAGCAGTCACTAAGTCAAATGAAGCTCGGAATTGAGGATTTTGACCAAATGTCTCGGCACGATCGTGGTGAAGTGCCGCTGTGATACCAAGTTCTTTTGTTAATTCCGTTAAGAAGTTGATTCGTTTATTCAGTGAATCAACGATCGTGATCTGTAAGTTAGGAAACGCAATTTTCAGTGGGATACTCGGAAAACCTGCGCCTGAACCTACGTCACAAAGTGAAAGAGGCTGAGAAAAGTCCACCTCAAAAGCTAACGTTAATGAATCATAGAAATGCTTCAAATAAACGTCATTTTTTTCCGTGATGGCTGTTAAATTCATTTTTTCGTTCCACTCAACTAACCACTGATAGTAACGTTCAAATTGACTCATTTGTTGATCAGATAAATGGATGTCTTTATCTGCCAATGCTTGACGAAATTCTTCTGGTGTCATAATTAATCCTTTCATTGTGAAACAGCAATTGTTTCACGAAATCTCTTTTTACTTTAACGCAAAATGAACCGAGTTGCAATCTTTCTACCGGTAAATTTATAGGAGGTTTTAAAAAATTAAAAAGGAAGCACTAGGAAGTACACATCCTTCTATATGTAAGTAATAAAAAAAATAAATGCCTTAACTAGGTTATCTCTAATTTTTAACGCTAGTTGATTTTTTATTCAAATTTAAACAAAAAATGAACACATATCAAATGTATGGGTTAAAAAAATCAGCTCGTCTTTGATTCTTACTTCAAAAACGAACTGTTTTTTTTTTATTGTATATACTTTTATTTATTATTTTGTCTCTAATTTTCTTCGCACAACATTGAGATAGTGCTGTAACCCAACGGTCATGACCCATGCAGCACCTAAACCAATAAAACTTCCGATAACGATTCCCAAAAAGCGATATTCGATCAAGGATATCAAGTATGCCCCACGAATGAGTGTCGATAACATCAGTGCCATCGGATTAAGAAAAATGTTGGCAACCGCATAATTTCTAGCAACCAAAAATTGTGAGATACCGTAAAGAAAAGTGATCAGAAAAATCGTTTGTAACTGAGTAAATGGTACAAAGGATAAAACAGCCGACACACATAAGCCCCCCATGGAACCAATCAAATATTGTACTTGCCGATGTTTCATTGCATCCAAATTCTCAGCTAAAAGAATAGAAGCACAAGAAAGAGTTAACCAGTAAGGATTGTGCAACTGCAATCCGTGACTAATATAGACGGAAAGAAATAAAGCAACACTGTAGAAAACAGAATCAATAATCACTAACGGTTCTTCTTGGAATCTCTCTTTTAAAGAGATTTGTTCAATGACTTGTTCTGGACGTGAATCAAGTAACTTGGTGATAACTGCAGCGATCAATGAAAACATGACCCCCATGAAAAAATAAAGAGAAACCATTGGCAAATGATCAATCGGTAACTGCATACTTGTTCCCATCGCCGAAAGCATCGCAAAAAATAAGCCACCTGGTTTTGAAATATGGAACAACCGCAAAATAAACCGGCTGACAAAAGCCACTACAGCTACAGCAAAAGGTTCCAACCATAAAACATAGGTTGATAACATTCCTAATACAAAGGCAAATAAAAGTCCACAACCAATGAAAAACATGCGCTTAATTAAATGTTTCATGGGTATATTTTGATAATAGAAAAAAGTAAAAATCCCTAATGAAGAAAAACTTGAAATCAAGAAATTCTGGTTTATGTATCCTAACCATAGTACGATAAAAATCAATAGCATAAGGTTCATGATACGAAATGGGTTATCTTGAATCTTATTAAAACGAAAATAAGTTTTGAACAACCAATCGCTCCTTTCTTCTATCTTTATTTAGATGTTGAGCCTCCAATGTTTCGCTCTCGTTTCTATCAACATCATTTAGTATAACAACAATTTCTTTATTTTTCATAAAAAATTAAGTGGGGGTTGAGACAAAAGTGTTTAACATCGAGAAATAAGAAAGAATTTCCAGAAATTGACAGAAAACACAAACACTAGTTTTTGCTGTTGATTGTTACCTACTTGATACTTCTCAAATTTTTGGCTCAGTCTATAAATAGGAGGAAATCGAGACTTTCGAGGTAATTTCCCATCAATTCTAGCTCAACCTACCCAATTGAATTGTGCCCTGAAAAAAGGAGATTTACGCCATCAAAAAATGGACAAAAAGCAAAATACTTCCTGTCCATTGATGGTGCTAAGATTTCTCTTTACTGGTATCGTTGCTAAAAAGACGAAAAAACTATCTTCTAGAGATTCCAACAGGAGTATCTAGCTCTAAGAAATAAGCCGGAGAATCAAAAAATAGTTCCTCCTATTTTTTGAAATCTTCGGCTTATTTTCCAATGTAGCTACTTCTGGAAAACCGTAAATCAGAGGTTTTCCACTTTCGCAATCTTCCCTTGTTCGATGTAGACCATCAAAATACTTAGATCAGCGGGGTTTACACCACTGATACGGCTAGCTTGAGCAATGGTTTCTGGTTGGATTTTTTGTAGTTTTTGTTTTGCTTCTGTAGCCAACCCATTGATTGCTGCGTAGTCGATATTTTCTGGTATTTTTTTGGCTTCCATTCGTTTTAATTTTTCTACTTTTTCAAGTGCTTTTTTAATGTATCCTTCGTACTTGATCTGAATTTCAACTTGTTCAATTTCTTTCGCTGTCAATGCTTCATTTTCCGGAATAAACAACATTAAATCGCTGTAGCTAATTTCAGGTCGCTTCAAAAAGTCACTCGCTAAAACCCCGTCTTTTAATGG
Source organism: Enterococcus sp. DIV1089c (assembly GCF_050530965.1). Taxonomy (NCBI): domain Bacteria; kingdom Bacillati; phylum Bacillota; class Bacilli; order Lactobacillales; family Enterococcaceae; genus Enterococcus; species Enterococcus sp. DIV1089c. Next base: position 2,683,688 of record NZ_CP172888.1, read on the forward strand.
CGCAGCATTGATAGTTGCCAAAAATGCTTGGACTTCTTCTGTCGGTTTGATCCGGACAGTCATCAAACGTTTAATTTCTGCTTCAACAGCAGCTTTCTTTTTCAGATAAGCTTGGTATTGGTCTTCTTTGACTAAACCTACTTGGTGTCCTATCTCCGTCAAACGTAGATCTGCATTGTCATGACGCAATAATAAACGATATTCAGCACGTGAAGTGAGCAAGCGATAAGGTTCATTGGTTCCTTTAGTCACTAGGTCATCAATCATAACACCAATATAACCGTCACTGCGTTTGATGATCAAAGGCTCTTTTCCTTGGACTTTGAGCGCTGCATTGATTCCAGCAATCAGCCCTTGGCCCGCTGCTTCTTCATAACCACTAGTCCCATTCGTTTGACCTGCAGTATAAAGGTTTTCGATGACTTTCGTTTCGAGCGTTGGACGTAATTGATGGGGTTCGACAACGTCATATTCGATCGCATATCCCGTACGCATCATTTCAACTTTTTCCAGTCCTGCGATAGAGTGTAGCATATCCACTTGGACATCTTCTGGTAATGAAGTCGATAATCCTTGAACGTATACTTCGTCCGTATGCAAGCCTTCTGGTTCTAAAAACAATTGATGTCTTGGTTTATCTGCAAAACGTACGATCTTATCTTCAATCGATGGACAATAGCGAGCGCCCACACCTTCAACGATTCCAGTAAACATCGGTGCACGATGCAAGTTATCACGTATGATTTTATGAGTCGTTTCACCGGTATAAGTCAACCAGCAAGATTCTTGTTCTAAGTTGTACGCACTATCTGGCGTGCTAAAACTAAAATGATTTGGTTCTTTATCGCCAGGTTGCTCTTCAGTCACTGAATAATCAATCGTACTTGATTTAACCCGAGGAGGTGTCCCTGTTTTGAAACGATCAATCGCAAAACCCAATTCTTTTAGATTATTAGCTAATCCAACAGAAGGTTGTGAATTATTGGGTCCAGATGAATACTTCAATTCTCCAATGATGATCTCGCCTCGTAAAGCTGTACCAGCAGTAATGACGACAGCTTTCGCTTGGTAGCAAGCACCAGTTGATGTCACCACACCTCGACAAACACCCTCTTCGACGATTAATTCTTCGACGATTCCTTGACGCAACGTCAAATTAGGTTCTTTTTCTATTGTGTGCTTCATTTCTGCGGAATAAGCATGCTTGTCTGCTTGCGCTCTTAAAGCACGCACAGCAGGCCCTTTTCCTGTGTTTAACATTCTCATTTGAATGTACGTTTTATCGATATTTTTACCCATTTCGCCACCAAGAGCATCGATTTCTCTCACTACGACACCTTTTGCTGGTCCTCCGACTGAAGGGTTACATGGCATGAACGCTACCATGTCTAGATTGATAGTTAGTAATAACGTTTTTGAGCCCATTCTGGCTGCAGCCAAAGCTGCTTCTGAACCAGCATGTCCTGCCCCTACAACGATGACGTCATAAGTATCTGCTTGATAATGATTCAAGTACATTTCCTCCTTTTATTTTCCTAAACAGAATTGACTGAATAATTGAGTGATTAATTCATCTTGTACACTGTCTCCAACGACTTCCCCTAAGTAGTCCCAACAGCGTGTCATATCGATTTGAACAAGATCTACAGGCATCCCTGCTTCAATCCCAGCAACTACTTCTGCTAATGAAATTGATGCTTTTTCAAGTAGAGCAATATGTCTGGTATTTGATACATACGTAGCATCTTTTTCACCGGTTTGCCCACCAAAGAATAAGTCAGCGATAGCTGTTTCTAATTGATCTAAACCATCATTTTTAGCCACAGAAACGGCAAACACCGGTTCATCTTCTAACCACTGATCAAGTTCTTCTTTTTCTAACTTTTGCGGCAAATCTGTTTTATTTAAAAGTACAATCCGTTTCAAACCCTTAGTGGCTTCTAAAAGCTGCTCGTCTTCTCTGGTCAGTGGCTCACTTTGATTCAAAACCAATAAAATCAAATCCGATTCAGATAATGCTTTTCGACTTCTTTCTACACCGATCTGTTCCACGAGATCTTCTGTTTCGCGGATTCCAGCTGTATCAATTAATTTCAATGGTACACCACGAACGTTCACGTATTCTTCGATGACATCTCGTGTCGTTCCAGCAATATCTGTTACAATTGCTTTTTCTTCTCGCAATAAGTGATTCAACAAGCTTGATTTTCCGACATTTGGACGACCAATGATAGCTGTACTTAATCCTTCACGCAAGACTTTTCCTTGTTTCGATGTAGCAAGTAAAGCTTGGATCCTTTGTTGGATCATCGTCGCTTTTTCAAGCAATAATCGTGTAGTCAATTCTTCCACATCATCGTATTCAGGATAATCGATATTGACTTCTACTTGTGCTAATGTTTCTAAGATCTCTTGTCTTAATGAACGAATCAACGAAGAAAGATTGCCATCTAATTGATTTAAAGCTAATCCCATTGCTTTGTCCGTTTTCGCCCGAATTAAATCCATCACGGCTTCTGCTTGAGAAAGATCTACACGACCATTTAAGAAAGCTCTTTTTGTAAATTCTCCAGGTTCAGCTAGTCTTGCTCCTTCTCGTAATAGCAGTTGTAAAATTTGATTTACGACTACGATCCCGCCATGACAATTGATTTCAACGACATCTTCACGAGTAAATGTTTTAGGTGCTAACATAACAGAAACCATCACTTCATCAATGATCTGTTCATTCTTCGGATCAGTAATATGCCCATAATGAATCGTATGACTAGGTACTTCCAATAAGCTTTTCTTGCCACAACGATAGACTTTATCTGCTAAAGCTACCGCTTGGTCTCCACTAAGTCGAACAATACTGATCGCTCCTTCTCCTGGTGGGGTAGAAATTGCAGCAATCGTATCAAATTCTAAAGTAATTTCAGCCATTTTTTCACTCCCTTTTTAATTTTACGCACAAAAAAAGTGCCCACTTCACCCTTTACAATAAATGGTGAACTTCGCACTTTGACTGCTTGTCCATGATTAAATTCTGAACATAGGTTATCATATTTAGTTACAAGACACAAGTATTGAAAATAGAGAACTCTGACAACTTCTTCTTTTTTACAATATCGTAAAAATTTTTTCATTTATACATTCATTCTGATTTGAGGATATTGTACATTCTTTTTATTTCATCCTTTGTATCGTCGCGTTCCTTTTCACGACTATTCAACATAAAAAATAGCCATTCAAAACAAATCGCTATCTCATCTCAGTTCTACAAAAAAACACACGAAGGCTAACCTCCATGTGCTTTTTCTATCAAAGTAAGACTACTTAAGCATCGTATACTCCGATAAGAATGATTTCTAATAAAATATACTTTGTTTAAAAAAGTTTGTCAATGTGATTCCTAAAAAGAACCACGCATATCAACCATTAAATTTTGTTTTTCTCAATATAACTGATCTTCTATGTATGATTGAATGAATTTTCAACTATAGGATAAAACGACATTTATTTTATCCCTATTCATGCAGGATTTACCTCTATCTTTCTAATCCAGAACTTGGTCTTTCCAATCCAGAGTTTGGTCTTTCTGCTTTTTTCTTTTTTGAAAATTTTTTAATTACAGTATTAATTCTTTTCTTAGCTTTAGGACTAACTTTAGTACTCAATTTTGATTCATTTTTATTTAAAGCAGCAAATTTTCTCAGGTATTCTTCACCCGTTAGTCTATTATGTAACTCTTTTTTTACATCTTCCTGATTTATAAGAAACTGTTTTGTATACACGTCTCCAACTTTTATTCCAGCTTCATTTACAACATCTATTAACAATTCTTTTTTTACTATTTTCATACTTGGCATCTCTTTCGCCAATTCTTTTTTATTTTTAAGAAAAAACGCGTAATTCTGATCAAGTAAATCACTATAACTCTGGTTCTTGACCTCACCTTTAGCAACTTTTAGCAGCATTTCATCCATACCCTCAATTTGTTTACATTGATCATACTCTTTGTCTTTAATAATTGCCTTAGTTTTATAACCTAGTGTATATTTGAATGCTAATCCTATATTTTTTACGCCACATGCCCCTGTCATTTGTGACCTTGCAACATAATTTTCAAACTTACATTCTGATGCATGATGATGAAGCTCTTTTAACGGAAATTCTGTTGTCTTATGAAAAAACAAATTATATTTATCTTGAAAAAAGCTTCCAAAGCTCACACCTTCTTTTCGGGACAAACTGAAAAAATCTCGCCATTTGGGAGCAAATCTTCCTATACGAATAGCTTTTGAAATGGCTTCTATGTTTTCTTTTGATTCTTCAAACTCATATACATAGATTGATTTTAATTGTTTGGTATCCAGATCTACCCACAATTTTTCTACTTCTGCGAAACTCTCTACAAATTCTGCTTTATCCTGCTTACTAACGCCTTTCCAAATGTTTAATTTCTCTTTATCGGAAAAATCATTCCAGTCTTCCCATTGATAAAACGACGCTATTTTATTTAAATGCTCAAGAGAAATTTTTCCATCAACATTTGGCGCTTCATTAGGTACAAGTTGACCTCCTTTATTACAAACGCGCACTTTAATTTTATCGTCTTCTTTTTGAATAAGCAGGCTGACACTATGACTATCGTCTATTCTTCGGTTATACACGATTGGTATAACTAAAAAACTATCCGGATCATTATTTACTAAGTCTTTCATGCATGGCTTAAAATATTTGTTATCATAACTACATCCTATACTACCGTTTAAAGAGTTTATTAAGTTCTTTCGTTCTCTACCATTTTCTGTAAACTGTTCAGGATTTTTTTCAACTACCTTTTTATACAAATACATATACTCTATAAGGTTATCATATTTTACTCCAACCTTATTATCCAGCATATTGGAAGTCCAATTCCATTTTTGATTAAAGACATGCGACATTTCCGCAATATACTTTTGTTCATTTTTTACATATTTTTCACGAGCTTTTTCGATATCTTTTATCATTTTTTTTCTTTTTTTCTCTTCCATTTTCCCCTTCCTTTTCCCCCAGTCGTATTCACAGTAACATAGATTATTTTGGAGAAAGAAACTTTTTTTTAGAAAACAGAGAAAAAAAGATTTCTTGCAAAACACAACAAAAATAAAGTAGCGAAAAAGTAATCAGTTTACTTTATCGCTACTCCATTGATTTAAACTTCTCTTATTTATCAAGCATTATTTCATTAACAAGCATTTGTTAATGAAGCAAACTCTTTTAGTGTTTATAATCGTTTTTTTACAGGTTCTACTACTAGATAACGATAAGGCTCGTCTCCTTCAGAATGAGTTTTCACATATTCATTCTTGCTTAATGCCGCATGGATTTGTTTTCTCTCAAATGCCGGCATTGGTTCTAAGAAGACTGGTTGACCGGATTTAATTGCTTTTTCGGCAGTACGATCTGCTAAGCGTTGAATGATTTCTTGTCTTTTTTCACGATAATTACCAACGTTTACTACTACAGATAGTTTATTTTTAGCAATACGGTGAATGAAAACTTGTGCTAAATACTGTAAAGCATTTAATGTTTTGCCGTGTTTGCCAATTAAAATCCCTTGTTTTTGTGTATCTAATTGAAAAACGACGGTATTTGCTTCGCGTGTCATTTTTACTAAAGCTGGCGCATCTAATTGCTTGGTAATATCCGTGAGATAGACTGCTAATTCCGTTAAAGCTGCTTCATCGCCTAATTCACTGGTTTCTACTTCTTCTGGTTGGTCTTCTGTGAAGACTTCAATGGTTTCAGTTTCTTCTATCGGTTTTTCTAAAGGTTCTTCTAAAACTTCTTCTACCGTTTCTTCAATTGCTTCTGAAACAGTTTCACTAATTGAAGGTTCGATCTTAAGACGAGCATTCTTACGCCCGATCCCCAGAAATCCTTTCTTACCTTCGTCTAGTATCTCAATTTCAACTTGCTCTTTATCCAATCCTAAATCGTTTAAACCAAGTTGGATTGCTTCATCAATTGTCGCAGCTTCATAAATCGGCATTAGCATTCCCTCCCTTATTTTTTACGTTTTTTCTTCGGACTCATGGCTTTTTTCAACGCACGTTCTTTTTCACGAATACGTTGAGCTTCTTCTTCTCGCTCTTTTCTAATCTTAAATGGATTATTGATTAGTAATGTTTGAACGACTTGGAAAGCATTAGATATTACCCAATATAATGAAAGACCACTTGCTAAGTTGACCCCCATAACTAAGATCATCACAGGCATCACAAAATTCATGATCTTCATTGATGCATTTGATTCAATTTGACTCATGCTACTTAAATACGTACTTGCAAAAGTAAATACCGCAGCAAGGATCGGTAAAATAAAGGTTGGATCTGCTGTTCCTAGATTTAACCATAAAAAGTTTCCTTGTTTTAATTCAGGCACACGTGAAATCGATTGCCATAACGCCATCAAAATCGGCATCTGTACTAACAACGGTAAACAACCAGCATATGGGTTCACATTATTTTCCGCATATAAACGTTGTTGCGCTTCACGTAACTTACTTTGTGTCTCAGGATCTTTTGAACTATATTCTTGTTGTAGTGCTTTTAATTTTGGTTGAAGTTCTTGGGTTTTTCGCATACTCTTTGTTTGAAAATGCATCAACGGCATCAAGATCACACGAATGATCAAAGTGAATAAAATAATCCCAATCCCTGCATTTCCAAATGACAATGCCTTGATCGCTTCTGCAAAATAATAAACGATGTAGCGATCCCAAATTCCTGTGCTTTGTGCACTTACTTCTCCAGTTCCACAACCGGATAAGACAACGACTAGACTGATAATGCCTGCCATCAAAAGTAAACGTTTGTATTTCTTCACTTACTCTTTTCCTCTCTATCGATTATTTTTGCAAGTTTTAAGACATGGACTAGATTGGAACGAATCTCATCGTAAGTTAGTCCCTTGACACTTGGTCTTGCAATCACGATAAAATCCAATTCCGGATCGATCTGTTCTTTTACAGAATAGACCGCCGCACGAATCTTACGTTTTACCTCATTGCGACATACTGCATTGCCCACTTTTTTACCTACTGAAAGCCCGACACGAAAATGTGGCTGGTCTTTTTTTTCTAAGCGGTAAACGACAAATTTACGATTAGCAAATGACGTTCCTGTATGGAATACGTTTTGAAACTCTCGTTCTTTTTTGACTCGATACGCTTTTCTCATTCGTTTTCTTTCCTTTTCTATCTTTCACTTACGTCCATAATCATAACATATTTCTCTTTATTCTTTCAGCTTTTCCCTAAAAAAGGGCATAAAAAAAACCACTGAAACCCCAGTGGCTTAAGCTGAAAGAACTTTTCTTCCTTTACGGCGACGGCTTGCTAAAACACGACGGCCATTTTTAGTACTCATACGTTTACGGAATCCGTGAACTTTTTGACGTTTACGTTTATTTGGTTGGTATGTTCTTTTCATGTATTCCACCTCCAAAATTTCTTATCTACTGTTAAAACACAGACATACTTTGATAGTATAACGACAATCAAGGTAATTTGTCAATATAAAATGAAAGGAAACTTCTGGATTTATGCATTCTATTTTTCCACAGTTTAGTTTTTTTCGTGTGATTCGTTTGTGGAAAAAGTTATACACAAGATTTATCCACAATTATTTTTTAGGGTTTTTTACACAGAATAAACACCTGTAAAAAAAATAATCCACAAACAGTCATTTATCTGTGAATTGAATGCTTAACTCCTTGATAATCAAAGATTTTTTATCCACAACCCACCTGGGATTTCTGTCTTTAAAACACACTTATCCACCTGTTGATTAGTGATGTGGATAAGTATTTTTCCTCGTTGTGATTTTTTTGTTTTTTTCTCTCTTAATTTTGTGGATAATCTCAAATAAAAAATTTTTTCTGCTCTTTCTGTGGAAAACTATATGAAAAAATGATAAATTAGTACTAGTTATTCACTTTTTAATGAAGGAGGAAGCCTTAT